>CAWGCC010000021.1:0-259029 GCA_963820965.1 uncultured beta proteobacterium | reverse complement strand
ATCGCCTTCGACGTCTCGCCCACGCTCGCCGTCGCGGCCGGGACGGCGGCGGGCAGCGCCGCGGTCACGAGGCTCCTCTTCGCCTCCATCGTCATCGGGTCGCTCCTCGTCGGCCCGGCCGGCGCGGACGCCGTCCCGGCGGCGATCCTGGCCGGGGTCGCCGCCTGGGTCACGGTGATGGCGCTCGAGCGAGCCCCGCGGCGCCGCACGGCTGAATAGAGGACGCGCGCATGGGCGAGGCGATCGGGCAGATGCTCCCGGCGGCCGTCGGGGTCGCGATCAGCCCGTTTCCGATCATCGCCTCCGTGCTCTTCCTGGGGACGCCGCGCGGGCGCGTGAACGGGCCTGCGTTCGTCCTCGGCTGTACGCTCGGCACCGCCGTCGTGGGCACGATCGTGCTCGTCGTGGCGTCGGGGGCCTCGGCAAGCGAGAGCGGGGCGCCGGCAACCTGGGTCTCCGCCCTGGAGCTCGTGCTCGGCCTCCTCCTCCTGCTCGTCGCCGTCAAGCAGTGGCGCGGCCGGCCCGCGCGCGGCGAGACCGCCCCGACGCCGAAATGGATGAGCGCCCTGGAGGGCTTCGGCCCGCCGAAGGCCCTGGGCGCAGGCGTCGTGCTCACGGCGCTCAACCCCAAGAACCTGATCCTGACCGTCGCCGGCGCGGCCGCGATCGCGCAGACTGGCATCCCGGCGGGCGAGCAGGCGCTGGTGCTCGCGATCTTCGTCGTGATCGGCTGCCTCGGCGTGGCCACCCCCGTTGTGATCGCCCTGGCCATGGGCGACCGCTCCCGCCCGCTGCTCGACGGGATCCAGAGCTGGATGGCCCGCAACAACACCGTGATCATGGTCGTGATCCTCGCGCTGATCGGCGTGAAGCTGATCGGCGACGCGATCAGCGGCCTCTCGAGCTAGGAGCGCTCGACGATCAGGGTGAGCTGGTCGAGCCCGACGACCCGCACGGTCTCGCCCACCTCGGCTCCGTCTGCGCAGCGAGCGCGCCAGATCTCGGACTCGCCGGAGAGGCGCACCTGGCCCAGCGGCCGGCACGCCACGATCACGTTGGCGGTGCGCCCGACGAGAGTCTCGGCGCCCGTCTGAACCTGTTTCTTCCTGACGACGCGCCAGATGGCGAAGACCTCTCCCAGCCAGAGAACGAGGCCGGCGAGGAGCGCGATCAGGTTCCAGGGGGTCGGAAGCAGGAAGAGCAGGACGAGGCCGGCGATCAGGAGCATCGCCCGAAGCCTACGGTGCCGGCATCGTGGCGCGCAGCTGCCGGCCGCCGATCGTGCCCTCGAGCGTCGCCGTCGCCTGCGGGCGCTTGAGCCACGCGATCCGGAGCGTCCCCGTGACGCCGTCTGGGCCTCGCACGTCGACCTTGGCGCTCGAAGCACCGCCCTCGTAGGCCCAGCGAACCGTCCCCGTCACCGAGGCGCCCGGCACGAGCCGCACGTTCGTGAGCCGGAAGCGGACGGTGGGGTAGCCCGAATACCACCAGCGCCCGCCATGGAGGCCGACGCCCGTGCCGTCGTAGTTCACCATCCAGCGTGCGATCACGTCGGCCGCGGTGAGGGCGGCCGCCGCCCCCAGGCGCCGGTCCTCCCGTGTCGAGTCGTCGCCCGAGGCGCGGCGGGCCGGATCCACGTCCTCGACCGAGCTCGAGAACTCAGGGATGACGTTCCACTCGCCGACCTCCCCGGCGCAGGACGTGTCCCCGGGAGCCAGGTTGCGGACGAAGCGGGCGTAGATCCGCGAGGCGCACAGATCCCAGTCGGCGAGCGCGGTCACGTGCACCGAGTTGGCGACCTCGACGAAGGTGGAGCCGGGGAAGCGTCGCGCCACCTCGCGGGCCCCGGACGAGGCCGTGATCGTGTCGAGGTCGCCGTTCAGGACGAGCGTCGGGACGTCGGGGTAGACGGCTCCGGGCGGGTCGGGCGGATCCGGCCGCGACGGCGACGGCCAGCGGAGGCAGGCGAGGGCGCCCTCGAATTCGGTGCCGGTCCAGGCCCCGGCGCTGAAGGGCGCGAACGTGCCGGGCGGGTAGGCGGCGATCCGGCTCTCTGCCTCGGCGCGCCGGGCGGTCATCGGCGTGGAGAAGTCCCAGAGCTGGGGATAGTCGTGGCAGATGACGGAGAGGTAGAGCGACTCCGACCAGGTAGTCGGATCCTCCGGCTCGGACACGACCGTCACGGTCTCGGCGGCGAGTCGAAGGATCGCGGCGGTGTCGCCGCGGTTGGCCGCGCCGAGCGCGGCCGGCAGGTCGCGCCAGAGCCCCGGGTACCAGTAGCCGGCAGAGACGAGCTGCACGAAGGCGTCCTCGTCGAGTCGGACGCGCGTCCGCGTCCCGTCGCCGTCGCGCCCGAAGCCGAGGATCGGCTCCACGCGCACACGGTCGGCGAAACGCGTGACCAGCTTGACGGGATCCTGCACCGGGCAGGTCACCGAGCGCGAGCAGGAGCGCTCGAGCCCGAGCCGGATCGCCTCGACCAGGTCGGCCCAGGCCGGGTCCGTGCCGGGCAGCGGGTAGGCGGCATCGAGCGTTAGTGAGCGGAGGCGCTGAGGGAAGCGAAGCGCGTAGGCCTGTGCCGCGTAGGTGCCGTAGGAGTCTCCGTAGAGATCGATCTTCCCTGCGTGAAGGGCCCGGAGCACCACCTCCATGTCCTGAACCGCCTGCGACGTGGAGAAGAAGTCGCGCTTGGGGCCGATCTGCGCCGCGCAACGGCCCGCCCGGGCCACATACCGGCGCGTCGGGCGCGAGAAGGCCTTGCAGCCGAGCGGCGCGCTCCCGCCCGTGCCCCGCAGGTCGATGAGCACGAGGTCGCGGCGGCCGGAGACGGGGCGCCAGAGATCGACGCGGCTGGAGCGTCCCGGGGTGACCGCATACCCGGGCCCGCCCTCGAGCGAGACGACCGTCGAGATCCGCGGCAGCTCCCGGTTCCTCCGCGGGTAGCGCTCGAAGTAGACGCGGATCGACCTACCGCCGGGCTTCGTCCGGTCGAGCGGCACGCGCACATAGCCGCAGTGGGCCGCCCGGTGGAGCTGGCGCGCCTCCGCCGGGCACGGCGCCACGATCGGAGTCGGCGGCGGAGGCGGCGGCAGGGCCTGCATCCACGAATGATACGACGGCCGGCGATCGCCCAAGGGCTTGACATGCATCGATGTTCCTCGATACATTGATCTCCGTCGATGCGTACCGAGCTTCCCCTCCTCGACCCCATCACCCCCCTCGCCTGCTGTGCGCCCCTCACGGCGCCGATCCTCTCCGACGAGGAGGCCGCTGCCACGGCAGCGCTCTTCCGCGCTCTGGCCGATCCGGCGAGGGTCCGCATCGTGAACGCCTTGGCGACCACCGACCAGGCGGTCTGCGGTTGCGAGCTGGTCGAGCCGCTCGGCCTCTCGCAGCCGACGGTGAGCCACCATCTGAAGAAGCTCACCGACGCAGGCCTGCTCGAGCGCGAGCAGCGCGGAAAGTGGGCCTACTACACGCTGAGCCCCGAGGCGGCCTCCACCCTGGCGCCTCTCCTCGATCTAAGGAGACCCAGATGACCACGTCCGCAGACGCTGTGCGCGAGGACGTCCGCCGCAAGTACGCCGAGTCCGCCCTGGCCGTGAGCGAGGGGTCGAAGGGAAGCTGCGGGGGCGGAAGCTGCTGCAGCGGCGAGGCGCCCGACGCCTACTTCGGCTCGGCGCTCTACGAGGACGAGCAGCGCGGCGAGCTTCCCGAGAAGGCCGCGCAGGCCAGTCTCGGGTGCGGCAATCCGACCGCCGTCGCCGACCTGCGCGAGGGCGAGGCCGTGCTCGACCTCGGTTCGGGCGGCGGGATCGACGTCATCCTCTCCGCGAAGCGCGTCGGCCCTACCGGCATCGCCTACGGGCTCGACATGACCGAGGAGATGCTCAGCCTGGCGAGGCGCAACGCCGAGGAAGCCGGCGTGCGAAACGCCGTGTTCCTCCGGGGGATCATCGAGGACATGCCGCTCCCGACCGATTCCGTCGACGTCGTCATCTCGAACTGCGTCGTCAACCTCTCCACCGACAAGCCCGCCGTCTTCGCCGAGCTCGCGCGCGTGCTGAAGCCCGGCGGGCGGATCGGGATCTCCGACGTCGTCGCCGAGGACCGCCTCTTGCCCGAGGAGCGCGCCGACCGCGGCTCGCACGTCGGCTGCATCGCCGGGGCGCTCTCGAAGGGCGAGTACGAGGCGGCCTTCGCCACGGCCGGCTTCGAAGATGTCTCGGTGGAGTTCACGCACGAGGTCGCCGACGGCATCCACGGCGCGATCGTCAAAGCCAGACGACCTGCCGGCGAGGTCGGCGCGATCCCCGTCACCGCCTTTGCGACTGGCTGCTGCTGATCGTCCCGCCTCGCAGGAGCTGGTAGGCGACTGCGCCCAGCGAGGCGCCGACCAGGGGCGCGAGCAGGTAGATCCAGAGCGAGTCGAGGTCGCCGGAGACCAGCGCCGGTCCGAGGGAGCGCGCCGGGTTCATCGACGCGCCGCTCACCGGCCCGCCGACGAGCGCGCACAGCCCGACCGTTCCGCCGATCGCGAGCGCGGCGGCCTCGCCGACCGCCCGGGTGTCGGTCGCGACGGCCATGATCACGAGCATCAGGAAGAAGGTCAGCACGACCTCCCAGAGGAACGCCTGGCGATCTGACCCCGAGGGAAGCGTGGCACCGACGTTGGCCACGTCCCCGAGCGAGGCGCGCAGGAGCAGCGCCGCCACGACGGCCCCGGCGGCCTGGGCGGCCCAGTAGCCGGCGACCCGGCTCCACGGGAAGTGCCGCATGAGGGCGAAGCCGAACGAGACGGCGGGGTTGAAGTGGGCGCCGGAGACGTGGCCGAGCGCGTAGATCATCGTGGTGATGACGAGGCCGAAGGCGACGGCGATCCCGAGCTGGCCGAGACCACCGCCCTCGGCATCGACCATGATCGCCCCGGCGCCGAAGAAGACGAGCGCGAAGGTGCCGAGCGCTTCGGCGGCGAGGTGGCGTCCGGCCGTCACTCGTCGCGGTCGGGGACGAGCTCGGCGAGCAGGACCAGCACGCGCGAGTCGATCTCGTCGCGGATCGCCCGCACGGCTTCGAGATCCAACCCCGCAGGATCGTCGAGCTCCCAGTCGAGGTAGCGCTTGCCCGGGTAGATGGGACAGGCGTCGCCGCAACCCATCGTGATCACCGCATCCGCAGCGCGGACGACCTCGTCGGCGAGGGGCTTGGGGAGCTCGCGGGAAAGATCGATGCCAAGCTCGGCCATCGCTTCGACGACGACCGGGTTGACCTCCGCGGCGGGATCCGAGCCCGCCGAGCGCACGAGCACCGTGCCCTTCGCCCGGTGGTGCATGAGCGCCGCCGCCATCTGCGAGCGGCCCGCGTTGTGGACGCAGACGAAGAGCACCTCCGGGACACCTGCCACGTGGCCGATCTTGCCGAAGGCATCGATGGCTGTCAATATCCTTCACGGGATGAGAACCATCGCCACGCTCGCAGACAGCTGCCCCCCGCTCCTCCAGCAAGCCCTCGAGCCGGAGGAGGCCGACGAGCTCGCCGCCGTGCTCAAGGTGCTGGCCGAGCCGGCGCGCCTCCGCCTCCTCAGCCTCATCCAGGCCCAGCCTGACGGCGAGGCCTGTGTCTGCCATCTGGTGGAGCCTCTGGGCCTCACGCAAGGCACGGTCAGCCACCACCTGAAAGCGCTCCTCGAGGCCGGCCTGGTGACGCGCGAGCAGCGCGGGAGCTGGGCGTACTACCGCGTCGCGCCCGACGCTCTCGGCTCCGTCAGGGCGCTGCTCGCGTAGGCGGGGGCTTCTCCGGCGCCGGCCTGGTGCGCCGGACGACCAGAGTCACGCCCCACACGGCCAGCGCGGCGAGCCCGGCGACGAGCGAGACGAGCACGAGCTGGTTCGCATAGGGGACGTCGAGCAGCTTGAGACCGCTCAGGGCGAGTACGCCGGCGAGGGAGAAGCGCAGGACCGTCTCCGGGAGCCCGACGCTGATCTGGCTCCCGATCAGGACGCCAGGGATCGAGCCGACCAGGAGCCAGGCCATGGCGGGAACGTCGACGTTGCCCGCGACGAGGTGGCCGAGTCCGGCCACGAAGAGGAGCGCCGCCGCGTGGGCGATGTCCGTCCCGACGACGAACTTCGCTGCGAGCGGGAACAGGAGGAGCATGGCGAGCGCGAAGAGCGTCCCGCTCCCGACCGAGGTGAGCCCGACGATGAAGCCGCCGACCAGGCCGATGGAGACCGCGACGATGCGATCCCTGGTCGACAGCCGCCCCAGGCTCGCCTCCGTTCTGCTCGGGTGCACGAGCGCCTTGACGACGAACGCGATCGCCCCGAACAGGAGCGTGTACCCGAGCACCCGGCCCTGGACGGAGTCGACGCTGTCCCCGTAGCGGTCGGTCAGGTACGT
Source organism: uncultured beta proteobacterium (assembly GCA_963820965.1). Classification (GTDB taxonomy): domain Bacteria; phylum Pseudomonadota; class Gammaproteobacteria; order Burkholderiales; family SG8-39; genus DATEDA01. The sequence goes on along the minus strand of CAWGCC010000021.1, from coordinate 252,630 downwards.
GGCGGTCCACACGCCGAGGAGGGACGCAGGCGCGCTCCCGACGAGCATCCAGCCCGCGAGCCGGGCCCTGACGGTGCCGAGGCGCCGGTGGCGAACGGCCCCGAAGGACTTGAAGATGGCGCCGTGCAGGATGTCGGTGCCGATCGCCGTCGCCGGGTTGAAGCCGAAGATGAAGATGAGCAGCGGCGTCATCAGGGCCCCGCCGCCCATGCCGGTCATCCCGACGAGGAGCCCGGTGATGAGACCGGCGAGGATGAGCCGCGGGTCGTTCACTGCGTCCGGATCAGTGCACCGCGAGCACGTCGCACGCCGCTCGGCGCATGACGTTCTGTGCCACGCTTCCCTCGACGAGCCGCTCGAAGAACTTCTTCTTGCGCATCCCGACCACGATGAGATCGGCCTTCCGTTCCTCGGCGAGCGAGACGATCGCCTCGGCCGGCTGTCCGACCGACTGGACGAGCTCGGCGTCGATGCCGCGCTCGGCCAGGTAAGCGCGCGCCTGCTCGAGCCGCTCCCGGCCGTAGTGGGTCACGTTCTCGGCGGAGTCGTGATCGCGCGGCGCGACGTTCGTGACGACGAGGGCTGCGCTCAGGCCTTCGGCGAGGTCCGCGGCCCGGGCGAGGGTGCGGCTCTCGGGGTCGTCGAACGCGACGACGATGGTACGAACGGCAGACATGTTCGTCACAGGGTAGGCGCTCACCCCGACGACCGCGCCGGTGGGACGTCTTGCGATACCGCCTGACCACCGATCTCGTCGACTGCTCCAGACCGCTCGTGGTTCGGGTGTCTAACGTCGGGTCAGGCGCTGGGTGCGAGCCCGGCCGTCGCCCGCATAGCGGTCGCCGCCCGTGCGTCGCGGGCTCGCCGACGCTCGATCAACACGGCGGCGGCGGCGAAGCACACGAGGCCGACCGGGCCGATCGGCGGCGGGTGGACGGCGAAGACCGCGGAGGCGCCGACCAGAATGGTTGCCGGCCAGCCGAAGCCGGCGCGGTAGAAGGCGAGCGCCGCCGCCAGCATCGCAACCACCCAGCCGAAGAAGCCGAGGATCAGTGAGAACGAGGCCGGGTCGCCGACGATGGAATTCTCGTTGTAGTCCTGGATGGCGTCGGCTACGACCGCCTGGTCGGCGGGCGTCAGGCCGTTGGCGTAGTCGACGAGGATGACCGGTCCCGACCCCGATGGTCACCTCGTATGCGGTGTAGAAGACGAGGAAGAACACGAGAGCGACACGGCTGACGGTCGCCGCGAGGCCCTCCAGGCCGCGGAGCAGGACGAAGACCGCGAAGCCAAGCGAGCGGGATGAGGAGCAGCATGGCCGTGTGGACGAACAGCCACGCACCGACGTCGTGGCGTACCCCTTCGTAGATCTCGTCGCCGCCGGGCGGATGCCACCACAGCACCACGGCGAGGACCAGCGGAGTCACGACCAGGAACAAGCCGCGAAGGTAGACCATGCGTCATGGCGCTCCTCCTTCGGTCTCCAGGAGCGAGCGGTCGAAGAACGCCGACGACCCGCCGCTCGTACTCATCGGGCTCGGCATCGATCGCGCCGGTGTGCCCGCCTTCGGCGGCCCAGAGCTCCTTGGGCTCGTTCGCCGCCTCGTAGTAGGTCGGTGTCAGGTTCTCGCCTCCCTGCCCGGGAGTGGCGTAGATGAAGAGCACCGGGACGATGATATCGGCGCTGAGATCCTTCAGGCCCGGGGGCGGCAGGTCGCTCGTGAAGGCAGCCGTCGCGGCGGTGATCAGGCCGATCACGCCGGTGGTGATCCACGAGTCCAGCCCGGGCAGTTCCACCGCCTCGCGGACGGAGCGGATGCCGGCGCCCTCGGAGACGACGGCCCGCAGGTCTTGCGTCTCGGCCGCCGCCTGGAGGAGCACCTCGCCGCCGACCGAGAGGCCGAGCGCGCCGATGCGGTCGTCGTCGACCTCGGGCCGATCCTGCAGGAACGCGATCGCTGCCTTTACGTCGCGCGTGCCCGCCCAGCCGAACCCGTTCGGATCCCCCTCGCTCTCGCCTTCCCCGCGCCGGTCGAAGAGCAGGACGCCGTAGCCGTGCTCGACGAGCATCCTGGCGGGCTTCTGCGGCCCCTTGCGACCCGGGACGACGATGACGGTGGCGCCGTTCCTCGTGGGCACGTACCAGCCCTCGAGCCGAAGGCCGTCGCTCGTCGTGAAGGCGACGTTCTCGTACGGGGCGCCGAGCTCCGCGGTCGGCACGTAGGCGCGCGCCGCGTGGGTGACTACGTACGACTCCGAGACCGGGTAGACGACGATGTACGCGACGAGCAGGAAGCCGACCGTCAGCAGAGCCCGCCGCAGGTACCGGCGGACCACGCTGCCGCCCTTCCTCGATCTCCAGAGCGTCACGAGCCCGATACCGATGAGGAGGAAGCCGGCCGGGATCGCCAGGAGCCCTGTGTAGTCATCTCCGGAGGGGCCGTTCTCCCGCGTGTAGTAGCCCGCCTCGCCGACGCCCATCACAACCACGAAGAGCCCGACAAGGATTGCGAGCGTCCCGCGGAGGCCCGGCCGAAGACGCGGGTAGGCCCAGGCGAAGAGGATGAGGAGCCCGGCTTGCACGAGGCCGCCGGCCAGGTGGTCACGTGCCGAGGTTCCCGGCTGTGGCTGGAGGAAGTTGTCGTCGACCACGTGGAGCGCGGCGAGGCCGAGCGCGAGCCGCGCAAGGCCCGCCTCCGTGCGAAGGGCCGCCGCGACTCGCGCGGCGGCCCCTCTGGACTCGGAGATCGGTTGGCTCGCGCTCGCCACGACCGTGCTAGGAGCTCGGCGTGGGAACGGGCGGCGCCTTGACCGGCTCGAGCTTCTCGCCGTGCTCGAAGTGCGGAAGCCACTCGAGCCAGCTGGGCAGGTACCAGTTCCAGTCGCCGAGCAGCTTCATCGACGCCGGGAGGAGGACCGCCCGGACGATTGTCGCGTCAATCAGGATCGCCACGGCCAGGCCGACGCCGAACTGCTTGAGCATCAGCATCGAGAGCGTGGCGAAGATGGCGAAGACGCCCACCATCACGATCGCGGCGCTCGTGACGACGCCGGCTGTCGTCTTGATCCCGTGGGTAATGGCCTCGTCGGTGCTCATCCCCCTGTCGTACGACTCGCGAATGCGGCTGAGGATGAAGACGTGGTAGTCCATCGACAGGCCGAACAGGATCACGAACAGGAGAATCGGGAGGAACGGGTCGATTCCGCCCGTGAACTCGAAGCCGAGAAGCCCCTTCCCCCAGCCGTGCTGGAACACCAGCACGAGGACGCCGTAGGCGGCCCCGATCGAGAGCAGGTTGAGCACGATCGCCTTGGCCGCGATCACCAGCGACCGGAAGGAAAGGAGCATCAGGACGAACGCGAACAGGAGCACGAACCCGAACACGAGCGGCGCGACGGTCTTCATCTGGTCGTTGTAGTCCTTCGCCTGCGCGGTCGTGCCGGTGACGGCGACCTCGGCGTCTGGCAGCGCCCCCAGCGTCGGCGGGATCACCTCGTCGCGCAGGGCGGCGAGAGCCGCGTTCGAGGTCGAGTCGGTTCCCTCGCCCTCGACGGGGATCGAGATGGTCGCGACCGTTCCCGCCGTGTTGACGTCGACGTCGATCGGCTCGTTCATGAGGCCGGTTCTGGAGCGCGCGCCACTCGAGCTGGCCGATCGCCTCCTGGACGGCCGGCGCCTCGACGTCAGGCGCCTTGACGACCACGTCGGCTCCGATCTCGGTACCCGGGAAGGCGTCCTTGACGCGGTTATAGGCCGTCAGGAACTGCGGCGGGTACGAGTCGATGCTGGCCTGGGCCGTGCGCAGCTGGAGCGCGGGCACGGCGAGCGCGACCAGGAGACCACCCGCCAACGTCACCGACAGGGCCGGGTGCCGGAGCACGCGGTCGATGATGGCCCCCCAGATCCGGCCTTCGCCGTCGTCGCGGCGCAGCCGGTGGACGAACGGCACACGAACGCGGTCGACGTTGTCCCCCAGCTTGGAGAGAAGCGCGGGCAGCACCGTCAGCGACCCGAGCATCGCAACCGCGACCACCGTCATCGTGGCGACCGCGAACGAGGCGAAGTCGGCGTCTCCGGTGAGGAACATGCCTGCCATGGCCACGAGGACGGTGAGCCCCGAGACGAGAACCGCTCGACCGGAGGTCGCTGCCGCCGCCTCGAGTGCGGCCTCCTCGCTCCGGCCGGCCGCACGCTCCTCGCGTTCGCGCTTCAAGTAGAACATCGAGTAGTCGACGCCGACCGCGAGCCCGATCAGGAGGATGATCGCGCCGACGCCGTCACTCATCGGCAACGCCTGGCTGAATACCGCCACGAGACCCATCGCCGCGAGGACGGCCGTGAGCCCCAGCAGGAGCGGGATGCCCGCTGCGACGAGCGCGCCGAAGGCGATCAGGAGGATGCCCAGCGTCAAGGGGATGGAGTAGAGCCCCGCCTTCTTGAGGTCGTCGAAGAACGCAGCCTCGATCTCCTTCCCGGTGCTCTCGCCGAACGATCCGACGTAGAAGCCCGGGTTCGCCTGCTGAATCTCGTCGACGGTGGCGACGATCGGATCGACGTGGTCGACGGCCTCGTCGGAGGGACCGGCGATGTCGACGGGGATCAGCACCGAGTGCTGGTCACCGGAGACCAGGCCGGCGTTCTCCTCGGGGTCGAAGGGCGATTCGACCTTCGCGACCTCCGGAAGGGCCGAGACTTCGTCGACCACCGACTGGACGACCGCCTGGAACTCCGGCGAGGACGCCGTCAGCTCCGCGTTCTGGACGACGATGGCCTCACCGGCCGGCTGCTTGAAGTCCTCGTAGAGAATCGTGTCCGCCCGTCCGGACTCCCCGGGCCCGGAGGTCTCCCAGACGATCTCCTTCTGCGTGAAGAGCGAGTTCCCGATCGCAAACGCCACGAACGCGAACGCGAGCCAGCCGAAGATCGCCTTCTTTCGATGGTGGGCGCTCCACCGGGCCATCCGCGCAGCAAGATTCGTGGGTCGGTTCGAGTCCTTCTCGATAGGGGCGCTGGGCATCGGGGTCTCCTTCCGAAGCGGTCCTTGAGGCCAACCTAGGGCGCCCGCCGTCGCGATCGCATCGGTAATACCGCCGGTGCGGCGCGCGTTTCGTCAGGCGGAGGCCAGCACGCTCAGGTGCCCAAGTGCCGCAATGAGCCCAGGGCCCAGAGGGAGGCGCGCCAGCTGTGTGCGGGACTTGACGCCGAGCTTCGCGAACACGTGACGCAGGTGATGCTCGATCGTCCGGGGCGAGAGGAAGAGCTGGGCCGCGACCTCCTTGTTGGAGAGGCCCTCTGCCACGAAGCGGGCGATCTGGAGCTCCTGGGGCGTGAGCTGGTCGACCGTGCTCGGGTCGCGCTTTCGCGCCGTCTCGCCGGACGCGCGCAGCTCGGCCCGCGCCCGCTCGGCCCACGGCTCCGCGCGTAGGCGCTCGAACCCTTCGATAGCGGCGCGGAGCTGCACTCGCGCATCGGTGCGCCGGCGCTCCCGCCGTAGGTGCTCGCCGTAGAGAAGCTGGAGGCGCGCGAGGTCGAACGGGCCGCCGCCGGCACCGAGCCGGAGCGCTTCCTCGAAGTGCGAGGTCGCCTCGTCTCCGTCGGCAAGGAGAGCGCGACAGCCTGAGAGTCGAGGCTGCACCCACGCGTAGCCCGAGTCCGGCGCCCACTCCTCGAATCCTGCGAGCGCAGCACGGGCCTCCTCCAGGCGGCCTGCCCTCACCGCGGCTTCGATCGCATCGGGAGTTGCGCCCTTGGCCAGGAACGCGTCGCCGACGTCCGGGCGAGGATCGGCGACAACTCTGAAGTGCTCGAGAGCCTCGGTCCAGCGCCCGCGGCCGAGCTCGAGCATGGCCAGCACGTACACGGCGTACGTGGCGCGCGCCGGCAGGCCGTGCGCAGCGGCAAGCTCGAGCATCTCACCGCTTCGCTGACGAGCCTCGTCGTCGTCACCGCGAATGGCCGCTGCGAACGCGAGGAGGCCCAGAGGAGTCGAGGCGGAATTGGCGGCCCCGAGCTCGCGCGCGAACCGCAGCGCCTCGCGCGCCACGTGCGCTGCCTCCTCGAAGCGCTGCGCCAGGTAGTGCTGGGCGGCGCTCAGGGAGAGCGCTTCCGCGAGGATCCCGAGCTCCCCGCGTGCCCGAGCGAGGGAAGTAGCCCGGTTGATCAGCGTCGCGAAACGCTGATTGTCCCCGACGAAGAGAGCGGCGACGCTGACGGCGTAGACGTGCTGAGCATCGTCGAAGGTGGAAGCCCGTGCGAATGCCTCCTCGAGCTGGGCACCGTTGGCCGACGTATCGCCGCCGCGGACCTGCGCAAAGACAGCGAGGGCCCGGGCGACCGACACGAGCTCGTCGTCACCGCCCGCGGATACGACATCGGCAGCCAGCCTGGAGACCTCTGCGCGAGCCGAAGGGTCGCCGCTTATCGACGCAGCAGCGTTTGCCCAGATGAGCAGCTCGACCGCTTTCGCTGCGTCGCGCTCCGCGACCTCGCGAGCAGCGAGGGTCAGCCTGGAGACGCCGTCCAGCGGGTGGCCACAGCGAAGCTCGGCGACTCCGACCGCGAGCGCGAGCTCCGCCCGAAGGAGCTTGTCGCCGACGAGAGGGTCGGCCTGGCCGGCCAGCTCGACCGCATACTCGTCGGCGCCTGCGATGCTGGCGGCTCGCGCGGCGCGGGCCAGACGGCGGCCCCTGGCGTGCCCGTCCGACGAGAGCTCGGCGGCGCGCGCGAACGCCTTCGCCGCGGCCAGATAGCCGCCCCGCTCCTCGGCGCGGGCAGCCGCCTCCTCGAGCGCGCGGACGACGCCCTCGTCGGGCTCGAGAACCGATGCTGCGAGGTGCCAGGCCCGGCGGTCCGCGTGCTCGTCGTCCTCTGCCAGTGCGTCGGCAAGCGCGCGATGGACCACCAAACGCTCGTTCGACGTCGCCGCCTCGTAGACCGCCGACCTGATGAGCGGATGCCGGAAATCGAGCCGCCTTCCGCGCACGGAGACGAGGCCTGCCTGCTCCGCAAGGTCGAGCCCGCGCGCGCCGGCGCCGAGCGCTTCGCTCGCCCGGGCAACGAGCCGTGCGTCCTCCAGGTCGTCGGCCGAGGCGACCAGCAAGACGCGCTGAGCCTCGTCCGGAAGCCGCCGGACCTGCTCGAGGAAGATGCTCTTGACGCGAGACGTGAGCGGCAGCGCCTCCGGGAGCGGCTCGTCGCCGGCCAGCTGACCTTCGCTGAGCGCCGACGGGAGCTCCACGAGCGCGAGGGCGTTCCCTTGCGTCTGTTCGATCAGGCGCTCGCGGACCGACGGGGCCGCCGAGCTTGCGACCCGGGCGAGCAAGGTCGCCGACGCTTCAGGGTCGAGCCGTTCGACGAGCAGCGACGGCAGGTCTCCCGCCTCGAATCCGCGGACCTCGCCCTCGCGCGCCGCAAACAGCATCACGACGCCCTCGGCGTCGAGGCGGCGCGCGACGAACAGCAGCGCCTCGGCCGAGACCTTGTCGAGCCAGTGCGCGTCGTCCACGAGGCAGAGCACGGGACGGCGATCCGCCATTTCGGAGAGGAGCGAGAGGCACGCGGCGTAGACGAGGAACCGCTCTTCTCCGCCCCCGCCCCGGAGGCCCAGCGCGCCGCCGAGTGCCGCCGCCTGCGGGCCAGGGAGCCGGTCGAGATGGCTCAGCGCCGGCCGCACGAGCTGGTCGAGCGCGGCGAACGGAAGCTCCGCCTCGGACTCGATACCTCGTGCGGTCAGGACGTGCATGTCGCCGGCTCGGTCGCGTGCGTCCCTGAGGAGCGCCGTCTTGCCGACGCCCGGCTCGCCGTACATGACGAGCACACCGCTCGTCGAGTCGCGAGCCGCCTTGAGCAGCCTTCCGATCTCGGCCCGCTCGGCGTCGCGCCCGTAGAGCACGCAGGCAGCGTGAAGCACGAGGCGGCTTTCGGCAAGTTCGCACCGAACGACCACCGGCCGTTTCACCGATGCGACCGGGCGGCGCGGCTCCTACCCTGACGAGGCGACGACCACGTACGACCTCATCGTGATCGGATCCGGCACGGCCGCCCGGGCCGCGGCGGTTCAGGCGGCCAGGCTCGGAAAACGGACTGCGCTCGCGGCGCGTGAGGACGCGCTCGCCGGCGGGTCCGAGACCTGGAGCTGGCTGCAGGCCCGGGCTCTGCGCGCCGCGATCGTCGAGGTGACCGGCCAGATAGTCAACCCCTATGCCCTCGCCCGACACAGGAAGCACGAGCTCACGATGGACGACCTCCTGTGGCGCGCCGGGCCGGTGATCGAGCACGAGTTGGACTCGATGCGCGACGAGCTGCGGCGCAACTCGATCGACGTGCTGGTCGGGAGCCCGTCGTTCGTCGATCCCCACACGCTCGAGGTGAACGGCCGAAGGATCGCCGGCGAGCGCTTCGTGATCGCGGTCGGCACGAGATCGGCGCGCCCTGCGAGCATGGAGCTCGACGGGCACCGAGTGCTGGATGCCGACGGCCTGCTCGGGCTGAGCGCCATCCCCGAGAGTCTTGCGGTCGTCGGCGCCGGCGTGACCATGCTCGAATACGCCTCGATGGCCGCCATCCTCGGGGTCGAGGTCACGGTCGTCGACCGGCGGGAGCGACTCCTCGACTTCGTCGACGACGAGCTCGTCGAGGCGTTCGGCTACCACCTTCGCGGTCTCGGAGTCGACCTGCGACTGGGCGAGGACGTCGAGGCTGCCCGAACCAGGGACGGACACGCCGTCCTCCAGCTGCGCAGCGGGGAGGAGTTGGTCTCCGAGGTCGCCCTCCACGCAGCGGCGCGCCGCGGAGCGACCGACTCGCTCAACCTCGAGGCCGCGGGGCTCGAGGCTGCCCCCGGGGGGCTCATCGCGGTCGGGGCGGACTTCAGAACGAGCGCAGATCACATCTTCGCCGCCGGCGAGGTGATCGGCTCTCACGACGATGTGCGAAGGCCGACCGACCAGGGTCGATTCGCGGCACTGGCGGCGTTCGGCGAGCACGTAGGGTCGTCGGTCCGCCTGCTCCCGTACGGTATCTACACGATCCCGGAGATCTCCTTCGTTGGCTCGAACGAAGAAGGAGCTCGTCCGGGAGCAGGTGCCGTACGTTGCCGGGATCGCCAGCTACAGCCAAGTGGCCCGCGGGGAGATCGCAGGTGATCGCGTAGGTCGGCTGAAGCTGCTCGTGCACCCGGAGACGCGACGCCTCCTCGGCGTTCACATCATCGGTAGCTCGGCGACGGATCTGGTGCACATCGGGCAGGCGGTGATCGCCGGCGAGCTGCCCGTGGACTACCTCGCCGATGCGACCTTCAACACTCCGACCTTCACTGAGGTCTACCGGCTAGCCGCGCTCGACGCGCGCAACCGCCTCGACAAGGGCACCGAACAGGGAACACCGTGGGCAAGAATCGGCTGGGCGGCAAGGTAAGGCTCGTCTCGAACCAGGACGCCCGGGAACCTAGGTGTTCTCCTGCCGTTCGGCCTCGGCCTTGAGATGTCGAAGCCCATCTCGAAGCGAGTCGTCGAGCATCCTTCGAAGGCGACCGCTGAAGAGCCGTGCAATCAGCCCTTCGTAGGACTCTTCCGTACTGATCAGCGTCTGCCCATCGCGTTGCTCGAGCGTGTGGACGTGGAACGCTTTGATGCCCATCGACCTGCCAGACCATGCGATTCGGTGAGGCGCTTCCACGACTTCGAGCTTCGACACGATCGTTCCGGGGCCGGCCTTCCAGCGAAATTCCGCTCCTTCCTCGAGACTTCCCTGCAGCGAAGCGGACTTGACTGTGGGATTCCAGCTCGGCCACCGATCGATCGCCGTTAGCACATCCCAGACGACCTGTTGAGGGGCCCTGATCTCGATCTCAGTTGCCGCCACCACCGGCGCCCCGACGCGCATCTCAGACATCACTACCGCCTCTCATCGGCTGAACGAGGGCGCATTCCAGAGGCTCAGAGCAGTCTCAGCTCGCGCGCACGCGAGACCGCGTCGGGGCGCGTGGCGACGCCGAGCTTGCGAAAGATGCTCTTCACGTGGGTCTTGACGGTATTGAACGAGACGTAGAGCGCCGCCCCGATCTCCCGTTGGGTGAGATCGGTCGCCAGGAGGCGGAGCACGGCGAGCTCCCGTTCGCTGAGATCCTCCGCGTACGGCGTCTCCATCGCTCGGCTCGGCATCAGGCGGAGTCTGCGCTCGACTCTTTCCACCAACTCCGGCAGCACGCCCGGGTCGGCGCACGCCTCGGCCGTCTGGCGGGCCTCGTGCAGCATGTCCTTCGCGGCGGGGCGATCGCCGAGAGCGCCCTTCACCCCTGCATGAGTGAGAAGTCCGTACGAGAGGTCGAACTTGGCGTTGCCTTGTCGAGCGAGCTCGATGCCTCGCGACAGAGCCTCGTCGGCCTCTCTCAGCCGGCCCTGCCGCTCGAGCAGCTTTCCGCGAGCGACGTGCGCCATCGACATGCCGAAGTACTTCGCCAGCCCGGTCTGCCTTCGCTGCAGCGCGTCGGTGTCGTCCAGCACCTGATCGGCGCGACTTGATTCACCGATCTCCGCATGGACGACGGCGCACCAGCCGAGGGCGTGGATCAGCGCGAGGGTGTGGCCGGACTCCTCGCTCGACGTCACCGCTTCGTCGAGAAGGGCTGATGCAATCCGGCCCTCCCCTCCGAGGAAGGTCGAGACGCCGAAGGTGGTGAGGAGGGCGCTGCGCCAATAGTCGGAGCCGGCTTCCTCGAGCTCGAGCGCTGGTCGCGCTGTCTCTGCGATTCCACCCACGTCTCCGAGGAAGTACAGATTGATCGCCCGCGACGCGGCCACACCGGACGTGACTGAGGCCGGGCCGGCCAGGAGCGTGCCGCCGGCCGCCCCCTCTGCGGCCGCTTCCAGCCACTGGTCGGCCTCGACGATCCGGCCGACCTCCTGCAGCGTCGACGCTCGAACGAGGCAAAGTCGAGCATCCTCGTTCACCGTCTCGGGCGGGAGGCCATCGAGCCAGGCGAGCATGGTCTCGAGGCGAGCCTCGTTTCGCAGCTCGATCCAGTGGCGAAGGATCAACTCTGAAGCGTCGGCGAAGTCCCCCGCCGCCGTGGCGTGATGAATCGCCTCGGACGGGTCGCCTTGATCTCGGTGCCATGCGCTCGCCCGGCGATGCAGCGTGCGAGCCTGCTCGGGCTCGGCGAGCGAGAGCTCATGACGGAGGAGCTCGCCAAAGAGCTGGTGGTAGCGGTACCACTCGCGTCTCGCGTCGAGGGGGATGAGGAAGAAGTTCGAGCGCTCGAGCTCCTGCAGCATGAGCACCGAGCCAGGTCGGTCGGTGACCGCGTCGCAGAGGGGGGCGCAGAGGCGTTCGAGGACGGAGGTGTGAAGAAGGAACCGCCGCATCTCCTCGGGGAGGCCGGCGAGCACCTCCGAGCTCAGGTAGTCGACGACGTGGCGGTTGTCGCCCGCAAACGCCTGGATGAACTCGTGCGCGCCTGCCCGGCCGCGGATGGTGAGCGTCGCAAGGTAGAGACCGGCCGGCCATCCCTCCGTCAGCTCCCGCAGCCGGATGACGTCCCCGCGGTCGAGCCCGAGCCCGTGCAGGTCGTTGAGGAAGAGTCCGGCCTCCTCCTCGGAGAAGCGAAGTTGTTGTGCATCGATCTCGGCCAGCTCGCCACGCGCGCGGAGGCGGGCAAGCGGGAGCGCCGGCTCCGAACGGCTCGAGACCACCAGCTCGAGGGTCTGGGGGAGGTGCTCGAGAAAGGAGGAGAGACCCTCGTCGATCTCCGGATTCTCGACCAGGTGGTAGTCGTCGAGCACGAGCACGACCGGCTGCGCTAACGGCGTGAGCTCGTTGTAGAGCGCGGGGAGAACGTCGCCGACGACGCTGACCCGCGGTGCCCGCAGCATGGGAAGAGAGACCTCGCCGGCGCCCGGGGCGAGAGTGCGAAGCGCGTGGATGACGTAGGTCCAAAACCGGACCTGATCGTTGTCGTCGCCATCGAGCGCGACCCACGCGAATGGCCGTGTCTCGCTCTCCAGCGCGGACCAATCGGCCAGTAGCGTCGACTTCCCCCACCCCGCGGGTGCGCGGATCAGCGTCAACTTGCGCGGCGGGCCCGCGCAGAGCTCGAGAAGCTCGCGGCGTGAGACGCGCGGGCGTTGGACGGGAGCCTCCAGCTTGGACTGGATAAGCGGACGCGGACTCTCCTCGACTCCCGTCGCCGTGTATGTCGACATGACATCGGAGGGTACATCGCAAAGCAGCCGTTGATTCACCCAGGGTGATCTCGTTTCTGGGGGAGGTCAGCTCACCCAGGCGTCCTGAACGATCCCTCGAGCAAGCAGTCACCGGATCGAAGGAGGCCCGATCGTGACCACCACCGCCATCAACGACTGGAAAGAGCTCGCAAGCCGGGAGCGTGGCGGCCTCGCGGTCTCGCTCTTGTGGAGTCGCGCGGCCGACCGGGTCACGATCGCCGTCGCCGACCAGAAGCTCGACGAAGAGTTCCACCTCGATGTCCCGCGTACGTGCGCGCTCGATGCCTTCTACCATCCCTTTGCGTACGCGTCAGGCCGAGGCCTCTGCCTTGGCGATGCGCTGCGCGAACCGCTCGATCTCCAGCGTCAGAGCTGAGAGGAGCTTCGATGCCATCCCTGAAGACGCCCCGCTGGAGCCCGCGGTACCGAACGATCGCGGTCTGGGTGGCCCTCGCTGCGCTCGTCGTTGGTGGTGCCTATTTCGCGAGCGCGCCCGGATCCGACGCTCCTGCTGCCAACGGAGCAGGTACCGCTCCCGAGTTCGCCGCGATCGAGCGCTTCGTTCAGGACGAGATGGCGGCGCAGCGAATCCCCGGCCTCGCACTCGGCATCGTCAAGGACGACCGGATCGTCTACATCCGTGGCTTCGGCAAGGCGGACGACTCCGGACGGGCCGTGACGCCGCAGACGCCCTTCATCATCGGCTCGCTGTCCAAGTCCTTCACCGCGCTGGCGATCATGCAGCTCGTCGAGGCGGGGAAGGTCGACCTCGACGCGCCCGTCCAGCGCTACCTCCCGTGGTTCCGCGTCGCCGACGAGGACGCTTCCGCCGAGATCACCGTCCGCGACCTCCTGAACCACACGAGCGGCCTGTCAACCAAGACAGGGCGCAGCTACCAGGGCAACGGCGACACGAGCGACGTCGCGCTCGAGAACGCGGTTCGCAAGCTGAGCGGCGCCGAGCTCACAGCACCGGTCGGCGAGACGTACCAGTACAGCACGATCAACTACTCGGTTCTCGGGCTGATCGTGCAGACAGTCGCTGGGCGCTCGTACGAGAGTTATGTCCAGACGGAGATCTTCGATCCGCTGCAGATGCGCGGCTCCTTCACCTCCGAGGCCGCCGCGGAAGAGCACGGCCTGGCAACCGGCTACCACTACGTGCTCGGCAGGCCGAAGGCGGCAGATCTCCCGTACAACCGCGGCCTGATCCCGGCCGGCTACCTGATCTCCGACACCGAGGACATGACCCACTACCTGATCGCACAGCTGAACGACGGCCGGTACGGCGCTGCCTCGCTGCTCTCGCCCGAGGGAATCGACGAGCTCCACCGGCCCGCCGTCCCGACCCTGGAGGAGGGCACGTCGTACGGCATGGGCTGGTTCGTCGGGCCGGTCAACGGCATCCCGGCGATCCACCATCAGGGCGAGACGTTCAACTTTCACGCGAACGCGGTGCTCGTCCCCGAAAGCCGAACAGGAGTCGTCGTCCTGATGAACGCGGAGAACTCCCTCGACCTCTTCACCAACGGTCGTATGGGAACCATCGCTGACGGCGTCACCAGTCTGCTCGAAGGGCAGGAGCCTCCGTCTCCGCCGTCGAGCCTCGTCAGCTTTCTGGTCTACGCGCTGATCTTCTGCTTGCTCGTAGTCCAGGCTCGCGGGATCATTCGCTCGGTCGTGGCGCTGCGGAGCGACCGCCTCGGAGCCGGGCGGCTTGGTGCGGGCTGGCACATCGGATTCGCGCTTGCGTTGAACCTCGCCTGGGCCACCTTCGTGCTCGTGCTGCTGCCGAAGCAGCTCGGTTTGCCGCTTCTCACCCTCGCTCAAGGATTCCCCGACCTGGCCCTCATCCTCCTCGTCAGCGCCGTGGTCGCGCTCGGCTGGGGCATCGTCAGAACGGCGTGGGCGTACACCATCCTCCGCAAGCTGCGGCGCACCGAAGGGACTGCACATGTCGACCTGGCGTAGGGACGAACGAATCTCATACACACGGAAGGAGCCAACGATGCAGACCGTGGTTGTCAATGACGAGCAGGTCAACGAGGCCGCGTCAACAAAGTCCCGCCTCTCGAGCCTGATCGAGCGGCATCCACTTGCAAGTTTCTTCGCCCTGGCTTACGCGGTCTCGTGGCTTCTGTGGGCGCCGCTCGTCGTCTCCGGAGATAGCTCTCCCTCAGGCCCAGGTTTCATTCTCTTGCTTCTGGGATCGCTCGTGCCTTCGTCGGTTGCCATTCTGCTCGTCGCCGTGTTGCACGGCCGAGCCGGAGTACGAAGGCTGCTCCACCGGCTTCTCGTATGGCGGGTCGGCGTTGGCTGGTGGGTTGCGGTCGCGCTGGTGTCAACCCTTGCCCTCGGCGCCGTCGGCCTGAGCGTCCTGCTCGGGGGCCCATCTCCGGACGTCACCGTGGCGATCCCTGGCGCCGTCGCCCTGTTCGTCTTCTTCCTCTTCCCGGGCAGCGCCGGGGGCGAGGAGATCGGGTGGCGTGGGTTTGCCCTCCCGCAGTTGCAAGCCGCCAGGAGCGCCTTGAACGCGAGCCTCGTCCTCGGTGTGGTGTGGGGGGTTTGGCACCTGCCCCTGTACCTGTTGGGCACCGACATTCGCCCGCTCAGCCTTTTCGCGCCCTGGGTCGTCCTCACAGTCGCTGCCTCGGTCATCTACACCTGGATCTACAACGGCACCGGCGGAAGCCTGCTGATGGTCGTCCTGTTTCATGCGGCATCCAACTTGCCATTGGTGGTCTTCCTCGAGCCTCTGGCGAAAGACGACCAGGTGACTCAGCCCTTCCTGATCTATGTTGCGCTGATGGTGCTCGCGGCTGCAGTCGTGGTGGCTGTGGCGGGTCCGGCGACTCTGTCCCGCAACCAGACCAAGCAGGTTGCCGTACCGTGACCAGGTCTTCGGCAGCGGAGTCGACTTGCAGATGAACGCTTTCGACGAACAGGTGAGCATCGTGTCGAGCCTCACGCGAAGTGGATCGTCGATCGGCCAGAGCGATTCGATCGTCAACGCGATCAGGCTGCGACTGGAAGACGCCGGACATTCCGTCTGTGGCGTGCCGGTCGTGTACGAGGACCTGGACGGAGGGAGCGAGGAGCGGGGCTCCTGGGACGCGGCGCGCGAACAGGCGAACGCTCGTTACGCAGCGGCCCAAGCCGACGTGCTCGCCTACATCGGCACGCTCGATACCGACGCTGCGCCCTACTCGATCCCGATCACCAACGCGGCGGGCCCTCTGTTGATGATCTCGCCCTGCAATACCTACCCCGGCCTGACGAAGCCGTTCGGGCCGGGAGAGCCTGATAAGCACTACCCGACGGGCCGTCGGAACTACCTTCGCACCGCGCTCAGCGACGATCTCCAGGGGCTCTTCGCCGCCCAATGGGCTGCCGAGCTCCCGGCACATAGCGTGTTCGTCCTTCACGACACCGAGCCGTGTGGTCGTGGCGTCGCATTGCCGTTCGCCGACGCGTGCGAGCGACTGGGTGTCGAGCTCGTCGAGGCGCCGGTCGGGATCGTGCCGAAGCAGCTCGAGTACGAGGCGCTGGCTCGCACGATCGCCGACAGCGGCGCCGACCTCGTCTTCTACGGCGGCATCATTCAAAACGGCGCCGGGCCACTGTGGCGCGACGTTCGTACCGCGGCGCCGGACATCACGATGATGGGCCCCGACACGCTTTTCGAGCACGCCTTCATCCGTGAGGCCGGCAAGCACGCCGAAGGCACCTTGATCACATTCGGAGGCGTTCCGCCGGCGCTCCTCGAAGGACGAGGTCGGGCGTTCTACGAACGCTACGTCGAGCGCTTCGCGCTCGAGCCAGAGTGCTACGCGGCGTCAGCCTACGACGCCACCGGGGTGATCCTGGAGGCGATCGAGCGCGTCGGCCGCGCCGACCGCAATGCCATCACCCAGGCCGCTTTCGCTACCCGTGACTTCGACGGCCTGCTCGGTCGGTGGAGCTTCGACGAGAACGGCGACATCGACGTGAGACGCGCAACACGGCTCACCGTCCGAAGCGGCGACTTCGAGCCGCTGGCGGTCTTGCCGATCGTCGACGAGTAACCCACCCCACCGGGGCCTTGGCCCGCTCATGAGGCCTGCTTCTCACCTCGCGCGGACGGTGTGCCAGGCATCCCAGGTGACCTTGAGGATCACGAGCGTGATGAGAAGGCCCACGATCGGATCGCCCTCTTCCCAGCCGAGACCGACGAGGGCTGCGCTCGCGATGACGCCCAGGGAGACGAAGCCGTCCAGCGGCGGCGGCGGCTTGTTCTCTGAGAACAGCTGCGACTACTGGATCAGCGTCAGCAGCTTGAACATCGGGAGGTACATCGCGATGATGATCACCCCGACGACGCAGCCGACGGCGATCATCATCAGGGGCTCGATGATCGACGTCAGGTTGGCGATCGCGGAATCGACCTCGTCCTCGTAGAAGTCGGCGATCTTCGAGAGCATTTTCTCGAGCTCTCCCGTTTCCTCGCCGACCCGCACCATGTGCGAGACCATGGGCGGGAAGATGGACGCCTCGGCGAGCGGGATCGCGATCGGCACACCCTGCGTGACCCGCTCCTTGACCACGTTCGTGGCGTCCTCGACGAGGCTGTTGCCCGCCGTGGCGCCCGTGATCTCCAGGGAGCGGATGATGTCGACACCGGCCGCGACGAGGGTCGAGAGCGTGCGCGAGAAGCGCGCCATGCCGATCTTGATGATCACCTTGCCGATGCCCATCGGCGCGCGGACGCGCATGGAGTCCCAGATGCGCCGGCCCTTCTCGGTCTTCTTCGCGCGCATGAGGCCGTAGATGCCGAACCCGACGACGGGGAAGACGATGTACCAGCGCGCGCGCAAGAAGTCCGAGGCAGTGACGACGATCTGCGTGAGCATCGGCAGGTCGCCGCCGAGCTGCTGGAAGATCCCGACGAAGATCGGGACGAGGAAGAGCAGCATGCCGATGAGGACGAGCGTGGCGAACGCCATCACCATCAGCGGGTACATCATCGCGCCGCGGACCTTGCGCTTGATCCTGGTCTCCTTCTCGATCTGGTAGGCGACGCGGTCGAGCACGACGTCCAGGATTCCCGCGGCCTCCCCGGCCTCGACCATGGCGATGAAGAGCCGGGAGAAGACCTTCGGGTGGCGCGCCATCGCCTCGGAGAGAAGGAGTCCGCCCTCGACGTCCGAGCGCAGCTCGCTGATTACGGAGGCGAGCTTTCGGTCCTCCGTCTGCTCCTCGAGGATGACGAGCGCCGTGACGACGTTCAGGCCCGCCTCGATCATCGTGGCGAACTGGCGGGAGAAGATCTGCAGGGACTTCGCCTTGACCTTCTTGATCGCCAGGCCCTGGCTCTTCCCGGCCGCGTCCTGGGAGGCCAGCTCCGTCGCGAGAAGGCCGCGGAGTCGCAGCTGCTCGCGCGCCCCAGGGAGATCGGGGGCGCTGATCTCGCCGGTCAGCTCCGCGCCGGTGGCGTTGATCGCGGTGTAGGCGTACGAGCCCATCCGCTCCGAAATCGGCATCCCGGCTCCCCGGCTTGAGCGCTGGAAACCGCCGGCCGGAGGCTCCGTTCAGCTCAGCCGGTCGCCAGGTCGAACGTCGACGCGACCCGTGCCCACACGCGGTTGGGCGCGGCCTGGTCGCGGGCGACGATCGTGATCAGCTTGACGGAGCGGCCCGTCGCGCCGCTCGCGTTCCTGACCTCGGTCCAGGTGGCGTAGATGTCCAGCCGGTACTTCCGCCCGTCCGCGCCGGTGACCGTCGTCGTCGGCACCAGCGTCGTGCAGGGAGCCGTGCCGCAGGCGTTGACGTCGACCCGCTGGACGATCGGCGTCGGAACTCCGGCGTTGTGCGCGACCGCGGCCGTGCCGTCGATCCCGCGTGTGACCGTCCACGAGTTCCCTCCGGCGCCGGCCGTCACCCGGACGATCTCGTACTCGACCTTGACCCGAAAGCCGTTCGACGACGGGAAGCCGGCTCCGCTCGCAACCTGCATCGTGGTGCCGCCCGCGGTCATGGGGCTCGCGAGGCTCGACGTCGCGGCGGTGCCGACGGTGTAGGCCAGGTCACCCTTGTAGACGGCGTCGGCGGCGTCGACGGCTGCGTTGGCGAGCCCGATCGAGTCGTACCTCGCTGCACGGAGATTCTCCATCTGCGAGTTGGCGAGCACCGCCGCGGTCGTCTGGTGCCCCGCGTTGCGGATGGAGATGATCCCCGACTGGAACATGGTGAAGACCGCGAGCAGGCCGACGACCATGACGCTCATCGCGGCGAGGAGCTCGACCATGCCGAAGCCGCCCTGGTCTCGGGCGCGTGCAAACGGAGGCCGCCGCTGGGAAGACACCGCAAGCTCGTATCGGCAGCCCGCTCCCGCGGCTGAATCGCTAGTTCATGACGTCGACGAGCTTGACCACGAACTGCGTCGTGTCGGGCGCGGCGATGAGGGTTACCTCCTCGCCCACCTCGATCTCGATCGTTGCCTCGCCGTCTTCGAACATGCCCTGGACGACCCCGATCGTGGCGCCCTCGAGCGTGAGCGCGACGAGCGTGAACGTCGGGTCGGAGGCCGGGAACTCCTCGCCGACCGAGACGGTCTCCGAGACGCCGTTGATCTCGAGGACCGCCGTCAGCTCCTCGTCCTGGCCGCCTCCACCTCCCCCGGTCGTGGGGGTCGGAGTCGTCGGGCTCGGGGTCGGGGTCGTAGTCGGGGTCGAGGTCGGATTGGGCGAGAGGAACGGATCGCGCCCGGTGAAGCGGCTGAAGGAGATGAGCTTCTCCGGGTTCGCCTCGGGCGGGACGTTCGTGTCGGCGAGCACGCCGTCGGGTGTCGCGGCCGGGGCAGCGCCCGTGGGGGGAACGGTCCCGGTCGGAGCGGTCGTCGTCACCGGCGTCGCTTCGGGCGGAGTCGAGCCGCCGAAGAGCGAGTTGAACATCTTCGGGCCCTGCCAGACGGCGAGGCCGAGGAAGATGGGCACGAGGACGAGGAGAAGCTTCTTCTGCTTGGCCTCCTTGGCCTTCAGCATCGCCTCTGCCCTGCGCTTCGCGGAGGCCATGGCTACGGCACCTGCGCCGCGGGGTCGCCCTCGGGCGCGGTCGTCGTGGGCGTCGTGGTCGTCGCCGAGGTGTCCGTCGTCGCGGGCGCCGCCGGCGCGGCGGGAGGCGTGGTCGAGTAGTAGAACGCGGTCACGGTCAGAGACGCCGCGATCTCGGGAAAACCGCCGGGCCCCTCCGCCATGCTCAGCGTGTCGAGGGAGTAGAGCCGCCCGTCGGCCGCGAGCTCGCCGTCGCGCACGCTCACGAGGTTCCGCAGCCGGAAGAGGAAGTCGGTCAGGTCGTAGTAGTTGCCCTCGAAGGCGAGGTTGATGGGGAGCGCCGTGTAGCTCGACCTGAGGGCCGCGGACTGCGGCGCGATCGAGACGAACTCGATGCCGGAGGCCGCCGCGACGGCGTTGAGCTCGAGGAGGATCCCGGGCATGTCGTCGTCGTCGGGCATCGCCTTCGTGACCTTGAAGACGTCGGCGACCTCGATGGCGGACTCGTCGCCCTGCGGCTGCCGCTGTGCGGCGATGGCGACCGCGACCTGGGTCTCGAGCGTCGCGATCTCATCGCTCAGCCGGCCGGCAGCGTCCTGCTTCGGCTTGATCAGCAGGAAGTAGCCCACCAGCGCGAGGATCAGGAGGCCCGGGACGACGAGGGCGACGCCGGGAATCTGCCGCTTCACTGGGCCGGCACCCCTTCCGGGGCGATCGTGGCGACGATCGCGAAGCTGAAGTCCTGGGGATCGCCGCTCGCGGTCGCGCCTTCCGCCGTAGCGTCCGCACCCCGTGAGCTCGACTGGAGCTGCACGCTCGAGAACTCGGGGATGACCTCGAGGCGCGAGAGCAGGACGGCCACGTCCTCCTGGCTCGTCGCGAAGCCGTTCATGGTGAAAGTGCCCTCACCGGACGTCTCGGTGACCACGGCTCCCGGTGCCGCGGCGACGGCGGAGCTCGACGAGAGCGTCGTCAGCCAGACACCGTCGGGGAGGACGAGCGAGAACTCGCGGAGAATGCGGTCCCAAGCGACTCGCGCTGCAAGGGCGTCCGACAGGGCGGCGGTGCGAGCCTGGCCCTCGGCCGTGAGCGTCGCCACGCCGGGCTTCTCGTCCGGAGCGGCCTGCGCAGTGAGCTCCGCAAGCTGTGCCCGCAGGTCGTCGGCTGCTGCCTGCCGGTCCTGCGCCCGCGCGTCCATGAGCATGTAGGCGCCGGCGAGCCCCGCGAGCACGAGGATTGCGACGAGCGCCAGCACGACCTTGAGGAACGCCGGCGACGCAGCCGCCTTCTCGCGCTCGCCCTCCTTGGGCATGAGGTCGAACGCCCGCATGAGCGGGACGGCCGGAGGCGCGGGGGCGGACTTGGGGGAGACTGTCTGCTTGGCCTTCGGCTCCTTGGGAGCCTTGGGCTCTTTCGAGCGCGAGAACGAGAAGCTCACGCGCTGCTTCTTCTCCTTCGCCGGCTTCGCCTCGGGGGCCGCGTCCTCGTCGGCAGGGCCCTTCTTCCGGCGGAAGAGGTCGGAGAGCTTGATCTCCTTGTTCAGGTCCATCAGTGACCCTCCAGGCAATGCGAGCTGGGCTGGATTACCTGAATGGGCACTAGCTCGCCATCCCGAGGCCGATCGGCACAGCGAAGGCCGGGCTGGGCTCCGAGCCCTTGAGCTTCTTGCCGACCGAGACTCCCGCGAGCGGGTCGCCGACGCGGACCGGGACCCCGACGAGCTGCTGGAGCTCGCCTGCCAGGCCCGCGAGCTGCGCGGTGCCGCCGGCGAGGACGAGCTCGCGGATCCCGAGCGAGTCGGGCTGGCCCTGGTAGAACTGGAGCGAGGAGACGAGCTCGCGGCCGAAGGCCTGCAGGCCGGCCCTGAGCGCCTCGCGCGCGCGGACCGCCTGCTCGGGGCCGACGCCCTCGGGCACCCGGTCTCCCTGCAGGCCGAGCTCGACCTTGATGCGCTCGGCCTCGGCTGCCTCGAGCTCGAGGCCCCGGGCCAGCGCGTCGGTGAGGGCATTGCCGCCCCAGTCGAGCACGCGCGTGTACTCGCAGCTGAAGCCGTCCGAGACGCCGAGCACGCTGCGCTCGGAGCCGATCGAGACGGCCACGAGCGCGCTGCGATCGGTGCCCCCGCCCGGCTCTTCGGCGAAGGTGGGCGTCAGGGCGCGGAGGAGAGCGAACGCCTCCAGGTCGATGCCGAGCAGGCGAATGCCGGCAAGCCGGCAAGCCTCCATGTAGTTGGCGATCAGGTCGCGGTACGAGACGACGAGGAGGACGCGCTTCGACGGCGAGCCGTCGGCGGCGGTCCCTTCGCCGAGGATCTGGAAGTCGAGCACGGCCTCGTCGATCGGGATCGGGAGCGCCTCCTGTGCGCGGAAGCGCACGGCGTTGGCCAGCTGCTTCGGATCCTCGATCCCCGTGACCTCGATGGTGCGGACGCCGACGCGGTTGTTCGCGAGGCCGATCCGGACGTTGCGCTTGGGGAGCTTGTGCTTCCCGAAGAACTCCTTGAGGGCCTCGGCGAGCGCCTCGACCTCCCGCACTTCGCCGCCGGCGATCAGGCCGGGCGGCAGCGGCGCGCCGGCGAGCTGCACGACCTCCACCGAGCCGTTGACGGCGACGCACGCGGCGTTCAACCGCGAGGCGCCGAGCTTCAGACCGACGACCTTCTTCGCCACAGCCGCCGGCTCCTTAGGCTCCGGCCACCCGCAGGTTTCCGGTCGGGTCGGGGGCGACGAGGCCGCTGCGCTGGAGCAGGCTCCGGAGCTGATCCGGACGGCTCGAGCGCTGGAGCGCTAGGTCGGCCGTGATCTTCCCGGAGCGGACGAGCTCGAGCATCGCCTGCTCGAGCGTCTGCATGCCACGGCTCGTGTTGGTCTGCATCACCGAGTAGATCTGCTCCACCTTTGCCTGGCGGATGAGGTTCCGGACGGCGTCGTCCGGGAGCAGGACCTCCAGCGCCGCGACGCGGCCCTTCCCGTCGGCCGTGGGCAGGAGCGTCTGCGTGACGATCCCCTGGAGCGTCGAGGCGATCTGCACCCTGATCTGCTCCTGCTGGGCGGCGGGGAAGACGTCGATGAGGCGATCGACCGTCGAGGGCGCGTCCTGCGTGTGCAGCGTGGCGAAGACGAGGTGGCCCGTCTCGGCGGCGGTCAGCGCGGTCCCGATCGTCTCTAGGTCGCGCATCTCGCCGAGCAGGATCACGTCGGGGTCCTGGCGCAGCGCGCCGCGCAGCGCCTCCGCGAAGCTCGTCGCGTCGGGCCCGATCTCGCGCTGGTTGACGATGCAGCGCTTGTGCCGGTGGAGGAACTCGATCGGGTCCTCGATGGTCATGATGTGGTCCTCGCGCGTGCGATTGATCTCGTCGATCACCGCCGCGAGCGTGGTCGACTTGCCGGAGCCGGTCGGGCCCGTGACGAGGACGAGGCCGCGCGGCTTCGTCGTGAAGTCCTTGAGGACCTGGGGCAGCCCGAGCTGCTCGATCGTCTTCAGCTCGGCGGGGATGAGGCGGAAGGCGGCGCCGAGGCTCTCGCGCTGGAAGTAGACGTTCACGCGGAAGCGCGCGAGGCCGGGGATCGAGTAGGAGATGTCGATCTGACGCCTCGTCTCGAAGATCTTCTGCTGCTCGGTGGAGAGGATCCGGTAGAGCATCCGCTGCGTGTCCTCGGGGCTGAGGCGGGCGAACTCGTCGAGCCGCTCGAGGCGGCCGTTGATACGGATGACGGGCTCCGAGCCGACGGTGACGTGCAAGTCGGAGGCGCCGCGCACGACGACCTGCTCGAGCAGGTCGTCGACGGATCCGGCCGTCCTGCGCTCGGGTGCCCCGGGAGCCGCCGCCGCAGCCTCGGGGCCGGGCTGCGAGACAGGCTCGTGAGTCGGCTGCAACGTCGGTTCCATGGATCCTCCCGACCGGAGCTATCGGCAGGGAATCCGCATCACTAAAGGGGTCCGGAAAATCCCCCGAACGAGGGGAAGCGCCGCCGCTTCCGACGGTCGATACCTCCCCCTGAGCCACTGCACGCCTACTGCTTGTTCAAGGAAGGAGTTCCGCTCATGATTCAGAGGCTCAGGAACCGGATTTCGCGCACGGACTCGGAGGGCGGCTTCACGCTCATCGAGCTCCTTGTCGTGATCATCATCATCGGCATCCTGCTCGCGATCGCCATCCCGTCGTACCTCAGCTTCCGCGCTCGCGCGGAGCGGTCGGCGGCCCAGGCGAACGTTCGCGCTTCGATCCCGGGTGTGGAGGCGTACTACGCCGACCACACTGCGACCGGCTATTCCGGTCTCACGTCGGCCGTCCTGAAGGCTTCGTATGACGCCGGCATCAAGAACGTGAACGTCGTTCGCGCGACGCCCGCGTCGTACTGCATCCAGAGCATCGTCGGCCAGGCCACGTACAAGAAGGCCGGCCCGGCTGCAGACATCACCTCCGGCGCCTGCTAGACGGGCTTCGGACCGGATCGAGAGGAGGCGCGGGAGACCGCGCCTCCTCTCTTTCTACTTCCGGTCAAGCGGCCGCGCAGCGGTGCCGATAGGGAACGTGGAATGCAGCAACAGCTGAGACTCCGCGTGCTTGTTCCGATCGCCGTGCTGGGGCTGCTCGGCGCGGGCTTCGGCGCGTTCGCCATGGGCGGCCCCGAAGCGCCGGAGTCGATTCCCGTGGCCCGGCCGACCAGCTCGGGGGCGGTCGACACCGGCGCCGCGGAGACGACGCCGGCGCCCACGACCGCCCCACCGAGACGACTCCGGCCCCGGCACCGCCCAACCCCAAGCCGAAGCCCAATCCGGACAAGCCGCCGCTCGAGCAGGAGCTCGCCGACCATCGGATCGTCGTGGTCGTCTTCCACACCCCCGGCTCCGACCTCGATGCCGCCGCCGTCCGAGAGGCCCGCGCCGGCGCGAGCGCTGCCGATGCCGGCTACCTCGCGGTCGACGTCACGAAGGAAGGGGCCGTCGCCGACCTGGCCGCCGAATACGAGGTGGCCGAGGCGCCCACCGTTCTGGTCGTCATCCGCAGCGGCGAGGCTCGCTCGCGCTTCAACGGGATCGTCGACCGCCAGACCGTGGCCCAGGCGGTCACGAACGCCCTGAAGTGAGCGACGCGGCCGTCGAGCCGCAGGAGCTCGCGCTCCGCTCGGCCCGCAAGGAGGGCCGCGAGCTCGTCCGCCTGCGCTACGTGGAGGAGCAGGCAGGCTTTCTCGTCGAGTGCGAGGTCTACCCGGTGGGCGGCTTGCGGGTGGAGCCGCTGCGGCCCGGGCCCTATCGCTTCGGCACGCGCGACGAGGCGGACCTGTTCATCCGCGAGACGATCACGATCCTCGAGTACCTCGGCTGCGACGTGACGTAGGAGGGATTGTCGGAATGTCGCTCGCCGACGGGGTGCGATGGTCGTTCCGAGGCAAGGACGCAGGGAGTGTTCGTAGCCGGAGGCTACGGGCGCGACTGAGGACGCAGTCCTCGGGGCGAGCAGCGCGGCCCGGCGGCACAGCGGTCATTTCGTCAAGCCCTCCTGTGGCCGCGACGAGGCGAATCCCCTCATCGGGGGCTTCCCAAAGCGGCGTCTGCGCCCAAAGTGCGACGGGTAAGCAGTTCCACCCACCGTCTTCCACGATTGAACCGGAGCGCAGATGCCGACGATGAGGACGCTCCAGCGGCGTAACGACGAACGCGGCCAGGTCTTTGTGTTCCTGGTCGTCATGCTCGTGGTCCTGCTCGGCTGCGCAGCCCTCGTCATCGACGTCGGGCGCGCGTACCTCGCCAAGCGCCACCTGCAGGCCTCCGCCGACGCCGCCGCCACGGCCGGCGCGCTGGAGCTCCCGGATCCAATCGCAGCGCAGACCTTCGCGACGAACTACAGCGGCCTGGACGGAGCCAAGAACGACAACAACAAGCTTCCGCCAGTCGCCACGACCGTGACGACGAAGTGTCTCTCGATCGCGCCGTGCAGCCCCGTGAACACGGTTGTGGTGGAGCAGACGACGGTCGTACCGACGATTTTCGCCAAGGTGCTCGGCATCGACCAGTTCACGATCAGGGCGAAGGCGACAGCCTGCTCGCCGTGCTCGTCGAAACCGCTCGACATCATGCTGGTCCTCGACCGGACGGGATCGATGTGCCAGTTCTCGAACGGTTCGAACGATCCCGCGTGTACGGACCTGATCAACGCGAAGAACGGCCTGCTCGAGTTCGTGCAGTACATGGACCCCGCGATCCACAAGATCGGCCTCGCCGTGTTCCCGCCGAGAACGAGTAGCGGCTCGGCCTGCGCGACGCCGGCGTCGAGCAACTACAACTCCACATCTGCTGTCTACACCGTGGTCCCGCTCTCGAACAACTTCAAGGTCGGCAGCAGCCTGAACGAGGGCTCCCAGCTCGTCTCCACGATCCGCTGCCAGCGCGGAGGCGGCTCGACCGCCTATGCCCACGCGCTCGAGCGGGCCCAGACCGAGCTCCAGAGCCCCCGCGGGCGGCCGGACGTCCAGGACGTGATCGTCTTCTTCTCGGACGGCGCAGCGAACACCGGGCCCACGTACCTCTCCTCCACCTCGCCCTACCGCACGCGCCCCTGCCGCCAGGGCGTGACCTCGGCGAC
Source organism: uncultured beta proteobacterium (assembly GCA_963820965.1). Classification (GTDB taxonomy): domain Bacteria; phylum Pseudomonadota; class Gammaproteobacteria; order Burkholderiales; family SG8-39; genus DATEDA01. The sequence goes on along the minus strand of CAWGCC010000021.1, from coordinate 226,794 downwards.
CAACATCAAGGCCACAGGCACGCTGATCTACTCGATCGGCTACGACCTCGATGCCCTGAACGGCGGCGCCAACATCTGCGAGAACGGCGTCACGGGCAACCCCGAGTCCCCGGCGATTACGGCCTACTCGGCGATCAGCCAGATCGCGACGAACTCCAGCACGTTCTTCAACCGCCCGAACCCCGGCGACCTGACGCAGGTCTACACGCAGATCGCCGCGGAGATCGGCGGCACCCGCCTCATCCCGGACGACACGCTCTAGCCGCGTCTAGCGGGAGGGCTTGGCGGAAGGTCGCTCGTCGCCGGGGTGCGATGGTCGTTCCGAGGCAAGGACGCAGGGAGTGCTCGTAGCCGAGGCTACGGGCGCGACTGAGGACGCAGTCCTCGGGGCGAGCAGCGCGGCCCGGCGGCACAGCGCACGTTTCGTCGAGCTCTCGCGCTAGACGAGCACGCGGGCGAGCTCCTCAAGCGAGGTAAGCCCGGAGATGACCTTGGAGAGCCCGTCGTCCCACAGGGTCTTCATGCCCGTCTCGAGCGCGGCCCGCTCGAGCTCCTCGCGGCTCGCGTGCTGCGCGGCGAGCCGGCTGATGTCCTCGTTCATGACCATCAGCTGGTAGATGCCGATCCGGCCCTTGTAGCCGGTCTGGTTGCACCGCGGGCAACCGCGCTTGCGGTAGAGGGCGACGCCGTCCGCCGAGGCGGCCTGCTCGGCGCTGAAGCGGGCCTCGAGCATCTCCTCCCGGGTGGCCATGTACATCTCGCAGCAGTGCGTGCAGAGCTTCCGGGCGAGGCGCTGGGCCAGGACAGCCGTCACCGCCGAGCCCGTGAGGAACGGCTCGACGCCCATCTCGTTCAGGCGGGTGAGCGCGCTCGGAGCGTCGTTCGTGTGCAGAGTCGAGAGGACGAAGTGGCCCGTCAAGGCCGCCTCGATCGCCATCTTGGCGGTCTCGGCGTCGCGAATCTCTCCCACCATCACGACGTCCGGGTCGGAGCGCAGGATCGACCGGAGGGCCGCCGAGAAGGTCATCCCGGCGCGAAGATTGACCTGCACCTGGTTGAGACCGGCTAGCCGGTACTCGACCGGATCCTCGACGGTGATGATGTTGATCTCGGGGCGGTTGATCTCGTTGAGCGATGCGTAGAGCGTCGTCGACTTACCGGAGCCGGTCGGCCCGGTGACGAGGAGGGCGCCGGTCGGCTTGTCGACGATCTCTTCGAAGACGTCCCGCATCTCGTCGGAGAGGCCGAGCTCGGCGAGGGTCGGGGGACGCTTCGACTTGTCGAGGAGGCGCATGACGACCCCCTCGCCCTCGACCGTCGGCAGCACGGCGACACGGATGTCGAGCAGCCGACCCGCGGCCTTGGCGTTCAGGGAGATCCGCCCGTCCTGCGGCTTTCGGCGCTCGGCGATGTCGAGCTTGGCCAGCACCTTCAGGCGCGTCGTGACGCCGGCGGCGAGCCGCCTGGGGATTCGCTGCAGCTCATGCAGGACGCCGTCCACCCGGGAGCGGACGACCAGGGCGTCGTCCTGGGGGTCGAAGTGAATGTCGCTCGCCCCGTCCTCGGCCGCCTGGAGGATGATCGAGTTGACGAGGCGGACGAGCGGCGCGTCGGAGACCCCGTCGTCGGCCTCGAGGTCGTCACCCTCCTCTTCCTCATCGCCGAGGTCGAACTCCTCCTCGACGAGCGCGGCGCGCTCCCAGGCCTCCGACGCGCGCTCCAGGCGCTTGAGCTCGAGCTCGATCTCCTCCTGGGGGGCGACGCCGATCTCGAGCGTGTAGCGCGTGGCGAGCCGCAGCTCGTCGATCGCCTGGACGTTGGTCGGGTCGGCGACGGCGATGCGAAGGCGGTCGCCGGCGATCTGATACGGGATCGCCTCTGCGCGCTTGAGCACGTGCGCCGGGATCGACTCGGCCGCGAGCTTCTGGACGCCGGTCGAGAGGTCGACGTACGGCAGGTGGTGGCGCTCGGCCAGCTCCCGCGCCTCGTTGGTCTCGGCCTGGGCCCCGGTGCGGGGACCGGGGAGCAGCAGCTCGGAGCTCGCCGTCAGGCCTTCGTCCATGATCGCCTGCGCCAGCGAGCCCGTGCCCGCGCGCGAGCGCGCCATCGCGAGCCTGTCGAGCGGGACGAGGCCGGTCGTCTCGATCAGGTCTGCGACCAGCTGCGTGATCGCGCTGCCCGAGATGCCCGCACCGGGCGGGTACTCGGGCTCGACGTTCGGCGGCGTCTGCTCGCTCGTCGTTCGCGCCGCTCCGTCGCAGCGGTTGAAGCTCGTCGAACTCCATCTCAGACGGTTATCGGCCGCGCGAGCTTGATCCCCAAGAGAGGGGATGGGGCGCCCTCTTCAGAGCCCCGAGCCGCTCAGGTACGCGTCGAGGAGAGCATCGCCGAAGAAGAGCGCGATCACGGCGCCGAAGGCGAGGAACGGGCCGAAGGGGATCGCCATCTTGCGGGCGGCGGAGCCGTGCCGGACGACGAGCACGACGGCCGGCACGAGCGCCGCGAGCATGCCGATCATGAGCGCGACCAGCACGAGCTTGCCGAGCATGGCGCCGAGCAGGAGGCAGAGCTTGACGTCCCCCATCCCCATCCCCTTGGGATAGGCGAGGAGGGCCGCGAAGAGGAAGAGGGCCGCGCCGAGCGGCGCCAGGATCCACTCGAGCCACTGGCCGGGGTGGAGGGCGAGCTGCGCCGCGAGGACGATTGCGGCCGAGGGCAGGACGATCTTGTCCGGGAGGATGTGCCGCTCGAAGTCGATGGCGGAGAGGACGACGAGCGTGGCGCAGAAGAAGGACGCCAGGAACGCCTCGGCGGTCAGGCCGAAGGAGAGGAAGCAGGCCGCGACGAGGAGCGCCGTGAGGAGCTCGACGGCCAGGTAGCGGAGCCCGATGCGCTCGCCGCAGGCCCGGCAGCGGCCGCGGAGGAGCAGGTACGAGACGACGGGGACGTTGTCGCGCCACGCGATCTGGGCTCCGCACGAGCCGCAGGCAGACGGGGGACGGACGAGCGAGCGGCCCTCCGGGAGCCGCGCGGCGACGACGTTCAGGAAGCTCCCGAGGGCGAGGGCGGGCGGAAGGACGACGAAGGCCAGCGCGAGGTTCATCTCAGCACCGGTATCGGCGCGCGGCGCCGCAGCCTTGAAGGTCTACGAGACGGGCGGACGGGCGAGCTTGAGATCGCCGCTCGACGCGTCGTTGTAGCTCACGACCGGCAGCCCGTCCGCGCCGAGCGCGATCGACGTGTGACGGCCGACGTTCCCAGGCGTGTCCAGAGCGGCGGCCTGGTTTCCGGAGGTGCAGGCGGCGTTGCCGCAGTGGAGAACCTTGAGATCGTTCGTCGCCCCGTCGAAGTAGCTGACCACCGGGAAGCCGTCCGCGCCGATGGCGATCGACGTGTCGTAGCCGAGCGGATCGGCCGACGTGTCGACGGGCGTGGTGACGTTGCCCGCGACACAGGAAGCATCGCCGCAGTGGATGACCTTGAGGTCGCCGGTCGTCCCGTCGCGATAGCTCACAACCGGGAGCCCGTCGGTCCCGATCGCCAGGGAGCTGAAGTCGCCCACCCAGCCGTCGCTGTCGACGGTGGTCGTGCTCCCGGAGCTGCAGGCGGCGTTCGCGCAGTGGAAGATCAAGAGGTTGCCGTCGTCGAGGTCGAAGTAGCTGATCACCGGGAGGTCGTCGGCGCCCACGGCGATCGAGGTGTCGGTGTCCGCCCCCACGGGGCCGGGGTCGGCCACGTTGATCGAGTTCCCGGAGGTGCAGGCGGCGTTGCCGCAATGGAGGACCTTGAGGTCGCCGTTCGTGACGTCGGCGTAGCTCACAACCGGCAGAGCCGTCGGCCCCGATTGCCAGCGACGTGTCGGATCCGACGTTCGCGGGGCCGATGTCGACGGACGTCACCTGGTTCCCCGACGTGCACGAGATGGTGCCGCAGTGAAGGATCTTCAGGTCGAAGTTCGTCACGTCCTTGTAGCTCACGACCGGCAGGCCGTCCGCGCCGATCGCGAGGGAGGTGTCCGTGCCGACGCCTCCGGGGCTGTCGACGGTGGTGGCCTGGTTCCCGGCCGTGCACGCTTCGTTCCCGCAGTGAAGGATCTTCAGATCGGCGCTCAGGTCGCCGCTCGTCGCGTCCCGGTAGCTCATCACCGGAAGCCCGTCGACTCCGATCGCGACGGACGTGTGATCGCCCACGACGCCGGCCGAGTCCAGCGTGACGACGAGCGGCGCGCCGCACACCTCGGCGGGGAAGGAGCGCGGACTCGCGCTCGCCCGGGAGCAGTAGGCCTGGAGCCCGCTCTCGCCGGTCTGGCCCTTGAGCGCGAAGAGCGCGTCGGCCGCCGAGGTCGTGTAGTAGCGGCCGTCGGAGTCGGCCTTGGTGTAGTAGCGGGCGTCCGAGGCGGCCTTCTTGTAGTAGCGGGCATCCGACTGCTTCTTCGTGTAGAAGAGCTTCACGGCCAGGGGCTTCATGTGCTTCGCCCAGAGGTGGTTCACGCTCGTGGTGACGTGCCCTCCGGCCGGGGTCGCGAGCATCGCCACGAGCACCAGTCCCAGGCAGAGGAGCGCGACGCCACGCCGGGTGCGCATGATGTTCCCTAATGCCCCGTCAGGTAATGCCGCCTAGCTTCTGCGTCGTGAACACCAAGCATGAGTCCGCACTCGGCCGCGGCCAAGGCTGGACGCCTTGGCAAGGGCGAGGGTGGGCTCAGGCGCCGCGTGATCGCGGGGCAGAAGCAGGCATGTATTGCCTGATGGGGCATCAGCCGGACTGCAGGCCGGCCACGACGACGAAGTCGCCGGCCGTCTCGGGATCGGAGTACATCTGCCCCTCGACGAGGGAGCCGAGCGGCGGCCAGTCGTAGTACGTCGGCCAGCCGTTCGACTCGGCAGGCAGGATGATCCTGTTGCACACGATCGGGCCGCTCGTGTGGAAGTTCTCGTGGACGGTGCAGTCGCCGTTCGCGTAGATCAGGCCCTGGAAGCCCGACGGCTCACTGGGACCCTGGGTCGCGCCCTGATCGTACTCGGCGTCCCCGCCGGCGAGCACGATCATCATGTTCTGGGTCGGATCCCAGTTCTGCATCCCGGTGTCGATGCAGGACGTCGTCCCTGACCCCCCGGCGCAGACGATCTCGTCGAACTCGAGGTCGTCGGTGGCGTAGATGATGCCGCGGCCCTGGTAGTGGGCAACCGAGCCGTCGTCGTCGAAGCGGAAGTCCCCGTCGATGTAGATCGTGCCCTTGATCTTGAGCACGTGCGTCACGTGGTTCCAGGAGAGCTCGCCGACGAGGTTGCCGAGCGAGTCGTGCACCTGGCACGTGTAGCTCGAGCTGATCGGCGTCACCTCGGCCGAGCCTGGAACGCTGTTGTCGAGGACGGAGTTGGTGTCGAACCCGCCGGGGAAGCTGCCGGTGGTGCAGTTGTGCTTCGGCCCGGGCTTGGCGTTCTCGTACCAGTAGGCGAGGTCGACCGCGGGCTTCGACAGGTTCTGCGGCGCCGTGCCGATCGCGTTCGCCCAGACCTTGTCCACGGAAGAACACGGCGAGTGTGGCGTCTGGGCGTTGTATTGGCACGTGCCGGCGACCTGGGCGCTGGCGAGGGGCGTGCCTGCGGTGCCGATCGTGGTCGTCGGCGGCGGGTTGTAGTAGACCCTGATGGTGACGTGGTCGACCGAGGCGGTGCGCGACGAGGCGGTCAGGTTCAGCGCCTTGAGGCGGAGCCCGAAGTTCGACGCCTCGACCTGCGCCTCGGTCCACGTCGTGCCCCAGAGGTCGGTGCCGGAACCGTAGGTCCGGGTCGAGTCGGAGGTCGTCCAGTCGGTCGTGGACGCCTTGTCGCTTCCGGAGGGTGCGCCCGCCTTCAGGAGGTAGACGTCGTAGTCCTCGATGGAGTTGGAGTTGCTCGCCATCCGCTCGATGGTGGCCTCGATGCCCACGACCGTGGAGCCCGTGGGCAGGTTGACGCCGAAGCCCGTGACGTCGAGGTTCGCGCTCTGGGCGCTTGCGCCCAGCGTCGCCGTCGCGCGCACGTTGTTGCTCGAGTAGACGTTCGACGAGGTCGTCCAGCCGGTCGCCGCGCTCGGGTTGCGTAGCGCCGACGTGCCCGCCGGGGTCATCGTCACGTCGTCTCCGACCTCGACGGTCGTGTTCGCCCCCGAGATCGTGGCGCTTCCGACCAGGCAGAGGTCGCCGCGCGTCGCGATCGGCATCGTGATGTTCACGTCCTGGATCGTCAGACAGCTCGTCGTCGAGTCCGCGTACCACCGGTTCCACGCGGCGACGTTGGCGCCGCTGTTCAGGCCGTAGACCTGCGCGCTGCGGGTGAGCGTGCGCGTGATGTCTGCGGCCCCGGCCGGGTTGTCCACGGTGCCGGTGGAGGTGATCGTCCACGTCTCGCCGGAGAGCGTCCCCGAGTAGGTGACGCTCCCACCCTCGAGCTGGAGGGTCGTCGAGCCGAGGAGCGAGCCCGTGAGCGGGCTCAGGGAGCTGTTGAGGACCGAGAAGGCCTGCGCGATCCCGGCCTCGGCAAGGGTGTAGGCGGTCTCACGGCCCTTGGACGCGCTGGCGCTCCTGGCGTTCGAGGTCGAGTAGTAGATGAGCGTCGCGCCGGTGAGCGAGAGCACGCCGAGGATGCCGATCGACATGATCAGCGTAATGCCCTCCTGGGCTCTGATGTGACGTCGGAAAAGCCGCATGGAAACTAGGCGCGCGTGGTGTTCCTGAGGACAATGTCGGCAACAAGGCGCCACTTCTTCCATGCCTCGTTCGGGTAGACGTTCACCGGCATGTCAACGGTCAGGCGGCCGAGCGCCGTGGTCGAGGGCGCCGTGTAGGCGAAGACGTTCCCGGACGTGATGTAGTCAGCGATCGGGACGGCGGACGCGCTCCCCTTCTTGCGGCGCAGCTTGTAGCGGTTCGTCCCGGCGGAAGCGGTGTCGTAGACGACGGTGGTCTGCGTTCCCGCCGCGCTGGGGCAGCCCGGGGGCAGGGTGATCGTGACGGACGCTGCGCTCGTGAACGTCAACGAGCTCGCACAGTGGATCTCGCGCCGCATCTGGTCGAAGGCGACCCGCGCGCTCAGCTGCGCCTGGAAGCGTCGGTTCGCGTCGAGCTCCGCCTTGGCGCCCGACACGAAGAGGGTCGTCAGCGTGGAGACGACGATCAGGAAGATGGTGAGGACGGCGAGGAGCTCGATGAGCGTGTAGCCGCCCCGGCCGCGGAGCGTCCTACCGATGCGCTTCACGGGTCAGCCTTTCTGGCTCTCGACCCAGGCGAGCATCCTGCGGGCGACCTGCTCGCTCTTGGCGCCGAAGCCGAATCGGACGGACAGGCTGCGGTCGACCTGAACGAGGGTGCGCAGTGCGTCGTCGCCGTTTCGCCAGCCGAAGCCGGCGCCGGTGACGATCCAGGCGTGCTGGTAGAACCAGTGCCCCACGAACTTCTCCCCGGGCCGCGACGTGAGCCCGCTCACGCGGCGCTCGAGCTTCCTCGCGCGCCGCGGGAGCGGCATCTCGTCGACGGGCTCGCCCGGCACGCCCGGAACCACGAAGTCCGGGGTGCGATAGTCGCTCTGCTTCGGCTTGGGGGCGGGCGCCGGAGCAGGGGCGGGGGGCGCTGCGGCCGTGGTCGTCGGCGCCGGTGCGGTCGTGGTCGGGGCCGGAGCCGTGGTCGCCGGCGGCGCAGGAGCGGTCTCGGCGGGAGGCTGCTCCGCGTGCCAGTCGCTCATGAGCACGATCGGCGTGCCGTCGTACGGGGACTTGTTCTCGGGCACGCCGCGCTCGGCGTACTCGTTGCTCCGCGAGAGGGTGACGACGACGAGGGGGGCGCCGTTGTCGACGACCCTCGTGCCCGCGGCGGGCGACTGGGTCGCGACCGTGTTGGCGGCGTAGCCCTTCACCGGGCCCTCGACCTGCCAGGCGAACCCCTCGTCCTGAAGGATCCCCTTCGCGAAGACGTACGCCTGGGGCTTCACGTCGGGGACGACGAGGATCTCCGGCTGTGCGGGCTCGCCGGCGGCGGGGGCGGTCGTGGCGGTTTCCGAGCCCTGGGGGCCTCCGGCCGCGAGCGTCCAGCTGGCAGCCGCGAGCAGCCAGATCACCACGAGAGCGATCAGGCGCGGGGCGAGCGTAGCCAGACGGGCCGCCATGCAGTCCCAATCGGCAGCCCAGGGCGAAAGATCAAGCCCCTTCGCGGTATGAACTACGGAGCGTTCGTCGTAAAGCGGATGACCCGCTTGCGGATCACCTTCACGACTCGCTGCCCCGGCGCCGCGGCGACCTGCTTCAGGCCGTTCATCGCGACCGCCTGGGAGCGGTCGGGGGTCGCCCCGTCCTGCCACCGGAAGGCGATGCCGGCGAACGCCTGGAACCAGGGCTCGGCCTGCGGATAGCGCGCGGTCGGCACGAGCTGGAGATGGAGGTGCGGGCCAGTCGAGTTGCCGGTGGAGCCGACGCGGCCGACGAGCTGGCCGGCACGGAGCGCCCCGCCGCGAACGACGCCGGGATCGAGCGAGGAGAGGTGGCAGTAGAGGAACTCCTCGCCGGTGGTCGTCCGCAGCATGAGCCCGATTCCGCACCTGCCCGAGTCGATCGCGAAGACATGGGTGACGACCGCCTCGTGCACGGCATAGAGCGGCGAGCCGAACGGAGCGGCGATGTCGGCCGCCGGGTAGTCGTGGTGCGTGTGCGCCGTCGAGACGTTCGCCGCCCCGCCGCCGACGGGGAAGACCCAGCCGTCGAACGACTGCTGCCCCCCGGCGGCCACTCCTGCTCTCCAGGCGACCAGGTACGGATACGGGTTGACGACGCCGTCGTAGCCCTGTGCGCTCAGCTCGGACGGGTGGATCTCGAAGTGGACGTGCGGCGAGGTGCCGACCGCATCGCCGGTCGCGCCGACGAAGCCGATCACGTCGCCCGCGCGGACGACGGCACCGTCGCGGGCCAGCGGCGTGAAGTCCGAGAGGTGCGCGTAGTAGAACTCGTTCCCGAGGGCGTCGCGGAGCCAGAGGCGGTTGCCGCCGACGTCGTTCCAGCCGACGTTGAAGAGCGACCCGTCGGCGACGGCCACGAGCGGTGTCCCCAGCGACGCGAAGATGTCGTTCCCGTGATGCCAGGTCGTCGTGCGCGGCACGCCGAAGTCGTCCGAGAAGGACGCCTCACCGGCGACCGGGAAGACGTAGCCGCCTCCGGCGAGGCCGGTACCGAGGGCCGCAGCCTCCTGCGCGGCCTTCACCTTCTTCAGCGCCTCGACGGCCCCGGCGAAGCGGGCCCGAAGCCTGTCGATCCTGGCCTGCGAAGCGCGCTCGACGTCGCCGAGCTGCGAGAGCCGGGCATCAAGCCGCTTGAACTGCGCGTCCGTCAGCCTCGGGTTGCCGAGGCGCCGCTCGAGCCGGAGGCGCTGCCAGTCGCGCGCGCCCACCCGCCCGAGGGCGCGGTCGAGAGCGTCCGAGAGTCGCTGGACGCGCGTGCGGGCCCGCTCCAGCCGTGCGCCGAGATCCGGGCCCGTGGCGGCGGCGAACGCCGTCGGCGGGCCGGGGGTGAAGGGAGCGCCGCCCAGCGTCGAGGCCAGCGCGAGCACGTCGTCGACGTACCACTGCGCGTGGTTGTAGGCGAAGATCGCGCGCTCGATCGACTCGTGGGCGCCGGCGGCCGCGAGGTAGCGGGCGGCCGCGAAGACGGCATCCTCGGGATCCCACGGGTTGGCGAGCCCGTCGCCGTCCGCGTCCATCCCCCACCGCATCCAGGTCGAGGGCATGAACTGCATCCAGCCGACCGCGCCTGCCGAGCTCGGCCCCATGTTCTGCCCGTAGCCCGACTCGATCTTGTTGATCGCGCCGAGCACCTGCCAGGGGACGCCGTAGCCCTCGCCGGCCTGCTTCCAGAGCGTCACGAGCTGCTCGTATGAGCGAACCTCGGGGCGCGCCGGGGGCCGAGAGAGGGACGGGACGCGGATCGAGCCAGGGGAGTTGGGAACCCGGTAGCTCGGCAGGCTCCCCGGAGTCGCGGAGAGCTGACTGGAGGCCGCGGGAATCGCCGCCAGTGCGAACACGGCGGCAAGGAAGCACACGCGGCGTGTCACTGGTCGGACGCAGCCACCCGCAGGCCGGACGCCGGGCTCGTCTCCGGCTCGGGCTCCGGCTCGGGCTCTGCCTCGTCCTCCGTCAGGCTCGCGAAGTCGACGGCTGCGGTCTTGCCCTCCTCGGCGGCGCGCTTCCTGCGCAGCGCCTGCTCGACCGCGATCTCGAAGTCGTGGCGGTTGCTGGCCGCCGCCGCAGCGACCTCGAGCTCGACGACGTCGTCGACGACGAGCTGGACGAGGTGCTGAGAGAAGCTCTGCATGTGGTGGTACGCGCCGTCCTCGATCGCCTCGGTGAGACCGTGGGTCTTCTCCGGTTCGCGGATCAGGTCGGCGATGCGCGCCGTGTTGACCATCACCTCGATGGCTGCGACGCGGCCGCCGACCTTGCGCGGCACGAGCCGCTGGCTGACGACGCCACGGAGGACGCCGGCGAGAATCTCCCGCACCATCATCTGCTTCTGGGGCGGATAGAACTCGACCAGCCGGCCGATCGTCTCGGCGGCGTCGAGCGTGTGCAGCGTGGAGAAGACGAGGTGCCCCGACTCGGCCGCCTGCAGCGCGGTCTGGCTCGTCTCCTCGTCGCGCAGCTCGCCGATGAGGATCACGTCGGGGTCCTGGCGCAGCACGCGCCGAAGCGCCTGCTGGAAGGACTCCGTGTCGAGCCCGATCTCGCGCTGGTTGACGATGGACGCCCAGTCGTCGTGGATGAACTCGATCGGGTCCTCGATCGTGACGATGTGCTGCTTGCGGTTGCGGTTGATCCAGTTGAGCATCGCCGCGAGCGTCGTCGACTTCCCGGAACCGGTCGCGCCCGTGACGAGGACGAGCCCGCGGTGCTCCTCGGAGAGCTTGGCCACGCCCTCGGGGAGACCCAGGCGCTCGAAGCTCGGGATCTCCTTGGGCACGAAGCGAAAGGCGAACGAGATCGAGCCGCGCTGCCGGAAGCCGTTGACGCGGAAGCGCCCCAGCCCGTGGGCGAGGTACGAGGTGTCGAGCTCGCCCGATTCGAGGAACTGCTCCCGCTTGGCGGGCGAGCGGTCGGTGACGAGCAGCAGAACGGTCTCGAGGTCTGAGTCCGTCAGGATCCGCTGCTCCAGCGGCTGCAGGTCGCCGTCGACACGGACCATGGCCGGAGAGGACACCTTCAGGTGCATGTCGCTTCCTCCAGCGTCGATGACGCGTGCCAGCAGCTCGTCCAGGTTCATGACGACGTGGACGCCATCGGCGGGGCGTCGGAAGCCGCTTTAGCTCAAAGGGGGGATGGAGCACCGCACACCAGGTCCTGCGGGCCTTCGGGCTCGCAGGACCTGCCTTTCTAGAGCCCGCTGCCGCTCAGGTACGCGTCGAGGAGAGCATCGCCGAAGAAGAGCGCGATCACGGCGCCGAAGGCGAGGAACGGGCCGAAGGGGATCGCCATCTTGCGGGCGGCGGAGCCGTGCCGGACGACGAGCACGACGGCCGGCACGAGCGCCGCGAGCATGCCGATCATGAGCGCGACCAGCACGAGCTTGCCGAGCATGGCGCCGAGCAGGAGGCAGAGCTTGACGTCCCCCATCCCCATCCCCTTGGGATAGGCGAGGAGGGCCGCGAAGAGGAAGAGGGCCGCGCCGAGCGGCGCCAGGATCCACTCGAGCCACTGGCCGGGGTGGAGGGCGAGCTGCGCCGCGAGGACGATTGCGGCCGAGGGCAGGACGATCTTGTCCGGGAGGATGTGCCGCTCGAAGTCGATGGCGGAGAGGACGACGAGCGTGGCGCAGAAGAAGGACGCCAGGAACGCCTCGGCGGTCAGGCCGAAGGAGAGGAAGCAGGCCGCGACGAGGAGCGCCGTGAGGAGCTCGACGGCCAGGTAGCGGAGCCCGATGCGCTCGCCGCAGGCCCGGCAGCGGCCGCGGAGGAGCAGGTACGAGACGACGGGGACGTTGTCGCGCCACGCGATCTGGGCTCCGCACGAGCCGCAGGCAGACGGGGGACGGACGAGCGAGCGGCCCTCCGGGAGCCGCGCGGCGACGACGTTCAGGAAGCTCCCGAGGGCGAGGGCGGGCGGAAGGACGACGAAGGCCAGGGCGAGGTTCATCTCAGCACCCGTATCGGCGCGCGGCGCCGCAGCCTTGAAGGTCTACGAGACGGGCGGACGGGCGAGCTTGAGGTCTCCGCTGGACGCGTCGTTGTAGCTCACGACCGGCAGCCCGTCCGCGCCGAGCGCGATCGACGTGTGGCGGCCGACGTTGCCGGGCGTGTCCAGAGCGGCGGCCTGGTTTCCGGAGGTGCAGGCGGCGTTGCCGCAGTGGAGGACCTTGAGATCGTTCGTCGCTCCGTCGAAGTAGCTGACCACCGGGAAGCCGTCCGCGCCGATGGCGATCGACGTGTCGTAGCCGAGCGGATCGGCCGACGTGTCGACGGGCGTGGTGACGTTGCCCGCGACACAGGAGGCATCGCCGCAGTGGAGGACCTTGAGGTCGCCGGTCGTCCCGTCGCGATAGCTCACAACCGGGAGCCCGTCGGTCCCGATCGCCAGAGAGCTGAAGTCGCCCACCCAGCCGTCGCTGTCGACGGTGGTCGTGCTCCCGGAGCTGCAGGCGGCGTTCGCGCAGTGGAAGATCAAGAGGTTGCCGTCGTCGAGGTCGAAGTAGCTGATCACCGGGAGGTCGTCGGCGCCCACGGCGATCGAGGTGTCGGTGTCCGCCCCCACGGGGCCGGGGTCGGCCACGTTGATCGAGTTCCCGGAGGTGCAGGCGGCATTGCCGCAATGGAGGACCTTGAGGTCGCCGTTCGTGACGTCGGCGTAGCTCACCACCGGCAGGCCGTCGGCCCCGATTGCCAGCGACGTGTCGGATCCGACGTTCGCGGGGCCGAGGTCGACGGACGTCACCTGGTTCCCCGACGTGCACGCGATGGTGCCGCAGTGAAGGATCTTCAGGTCGAAGTTCGTCACGTCCTTGTAGCTCACGACCGGCAAGCCGTCCGCGCCGATTGCGAGGGAGGTGTCCGTGCCGACGCCTCCGGGGCTGTCGACGGTGGTGGCCTGGTTCCCGGCCGTGCACGCTTCGTTCCCGCAGTGAAGGATCTTCAGATCGGCGCTCAGGTCGCCGCTCGTCGCGTCCCGGTAGCTGATCACCGGAAGCCCGTCAACTCCGATCGCGACGGACGTGTGATCGCCCACGAGGCCGGCCGAGTCCAGCGTGACGACGAGCGGCGCGCCGCACACCTCGGCCGGGAAGGAGCGCGGGCTCGCGCTCGCCCGGGAGCAGTAGGCCTGGAGCCCGCTCTCGCCGGTCTCGCCCTTGAGCGCGAAGAGCGCGTCGGCCGCCGAGGTCGTGTAGTAGCGGCCGTCGGAGTCGGCCTTGGTGTAGTAACGGGCGTCCGACGCGGCCTTCTTGTAGTAGCGGGCGTCCGACTGCTTCTTCGTGTAGAAGAGCTTCACGGCCAGGGGCTTCATGTGCTTCGCCCAGAGGTGGTTCACGCTCGTTGTGACGTGCCCTCCGGCCGGGGTCGCGAGCATCGCCACGAGCACCAGTCCCAGGCAGAGGAGCGCGACGCCACGCCGGGTGCGCATGGTCTTAGCCGGACTGCAGGCCGGCCACGACGACGAAGTCGCCGGCCGTCTCGGGATCGGAGTACATCTGCCCCTCGACGAGGGAGCCGAGCGGCGGCCAGTCGTAGTACGTCGGCCAGCCGTTCGACTCGGCAGGCAGGATGATCCTGTTGCACACGATCGGGCCGCTCGTGTGGAAGTTCTCGTGGACGGTGCAGTCGCCGTTCGCGTAGATCAGGCCCTGGAAGCCCGACGGCTCACTGGGACCCTGGGTCGCGCCCTGATCGTACTCGGCGTCCCCGCCGGCGAGCACGATCATCATGTTCTGGGTCGGATCCCAGTTCTGCATCCCGGTGTCGATGCAGGACGTCGTCCCTGACCCCCCGGCGCAGACGATCTCGTCGAACTCGAGGTCGTCGGTGGCGTAGATGATGCCGCGGCCCTGGTAGTGGGCAACCGAGCCGTCGTCGTCGAAGCGGAAGTCGCCGTCGATGTAGATCGTGCCCTTGATCTTGAGCACGTGCGTCACGTGGTTCCAGGAGAGCTCGCCGACGAGGTTGCCGAGCGAGTCGTGCACCTGGCACGTGTAGCTCGAGCTGATCGGCGTCACCTCGGCCGAGCCTGGAACGCTGTTGTCGAGGACGGAGTTGGTGTCGAACCCGCCGGGGAAGCTGCCGGTGGTGCAGTTGTGCTTCGGCCCGGGCTTGGCGTTCTCGTACCAGTAGGCGAGGTCGACCGCGGGCTTCGACAGGTTCTGCGGCGCCGTGCCGATCGCGTTCGCCCAGACCTTGTCCACGGAAGAACACGGCGAGTGTGGCGTCTGGGCGTTGTATTGGCACGTGCCGGCGACCTGGGCGCTGGCGAGGGGCGTGCCTGCGGTGCCGATCGTGGTCGTCGGCGGCGGGTTGTAGTAGACCCTGATGGTGACGTGGTCGACCGAGGCGGTGCGCGACGAGGCGGTCAGGTTCAGCGCCTTGAGGCGGAGCCCGAAGTTCGACGCCTCGACCTGCGCCTCGGTCCACGTCGTGCCCCAGAGGTCGGTGCCGGAACCGTAGGTCCGGGTCGAGTCGGAGGTCGTCCAGTCGGTCGTGGACGCCTTGTCGCTTCCGGAGGGTGCGCCCGCCTTCAGGAGGTAGACGTCGTAGTCCTCGATGGAGTTGGAGTTGCTCGCCATCCGCTCGATGGTGGCCTCGATGCCCACGACCGTGGAGCCCGTGGGCAGGTTGACGCCGAAGCCCGTGACGTCGAGGTTCGCGCTCTGGGCGCTTGCGCCCAGCGTCGCCGTCGCGCGCACGTTGTTGCTCGAGTAGACGTTCGACGAGGTCGTCCAGCCGGTCGCCGCGCTCGGGTTGCGTAGCGCCGACGTGCCCGCCGGGGTCATCGTCACGTCGTCTCCGACCTCGACGGTCGTGTTCGCCCCCGAGATCGTGGCGCTTCCGACCAGGCAGAGGTCGCCGCGCGTCGCGATCGGCATCGTGATGTTCACGTCCTGGATCGTCAGACAGCTCGTCGTCGAGTCCGCGTACCACCGGTTCCACGCGGCGACGTTGGCGCCGCTGTTCAGGCCGTAGACCTGCGCGCTGCGGGTGAGCGTGCGCGTGATGTCTGCGGCCCCGGCCGGGTTGTCCACGGTGCCGGTGGAGGTGATCGTCCACGTCTCGCCGGAGAGCGTCCCCGAGTAGGTGACGCTCCCACCCTCGAGCTGGAGGGTCGTCGAGCCGAGGAGCGAGCCCGTGAGCGGGCTCAGGGAGCTGTTGAGGACCGAGAAGGCCTGCGCGATCCCGGCCTCGGCAAGGGTGTAGGCGGTCTCACGGCCCTTGGACGCGCTGGCGCTCCTGGCGTTTGAGGTCGAGTAGTAGATCAACGACGCGCCGGTGAGCGAGAGCACGCCGAGGATGCCGATCGACATGATCAGCGTAATGCCCTCCTGGGCTCTGATGTGACGTCGGAAAAGCCGCATGGAAACTAGGCGCGCGTGGTGTTCCTGAGGACAATGTCGGCAACAAGGCGCCACTTCTTCCATGCCTCGTTCGGGTAGACGTTCACCGGCATGTCAACGGTCAGGCGGCCGAGCGCCGTGGTCGAGGGCGCCGTGTAGGCGAAGACGTTCCCGGACGTGATGTAGTCAGCGATCGGGACGGCGGACCCGCTCCCCTTCTTGCGGCGCAGCTTGTAGCGGTTCGTCCCGGCGGAAGCGGTGTCGTAGACGACGGTGGTCTGCGTTCCCGCCGCGCTGGGGCAGCCCGGGGGCAGGGTGATCGTGACGGACGCTGCGCTCGTGAACGTCAACGAGCTCGCGCAGTGGATCTCGCGCCGCATCTGGTCGAAGGCGACCCGCGCGCTCAGCTGCGCCTGGAAGCGTCGGTTCGCGTCGAGCTCCGCCTTGGCGCCCGACACGAAGAGGGTCGTCAGCGTGGAGACGACGATCAGGAAGATGGTGAGGACGGCGAGGAGCTCGATGAGCGTGTAGCCGCCCCGGCCGCGGAGCGTCCTACCGATGCGCTTCACGGGTCAGCCTTTCTGGCTCTCGACCCAGGCGAGCATCCTGCGGGCGACCTGCTCGCTCTTGGCGCCGAAGCCGAATCGGACGGACAGGCTGCGGTCGACCTGAACGAGGGTGCGCAGTGCGTCGTCGCCGTTTCGCCAGCCGAAGCCGGCGCCGGTGACGATCCAGGCGTGCTGGTAGAGCCAGTGCCCCACGAACTTCTCCCCGGGTCGCGACGTGAGCGCGGTCACGCGGCGCTCGAGCCTCTTCGCGCGCCGCGGGAGCGGCATCTCGTCGACGGGCTCGCCCGCCACGCCCGGAACGACGAAGTCCGGGGTGCGATAGTCGCTCTGCTTCGGCTTGGGGGCGGGCGCCGGAGCAGGGGCGGGGGGCGCTGCGGCCGTGGTCGTCGGCGCCGGTGCGGTCGTGGTCGGGGCCGGAGCGGTGGTCGCCGGCGGCGCAGGAGCGGTCTCGGCGGGAGCCTGCTCCGCGTGCCAGTCGCTCATGAGCACGATCGGCGTGCCCTCGTACGGGGACTTGTTCTCGGGCACGCCGCGCTCGGCGTACTCGTTGCTCCGCGAGAGGGTGACGACGACCAGGGGGGCGCCGTTGTCGACGACCCGCGTTCCCGCGGCGGGCGACTGGGTCGCGACCGTGTTGGCGGCGTAGCCCTTCACCGGGCCCTTGACCTGCCACGCAAAGCCCTCGTCCTGAAGGATCCCCTTCGCGAAGACGTACGCCTGGGGCTTGACGTCGGGGACGACGAGGATCTCCGGCTGTGCGGGCTCGCCGGCGGCGGGGGCGGTCGTGGCGGTTTCCGAGCCCTGGGGGCCTCCGGCCGCGAGCGTCCAGCTGGCAGCCGCGAGCAGCCAGATCACCACGAGAGCGATCAGGCGCGGGGCGAGCACAGCCAGACGGGCCGCCATGCAGTCCCAATCGGCAGCGAGAGGCGAAAGGTCAAGCCCCTTCGCGGTATGAGCCCAGGAGGGCTTGGCGAAACGCAGCCTGTGTCGCCGGGCCGCGCTGCTCGCCCCGAGGACTGCGTCCTCAGTCGCGCCCGTAGCCTCCGGCTACGAACACTCCCTGCGTCCTTGCCTCGGAACGACCATCCCACCCCTGAGACGAGCGACGTTCCGCCAATCCCTCCTAGCCGGTCGTCGTAAAGCGGATGACCCGCTTGCGGATCACCTTCACGACTCGCTGGCCCGGCGCCGCGGCGACCTGCTTCAGGCCGTTCATCGCGACCGCCTCGGAGCGGTCGGGGGTCGCCCCGTCCTGCCACCGGAAGGCGATGCCGGCGAAGGCCTGGAACCAGGGCTCGGCCTGCGGATAGCGCGCGGTCGGCGCGAACTGGAGATGGAGGTGCGGGCCGGTCGAGTTGCCGGTGGAGCCGACGCGGCCGACGAGCTGGCCGGCACGGAGCGCCCCGCCGCGAACGACCCCGGGATCGAGCGAGGAGAGGTGGCAGTAGAGGAACTCCTCGCCGGTGGTCGTCCGCAGCATGAGCCCGATTCCGCACTTGCCCGAGTCGATCGCGAAGACATGGGTGACGACCGCCTCGTGCAGGGCATAGAGCGGCGAGCCGAACGGAGCGGCAATGTCGGCCGCCGGGTAGTCGTGGTGCGTGTGCGCCGTCGAGACGTTCGCCGCCCCGCCGCCGACGGGGAAGACCCAGCCGTCGAACGACTGCTGCCCCCCGGCGGCCACTCCTGCTCTCCAGGCGACCAGGTACGGATAGGGGTTGACGACGCCGTCGTAGCCCTGCGCGCTCAGCTCGGACGGGTGCATCTCGAAGTGGACGTGGGGCGAGGTGCCGACCGCGTCGCCGGTCGCGCCGACGAAGCCGATCACATCACCCGCGCGGACGACGGCGCCGTCGCGGGCGAGCGGCGTGAAGTCCGAGAGGTGCGCGTAGTAGAACTCGTTCCCGAGGGCGTCGCGGAGCCAGAGACGGTTGCCGCCGACGTCGTTCCAGCCGACGTTGAAGAGCGACCCGTCGGCGACGGCCACGAGCGGTGTCCCCAGCGGCGCGAAGATGTCGTTCCCGTGATGCCAGGTCGTCGTGCGCGGCACGCCGAAGTCGTCCGAGAAGGACGCCTCACCGGCGACCGGGAAGACGTAGCCGCCTCCGGCGAGGCCGGTACCGAGGGCCGCAGCCTCCTGCGCGGCCTTCACCTTCTTCAGCGCCTCGACGGCCCCGGCGAAGCGGGCCCGAAGCCTGTCGATCCTGGCCTGCGAAGCGCGCTCGACGTCGCCGAGCTGCGAGAGCCGGGCGTCAAGCTGGGCGAACTGCGCGTCCGTCAGCCTCGGGTTGCCGAGGCGCCGCTCGAGCCGGAGGCGCTGCCAGTCGCGCGCGCCCACCCGCCCAAGGGCGCGGTCGAGCGCGTCCGAGAGTCGCTGGACGCGCGTGCGGGCCCGCTCCAGCCGCGCGCCGAGATCCGGGCCCGTGGCGGCGGCGAACGCCGTCGGCGGACCGGGAGTGAAGGGAGCGCCGCCCAGCGTCGAGGCCAGCGCGAGCACGTCGTCGACGTACCACTGCGCGTGGTTGTAGGCGAAGATCGCGCGCTCGATCGACTCGTGGGCGCCGGCGGCCGCGAGGTAGCGGGCGGCCGCGAAGACGGCGTCCTCGGGATCCCACGGGTTGGCGAGCCCGTCGCCGTCCGCGTCCATCCCCCACCGCATCCAGGTCGAGGGCATGAACTGCATCCAGCCGACCGCGCCTGCGGAGCTCGGCCCCATGTTCTGCCCGTAGCCCGACTCGATCTTGTTGATCGCGCCGAGCACCTGCCAGGGGACGCCGTAGCCCTCGCCGGCCTGCTTCCAGAGCGTCACGAGCTGCTCGTATGAGCGAACCTCGGGGCGCGCCGGGGGCCGAGAGAGGGACGGGACGCGGATCGAGCCGGGGGAGTTGGGAACCCGGTAGCTCGGCAGGCTCCCCGGAGTCGCGGAGAGCTGACTGGAGGCCGCGGGAATCGCCGCCAGTGCGAGCACGGCGACGAGGACGGAGACGACGCGGATCATTGATCCGAGGTCGCCAGCCGCAGGCCGGGCCCCGGATCCGCTTCCGGCTCGGGCTCCGGCTCGGCCTCGTCCTCCGCAAGGCTCGAAAAGTCGACGGCTGCGGTCTTGCCCTCCTCGGCGGCGCGCTTCCTGCGCAGCGCCTGCTCGACCGCGATCTCGAAGTCGTGGCGGTTGCTGGCCGCCGCCGCAGCGACCTCGAGCTCGACGACGTCGTCGACGACGAGCTCGACGAGGTGCTGAGAGAAGCTCTGCATGTGGTGGTACGCGCCGTCCTCGATCGCCTCGGTGAGACCGTGGGTCTTCTCCGGCTCGCGGATCAGGTCGGCGATGCGCGCCGTGTTGACCATCACCTCGATCGCCGCCACGCGGCCCCCGACTTTGCGCGGGACGAGCCGCTGGCTGACGACGCCCCGGAGGGTGCCGGCCAGGATCTCCCGCACCATCATCTGCTTCTGAGGCGGGTAGAACTCGATGAGCCTCCCGATCGTCTCCGCGGCGTCGAGGGTGTGCAGCGTCGAAAAGACCAGGTGCCCGGACTCGGCCGCCTGGAGCGCGGTCTGGGTCGACTCCTCGTCGCGCAGCTCGCCGATGAGGATCACGTCGGGGTCCTGGCGGAGCACCCGGCGCAAGGCCTGACTGTAGGACTCGGTGTCGAGCCCGATCTCGCGCTGGTTGACGATGGACGCCCAGTCGTCGTGGATGAACTCGATCGGGTCCTCGATCGTGACGATGTGCTGCTTGCGGTTGCGGTTGATCCAGTTGAGCATCGCCGCGAGCGTCGTCGACTTCCCGGAACCGGTCGCGCCCGTGACGAGGACGAGCCCGCGGTGCTCCTCGGAGAGCTTGGCCACGCCCTCGGGGAGACCCAGGCGCTCGAAGCTCGGGATCTCCTTGGGCACGAAGCGAAAGGCGAACGAGATCGAGCCGCGCTGCCGGAAGCCGTTGACGCGGAAGCGCCCCAGCCCGTGGGCGAGGTACGAGGTGTCGAGCTCGCCCGATTCGAGGAACTGCTCCCGCTTGGCGGGCGAGCGGTCGGTGACGAGCAGCAGAACGGTCTCGAGGTCTGAGTCCGTCAGGATCCGCTGCTCCAGCGGCTGCAGGTCGCCGTCGACCCGGACCATGGCCGGAGAGGACACCTTCAGGTGCATGTCGCTTCCTCCAGCGTCGATGACGCGTGCCAGCAGCTCGTCCAGGTTCATGACGACGTGGACGCCATCGGCGGGGCGTCGGAAGCCGCTTTAGCTCAAAGGGGGGATGGAGCAGAGCCCCTGGCAGGATGATGGCCCGCAGCCTCGGTGCGATGGGTGGTTCGAGGCAAGGACGCAGGGAGCGCTCATACCTGGAGAGGTATGGGCGCGACTGAGGACGCCGTCCTCGGGCCGCCCAGCGCGGCGAGGCGGCAGGCTCCTCATTCTGTCAGGGGCTCTTGGCTACACTACGCCGGCCGCGGGGAGTACCCGGCTCGCCGCCCGGGGGAGTACCCGAGTGGCCAGAGTGGCCAAAGGGGACGGGCTGTAAACCCGTTGGCTCAGCCTACGTAGGTTCGAATCCTACCTCCCCCATTTCGCCCCGCATGGCTCCCGCGACCCCGCTGTTCATACGGGTCGCGGTGCTCAGGGGCCGGGAAATCGTCCTCAGATCGACTTCTCGTAGAAGACGCTCGTCTCGATCGATCGCGGGGACATGCTCCACGTAGTCGCCAAAGGCATCGCATTGCTCAAACCCGGCACGCGAGGTAGAACGCGATGGCTTCGGCCTGATACATGCCGGTTTCGAGCCGAAGAACCGAGTATCCGGCGCTTTTCGCTTCTCCTTCCAGATGTCGGAGCACGGCCATGGCGACACCCTGCCGCCGGGCTGTCGGCTGCGTGAACATCCGCTTCACCTCGGCGAAACCGTCGTAGAAGGCGACACCGCCGCAGCCCACGGCAACGCCGTCAACTCGTGCGGCGAAGAACCTGACGTTGCTGTCGAAGAGTCGCTCGAGCGGAAGGGAGTGATGCTGCTCCGGCAGGTAGGGACCGGTGAGAGCCCGATCCAGCTCGGCCAGGAGTTGCCTGATCTCGTCGGTTGCGACCGATACCCGCTCAATCGTCAAGTCCACCGGTCGCTCCTCGCCACGTAAGTGGGATTGGGCATGGCCGCAGGGGAAACGCCCTCTCCGCCGTTAGTGATAAGGCGGCAGACAGGCCAGGAAGGTACGGAGATCGGCATACATCTCGCATTCCAGCAAGAAGCACGCGCGGAGGGCAGGACGGCCCGGCCCATCGTAGGATCGGGCCGCGTCCTCGCGCGGCCTCACCTTCGCACAGCTCGCGGCGAGGGTGACGGTTGATCGGGCCGAACCGGGCAGCCGACGCCACGGCTCAGCAGGACGTGCGACGTCGAGGCGGTCGAGGATCGTCCAGGCCTGCGTCCTGATCGCCGTCGGCGCGTCAGTTCCAAAGGCGACGTAGGCATAGAAGCGCCGGCCAGAGTCGCTGAACGGGATGAAGCGATCGAAGAACACCTTGCGCCGGTCGAGGCAGTCGACCGCCTCGCTGGGATAGCCGTTGCTCGGCCCGAACTGTCCGGGTCGCTTTGGATAGTCGGCGCGCGTGATTCTGCCGTCTTCCGGGTCGCCGCGGCGCTCCTCGATGACGACCAGAGCATCCGTCGGCCCCATGTCCTCGATGGCGTTCTCCGGCATGTGGGCGCAGTTTTCACCGCCCGAGCGAGCGGGGAACGTGCTGAAGGCGACGAGCTCTCTCGGATCCGCGAGCGAGGGCATGAGTGGGTCAGTCGAACGCGTCCAGCTCGACGGGTACGAGCCGGTGAGGCCGGCCTCGGGGATGTCGTACGTCGTCCAGTTGAGCGCCTCGGCAGCGTCCGAGCTGGCCTGGCCGGTCACGGCCTTCATGGTGGTGCCTCCTTGCTCGCCAGAGGGCACTCCTCCACAGGCCGAGACTCCGAGCACGAGACAGAACGTGGAAATGCTCAAGTATCCGCGCACGCTTGAGTTACGTCCCGTGGGCTGAGGAGGTCCAGGGCGAATCTCTGCTGCTCGGGCGTCGGGTTCGAGTCCTACCTCCCCATTTCGCCCCGCCGCTGTCCCAAGACCGCGTGGTTGAGCGGTCACGCGTACCGAAAGCAGAGCGGCGCGTTGCCGGCCGAGGAGTGACCAGCGTCCTGCTCACGGCTCCGTGTGGACGATGACATCGACGATCTCCGGGTGGTCGCGGCGGATGCGCTCCTCGATCTCGCTCGCGCTCGCGTGGGCCTCGGCCAGCGCGCGCTCCGGCGCCATCGCCAGGGTGAGGAAGGCGACGAGGCCGCGCTCCGTGGCCAGAAAGCGGAGCTCGCGCGGCTCGCTGCCGGTCGTGTCGCGGACGATGTCGCGGACGGCCTCGGACTCCGACTCGAGCGCTCCGGCGGGCACGGCGCTGACTGCGGCGGGCTCGGCGAGCGGCTCGATGTGCGTCTGGACGGCGTCGACGACCGGCACGGCGGCGAGGATCTCTCGCTCGACCGACTCCGCGACCTCGTGCGCCTCGGCGAGCGTGAGGGAGCCGGGGAGCTTGAGGTGGAGGGAGACCTCGGTGCGATCGCCCACGTCGAGGACGGAGACGTTGTGCACCTCGCGCACGTCCGGCACGCGGAGCGCGGCGGCCGTCGCGCGCTCCCCCAGCTCGCCGGCCTCGGCAGGCTCGACGTGGACGACGACGTCGGCGCCCGGAACCGCCCGCTCGACGGCGTCCTCGACGGCGTCGGCTGCGGCGTGGCCCTGGCCGACGGTCGCGCCGGGGGGGACGCTGATGACCACGTCGGCGAAGTGGCGCCCGGCCGCCCGCCGCATGCGCAGCCGCCTGAGCGTGACGCCGTGGCCGAGCGCCTCGATGGCGCTCCGCGCCGCCTCGACCTCGTTCACGGGCGCCTGGTCCATGAGGACGTCGACGTTCCTGCGGATGAGCCTTCCCGCAGCCGCGAGGACGAGGACTGCGACGAAGAGCGCGGCGATCGCGTCGCCTTCCGGGTACCCGGCGCGAGCGGCGAGCAGGCCGATGAGCACGGCGGTCGAGCCGGCGAGGTCGCCCCCGAAATGAAGCGCGCCGGCGGCGAACGCAGGGCTGGCGTACCGCCGCGAGGCGCGGTGGGACACGACCGCTCGGCTGGCGTCGATGAGGATCACCACGCAGATCACGAGGAGCGCGTACCACGTCGCGTCCACGTCCGAGGTCCCCGTCACGAGCCGCCGGATCGCGACTGCGGCGATCAGCAGGGAGACGAGCACGAGAAACGAGGCCTCGGCAAGCGCGGCCAGGTGCTCCGCCTTCCCGTGACCGTAGGGATGGCTGCGGTCGGCCGGGCGAACCGCGACGCCCACGGCGAAGAGGGTCAGCAGCGCTGCGACGAGGTCGGTCCCGGAGTGCGCGGCCTCCGACAGGAGCCCCAGGCTTCCGGTGGCGAGCCCGGTCGCGAGCTTGACGACGATGAGGACGACCGCGGCCACGACCGAGACGAGGGCGATGCGGCGCTGGGGGCTCACCGGGCACAGGCTAGCCCCGGAGGCCGCTAACGCTCGCCGCGAAGGCGCCGATAGAGAGAGCGTGTCCGTCGCGGCCCGCACCGCCGACCGCGTGCAGGCGCCCCGAGCCGCTCTCGCGCGCGCGGGGACCCGTGCCGCTCCCCTGCTCGCAGCCCTGGTGGGCGCGAGCTTCCTGCTGCGGCTGGCGCTCGGCTGGCTCCGGGCGACGCCCACCTTCTTCGCGGACGAGTACATCTACGCGGAGCTGGGACGCTCGCTGGCCGACACCGGGCGACCGCTGATCCGCGGCGCCTCGGCGAGCTTCCCCGCCCTCCTGCAGCCGCTCCTGACCGCGCCGGCCTGGCTGTTCGACGACGTGGAGACCTCGTTTCGCCTGATCCAGGCGCTCGGCGCCCTTGCCATGTCGCTCGCCGCCGTACCGGTCTTCCTGCTCGCCCGGCGCCTCGACCTGGGCGCCGGAGTCTCCTTCGCGCTCGCCGCCCTCGCCCTCGTGGTTCCCGACCTGATCTACGCCGGCTGGGTCGTCGCCGAGCCGTTCGCCTATCCGCTGGCGC
This sequence comes from uncultured beta proteobacterium, assembly GCA_963820965.1. Classification (GTDB taxonomy): domain Bacteria; phylum Pseudomonadota; class Gammaproteobacteria; order Burkholderiales; family SG8-39; genus DATEDA01. Next base: position 202,605 of record CAWGCC010000021.1, on the reverse strand, counting down.
TCGGCGCGGTCGCGGTCGGAACCGTTGCGCTCGCCCGGCCGAGCCTGCGGCTTCAGCTCGCCTTCCTCGCGCTCGCCGGGCTGGCCACCTTCGCCCGCGTCCAGTTCGCCGTCCTCCCGCTCTGCTTCCTCGCAGCCGTGCTCGTCCTCGGCCTTCGGGACCGGCGCGTGCGCGGAACGCTGCGCGAGCAGGCGCTCGTCCTCGCCGCGGTCGTGCTCCCGCTGCTCGCATTCGTCGCGCTCGGCCCGAGCCGGGCTCTGGGGTTCTACGAGGGGATTCTCGACCTGGAGATCGCCTCGCCGGAGCTGGCGAAGTGGTTCGGCACCGATGCGATGCTCCTCGCCTACGCCGCCGGCGTCGTGCTCGCGCCCGGCGCCCTGCTGGGCCTCTGGCTCGCTCTGCGGCGACCCCGTTCCCGGGAGGAGCTCGCCTTCGGCGCGCTCACGGCCCCCTTCCTGGTCGCCCTCCTCGTCGAGGCGGCCGCCTACGGGCTCGGCGGCGACCGCATCCAGGAGCGCTACTTCTTCTACGCGATCCCGCTCGTCGGAATTCTCTTCGCGCTCTACGCCTCGCGCGGCTGGCCGCACCGCCTCGCACTCGGCGTGCTGGCCGCGGGCCTGATCCTGCTCGCCGCCCGCGTGCCCCTCTCCGGGTACTCGGCCGCAGACGGCAAGACCAACTCGCCGACGCTCTTCGCCACCGCACGGCTCGAGCAAGCGCTCGGAGACGTCGCCACCGCCTCGCTCGTGCTCGCGCTCGGCGTCACGCTCCTGGCAGGCGTGCTCGTGCTGGCGAGCCGCCGCCCCAGCGTCGCCACGCCGCTGACGCTCGGCCTCGCGCTCGTAGTCTGCGCAACCACCTACGCGGGGGCCACGTCCTTCAACCTCGCCAACGCCGAGCGGACGCGGACGCACGTGCTCGGCCCGGAGCCGTCCTTCGTGGACGTGTCCGGGGATCGACGACGTCGGCGATGCTCCTGACCCGCTCGAGCGAGCGGGGCGTCGCGTCCGAGTACCTCTTCTGGAACCGGTCGGTGGACGCCGTCTATCTCCTGCCCGGCGCCGAGCCGCCCGACTCCTTCGCGGTCACGCGCCTCACGACCGCGCCTGACGGAACCCTGCTCGCGGCCGGCAGGCCCGTGACCAGGCCGCTCGCGGTCGACGGGTTCAGCGACACCGTCCGCTTCCGCGACTCCGACGAAATCGCCTCGTCGCCTGTCTTCGACCTGGTCTCCTCGCCCGGCCCCCAGCGCCTGGCGCTCTACGCTCCGGGCCGCTTCGAGGACGGTTGGCTCGGGCTCGCCGGCAGCTTCCAGCTCTGGCCCGAGACGAGCTCAGGCACGCTGACGTTCGAGCTGACCGGACCGGAGGGTTCGCCCCCCGTGGCGGTTGAGCTCGCCCCGCCTGGGCAGCCCGAGCGCGAGCTGATCGTCCATCCCGGCCGCTCCGTTCCGGTCTCGATCCCGGTCTGCGGCATCGGCTTCTGGAGCATGGACTTCGTCGCGCCGTCGACAGGCGCGGTCGGCGGGCGCTTTGTGAGCGTGCAGGCGTCCGAGCCCGCTTACCGGCCCGAGCCGGGCGCCTGCCCCTAGGCGTACGGCCCCGGTCGGCGGAATTCCCGCAGCGGGGATCCGGGGCGTCCCCGATGCCCCAGAGCCGACGACCGCCGAAACTGTCTCAACAGAAGGAGGTGCAAGGTGACGACGATTCCGAGTGAGCCAGTGGGAGTTGTCGACGAGACTCGGTCGTGGTCGACGCGGATTCTTGCCCCGGAGATGTGGGCGTCCCTGGCCATCATCGTCATGTGGCTGGCGGTGCTCTTCGACGCAATCTTCGGCCCGGACCTCGTGGCTATCAGCGGGACACCCGGAGGCACGGAGACCGAGACGACCGTCCCGTCGGCCGTCCTGGTGGCGCCGTTCGCATTCTTCGCGACGTGGGTCGTCGCGAGGCACGGCTTCCGCCACGAACGGAAGGACTGACCGAGCGCCCGTCCGGCGCGGACGTCTAGACGCAGTCCTTGAGGCCCTGGGCCTCGGGCAGGGACTCGAGCTTCTTGAGCGTGTTGTTCTCGATCTGGCGGATGCGCTCGCGCGTGACGCCGAAGGCGCGCCCGACCTCCTCGAGCGTTCGCGGCTGCTCGCCCTTCAGCCCGAAGCGGAGCTCGATCACCTTGCGCTCCCGGATCGGCAGCGACTCGAGCGCCTTGTCGATGTCCTCGCGCCTGAGGTTGAGGGAAGCCGAGTCGAACGGGGACTCAGCGGCGTCGTCCTGGACGAAGTCGCCGAGCTCGGACTCCTCCTCCTCGCCGATCGGCTTCTCCAGCGACACGGGCAGCTGCGCCATGCGCAGGATCTCGCGCACCTCCTCGGTCGTCATCTCGAGCTCGTCGGCGATCTCGTCCGGGAGCGGCTCCCGGCCGAGGCGCTGCACGAGCTGGCGCTCGATGTGCACGACCTTGTTCAGCTTCTCGACCATGTGCACCGGGATCCGGATCGTGCGCGCCTTGTCGGCGATCGCCCGCGTCACCGCCTGGCGGATCCACCAGGTCGCGTACGTCGAGAACTTGAACCCTTTGCGGTAGTCGAACTTCTCGACCGCGCGGATGAGCCCGAGCGAGCCCTCCTGGATCAGGTCCAGGAAGGAGAGGCCCCGACCCAGGTAGCCCTTGGCGATGGAGACGACGAGACGCAGGTTCGCCTCGATCATCTCGGTCTTGGCGCCCATGTCGCCGCGCTCGATGCGCTTCGCGAGCGTGACCTCCTGATCGGCCGTCAGGAGCGGCACCTTCCCGATCTCGCGCAGGTACAGCCGGAGCGAGTCGAGGGACGGCTCGACCGTGAGGTCGAGCTTCGGAACCTTCTCCTCCTCCGCGAGCGCCGGCTCATCGTGAGGCGGGGTCTTGTGCTCCAGCCCCTCCACGAGCTCGATCCCGTGGTCGATCAGGTAGGTGTAGAACTCCTCGACCTGCTCCTTCGTGAGGTCGACTTCCTCGAGCCCCGAGACGATCTCGTCATAGGTGAGGAACCCTTTGTCCTGTCCGTCCGTGACGAGCTTGTGCAGCTCCTCGATCTCGGGCAGGGAGATGTCGACCTGGAGCATTGACCCGCCTTTCTCGTTACCGGTGCAACGTTGTCGGCTGGAACGAAAAGAGAGCCGGCGAGGTCTGCCGTTCGCCGGCCCTACAGGCACATCGGCTGGGGATTCTACAACGCCTGTCGAAAACTGGTAGACGGGTTTCAGGACTCCGCGGCGATCGTCCCCACCACCTCGCCCCGGCTGGAGCGGAGCGGGCGCTCGGCCAGCTCGGGGATGCCGAGGACCACGCCCGCCGCTGCGTACGAGGCCCGGTAGGCCCCGTCCTCGACTTTCAGGGCCACACCCGTCCCGTCCGGCAGGCCGGCGCAGAGGACGCCCTCGGCCCCGCGCTTGGCGACGGCGCCCGGAAGCGCGCGCATGACCAGGGTGTCCACCGCCTGCGGCCCGCCGACGAGCTCGGGCCGGCTGGTCATGGCCGCGACGACCGTCTCCATCCCGGGCGGTGCGCCCTGGGCGAAGCCGGCGAACATGCGGGCCAGCTCCGTGAGGGAGAGCCCGAACGTCGGGACACCGCAGCCGTCGATCGCCGTCACGACCTCGTCCGCAGGCCGGCCGACGGTCTCGGCGACGAGCGCGAGGAGCTCCTCCTGGAGCGGGTGCCCGGGCAGCCGGTAGCCCTCGGTGTCCCAGCCCCGGGCGCGGCAGAGGAAGAGGAAGCCCGCGTGCTTGCCCGAGCAGTTGTGGCGAAGGCGCGAGCCGTGCTCGGCGCCGCACTCGAGGTCCTCCGTCGTGACGCCTGCCCGCTCGAGCAGGGCGCGCACGGCGACGAGCTGCTCGGGGCGCGCCTCGTGCGAGGCGCAGGCGATCGCCAGCTCCTCCGTCGGCAGGTCGTGCTCGACGAGCGGGAGCGCCTGCAGCGGCTTGGCGGAGGAGCGAACGTAGGCGACGAGGTCCGGGTCGCCCCAGCCCCGGACGACCCGGCCGCCCTGCACGACGACGGCGTCGACGCGATGGCGGGACTCCACGAGGTCCCCTCGGGTCACGGCTACATTGAGCGCGTCCACGAGGAGGAAGACTATTCCCGAGTTTCCCGAGGTGGAGGCGGCGCGGCAGGCGCTCGACGGGCGGCTCGCCGAGGCGCCGGTCGCCAAGGCGGGGCCCGCGCACGTCGCGACGCTGAAGACGTTCGACCCGCCTCTCTCGGCGCTGGAAGGCCGGCGCCTGGCGGGAGCACGGCGACGTGGCAAGAATCTCCTCTTCCCTACCGACGACGGCGAGCTCGTCCTGCACGTGCACCTGATGAGCGCGGGGCGCATTCGCTTCCTCGAGCCCGGGGCGAAGGGCCCCAAGACTCCGGCGTTCCGGCTCCGCCTGGCCGACGGCGGCGAGCTGATCCTCACGGAGGGCGGCCCGAAGAAGCGGGCCAGGGTCGGCGTCTACCGGCCGGCCGAGCTCGAGGCCGAGCTGGCCCACCTGGGCCCGGAGGCCGACGGGATCACCGTCGAGGAACTGGCGGAGATCGCCCGCCGGGAGGCACGGCGGCTGCACCCCTTTCTCCGCGACCAGCGCGCGCTCGCCGGCATCGGCCGGGCGTGGTCGAACGAGATCCTGAACCGCGCGAAGCTTTCGCCCTACGCGCTCACGACCGAGCTCTCGGACGAGGAGGTCGAGCGCCTCGCCGCGACGATCCGCGAGCAGCTCGCCGCCGGACTGGAGCTCCGCCTGGCCGGCGCGTCCGACAAGAAGGCCTACAAGGTTCACAACCGCCTCGGCGAGCCGTGCCCGAACTGCGGGACGCCCATCGCCCGCGTCGACTTCGAGGAGCACACGATCTTCTACTGCCCCGAGTGCCAGACGGGAGGGCGGGTCCTGAAGGACCGGCGCCTGTCGCGGCTGCTTCGCTAGGAACCGGTCGGCAGCCGGATCAGGAGAGTCTCCTCGCGCGCCTCGAGCTCGCCGCCGAGCGCGCGGACGAGGAGCGCGGCGGCGGGCGCCGCGAGCTCTCGGGCGTCCTCGCCGAGCACGACCGGCCGGGCGGTGCGGGAGAGCGGCGAGATGACGAGGCTCGCCCCGTCGACGTCGAGCGCGACGCTGTCGTGGCCGCCGAAGCGCGCGGCCGCCCGCGCGAGCTGCGAGAGCGCCCGCACGGTCGGCTCCGGGTCGACGCGAACCGTCGCCCCCCGGCCGGCCACGTTCACCCTGCCCTCCTCCAGCCGCGCCGCGGCCTCGTGCGCCAGCTCGAGCGAGTCGCGCTCGGCCAGGGGCGGGTCGTACCTGCCCGACTCGATCCTCGCGACGAGCCGGAGCTGGTCCACCAGCTCGTCGATCTGAGCCGAGGCGGCGCCGATCATCTCCACGTAGCGCGTCGCCGGCGCCTCCAGCGACAGCTGCTCCAGCGTCCGCGCGAAGCCGTAGACCGTCGCCAGCGGCGTCAGGATGTCGTGGCAGGCGACCGAAACGAGCTCGGCGAAGTGGCGTTCGTTCGTCATGGCACTGGGCTGCTACGTTCTCCGGATGGAGCGGAGACTAACGGGGACCACGGGGACGGTTGACATGCAAGCCTCCGTCCCGGACGTGCGGCTCGGGCTCTCCCGGGCGGGCGTGACGGGCGTCCAGAAGGCGGTGCGCATGCAACACGGCGGCCGCGACGCGCTCGTCTCCGCGGAGATCGACTGCTTCGTCGACCTCGATCCGGCGCAGAAAGGCGTGCACATGTCGCGCTTCCCGGAGCTCTTCGAGGAGGCGATCGACGAGCTCGTCATCGGCGAGATGCTTCTCGTCGAGCGGCTGGCCGAGCACATCGCGCGCCACATCGTCGAGCGCCAGGACGCGCTGCGGGCCGAGGTCAAGATCGCCGCGCGCTACCCGATCGAGCGCACGACCCCCGTGACGGGCCTGCGCACGCAGGAGCTGGTGACGCTGATCGGCCTCGCAGCGGCGTCGCGCTCGGCCGCGCGGAGGATCGTCGGCGTCGAGGCGACCGGGATCAACGCCTGCCCGTGCGCGCAGGGCCTCGTCCGCGAGCAGGCGGCCGAGCGGCTCGGCGAGGCCGGCTTCGAGGGCGCGGACGTCGAGAGGATTCTCGAGCTCGTCCCGCTCGCCACCCACAACCAGCGCGGCCGCGGGACGCTCTACCTCGGCACCGACCTCAGGCTCGACGCAGAGGACCTCGTCGAGCTGGTCGAGAGCTCGATGAGCTCGCCCGTCTACGAGCTCCTCAAGCGCCCCGACGAGCTCTTCGTCGTGGAGCACGCGCACCTCTCGCCGCGCTTCGTCGAAGACTCGGTTCGGCTCATGGTCAAGGGCGCGCTCGAGTCCTACGGCGAGCTCGGCGACGACGAGTTCGTGCTCGCCCGCCAGGTCAACTTCGAGACCATCCACAACCACGACGTGCTCGCCGAGCGCTTCGGCACCGTCGGCGAGCTGCGCGAAGAGCTGGCCAACGGCGGCCACTCGGCCCGCCACACCGAGCTGCGCGACTGGCTCCGAGCCGTCTGACCCCTTCAGACGCGGTTCGGGCTCGGGGGGACGGCTTCGAGCCCGAGTGTCCGAGGCGCGGGCGGCGGCGCTCGATTCGGTTCTCCTCGCCGGCCAGGAGGCGGCGGATGTTCGTCCGGTGCAGCACGACGATGGCGAGAGCTGCGCCTGCCGTGAAGGCCACCACCGGCCACGACGCGTCGAAGAGAAGCGCCCAGAGCGGCAGCGAGATCGCCGCGAGGATCGACGCGACCGAGGCGTAGCGCGTCAGGAAGAAGACGAGGAGCCAGACCCCGGCGGCCGCCAACGCCGCGAGCGGCGCCACGGCGAGGGCCACGCCGCCGGTCGTGGCCACCATCTTGCCTCCGCGCGCGAAGCCGAGGAAGAGCGGCCGCCAGTGGCCGACCATGGCCGCGACTCCGGCGAGCACTCCGACGAGGTCGCCCCCGAACGCGAGGCCCAGCAGCGCCGCCACGGCGCCCTTGGCGATGTCGAGGAACGCAACCGCCATCCCGAACTTGAACCCGAGCGTCCGCCAGACGTTCGTCGCGCCGGGGTTCCCGCTCCCGAGGGTCCGGATGTCGATGCCGCGCAGGAGCCGGGGTAGCCAGTACGCCCACGGCATGCTGCCGAGGAGGTAGCCGACGGCGATGAGGAGCAGGTCGGTCAGAGCTGGTGCCCTTTCAGGTGATGCTGCTGTGCTTCTGCGTTGCGAGCACCAAGCCAGAGTTCGCACTCGACCGAAGCCAAGGCTGAGGAAGCCTTGGTGAGGGCGAGGGTGGGCTCTGGCGCAGCGTGATTGCGGGGCAGAAGTGCGGCTTGCATTGCCTGGAAGGGCACTAAATAGCGTACGACTCGACCCAGCCGTTGACGACGTCCCAGTCGAGGTTTCCGAAGAAGGCCTCGATGTAGGACGCGCGGTCGGTCTGGTAGTCGAGGAAGTAGGCGTGTTCGTACACGTCGAGCGCGACGAGGGGCGCCGTGTTCCAGATCGGGAACGTGTTCTGGGCGTCGCCGACGTAGTTGAACAGGCGCTGTTCGTCGAAGTCGTAGGCGGTCCAGGCCCAGCCGCGGCCGGCCATTCCCGTTGCCTTGAGGTCGGCGCGCCAGTCGTCGGCGCTGCCGAAGTCCCGCTCGATCAGCGCGCCGATCGCCCCGTCCGGGTTGCCGCCCGCGCCGCCGAGATGCTCGAAGTAGATCTCGTGGTTCTTGACGCCGCCGATGGCGAAGGTGAGGTCGACCTTGAGCGCGCGGATCTCGGAGTAGACCTGGTTCGCGGCGGCGAGGTCGACCTCGCCCAGCTTCACCAGGATCTCGTTCCGCTTCGCCACGTAGCCCTGGTAGAGCTTGTAGTGCGCCTCGACCGAGGCGCGGGAGATGCCGTCCATCTCGAGGAGCTCGGGCTTGAGCTCGCGCGCCGCGATCTCCGCCCGATTGAAAGCCAAGGTCGCCATGCCAGCCTTTCCGTCGACTCGTTTACGCGCGCGGGAGCTTATCGTTCCGTGCGTGACCGACTCCCTGACTGCACTCGTCACCGGCGGCACGGGGCGCGTGGGGAGCGCCGTCGCGGCGCGTCTCGAGGCGGACGACTTCCGCGTCCTGGCGGCCGGGCGCCGCGACGGCGACGTGTCCGATCCGGGCGCGGCCAGGGCCCTGGTGGAGCGCGCAGCCGGGGAGCTCGGGGGTCTCGACCTGCTCGTCCACGCGGCGGGCGCCGGTTTCGAGCCCACGCCGGTCGCGGAGGTCACGGAGGAGCTCTGGGACGCCGCCTTCGGCGCCACCGCGAAGGGCAGCTTCTTCGTGGCGCAGGCGGCGGCGGCGCACCTGCGCGCGTCGAGCCTCGGCCTCCTGATCCTGGTCGAGGACGTGGCCGCCTATCAGCCCTGGCCGGCCTTTGCGCCTCACTGCGCCGCGAAGGCCGCGCAGGCGATGCTCACCCGGGTGCTCGCGCGCGCGCTGGCGCCGGACGTGCGCGTGTGCGGCGTCGCGCCGGGCCCGGTGGCGGTCGAGCCGGGCCAGGAGGAGCGGCGCGCGGCGGAGACCCTGCTCGGCACGATCGGCTCTCCCGACGATGTCGCCGAGGCGGTCGTCTATCTCGTCAGGGCGCCGTTCGTCACCGGGACGTCCCTCGTGGTCGACGGCGGCCGGCTGCTGCGGTAGCGCGAGCGCCCGGGACACGAAACCGGAGCGGGGTTGAGTTTCGTATAGCCGTGGCGTATGTCTGTCGTCATGGCAACCGCCGAGAGCGATTCCCGCCTTCTCGAACGCGTCGCGGGTGGCGACCGGGACGCATTCACGGAGCTCTACCGGCGCTTCGCGCGCCCCGTCCTGGCGATGGCCGTCCGCCAACTCGGCGACAACGGCCGCGCGGAGGAGGCTGCGCAGGAGACCTTTGCCGCGGTGTGGCGCTCGGCGCGCAGCTATCGACCCGAGCGCGGCACGGCCTCCGCCTGGCTCTACGCGGTGGCGCGCCACGCCATCATCGACCGAGCCCGCCAGCGGCGGGAGCCGGCGGTCGAGGTGCCCGAGGAGGCGAGCACCGACGCGGGGCCCGACGAGCAGGCCGAGGGCGCCTGGCTCGCCTGGCGGGTGCACAGCGCGCTCGAGCAGCTACCCGAGCGTGAGCGCGCCGTGCTCGAGCTCGCGTACTGGAGCGGCCTCTCGCAGGCCGAGATCGCCAGCTACCTCGACGTCCCGCTCGGAACGGTCAAGACGAGGACTCGCACCGGCCTGTCCCGTCTGGCCGGCATGCTGGAGGAGGTGCGGCCATGAGAGAGCCTCCGGACCTCCGCGATCTCGTCGGCGACGAGCTCCCGCCCGAGAAGCTCGAAGAGCTCCGGGGCGTGGACGCGACGCTTCGCCGGGTCCCGGCGCCGCCGCACGAAGTGCCCGCAAGGTTGACCGCGGCCGTCGCCGAGGTGCCGCTCGCCGGCCGAGGCGCGCATCGCCGCCGCCGGGTGGCGCTGGCGCTCGCCTTCGCGACGGTGCTCGCGGCGGCGGCGTTCGGAATCGGCCATTGGGCCGGAAGCAGCTTCGGCACCGAGTACACCGTGGAGATGGCGCCGACGGCGAGCGCGCCCGGCGCGGAGGCCGCGGTCCACGTCGGCGAGCGGGACGAGCGCTCCGGCAACGTCGAGCTCCTCGTCGACGTCTCCGGGCTTCCCGAGCTCGACGACGACGGCTACTACGCCCTCTGGCTCGAGCGCGACGGGGAGTGGGCCGCGACCTGCGGCTACTTCGCCGTCGGCGAGGAGACGACCAGCGTCCGCATGACGGTCTCCTACGACTTCCGGGACTTCGACGCGTGGATGATCTCGGAGGCCGATCGAGAGGACGCTCCACCCCTCCTCACGGCAGAGATCCCCGACGCGTAACGGTTCTACGGAGCCACGCGGCCCGCGGCGACGAAGGCCTCGTACGTGACCGGCATCTCGTCGGCGAGAAAGCGCTCGCACGCGTCGGCGTACCGTCTGATCTCTCGCTGCGCGGTCTCGGAGGCTCGCAGGGAGACGAAGTTCATGAGCGAGCGGGCGTTGACCGTCCAGTAGAACTCCGTATAGGCGCCGACGGGCATCACGGCGCGCGCGAGCTCGCGCGCCACGCCCTGCTCGACCAGCCGCTCGTACGCCGCGTAGGCCGCCTCGTACACAGCTTGCAGCTCTTCGCGGGCCGCCTCGGCCAGCTCGCCCTCCACCGGCTCGAAGGAGTACGACCCTGGCTTGCCGACCTGCGTGCGCACGTCGTCGGCGTCGGGCACGTAGAAGTCGTCCGTCGCCTTCGCATAGCGCATGCTGAACTCGTTGAAGGAGCCGACGCGGTGGCGCATCCACTCGCGCACGACGAAGATCGGCGCCCGGATGTGGAAGCGGAAGGCGTTATGTTCGAATGGTGTTCCGTGCCGCTCGCGGAGCAAGAAGCGGATCAGTCCGGCGTCGCCGTCGTCCATCTCCTCCTTGCGCCGGGCGAAGCTCACGCGGGCGGCGTTGACGACCGAGAGGTCGCTCGCCATCGCCTCGTCGAGCCTGACGAATCCGTGGTCCAGGACCTCGATCGTGCGGTCGGTGGGGAGGGAAGAGGACGCGACGCTCACCGAAATCGAGTCTAACGGCCGGTCCCGTCGATGCCGAAGGTTTCAGTAGAGTTTTGTGCGGCAGATGCGGCAAGCGGGGTCACCGATGCGAGGTCTGGGCCTGACGGCCTGCTCCGCGGCGCTCCTGCTCGCAACGGCCATGCCGGCGTGGGCCCAGGAGCCGGGACACCCGCTCCCGCCCCCCGTTCCGGTGGCCGACGACGCCCTGACCGCGGCGCTCGAGACGGGCGAGCTGACCGAGGCCGAGTACGCGCTCGAGCGCGCCCGCAGCGTCTTCCAGCTCGGGAGGGTTCGCCGGGAGTTCGGCGACGTCGAGCAGCCGGGGCCTCGTGACGCGACCCTCATCCTCCGCGACCTTGCTCTCCGGGCGAACGACCTGGATGGAAGCGATCGCGCGCTGGCGGAAGCGATCCTCGCCCGTCCCACCGAGGGAGGCGTTCCCGGCTTCACCCACGCATACTCAACCGCCTCCAACTTCACGTGCGGAGCCGACATGTGCTTCCACTGGGTGGCGACGACCGAGGACGCGGCGGCTCCGGATTGGGTGGCCACCGTGCAGGAGACCTGGCAGGAGGCCTGGGCTGCCGAGATCGAGGCGCTCGGGTATCGACCGCCTCGATTCGACGGGGCGTCGAATCAGACCGACGGCCCCGCCGGAGTGGACAGGCGCAAGCTCGACGTCTACATCCTCGATCTGGGCGAGGACGGCGTCTTCGGTTACTGCGCCCAGCTGAGCGGCGGCCTGACGCCGCCGGTCTACTGCGCCGTCGACAACGACTACGCCGCCAACCAGTTCGGAGCGAGCCAGGCACCGGAGGGCTTCCTCCAGGTGACTTCCGCGCACGAGTTTCACCATGCCTCGCAGGCGGCGTATGACTTCGGCGAGGACTACTGGCTGCTCGAAGGCACCGCGGCGAACATCGAGGAGACCGTCTACCCGGCGATCGACGACAACGTCAACTTCCTCTCCTTCTGGAGCCCTCTCTCCCGACCCGGCTCGCCGCTCGACCGCGGCGGCTTCGGGAACTCCGAGTACGGGGCGTGGATCTTCTGGCGATACCTCGAGGAGAAGATCGGGAGCAACCACTTGATCCTGCGCGATATCTGGGAGCGCGCGGACGTCTTCGACCCCACGCCCGGCAATCCCGGCGACGAGCCTCCGGACGACTACTCGCTTCTGGCCGTCCGCCACGAGCTCACCCAGCGCGGCCGGGCCTTCTCCGACGTGTTCGCGGGCTTCGCGACCGCGAACCGCCGGCTCGACTACGCCGACGCCGAGGACGCCGACTACCCCGTTCCGCCGCTGACCAAGACCTTCATGGTCGGCAGGCAAAGGCCTGACACCGGCTGGCGGCTCTGGAGAATCGACCATCTGGCGGCGCGCTTCGTCGCCTTCAAGCCGAGCAAGCAGGTGCCGGCCGGCGCGAGGCTCCGGGTGATGACCCGCCTGCCCGAGCACGGCGCGGCGGCGACGCTGATCGTCGTCGAGGCCGACGGCTCGACGAGCGCGCGGCGGCTCGTGCGGAACGCCCGGGGCAAGGCTCGGGGCACCGCGCGCTTCGGGCACAGCGTCAAGCGCATCGAGGTCGTGCTCTCGAACGGGAGCACGCGGATCCCGTTCGCATCCTGCTGGAAGTCCCCCGGCCCTCCGTCGTACTCGTGTCAGGGAAACCCGCTCGACGACCGCCGGGTCTTCGAGCTCCGCGGCAAGCTGCTGCCGTAGAGCACGTCTCAAGATGAAGCCCTGTGCCGCCGGGCCGCGCTGCTCGCCCCGAGGACTGCGTCCTCAGTCGCGCCCGTAGCCTCCGGCTACGAGCGCTCCCTGCGTCCTTGTCTCGGAACGACCATCGCACCCCGACGACGAGGCGTCATTCTGAAACGTGCTCTTAGAGCCGGCCGGCGGCCACGATCCTCTGGAGGAACTGCTGCGTCCGCGGCTCGCGCGGCGCCGTGAAGATCTGCTCGGGGTCTCCCTGCTCCAGGATCACACCCTCGTCCAGAAAGCAGACGCGGACGGCGATGTCACGCGCGAAGGACATCTCGTGCGTCGCGATCAGCATCGTCATCCCGCCCTCGGCCAACTCCCGGATGACGCTCAGCACCTCGGCGACGAGCTCCGGGTCGAGCGCGCTCGTCACCTCGTCGAGGAGCATGAGCTCGGGCTGCATCGCCAGCGCGCGGACGATCGCCACCCGCTGCTGCTGGCCCCCCGACAGCCGGTCAGGGTAGTCCCCGGCACGATCGGCGAGCCCGAAACGGCCGAGCAGCCCGAGCGCCGCCTCCTCGGCCTCCGCGCGCGGCCTCCCGAGCGCTTGGGTCGGGCCGAGGGTCACGTTCCGGAGCACGGTCATGTGCGGGAAGAGGTTGAAGGCCTGGAAGACGATCCCGATACGCCGCCGAACCCGGTCGACGCGGACACCGGGCGCCGTGATCTCGTCGCCGCCGAGCACGACGCGACCCTCGTCGATCGGCTCTAGGAGGTTGACGCAGCGCAGGAGCGTCGACTTCCCCGATCCGGAGGCGCCGATCAGGCAGACGACCTCGTGGGCGGCCAGCTCCAGGTCGATCCCCTTCAACACCTCGTGCTTGCCGAAGGACTTGTGGACGTCCTCGAGCACGAGGGCAGGCACCTGGTTCATGTCTGGCCTCCGCCGGCGAGCTGGCGGCGCCGGTCACGGGCGACGAGCCAGTCGGTCAGCCGCGTGAGCGGGATCGTGAGCAGGACGAAGAGGATCGCGGCGACCAGGTACGGCGTGAAGTTGAAGGTCGCAGAGGATTCGATGCTGGACTGGCGGAACGCCTCGACGACGCCGAGCAGGCCGACAAGGGCCGTGTCCTTCTGGAGGCCGATGAAGTCGTTGAGCAGCGGCGGGATGACGCGTCGCACCGCCTGCGGGATCACGACGAAGCGCATGGCCTTCAAGTGGGAGAGCCCGAGCGAGCGTGCAGCTGCCGTCTGGCTGGGGTGCACGGACTCGATGCCCGCGCGGTAGACCTCGGAGACGTAGGCGGAATAGACGAGCACGAGCGCGACGACTCCCCAGAAGAGCTCGCTCTCGATGCCGAACGGGTCGAGCGGAAGCCACGTGAGCCCGAGAGCCGGTATCCCGAAACCGAGGATGTAGACGAGGAGGATCGTCGGGATCCCGCGGAAGAGATCCGCGTAGACGATCGTGAACGCGCGCACCGGAAAGAACACCGGCCCCGGCAGGCTGCGCAGGACCGCGATCAGGAGCGCCAGCGGGAGGATGAACAGCTCGGCGACCAGGAAGATCTTGATGTTCAGCAGGAACGCCTTCGGGATAACCTCGAGCGATTCCCTGAAGACCTCGCCGTTGAAGAAAAGCCGCTTGACCTCCGGCCACCCGGGCGCCGTCGAGACAACGAAGACGACGACCACCGCGAACACGATCGTGCTCGCCAGAGCGATCAGGGTGCTTCGCCGTCCGGAGGCGCCGGAGCCTCTCAAGCGGGCGCTACTCGAGGACGGGTGGAGCGGATGCGTTGATCCACTCCTCCTGGAACTGCTCGATCGTCCCGTCCGCCTGGAGCACGGCGATCGCCTCGTTGACGCAGTCTCGCAGCGGGTTCCCCTCCTCGAAGAGGAACCCGAGGTACTCCTCGCCGGCCGGGAGCCGCCCGACGATCTTCCCCTTCGGGACCTGGACGGCCGTGACGTAGAGGGAGGTCGGGAAGTCGACGACGATCCCGTCGATCTGCCCGTTCTTCAGCGCCGTGATCGCGTCGATGTTCTTGTCGAAGACCGCGGGATCCTGGTCGGGCTGAACCACGTCGACGATCGCGTCGTAGCTCGTTGTGCCCAGCTGCGCGCCGAGCTTCGCTCCCTTCAGGTCGGCCAGCGAGGTGGCACCCGCGAACTCCGAGTCCTTCAACGTGACGACGGCCTGCTCGACGTCGTAGTAGGAGTCGCTGAAGTCGACAGCCTCGTCCCGCTTCGGTGTGTACGAGACCTGGTTGACGTAGAAGTCGAAGTCCTTCGGGCCCGGCTTGAACGAGTTGTTGAACGGCACAACGACCCAGCGAACCTCGTCCGGGCTGAGCCCCATCTGCTCGACGACGGCTGCGGTCACGGCGGCCTCGTAGCCCTGGTCGGTCGGCGGGCCGGTGGGATCCCACGGGGCGCCCTCGGCGTCCTGGAACCACGGCGGGAACGACGGGTTGTCGGCGCCGATCGAGAGCGAGCCGTCGACGACGGTCTCGAGCTCGTCCTTGGCGCACGGCTCGGGCTCGTCGGCGGCCGCGGCCGTGTCGGTCGCCACGTCGGTGGCCGCGGGCTCTTGCGTCGCCTCGTCGTCGTCACTGCCGCACGCTGCCGTCACACCGAGGAGTGCGACGAGAAGCAGGAGTGCGAGTGGCTTCCGCATGCGTTCGCCCGACCCGATCCGGGGGGGTGCCGAGACTACCACGAACCGGCCGGGAGCCTGGCTTGACCTTGCCTGGCCGATGCTTTTGAATGGCCTGGTTGCTTCAGCGGCGATCGAGGGGATGCCGCGTGCGGGCCGGGACGAGCATGAGCGCTACCGCACTGTGTTCGAGCTGGCTGTGCCACGGGCACCGCGCCGCTTCATGAGGGGGCTCGACACCCCTTCGCGTCTTCCATGAGGAGGTGCTTCGACTTGGCAGGCAGACTTCGAAGACTCGTCCTACTGACGCTGGCGGTGCTCACCGTCTCGCTCGGGTTGGCGGGCAACGCCGGGGCGCAGCTGACGCCGCCGTGGTGCGGCACGCCGGAGTCCGACGCGGCAGAAAACCTTCCGGACGGAACCGACCCGGCTGACCCGCCCGGCAGCTTCCCGCACATCCCCTACTACGCGATCGGCTGCACGCTCGACCAGATCGAGGCCGATCAGCTCGGCAACCGCATGACCGTGGAGGTCATCGGCCAGTCCGCGCTCGGGCGGCCGCTCTACGGGGTCGTCTTCAACCCGCGCGAGACGCCGCAGCAGATCCGCGACTATCAGCGCTGGGTTCAGTACCGCGGCCTCGCGCTCACGAATCCCGCGCGCGCGCAGGAGCTCCTAGATCGCTGGGGCGCCAACATCAAGGTCCCCGTCTTCGTCAACGGCGCCATCCACGGGAACGAGTACGAGGGCGTCGAGTCGAACATGCAGCTCATCGAGGAGCTGGCCACGACCCCGTACGGCGCGAACGCGAAGTTCGACGACATCCTCAACCACGTCATCCTCGTCTTCAACGTGATCCAGAACCCGGACGGCCGCGTGGCCGGGACGAGGGCCAACGGCAACGGCTTCGACATGAACCGCGACTTCCTCACGCAGTCGCAGTCGGAGGTCCGGGCCACGGTGGCGCAGATTCAGAAGTGGCTGCCGGTCGAGGTGCTCGACCTCCACGGCTACGTCACCCCGACGCTGATCGAGGCGACGACGAAGCCCCACAACCCGAGCATCGAGTACGACCTCTGGCTCAAGTGGAACCAGGACCGGATCGACTTCAACGAGGCCGCCATGAACGCGGCGGGCTTCGACGTCACGCGGCCGATCAACGACTGGTGCGCCGACGGGAGCATCCCGGTCGCCGGCATCTGCGACGACGGCACGGACCGGTTCGGCCCGCAGTGGGCCGAGAGCTGGGACGACTGGGGCCCGTTCTACACGCCGATGTACGCACAGCACGTCGGCCTCGACGGCTCCACGGTCGAGATGTGCAACCAGACGGACGGCGACTGCGGAATCCCGGGCGACGCCATTGCGGAAACGCCCGGCCGCCTGGGCTCGTTCGAGATCCAGTACAACGTCACGACCTCGTCGCTCGAGTACGTGTCGGCGAACCGCAACGAGATGCTCCACGACGAGGCCGAGCGGTATCGCCGCGGCGTCGCGGGCGAGGCTCGCGTCGACTGCTGCGATCCCCCGTTCGACGTCGACAACAACTGGATGAAGGAGTTCCCCGACGCGTACGTGATCCCGGTCGACACCGGCCAGCGGTCGAACGCCGAGGCGAAGCGCCTCGTCGACTGGCTGCTCAGGAACGGAATCGAGGTGGACACGCTTCGCTTCGGGACGACCTTCGACGGCGTCGTCTTCGACAGGGGCTCGTACGTCGTCTGGATGGACCAGGCGCATCGCGGGCTCGCCGACACGGCGCTCAACGTCGGTCTCGACGTCTCCGACCGGATCAGCATCCTCTACGCGCCTCCGGCAGCCTGGAGCCACGGCTACCTCTGGGGCGCCGACATCGTCGAGATCCCGCTCGACTCCGGCTTCTCACCGGTGACCAACCGGATCACCAGGACGACGACGCCTCCGGGCGGCGTCGAGGCCGGCCGTGCCGACGCCTATGCGCTCGAGCTGGACTCGGCGACGGCCGTGCGCGTCCTCAACTCGCTGGTCGGAGGTGGGCTGACGGCCGAGATGGCGCTCGAAGCGTTCCCGGCCAGGACGGGCGGCACGCTTCCGGCCGGCACGATCCTCTTCGGGGCCGATCAGGCCACGAAGGTGAAGCTGGCAACGGCGGGCCGCAACAACGGCCTCCTGTTCCGGCGACTCCTGGCCACGGATCTTCCGGCCTCGACCGATCCGATCGACCGCGTCCCGCGGATCGTCGCCCTGACGGGCGCCGTGAACCAGGACGTCTGGTCGCTCCGGAACCTCGCGTTCCCGGTGGACTTCATGACGACGGGCGCGATCAACTCGGCCCCGACCGATCCACTCGTGAACTACGACGTGATCTGGAACACCGGGAACTGGCCGAGCGCGGCACAGCCGACCGCCCGGGCCCGCCTGACGGCGTTCTTCCTCGCCGGCGGCGGATACCTGGGATCGGGCCAGGGTGGGGCGAACTTCATCACGGCCGGGCTCCAGACCACCAGCATGGTCGTGGACGATTCGGTGCCTCCGGGCGAACCGAACGTCGGCGAGAGCGGAATCATCCGCTGGGTGAACGAGGGTTCGGCAAGCCCGATCACAGGCGCATACCCGGCAGAGGACACGGCGATCGTCGATCCGCCGATCTGGTTCTCCGCGGTGCCGGCGTCCTTCTCGGTGGACGCACGGCTGCCGCTGACGGACTTCTTCCTCTCGGGCATGTGGCACCTGGACGAGCCCGACTCGGCAGGGGCTCCCGGATCGCCGTTCGTCATCCACGGGATGAACGACGCCGCCACGTCCCGACTCGTGAGCTTCGCGATGAACCCGCTCTACCGGGCGGATCCGGAGCGCGAGTGGCCGATGGTCGGCGCAGGCGCCTACTGGGCAGACCAGTAGACGGCCAACCGTCACTAAGCAACCAGCGCGAGGGGCGGGGAAACCCGCCCCTCGTCTTCCCACCTACTCGACCGGCACGAGGGCCGGGAGGAAGCGAACCATCCCGGGCCCGTACTCCTCGTCGACCAGCGCCTGTGCGCGCCCGTCCGCGTCGGCGGCCACGTCGATGAAGACCATCGGCGGGAGCCCACCCGTGTCCGACCCAAGGAGCTTGAGCCCGAGCTCTGGGAGGCGCGCCTCCACCTCCTTGCGGATCTGCGCGAGCTCCTGGGCGGTCGGAACGTCGCGCTCGACGACGCAGAGAGGGCCGTCCCACACCTCGCGGATCGCGGTCTCGTGACGGTCGGCTTGCC
This sequence comes from uncultured beta proteobacterium, assembly GCA_963820965.1. Classification (GTDB taxonomy): domain Bacteria; phylum Pseudomonadota; class Gammaproteobacteria; order Burkholderiales; family SG8-39; genus DATEDA01. Next base: position 184,403 of record CAWGCC010000021.1, on the reverse strand, counting down.
CCGTAAAGACGGCGACGAAGACGACCGGGCTGAACTCCTGCAGCTCCTTGTCGAGGTGGTCGTTCCAGGAGATGACGTAGTCAGGCTGCGATCTCGCGTACGCGTGCGCCCGGCGTGCCTCCTCCTGCGTGTTGTGCTCCGGGTCGGGCGCGACCCAGCCGCCTTCGGGCTCAGGACAGGGATTCTCGTAGACGTAGGCCTCGGGCACATCGGGCTCTTCGAACGGCCCCACTTCGGCAACGGTGAACACCTCACCGTCGAACCTGCCGACAACGTGGTAGCCGCCCCAGGTCGTCCCGTCCATGGATCTCTCGCCGCCGACCGCCTCCCAGTCCCAGTTGGCAATCCGAACGTCGCCGCACTGCGGCGGCAGCGACAGCAGGATCCCACCTAGGCAGAGCATCGGCCCATCCGTGGCCTCCAGCACAGTCGCGCTCGCCTCGTAGAGCTGCGGCGCATCGGCTGAAGGTACGGTCGGTGGCGACTCGTCTGTCGGGCTCGTGCTCCGGCCGACAGCCCCCGGCTCGCCGGAGCCGCAGGCGAAGGGCCACAAGGCTGCAAGAGCAAGCGTGGCGAGGGCGATCTTGGGCATGTGTCTCTTCTACGCCCTCGCTGACCCCGGGCGTCACTCCGCGACCGGCGTCAGCTCAGGGACGACGCGTACCAGGCCCGGTCCGAACCGCTCGTCGACCGCGGCCTGTCCTGCACCGCCTGGGTCGACGACCACGCCCATCTCGGCGGCCAGCCCCACTGGCCCGCTGGCCGACCACAGGTACCGCAGGCCCAGCTCGTCCTGGATGAAGCCCGTGGCTTCCTCGCGGATCTCCGCAAGCTGCTCAGCGGTGGGGCCCTGTCGCTCGGTGACACACAGCGGGCCGCCCCAAACCTCGCGGATTGCGGCCTCGGCGCCGGCGGCGTCCTCGGCGACGACGACGTTCATGATCTGGAGGACCGGCTTGCCCTCGTTCAGCCTCTGAGCCAGCTCGCCGTCCGTGAAGTCACCGGCGTAGTCAACCCAGAGGGCGACGTAGTCCGCGCGCGCTTGCGCCATCGACGCGCCTGCGGCGAAGTCCGAGTCCGCGGCTCGGCTCGGGTCGAGTGCGACCCAGCCTCCTTCGGGCTCGGGACACGGCGTGCTGAAGTCGCGCTCGCCCGCGCGATCGGCAGCGTGGCCGTCGTAGGGCCCGACCTCCTTGACCGTGAAGGTCTCGCCGTCGAACGTGCCGACGACGCGGTAGTCCCCCCACGTTGTCCCACCCGCGCTCTCCTCGCCCTCGACCGCCTCCCAGTCCCAGCCGACGAGCGGAAGGCCGCCGCACTGCGGAGGCAGGGAGTCCTCGACCCGCCCATGCACAGCTTCGGCCCGTCCGCATCGCCCAGCACGGTCGTGTTCGCCTCGTAGAGCTGCTCGGGGTCGAGCTTCGGAACGGTGGCGGAAGACGGCTCGGCGGCCACGTCCGGGTCACCTGCGCCACACGCTGCCGCCAGGACGCCGAGAATCACGCCGCCGAGCAGAAGCGTTCGCATGCTTATTTTGACGACGGGCGGATGCGGAAAGTTCCTGGACGGATCAGCGCCGGTCGAAGAGACCTCCGAAGAGGTCGGCCACCGACGAGCCGCCTTCGATCAGCCAGTCGAGCGGCGCGCGGTCGACCACCTCCCGCATGATCCTGGCCTCGAGCCCGCCGATGCCGCCGCGCGCTTCGGCGTCGTCGATCGCCTCGAGGAGGCCCGAGCGGACCGCGCGCTCGAGCGTCTCGCGATCCCACTCGACGTCGCGGCCCAGCTCCGGGTCGATGGAGAGGACGAGCTCCTCGCGCGTCGTGTTCAGCTCGCAGGCAGCCCCGTCGAGCCCGTCGAGGACGATGCGCTGGAGCGTCGCCTGGAAGCCCTCGCCGGGGAAGGCCTCGCGCTGTTCGCACGGATCGGCGACGGCCGGCTCGCCGTAGGTCAGGGCGCCCTTGGAGAGCTCGATGCCGATCAGCACCGCGGCCGCCAGACCGAGCGCGCCCAGCGCGAGCAATCCCTGCCGGCGGCGGCTCACGCCACGGCCCTTCTGCCGAAGGCCAGCCCGAAGAGCCCGGCGAGGACCGCGAAGAGCGCCGAGAGCACGAAGGAGGAGCGAAAGGCCCGCGTCAGCACGGCCTGCACGGACTCGAGCAGCGAGTCGCGTGCGGCGGCGACCTCGGGGTCGCCGGCCGCACCGTTCTCCTCGAAGGGCCGCGACAGGTCGGGAATCTCACCCTCCGGCACCCGCTGGAACTCCCGGTAGAGGTCGAGCGTGATCGGAATCTTGGTCGTCAGCGGGAGCTGAGCGTCGAGGATCACCGCCGTCGCGTTCAGCGTGGCCGTCTCCTCGGCGTCGTCCAGCTCGGAGGCAAGGAGCGGCGCGACCGCCAGGAGCCCGACGACAAGGCCGACATGGCGCACGCCGACCGAGGTGGCGCTGCTCCGCGAGAGGTCGCCCTGCCGGGCCAGCGACGCACGCGTCAGCGGCGGCAGCGCGAGGCCCAGGCCGACGCCGGCGAGAGCCAGCGCGGGCACCGCATAGGCCGGGTCGCTGGCGGGCAGCAGGGCGAGCGCGGCGAGGCCCGCCGCCAGGAGGGCCGAGCCCCCGACGACGTCGGCCGGCCCGGAGAGCCGAGCGGAGAGCGGCCGGGCGCACAGGGCCGCCACCGGCAACGCGCTCACGATCCCGGCTCCCACGAGTGGGCCGTAGTCCCACACGGTGACGATCAGGAGCACAGCCAGGAAGAGCGCGCCGACGAGCGCCGCATACGTGAAGACGAGCGCGGCCGCAGAGCCGAGGGGCGCGCGGCCCTTCTCCGTCGGCGGCGGCAGCGAGCGCACGGCCGGCTGCAGGGCGGCCGCGATCGCCGCCGCGGCCAGCGGCGCCTGGACGGCGAAGATCGCACGCCAGTCGAAGGCCTCCGTGAGGACGCCGCCGAGCGCCGGGCCGACCGCGGTCCCCAGCGTCCCGGCGCCGACCCAGAGAGCCACGGCGCGTGAGCGGTCGCCGCTTAGGACGACCAGGAGCGGGAGGGAGGCCCCGAGGAGGAACGCCGCGCCGAGCCCCTGGGCGACTCTCCCGGCAACGAGCGTCTCCAGGGTCCCGGACACCGCACAGACGACGGACGCAACGAGAAAGAGCCCGAGGCCCGCGAGCGCGAGCCAGGCGGGACGCACGCGCCGTACGAGCGGCAGGAGCGCGAAGGCGCCGATCACGACCGCGAGGTTGTACGCGGTCACGACCCACGAGATGCGGGGAATCGTGGTCTGGAGCTCCACAAACAGCTCCGGCAGGGCCAGAACGACGATCGACGAGTCCGCGAAGGCGACGGCGATCGAGACCGCGAGCGCGATCTCGAGCAGGAGATCCCGCTTCGGGTTGACGGCCTCGGGCTCGATGGCGGCAGCCTATGCTCTGCCACCTTGCACGGCACGTCACATTGGTGTTTGCTTGCCCGAGCAGAAACGGGAGAAAGGGGCTTACTGTGGCAAGAAAACGCATTGCGGTGGGTGTGATTGCGGCGCTCGTCGTCGCCCTCGCATCAGTTGCACCGGCGACGTCCCGTCCGGACCCGGACGGCGTCGTCGTCGAAGGGCTCACCGACCCACGCGGCATCGCGGTGGCCGGCGGCCGGACCTTGCTCGTGGCCGAGGGCGACGGCCAGGTCACCAAGATCAAGCCTCGCCGTCACGGCGGAGCCAAGGTCACCACGTTTGCGGAGTTTCCGTTCGACCCCGAGCTCGGGCCCTTCCCGGTCGAGGTCGCCTATCAGGGCCCGAACCACGTCTGGGTGACCCTCGCCGGTGACCCTGACCCCTCGGTCGGCGGTGGAAGCGTCGTGCGCCTCAACCGCAAGGGCAAGATCACGGTCTCGGTCGACATCGCCGGCTACCAGGTCACCGATCCGGATCCCGACGACCAGGACGACTTCCCCGAAGAGTCGAATCCGTTTGGGCTCGCGACCCTCACCGGCGGAGGAGTCCTCGTCACCGACGCCGCGAACAACGACCTCCTGAAGATCAAGCGGAACAAGAAGATCAAGACCGTCGCGCGCTTCCTGCGCGAGGACGTTCCGTACCCGCCTGTCGACGTGCCGGACTTCGAGGACCCGCCGCCAGGAACGCCAACTCCGGCGGAGTCCGTCCCCACGGCCGTCGCGATCGGCCCGGACGGCGCGTGGTACGTCTCGGAGCTCAAGGGCTTCCCGTTCGTCAAGGGCACGTCCCGGATCTGGCGGATCGAGCCGGGGACGAAGAACGCGACCTGCGATCCCCTGAGCCCGGACACCGGCCCGTGCACGACCTTCGCGACCGGGTTCACCTCCGTGATCGACCTGGCCTTCGGACGTGACGGGACGATGTACGTCCTCGAGATCGCGAAGGAAGGCCTGCTCGCCGCCGAGCTCACGGGTGACCCGTTCGGCGCACTCTGGGCCGTCAACGGCGGCACGAAGACCGAGCTCGCGCCCGGCACGCTGCTGGTACCCGGCGGCGTCGCGGTCGGCCACAACGGAACGCTCTCCGTCACGACGGGCACGTTCTTCGGCCCGGACGCGGGCGGCGTCGTTCGGATCAACCCCTAACCGAAGCTGGGAGTGGCGGCCCGGCCCCCGGTCGGGCCGCCTCTCAGGCGACCAGGAGCGCGATCGCGGCGAACTGACACGACGCCGCCACGACCGTGAGCAGGTGGAAGAGCTCGTGGTAGCCGAACACGGTGGGGACGGGGTCGGGCCTGCCCACCGCGTAGACGACCGCGCCGATCGTGTAGAGGATCCCACCCGCGGCGACGAGGGCCGTGCCGGAGCCTCCTGAAGCTTCGATGATCTGGGGGAGCGCGACGACTCCGACCCAGCCGAGGAAGAGCCCTGCGCCGACCGGCACCCACCGCGGGGCGTCGAGCCAGAACAGGCGTTGGACGATCGCGAGGGCCGCCCCGATCCAGACGACTCCGAGGATCGAGAACTGCCAGGCGCCGCTCAGCACCAGCAGGCCGTAAGGCGTGTAGGTGCCGGCGATCAGCAGGTAGATGGACGCGTGGTCGAGCCGCCGCATGACCCGCCGGGCCGCAGGTCTCCAGGTGACCCGGTGGTAGAGGGCGCTGACGCCGAACGTGAGGACGAGGCTGCCACAGAACGCGGCGGCCGCGAGGCGCTCCCGTCCGCCGGGGGCCGCCCCCACGAGAACCGCGCCGAGCAGCGCGAAGACGACGAACGCGTACAGGTGGAAGGCCCCGCGGAGGCGAGGCCTGGTCACCGCTGGCCCGGCCGAGCTACCGGTAGCGGTAGACGATTCGGCCACGGGTGAGATCGTACGGCGACAGCTCGACCTTCACACGGTCTCCGAGAAAGATCCTGATGCGATACCGCCGCATCTTCCCCGCCGTGTAGCCGAGCGTCTCGTGGCCGTTGTCGAGCTGGATGCGGAACATCCGGTTGCGGAGGGCCTCGACGATCTCGCCCTCCATCTCGATCTTCTCTTCCTTGTCGGCGATAGCTCCTCCCTCGTTCTCAACCCAAGGTAACACTCGGTTGCCGGGAGCGCTCGTGGCCGCCGGGGGCGGCCACGAGCGGCTCCGGCAGCGTCCTACGAGGCGACCGGGGCGACGTTCGTCGCCTCCGGGCCCTTCGCGCCTTCGCGCGCCTCGTACTCGACGCGCGCGCCCTCGGCGAGGGTCTTGAAACCCTCACCGGCGATGTTCGAATGGTGCACGAAAAGATCCTTCGTGCCCTCATCAGGGGTGATGAAGCCGTACCCCTTGCTGTCGTTGAACCACTTCACGGTTCCGCTGGCCATAAGAAAACACCTCCCTCACCAAGTACAAGAACGGGTAAGGAAAGCGCCTTGCGCGAACCGGACTCGCTCTGGTTATCGCCCCGAGAATAGCAGGGCACCAGCGTTTCCCGGCATGCTGCGCCGGTGAGCGTCGAGACACGTGGATATTGCAAGCCGGCCTTCGCGCAGGTGCGCGAGGCCTTCGAGAGACCTGCAGGCTCGGCGGCTACGAGCGCACCCAGGCCTGCGAGGATGCGCTCGAGGAGATCCTCACGGCAGCCTGAGGCCCGCGACACCAGCGAGCGCGAAGTCCGCGCCTCGCCGCGACCGTGCTCGTGATGAGCGCCGTCATGGCCCTGCCGGGGCTCGCCGGGCTGGTCAGCTCGTCGCTCGCGGAGCCCTCGGAGCGAAGAAGCCTTCGAGCTCGGCGGGGCCCTCCGCGAGCTGGGCCCAACGCGTCGTGAAGGCGACGCTCGCCAGCGCGCCTGTCGGGAAGCGGTCGAGCGCATCGGCGCGACGCGTGAGAGCGAGGGCCAGCTCGTGCAGGGTCGGGTTGTGCCCGACGACGAGCACCGAGCCGACCGCTTCGTCAACCTCGCGCAGACGCGCGAGCACGTCGTCGACGCCCGCGCCGTAGAGCCCGTCCTCGAGCCGGATCTCCACGTCGCCGGCGAGCACCGGTAGAAGCGCGGCCAGCGTCTGCCGGGCGCGCAGGGCGGTCGAGCAGAGAACAAGCTCCGGTGCGATCTCCTCGCTCCGCAGCTGCTCGGCGATCCGCAGGGCGGCCTTCTCGCCGCGGGGAGCGAGCGGGCGCTCGTGGTCGGCGAGGCCGGGATCGTCCCAGCTCGACTTGGCGTGGCGGAGGAGGTGTAATCGCTTCACGAAAGGCGTATTCTCACGGTAATCCCGGGAAACCGCGGGAAGGAGACAGGCCCTCCTGGGCCGAAATTCGACCCGTGCCGAACTTGGCCACTCTGAAGGGGGCAGCCGTCCGCCCTTCGACACGCGTTCGCCGCTCAGTCGCAATCGTTCTCGGCATCCTGCTCGAGGCGCTGGTGATGCTGCTCGGAGACTGGCACGACCGCTATCCGGGGCTCGTCGTCGCCGCAGGGCTCGTCATCGCTGCGCTCGTCGGCTCCGCGGGCGGGATCTGGAGCGGCCTCGCCGTCGCCGCCGTCGGCTGGACGCTCCACTTCTTTTTCGTGGCCGACCAGGTTTGGCTGGCGCTGGCCGGGCTTCCGGCCTGGCTCGCGGTCGGCGGTCTCGCGGGCTGGCTCGCATTGGCCCGGCGGCGCACCTCGGAGGAACACGGCCTCGTTCTCGGCGAGCTCACCGCGGTGCGGGAGTCCGCCGCCGAGGCGATCGTCGGCATCGACCTCGAGGGCACGATCGTCAGCTGGAATGCCGGTGCCGAGGCGATCTACGGGTACGAGGCGGCCCAGGCGATCGGCCGGCCGATCTCCCTGCTGGCGCCCGACGCCGAGGACGAGGAGTCGATGCGCCCCACCGTCGCCGCGCAGCTCGGCGAGCGCCTCGACGTCCCCAGCGCCGTCCACCGACACGAGAACGGCGACGAGCTCGCGGTCTCCCTGACAGTCGCCCCGATCCCGGACAGCGCGGGCGAGCCGACCGGCGCGGTGGTCGTGACCCGCGACATCGGCGAGCCGCAGCGCGCCGAGGCGCTTCAGCGCGAGAGCGAGGCCAAGTACCGGGCCCTGACGGAGCACCTGCCGACAATCACCTACGTCCACCCGCTCGGCGAGCGCGGCACCCCGCTCTACGTGAGCCCCCAGGTCGCGGCGATCCTCGGCTACGGCGCCGACGAATGGCTCGCCAAGCCCAGCCTCTTCTTCCAGCTGGTACACCAGGACGACCGCGAGCGCGTCTCCGCCGAGATCGCCGCTGCGTCAGCGGGCGCGAGACCGCTCCGGTGCGAGTACCGGATGCTGTCGCGGGACGGCCGGATCGTCTGGGTGCACGACGAGGCCGTGACGGTGCGCGACGACGACGGCCGGCCGCTCTACGTCCAGGGCTACCTGCTCGACGTCAGCGAGCGCCGGCATGCCGGGGAGGAGCGGGAGCGACTCCTGGCCGCCGAGCGCGCCGCCGCCGCCGAGGCGCTGGACCGGCAGCGGAAGCTCGACGTTCTCGCGCGCGCGGGCGAGATCCTCGCCTCCTCGCCGAACTACCAGGCCACGCTCCGGCGCGTCGCCGAGCTCGCCGTCCGCGACCTGGCCGACTGGTGCGTCGTCGACCTGATCGACGACGACGGCACCGCAACCCGGCTCGCCGCAGCCAACTCCGGGCCCGGCGTGCCGCCAGGGGACGCGCCCGGCCCGTCGCCGGAGCCCGAGATCCTGGAGGTGGCCGAGCGCGGCAAGCCCGAGCTCTCCGAATCGCGCATGTGCATCCCCCTGCGCGCCCGGGGGCGCACGCTCGGCGCGCTCACGCTTCTCACGCGCGCGCCGGGCCGCTCCTACGGAGCCGACGACCTGGCGGCAGCGCAGGACCTCGCCGGGATGACGTCGCTGGCGATCGACAACGCCCGCCTCACACGCGAGGTGGAGGAGTCCGCGGACGCCGCGCGCGTGCTCACGTACGTCGCCGACGGCGTCGTGCTCGTCGACCAGACCGGGACGATCCGCCTGTGGAACCCGGCCGCGGTCGCGATCACCGGCCTCGCGCCCGACGAAGTGCTGGGCCGGCCCGCCGGCGACGCGATCGCGGGCTGGAAGGGCGTGGCCGACCGGATCCCCGTGGGCACGGCGGCCGAGTCCGTGCAACCGGAGACGTTTCCGCTCGAGAGCGTGCGCGGCGAGCGCTGGATCTCCATTTCCGGCGTCGACTTCTTCGGCGGCATCGTCTACGCCTTCCGCGACGTCACGGATGCCCGCCGGCTCGAGGAGCTGAAGGCGGACTTCGTCGCCACTGCCTCGCACGAGCTGCGCACGCCGCTCGCGGCCGTCTACGGCGCCGCCCAGACGCTCCGCCGCCACGACTTCGCCCTCGACGAGGCCGGGCGCAACCGCTTCGTCTCCCTGATCGTGGACGAGTCCGAGCGGCTGAACCGCATCGTCAACGAGATCCTCCTCGCCAACCAGCTGGATGCCGGGCGTCTCGACCTCCTCGAGGAGCCTTTCGACGCCGCGGACCTCGTCCAGCGGGTCGTCGAGTCCGCCCGGGAGCACGGTCCGCCCGGGATCCGCTTCGAGACGATCGTCTCCGAGTCGACGCCGCCGGTGGCCGCCGACCGCGACCGGGTGCGCCAGGTGCTCGTCAACCTGGTCGAGAACGCGATCAAGTACTCGCCCGACGGCGGCCCCATTCAGGTCGGGGCTCAACCGGCCGACGGCTCCGTCTGCTTCTACGTGCGCGACGAGGGCCTCGGCATCCCGGCCGACGAGCAGGCCCGGATCTTCGAGAAGTTCTACCGCCTCGACCCGGAGATGACGCGCGGGATCGGCGGCACCGGCCTCGGCCTCTACATCTGCAGCGAGCTGCTCGAGCGCATGGACGGCCGCATCTGGGTCGAGTCCCAGGAGGGGGCCGGCTCCACCTTCTCCTTCGAGCTCCCCGCGGCGGAGCCCGCCGCGCGTCCGGCCGCCGTTGGTGAGGCGCACGATCTCACCGACGCCCTCCGCCCGCCCGGCCCGGGCGCGCTCCCGGGCGTTGGGTAGGAAAAGCTTGGCGGAATAGTGCTCGTAGCCAAGGCTACGGGCGCGACTGACGTATGGCACGATCTCGCAGGTGACCAGCAGACCCGCCGCTGCGCAGCGGCTGAGCGACCTCGCACGGCTGACATCCAGGAGCTGATCGATGGCTGAGAAGAAACCTGCAAAGCAGGGCACGACGAAGTCCGCCAAGAAGTCCCAGGGATTCTCGGCCGAAGAGCGGGCCGCGATGAGGGAGCGCGCCCAGGAGCTGAAGGCGGAAGCACGCAAGGCGGACGGGGAGAAGGCCCTGCTCGCGAAGGTCGCGGAGATGCCGGAGCCGGATCGCGTCATGGCCGAGCGGCTCCATGCGATCGTCAAGGCCAGCGCGCCGGACCTGTCGCCGAAGACCTGGTACGGGATGCCCGCCTATGCCGACACGGACGGCAAGGTCGTCATCTACTTCCAGAGCGCGCACAAGTTCGATTCGAGGTACGCGACCTTCGGCTTCAACGACACCGCGAACCTCGACGACGGCGCCATGTGGCCGACCTCCTTCGCGCTGAGGCAGTTGACCGCCGCCGACGAGAAAAAGATCGCCGCGCTGGTGAAGAAAGCGGTGAGCTGAGGACCGAGCTCGCCCTCTACGTGCGCCGCTGCTTGAGGCTGCGGAGCTCTTCGAGCTCCCGCTCGCTCGGCGGCTCCGTGACGGCGAGCGGCTCGCGGACGCGCAGCGGCCAGCCCGTCGCCTCCAGCACCTGACCGACGTCGACGCCGGAGTGCAGCGCCGTCAGCTCGAGCTCGCCGTCCTCACCCGGCTCCAAGACGCCCAGATCGGTGATCACCATGAAGGCATCGCCGCCGCGGCCGAGCGAGGTGACGAAGTCGAGGCGCTCGACGAACGCGCGCGGCGAGTGCCGGAGCATGACGATGACCTTCCGTACCGCCGCAGCGATCTCCGGCGCGCCTCCGGCGCCGGGCAGGCGCACCTTGGGGCGATCGTAGGAGCCGATCACGGTCGTGTTGATGTTCCCGCGCCTGTCGATCTGAGCCGCCCCGAGGAAGCCGACGTCCATGCGCCCTCCACCGATCCAGTAGCTGAACATCTCCGGGACGGAGACGAGCTCGTCGGCGGTGGCCGCCAGGTCGTCGTCGCCGATCGAGAGCGGCAGGTTGACGGGCTTGGCGCCGATCGCGCCCGACTCGTAGACGAGCACGCAGTCGGGCGCGTGGAGCCGCCGGGCGAGGTTCGCTGCCGCGTTCGGCGGGCCCACCCCGACGAGGCAGACGTCGCCGTTCACGAGGGCCCGCGCCGCCTGGACGGTCATGACCTCCTCGGGCGTCGGGCCTGTCATGGCTCCAGCACGTGCTCGCGCATCCATTCGGAGAAGCGGTCGCGGTCGCGTGAGATCTCGTCCCACTCGGCATAGAACGCGTTGTCGCGGACCGAGTAGCCGGCCGCATAGGACGGCCAGGCGCCGCCGGGCAGGAGGACGATCGCGTCGAGGACCCAGACCGGCAGGAAGACCGTGTGGGGCCGCGGCTCGAGCTCGTCGACCGCCTCCTCGACTGTCACGATGGCGCGCTTCGCGGCGAGCACCGCCTCCTTCTGGACGCCTGCGAGACCCCAGAGCATCACGTTGCCCTGCGGGTCGGCCTGCTGTGCATGGATGATCGCGACGTCCGGGTTGATCGCCTTCACGGCGCTCACGCGCTCGCCGGTGAAGGGGCTCTCGAGCGGCGCCACCGAGTCGTTCTCGGCGAGAAGGTCGGTTCCCTCGTATCCCCGCAGAACGCCGAAGGGGAGGTGGGCGGCGCCCGCGGCGTAGGCGGCCGCGAGCCCGGCGTGGGAGTGCTCAACGACGCTCAGCTCACGCGGCCAGCCGTTCTCCACGGAGTCCCGGAAGCGATGCAGCGAGCCGACCCCGGGGTTGCCGCCGTAGGAGAAGGTCAGCTGCCTGGCACACCCCATCCCGATCAGCTGGTCGTAGATGACGTCGGGGGTCATGCGGACGAGCGCGAGCTCTCGCCTCTCCTGCCGGATGATCTCGTGGCCTGCGGCGAACGGGACGAGGTGCGTGAAGCCCTCGAGGGCGATCTCGTCCCCGTCGTGGACGTGCTCGGCGACCGCGTCCGAGAGCGAGAGAACCCTCGCAGTCCGCCCCATGCTCGCTCGACCTTGGTCTAGGCCTCGACGCCGTACGCCTCGGTGAACGCCTCGGCCGCGTACGCGAGCGAGGCGTAGCCGAAGCCGCCGTCGCCCCAGTCGGTGCCCCAGCTGTTCCGGACGATGAACCGCCCCGACGTGTAGCCGACGAGGGCGACAGCGTGCCCGCCGCGCGTGGTCTCCGGGAGATACTCGTCGAGGTTGCCGCTGTTGGCGGTCGCGGCGTACCACGTGGCGTCGACGTTCAGCCGGGTGAGAATGGGCCCCTTGGTGGCCAGCCAGATGCGCCAGTTGGTCTGGCTCGTCCCCAGGTTGAAGTAGGCGAGGATCTTCAGCCTCGCTGCGATCGCGTAGAACGTGCTCGCCTGGCCGGGGTAGAGCTTGCCGGAGCTGAACGACAGGACCGTGTCGCGAACGACGCCGAACTTGCGCGCGATGTCGAGAGCGGTCTTGATGCTCGTCCCCTCCGTCTCGATGAAGGTGGTCGGCCTGGTGATGAACGGATCCGTCTCCTTGGACGCCATCCAGACGAACCGCGGCGAGAGCGGGGTGGTCTGGGGAATCCGGCCGTCCTGCGCGAAGTGCCAGCGCAGCACCGAGTCGGCGCAGGCCCAACCCACGCAGGAGCCGGTCGAGCCCTGGTCGCCGACATTCCACCAGGTCGCGCGCAGGTCCTTCGACGCGGGGATCGCCGGCGCGGCCAGGACCATGTCGGCCCCGGCCGCCGTCTCGAAGGTCCAGTCCTCCTCCGTCTTCGGCGACGGCTTGGCGTTGAGAATCCGCTTCGGCTGCCGCTTGCGGGTCGCCTTCCGCCTCGTGGTCTTCCGTGGTCTGGCCACCGGGCACCTCCTGGGCGGGGAAACGTGAAAGCGCGCCGAGTCTAGATGCCGCGGGCCGTCACTGTCGCGTAGCCTCCCGCCGTGCGACGCCTGCTCGTCTATGCCGGCGTGTTCCTGCTCGGGGCGCTCGTGCTCCGGGTCGCGGTGGTGCCGGCCGAGGTCTGCCCGTCCCTCACTCCCGCCGAGGCGCGGAGCGCGATCGCCGAAGCGGCCGGCTGGCTCGAGCGCGGCGCCCGGCCCGGAGGTCGCTACACGTACGGCTACGACCGGGAGGCCGACCGCGTCTCCGAGGACTACAACATCACCCGGCACGCGGGCGTGATGATGGGCCTCTACCGGCTGGCCGCCGAGACCGGCGACGAGGAGGCCCTCGCGGCGGCCGAGCACGGCCTGCCCCTCCTGCACGCGAACCTCCTCCGACACGATGGTTGGACTGCCTTTGCCGAGCCGGGCCAGGATGCGAGGCTCGGCGCGAGCGCGCTCGTCGCGGCGGCGCTCGTCCAGCGCCGGCTGGCCACCGGCGACACGAGCGAGGACGGGCTCCTGCACGAGCTTGCACGCTTCCTCCGGGCCCAGCAGCAGGCGGACGGGAGCGTGCTCGGCGTCTGGAGCCGGGCGACCGAGCGCCCCGTGCCGGGCGAGTACGCGAAGTTCGGCACCGGGCAGGCTCTGTGGACGTTCGCGCTCATGGACGAGCTCTTCCCTGACGAGGGGTGGAACGAGCCCGCGCGCCGCCTGGCGCGTTTCGTGTCGACGCGGCGCGACGACGTCGAGGGCTACTTCCTCATATTCCCGGACCACTGGGCCGCGTACGGCCTGGCCCAGCTGGGGCCGGAGGGGCTCGGCGAGCCGGAGATCGCATACGCGCGCCGGCTGGCCGGGATCTTCGGGCTCAACTCCCGGCTCGAGTCGCAGAGCGGAGGGACGGGGCTCCGGCGGCTGCTGCGCGGCGAGCCGGCCTCCGGCGCCGGCCTCGGGACCGTGACCGAGGGCCTGGCCCAGCTCTGGCAGCTCAGCCTGGTCGATCCGCGGCTGGGCGACCTGACCGAGGATCTGGAGACACGCCTCCGCTGCACGGCAGGCCGCACGGCGAAGCGCCAGATCGACCGGGTCGAGGCGCAGGACGCACCCCGCCCGCTGCTCGCGCGCGGCGCCTGGTTCACCGAAGGCGGCTACACGCAGATGGATCACCAGCGCCACCCGCTCTCAGGCCTTCTTCTCACGCTTCCGCTCCTGGAGCGCGACGCGGCGAGATGACCTTCGCGTTCCTCGTCTTCGCGTTCGTGTCCGCGGTCAACCCGTGCCGCCTGCGGCTGGTCTTGCCGGAGCGTCGGGCCGCCGTCGCCCTCGGCGCGCTCCTCGCGCTCGGCGCGATCGCGGGAATCGCAGCGCTCGGCGGCACGCTTCTCGAAACACTCGACGTCAGCCCCGAGAGCTTCCGCCTGGGGGCCGCGCTCGTCCTCGCGCTCGAGGGCGCCAGGGCCCTGTTCTTCGCTCGGCCGGGGGCGGAGCCCGAGCTCGCCGGCCTCCTGTCGGCGGTGGTTCCGGTCGCGTTTCCGCTGCTGCTGACCCCGGGAGTCGTGGCGCTCGCGATCGCGGCCGGCGGCGACGACGTCGAAGCGGCGGCCGTGGGGGCGCTCGGCGTCGCCTTTGGGCTCGCTCTCGCCGCCACACTGGTTCACCGCGGCCCGCGCGCCGATGCGCTTCTCGCGGCGGGAGGCCGACTGCTCGGCGCCTTGGAGGTCGCCGCCGGGGTTGCCCTCGCCGTCGGCGCGATCCGCGACGTTTAGGGACGGGAATACTACGAGGGTCGAACGAAGGGAGCACGGATGGGATTCGAGGAGCTCAAGGCAAAGCAGAGCGTGGTTTGGGGAACCGGGCCGTACCAGCGGATCACCGAGACGATCAGCGACATCCATGAGGTGGTGGTCGAGCGCCTGGCTCCCGCCCCCGGAGACAACTGGCTCGACCTCGCGTGCGGCACCGGCGCCGTCGCCGAGCGGGCCGCGTCCGCCGGGGCGAACGTAACCGGTATCGACCTGGCGCCGGCCCTGATCGCGACCGCACAGGAGCGCGCCGGCGAGCTCGGCCTCGAGATCGACTACCGCGTGGGCGACGCGGAGAGCCTCGAGCTGGCCGACGCGAGCTTCGACAAGGTCTCCTCGACCTGTGGGGTGATGTTCACGCCAGACCACGAGGCGACCGCCGGCGAGCTCGCCCGGGTCACCCGGCCCGGCGGGCGGATCGCCCTGGCCAACTGGACGCCCACAGGCGGGCTGGCCCGGATGTTCGCGGTGATGGCCCGCTATCAGCCTGCCCCGCCGCCAAGCAGCCCATTTGCCTGGGGTGGCGAGGAGCACGTCCGCGATTTGCTCGGCGAGGCGTTCGAGCTCGAGCTCAGCGAGCACGTGTCCACGCTGCGGGTGTCCTCCGGCGAGGAGTACTGGGAGCTCTTCTCCACGAGCTACGGCCCGACGAAGACGCTCGCGGACTCGCTCGGCGATCGACGCGAGGAGCTCCACAGCGACTGGGTGGACTTCTTCGAGCAGAACTACCGCGCCGACGGAGAGATCGTCCACACGCGGGAGTACCTGCTCGTGCTCGGAACGCGGAGATAGCCGGGAGGGCTTGGCGGGAAGAAATCCGTCGTGCGCGCCGTCTATCTGGTGAGATCAGATGGCGGCACTCGACACGATCGCGCACGAGCTGGACGCTCTGGAGACCGAGGAGGAGCGGGTGTTCTCATGGCGTCACGAGAGCCTGCTGGCGGCGGGCTACGACGCGAGGAACGCCCTCAAGCTGGCTCTTCGCTCCGAGGTCGACCTCCATCTCGCCGTCCGGCTCGGCCGCGCCGGCTGCCCGCCCGAGACGGCTGCGCAGATCCTGCTCTAGCTAGAGGTCCTCAGTCGGGCTCCCAGGCGAGCTCGATGACGTAGCCGTCGGGATCGCGGCACTTGACGCTCACGTACCCGGGCTCCTCCCACTCCTCCACGATCGGCACACCGTCCTGCCGGAGGCGATCCCGAAAGGCCCTCACCTCGCCGGCGCTCGAGGCGCTGCGAAACCCGAAATGCAGGAAGCCGGGCAGGGAGATCGGCTCGTCGGTCTCCTTGAGCGCAAGGGCGAACCCGGCCGCGTCGGAGAGCATGAGGACGCCGTCCGACATGCGCTCGGGAGGCTCGGCGTCGAAGCCGAAGTAGGTCTCGTAGAAGCGCCGCGAGCGGTTCTCGTCGTGGACCGAAAGGGCAAGATGCACGCGCGAGAGGATACTCTCGCGTACCTTGACGGCCTCGACGAACGCCGCCCCGCGCAACGCCCCGAGCGCTCCCGCGCGGTCGGGGCTCATCCTGATCGCGCTCATCCTGGTCGCGGCGGTCGCGAACCTCAACCTGTCCGTCGCCAACGTGGCGCTTCCGTCGATCGGGGAGGCGTTCGACGCAGGCCAGGTGTCGCTGAACCTGATCGCGGTCGGCTACTCGCTCGGCCTGGCGGCATCCGTCCTCTACCTCGGCGCGCTCGGCGACCGCTACGGGCGGAAGCTGATGCTCATCCTCGGCACGGCGCTCGCGATCCCGATGTCGCTGCTCGCCGCCTACGCGCCCTCGGACGAGGTCCTCTTCGCCGCCCGCGTCGGCGGCGGCCTCGCGGCGGGCATGGCGTACCCGACGACGCTGGCGCTGATCACCGCGCTCTGGTCGGGGCCGGCACGCACGAAGTCGATCGCGCTCTGGTCGGGCATCGGCGGTGCCATCGCGGCCCTCGGCCCCCTGCTCTCGGGGCTCCTGCTCGAGCACTTCTGGTGGGGCTCGGTCTTTCTGATCACGCTCCCGCTCGCGGCCGTCGCCCTCGTCTTGGCGTGGCTGCTCGTCCCGGCCCATGTGAACGAGACGACGGACCCCGTCGATAACCTCGGCGGCATCCTCTCCGTCCTCCTCGTCGCGGCGCTGATCCTGGCGATCAACTTTGCGCCCGTCCCGAGCGAGGGCACGCTGGTGATCGGGCTCGCGGTCGTCGCGCTCGCCAGCCTGGCCGCCTTCTACCTCCGGCAGCGACGGGCCGCGAACCCGCTGTACGACCTCCACGTCGCCGGGCGGCGCGTCTTCTGGGTGGCGGCCTGCGCGGGAATCGTCGTCTTCGGCTCCCTCATGGGCGCGATGTTCATCGGCCAGCAGTTCCTCCAGAACGTGCTCGGCTACTCCACGCTCGACGCAGGGCTCGCGATCATCCCGGCGGCGCTCTTCATGGTGCTCGTCGCGCCTCGCTCGGCGAAGCTCGTCGAGGCTCACGGAGCACGGGCGACGCTGCTGCTCGGCTACGTCTTCGTCCTCCTCGGCTTCCTGGCGATGCTGCTCCTCTGGAAGGAGGACATCTCCTACTGGAAGGTAGGGCTCGGCTACGCCCTCGTCGGGATCGGCGTCGGGCTCGCGGGCACGCCCGCCTCGCACTCGCTGACCGGCTCAGTGCCCGTCACGCGGGCCGGAATGGCCTCCGGCACCGCCGACCTGCAACGCGACCTGGGCGGTGCGGTCATGCAGTCCATCTTCGGCGCGCTCCTCACCGCGGGCTACGCGAGCGCCGCGTCGGCCGCGATCGCCGCGTCGGGGAAGGACGTCTCCGAGAGCGTCCAGAGCCAGTTGACGAAGTCCTTCGACGGCGCCGAGGCGATCGCCCAGCAACACCCGCAGGACGCCGACACGATCATCGCCGCGGCCAAGACGTCGTTCCTCCAGGGCGACCAGTGGGCCTATCTCGCCGGGATCGTCGCCGTCCTTCTCGGCGGGGCGCTCATCTTCTTCCTCTTCCCGAAGCGCGACGAGGAGCGACGCTTGCTGGCGCGTACCACGCAGAGGACTCGGGAAACGGCAGCTAGGCACGCCGCTTTCCGTTCCTGCGCCGGAGCCGACTCCGTGATCCTGGCGACGAATGTATACATTCGTCAGATGGGTCGCGTGCACATCGAGATCGGACGGCGAGGGAGTCTGGGGCACACCTGCCGGCGACGCCATCCGGCTGCAAGGACGGATCGACCGTGTCTGCGAATGAGGCGCGCTACCTCGCGCCGGCCGAGCCCTCCAAGATCGTCGCCACGCACCTCACCTACCGCAGCCGGGCCGAGGAGTACCGGATGGCGCGGCTCCCGGTGGAGCCGTCGTACTTTCTGAAGCCGCCGAGCTCTGTCTCGGCCCATCGAGCTCCGGTCGCCCGCCCGCCCGGCTGTCGCTTCCTCAACTACGAGGGCGAGATCGCCGTCGTCATCGGCGAGCGGTGTCTCGGCGCCTCCGTGCGAGACGCGCTTCGCTACGTCGGCGGGTACACGATCGCCAACGACTGGGGCGTCCACGACTTCCGGCACGCCGACCGCGGCTCGATGCTCCGGGTCAAGGGTCAAGACGGCTTCTGCCCCCTCGGGCCCGTGCTCGTCGATGCCGACGAGGTCGACCCCGACGACCTCACTCTCCGCACCTACGTGAACGGCGAGCTCGTCCAGGAGGGGCACACGGGCCGAGACCTGCTCTTCTCCTTCGCCTACCAGATCGCGGACGTCTCCCGCCTGATCACCCTCGAGCCGGGAGACGTCCTTCTGACCGGAACGCCTGCGAACTCGAGGCCGGTCGAGCCCGGAGACGTCGTGGCCGTCGAGGTGGACGGGATCGGACGCCTGGAGAACCCGGTCGTCGAGCTCGACCGCGAGCTCGAGCGAGTCGGCGAGCAGCCGGAGGTGACGGCGAACACGCTCCACGTCGCCCTGGCCATTCCGGAGGACGAAGCCGAGCGCCGGGTGGGTGCGCCGTGAAGGACGCCGGGCAGCTCGAGATCCGAAGCGTCGTCGACCAGGTCCATGAGGAGCTGCTCCAGCGAATCGTCGCGGGCGAGCTCCCACCGGGCTCCAGGCTGCGCCAGGAAGCGCTGGCCGAAGAGCTCGGGGTCTCCCGGACGCCGCTGCGCGAAGCGCTCGCGCGCCTCGTCAGCGAGGGGCTGGTCGACTTCGCCCCCAACCGGGGCGCGACCGTCGCACTGCGCGAGTTCGGCGACATGGAGCAGGCCTGGCGGGCGCGCCTGGTGCTCGAGCCCGGCGCCGCCCGGATGGCGGCCGAACGCCGCGACCCCGGGGACATCGAGCGCATGCGTGAGATCGTGCGCCGGCAGCGCGACGTCGCCGACGACGTGACGGCGAGCTTCGCACTCAACCGCGAGTTTCACCTAGTCCTGGTCGCCGCGGGCGGCAACCCTCACCTCTCGCAGTTCGCGGAGCTCCTCTGGCTCTCGCGGATCGGAGTCCCGATCTTCGCTCGCCAGGCCCGCGACCGGGCACAGGTGCTCGCCTGGGCCGACGAGCACGAGGCGATCGTCGGGGCGGTGGCGGCCGGCAGCGCCACGCACGCCGAGCGCCTGACGCGCAAGCACATCGCGGCCTATCCGCCGGAGCGGTAGGAACTAGAGGCCTGATGTGAAACTCCGCCGGGCCGGATGACGCCCCAGACACGGCGCCGGATCAGCACGTTCGCCCGCGACCCGTAGCGCTGCTACGCGCCGCGAACGACCGCACGGCCCGGCTTGGTCTGGAGCGCCCCCGGCGGCGGCGGAATTTCCTATCAACCCTCTAGCGCTCGAGCCGAACCGGGTTCCGGAGCGTCCCCACGCCCTCGACCGTTATCTCGACGATGTCGCCTTCCACGAGGTAGCGCGGCGGGACGCGCGAGTCGCCGACGCCGCCCGGCGTCCCCGTGGCGATCACTTCGCCGGCCTCCAGGGTCATGCCCTTCGAGAGGTAGACGATGAGATCGACGAAGCCGAAGACGAGGTCGCTCGTCGAGGCGTCCTGCATGAGCTCGCCCGAGACGGTCGTCGTCAGGCGGACGTCCTCGAGGTCGAAGCCGTCCGGCGAGGCGATGCACGGGCCGAGCGGCGCGAACGTGTCGAAGCTCTTGCCGAGGGTGAACTGGCGCAGGGGCGTCTCGAGCTGGGCGCGACGGCCGGAGACGTCGTGGATCGCGGTGATCCCCCCGATCGCCCGTCTGGCCTGCTCCTGGTCGGCACGGTAGACGCGCTCGCCGAGCACGACGCCGACCTCGCCCTCGAAGTCCGGCCGAGTCTCCTCGAACGGGACGACGATCTCCTCGTCGGGGCCGATCAGCGAGGAGGCCCACTTCGCGAACACGACAGGGACCTCCGGCACCTCGAGCTCCGACTCTTCGGCGTGCGAGCGATAGTTGACGCCGATCGCGAGGATCTTCTCCGGGACTACCGGGTGGAGGAGCCGGACGTCGCCGAGGGCGTGCTCGGGCCCGTCGGCGGCCGCTAGGGCCTGCCAGGCCTCCGGCGTCGGGACGAAGCCGCGCGGCCCGGCCGGGCCCGCGTCGCGGACGCGCTCGTCGTCGAGCGCCCCGATCCGCACGTCGCCGCTCAGAGCGATGTAGCGGACGGCCTTCACGCCGCCGCCTCCTGCTCGTCGCGCAGCACCTTGAGGGCGTTGATTGCCCGCGGGAAGCCGGCGTAGGGCGCCGTCTGCAGGATCGCCTCCTCGATCTCCAGGTACGGAACCTCGATCGCGCGGAGCGCGCGCACGTGGGCCCGCACCTGCGGATCCGAGCTGCCCAGGGTCGTGAGCGCGGCAAGAATGATCAGCTCGCGCTCGCGCGCGCCCAGGCCGGGCCGCGCGTGCACGTCGCCGAAGACGAAGTCGACGAGCCAGTCCCCCAGGTCGCCCATGCGGGCGAGAAACTCCTCGCCGCCGGGCTCGTCGCCGAGCTCCGCGAGCCGGGCGAGCCCGCGCTGTCGCCGCTCCTGCTGCTCTGTCACACGGCCTCCTTGCGGTGCGGGTCGAGAACGGGATATTGTATGCAACTCGCGGCGGAGGCGTGCTTGGCGCCTCGCCGCGGCGAGTAGATGCTAGGTCTCCGCCGCATCGATCACGTCGCCCTGCGGGTTGCCGACCTCGACGAGGCCGTTCCGCGCTGGTGCGTGCAGTTCGGGCTGACCGAGAGTGGCCGCGAGGACGGCCGGGCCGTCCTCCGCTGCGGTTACGAGCCCTACTCGCTCGAGCTCGTCGAGGGCGCCGACCCCGGCTTCGACCACCACGCCTTCGAGCTCGCGCGCGGCCTCACGCTCGACGGCGCCGCCGCCCACCTGGAGCGCTCCGGCGTCGGCTACGAGCGTCGCGACGACGGCCTTCACCTCGCCGATCCGGAGGGCAACGGCGTGCAGCTCGTCCCCTACCGGCCCGCGGACGAGCCCTGGCCCGACGTCGCCCGCTCGACCACCGAGCTGCACGCCTTCCGTCCGCGCAAGCTCGGCCACACGAACTTCCTCACCGCCGACCTCGACGGCCAGACAGCCTTCTACACCGACGTTCTCGGCATGCGAATCACAGACCGGCTCGGCGACGCCGGCGTCTGGTTCCACGTCAATGCCGACCACCACGCGCTCGCCTTCGTCGACAAGAGCTTCGTCCACCTCCACCACCTCGCCCTGGAGATGGTGGACTGGGGCGAGATGCGAGTCGCGTTCGACCACCTGGCGCAGCACGGCCGCTGGCTCGCCTGGGGCCCGCTCCGCCACGGTCTCGGGCGCAACCTGAGCGGCTACGTGCGCGTGCCGGAGGAGGACCTTTTCGTGGAGATCTTCTGCGACGTCGAGCAGCTCGAGCCCGATCACGAGCCCCGCCAGTGGCCGGACGACACCCACGCGTCGAACGTCTGGGGCATCCTGCCGCCACGCTCGTACTTCCGCTTCGACGAGGAGGCGGTCGAGTCCGAGCGGCAGGGCCTCGAAGCTCTGGGAATCCCGCTGAAGGAGAGGGGGGCCTGATGGCAACGGCCCGGGCCGAGGAGAGGAAAGGCGCGCCCGACGTCGCCGCGCGCACCGGCGAGCAGTTCCTGGAGGGGCTGCGAAGCGGCGAGCGCGAAGTCTGGCTGAACGGCGAGCAGGTCACGCACCCGCTGGAGCGTGAGGAGCTGCGGGCCGCGGCCGAGTCGATGGCGCGCGTCTTCGACCTCCAGCACTCCCACGCGGACGAGATGCTCGCCCCGTCGCCCGACGACGGGCGGCTCGTCAACGTCACCCATCTGATCCCGCGCTCGCGCGAGGACCTCGAGCGACGTCGCCGCGCGATCGAGCTCACGGCCTCGCTGTCGGCCGGAATGATGGGCCGGACGCCCGACTACCTGAACGTCACGTTCGCCTGCTTCGCCGGACGCACCGACGTCTGGGGGCGGCGGGGCAACGAGGAGGGCGCGGCGAACCTCGTCGCCTATCAGCGACGCATGCGCGACGAGGACCTGTCGACGACGCACGCGCTCATGAACCCGCAGGTCGACCGGTCGAAGCCGGAGGCCGAGCAGGCCGCGGGCCAGATCTCGCTGCACAAGATCGACGAGACGGACGACACGATCGTCGTCAGCGGAGCGCGGATGCTCGCCACCCTCGCCCCGTTCGCCGACGAGCTGCTCATCTACCCGGGCTCCGACATCCGCCCGCAGGACGGCCGCTACGCGCTCTCGTTCGCCATCCCGATCGCGACGCCCGGCCTCAAGCTGATCTGCCGCGACAGCTACTCGAAGCAGCGGCCCGCGTACGACTACCCGCTCTCCTCGCGCTTCGACGAGATGGACTGCGTCGTCATCTTCGACGACGTCGAGGTGCCGAAGGAACGCGTCTTCCTCGACGGCGACACGGTCGGCTATTCCGAGGTGATCACCGACACAGGCTGGCGCGGCCACATCATGCACCAGGCCTTCACGCGCGCCTACGTGAAGCTGTGCTTCGCCTTCGGGCTCGGGCACCTGATCGCGAACACGATCGGGGTCGTCCGCTTCGACCACATCCAGGAGAAGCTCGGCCAGATCTGGAACATGTGCGAGCTGACCCGCTCCGCGCTCGTGGCCGGCGAGGCGGGCTCGAGCCTGGACGAGGGCGGAGTCTGGTACCCCGACGACCGGCCCTTCCTGGCGCTCCGCGGCGAGATGCCCAAGTGGCTGCCGCGCGCGAACGAGCTGCTCCAGCTGATCGGGGGCGGCGGCTTCATGGCCACCCCCTCCCGGGCCGACCTGGACGGGCCGCTTCGCCCCCTCATCGACACCTTCTACCAGGCTGCCGGGGCCGACGCGGAGCGCCGGATCCGTCTCTTCCGCCTCGCCTGGGACTACATCGGCTCCGACCTCGGCGGCCGAGGCGAGCTGTACGAGCGCTTCTACCTCTCGGACTCCTGGCGGATGACGGCGCTCGCCTACTCGATCGCCGACAAGTCCTTCGCCGAGTCGCTCGTCGAGCAGTTCCTCCACGACTGATGCTGCGCGGCTACTCGCTCCCCCGCTCGCCCGAAGGCCGCTCCTCGCTCGTCCCCGCCCCGCCGTGGCACTACGTCGGCGACTTCGTCGTCATCGAGTACTGGGCCGATGCCGAGGCGGTCGCGGCGGTGCTCCCTCCGGGGCTCGAGCCGCATCCCGACCCGGGCCGAAGCGCGGCGCTCTTCATCGACTGGCAGTCGTGCTCGGACTCCGGCGAGGAGCTCGACGACCCGGTACGGAGCCAGTACAAGGAGTTCTTCGTCGTCGTGAACGCCCTTCTCGACGGAGAGCCCGTGACGACCTGTCCGTACATCTGGGTCGACCGCGACTTCGCCCTCGTCCGCGGCTGGGTGCAGGGCTTCCCGAAGAAGCTCGGCTCGATCCACATGACCCGCCACTTCCTCGTCGACTCCAAGGCCGGGCCGACCCTGGCAGCCGGGGGCCGCTTCGCCGGCACGCTCGCGGCGAACGACCGCCGCCTCGCGTTCGGAGCGGTGACCCTCGAGCGCGAGAGCGCCGAGGGCCCGACGCACAACGATCCGCCGCTCGTGAACGTGCGCCACTTCCCGCGCCTCGCCGCAGGCCGCCACGACGATCCCGCGGTGCACGAGCTCGTCAGGGCCCGCAGTCGCGACCGGGCCATCTCGCCGATCTGGGAAGGGCCGGCCGAGCTCGAGCTCCACGAGGCGCCGGGCGAGGAGCTTGCCGCCCTCGCGCCGGTGCGAGTCGGCAAGGGCTTCCGCTTCACGTTCGCCTACACGGTCGACGACCTCGAGACCGTGCGCGACTACACGCGCTCCGAGGTTCCCGCCGGCGCCGAGGCATGAAGCGGGCGGCGCTCGTCACCGGGGGCG
Source organism: uncultured beta proteobacterium (assembly GCA_963820965.1). GTDB lineage: Bacteria > Pseudomonadota > Gammaproteobacteria > Burkholderiales > SG8-39 > DATEDA01. The sequence continues at coordinate 160,826 of CAWGCC010000021.1, read as the reverse complement.
GGACGGGCATCGGCGCGGCGATCGCGAGCCGCCTCGCGGCGGACGGGTACGGCGTGTGCATCACCGGCCGCCGCCGCGAGCCGCTCGAGGCGGTCGCCGCCGAGACCGGCGCGCTCACGGTTCAGGGAGACACCGGCGACCCGGCGGACGCCGAGAAGGCTGTCGTCGCGGCCAAGGAGGCATTCGGCCGGCTCGACCTCCTCGTCTGCAACGCCGGCATCGGGCTGGGTGGAACGGTCGAGGAGCAGTCGCCCGAGGGCTGGGACGCGGTGCTGCGGACGAACCTGACCGGCGCCTTCCTCGCCTGCCGCGCGGCCATACCGGAGCTGGTGCGGACCAAGGGCTCGCTCGTGACCATCTCCTCGGACTCGGGCCTCCGGGCCGCACCGCGCTCCGCGGCCTACTGCACCGCCAAGGCCGGGCTGATCATGCTCACGCAGTGCATCGCGCTCGACTACGGGCCACTCGGGGTGCGCGCCAACTGCATCTGCCCCGGCTGGGTGCGGACGCCGATGGCCGACGAGGAGATGGACGAGCTCGCGGAGCTGCGGGGCACCGACCGCGAGGGCGCCTACGAGCTCGTCGCCTCGCCCGTGCCGCTGCGCCGCCCCGGCAGCCCGGAGGAGATCGCTTCGGCGGTCGCCTGGCTCGCCTCCGACGAGGCGGGCTTCACCACCGGCGCGGTGGTGGCGATCGACGGAGGCAACACCATCGTCGACCCGAGCGCGACGGTGTTCACGAGATGACGACCGTCGCCGGCGTCGCCGTCTCCCCCGACCACTTCATCGGCGGCAAGCGTGTCGCGGGCGACGAGCGCTTCGAGGACGTCTCGCCGATCGACGAGCAGCTGCTCGCGGAGGTTGCGCGCGGCGGAGAGCGCGAGGTCGGGCTGGCGGTCGAGGCGGCGGCTGCCGCTTTCCCCGCCTGGGCCGCGCTCGGCGCCTCCGGGCGGGCCGAGCGCCTGCGGCGACTGGCCGACCTGATCGACGAGAACGTGGACCGGATCGCGGCCGTCGAGTGCCTCGACATGGCGATGCTCGAGCGCTCCCTGAAGGCCCGCGTGATCCCGCGCGGCGCGCGGAACTACCGGGCGTACGCGGAGCTCGCGGAGACCCACGTGGAGCGACAGTGGAGCTCGAACGGCACCACGAACCGCGTCGTCCGCATGCCCGCGGGCCCAGTCGGCGTGATCACGCCCTGGAATGCGCCCTTCATGCTCTCGACCTGGAAGACGGCCCCCGCGCTCGCCGCCGGCTGCACCGTCGTCCTCAAGCCTCCCGAGTGGGCGCCGCTTTCGTGCTCGCTCCTCGCCGACCTGACCGAGGAGGCCGAGATCCCGCCGGGCGTCCTCAGCATCGTGCAGGGGATCGGCGAGGAGGCCGGAGCGACCCTGGTCGCAGACGGCCGCCTCCGCCGCGTGAGCTTCACGGGCTCCTCGGACACCGGCCGGCTCGTGGCGACGTCGGCAGCGCAGAACCTCGTTCCCTTCACCGCCGAGCTCGGCGGCAAGAGCCCGCTGGTCGTCTTCGCCGACGCGGACATCGACGCGGCGGCGCAGAAGGCGGCCCTCCAGTACGACGACTCGACCCAGAACTGCATGGCCGGCACGCGCCTGCTGGTCGAGGAGAGCGCGGCCGGCGAGTTCCTCGAGCGCTTCCACGCCGCCGTCGACGCCCACGTGCTCGGCGACCCTCGCGAAGAGGCGACGACGATCTCGCCGCTCATCCACCGCGATCACCTCGCGCGCGTCGAGGGCTTCGTCGAGCGGGCCCGCGCGAACGGTGACCGCATCGTCCGCGGCGGCAAGGTGGCCGAGATCGGCGGGCTCTGGTACGAGCCGACGCTCGTCGAGCCGCGCTCGAACGACTCCGAGATCGTCCAGCGGGAGGTGTTCGGGCCGGTCCTCACCTTCCAGACCTTCGCCACCGAGGAGGAAGCGGTCACGCTGGCCAACTCGACGGAGTACGGGCTCGCGGCCACCCTCTACACGTCCTCGACCGAGCGGGCCGAGCGGGTGGGCCGATCCGTTCGGGCCGGCACCGTCTGGGTCAACTGCTTCCTCGTCCGCGACCTGACTGCGCCCTTCGGCGGCATCGGCATCTCCGGCATCGGCCGGGAGGGCGGCGACTACGCGCTCGACTTCTACTCCGACCTGAAGACGCTGCAGATCTTCGAGGGCACGACCCGGTGACCGTCGTCGACCCCCGCCCCGGCCTCGGCGATGTCAACCTCGAGAACGACGTCTTCGCCGAGCGCCTCCCCCACGAGACCTTCGCGCTCCTCCGTCGCGAGGCGCCCGTCTGGTGGTACGACTGGCCGCACGGCCGCGGCTACTGGTGCGTGACGAAGCACGCGGACGTCGTCGCCGTCTCGCGCGATACCAAGACGTTCGTCTCCGGGGAAGGGGCCAATCTCGAGGATCTCGACGAGGAGCAGCAGGACGCCCGCCGTTCGATGCTGGAGACAGACCCGCCGCGACACACGCACCTGCGCGGGCTCGTCGGGCCGCCCTTCACGCCCCGAGCGGTCAAAGCCTACGAGCTCGCCCTTCGCGAGCTGCACGACGGACGTCCTCGACCGGGCGCTTCCCCGCGGCGAGCTCGACTTCGTCGAGGAGATCGCGAAGCAGCTCCCGATCCGCGTCCTCGCCCGACTGCTCGGCGCCCCCGAGGCGGACAACGACGAGTTGATCGACTGGGGCGACCGCATGATCGGCAACACCGACCCGGAGCTGACCGACGTCCTCCTCGACAGCCCCGAGAGCGACCGCTACCGGATGCTGCCGTTCCGGAGCCCGGCCGCGCTCGAGCTCTTCGACTACGGCCACCGCCTGGCCGCCGAGCGGCGCGAGGCGCCCACGGACGACCTCGTGAGCAAACTCGTCCATGCGGAGATCGACGGCGAGCGCCTGACCGAGCGGGAGTTCGACACGATGTTCCTGCTCCTCGTCGTCGCCGGGAACGAGACGACCCGCCAGGCGATCGCGCACGGCATGTTGGCGCTGATTGAGCACCGCGACCAGTGGCAGCGGCTCGCCGACGAGCCGGACCTTCTCTGGAGCTCGGGCGCAGACGAGATCCTGCGTTGGTCGTCCCCCGTCCTCCACTTCCGGCGCACCGCCACCTGCGACGTCGAGCTCCGCGGGCAGTCGATCAAGGCCCGGGACAAGGTCGTCGTCTGGTACGGGTCGGCCAACTTCGACGAGGAGGTCTTCGCCGACCCGCTCCGCTTCGACGTGGGCCGGAGGCCGAACCCGCACCTCACCTTCGGCGGCGGCGGGCCCCACTACTGTCTCGGCGCCCACCTCGCCAAGCTGGAGGTTCAGGTGATGTTCGACCAGCTCCTGCCGAGGCTCGCCGATCTCGAGCTGACCGGCCCGCCCGAGCGGATGCGGACGAACTTCACGAACGCGCTCAAGCGGATGCCGGTACGCGTCACGGCGAGGGATGGAACGGATGTCTGAGGGCGGAGGGCCGTCGGAGGCCCTCGTCAGCGCCTTCCGCGGCTGCGTCGGCGAGTTCGCCACCGGCGTGGCGGTCGTCACCGCCGAGCACGAGGAGACTCCGGCCGGCATGACGCTGAACGCCTTCACGTCCGTGTCCCTCGATCCGCTGCTCGTGCTGATCTCGCTCGGGAACGGATCGCGCACGCTGCACGCGACGTCGGCGAGCGGACGCTTTACGGTGAGCATTCTCAAGCGCGGCCAGCAAGACGTCGCCCTCGACTTCTCCGCGCCGGGAGCACCCTTTCCGACCGGTTACGTGGAAAAGGATCGCGAGGGGTTCCTCTCGGTCTCGGGCGCCACCGCCGTCCTGCGCTGCCACGTCGAGCGGATCGAGCCCGCCGGCGACCACGCTCTGGTGCTCGGCGAGGTCGTCTCCATCGCCCACGGCGGCGGCGAGCCGCTCCTCTTCCATCGCGGCCGCTTCGGCGGCCTCGCGCTGGACAGCCTCGTGCCGGCGGGCCATCACATCGCCATCGACGACGGAGCCGGGTGGTGAGCTTCGAGGCCGACATCGGCCCGCTCTTCCGCCCGGAGGATGCCGACGCCATGTCATGGGCGTTCGACCTCGCTTCCTACGAGGACGTGAAGGAGCACGCCGAGGAGATCCACGACCGCCTCGCCGACGGCTCGATGCCGTGCGACGACCCGTGGCCGGACGAGCAGGTCCAGCGCTTCAGGAGCTGGATCGACGCCGGGATGCCGCCCTAGCGAAGCAGATCCGCCCGGGCGAGGATCACCCGATCGACGACCGCGCCCTCCCAGAAGGGCAGGAGGCCCGGCTGGCTCTTGCCGACGACGCGGAAGATGGTCACCGGCCCCTCCATGAGGTCGCCGTACTCGTCGAAGCGGATGTCGCCGAGGATGCCGTCCTCGACCGTCGTCCGGCGAAGCTCCTCCGTCACCGACGAGCGCGTGCCGTCGGAGCGGGCGATCGCGTCGAGCAGGATCTCCGCCGCCTGGCCGGCGTACGCGGCGGACCACGACGGGCTCGGCTCGCCTGCTCGGGTGGCTTCGAACGCCTCGAGAAACCGCCTGCCCGAGGGCGGGAGCTCGCTGTTCGGCACGCCCCAGCCGCTGAGGTACATCCCGCGTGCCGCCGGCCCGGCGGCCTCGATCAGATCCGGGACGGGCGTGAACCCTTCGGTGGCGACGAGCGCCACGTCGGGATCGAGGCGGGCGCGGAGATCCCGAACCAGGGCGCCCCCGTTCGGATAGAGGAGGCCGCCGAGGAAGACCGCGTCGGCGCGGGTCCGGGCGATGCTTCGGGCGAGGCGCTCGAAATTCCGAGCCTCGACGCTCCACCGGGTGGAGCCGACGATCTCGAGCCCGAGGTTCCGCGCCGCGGTGGTCACGTCGTCCCGAAGTAGGTGCCCGTCCGTGAGAACGAACAGGCGCCGCGCGCCCAGCTCCTTGACAAGCTGGGCGTCGGCCGCGGCCTGCAGGTGGTCGGCGGCCGCGATGCGGACGAAGTTTCGCTCACCCGACGGGTACCGAGCATCGAACCCGCCCGGGCGCAGGCTCGGGTAGGGGCGCGTGAGCCCGGTCCACGTGTTCGACGGGCTGATCATCGCCAAGGCCCCGCCCGGAGCCGCGTTCACAATCGGGATCTGCACGCGCGAGCAGTCTGAGTTGTACGGCCCGATGACGCCGATGACCGCGAGGTTACGGGCATAGGCCTCCGCGTTCGAGACGCATTTGTTGAGGTCGAAGTCCCCGGCCTGGGCCGTCGAGTCGTCGCACGACTGGTAGCCGACGGTGTATTGCCCTGCCCTGAAGCCACGCTGCTCGAGGACGAAGCGGATCGCCTCCGTCATGGGCAGGGTGGCCGACCGGGGCTGGCCCTGCAGCGGCAGATCGGACACGACGGTGAAACGCGGGCTGCCCGCTCCGCCGTAGAAGCGCTTGCCGCAGGAGGAAGCCGGAAGAGCCTCCTCGGCCGGCGGTTGTCCCGCCGACGTGACCCAGACGCCGCCCTCGCCGACCGCGACTCCGCGCGGTGCCGCCATCCGGCTGACGACCCGAGCTTCGTTCGTGTCCGGGTCGATGCGGTAGACCTCGTCGGCGATCTCGTTGGTCGCCCAGACCGCCCCCTCGCCGAAGGCGACCCCGCCGACGCCGACCCCGAGCGAGATGGGGCGCACGACAGGCTCCGGGTCGGGGTCGATCCGCCAGACGCTGCCGCCGACGGGATCGGCGACCCAGACCGCGCCGGCGCCGACGGCGAGCGCCCCCTGGCTCGCGCCGGGGACCCGGATCCCCTTCGAGGCGGTGTTCGTCAGAGGATGGATCTCGACGACCTCCCCTCGGAGGTTGAGGATCCACACCTCGCCCTCGCCCGCAGCGATGCTGTACGCCCGGACGTCGGCAACGCCCGCAACGACCCGGTTCGTCCGTCGGGTCGATCCGGGAGACGCTCAGATCGGGATTGACCACCCAGACAGCGGCATCAGTCACCGCGATATGCGGTCTCTGGCTGTCATGTGAGACCCAGGTGAGAGTCGCGCGGCTTGCCTGGGACAGGGGAATCGTCTCGTCGACGACGGCCGACTCCGGGCCGAATCGGGACACGCTCTCCGGGAGCGCCGTCCTTGCCTTGGGCACGCCGTTTCCGATCCAGATCGCGCCCGCGCCGACGGCGAGGTCGGTCGGCGTCGAGCCCGTGCTGAACGTCCGCACGACGGCGCGCTCCTTCGGATCGATCTGCGAGAGGGTCCTGTCGTCGGCGTCGAGCACCCAGACGCTCCCTTCCCCGACGGCGATGCTCGTGGGCGACGTTCCGAGAGGAATGGTCGCCAGAAGCTCGCCTGTCCTCGGATCCAGCACGCCCGCGTTTCCGCCCGCGATCGTCTCCTCGCTGTCGGCGACGGTCTCTCTGCCTCCATCGCGGACGAGCAGGACGGCGACTGCGCCAACGGCCGCCGCGAGCAGGAGAGCGCCGGCCAGGACGAGCAGGCCCGTGCGGCGTCGGACGGGCCTCCGCCCCAGGCTCCGCGCCGGCGCCGCGAGCTCCGGGTCCTGCTCCAGGATCTGGCGCTCCAGCCGCTGCAGCCCCTGGCTCGGCTCCAAACCGAGCTCCTCGGCGAGGGCGAGACGGAACTCCTGGTAGACGTGCAGCGCCTCGGCCTGGCGGTCGGAGCGGTAGAGGGCGAGCATGAGCTGGCCCCGGAGCCGCTCCCGCAGCGGATGCCGAGCGACGAGCGCCTCCAGCTCGCCGACGAGCTCAGCGTGGCGGCCGAGCGCGAGGTCGGCCTCGATGCGCTCTTCGAGCGCCGTCAGCTGCAGCTCGTCCAGGCGCGCGATCTCGCTCTGTGCGAACGACTCGTAGGTGAAGTCGGCCAGGGCCGGGCCCCGCCAGAGGGCGAGCGCCCGGCGCAGCTCCTCGGCGGCCTCCTCAGGCTTCCCGTCGGCTCGAGCACGTCGCGCCGTCCTCGAGCATGCCCTGGAAGCGGTCTGCGTCGACCTGGCCTGGCTCGACCGTGAGGACATAGCCGTGGCCGCGGGTCTGGAGCGGCCCGCGCATGTGCGCCGCGGGATCCTCGTCCCCGTTGAGCGACCGGCGCAGACGTGAGACCTGAGCCTGAAGCGTCTTCGCCGCAGACGGCGGGGGCGTCTCGCCCCAGAGCTCGTCGATCAGCCGATCGAGCGAGACGACCTCGTTCGCGTGCAGCAGGAGCGAGGCGAGGAGGGCGCGCTGCTTGTGACCCCCGATGTCGACCCGCCGACCCTCGTCGGAGACCTCGAGCGGGCCAAGGATCCCAAACTGCATTGTGCTCCCCTCTGCAGCCAAGTGTGGCCACCTTGCAGCCGGGATGCAACCGCTCTCCCGCACCCTCGCCCGAACCGACACGACGGCCGCCGGTGAATGTTGACGAGGGGCCCTTGCGCGAGCAGCGGCCCGAGGAGGTGGAACTGTTGAGTGTATTTGGTTCGAGGAAGAAGTTGAGTGCCGCGATCTTCGGAGTTGCGGTGATCGGAACGCTCGTAACCGTGGCTCTCGGATCGCCGGGGTCCGGATTCGTGGGGCAGACGCCACTCGTCACCGCGAACTTCGACAAAAAGGTCCATGTGAACAACGACCGGGTCAAGTTCCAGACGAAACGTCCGACCGACGTCCGCGTCCAACAGTTCGACATCGCTCCGGGCGGCTTCAGCGGATGGCATCACCACCCAGGCATCGCGATCCTGGCTGTGCAGTCCGGTCTAGTGACCCTAACGCATTCAAACTGCAGCTCGAAGACGTACGGGCCGACCTCTGAGAACGGTGCCGTGTTCGTCGAGGACGATGACCCGGTCCAGGTCTCGAGCGCCGGTGGGGCAACGGTCTACGCGACGTTCGTTGCGCCGAGTGCCGACCCGCCCGTCTTCCGGCTCGAGGACAGCGTGCAGGCTTGCCCGTGATCGCACGGGGTTCTCAAGGCTGCTGAGGCGGCATTTGCTAGGACTCGCCCCTGGTGCCCGGCTACGACCCGGGCACCGGGGGCGACGCTTAGATAGTCCACGTCAGGAAGCGCGCGGCTCCTTCCGCAAGTTCGTCCTCGGCCACGATCTCGTCCAGGCAGCGCGGTTCATGGCGATGATCTCCGTGGTCTACGCCGATGCGCTCATGCGTGTTTCGAGGCGAAGTACCACTACGCGGTCTGGCGGCCGATCACCGCCATCCGCGCCGGCGACACTGACGCGGCGACCGTAGGCGACCCCGTCTGGTCTCCCCTGCTGCCGGCCACGCCGAACCACCCGGAGTATCCGAGCGCACACTCCTGCGTCACGCCGGCGGGGGGACGGGTCATCGCACGATTCCTGGGGACGCAAGAGATCAAGAAGGCCCGCACCTCGCGGGCCTTCTCCTATGTCTCAGCCATTGGCGTGGCTCAAGGCGCCGCTTCGCAGCCAGGTGTGGCCAGCTTGCAGCCCGGATGCAACCGCTCTCCCGCACCCTCGCCCGAACCGACCACCGAGGAGAGCGATGACCATGATCCGCATCTGGCCCGCACTGGCTGTCGTCTTCGTCATAGGTCTAGCCGCGGCTGCGCCGGCATTTGGAGCCTTCCCGGGCGAGAACGGGAAGATCGCCTTCTACAGCGACCGCCGCGGCGGCGACTTCGACATCTGGACGATGGACCCGGACGGGACGCTCAACGAGCTCCAGCGCGTGCTCCGCCGGAGCCATGCTGGCCATGTCCGTTCCCAATCGCTGGTGGGTATTTGAGACGCACGGCGCTGCGCTCCTTGCTTGCTTGGAATCGAGTGCCGTTCTTCAGCTGCGCTGCCCAGACGGCTTCACGATCGATGGGCGCGCGCGCGCATCTACCTCCCGTCGCGACATCGTCCGCAGCTACGGGCGTCTGGGTTCGTGGTTCGACGCGCGGTGTATGTGACCGCACCGATGGACGTGGTCGAGAAACGTCCGCCTGCAGCGCCTGCTTCGTGGGTTCGTCTCCCGTGGAAACCGTACCGCTATTCCATCCTTTCCACCGCGGTACTGGTGATTGCCCAGCGACGCTAAGTGCTAATGACCTTGCGGTTTGCGCAAGTGTGTGATATGGTAACCACGTAGCCCACAAAACACACCGGAGGTGCGTCGTGAAGTCCCTCCTTACCCCGCTGCTGGCCGCCGTCGGCTTTCTCGTAGTTGAACCATCCCGAGCTACCACCACGCACCTCGTTCGCCAGGACGGTAGCGGTGACTATGTGACGATCGGCGCTGCCGTGGCGGCGTCCGTCGCGGCGACATCGTCGAGGCGGGGCCTGGCGTGTATCACGAGCGAGTCGACGTGTACCACACGTTGACGTTTGTTCGGACGGATGGTGCGGCTGCGACCATCATGGACGGCGACGGGACCCAGCACCCGCTTTGGTTTCTCGGTGGCACGGGCATTCCGTGGATGGGTTTATCGTTCCAGCACGGATACAACGCAAGCGGCGGCGGTGCCGTTCGTGCATGGGGGCGTGACGCTCACGGTCCGCAACAGCATCTTCGAGTCGAACGTATCCGGCTATGACGGTGGGGCGCTGTTCACGTGTGATCCAGGGCATTCATCGACGCATACGATTGCGTTTTCATGGTAACCACGCGGCTCGAAACGCAGGCGCGGGAATCGCCATCCTAGGCTCGCGGATCAACTACACCCGATGTTCGTTTGTGGCGAACACCTGCGGTGAGCTATCGGGAGCGATCACCTCGACCGGAGCTCGATGGATGTGACGGAATGTTTGTTTGTAGGCAATGTCTCTGCTGTCACGGTGGCCGCGATCTACTATCACAAGTACTTCAGGGGCAGTTCCCGGTAACACGCTATACGCCAACGAGCGCTTCTTGGATCGATCTGACACAGGAGAGCCAAGGCACCAACGTTACGCGCAATATCATGGTCGGGACCGGCGGCGCCGCGGCTGGCGTACTACCTTGGAGGTGGGGCGCACAGCTGCAACGTCTTCTATCTAACGCGGGGGCGAGGCAGTGATAGGAAGCCTGCTGGACCCGAGCGATGCACGCCGACCGCTTTTCTGTGACGCCGCGAACGGCAACTTCACGATAGCAAATCAGTCGCCGGCCGCTCCAGCACAGAGCCTGTGTGGCCAGCTCATCGGCGCGTTTCCGACCAACTGCGACATTGTGCCGCCGATTCCGACCACCCGTCGTGTTCGCCAGGACGGTAGCGGTGACTATGTGACGATCGGCGCTGCCGTGGCGTCGTCGTGGCTGGCGACATTGTCGAGGTCGGGCCCGGCGTGTATCACGGACGGGTTGACGTGTACCACGCGTGACGTTTTCTCGACGGATGCGTGCGGCTGCGACCATCATGGACGGCGACGGGACCCAGGCACCCGCTTTCGGTTTCTCGGCGGCACGGGGCATTCCGTGGATGGGTTGACGTTCCAGCACGGATACACGCAAGCGGCGGCGGTGCCGTTCGGTGCATGGGGGGCGCGACGCTCACGGTCCGCAACAGCATCTTCGAGTCCAACGTATCCGGCTATGACGGTGGGGCGCTGTCCACGCGCGATCCAGGGGCATTCATCGACGCATACGATCGCGTTTTCATGGTACGACCACGCGGCTCGAACGCAGGCGCCGGGAATCGCCATCCTAGGTTCGCGAATCAACTATACACGGTGTTCGTTTATTTCCAACAGCTGTGACGTTCTGAGCGGCGCCATAACCAGCGATGCAAGCAGCATGGACGTGCTCGATTGTCTATTCACGGAGAATTCTTCGGCTCTTGCCAGCGGCGCTATCTACTATGACGAGGGTTCAACCGGAATGGCGGCCAATAACACACTGTACTCCAACTCGAGCGGGGGGCACGGCTCGCTGTTGATCCAGGAAAGTCCCGCCGTCGTCGTGGTACGGAATATAATAGTGGGGGATACGCATGGAGCAGGTCTGGCGTTCCGCTTCGCCACCTGTGTTCATTCGTGCAATGTGTTCTTTGCGAATGCCGCCGGTAGCATCCTTGGAGGAACGTTGGCACCGAGTGAGGTTGTGGCGGATCCGCTTTTTTGCAGCGCGGCGGTCGGTGACTTTACCATCCCTGCTCAGTCGCCCGCTGCTCCGGACCAGAGTGCGTGCGGCCAGTTGATAGGCGCCTTCCCGGCAACCTGCAATCCTGTAGCGGTTGCGATTATCTCCTTTTCGGCAGATGCGACAGGCGTCGTCGTGTCTCTGCGCGGTAGGTTTCATTCGACCTTCCGAATCAACGCGGTGAACGTGTATCGCGGTACCGGGGACGGAGATGACGAGTTCGCTCGAATCGCGACCATCGCGGACATGGATGGAGATACGTTCGAGTACCTGGATGAGAATGTAGAGCCTGGCCGTGCGTACCGGTACCAAATCGGCGCCGTCGACCCCGAAGGCGAGTTTCTATCCGCCATTATCACCGTATCGCTGCCGAAGCAGGAGGCGGGGCTCGAGCAAAACCGACCTAATCCGTTCAACCCGACGACAATGCTCAGCTTTACACTGCCAGTGCGAGCGGAGGTTAGACTGATAGTCTACGACGCAGGTGGACGGGTTGTTCGGACTCTTGTGTACGAGTCGCGGGATGCCGGCGTGCACAACGTGACGTGGGATGGTCGTGACGACGCCGGGGCCTCCGTTGCGTCCGGTGTTTATTTCTCGCGCTTTCACGCCGGAAAGTTCACGCAGACCAGGAAAATGGTTCTCCTGAAGTAGCCGCGGTCGCGGGCCAGGGAACCGGAAGCCGAAGCTTTTGCCACACAGGCAAGCCTTTCGCGGTTGGTGATTTGCGGACCAAGGCCCGTATGCTATCATACGGGCCTTGTTCGATTATGTCCGCCAAGACACCCAGACCTGCCCGGCCTGAATCCCGGAAATCGCGCGTCCAGGCTCAGCCGGCGCGCGCCGCGGCAGGTCGGTCGGGCCGCACCACCGTCGCCGCGGTCGCCCTGCTCCTGCTCGCCGTCGCGGTCCTCTACCGCGAGATCGTCTTCGAAGGGAAGATCTTCTTTGCCAGCGACAACCAGGCCGCGACCAGCTTCGCGGCGGTGGGGAAGAGCCAGCTCGCGTCGGGCTCGTACCCGGTGTGGAATCCGTTTCTTTTTTCCGGGATGCCGAGCTACGGGAGTCTCGCGTACACGCCCTACGTGTACCCGGTGAACTACGTCCTCAGTATTCTCGTTCGCTACCTGTTCTTTCCGCAGTACACCTGGCTCCTCTTCCACACGTTCCTGACCGGGTTGGGGACGTTTCTGCTCGCTGCGTTCGCGCGGCGCGCACGCCGGTGCCGCGCTGGCGGCGGGCGTGTTCATGATGTGGATGCCGAATCTGGTGGCGGTGGGTGCGAACGGCCACGGCAGCCAGGCCTGCGCCGTTGCGTACCTCCCGTTCGCCCTCTTCTTCTGGGATCGCCTCTGGCGCGGCCGCGGGCTGGTGGTGAACGCCGCCGCGCTGGCGATCACGCTGGGGCTGTCGATGCTGCGCGCCCACCTGCAGATCTCGTACTACACGTACGCGCTGGTCGGGTTGCACCTGGTCTTCTTCGGTGCCGCGCGCGTCGTCGATGGGTGGCGCGGTCGTGACGACGAAACTTCCCTCGTTCCCGCGCGCCTGCGCGTCCGGTTCGGCGCCGCGGTCGCGACGCCGCGGCGGCGCGCGTTTGCCGATGTCGGATTCGCGGCCGTCGTGCTCGCCGCCGTGGTGGCCGTGTCGCTGGCGATGTCGCGCGGTTCTCTACGCGCCGGTTCAGGACTACGCGCAATACTCGATTCGCGGCGCATCGGCCGCCGGCGGCGCCGAGTACGGCTACGCCACGTCCTGGAGCCTGCACCCGACCGAGATGCTGACCTTCCTGGTGCCCGCACTCGTTCGGGTTTGGCAAGGAGCTGTATCTCGGCCACATGCCGTTTACCGACTATCCAAACTACCTCGGGGTGGTGGTGCTGGCATTCGCGCTGGTCGCTCTCGTGGGCGTGCGCGGGCGCTGGGTCGGGTATTCGCCGCGTTCGTGGCGCTGGTCACGACGCTGGTTTCGTTCGGCAAGTTCTTTCCCGTCGTCTACGGCCCGCTCTTCCAGTGGCTCCCGTTACTTCAGCAAGTTCCGCGTGCCCGTCATGATATTGATCGTGCAGCAGCTCGCGGTGGTGGTGTTGTTCGCGGCGGGCTCGACGCCCTCCTGGCGCGCACCCGCGGCGGGCACTCCCGCCGGTGGGCGCTGCGCGGGCTCGTCGTCGCGGGGGTGGTGTTCCTGGCCGCGCTGTTCACCCAGGGATTCTGGACCGGCGGGTTCGTGGGCGCGGCCGCGTCGCACGTGCGCGCCACCCAGGACCCCGAGCAGCAACGGATGGTCGCGCGCATCGCGGGAGAATTCCTGGCGCGCGATCTCCTGCAAGTGTCGCCTGATCGGGCTCGTGTTGGCGGGTGCCGTGTTCGCGTTCGTATCGCAGCCGGCGAATGAGCGCCGGCAGTGCTCGCCGGCGTGGTGATGGTGCTGGGCATGGCCGACTACTACCGGGTCGATCGGTTCATCCTGCACCCGGAGCGGTTCTCGACCACGACGCGTACCGCATCATGCACGACCGGCGGAAACCACGCGCTATCGACCGCGGACGAAATGGTGAACGTGCTCTGCGACAGGAAGAGCCGCCTTCCGGATCCTTCCCGATGGACAGCCCGCAGCGACCGTTTTCCGCGTTGTTCGGGCTCGAACCGGTTCATGGTGTTCGGCATCGAATCGATCGGCGGATATCACCCGGCCAAGCTCTCGTGGCCTACGAGCAGTACATGAAGACCCTGGCCGAGGGTCTCGCGAGCGGCCGCTTCCAGCTGCTGGAGCATGATGAACGTTCGCTACGTGGTCTCCGGCGTCCGCCTGCCGGAGCTGGAGCGTTTTCGCCCGGTGTGGAGCGGCCAGGACTTCGAGCAGGAGCCGCGCTTCATCTACGAGAACACGCGGCGCGTTCCCGCGCGCGTGGGTCGCGGGCGGATACCGGGTGGCGAGCCCGGCCGAGACGCCCGCGCTGCTCGTCGCCGGCGACCTCGACCTGCGCCATACCGCGCTGCTCGATCGCAAGCCCGCGATCGAGCCGGTCCCGGGCGACAGCGCGCGGGTGACGGTGGTCGGACGCTCCGCGCGCGAGCTCTCGCTCGCGGTCGAGCTCGACCGGCCCGGTCTCGTGGTCGTGAGCGAGGTCTACTACCCGGACTGGAAAGCGACGGTCGACGGCGCGCCGGTCGAGGTCCTGCGCGCGAACCACGTACTGCGCGCGGTCGCACTCCGAGCCGGTCGCCACGAGATCGCGTTCCGTTACGACGCGTCGCTCCTGGACCGCAGCGCCGCCCTCTCCGTCAGGCGCGTTCGCGTTTACTCTACTGGCACTCGTCGGCGCGTTGGTGGGAGTTGGAAGGGAGCGCCGTGGAAGCGCTCATCGTAATACCCACGTACAACGAGCGCGAGAACATCGAGCGCATCGTGTCGGAGCTGCTGGCGCTGCCGCTCGATCTGCACGTGCTGGTGGTGGACGACAACTCGCCGGACGGCACCGGCCGGCTGGTCGAGGAATGGACGCGCGCGCGAGCCGCGCCTGCACGTGCTGCACCGCCCGGGCAAGCTGGGGCTCGGGCGGCGCGTACATCGCGGGCTTCCAGTGGGCGCTGGCCAACACCGACGCGAAGTATCATCTTCGAAATGGACGCCGACTTCTCGCACGACCCGGCCGCGATTCCGCGCTTTCTCGAGACGATCCGGGACGCCGACCTGGTGGTGGGTTCGCGCTACGTGGACGGGGTGACGGTGGTGAACTGGCCGCTTTCGCGGCTGATTCTGAGCGTCTCCGCCAACATCTACACGCGCATCGTCACCGGCATGCCGCTGCACGACGCCACCGGCGGATTCAAGTGCTTCCGGCGCGAGGTGCTGGAGGCGCTCCCGCTCGACCGCATCAAGCAGCGACGGCTACTCGTTCCAGATCGAGATGAACTTCACGTCTGGAAGCGCGGCTTCCGCATCGTCGAGATGCCGATCGTGTTCACCGATCGGCTGGTGGGGGCGTCGAAGATGTCCCGCCGCATCATCTGGGAAGCGGCGTTCATGGTGTGGAAGCTGCGCTTCGCGTCCATCACTGAGGAAGATTCCGTGACCCGTGCAGGTTTCCGTCGTCATCGTCAGCTACAACAGCGCGCGGGTGATCCGGCGCTGCCTCGAATCGCTTGCCCCGGAAGCGGCCGGTCGGGACTCTCGAGGTCATCGTGGTCGACAACGCCAGCGCCGACGACTCCGTGCGAGATGGTGCGGCGCGAGTTTCCGTGGGCGACGGTGGTGGCGGGGCGCGAGAACCTCGGCTACTCCAAGGGCGTCAACGCTCGGCATCCAGCGGGCGCGCGGGCGCTACCTGCTCATCCTGAACCCGACACCGTGGTGCGTCGCGGCGCGATCGCACCGGCTGCTCGACTTCGTCGAGCGAGACGCCGCGACGCCGGCATCGTCGGGCCAAGCTGGTGTTTCACGACGGCACGGTGCAGCTCTCCTGCCGCCGCTTCTACACGTTCCGCCGTGCTGCTCCTGCGGCGCACGCCGCTCGGGCGCATCTTCAAGAACGCGCGCCGCGTTCGCGACCACCTGATGCTCGACTTCGACCACGCCTCGACGCGCGAGGTGGACTGGGTGCTGGGCGCCGCCATGTTCGTGCGTCGCGACGCGATCGATACCGTGGGCATGATGGACGAGCGCTTCTTCCTCTACTTCGAGGACGTCGACTGGTGCTACCGCATGAAGCAGAAGGGGCTCAAGGTGTACTACCTGGCCGACGCGGTGATCGAGCACGGCTACAAGCGCGAGAGCGCACAGACCGTGCTCAACCGCTCGTTCATCGCGCACCTGGTGAGCCTGTTTCGCTACTACGAGAAGTGGAACGCGGCCTTCTACTTCGCTCAAGCGCTATCGCGAGATCGCGAAGGTGCTGCTGTTCCTGATCCTCGACCTGGTCGCGTTCAACGCCGCGTTTCTTCGTCGGCCTACTACCTGCGGGTGCTGCTGGCGGACATCTTCACCAACCCGATATTCCCGGCGCGGGCCTACCAGCGTTTCGTGGTGTTCGAGAACCTGCTGTTCGTGTTCACGTTCGCCGTCATCGGTCTCTACCGCATCCGTCGCGAGACGAAGTCCACCGACGAGCTCTTCGCCATCGGCAAGCGCGATCGTGTTCGCGTCGATCCTGCTGATGACCAGCACCTACCTGAGCCAGATTCGCACCTATTCGCGCATGGTGGTGGCGTTTCTGGTGCCGTTCGCGATCCTGTACGACTGGCTGCTGCGCTCCGGCGTGCGCCGGCTGCACCGCGGCCTGCTGGCGTACAAGGTGGACCTGAAGCGCGCCTGCGTGGTAGGACCGCAAGGCGCGCGCCCGCGAGGTCGAAGCGCGAGCTGATCCAGAACGACGCGCTCGGTTTCGACGTGGTGGGCGTCGTCGACACCGACGGGGCAGAGCGACGAGATTCTGACCGGAACACTGGGCTCGGTCGACGAACATCGAGCGCATCGTCGAGCGCTACCGCATCCAGCACATCGTCGTGCTGCCGGGCGCGGTGGGCGACGAGCTCCTTGCGGAGCTGGTGGCGCTGGGGCGCCGTCGCGTGATCGACGTCACCGTGCTCACCGACTACGCGGGGCTGGTGTTTCACCAGGCGCGCGTCGCCGACCTGCAGGGACGCCCGGTGATCTTCTACCCGCGCGACACGCGCTACCTGCTGGACCGGCTCGCCAAGCGCGCGCTCGACCTCGTCTTCGGCGCGGGACCTTCGCCGTGGTGTCGCTTCCGGGCTATGTGCTATACTCGCTTTACGCGTTCTCGCGGGCGCGCAAGCCCTTCGCCGTGCAGCCAGCGGCTCGGCGCCCGCGGAAAGCCCCTCGTCGTACCGGTGGCCGGAATCGGCCGACCGGACGGTCCGTCCGACTTCGTGAACCTTCCCCTGTTCTGGTTGGTCGTCATCGGCAAGATGAGTATCGTCGGCCCGTACCCGTTGCGTCCCGAGGACGCCGAGCACGTCGGACGCGTCGGGCGGTTCCGGTTCGACATGCGCCCCGGCGTCACCGGCTACTGGCGCATGGGACCGCGCGCGCATCGAGCCGCGACGATCTCCTGGTGCAGGACGCCGCCTACGTGCAGAACTGGTCGCTCGACCAGCGACGCGAAGATCCTGGTGGCGACGCTGGGTCCGGATGCTGCGCGGCCGGCGGCGCGTGCTCGACATCGTCGCCGGCGGGGCGAATTCCACGGAGGGCTAGCAGGTGGGCGGTAGACGGCGCAAGCTCGCACGGCTGACGGCAATCGTCGTGTGCCTCGGCACCGCGTGCCGGCGCGCGCGCGGCGCAATGGAACAACCACATCGACGCCAGCATGATCACACGAGATCGTGTCGCGCGACGACGTCCTCTACATGGCCACGTTCGGCGGGCTCGTGCTCTACGACGTCGACGCACGGGCCAGTTCGAGCAGTACGACAACGACGCCGGCCTCCCCTCCAACGCGCTGCAACTGCCTGGTCGTTCGACGCGGATGGAGACATCTACATCGGGACCGACGACATCGGCATCGCCAAGGTCCGGCTCGCGAACGGCGCGGCTCACGCTGCTGCGCTCGCTGTCCGAGCAGATCGACGGCGCTCGCCGGCAATACGGTCAACTCGATTGCGGTGTGGGGCGAGCGACCTCGTGTACGGGTCGACGCCGGGCGCGGGGATCATTCGCAACGACTTCGCGGCGGCGCGTTACTTCGCAGCGCGACGGGCTGCCCGGCCGACGACGTGCTCGACGTGCTGCCGGTGGGCGATACCGTGTGGATGGCGACCGACGGGCGGTGTGGCGATGCTCGATCGGCTGGGATCATCCAATCTCGTTCCCGGCGCGCCGGCCGAGGCCAACGTGCTCGGCACCGACGGACCATCTGGTGTGGGTCGGGACCAACACGCGGCGTGCGGCGTTTCGATCCGTCCGACGATTCGTGGACGGACGTGGGCCCGTCGGCGGGTTCCAGGTCCACTCGTTCGCCTGGGACGGCACCAGCATGTGGGCGGGCGAGCACGCGCAGTCTCATGCCGCTATACGGGCAGCGGCACGACGTGGACGTCAGCTCCGCGTCGACTCGTCTACGAACCGTTACCAATTCCTCGAGCGGCTCGCGTGCGATCTAGATGCGGGGGCTCGCGCGTGCTCGGCCAGCGGAGACGTCTACCTCGGCGGGGTGGAACCCGGCCGACCGCGCGGCGCCGAACCTGATGCGCTACGACGGCATCCACGTCGACGAACTTGTATTCCCAATGCGCCGGGCGCCAACGAGGTCCAGCGGCTCACGGATGTCGACATCGACGGGTCGCTGTGGGCGTCGTTCGAGAAGTTTCTACGTCGGCAAGCTCATGCCCGACGGCAACTGGCTCAATTACAACTCGTCGCCATCCCGGCGATCCAGACTCCCCACCAACCGTTCACCAACATCGCGTTCCTCGCCGATTCGCACGGGCGACAAGTGGTTCTCGTCGCTGTCGCTGCCCAGGCACGACCAAGCCGCTCGACGAGCTCGACGACCGGCTCGACGCGACTACGGCAACGACGTGTGGATGCGCCACGCGATCGGCTCCGGCGGCGGCGACGGGCTACGGGTCGCTGCGCCTGCAGCGCGCCGCGGAAGACCCGGCGGGCAATCGCTGGTTCTCTCGGACGATGTCTCGCTGCTCCAGTCGCCAGGGCTGGCAGGGAATCAACATCCTGAGCCGCGACGGGAGCGCGTGGTTCCGAGATGACGCCGGTCAAGGACCCGCGCATGATCGTCGGGCAACGTCGTCGACGTCGCGTTCGGCGCGACTTCGCGTACGTGGCCACGCGCAGGGAACGGAATCCAGCGCTGGTGCCACGGCGGCTACGCGTGGTCTTCGCTCACCAACGACGCGGACGATTCTGGGCCGATCCGATCGAGCGCAACCGATCTTCCGACGCAGTGCGGACATTCGCGTCGCATCGCGCTGCGCAGCGACGGCATCCTGCTGGATCGCCAGCTCCGACGGCCTGTTCGCTACGACCGCCTTGACGTCCCGCCGCCGCAATCAGCCCGGTGCGCGAGATACCGGTCTACGTCGGCATCGGCCCCGGCATCGTGAGTCCCGAGTGCAGGACATCGTGCTCGATCACGACGAGAACCTGTGGGTGGCGACCGACCACGGGGCTTGAACCGCATTGCGCGCGACGACGACAACGACATCCAGACCTTCCTCACGCCGGCGTCGTTCGCTGGTGCTGTCGGGGCTGCGCTACCCGCTCGAGCGTGATCTCGCCGCTCGCGAACGCCGATTGCCGCTCGCTCGCGATGCACCCGACGAAGGACATCCTCTACATCGGCACGTTCGGCGGACTTTCCGTATACGATTTCTCCGCGACCGGCGGTGACGCGCACCGACCTCTCGCGAAGGTGTACGTGTATCCGAACCCGGTCTACACGTCGAAAGGGCCAGAGCGCGCTCAAGGTCGAGAATCTGACCGGGCCGGTGACGGTCGAGATCTACAACCTCGAAGGCGAGCTCGTGGATATCGCACAGTCGGTGCAGACGACGGCGACGTGGCGTGGGACCTGACCACCGCAAGCGGATTCCTGGCGAGCAGCGGCAAGTACATCGTGCGCATCGTCGGTCGCGAACGGGTCCGTCGCAGCGACCCATCGCGCTGATTCGCTGATCGTTCCGATGTCGAAACGACTCATCATCGTCGGCGCCGGCGAAGCCGGCCGCATGCTGGCGCGCGAGATTGCCAACCGCGCGCGCGACCAGTACGACGATGGTCGGGTTTTCTCGACGACGCGCCCGCGCTCGCGGGCGCAGCGCGTCGACGGATTTCCCGTGCTCGGCGCGACCGCCGACGCTGCCCGCGCGTCGTCGAGCAGCGAGCGCGTCGACGAAGTGCTGATCGCGGTGCCGTCCGCGGGGCGCGAGTTCGTGCGCCGCATGGTGGCGCTGTGCCGCGACGCCGTCGGTTCCGTACCGCATCGCGCCCGGACTGCTCGAGATCATCAAGGGCCCGGTCCACCTCGAACAGATTCGCGACGTGCGCCCCGAGGACCTGCTCGGGCGCGAGACGGTCGAGTTCGACGAAGCGCGAGATCGAACGCGTTCCTCGCGGGCGCACCGTGCTGGTCACCGGCGCCGGCGGCTCCATCGGCAGCGAGATCTGCCGGCAGGTGGCGCGCTTCGACGTGAAGCGCCTGGTCCTCCTCGGCCGCGGCGAGAACCAGATCTACGAGATCGAGCGCGAGATGCGCGACGCGCATCCGGCGCGCGACGTGATGCCCGCCATCATCGACGTGCGCGACGCCGCGCGCCCTCGCGCGGGTCTTCGGCGAGCACCGCCCCGAGATCGTCTACCACGCGGCCGCGCACAAGCACGTCCATTATATGGAGGCGTTTCCCGCCGAAGCGGTGAAGAACAACATCCTCGGTACGCGCAACGTGATCGACGCGGCGCGCCGCGGCCGGCGTGTCGCCGCGTGGTCATGCTCTCGACCGACAAGGCGGCCGACCCGCGCGGCGTGATGGGTGCCACCAAGCGCTTCGCCGAGTACCTGATGGCGGCGCGCAACGCGCGCCGGCGGGCGCCGAGTTCATCACGGTGCGCTTCGGCAACGTGCTGGCCAGCCGCGGCAGCGTGGTGCCGCTGTTCGTCGGCCAGATTCGCGCCGGCGGCCCCGTCACGGTGAGCCACGAGGACGCGACGCGCTTCTTCATGTCGATCAAGGAAGCGTGCATGCTGGTCGTGCAGGCGTCGCTGATGGGAGAGGGCGGCGAGATCTTCATTCTCAAGATGGGCGAGCCGATCCGCATTGCGGAACTCGCGCGCGACCTGATCGCCCTGCACGGCCTGACGCGCGGGCACCGACGTGAAGCATCGAGTACACAGGGCTGCGGCCCGGCGAGAAACTGCACGAGAGCGCTGATCGCGCGCGGGAGAGAAGCGGTGCCGTCGCGCCATCCGCACATCCTGCGCGCCGTGCCGCATGCTCCCGCACCGGCGTCGACCTCGACGCCGCGGCTGGCGACGCTGACGCGCCTCGCCGACGGCCGGCGACGGCGACGGCATTCGCGCCGAGCTTGCGCGCGTCATTCCCGACGCGGAGTTTCCCGGCGCTCCGCGCCGGTCGACGGAGAGGAAGCCGCTGAGGAGCCACTCGCCCGCTGCGCTCGCACCTTCCCGCGATCGCGGGCGGCACGCCCGTCCGTTCGCAGCCGCTGCCGTTCTTTCGCGCGGCGGTGGGACGAAGACGACATCGCCGCGGTGGCCGACGCCCTGCGCTCGGGCTGGCTCACGTCGGGGCCGCGCGCCATCGAGCTGGAGACAGCGTCTCGGCGAGTATCTCGGTGCGGCGCACACGATCGCGGTGAGCTCGTGCAGCGAAGCGATGCTCCTGTGCCTGCGCGCACTCGGGCATCGGCCCCGGCGACGAAGTCATCACCTCGCCCATCACCTTCGCGTCGACGGTGCACGCGATCATCCACAACGGCGCCACACCGGTGCTGGCCGACATCGAAACCGACACCTTCGGCGTGGACCCCGCCGACGTCGAGCGGCGCATCACGCCGCGCACGCGCGCCATCATGCCGGTGCACTTCGGCGGACAGGCGTGCCGCATCGAGGAGATCCTCGCGCTCGCGCGACAGCGCGGGCTCGACGTGGTGGAAGACGCGGCGCACTCGTTCGGTGCGCGCGTCGGCGGCAAGCTGCATCGGCGGCTTCGGTCGCGCGACGGCGTTCAGCTTCTACGCCACCAAGAATCTCACCACCGCCGAGGGCGGTGCCATCACCACCGAGGACGACGCGCTGGCGCAGCAGCTGCGCCTCCTCGGCTACCACGGCATGTCGCGCGACAGCTGGAGCCGCTACTCCGACAAGGGCTCGTGGTACTACCAGGTGGAGGTTCCCGGCTACAAGTGCAACCTGAGCGACCTGCACGCGGCGCTCGGGCTCACGCAGCTGGCGAAGATCGACCACCCTGCTCGAGAAGCGGCGCGCGGTCGGCGGCGGCGCTCACCCGGCGCTGGCCGGATGCGACGCCGATCGAGCTTCCGCGCGAGTATCCGGGCAACTGGCACACGTGGCACCTGTACGTGATCCGCCTGCGGCTCGAGCGACTGCGCATCGGGCGCGACGAATTCATCAAGGCCCTGCGCGCCGAGAACATCGGAAGCTCGGTGCACTTCATTCCCGTCCATCACCATCCGTTCTTTCGAACCTACCTGCGCGAGGCGACGCGTTCCCGCGCAGCGACGACTACTACTCGCGCTGCATCTCGCTTCCCATCTTTCCCGACATGACGGACGACGACGTGCGCGACGTGGCCGACGTCGGTGCACGCGACATCGCGGACCACTTCCGCGCCGCTAACCGATGAAGATCGAGCTCGCTCGACACGTTTCCGCGCGGAGCTGGACGCGTTGGCCGACGCGTCGCCGCGTCGCGACGTTCTATCACACCGGCGCGTGGCTGCGCTCGCTGGCCGACGCGTACCCGCGCCTGACGACTGCGCTGCCTCGTGGCCGCGCGACGGGGCAAGCGCCCGTCGGCGTTCCTGCCGTACTTCGTCTCGCGTCGCGGACCGTTCTGCGCACGCTGTGGTCGCTGCCGTTCGGAACCTACGGCGGACCGGTGGGCGACGCGGAGCGTGCCGTCTGCGGCGAGTTGCTGCTCGCGTATCGACGCGCAGCTCGCGTCGCCCGGGGTGCTCGAGATCGGGTGGGTCGACTTCCGGAACACGCGTCGACCGCGGACGGCGCGGACGCGATCCCGGGCGAAACGCACGTGGTCGACATCTCGGGCGGGTTCGACGTGGTCTGGCACGAGCGCTTCGACAAGTCCCGCCGGCGACGCGCGTGCGTCGCGCGGAGGAAGCCGGCGTCGTCGGTCGAGCGCGCCCTGGAGCTCCGACGACGTGATCCGTTTCTTCGGACGTGTATCGCGAACGGCTGCGCGACTGGGACGGAGGCGCGGGACACCCGGAGCAGCTTTTCACCAGCCTGGTGGCGCGCGGCGGTGAGCGCGTCCGCCTCTATCTCGCCGAGCACCAGGGCGAAGAGCTGCTGGGCGGGCACTTCAACTTCTACCACAAGGATGAAGTCATCGCCTGGTACGGGATGGCCTCGGCGCGCGGCGGGGAACTCCAGGCGGGCACGTTGCTTATACGCGACGTGCATGCGCGAAGCGTGCGAAGCGGGTTTCCGCTCGTACAACCTCGGGGCGAGTCTGGGCAAGGCATCCCTGATCGAATACAAGCAGTCGCTCGGGGGCGTGGCGTATCCATACCGTATCTTCCGGCGGCGGCGGCTGGCCGCGCGCGTGGCCGCCGCGCTGCGCTCCGGGAGCGCATCGTGACCGCACGTTCCGGCGGCGCTCGCGTTTCGTCGGCAACACCGTGTCGCTCACGGTGTCCACCGTGATCGCGACCGCGCTGACGCTGGCGCAGATGAAAATCCTCGCCGCGTCATCTGCCGCTCACGGTCTTCGGACTGTTTGCGTCGCTGCGCGGGCTCTCGCTGCTCGTGTCGATTCTCGCCGCCAACGGATTTCCGCAGGTGCTGGTGCGCTTCCTTCCCGAACACGCCGCGCGCGGGGGGCGCGCCGCCGCGCTTCGTGTCTGCGCGCTGGCGATCCTGACCACCGGACTGGCGTGCGTGGTCCTCCTGCTCGCCGTAGCGGCTGCGAAACGCAGCGTTCTTTCGCGCCGTCGAGGGCGGCCACCGACGCCGCGCTCCTCGCCGTGGTTCTCGGTGACCACGCTCGCGGTCGCGCTCAAGCTGGTGCTCTACGGCGGGTTCAACGGGCTGCGCCGATTCGGGTCGCAGACGGTGCTCGAGACCTGCGCGCTCGCGGTCGCAGGCGGTGTGGATGTGGCTCGAGCGCGGCTCGCTCGATCTCGCCGCCTGTTCGAAATCATCGGCGTCACCTCGGCGGTGAGCGCGCTGATCGCGCGTGCCGTGGTTCGCCGCGCGCCTGCGCGAGCGACGTCGAGCACGGCGACGCGCGCCGGCCACGGCTCGTACGGGCGCTACTGGGTGGGCGCGGTCGGGCTTTAGCGTGGTGGCGCTCGCGTTCAGCGACGTCGATCGCTGGGTGCTCTCGAACGTGCTCGCACTGGAAGTCGCTGTCGCTCTTCCACGTGGCGTCGCGCGTCGTGCGACTCGGCGAATCGCTTCATCGCGGTACCGGTGCTCACGCTTCAGCCCGAGATCACGCGCATCGCGCGCCGAGGGGCGGCGACGACGAAGTCGCGCTGTCGACGCGGGCGTTCTTCAAGGCGAGCGTGATGATGCGCGGTGTTCGCCGCGCGTCGCGATCGTGGTGTATGCGAAGGCGCTGATCCTGGCTGGCGTCGGAACGAGAGCTTCCTCGGCGCGCGAGCCGACGTTGTGGCTGCTCGCGGCGTCGATTCCGTTGTCCGCCATGACGGCGCCGCTCACCGCGTGTGATGAAGGCGCTGGACGGCGTGCGCGCCGCCTTCTATTGCGACCTCGCATGGGCGTGCGTCTACGTGGCGCTTCTCCTGGGGCTGAGCGCCGAGAATGGGACTCGAGGGGGCCGGCGTGGCGCAACTATCGGCGTGCGCCGTGCAGCTGGTGGTCGCGGTCCGTCTCGCGTCGATTCGACCGCCGGCGGCGGAGATGGCGGGCGCGCTGCTGCGTCGACGCTGTGCGCGGTCGTCGCGCTGTTTCCGGCCCTGGTGGCTCACCGTGAACCACGCGCCCGCGCCCATCACGCTCGTTGCCGGCGGCGCCGCGGTGTGGGTGTATCGTTCGGCTCGCGCGGCGTGCGCGGATCCTTTCGGCCGACGAGCGGGAACGCGTTGCGCGCGATCCTTTCGCAGCGGGGATTGGGGCCGGCGCTGGCGTGGTTCGTCCCGTGAAACACGCGTTGATGATCATCCCTTTCTTTCCGCCCGATGGGCGGCGGCGGCGTCCATCGGCCGCTGTCGTTCGTGCGCTACCTGCCCCAGTACGGGTGGAAGACCACGGTGGTGACGCCGGAAGCGGGCACGTACTGGATCTCGGACCCGACGCTCACGGAACGGATACCCGCCGCGTGCCGCGTGATTCGAACCCGGACGTGGAGCGGCCAGGGGTTGCTCGCGCGCACGGGGACGCCGGGTCGGCCCCGCTCGCAATCGCGTTCGTCGCTCGCGTTCGGCGTGGCGCGCCGCGCGGCCTCGGCGATCCTCATGCCCGATTCCTACATCGGCTGGTACCCGTTCGCCGTGCGCGCCGCGCTCGCGGCGGCGAAGGGCGAGCATTTCGACGCGCTCTACTCCACCTCGCCGCCGGAGTCGGCCCACCTGGCCGGGCTGATCGTGCAACGCCGTACCGGGCTTCCATGGCTCGCGGACTTTCGCGACCCGTGGATGAACCTCCACCTGCTTACGCCTCCCACCGCGCTGCACGCGCGGCTGCACCGTCGCTGGGAAGCGATGGTGTGCGAGACCGCGCAAGTCGTCACCACCACCCACTGGCACGAGGCGCAGGTGCGCGACCCGGTACCGCGACGCGCGCGTCGTGCGCATTCCCAACGGGTACGACGGCGACGAGGCCCGGTCGGTCACGTCGATCACCCCGCCGCCAGGCGCGCTGCGAATCGTCCACGCGGGCACGCTCACGCAACGGCGGAGCGCCATGCCCTTCCTCGAAGGCCTGGCCGCGTTTCTGGCCGCGCGCCCCGGCGCTCGCGGCGAGATCCAGGTCGAGTTCATCGGACCCCGCGAAGACGACAACGAGCGTGCGGTGGTGCGGCTCGGCTTGCAGGAGGCGGTCCGTTTCCGGGACACGGTGCCCCACGCGGAGACGCTCCGCGTCGAGCGGGCCGCCCACGTGCTGCTGCTGATCAAGCACGCCGACGCGCGCTACGACGGACTCGTGCCCGGAAAGCTCTACGAGTACATCGGGCTGCGTCGGCCGGTCCTCGCGCTGGTTCCACCCGGCGAGGCGAGGGACGTGGTCGACGGCTTGCGCCGGGGCGTCGCGGTCAATCCCACCGCGCCGGACGAGATCGCCCGCGCCATCGGGGAGTTGTTCGACCGCCACCGCGCCGGGACGCTGGATGGCGCGTGGGACCTCTCGGAGCGCCCCGAGCTGGAGCGCTCGCGGCTCGCGGGCCAGCTCGCCGCCGCACTGGACGAGCTCTGCGCGCGGAGGGTGCGCGCATGAAACGCACGTGGCGCGATCACCTGCTGCCGGCGGCGCTCCTGCTTGCGCTCATGCTCCCGCTCCGAGACGGGTTCACCGACGACGGATTCATTCACGTGCAGTACGCGCGCAATCTCATGACGCGGGGCGAATACAGTTTCAACGCGGGCGAAACCTCGTTCGGCACGACCAGCCCGCTGTGGGTGATTGCGCTGGCGGCGGCGGTGCGACCGTTCCACACCGACGATGCGTTTGTTCACGCAAGCCGCGCGCTGTCGTGGGCGTGCGCCTTTGCGGCGCTGGTGGCGCTCCAGCACTTGCTCGTGGCACTCGGGGCCTCGCGCCGCGTCGCGGTGCTCGGAGCGCTCGCGTTCGCGGCGGACGCGTGGTTTGTGCGCTGGTCGGCGCTAGCCATGGAATCCTCGCTGGCGACCTTTGCGGCGGTCGTCATGCTGCTGGCATCGGTGCGCGCCTACGACGACCGCCGTGGCGCGATGCGTTTCGGCGCGGCGGCCGCGCTCGGCGCGCTGGTGCGGCCGGAGATGTACCTCGCGCTGCCGGTTCTCGTCGCCGGCGCGCTCACCGTGCGACCGCGGCCGTCGCGCGGGTGGGTGGTCGCCGGACTCGCCACCGCGGCGGTGTTGCTGGCGCCGTGGCTCCTGTTCGCGAAGTGGCACATCGGCAGCTTTCTCCCCAACACCGCGGGTGCGAAGAGCGGGGGATTCGTCGCCAACCCGATTCTCCTGGTGGCGAATCTCGCGCCGGTGGTCAAGATCGTCGCCGGTACGCAGGCCGTCGCGGTCCTTGCCATGCTGCTCGACGTCGCGATTTCGCGCCGGCGCGCGTTCGTGCTGGGGCGGTCGTTTCGGTTCGCGGCGCTGTGGATGGCTGGCGCTTCCGCTCGCGTACGTCGCGTTCGACATTCAGATCCTCTCGCGCTACCTGCTGTTGATCACGCCCGCGGTGTGTGCCGGCGGCTGGCGGTCGCTCGAATCCCTGGGCGGCCGGCTGTCGCCGCGGTGGGCAACCCGATCGCTGGTGGCGGCGCTGCGTGATCACGGTCGCGGCCAACGTCGCGTTCTACGTGCGCGTGGTGCTGCCGCCGTCGCGTGCCTTCAGCGCAGACCTCATGATGCCCCTGGCGGGTCTGGCCCGGTATCTGCGCGAGCATTCGGACCCGGACGCGGTCGTCGCCGCGGCGGACATCGGCTACCTCGCATTCTATTCGCACCGCCGCGTGCTCGACCTGGGCGGGCTGGTCGAGCCCGGAGACCGCGCGGTTGCGCGAGGCGCACGACTACGAAGAGATCGTCGAGCGGGGGCTCTACTTCGACTTGCGCGGGTATCCCGCACGTCGACTACCT
Source organism: uncultured beta proteobacterium (assembly GCA_963820965.1). Taxonomy (GTDB): domain Bacteria; phylum Pseudomonadota; class Gammaproteobacteria; order Burkholderiales; family SG8-39; genus DATEDA01. The sequence goes on along the minus strand of CAWGCC010000021.1, from coordinate 133,300 downwards.
GGTCGACCGCGAGCACGTGGCGAATCGCTTCGACGGACGGGTCGTCAACGGACATCGCTTCGAGAGCGTGTACATGACCGACGGTGCGCAACCTGGGAATCCGAAAACCGGGCACGTTCTACTACACGCTCTATCGCGTGACACCCGTCGGGCCATGAGCTTCGAGCTTCCCCGGATCACGATTCCCGCCGGATCTCGCGCGCGACGAGATGCCCGATCTCCTGCGCCACTGGTATCTGGGGCCGCGCGGCGCCGTCACATGATGACCGGCGCTTCCCGAAGTGGACCGTCACCTCGACCCGACACGCGGGCGCGCGTGTGCTCGACGTCGGCTCCGCGTGGGGATTCAACGTCATGGCGCTGGGCCGGCTGGGGTATCGCGCGATCGGCGTCGATATCGTGCCCGACCAGTTCGCGGTGGGGAAGCGCATCGCCGCCACAACGGGGTCGCCTTCGACGTGGCCGGCGCCGACGCGTCGGCGCTGCCGTTTGCCGACGACGTGTTCGATTACGTCACGATGGTGGAAACGTTCGAGCACATCTTCGACGACGACCGCGCCGGCGCGGTCGCCGAATGCCGGCGGGTGTTGCGGCCGGGCGGACGCATCGTGCTCTCGACTCCCAATCACGCGAGCGTGGTCGAGCGTGGAAAGCGATTCGCCGTCCGGCACGGGTGGATACGCGAACGGCTGCCGTCGATGTGTCTCCCCGACGCGGGAACGCGCTCGCGCCGAGTATCACCCGTATCGGTATCATCGCCCGCTGCCGGATCGTGAAATCGTGGCGCTGCTGGCGCGCGCCGGGTTCCCGTGACGCACGTCTCGCGACTTCCTCTTCGTGCTGAAGAACACTCCCGACGCGCTGGCGCCGGCCTGGGCGACGCTCGAGCGAGTGTTCGAGCGCACTCCGCTGGTTAGCCGGCTCGCGGCCACGGTCTGCGTGGTCGCCGAGAAGCGCTGAACTCCTAGTCCGCGGGTGCCACCCGCTCCTGCCTTTTGGGGCACCTGATCGATGCGCGTCGTGGAGGCCCATCGCGCAGGAGCGAGCGAGGATCACCCGCCGGGCGCGGTAGTGACATCCAGCCTCCTTTCTCACCACCGGCGGGAAGCCGAGCGAAGCGGGCGCAGGGCCGAGACGGCGCGCATCGGTCAGGTGCTGCTTCGCGGGTCCTGACACCGATCCACCGCACGGGGCTTCGCCCGCGGGGCCCCGGGTCGGCAGATGCGTGATTTATGGCCCTGCCTGAGGATTTCCCTTGACCGTCGTCCCTAAAAATCCCTAGACTGCCGTCTCAAGTGGTGCAAGTTCCCTAAATCCGACTCAAAATACTGTTTTTCAACAAGTTAGGCCGCTACATGCAGGGCAACTTCGGCGAGAAGCATCTCCATTCGGCATCGACCCGAAGGGGCGACTCCAGCTCTCACGCCTGGTGCGGGAGCGGTTCAAGCTCAAGAAGGGCGACCGCCTCCACCTGCTCCCGAACATCGAGGACCCTCCGTACCTCGAGATCCGCACGTCCGCCCAGTGGGACGAGTACGAGCAACGCTTCCTGAATCAGGCTCCCGGGGACATCAAGCGCGACTTCGTGCGCTTCGTGCAGCTCCACCGGGAGACGGTCGTGGCCGACGCGCAGGGGCGGATCGTCATGCCGCGCGAGTTGCGGGAGCGCTGCCAGCTCGACGCGCGGTGGTGGTCATCAACATGAACGCGTGCGTCGAAGTCTGGAATCCCAAGCACATCGAGCGCCGCTACGCGGAGATGGCGAAGGCGTTCAAACACATCAACAACTCGTTCTTCTGATGATCGAGCGCTTGCTTCCATATTCGCCCTGCGCGCCGCTCGAGCGTCCGCGCGCGCGGGCCGAAAGGGGGAAGGGTATGCGGCACATCCCGGTGATGGTGGAAGAGGTGGCCCGCTGCCTCCTGCACGACCGCTCCCGGGTGGTGCTCGATGGAACCGTCGGCTTCGGCGGGCATGCGGAGGCGTTGCTCCGTGCCCGGCCGGATCTGCGGTTGATCGGCCTCGATCGCGATCCCGCCGCCCTCGAGGCGGCCGCGCGGCGCCTGTCCGCCTTTGCCGACCGCGTTGTGCTGGCGCGTTCGCTCTACTCCGAGCTCGATACGGCGCTGGCCGCGGTGGGAAAAGTCGATGGTGTGCTGCTGGACCTCGGCGTGTCGAGCCCGCAGATCGACGACGCCGTGCGCGGCTTCTCGCACGGCGCGAGCGGCCCGCTCGACATGCGCATGGGGTCGGAGGGCGAGACCGCGGCGGCGTTGCTCGCCCGCGCGGACGCGGGTGAGATCGCGCGCTGGTTACGCGAATACGGCGAGGTGTCCCGCCCCCGGCGCGTCACGCGCGCAATCCGCGCCGCCGTCGAAGCGGGCGCGATGACGACGACCGCCGACCTGCGGAAAGCGGTGGAGTCGGCGTTCGGGCGCGGAACCACGCCGGCCGACCTGTCGCGCGTGTTCCAGGCGGTGCGAATCGCGGTCAACGGTGAGCTCGAGGGTCTGCGCCGGTTTCTGGATTGCGTGCTCGAGTCGGTTGCAGTCCCGCACGGGCGGCTGGTGATCGTGAGCTACCACTCGTTCGAGGACCGGATGGTGAAGCAATTCCTGCGCGACGCGGCCTCCGCCTGCGTGTGCCCCCCGGCGATCCCGATGTGCGTGTGCGGCCGGGTTCCGCGGGTGAGGGAGTTGACGCGGCGCCCTCTGCGTCCGGGAGCGGAGGAGTTGCGCGTGAACCCGCGCGCCCGCAGCGCGCGCCTGCGCGCCGCCGAGACGCTCGTGGGAAGGGTGGATGAGCGGGGATGAACCGCCGGCACGTCGCCCTCGCCGGTCAGTTCCTGCTCAACGCGCTGGGCGGGAAGCTGGGTGTCCCGATGATGGTGCTCGGTTACCTCTCCTTCGCGGTGTGCCTGCTCGCCTACGTGTCGACGCAGGTCTATACCAGCAGCCTCATGGAGGATGTGGCCGCGCGCAAGCGCACCGAGACCGCGCTCAAGGAGCGAATCGGGGTGCTGACCGCCCGCTACGCCACCATGACGTCCAAGTCGCGGGTGTCGTCCACCTGCGAGCGCGACCTGGGTCTCGTCGAATCGACGACGGCGGATGTGATCCGCGTGTCGGTCGACGGTTCGACGGCGATCGACCCGCCCCGCGCCCGTGACGTTCGCGTCGACGACGTCCTCGGCGCCGAGGTCAGCGGACTCACGCAGGTGATGCGGCGATGACGTTCCGGGACCAGAAGCGGCGGATGTGCGTCGTGGGCGGCGTGTTCGGGCTCGCCATTCTGGCCCTGTGGATCCGGCTCTTCGAGCTCCAGTACATCCACCACGGCGCCTATCTGCAGAAGGCGCTGGACCAGCGCGTTGCGCCGCGCGAAATCCAGGCGATTCGCGGCGGGATCTTCGACCGGCACGGACGACCCCTGGCGATGAACGTGCGCCGGTGCTCGGTCGCGGTGCAGCCGTCGCCGCGTCGTGGATGCGAAGCGCGTCCTGCGGGTGCTGACGCGCGACGCCGGTGTATCGGCCCGGGTCGTGCGCGACGCAGCTGCCGGTCCCGCAAGCCGTTCGTCTACGTGAAGCACGATTGCATGCTCCCCGAGGAGACGCGGCGCGAGATGTCCAAGGTCGCAGGCATCGTCGTCGAGCTCAAGGCCAACCGTATCTACCCGTACGACGAGGTGGGGAGCAAGGTGGTCGGATTCGTCAGTCGGGAAAACCGCGGCCTCTCCGGCGTCGAGGCGGCCTACGACCAGGCGTTGCGCGGCGCGCCCGGCCGGGAAACGGTCATTCGCAACGGAAGCTATCGCAGCGACCGCTACTACCAGTTTGTGGAGCGGAAACCGCGTGACGGCAGGCACGTCTATCTCACCATAGACGCGACCGTCCAGGACATCGCGGAAACAGAGCTCCGGCGCGCCGTCGACGAGTGCGACGCGCGCGGCGGCGCGGTCATCGTGATGGAAGTGGCGACGGGCGAGGTCCTCGCCCTGGCGGAGCTGCCGGCCGTGGTCGGCCGCGAGCGCTCCTCGCGCGCCGACTCGCTGTGGACGCTGCGGTGCGTGTCGCATGTCTACGAGCCCGGGTCGACGTTCAAGCTCGTGACGGCGGCCGCGCTCCTCGACAAGACCGCGCTGGCGCCGTCGGATTCGTTCGACGCGGAGGATGGCACCGCCGACCTCGGCTTTGCGACCATTCGCGACCCGCACCCGCACCGCTGGCTGACGATCGAAGAGGCGTTCATGTACTCGAGCAACATCGTCATGGCAAAGGCATCCGGCGCGCTCCAGTCCGGGGACCTGTACGGCTACGCGCGCCTTTTCGGGTTCGGCGCGCGCACGGGGATCGGGCTGCCCGGCGAGTCCGCAGGCTCGGTGCCGCCGATCGAGCGCTGGTCCGGGCGCACGAAGGCGACGATGGCGTTCGGGCAGGAAGTCGCGGTGACGCCGCTGCAGATGCTCAACGCGTACGCGGCCATCGCCAACGGCGGCGTCCTGATGATGCCCCGTCTCGTGCGGGGCGTGGCCGACCCGGCCACCGGCGAGGTGGCCCGGTCGGAGCCGGTCGTGGTGCGGCGCGTGGTTTCGCAAGCGACCGCGCGGACGCTGCGCGAGTTCTGCCTGGCGGTGGTCGAAACCGGCACCGCGCAGTCGGCCCGGGTCGAGTTCATGCGCGTGGCCGGCAAGACCGGGACGGCCCAGAAGGCGGCCGGTCGCGGCTACGTGGCGAATCGGTACATCGCGAGCTTCATCGGGTTCGCGCCCTACGAGTCGCCGCGGATCGCGTGCCTGGTCATGATCGACGAGCCCAGGTGGTCGGTTCGCTACGGTGGGGATTCCGCCGCACCCGCGTTTGCGCGCATCTGCGAAAGCCTCGCCAACTCGACCCCGCTGTTCGACGACTTGCTGTCGGTGGAGACCGTGCGCGTGGCGTCGACGCCGGGCGGGCGCGCGCGGACTCCTAACTTCCTGCGCATGGAGCGCGCAGCCGCGCTCGAGGCGGCCCGCCGCGGCGGGACCAACGTGCTGTGCCGGGGCAGCGCGGGACGCGTGGTAGCGCAGGCGCCGACGCCCGGCGCGCCGATGGACCGCGACGCGGTGATGCGGCTGCTGGTCGCGGGCGGAAACGGCGACGCGCGTTCCGGCGTCGATGGTAATCGGCGCGTGCGCGAGGCTTATCGGGAGATCGCATTCGACGCCGCCGACGCGACGACGGAGACCGCGGGCCGCCGGATGCGCGCGGCCGAGGCGCCGATTGCCGGCCAGGCGGCCGCGGCCGTGTCGAGCTCGCGACGGGTATACCGATGACGGAAATGGTGGAGGAAGCAGCCGGAGTGCGACACCCAGACTCGATGGACAGGACGACGCTGGGATCATTGGCGGACGCGCTCGGGTCCGCGGCCGGCCGTGCGCTCGCGGACGACGCGCGCGCGACGCCGATCGCGGGAATTGCGGTGGACTCGAGACAGGTGCGCGGAGGCGAGTTGTTCGTGGCACTCCGCGGCACTTCCGCCGACGGGCACCGGTTCATCGCCGACGCGGTCCGGCGCGGGGCCGCCGCGATGATCGTGGAGGACCCGGCGGCGTCGCCGGGCGTGCCGTGTCTGGTGGTGGATAGCTCGCCGAAGGCGCTCGCGCGGGTGGCCGCGCGCTATTTCGGGGATCCGGCGCTCGCGCTCCGCCTGTGCGGGGTCACCGGCACCAACGGCAAGACGTCGACCGCGCACCTGGTGAGGTCGATACTGCGCCGCCGGGGCGAGCGATTCGGGTTGATCGGAACGCTCGGCCACGGGGTCGACGATCTGGTCAGGGACCCGCATACGACGCCGGATGCGCTCACGCTCCACCGTCTGTTCGCTGAAATGCGCGATGCGGGGTGTGTCGGGGTGGTCATGGAGGTCAGTTCTCACGCCGTGCGGCAACATCGGACCTGGGGACTTGACTTTGAGGTCGGGATACTAACGAACGTCACGCATGACCACCTCGACTTTCACCCCGACATGGCGGACTACCAGCCGCGAAAGCGGAGTTCTGCAATTCGCTCGCGGGCGCGCATCGACACAAACCGGATGGCACGCTGGTCTACTGGGCGGACGACGCCGTCGCGCGCGCGATCGGCGACGCGTTCAAGGGCCGGAGTGTGGCGGTGGGGACGTCGCCCGACGCGAACTGCCGGGTCGATGGCGTCGACGTCTCGCTCGAGCGAACGCGGTTTTCGCTCCACCTCGCCGAGGAGAGCGCGCGCACGTGTCGATGAAGCTGCTGGGCGGCTTCGTGCCTGCGAACGCGGCGGTCGCCGCTGTCGCTGCGATGGCGATGGGCGCGTCCGCCGACGAGGCGCGCGCGGGCCTCGATGCGGTCGATCGCGTGCCGGGCCGGTTCGAGCCGCTGGGCGGCGACGGGCGGCCCGTGGTCGTCATCGATTACGCGCACACGCCGGACGGGTTCGAGCGCGTGCTCGGAACCTGCCGCCACCTCAAGCCGCGCGCGTCTCGTGGTGGTGTTCGGCTGCGGCGGTGACCGCGACCGGTCGAAGCGTCCCTTGATGGGAGAGCATCGCCCAGCGCATGTGCGACCGCTGCTACCTGACCATCGACAACCCGCGTCACGAGCGGCGTGGAGACGATCGTGGCGGACATCTTGACGGGCATGCGCCGCTCCGACGACGTCGTCGTCGAACTGGACCGCGGACTGGCCATTCGCGCCGCGATCGCCGAAGCGAGAGCGGCGAGCTGGTCGCCTCCTCGGCAAGGGGCACGAGGACTACCAGATCATCGGCGACGAGAAGCATCCGTGGAGCGATCGCGAGCGGCCGAGGAGGGGCTGGCGCAATGGAGTGCAGCGTTGAACGTGCGCACCCTCGACGTGGATGCGCGACGCGCTGGACGCGTCGGGCGTGCTCCGGTGCGCGCAACCTGCGCGGCGGCCGCGGCGGGCGCGCCGTGGTCGGGCGCCGTCGATCGACAGCCGCGGCGAATGCACCGGACGGGCTTTTCTTCGCGCTCGCGGGCGAGCGACCGACGGGCACGCGTTCGCGCTGGCGGCGTTCGCGGCCGGCAGCCCCGCGCTCGTCGTCTCCGACCCGGCGACCATGGCCGCGCTGGACGCGCGCGACGCGCCCGCGCTCCTGGTGGGTGACACGCGCGCGCGCGCTGACGTCGACTGGCGCGCGCCTACCGGCGCGCACCTGCGGCGCACGCGTGGTCGCGATCACGGGGAGCAGCGGCAAGACCACGACCAAGGAGTACGTGCGCGCGGTGCTGAAGTCGAAGTTCCGCGTGCACGCCAATCCCGGCAACCTCAACAGCCTGGTCGGCGTCCCGCTGACCATTCTCGGCGCCGACGAACACTGCGAGTACCTGGTGTGCGAAGTGGGCGCCAACCAGCGCGGCGAAATCGACGCGCTGGGCGAACCTGCTGCGCCCCGACGTGGCCGTCATCACCAACATCGGTGACGCCCACGTCGGACTATTTCGGGTCGCGCGACGCCATCGCGGCGGAGAAGGGTTCGCTCCTCGCGCACCTGGATCGGGGCGGGTGCGCGATCCTCCCCCGCGACGACGAGTACTTCGAGAAGCTTGGCGCCATCGTGCAGGGAAAGGTGTCGAGTTTTGGCCGCTCGCCGGCGGCCGATTTCCGGCTCGCGACGTCGGGTTCGCAAACGGGGCGCTCACATTCACCGTCAACGGAGAGCCCCTGAGCCTGTCGGCAGTCGGCGACTACAACGCTCTCAACGCGTGCGCGGCGTTCGCCGTCGGAGACGTCTCCGGCGTGGACGCAAAACGCACGCGCGAGGCGCTGTCGTCCGTGCGGCCCATGCCCGGTCGCGGGCGCATCCATGCGCTCGCCGGCGTCACGATTGTAGACGAATCGTACAACGCGAGCCCCGCCAGCATGACGCGGTCGCTGGCCATGCTCGGCGCGCTTCCAGCGCGCCGCCGGATCGCCGTGCTGGGGGACATGAAGGAGCTGGGCGACGCGACGGCAGCGCTGCACCGCTCCATCGGCGCGGAGATCGGGGCGAACAAGATCGACCGGGTGTTCTGGATGGGGAGCAGGGAGAAACGGTTCGCGCCGCTGCCGCGGCCGTGCGCCCGGACCTGCGGGTCGAGGTGCATTCCCGGCTGGAGTCGCTGGTCGGCGCGGTGCTCGCGGAGCTGGGCGCGGGCGACGTCGTGCTGGTGAAGGCGTCGCGCGCGTGCCGGCTGGATGAACTGGTGGCGGCGCTTGTCGAAGGTCTCGGTCGCGACAAGTGATTCGGAGGAAACTCGATGCTGTATCACCTGCTCTATCCACTGCACACCGAGATATCCGCGTTCAACGTCTTCCGATACATCACGTTCCGGTCCGCGTACGCGATGGTGACCGCGCTCCTGATCAGTTTTCTGCTCGGGCCGGCGCTGATCCGGTTGCTGCGTCGGATCCAGATGGTCCAGGTGATTCGCGAAGACGGGCCCAAGACGCACCACGCCAAAGCGGGCACGCCCACCATGGGAGGCGTGCTCATCCTGACCGCGATCGTGGTGCCGTCGCTGCTGTGGTGCAACCTCGCGAATCCCTACGTTCAGATCGCGCTGGTCACCACCATCTGGACCGGCGCCATCGGATTTCTGGACGACTACCTGCGCGTGGTGAAGCGACGGCCGAAGGGGCTGGTCGGGCGCTACAAGCTGGTCGGCCAGATGGTGCTGGGGTTGAGCCTCGGCGCCCTGCTCTACTGGAACCCGCTGGCGAAAGACGCCGGGTCGCTCACCAGCATCCCGTTCGCGAAGGGTCTGTTCATCAACTTCGGGCCGCTGTTCATCCTCCTGGTGGCGCTGGTCGTGACCGGGACGAGCAACGCGGTGAACCTCGCCGACGGCATCGACGGGCTCGCGATCGGGCTTTCCGCGTTCGCCTTTCTCGCGTTCGCGGGGCTCGCCTACCTGAGCGGGCACCGCGGTTTTTCCGACTACCTGAACATCATGTATCTCGACGGGAGCGGTGAGCTGGCTGTGTACTGCATGGCGGCGGTGGGCGCGTCCCTCGGATTCCTGTGGTACAACGCGCACCCGGCGCAAGTGTTCATGGGCGACACCGGGTCGCTCTCGCTGGGCGGCACACTCGGCGTGGTCGCCGTGCTCCTCAAGCGCGAACTGCTGCTGGTCGTCATCGGCGGGTTGTTCGTCGCGGAGGCGTTGAGCGTCATCATCCAGGTGGCGTCGTTCAAGCTCACCAAGCGGCGCGTGTTCAAGATGGCGCCGCTCCACCATCACTTCGAACTGTCCGGCTGGCACGAGAACAAGGTCGTGGTGCGCTTTTGGATCGTGGGCGCTCTGCTCGTGCTCCTGGGATTGAGCACGCTCAAGCTGCAGTAGCAATCGATGGCACGCTTCGCCGCATATCGTCGCTTCCTGGTGCTCGGCATGGCGCGCAGCGGGGTCGCGGTCAGCGCCCTGCTCGCCGCCGACGGCCGCTCGCTGACCGTGTTCGACGACGACGCCGACGCGCTCGCGCGCTTCCGTGCCTCCAGCGCGGCGATGTCTTTTCCGGATCGGATCGCCGTGGCGTCGGCGACCGACGCGGCCAAGGCGGCGGCCGAGAGCGACTGCGTGGTCGTGAGCCCCGGTGTTTCCCTCGACCACCCGCTGCTCGAGAAAGCGCGCGCGGCGCGCGTTCCGGTCATCGGGCGAGATCGAGGTCGCCTATCACTTCACCCGCGCGCGCATCGTCGGCGTCACCGGCACCAACGGCAAATCGACCACCGTCGGGCGTGATCGGCGAGATTCTGCAGGCGGCGGGCGTCGACGCGGTCGTGGCGGGCAACATCGGCACGCCGGTGTGCGACGTCCTGCGCGAGCGCGATCCGCACACGCTGGTGCTCGAGCTCTCCAGCTTCCAGCTCGACACCACCGACGAGTTCCGGGTCGACGTCGCGGTGCTTGCTGAACGTCACGCCCGACCATCTCGACCGCTATCACCATTCGTTCGACGGAGTACGCGGCGTCGAAGGCGCGCATACTGAACCGGTCGACGCCCGCCGACCGCGTACGTGTACAACCCGAGGACGAGGTCGCCCGCGCCGCCGCGGGCCGGCATCGGCGTGGCGGCGATTCCATTCAGCTCGCAGCGCGCGCTTCTCGACGCGGGTCTGGTTCGAGAACGACCATCTGCGTCCGGGCGCGAAACGGCGCGGCGCGAGGTCGTGATCCGCGGCGCGAATTCACGCCCGTCGGCGTGCACAATCTGGAAAACGCGCTGGCCTCGATCGGCGCCGCCACCGCGCTGGACGTCCCGCTCGAGGCGATGCGCTCGGCGCTGCGCGCGTACCGCCCGCTCCCGCACCGCATGGAGCTGGTGCGCGTGGTGGAGGGCGTTGCGTACGTGAACGACTCCAAGGCGACCAACGTCGACGCGACCGTGAAGAGCCTGATGAGCGTCGAGGGGCCGTCGATCGTGATCCTGGGCGGCCGCGACAAGGAGGGCGATTTTTCGGCGCTGACGTCCCGCACCTGGCGCGACGTGCGCCGCGCGGTGCTGATCGGCGAAGCCCGCGCTGTCATCCGCCGCGCGCTCGCCGGGCCGCTGTCGAAATGACCGACGCGCGCGACATGGAGGACGCGGTGCGCATCGGCGCGGGACGCGGCGCGCGCCGGCGACACCGTGCTGCTCGCGCCGGCGTGCGCCAGCTTCGACATGTTCAAGAACTACCAGGAGCGCGGCGAAGTGTTCCGCGCGTGCGTCAACCGCCTCTAGCAGGGAAGGAGCGCAACATGCAGGACGTCCAGAACCGAGCCAATCGCCGGCTGGACGAGACGCCGGGGCAGCGTCTGCTCGCACATGGGGATGGACCGGCGCATTCTCGTGATCACGCTGTTCGCTGATGGCGATCGGCGTCAGCCTGGTGCTCTCGTCGAGCTCGTTCTTCGCGGGCGGCAAGTTCGGCGACCAGTTCGCGCTCATGCGCAACCACGCCGTGCGCTGCGTCATCGCCGCTGGTGGTCCTGTTCATCGCGTCGCGCATCGACTATCGCGTGTACCGCAAGGCGGCGCCCGCGCTGCTCGTGATGGGCGTGCTCATGATGATCGGCGTGTTCTGTCTCGGCGTGACGCATCCGCGACACGCGCCGCTGGTATCTGATTCCGCTGATCAACACGACGTTGCAGCCCTCGGAAGTGGCGCGCACCGCGCTCGTGTTCTTCCTCGCGTACTGGATGACGCGCACGGGCAAGGATTTCAGCCGCTTCAAGACCGGGATTCCTGCCCGCCGCCGCCGCGATCGCGCTGGTGGCGGGCATCATCGCGGCCATGCCGAACTTCGGCACCGCCACCGCGACCGTCGCGATCTCGCTGTGCATGCTGTACGTCGGCGGCGCGCGCCTCGCTGCACATCGGTCGCGTTCGTCGGCCTGGCGGGCGTCCCTCGCCGTCGTGGAAGTGGCTCGCCACCCCTACGTGCGCGACCGCATTCTCACCTTTCTGGGCTCGGCCATCCAGCACGCGTCGAGGCGCTCAACTGGCAGGTGGACCAGTCGTTGATCGCGCTCGGTTCCGGCGGTCTTTTCGGCCGCGGGCTTCGGCCACAGCGAGCAGAAGCTTTCCTGGCTGCCCGACTCGTACACCGATTTCATCTTTTCCATCGTGGGGGAAGAGGGCGGGCTGTTGCTGACGCTCGCGGTGAGCGGGGCGTTCCTGTTCCTCGCGCTGCGCGGACTGAAGATCGCGCACGAGTGCAGCGACCGGTTCGGCCAGCTCCTCGGCGTGGGCATCGCGGCGTCGGTGTTCGTCTACGCGGCGCTCAACATGTACGTGGCGACGGGGCTGTTCCCGGTGACCGGGCTGCCGCTGCCGTTTCTGAGCTACGGCGGCTCGGCGCTGATCGTGAACGCGTTCTCGGTGGGTGTGATGCTCAATCTCTCGCGGCGCGCTTCGGACGCGCGTCCGCGCGCGGCTCCCGATGTGGGAAGCGCGACTGCCGGTGGCGAGCACGGTAGGACACGCATGAGCGAAACGACTGCGCATCATGGTGGCGGGCGGTGGCACCGGCGGACACGTCTACCCCGGCATCGCCATCGTGGAAGCGCTCGCGGAGCGGCGACGTCGTGGAGGCGCTGTTCGTGGGCGCGCAGGGCGGCGTCGAGCAGGGCATTTTCGAGCGCGCGGCGCTGGCGCACTCGCTGCTGCCGGGCTACGGGCTGCGCCGCGCATCGCTCGCCCGCAAGCTGGCGGCCCCGTTCATCTCGGCGGCGGGCGTCGCGCGCGCGGCGAAGCTGCGTGCACGCGTTTCGTCCCGACGTCGTGCTCGGCACCGGCGGATTCGCGAGCGCGACCGTGGTGCTGGCGTCGATGCTCGCGCGCATCCCGCGCGTGCTGCAGGAACAGAACAGCGTGCCGGGCCTGGTCAACCGCCGACTGGCTCGCTACGCGGACCTCGTGCTCCTCGGCTACGACGAATCGCGCGCGTGGCTTCCCGCGCACGTCACGACGCGCGTGCGTGGGCAATCCGATCCGGCGCCTGCCGCGCGACCCGCGCGAGGAGGCGGCGCGCGTTCTTCGGCTCGACGCCGTCGCTGCCCGGTCGTGCTCGTCGATCGGCGGGAGCCGCGGCGCGCACTCGCTCAACATGGCGGGCGCGGACGCCGCGGCGCGCTGGCGCGCGTCGCGCGACGTGCAGTTCGTGATCCTGGCCGGCGCGCGCCGACCGCGCGGAAGTCGAGCAGCGCGTGGCAGGCGTCGCCGCGCGTGCGCGTGCTCGAGTACCTGGACGAGGTGCACTTCGCGTACTCGCTCGCGGATGTGGCCGTCGCGCGCTCGGGCGCGTCGTCGTGTGTTCGAGCTGGCGCTCTTCGGCGTGCCGGCGATCTTCGTGCCGTATCCGTACGCCGCGGACGCGCACCAGGAGAGCAACGCCGCGCCGCTGGTGCCGGCGGGCGCGCGCGGTGATCGATCCGCGACGCCGACCTGGACGGCGAGCGCGCTGGCGGACACGCTGACGGGCGCTTCTCGACGCGCCCGGAACGCGCGCAGCGCGATGTCGCGCGCGATGCGCGCAGTGGTCGAAGCCCGACGCGGCGCCGATCCGGCGCGCGCGATCCTCGAGATCGCTAAAAAAAAAGAGCCGGGGATGAGCCGCGCGGCATGAACGGCGGCATAACCAGAGACTGACGATGGTTTTTCTCGGGCACACCAAGCGCATTCACTTTGTCGGCGTCGGGTGGCATCGGCATGAGCGGCATCGCCGAGGTGCTGCTCAACCTCGGTTTCGACGTGAGCGGCTCCGACCTGAAAGGCGTCCGACATCACGGTGCGCCTGCAGGCGCATGGGCGCGGCGATCTGGCAGGGTCACGAAGGGCCGCCACGTCGCCGGCGCCGACGTGGTCGTCTATTCGAGCGCGGTGACGCCGCGACAACCCCGAGATCGTCGAGGCCCGCCGCCAGGGCATTCCCGATCATTCCGCGCGGCGAGATGCTCGCCGAACTCCTGCGCCTGAAATACGCGGTGACGGTCGCGGGCGCGCACGGCAAGACCTCGACCACGTCGCTGATCGCGTCGGTGCTGGCGCAGGGCGGCCTCGATCCCACCGTGATCGTCGGCGGCAAGGTGCGCGCCCTCTCCAGCAACGCGCGCCTGGGCGGCAGCCGCTATGTCGTGGCCGAAGCCGACGAGAGCGACGGTCAGTTCGTGAACCTGCCGTCGTCGGTGGCGGTCATCACCAACATCGATCTCGAGCACCTCGACTACTATCCCGAACCTCGCGGCCATCGAAGACGCATTCCAGATGTACGCCAACCGCGTGCCCTTCTACGGCGCCGTGATCCTGTGCGCGGACGACGCGCGCGCCATGGCGCTCGCCCCGCGCATCGTGCGCCGCAAGGTGACGTATTCGCTGGGCGGCGCAGCGCCGACATCTCGCGGCGGCGTGCGTCGAGCGCGGCCCGGGCTGGACGCGCTTCTTCGTCGCCAACGAGCACGGCGCCGCTCGGCGAGGTCACGCTGCACATTCCCGGCGACCACTACGCGCGCAACGCCCTCGCCGCGGTGGCGGCGGGACTCTGGCTCGACATTCCGTTCGAACAGATCAAGGCGGGGCTCGAGCAGTGGCAGGGTGTCGGGCCGCCGCTTCGAGATCAAGGGCGAGCGCGCGGGGTGCTCGTGGTCGACGACTACGGCCACCATCCCGACCGAGATCGCCGCCACCATCCGCGGCGCGGTGACGAGCTACGGCCGGCGCGTCGTTCGTGCTCTTTCAGCCGCACCGCTATTCGCGCACGCAGTCGGTGGCCGACCAGTTCGGCGCGCTGCTTCGACGGCGCGCACCGGGTGTTCGTCACCGACATCTACCCTGCGGGCGAAAAGCCGATTCCCGGTGTGTCACGCACACACCATCATCGACCGCGTGAAAGCACACGAGCACAGGTGAAGATCGAGCACGCGCCGCTCGGTCGACGGCATGCTCGACCGCGTGGCCGCAGAGTTGCGCAACCGGGCGACATCGTGATCACGATGGGCGCGGGCGACATCTACACGGGCCGGCGAGAAGCTGCTCGAGCGCCTCGGGCGCGTCGCGGAGAAGAAGGATGCGCGGTGACGACGACGCGGCACCGCGAGCGAGCGGGCGGCGGCGCTGCGCCGCGTCTTCGGAGAGCGGCTGCTGCGCGGACGAACCGATGTCGCGGCACACCACCATCGGGGTGGGCGGACCGGTGCGCTGGATGGTGCTGCCGACGACGGCGACGCGAAGTCGCGCGGACGGTGCGCTGCGCGGCGAAGCACGGCATCCCGTACCTCGCGGTCGGGCAAGGGCTCGAACCTCATCGTGCGCGACCGGGGCTACGAGGGAATCGTGATCAAGCTGGCCGAGCACATGACGCGAGCGTGCGTCTCAACCAGCGCACGGTGTTCGCGGAGGGCGGAGCGTCGTTCGCGGCGCTGTCCCGCAAGATGACCAAGGCCGGGACGCACGGGGCTCGAGTTCGGGATCGGAATTCCGGGATCGGTGGGCGGCGCGGTGCACATGAACGCGGGCGCGTTCGGCGGCGAAGTGAGCGGACGTGCTGGTGCGCGCGCGCATCGTGGACGCGACGGGCGCGGTCCGAGCTCGGTGCGCGCGGAGCGACATCGACGTTCACGTACCGGCACACGAGCCTCGACCCGCGCGCGGTCGTGGTGGCGCGCGACGTTCAAGCTGCGCGCCCGGAGCGATTCGCAAGGACGTGTACGAGCGCTCCATCGGACGCAAGCAGACCCAGCCCATCTGGGAGCGGAGCTTCGGCAGCACGTTCGTCAATCCGCCGGGCAAGTTCGCGGCCGAGATGATCGAGGGATGCGGGCTCAAGGGCACGAAGCGACGGGGGTGCGATGTTCTCGGAACTGCACGCGAACTTCATCATCAATGTCGACGGCAGCGCGACCGCGGCCGACGTGGAAGCGCTGATCGAGCTCGCCCGAACCGAAGTGCAAGAGCGGTACGGCGTTGAACTCAAGACGGAGGTGGTCGTCGTTGGCGATCGTTAGCTCGGGACCGGAACATGTCATGCGATCCGCGCGCGCGCGCGCCGGGTCATCGGCGTCTTCATCGTCGGTGTTCTGATCGTGGCATCGATGTACCTGTACAACTACGTGACCACCGCCAACCGCTTCGCGATCGAGAAGGTCGAGCTGGCGGGGCTCTCGCGCGTCGACCCCGGCGAGCTCGAGCGCTGGTCGGCGACCTGCGCGGGCCAGAACATCCTGCTGGCCCCGCTCGACGTGGTGGAGTCGCGCCTGGAAGCCCACCCGCGCATTGCCAGCGCGTCGAATGCCGGCGGGTGCTGCCCAACCGCGTGGTCTACACCATCGCCGAGCGCGAGCCGGTGGCGCTGGTCTACACCGACCGCTTCTTCGAGATCGACGCGGCGGGCATGGTGATGCCCGGCGACGACTACACCGGCCTGCTCGACCTGCCCACCATCACCGGCGTTTCGGCCCGCGACGACGTGCGCGCCGGGCGCGCTGTGCGAGGACCCGATGGTGCGCGGCGCGCTGGAAGCGCTGCGCGTGTGCCGCGATCTCGGCGCCGAGTTCGCGGGCAACATCTCCGAGCTGCGCGCGACGAGCCCGGGATCTCGATCCGCTCGCTGCGCGACGATTGCGTGCTCCTCCTCGGCGACGGCGACTACGAGCGGCGCCTGCGGAAGTTCTTCCTGCTGCGCGGAGAGCTCGCGCGACCGCGACGGAGCCCGGGCAAGCTGATCGATCTGCGCTTCGAGAACCAGGTGGTGCTGCGCAGCGGCAGCGCGAGCTAGCCCGCGCCCGGGGTGAGGAGCGTGGCGTGCGAACCGTCGATCCGAAGCACGAGCGGCTTCAAGGAGAACGGAACGATGATCATGAAGAACCAGCGGAAACTGCGCGGCGCGATCGACATGGGGACGACCAAGGTGGCCGCCCTGATCGCCGAGGAGACGGCGCGGGCGACTGCGCGTCATCGGCGTGGGCCTCGCCGCCGTCGGACGGCCTGCGCCAGGGCGTGGTGACCGACATCGAGCGCGCGGCCGAGTGCGTGGTGAAGGCGATCGCGCGACGCGGAGCGCATGGCGGGCGTGGCGCCGAAGGTCTACAACGTCGGCATCGGCGGGAGAACACATCCGCAGCATGAACAGTCGCGGTGTCGTGTCGGTCGACGAAGGCCGACACCGAGATCTCTCCGCAGGATGTGACGCGCGCACTCGACGCGGCGCGAAAGTTTTCCTTGCCACAAGATCGCGAGATCATTCATACCCTTCCGCAGGAGTTTATCGTTGACAGCCAGCGGGGCATTCGACAGCCTGCCGGCATGTTTGGCGCGCGCCTCGAGGCGCGCGTGCACGTCGTCACCGCGTCGCGTCCCGCGCTCGACAATCTTGCGAAGACGCTGACGCTCGCGGGCATCGAACTCGGCGAAATCGTGCTCGAGCCGCTCGCATCGGCGACCGCGGTGCTGACCGGAAGAAGAGCGCGACGCCGGCGCCGTGGTGCTCGACATCGGCGGCGGCACCACCGACGTCCTCGTGGTTGCGGACGGCGCGGTGGTGGCCAGCGGCGTGATCGGTCTCGGCGGGCAACAACATCACGAGCGACGTCGCGTACGGCCTGCGGACGTCGCCCGCGAGGCCGAGCGACTTGAAGGTCGAAGCACGGGTGCGCGCTCTCGACGCGCGTGTCGGGACCGACGTGCGTCGCAGGTGAACGATGGTGGCGGGGCGGGATCCGCGCCGGGTCACGCGCCAGGTGCTGAGCGGGATCATCGAGCCGCGGGTGACCGAGCTGTTCGGCCTGATCGACAAGCAGATCGCGTCGAACGGATTGAAGCGCGTCGCTCTCCGCCGGGCGTGGTGCTCACCGGCGGCTCGTCGCTGCTGGACGGAATGTCGCGAGCTGGCGGAGCAGGTCTTCGACCTGCCCGTGCGCATCGGCCGCCCGCGACGGATCTGGAAGGTCTCTCAGAGGTGGTCGCCGATCCGCGATTCGCCACCGGTGTCGGGTTGCTGCGCGCAACCGCGCCGGCCGTCGCGGCGGGCGACTCGGTCCCCGAGCGTGCAGGGCGCTTCGCACTGGGGCTCCATCAATTCAAGCGCGCCATCGCCAGTTTCATCTGACGAAGAAGGAGCAGTCATGCGCTTCGAGATGGAAGAAGAAAAGAAACTCACCGTGCTGCGCGTCATCGGCGTCGGCGGTGCCGGCGGCAACGCCGTCAATCGGATGGTCGCGGCCGGATTCCGCGGCGTGGATTTCATGGCCATCAACACCGACCTGCAGGTGCTGCGCGAATCGCAGGCGCTCGAGAAGGTCCAGATCGGCGAGGAACTGACGCGCGGCCTGGGCTCGGGCGGCGATCCGCGCGTGGGGCGCGAAGCGGCGCAGGAAAGCGTGGAGGCGATCCGCGCGTGCGTGGCCGGCGCCGACATGGTGTTCATCACCGCCGGCATGGGCGGCGGCACCGGGACGGGTGCGGCGCCGATCGTGGCGCAGCTCGCGCGCGAATGCCGGCGTGCTGACCGTGGGCGTCGTCAGCCGCCCCTTCTTCTTCGAAGGGACGCCGCGCCTGCGCCAGGCCGAAGCCGGGCATCGAAGCGCTGCAAGGAAGCGGTCGACACCCTGATCGTGATTCCCAACGACAAGCTGCTGGAGACGTCGGACGACAACACGTCGATGCTGGACGCGTTCGCGCAAGGCGGACGACGTGCTGTGCAGCGCCACGCGCGGCATCTCGTCGCTCTGATCACCGAGACCGGTGTCGTGAACCTGGACTTCGCCGACGTGCGCAGTGTCATGCGCAACGGCGGTGCGGCGCTGATGGGGACGGGAGTCGCCACCGGGCCCAACGCCGCCGAGGACGCGGCGCGCATGGCCATCCACAGCCCGCTGCTCGACGACGTATCGATCGAGGGCGCGACGTCGATCCTGGTGAACATCACGGGACCGCGCTCGCTGGGCATCAAGCAGATCAGCAAGGCCGCGACGCTGATCAACGCCGAGGCGGGCGCGGGCGCGCACGTGTTCCTCGGCACGGTGATCGACGATGCGATGCCCGAGGGCGAAGTGCGCGTCACCGTGATCGCCACCGGCTTCGTCGGCACCGCGCGCGGCCAGTGCGCGCCGGCGCCGAACCGGTGGTCCGCTGCCGCAGCGTGCACGCCGCTGGCGCAGTGCGCGCCTGCGCCGGTGCGCAGGCGCCTGCGTCGCGGCCGACCCGCGCGCCGGTGCGCCGCGCCCCGGTCGTGGTCGAAGCGCCGCGTCGCGAACGCCGGTCAGGAGCGCGCCCGCGCTGATGCGCGCCGCCGCGCCCGACCCGCGAGGAGAGCCGGTGATCAGCTTTCCGGAGATTCTCGCGCGCGGTGACTCGGTGATCGAGTTCGCGACTCGAGCCCGGACGAGGCGGACGAGCCCGTCATCATGGACAACGGATCGATTCGATCCTTCAACACCGAAGCGTTCCGGGTTCCGACGTTCGTGCGCAAGCAGATGGACTGACGACCGGGAGGGGCGGTGTCGTTCTGGAGCCGTTTGCTGAGGGGTTCGGCCGGCGATCAGTATCATCGCGGGATCCGGCTCTTCAACGAAGGTCAACTACGACGAAGCGGTCGCGCGCGCTCGAGGAAGTCATCGCGGGCGGCGGCGCCAACCCGTTCGCCAAGCTCGGCGCGTTCTACGCCGCCGAGGCGCACGCCAAGCTCGGGCTCGCCCACTTTCACCGCGGCGAGCTCGAGAAGGCGCGCGCCCACTTCGACATCGCGCTCGCGCGAGAATCCGCACTATCCCGACCTCTACTTCTATCTGGGCGTGGTCGAGCACCACGCCGGGAATTTCGCCGCGGCCATCGAGCACCTCGACCCGCGCCGTCGAGCTCAACCCCGAATACGCCGAAGCGATGTGCCTGCTCGGCATCGCGCAGCACGACGCCGGCTACTTCGACAACGCGGCGGAGACGTTCGGCCGCGCGCTCGAGCTGGTGCGCCACACGCCGCCATCCGCTCACCCGCGTCCTGGTCGAGAAGCTCGACTCGCGCGCACTTCGACCTTGCCGCCGCTGCGGGAGCTGCGCGCGCTGGTGAGCGACGGCGACGCCTACGCCGCGCTCGGTGCGCGACGCGACCGACGCGTTCAACGCGGGCGACTACGAGCGCGCGCTGAGCGGCTGTTCGCGACGCGGTGGCGATGCACCCCGGCTACGCGGACCTGCACGCCCGCCTCGGCATGGCGCGCCTCGAGCCGGGCGACGCGGACGACGCGGTGGCGTCGTTCCGGCGCGCGCTCGAGATCAATCCCGGCGTACGCGGAGGCGCGCTACTGCCTGGGCATCGCGCTGTTCCGCGTCGGGGAGTACGCGCGCGAGCGCCGAGGAGCTCGACCGCGTGGCGGCGCGCGAACCCCGCGTACGCCGACGTGCGCGCACAGGCCGGCCTCGCGCGTCTCGCGCTCGGGGATTTCGACGGGCGCTCGAGATCGATCGCCGCGGCCGTCGCTCGCGCCGTCGCTACGCGACGGCGCACTACCTGCTGGGGCTCGCGCGCTACGCGCTGGGCGATGACGCCGGCGCGGCGCAGGCGCTCCACACCGCCGTCGAGCTTCAGCCCGACCTGTTCGCCGCGCGCCTCGAGCTGGGTCTGCACGCGCTGAACGACCGGCGCTGCGAAGGAGCCGCGGACGATTTCGAAGCGGTCCTGGCGCAGGTGCCGCACCACGCCGACGCGCGCTGCCTGCTGGGGACGGCGCTGCTGGAGCTGGAGCGCATCGACGACGCGAGCGCTGCTTCGAAGAGGCGCTGGCGCATCAACCCGGCGTACACCGACGCGCGCAAGAAACTCGCGCTGGTGCACTTCCAACGCGGTGACCTCGAGCGCGCCGAGGCGCGAGCTGGACGCGGCCATCGAGACGAGTCCCGACTACGCGGACCTGCACAAGATCCGCGGCGACATCCTGCATGCGGACCGGGGGACAGCGGCCTGCGCGCGCCGCGTACGCGCAGGCGACGGCGATCAATCCCGACTATCGCGGAGGCGGTGTTCGGGCTGGTGGTGGCGCTGCGGCGCGAGGGTCGGGGCGAGGGATGCGGACCAGCGAGCTGCGCCGGTTCTCGTGCCGCCATCCCGCCGAACGTCGATGGCGCGCACGCTGCTGACGGTGGATAAGATTCCGCTGCCGGACGCGTAAGACCGCGCGCAGAAAAAAGAAAGGGTTCCCGGTGACACGCTCGCCGAAACTTCTTGGAACGGGGATACAGGAAGAGGAAACTTTGTCCCAGAACTAACGGGCGACGATGTCGCGAGAATCCCTTCGACTGAAAAGTCTAGTCACGTTTCCCGTCGGCGTCAACGTCCCGGCGTCCGATCGCCCCAAAAAGATCCGCCCGGCGCGTGTAGCGCCCACACCGCCAAGGCGTTGCCCCTGCGAGTTCCAGAATCGCGAACGCTCTCGGCCGCGCCGCGGGCAAGAAAAAACGCCCCGCCACGGCGAGGCGCGCTTCCGATATCTCGGCGCGAAACGCTGCCGGTCCGCGCGCTAGACGACCTTGCGAATCTTGCCGGTCCGGATGCAGGACGTGCAGACGTACGCCGGCTGCGAACCTTGCCGGCGGACTCGAACTTGATCTTCTGCAAGATTGGGAAGCCAGCGGCGCTTGGTCAGGTTGTGCGCGTGGCTCACCCGGTGACCCACCGTGGGCCCCTTGTCGCACACGGTGCATCGACGACTCATTCCATGTACCTCCGTTATAGACCCCGGAAAGGGTTGCACTACATACCAAACGCACGCTTGGCACGCAAGGAGTTGTCGATGCCAGCCGGGCCGCGCAGTCGCACGACCGCGGACCCGTCCGCGAAAATCCCTCGAAGACGCCTGCCAGTTCTTCAAGGGCGTCGGGCCGGCGCGCGCCGAAGATCTCCGCCGGCTCGGGATCGAGAACGTCAACGACCTGCTAACCCATTTCCCGCGAACCTATTACGACCGGCGCCAGCTGGCCACCATCGCGCTCGCTCCAGCCCGGCGTCGAGGAGACCTTCGTGGGTCGCGTGCTTTCGGTCACGCAGCGTTCGCCGTTTCGCCGCCGGTCGCCATGGTGGTCGCCGCGATGGGCGACGACACCGGCATCGTCCAGGTGGTCTGGTTCAACCAGCCCTACCTGCGGCGCCACCTGAAGGCCGGGCCGCGAGATGATCGTCAGCGGGCGGCTGGGCTTCTATCCGCGGACAGCGCCAGGTGGTGAACCCCGAGTTCGAGTTCACGTGCGAGGAGGAGGAGACCCGCGCGACGCCGACGCGCGCGGGCGCATCGTGCCCGTCTACCGGCTGACGAGCGGGCGTCAGCCAGCGCTACCTGCGCGGCGCTCGTCGCCCGGGTGCTCGAGGCGTATTCCGGACGTCGGTTCCCGAGACGCTGCCCGTCGACGCTTCTCGACGCGGCGATCGCCGTCGCGCATGCCGCGCTGCGCGGCGATGCACTTTCCCAGCGACGAAGCACGAATTCGATGCGCGCGCTCGCGCGCATGAAGCTCGAAGAGCTGTTCTACATGCAGCTCGGCGCTCTCGCTGCGGCGGCGCCGGCGCATCTGGCGCGCCCGTGCGCCCCGCCTCCGCGTACAGTTCGACGCTCGAGCAGCGCTTTCTCGACGCGCTCCCGTTTCCGCTCACGCGCGCGCAGCGTCGCGTGCTCGATGAGATCCACGCCGACCTCGCGACCGCGATCGCAGCATGAACCGCCTGCTGCAGGGCGACGTCGGTTCGCGGCAAGACGCTGGTCGCGGGCGCGACCCTGCTCGCCGCGGCCGAAGCCGGGCTACCAGGCGTGTCATGATGGTGCCCACCGAGATTCTGGCCGTGCAGCACTTCCGCACCCTGGTGCCACACATGGAGCGCCTCGGCGTGCGCATGTCGCTGCTGATCGGTTCGCTCAAGCCGGCCGACAAGAAGGGGGTGCACGCGGGACTGCGCGACGGCAGCATCCAGGTCGTGGTCGGTACGCACGCGCTCATCCAGTCCGAGGTGACAGTTCAAGCACCTCGCCGTGGTCGTGATCGACGAGCAGCACCGCTTCGGCGTGCGCCAGCGCGCCGCCCTGCTCGCCGGCGATCCGCACATGCTCGTCATGACGGCGACGCCGATCCCGCGCACGCTGGCGCTCACCGCGTACGCAGACCTCGACCTTTCCGTGATCGACGAGATGCCGCCGGGACGAGCGCCCATCAAGACGCGCGTGGTGCCGCCCGAAAAACGCGACGCGATGTACGACTACATCCGCGAGCGGCAGGCGCGCGGGCGAACAGGCCTACCTGCTCTACCCGCTGATCGAGGAGTCGGAGAAGCAGGACGTGGAAACGGTGGAGAGCGCGTACGCAGAGCTGTCCGACGGGGCGCTCAAGGGTGTGCCGATGGCGATGCTGCACGGGCGCATGACGATGTCGGAAAAGGACGAGGTGATGGCGGCGTTCCACGCCGGCGTGGTGCGCGTGCTGGTCGCCACCACGGTGGTGGAGGTCGGTGTCCACGTGCCCCAGGCCACCATCATGGCGATCCACCAGGCGGAACGCTTCGGGCTCTCGCAGCTGCACCAGCTGCGCGGGCGCGTGGGGCGCGGCGGTCGCGAGGGATTCTGCTTCCTGCTGGTGGGTGACGGCGGCGTCGCCCGAGGCGATGGAGCGGCTCGACGTGCTCGTGCGCGAAGCGGACGGCTTTCAGATCGCGGAAGAAGACCTGCGCCTGCGCGGCCCCGGCGAGTTCCTGGGCACGCGCCAGCACGGCGTGCCCGGCTTTCGAGGTGGCGAATCCGCTCCGCGACCGCGCGCTGGTCGAGCGTGCCAGCCGGGGCCGTGAAGACCCTGCTCGACGCGCGACGCCGTCGCTGGCCGAGCGCCGATGGGACGCCGATGCCGCGCGCACCTGCGCGCCGTTCTGTCCGACGACGAGGGATCCCGGGTCGTGACGATCGCGTAAGCACCGATGGCGATTTCCTGAAAAAATCCGAATTCCGCGTCCAATCTGCCGGTGGCGATGGCGATGTCGGCGCGGCTAAGCTACTCCCGGACCCTGACCGCGGAGGTTAGCCATGAAACGAGCTTGCCTTCACTTCGAGAAATGGAGCGCGCCCGTGAACGCGCGACGATGCCT
Source organism: uncultured beta proteobacterium (assembly GCA_963820965.1). GTDB lineage: Bacteria > Pseudomonadota > Gammaproteobacteria > Burkholderiales > SG8-39 > DATEDA01. The sequence continues at coordinate 109,697 of CAWGCC010000021.1, read as the reverse complement.
CGTACGACGGTGTGTTCTATCTCGCCGTGCGCACCACCGGCGATCTTCTGCCGGCCGTCCTGTCCGGCGCGCAAACCGCGCCTCGGAGAACGTCGAGTTCTTCGCCCGCACCGAGGACGCGGTGTTCGCGGGCTATCGCCCGTGCAAGCGCTGCCGGCCGCTGCACGTCTCGGGCGCCGCGCCGGAGTGGATCGACGCCGCTGCTCGAGCGCGTGGACGCCAATCCCGGCGAGCGCATTCCCGACCGCGAGGTGCGCGCGCATGGGCATCGACCCCGCGCGCGTGCGCCGCTACTTTCTGGACCGCTTCGGCATGACGTTCCAGGCCTACTGCCGCGGGCGCCGGCTGGGCGGCGCGCTCGACGATCCGTGCGCGGTGGCGGACATCGACGACGCCGTGTTCGACCACGGTTACGAATCGCACAGCGGTTTCCGCGATGCGTTCGCGAAGACGTTCGGCGCCCTCCGGGCCGGGCGCGGACGCAGCACTGCGTGCGCGTCAGCCTGGAAGAGACGCCGCTGGGTCCGATGATCGTGGCCGCCACGACGGCGCGGTGTGCCTGGTCGAGTTCGCGTCGCGTCGCATGCTGGCTCGCAGGTCGAGACCGTGCGGCGTCGTTTTCGCTCGGCGATCGTGCCGGGGACGAATCCGATCTCGACCAGGTGCGGGCGCAGATGGAGGAATACTTCGCCGGCACGCGCCCGCGCTTCGAGGTGCCGCTCGCTGCGCCGGGGACGGCATTCCAGGAGCGCGTGTGGCTGGCCGTCGCGGACATCCCGTACGGAGAAACTCGTTCCTACGAGGAGCTCGCCCGCGCCTCGGCGCCCCGGGCGCGGTGCGCGCCGTGGGCACGGCCAACGGCATCAATCGCATTGCCATCGTGATTCCGTGCCACCGCGTGGTGCGCAAGAACGGCGAAACCGGTGGATACGGCGGAGGGCGCTGGCGCAAGGTCGCGCTGCTCGATCTCGAAGGCGCCGGCGTGGCGCCTAAAACGCTGGCGTGATTGTTGCTTCGGAGGGGAGGAGACGTCCGTCCCGCCGCGGACGGAACGAGCGCGACTGCCGTCCCGACCCCGGGACCCGGGCGGGTCGCCGGCCAGCGTGCCGTTTGCGTGCCTTAGACGGAGTGATGCGCGATGATCATTCAGTGCCAGAGTTGCGCTGCAAAATACTTCCTGCCCGAGGAGAAGATCCCGGCGAACCCGCTCAAAGTGCGCTGTCCGAAGTGCCGGGCGGTGTTCATGCTGGCCCCCCGCCCGGTTCGGGTCCCGGTCGGCGTCGCCGTGGCGGACGCGGTCGAAGCACCACCGGCACGAACCGACGAGATGGCACACACGCCCGCGCGAGGCCCCGGTAGAGACACCGGCGGGCGGCCCGGAAGAAGCGCCGGGCCGGGGCGGGCGCTCGGGCGACGATCGCGCCAAACGACTGGCGCGGGTTCTCGTTTCCGACATTCTGTGGTACAACCGCGAGAGACGCGACGCGGCGTCTGCGCGACGGCACGCTCATGACGTCGCTCGGCGAAGAGATCAAGAAGTCGTGGGAGCTCTACAAAGAAAAGGTCGGGCCCGAGGCCGCCCATTCGACGAACTACTTCAAGGAAGCGCTGAACGAGATTCTGGCCAATGGCCAACAGGTCTTCTGATTCCACCTCCATCGACGTCCCGCCGCATCGCCCCGGTGCGGGGCGGACGCGCGGTCTTCATCGTCGCCACCGATCCGGCGTTCCTCGACCGCGTGCTAGCGCGAGTGCGAGGACCCGCCGCGCCGGCGCGGTGCGCTTCGCCGACATCGCCGCGCTCTCGCACGCGCTCGTCGCAGCTCGAGCGCATCGCGCTCGCCTTCGTGCTGCTGGTCGAGCGGCGCGGCGATCGACCTCGACATTCCCGCGCTGCGCCGCCTGCGTCTCGACTTTCCCGCAGCTGGTGATCCTGGCGGTGCTCGACGACTGCGACCAGCAGAGCTCGCTGCGCCTGCAATCGATCGGCGTGCACGGAATCCTGCTGCCGCCGTTCGACCGCATCAATCTCGCGCGCGAGATCGCGTCCGCGCTGCCCAACGTTCCCAACTTCAAGCGCCACCCCGATCTCATGCGGCGTTCCAACGTGCGCATGGACTTCGTCATCCCCAGCGACCTGACCTACGTGATCGGCATCAACTATCACATTTCGAATCTGCTCAAGGAATTCGGCTTTCCGCCCCAGGACACGCGCGTCAACATCCCGCTCGCGTGCGACGAGGCCATCACCAACGCCATCGTGCACGGCAACCGTTCGCAGCCGGACAAGAAGGTGAGCATCCAGATCTACGTGAGCCCGAACCGTTTCCGCATCCGCGTGCGCGACGAGGGCGAAGGATTCGATGTGGCCGAGGTGGCGGATCCCACCCGGGGCGACGCGCTGCTGCGCTCGTCGGGACGCGGCGTCTACCTCATGCGCAACATCATGGATCTCGGTGGAATTCAAAGAGGCGGTCGCGTGGTCGAACTGGAGAAGAAGAAACGACGCCGGCAACGGCAACGGAAGCGACGTCCCGCCTCGCGGCGCGCTGATCACTCCTGCCACTTTTCCTTCGCGAGTTTCTCCAGCATTTCGTCGATCGATCCCCAGATGCGCGCGTTCTGATCCGGCTCGAACAGCGCCTTGCGCACGCGGCCGTACTGGTCCTTCTTGACGTAGCGGATCGACTTCATGGTCTCCATCGGGACCAGGATGTCCTTGCACACCTTGACCTCGAGCGACCTTGCCGTCGAGGTTCGCGTTGGGGTTGTTGTCGGGGTGCATGCCGAGTCCCCAGCCGTGCGCGATCATGCTGCAGATCAGCGCGCGGAACGTGTTCTGTCCCTGCACGGTGTCCAGGTTCATCTGGCCGTCGATCTTCTCGCTCACGCCGTCGATGACGGGGACCAGTTTTTCCATGACGGTCGGGCTGACTTCGATGTTCAGGAGTCGGGCGAACATCTCCTTCATCATCTTCTCGATGACGCCCGTCGAGGTGTTGGGCTTCTTCATCGTTTCTCCAGTTTCAGCCACTGGGTGCGCTCGAGGATGACGCCCAACAAAGCAAGAAACAGGCCCAACCCGACCAGGATGGCGGACTTGGACACGAAGGCGTTCGACGCCGGTCGCCAGCACCGCGGCGGCAATAAACGCCGCCTTGATCATGGCCTCGCGCGCGGCGAAGACGCGCCCGTGAATTGTCGCGGACTCGCGTGCTGCATGAGCGTCTCCGTCACGATGAAAACGGGCGAGATGGACACGCCGAGCAGCCCGGCCCAGATGCACAGCGGGCGCAGGGATGTCGGCGCGGCCCATGCCCGCGATGGCGACGCCGCCGAGTAGTGCGCCCACCGACACGGTGCGCTCGGGCAGGCGTGCGGTCGCGAAACCAGCCGGCGAGCAACGCGCCCGCGATCAAGCCCGAGAATGAGCGACGCTCCGACTTCGGCCGAGAAAGAGCGCGCGCCCGGCGGCGCCACTTCGTGGACGTGCGCGATGCCGATCACGCTCAGAACACCGCCCACCGCGAAGAGCGCCGGTCTGTGATCGAGAGACTCGCGCGCAGCTCGCGGCTCTGGCGCAAGCAGGTCCGACCGCGTCGCGCACCGACGCGCGAGCACCGCCAGGCCGTCGCGTGGATCGCGCGGGAGCGGCGCCAGGGGCGCGGGCGGGTGGTGCGGATCACGAACGGGGAGCATGAGCGCCGCGGCGGCGCGTAGATGACCGAGTTCGCGTAGAACTGTTGCGCCACGAGAAGTAGTCGAAGATCCAGCCGCCGCCGACGAAGCCCGAGCAGCGTTCCCACGATGCCCAGCGTCCAGAACACCGCGTTGACGGCGAGCAGGCGCTCGGCGGGCACGATCTCGGGCAGCAGCGCCGAGCGCGCCGGGCGCGAACATCAGGTCGAAGATCGACGAGACGAACGCGGCGGCGTAGAACGCGTAGATGGTGGCGCCGTGCGATCGTACACGAACGGGACTGCACAGCACGAGCAGCGCGCGGACGACGCACGCGGTCACGATGGTGGCGGGCTTGTTCCAGCGGTCGATCAGCGAGCCGACGAGCGGCGTGAACAGCAGAATGGGAACCTGCGAGAAGAGCGTGAGCTTCAAGCAGCTCGAAGCTCGATCCCGGCGCCAGCAATCCCAGCATCCCGACCAGCGTGAATTGCTTCAGCCGGTCGCCCAAGAGCGCGACGAACTGGACGGAGCCGAAGAGCTGGAGCGTCAAGTCTGGTCGGCGCCGGAACGAGCGGCATGGTGGCGCGCATCGTAGCCGCGACGCTTCGCGCTTTTGCAAGCAGCGCGCGCAGAATGCTGCGCGGGGACCGGGCGCCGGGCCGGCGCCGGCAAGCGCCTGCGCAGCCGCGTTACGCCAAGGTGCACAAGCGGCTTGGCCCGATTCGCACATCGCCTGCTTGGCATGTTACTTGCCCATTCGCGCGCCTGCCGGGGCGGTCTTCCGGGGCGCTTGAGCTTATCTCACCCTGGCCTGACTGCAGCAAGAGCACGAGTCCGGTCGGCCGCTCCGGTAGACTCGACTTCGAACACAGTCAGTGTCGCGCAAGCGGAAGGACGCAGGCCATGGTCGTGCTCAACTACACCGGCGGAGAAGTCAACGCGAAGATCGTCTATTACGGCCCGGGGCTCTCCGGCAAGACGACCAACCTCGAGTTCATCCACGACCGCACGCCGGCAGGCTCGCGCGGCAAGATGGTCTCGATGAAGACGCAGACCGACCGCACGCTCTTCTTCGACTTCCTGCCGCTCGAGCTCGGCGAGATCAACGGCTACCGCACGCGCTTCCTGCTCTACACCGTCCCGGGCCAGGTGTACTACAACGCGACGCGCAAGCTGGTGCTCAAGGGCGTCGACGCGGTGGTGTTCGTCGCCGATTCGTCGCGCGCGAAGCTGGACGAGAACCTCGAAAGCCTGCGCAACCTCGAGCAGAACCTCAACGAGCACGGGATGAGCCTCGACGAGATGCCCGTGGGTGATCCAGTACAACAAGCGCGACGCCGCCGACGCGATGGCGGTCGCCGACCTGGACGCGCGCTTGAACCCGATGCGCGTCCCGACGTTACGAGGCGGTCGCCACCAGCGGCGAGGGCGTGTACGAAACCTTCCACGGCATCGCCACGCTGGTCTACCGCGTGCTGAAGGAGCGACTCGAGCGCGGCGATCTCGCCGGCCGACGAGCCCGCGCCGGTCGCAGCGCCCGGGTGCCGGCGCGGGCCGCGCCGCCGGCCAAGCCGCGCCGCGCGCCGCAGCGGCCGCGGCGCCGGCCGCGGACGAGCGGCTTTGAATTCGACAGCGCGATCGACTCGATGCTGCGCGAGATGGACGCACCCGCCGCGGCTGCGCCGGCGGCTCCCGCAAGCACGCGGAAGCGGCCCGCCGACGGTGCCGACGCGCGCCGGCCCGCGCGCCCGACGCCGGTACGCCCCGCGCGCGCGGAGGAAGCACCGCCCGCGACCCTGCCGAGGTCGACGCCCGATGCGCGCGCCCCTCGCGTGGCACGCGTCGCGCCGCGCCCGCGGCCGGCGCCGCGCCGCTGGCGACGCGCGAACCACCGCCGCCGATGACGGCGTGTTCGAGTGCATCGCCGGAGTCCGTTCGATCTCGAGCTCGGCCGGCTGCCCGCGCTCGACGATGCGGCGTCCGCGTCCGAGACCGCGCGCGACGAAGGCCCGGATGAATTCGTCACCGATCCCATGCGCCGCGCCGTCGCCGAAGGCCGCCGCCGGTGCCCCGGTCGCACTCGCGCCGAGGCTCGCGCGCAGCCGGCCGGGTCGAGCCGCGCGTGGAGTCGGTCACTCGACGCCTGACGCCGAGAGCATCGGACCGTCCCGGTCGTGCTCACGCGCGCGCAGCTTCGCTCCGGCGGTGCCGCTGAACGCTGGTCCTCGACATCCGCGTGAAGACGAAGATTAGCGCCCACTGGCGCCTCTCGGCGCCCGCCCGGCGCGATTTCTGTGGATAACCGCGTGAAGCGGTTCTCAGCTCAATCACTTCCACTTCTCCGGAAAATTCTTGACAGATTTTTTACCCCTGTACTAGGTTAGCCCCGAATCTAGCGCATCCCATTGTCTTTTCTTGATTTCGGCGCCCGCGACGGGGCGCGGAAGGAGGGGTCTCGTGGCAGGTTGGATTCGGCGCTCCGAAAAGGGTGCGTCATCGACCGTTCTCGCTGCTTCGCCGCCGTCGTCACGGCCCCGGGGCGGACCCCCGTGCCGAATTCGAGCTAGCGCCGCGACGGCGTGGAAGGAAGGCCGTCGGCGCGACGCGCTGGCCTCGGTCCGCGACCGCTGGCTCAGCCGCGACCGGCTCCCCGAGGGCCTGCGCGAAGCCATGGGCCAGTTCCTCCTCGACGCAGGACGAGCTGTCACTGCCGCGCTCGAGTGCTTCGAGCGCTTGCCGCCGAAGCGCCCGTCGGCGCGCTGCCGCACTATTTCCGCGGCCGCATCTATGACCGCCTGGGCCGACTCGACGAAGCGCTGGCCGCGCACCGCCAGGCCATCGAGCTCGAACCGGAGAACGCCGAGTGTCACTACCGCTTCGGCGTGACGCTCGTCGCGCAACGAACGCGCCGCCGACGCGGAAGAAAGCTATCGCCGCGCGCATCGTCGCTCGACCGCGGCGCACGCGCGCGCCTACACCAATCTCGGATTCCTGATGGATCAGCGCGGTGACCGCACGCAGGCGGTGCAGCTGTTCCGGCGCGCGCTGCAGTTCAATCCGCACAGCGCCGAGGCGCACTTCAATCTGGGCGCGCTCTACGGTGAGCACGGAAACCACGAGGAAGCGATCCGCGAGTTCCGCCACGCGATCCGGCTGGCGCCCGGAGAGCGTCGAAGCGCACTACAACCTCGGCGTCGCGCTGTACGAACAGGGCGACCTCGACGCGGCCCTGGAGTGCGTTCCGCCGCGTGACTCGGCTCGTACGCCGCCACGCGGACGCGCACTACTTCGTCGGGATGATCTACTTCCGCAAGGGTCTCCACGCGACGCGCGGTGAAGCTGCTGCAGAGCGGCGCTCAAGGCGAATCCGGACCACCCGTCGATCCTCTATCACATCGGCATGTGCTACAACCATCTCGAGCAGCCGGCCAAGGCGATCCCGCCGCTCAAGCGCGTGACCGAGCTCTCGCCCGACGACCACCGCGCGTTCTACGCGCTGGGCATGGTCTACGACCGCGCCGACATGCGTGACGAAGCGCGATCGAGCTACCGCACCGCCGAGGCCAAGCTGCACGCCGGCCACAGCGCGTGGCGTGATGCGGTTCGCGGGCCGACTCCCGCGCGTCGCTCGCCGCCGCCGTGGCGCTCGCGTGTGCCTGCCCGCGGCGTCGCGCGCGGTCGGTACACGAGCGTATTCCCCTCGATCACTGGTGCTACCGCGCGCTCGAGCGCTTCGAATCGCTCGGGCTGTGTACGCTTCCCGACGACCGGCCGCTTCACGCGCGACGAGATCCGCGCCTATCGTGAGCGTCATCGCGGCGCGCGGCGGACAGCGCTGTCTGCGCGCGATCGCTACGAGCTCGACCGCCTCGAGCGCGAGTTCACCGCCGACGGGCGGACGATCCCGCGGCAGCGCTACGATCGCGCGCTGGTTCGGCCGCGACCGCGCCATCGCGCTCGAGGGTGACCTCGATCTCCGACCCTACGTGGAGCAGGGGCCGTTCGCCGACGAAGTGGAAGCGTACATCGGCGCATCGCCGCCGAATTTCGCGCCCACCTCGGCGACCGCTTCACCTACGACCTGCGCTACCAGCTGCTGTACGGCCCCGAGCACGGCGATCGTGCGCGACGACCAGAAGCCGTCGCGGCGCGAGAAGAGTTTCAACGGGCTCACCTCGCTCTTCGAGCGTTCCTACGTCGATCGGCGTCGTGGGACCAGGTCGACGTGTTCGTCGGGCGCGACCACATCGACTGGGGTCCCGTCGGCCGGTGGCAATCTGCATCACGCCGGGAGCGCGCTTACAGCATCGACCAGATGAACGCTGCGTCTCGATTTCGCGCGCTGCGGCTGGACTTGTTCTACGGGCAGCTCTGCGCCGGAGCCCGAACGCTACATGGTCGGGTCACCGTCTCGAGGTCGACTTCGGGCCGCACGGTGCTCGGGCTCTCGCGAGACGGTCGTGTACGGCGGGCGGCCGCTGGACTGGATCTACCTGTTTCCGCTCGTCGTGGTACTACGCGAACCAGTTCAACGAGCGCACCAACGAGGACAACGTGATCTGGTCGGTGGACGCGAAGACGAGCGTTGCGCGGGCTGTCACGGTGTACGGCAGCCTCCTGATCGACGACTTCCAGTTCGAGCGCGACGACGGTTATCCCGACAAGCTCGCGGCCGACGTTCGGCGCGCGCTGGGTCCCCGCGCGGCCGTGGGGCCTCGAGATGCGCGCGCAGTACCGCTGGGCCGACATCTACACCTACTCGCACGAGGAATCGCTGTCGGTCTACGTGAGCGGCGCGGGCGAGATCGATGGACGGCGACGTGCTGCTCGGCGGGCTGCCCGGACCCGACGCGGACTCGTGGTTCGTGAACGCCGACGTGTATCCGCGCGCCAACTGGCCGTGGCGCTCGCGGGAGCCGGGCGCCGCGTGGGAGAGGGAAACGACCTGCGACCGTTCGAGCTCGGGGTGGACGACCCCGACCCGCCGTTCCCGTCGGGCGTGGTGGAGGAGACGTTGGCATTGGCGCTGGCAGCGCGCTGGGAGTTCGGCGGAGACACGCTGGGTGGCGGCGGAGTACGTGCACACGCGGGTGGACAACCGCGGGCACGTGGCCGGCGAAGACGACGACGACGATTCCTTCCGACTGGAGATTCGCTGGGACATCCCGTAAGGTGGCGCGGGATGGCGTCACGCTTTCTCTCCGTCGTGCAGATTCTCCGCCCTCACAACATGCTGGCCGCGTCGCTTCGCCGTGGGGGCGGGCTAGTACGCCGCGGGTGGGCGCGACCCGTCCGGCGTCGCCGCGCTCGCGCTCCTCGCCGCGATTGGCGACCGGCGCGGGCAACATGATCAACGATTACTTCGACGGCCATCGACCGCATCAACAAGCCCTCGCGCCCGCTGCCCTCGGGGCGCATGTCACCCGGGCCGCGGTCGTGCTGGACGTATGGCGTCGCGTCGGGGTGACCGCTTTTCGGCGCGCTCGTGTGGCTCGGAGCGACCTCGCGGCGATCGTGATCGCGTGGCAGGTCGCGCTGTACGCCTACGCGCGCTGGTGCAAGCGCGTCCTCGGTGCAGGCAACCTGCTGGTGGCGGCGATCTCTGCCAGCGCGTTCGCGGCCGGGGCGCTCGCGGCGGGCCGGCCGCGGGCCGCGGCTGATTCCGGTTGCTATCGCGTTTGGATTCGTGATGTGCCGCGAGATGGTCAAGGGCGGCGAGGACCTCGAGGGAGACGCGGCAGCCGGCGTGCGCACGCTCGCGGTGACGCTCGGCCGCGCACCCGCCGCGCGCATCGCGGCCGCGTCGATGCTCGCCCTGGCGGCGCTGGATTCCCGCGCCCGCCGTCGCCGGCGTCTACAGCCCGCTGTATCTGCTCGTGATGGCGCTGCTGGTGGTGCCGTCGCTGGTCGTCGGGGCGCTGGCGATCGTCCGCTCGCCGCAGAAGACGACCTTCGCGCGCGTAAGCCGCGCGCTCAAGCTGTCGATGTTCGCGGGCATTGTCGCGATCGTGCTGGGCTCGTGAACGCGGGAACCTACGGAAAGAACAGGCTCACACCGCCGGCGAACGCCCAGTACGTGCAGTCGAAGCCGACGACGATGTTGTTCTCCGCGATGTACGAATTTTCCGTGGAGTCGAGATAGTAGAGCGCCTGGGCGTTGAGTCCGAGCCAGCGCACCGGCAGCCACAGCAACCCGCCGCCGAACTGGAATGACCACGCGTACTCGGCGTCGACGCGCGTGGTGGGATCCTGGAACTCCACCTGGACGCTGCCGATCCCACCGCGCACGTAGGGCCGCACGGCCGACCCGGTCGGCACCACCGCGCGCAGGAAACCCGAGTAGGTGCTGAGCTTGGTCTCGAGGTCGGGGAACGTCTTGTCGGTGTAGGTCGTGTTCGCGATCGAGAACCCGATCGACACCGTGCGCGAGGCGAAGTGTTCGATCTCGACCGCCCAGTCCGGCGCTTCCTTCTCGTGGTTTCCGTCGCCTTCCCGGGAGTCGGCGAACTCGCCGACCGGCAGCCCCGCCCCGTAGAAGCCCGAGACTGCGGTACGGTGCCAGAGCAGGGGAGGCGCCACCCGGCGAACGACGGCGCCGGCCGGCTCGGAGCAGGCGGCGGCGAACGCGCAGGCGACGATGACCAATGTGGGGACGCGCGCGGATGTCATGACCATTCGACCTCGCTTCGGGGGCAGGGTGGGCGCGTCGGAGGGGCGGCGATACTTCGCTTCACTGGAATAGTGGGTGGCCCCGGGGCGGCGTGTCAACGCGCGAATGAAACGTGCCTCCCGCCGGGCTACTGGAGCAGTACCATCTGGATCGTGTTGACCGCGGCGCCGCCGACCATCAGCCGGCAAAAATACACACCGCTCGCGGCGGGCCCGGTGGCGGCGCGCCCGTTCCACTCGACGTGGTGCTCGCCGGCGGGGCGCTGCCCGAGGTCGTAACGCGCCACGCGACTCCCGTTCACCGCGAATATCTCGATCGTCACGTCGGCGGTGTACGCGAGGTGGTACTGGATGGTCGTCGACGGGTTGAATGGGTTGGGGTAGTTGCCGAGCAGACGCGACGCCGCTGGCGCGCCGGCGGGCACCGACGTCACGATGCGGTCGAGGTGGTAGAGATAGCCGTCGCTGGACGCGGCCAGCAAATCGCCCGTCGGACCGAGACCAAAGGTGAGCAGGTTGGGAGCGTTCACGACCAGGTCGAAGCGCTCCGGTCCCGCCGCTCCGTCGAAACGCAGCCCCCACACCTCACCGCCCGTGTAATCCGCGAAAATGTAGTAGCCGGCCAGCTCCGGGACGCGACGACCCCAGTATCGGTAGCCTCCGATCACCGCGACCCCTTCGGCGTGGGTGTACCAGTAGAACGGCAGGACGAGGTCGTCACCCACCGGGTCGCACGGGGCACCGTAACAGTCGGGACCCTCCATGAGCGGCCAGCCGTAGTTTCGTCCCTTCTCCACGATGTCGATTTCCTCGTACGTGTCCTGACCCACGTCGGACGCCCAGCATCTCTCCGGTGGTCTCGTCGATGCAGAAGCGCCAGGGGTTGCGAAACCCGTACGCGTAGATCTCCTCCCGGTAGCCGCTCGTGTTGTTGACGAACGGATTGTCGTCGGGGATTTCGTACGGCGGCGCGCTGGCTCCCCCGGTTGCTGTCACGTCCACGTCGATGCGCAGGATCGACCCGGGAAGGTCGGTGAGGTCCTGCGCGGTCGCGGCCACGTGAATTGTCGCCCATCCCGATGTAGAGGTACCCGTCGAGACCGAACGCGAGTTGGCCGCCGTTGTGGTACACGGTCGGCTGCGCGCTGTCGATCAAGATCTCCTCGCTCGTCGAATTGGCGACGTTGGGATTCGCGCTCACCGTGTAGCGGGCGATGATGGATCGATACGGGTACTGCGACACGTAGAACACAAAAAACTGTCCGTTCGATTTGTAGTTCGGGTGGAACGCGAGCCCGAGCAGGCCGGCTTCGCCGCTCGTGCGCACCTTGGTCGAGATGTTGAGAAACTCGGTCTTCGCCGTGGACTGCATCTCGGCCTGTGAACACCCAGATGACGCCGCGTTTCTCCACGACGAACAAGCGGTCGGTTCCGTCGTTGGCGGGCTGGATGTCGGTGGCGAACGTGAATGTAAGATAGGGGAACGCCTGCAACAGGCGATACTCGGCGCGCGCCGGGGACACCGTGAGCAGCGCGCCGGCGGCGGCGGCCAATCCCAAGAACCGAACCAACGACCTGACCATCCTGCGTTCGGGGTCACCCGGCCGCCCGCACACTCCGGGCCCCGGGTCGAAGGGCGCGCCTGCGCCCGAAGGTCTGAATGGATTTACGGGGAGCTTCATTATACCCTCCCGGGACGGGGCCGTCAATTCGCCGGGCAAGTTCCTCCATCCTCTGAAGCGAGTGGTGCAAGTTTATGCAATATATGCGCCTGGTCGGGCCGATGCTGGTCCTGTCTGTCTTTTCCCTCCCGGCCGTGGCCCAGCCGCCCTCGGCCGACATTTGGGTGGCCGACCTCCGGGTCACGGGCGACTCGTTCCAGGTGGGTAAACCGCGCAATGTCACCCGCCGGCCGGGTTATGACAACCAGCCGTGTTTCCTTCCCGGGGGGGGTGCGTTCCTCTACGTCGCGACCGATTCGTCGGGGCAGACGGACGTGTTTCGATTCGACCGGGTGGCCGACGTCGTTACCCGGGTGACGTTCACCGGCGAAAGCGAGTACTCGCCGACTCCGCTGGCACCCCCCGGCGATGGGTTTGTCGCCGTGCGCGTCGAAGCCGACAGCACGCAGCGTCTGTGGCACTTCGACATGGACGGCTCGAACCCGAGGGTGGTCGCGAGCGAGGTCGACTCCGTCGGCTACTTCGCGTGGTGGGATGAACGCATGCTGGTTGTGTTCGTGGTCGGCGCACCGCATACGCTCCGGCTGGTGGACGTGGAGACGCAGAGCGAGACCGTGCTGGCGCGCGACATCGGTCGATCGATCCTGGTCGCGCCCGCCGGGAGGGGCGTGAGCTTTCTCACCCGCGAGAGCGATGGCACGTACGCGTTCCGGCTGCTGCCGCTTTCGTTGCCAGCCAGCGAGCCCCTCCCGCTGATCGATGCCGTCGGCGAGGGGCAGGATGCGGCGTGGGTTGGAGAGACCCTGGTGATGGCCGGGGGCGCGAAGCTCTACGCCGCGCGCCCTTTCGCCGGACCGGGCTGGCGCGAAGTCGCCGACTTCGCGGACGCGGGGATCGCGACGGTGACGCGGATCGCCGTGAGCCCGGACCAGCGCTGGATCGCGCTGGTGGCGATGGATCCGGCTCCCTAGCGCGGCGCCGGGCCCACGCCGCGCACCCCGTCGGTTGACCGCCCCGGCGGACGGTGCTATTTTCCCGTTTCGCAACGGGTTCGATGATCCACCGCGGACCGGAGCCGGAGCGATTTCGTAAACCGCACCACTATGGAAAAACATTTCGACCCCGCCGCGGCGCGCGCGCGCTGGAACCGCGAGTGGGAAACGCGCCGGCTCTTCGTCCCCGACGACGCGTCGGCGCAGCCGCCGTTCGTCATTACGCTGCCGCCACCCAACGTCACCGGCGTGCTGCACGTCGGGCACGTGCTCGGCGATACCGTCCAGGATCTCCTGATCCGCTGGAAGCGCATGAGCGGCTATCGAACACGCTCTGGATGCCGGGCACCGATCACGCCGGCATCGCCACCCAGAAGGTGGTCGAGGACGCGCTGCTCAAGGAGGGAAAGAAGCGCGCCGACATGACGCGCGAGGAATTCCTGGCCGACGCGTGGAAGTGGAAGGAACATCACCACGACGCGCATCGTCGAGCAGATGAAGCAGCTCGGGTGCGCGTTCGACTGGAGCCGCGAAGCGTTCACGCTCGACGAGCCGCGCTCGCGCGCGGTGCGCGAGGCGTTCGTGCGGCTGTACGAGAAGGGACTCGATCTACCGCGGCGACTACATCGTCAACTGGTGCCCGCTCGTGCCAGACGGCGATCTCCGACGAAGAAGTTCAGTACGACGAGCGCGACGGCAAGCTCTACTGGATTCGTTACCCGTCGGCGCGTGGCGAGGTCGTCGTGGCGACGACCCGGCCGGAGACGATGCTGGGCGACACCGCGGTCGCGGTCAGCCCCGACGACGAGGCGAAGCAGCACCTGGTCGGGACGACGTGCACGCTTCCGATCGTCGGGCGCGAGCTCCCGATTGTCGCCGACGAGGTCGTCCAGAAGGAATTCGGCTCCGGTTTCGTCAAGGTGACGCCGGCGCACGACCCGCCGATTTCGCCATCGGCAAGCGCCACGAGCTCGCCGCCGTCGTCGTGATCGACCGCCACGGGCAAGATGACCGCGGCAGGCGGGAGCGGAGTTCGCCGGACTCGACCGCTTCGAGGCGCGCAAGCGCGTCGTCGAGCGGCTCGAGCGCGACGGGTTGCTGGTGAAGATCGAGCCGCACCGGCACGCGCGTCGGCACGCACGACCGCTGCGGCACGGTGATCGAGCCGCTGCTCTCGACGCAGTGGTTCGTGCGCATGAAGCCGCTCGCGAGCCCGGCGATCCGCGCGGTCGAGAACGACGAGATCACGTTCTACCCGCCGCGCTGGCGCAACGTCTACATGGCTGGATGACGACATCCGCGACTGGTGCATCTCGCGGCAGCTGTGGTGGGGCCACCGCATCCCGGTGTGGTACTGCGCGGACACGGTCACATCACGGTGGCGCGCACGGACCCGACGCATGTGCGCGACGTGCGGCGACGCGGAGCTTCGTCAGGACGAAGACGTGCTCGACACGTGGTTCTCGTCCTGGCTGTGGACGTTCTCGCCGCTGGGCTGGCCGGACGAGGACGCGCCGGACCTCGAGCGCTACCATCCCGACGTCGGTGCTGGTCACCGGCTCCGAGATCATCTTCTTCTGGGTGGCGCGCATGATCATGGCGTCCCTCGAGTTCATGGGCGAGGTGCCGTTCCGTCACGTGTTCCTGACCGGCATCGTGCGCGACGGCGATGGCCGCAAGATGAGCAAGTCGCTCGGCAACTCGCCCGACCCGCTCGACCTCATCGACAACTGGGGGACGGACGCGTTGCGCTTCACGCTGTCGATGCTCTCGCCGCCGGGCAAGGACGTCTTCTTCGACGAAGAGAAGCTCGAGATCGGCCGCAACTTCACCAACAAGATCTGGCAGGCGTCGCGGCTGGTGATGGGCGCGCTGGAGAAGGAACCGCCGCCGCTCTTCGGCGACGACGGGGTCGGCACGCACGCGTTCGCCGCGCGCTGGCAGGAGCGTTCGGCTCGTCGCTCGCGTTCGAGCCCGAGCTGGCGTGGGAGGATCGCTGGATACTCTCCGCGCTCGATCGCTGCGCGCGCGGATACCAGCCGCTGCTTCGAAGAGTGGCGCCTCAACGACGGCGCGTCGCGCATCTACGACTTCTTCTGGCACGACTTCTGTGACTGGTATCTCGAGCTGGCCAAGGTTCGTCTGTACGGCGAAGGCGACACGACGCACGGTGCTGGCGGTGATGGTGTACGTGCTCGGACAGTCGATGAAGCTCATCCATCCGTTGATGCCCTACGTCACCGAGGAGATCTGGAGCGTGCTTCCGATGGCGAAGGGGCTCCTGCTCGAGAACCGCGTATCCGTCGCGGCGACGGCGCGAACTCGACGACCGGACGCGGAAAAGCGCATGCGGCTGTCTGCGCGACGTGGTCGTCTCGGTGCGCAACGTGCGCGCCGCGTACCGCGTGAACCCGGGCGCGCGCATTCCGGTGCGCGTCCGCGCGCCGCAGACGGACGCGCGCGGTGCTGCGCGGAGGCGGCCGACGGCATCCTGCGTCTCGCCGGCGCCGCGTCGCTCGAGGTCGGACCGGCCGTCGCCAAGGAAAAGGGCAGCGCGGCCACGCCGATCGGCGACATCGAAGTCGTGGTGCCGCTGGCGGGAATCGTCGATCTCGACGCCGAGCGCGCCCGCCTCGAGAAAGAGAAGCGACGAAGGTGGAGAAGGAGCTCGCGGCGAGCGGTGGCGCGAGGCTCGGCCAACGAGAGCTTCGTGTCGAAGGCCAAGCCCGAAGTGGTCGAGCGCGAGCGCGAACGCCATGCGCGTCTGGAGCTCGAACGTGCGAAGCTCGTCGAGTCGCTCGGCCTGCTCGCCTCCGGTGGGAGTAGGTTTGCGGTTGCCCGTCGGTGGCGGCGCGTGTTCTGATTGGCGCCGCGGGCCGCGCCGGTCGCTGGACGGGACGCGGTGATTGCGCCGACGTTGGGCCGGGAGGGCGACGCGTGATCACGGAAGGAAAGACCGTCGGCGAGATCCTGCGCGCGGCGCGCGAGGAGCGGAAGCTTTCCGTCGAGCAGGTCAACCGCGAGACCAAGATCTCCGTGCAGACCATCAGCGCGCTCGAGGAGGACGACTTCGACGCGTTTCCCAGCGAGACCTACCTCAAGGGTTTCGTGCGCACCTACGCCGAGTTCCTCGGCCTCGACGGCAACAGGCTCTGGGCGATGATCGGGGCGCGCGTCGGCGCGCCGGCCGCCGGGCCCGGGTCCGTCGTGGGAGATCGAGAGCGGCGCTGCGCGAAGAGAAGCTGGGACCGCCGCGCCTGGTCCGACGATTCTGCTTCCGTGCTGATCGTCGTCGTCATCGTGCTCGTCATTCTGCTCGTGCGCGAACGACGAGAGACTGCGTCGCCCGCGGTGGCGATCGCGCGACTTCCGCGTGCGCGACGTGGGCGACGCGGTGATCGCGTGGCCGGCGGCTTCGAGCTCGTCTCCCACTACCGACGCCACCGGCGACCAGCCGCAGGCCATCCGCGCGCTGATCGCAGGGCTCGCGCGAAGGCAAGCGCGACCAGGTGCTGCTCGGCGTCACCGGCTCGGGCAAGACCTTCACCATCGCCAACGTGATCGCCGCAGATCGGGCTGCCCACGCTCGTCATCTCGCACAACAAGACGCTGGCCGCGCAGCTCTACGGCGAGTTCAAGGGCTTCTTCCCGCACAACGCCGTCGAGTACTTCGTCAGCTACTACGACTACTACCAGCCCGAAGCGTTCGTTCCCTCGACCAACACCTACATCGCGAAGGACGCCTCGATCAACGACGACATCGACCGCCTGCGCGTGCGCGCCACCAGCTCGCTCATGACGCGCAAGCGACGTGATCGTGGTGTCGAGCGTGTCGTGCATCTACGGCCTGGGCTCGCCCGAGCTGGTGCGCGCGATGATGATCGAGCTGCACAGCCGGCGACGCGCTCGACCGCGAAGACTTCCTGCGCGCGCCTGATCGACATCCAGTACAAGCGCAACGACGTCGCCTTCACGCGCGGGCACCTTCCGCGTGCGCGGCGACGTGGTCGAGATCCGTCCCGCGTACGAAGAGGAAGCGATCCGCATCGAGTTCTTCGGCGACACGCGTCGAGTCGCTCTCCGTGGTCGACCCGCTGACCGGCAAGCGCGTGCGCTCGCATCGACAAGCTGTACGCTCTTTCCGGCCAAGCACTTCGTGACGCCCGACGCACGTGGTGAAGCAACGCCGTGGCGCGGCATCCGCGACGAGCTCGCGACGCGCGTGGTCGAGCTGCGCGAGCAGGGCACGCGTGGCGGAAGCGCAGCGGCTGGAGTCGCGCACGCTCTACGACGTCGAGATGCTGGAGGAAGTGGGGTACTGCAGCGGGGTCGAGAACTACTCGCGCTACCTCTCCGGGCGCAAGCCCGGCGAGCGGCCCGTTCACGCTGCTCGATTTCTTTCCCGAGGATTTTCTGTGCGTGATCGACGAATCGCACGTGACGCTTCCGCAGATCGGCGGCATGTACAACGGCGACCGCTCGCGCAAGCTGACACTGGTCGAGCACGGGTTCCGGCTGCCGTCGGCGCTCGACAACCGGCCGCTCCGGTTCGAGGAGTTCGACGCGATGGTGCCCGCGCTTCATGTATGTGAGCGCGACGCCGGCCGATTACGAGCTCCGGCGTGCGCGGCGGCGAAGTCGTCGAGCAGGTGATTCGCCCGACCGGGCTGGTGGATCCCGGAGATCGTGGTGCGCCCGGTGGAAGGGCAGGTGGACGATCTGGTCGAGGAGATCCGCGGGCTGCGCCGAGCAGCGGCGAGCGCGTGCTGGTGACGACCCTCACCAAGCGCATGTCGGAGGAGCTGACCGACTACCTGCTCGTCGCTCGGACATTCGCGTGCGCTATCTGCACTCCGACATCGACGCGCTCGAGCGCGTCGAGATCCTGCGCGGGCTGCGCCTCGGGCGACTTCGACGTGCTGGTGGGAATCAACCTGCTGCGCGAAGGCCTCGACCTGCCCGAGGTGTCGCTGGTGGCGGTGTGCGACGCCGACAAGGAAGGGTTTCCTGCGCAGCGAGCGCAGCCTGATCCAGACCGCCGGGCGCGCGGCGCGCCACGTCTCCGGGCGCGTCATTTTCTACGCGGACCACGATCACCGATTCGATGCGGCGCGCGATGGACGAGACCAATCGCCGGCGCAGCTCGCAGCTCGACTACAACCGCAGAGCACGGCATCATGCCGCGCGGCATCATCAAGTCGCTGGACGAAGTGGCGCTCTCGACGTCGATCGCGGACGCGCGGCGGCGCGACGGCGCCGACGTGATTCTCGAGCCGGGCGCGCCGTCGGAGGCGCTGGCGGCGGCGATCGAAGCCGAGATGCTGCGCGAGGCGCAGGCGCTGAATTTCGAAAAGGCGGCCAGCCTGCGCGACCGCCTCGACGAAGTCCGGCTGCAGCTGGCCGCAGCGACGCGCGTGGCGGCACTGCCGCGAGGCGGCGCGGCCCCGCCGGCAGGGAGGAGACGATGACTCGACTCGACGCCCCTCGATGCGGCGCGCGTGAGCGCGATGGTGCGGCGCCGCGCTCGACGAGGATGCGGCGGCGCACGCGACGCGACGGTGGCATTCCTCGGGCTGGGTGAGCACGCCGTGGACGCCGAGATTCGCGTGGCGCAGGCGACGGTCGTGGCGGGCGTGGACTCGCGCGCGAAGTGTTCCGCCAGATCGACCCGCGCGTGTCGTTTCGACGCGGCGGCGCCGCGACGGCGAGCGCGTCCGGCCGGCGCGGCGCCCTCGCCCGGGTCCACGGGCCGCGCCGCGTCGATCGTGGCGGCGGAGCGCACGGCGCTCAATTTTCTGCAGCGCATGTGCGGGGTCGCCACGCTGCGCGGCGCGCTTCGTCGACGCGGTGGACGGCACGGGCGTCGTGATCCTCGACACGCGCAAGACCACGCCGCTGTGGCGCGAGCTCGAGAAGTACGCGGTGCGCTGCGGCGGCGCGCAGAACCACCGGCGCGAGCTCGAGCGCGATGGTGCTGGTGAAGGACAACCACGTGCGCGCGCTCGGCGGACCGCGACGCCGCTCATCGAGCATCTCGCGCCGCGCCGCGCGCGCGCGGCTTCGTCGAGGTGGAAGTCGACTCGGTCGAGTTCCTGCGCGCAGCTGCTGGCCGAAGCGCGTCGACCGCGTCATGCTCGACAACTTCTCGCCCGACGCAGGTGGCGCGACGCGCTGCGAGCTGGTGCGCGAATTCCGTCGGGCGCACGCGGACGCCCGGCTCGAGATCGAAGTGTCGGGCGGCATCACGCTCGAGACGGTGCGCGACTACGCGCTGCCGGGCGTCGATTTCATCTCGGTCGGCGCGCTCACCCATTCCGCGCCTGCCGCGCCGATGAGCCTCGAGCTGTTGTGATGACGGCGGCGTGCGATGCGGTCCGCTGCCCGGCCGACGTGCAGCGCCACCTGGCCACGGCGCGCCTCGGACGTCGCATCTACTTCTATCCCGAAATCGACTCGACCAACGACGTCGCGCTCGAGCTGGCGCGCGCGCGGCGAGCCGGAGGGGACCGTGGTGGTGGCCGACCATCCAGCGCGCGCGGTCGCGGCCGGCGCGGGCACACGTGGTCGAGCCCGGCGGAGCGCGATCGTGCTGCTGTCGCTGATCCTGCGCCCGGACGGCGACGCGCGCGAGCGCGCTGCCGGTGACGCTGGTGGTCGCCGATGGCGATCGTCGGTGGTGCTCTCGAAGCTGCTCGACGTCGAGGTCGGCGTGAAGTGGCCCAACGACGTGGTGTGCGCGCGGGGCAAATCGCGGGCATCCTCGCCGAATCGTCGGCGTCGGGCGGCGTGCTCTCGCACCTGGTGGTCGGAATCGGCGTCAACGTGAACGCGCGCGCCGACGAGTTTCCCGCCGGTCTGCGCGTACCCGCGGCCTCGTGCCTCACGCTCACCGGCGCGGAATGGGACCGCGCCGACATTGCTCGCCGACGTCGCTCGGTACGATCGAGGCGTACTACGATCGCTTCCGGCGCGACGGCTTCGGGCCGCTGCGTGTCCGCGTACGAAGCGCGCCTCGTGCAGCGGGGACGCGACGGTGGCGTTCGAGCCCGATGCGTGACGGCGCGTAGGCGCCGTCGTGCGCGGGCGTCGGCGCCCGACGGCGCGCTGCGCGTCGACTCGAACGGGACGGGAGCGAGGCGCTGCTCTACAGCGAGACGATCGAGGTGGTGGGATGATCCTGTGCGTCGACATCGGCAACACCTCGCATCAAGATCGCGCGTGGTCGACGGAGCGCGTCGTGCGGTCGCTCGACGCGGATGCCGAGCGAGCGCACGCGCGGAGAGGTCGCGCGCGCCGTCGCGCGCGTGCTGCGCGCGGCGAGCCGATCGATCGCGCGCGGTGATTTCGTCGGTGCGGCCGCGCGTCGACCGACGCGCGTCGTGCGCGCAGTCGTCGCGCGTCGCGGGCCTCGACCGCTGGTCGTGTCACCCACCGCGCCCCGCATGCCGATCGAGATCGCCACGCGCCGGCCGGCGCGGCGTGGGCGTCGACCGCCTGTGCGCCGCGTGCGGGGCGCGTGCGCCGGGCGCGCGGCGCAACGCCATCGTGGTCGACGCGGGATCCGCGATCACCGTCGACCTCGTGCTCGACCGCCGCTTCGTGGGCGGGCTCATCATGCCGGGCCCGCAGATGATGCTCTCGGCGCATGCACGCATTCACCGCCCAGCTGCCGCGACGACTTCGACTGGGGACCGAGCCGCGCGACGCGATCGACGACACCGCAGTCCGCCATGCGGTCGGGGCGCGGTCGCTCGGGTCGGCGGGGGCGCATCGCGGCGGCGGTCGCGCTGCTGGAGAGCGAGCCGGGAGACGCGTGCCGCGTCTCGCTCACCGGTGGCCACGCCGCCCGGTTCTGCGATGCTGCTCCCAGCCCGTGGCGCTCGCGCCCGACCTGACCCTGCTCGGCCTGGCGGCGATCGGGCGCGGCCCTTCGGCGCTTCCATCCTGACCGCCGGCGTCTTACGAAAATTTTCACTTGCTCAGGACGGATTACGGGCTAAGATACCGTCCAGTTAGCAGTCGACGACGTCGACTGCCAGATCATACAGAATTAGACCACACACACCGGCCGTCAATCCTCGACCGGCCACGCACCAAGCCGAGCCAAGGAGGATACCTATGAAGATGATCCCACTGGGTGACCGCGTGATCGTCCGGCTCCTGGACAAGGAAGAGACGAAGAAGGGCGGCATCATCATCCCCGACACCGCCAAGGAGCGCCCGCACGAGGGCGAAGTCATCGCCGTCGGTAAGGGTCGGCGCACCAACAGCGGCGAGCGCATCGAGCCCGAAGTCAAGAAGGGCGACCGCGTCCTGCTTCGGGAAGTACGCCGGCACCGAAGATCGAGATCGAGAGCACCAAGTGCCTCGTCATGAACGAGGACGACATCCTCGCGATTCTCTAGTTGAACCGTTCATTCCAATCAATCGAAACGGAGGCAAGACATGCCGAAGCAGTTGCTCTACGACGCCGAAGCGCGCGAAAAGCTGCGCCGGCGTCGACAAGCTCGCCAACGCCGTCGCATCACGCTCGGCCCGAAGGGCCGCAACGTCGTCCTCGACAAGAAATTCGGCAGTCCCGACGGTCACCAACGACGGCGTGACCATCGCCAAGGAAATCGAGCTCGAGGATCCGTACGAGAACATGGGCGCGCAGATGGTGAAGGAAGTCGCCACCAAGACGCAGGACGTCGCGGGCGACGGCACCACCACCGCGACCATTCTGGCGCAGGCCATCATCAACGGAAGGCCTCAAGAACGTCACCGCGGGCGCCAATCCGATGTTCCTCAAGCGCGGCATCCAGAAGGCGGTCGACGCCGTCGTCGAGGAGCTCAAGAAGCAGAGCAAGAAGATCAAGCGACGACGAGATCGCCAATGTCGCCACCATCTGCGCGAACAACGATCCCGAGATCGGCAAGCTGATCGCCGACGCGATGGAGAAGGTCGGCAAGGACGGCGTCATCACCGTCGAAGAGGCGAGGGGCATGGAGACCACGCTCGACGTGGTCGAGGGGATGCAGTTCGATCGCGGCTACCTCTCGCCGTACTTCGTGACCAACGCGGAGCGCATGGAAGTCGTGCTCGAGGACGCGCGTCATTCTCATCCACGACAAGAAGATCACCTCGATGAAGGATCTGCTGCCGATGCTCGAGAAGGTCGCGCAGATGGGCCGCCCGTTGCTGATCATCGCCGAGGACGTCGAAGGCGAAGCGCTGGCGACGCTGGTCGTCAACAAGCTGCGCGGCACGCTCCAGGTCTGCGCCGTGAAGGCGCCGGGCTTCGGCGATCGCCGCAAGGCGATGCTCGAGGACATCGCGATCCTGACCGGCGGCCGCGTCATCTCCGAGGAAGCGGGCTTCAAGCTCGAGAACGCCACGGTGGCCGACCTCGGCGAGGCGAAGCGCGTCGCGATCGACAAGGACAACACCACCATCATCGAAGGCGCGGGCAAGGACGCCGACATCAAGGCGCGGGTGCGCAGCTCCGGAAGCAGATCGAGGACACCACCTCGGACTACGACAAGGAGAAGCTGCAGGAGCGCCTGGCGAAGCTGGCCGGCGGCGTCGCGGTGATCAATGTCGGTGCGGCGACCGAAGTCGAGATGAAGGAAAAGAAGGCGCGCGTCGAGGACGCCCTGGACGCGACGCGTGCCGCGATCGAAGAGGGCATCGTCGCCGGGCGGCGGCGTCGCGCTGCTGCGCGCGGCCGAGGCGCTCGACAAGGTCAAGGAGACCGGCGACGAGGCCATCGGCGTCGAGATCATCCGTCGCGCGCTCGAGGCGCCGCTGCGGCAGATCGCGACAACGCCGGTGCCGAGGGCTCGCTCATCGTCGAGCACGTCCTCAAGCAGGCGGATGGCGATCGGCTACAACGCGGCGACGGGCGAGTACGTCGACATGTTCAAGGCCGGCATCGTCGATCCGACCAAGGTGACGCGCACGGCGCTGCAGAACGCGGCGAGCGTGGCGGCCATGCTCCTCACGACGGAAGCGGTCATCACCGACATTCCGGAAGAGGAAAAAGCAGCGGCGCCGCGCGGCGCCGGGGGCGGCATGGGCGACATGTATTAGTCGATACGCGCGAGCGTGCGACGAAGCGCGCCGGCGGTGGAAACCGTCGGCGCGCTTTTTTTGTTCCAGGCCGCCGGCGGCCCCACGGGGCCGCCGCCCCGCAAAAAGCGCTTGAAAACCAGCGGGATGGGCGCGTATCGTTCGTAGCGACAACCCCACCCTGTAATTCCGTTTCTATTGCCAGAGTCGGGCGGGCCCGTGGCTGCGCTCCCGGGCGCCGGTCCAGTTGGAGGTTTGCGGTCTTGAAGAAGAATGAGCGATTCGGTCGATTCGTGATGGCCGGCCTGGTGGGGTTGGCCGTGGGTGCGTGCGGCAGCGACGAGCCGGTGGTCGAAGCGGGCGACGGGACCTCCACACCTCTGCAGGTGCAGCAGATCCTCGTGAGCCCGAAGACCGGCTCGGCAGGCGACACCCTGCTCCTGACGGCGGACGTGCGCTCTTCGTCCGCCAACCCGGGCGACATTCCGGTGATGGCCTGGTCGGCGACCGGCGGGGCGTTCATCGAGGACGACCAGCTCACGGTTCGGTGGGTGGCGCCTGCGACGTCCGACGTCTACGTGGTGACGGCGCGGGCGACCAACTCGGTGAGCAGCGCGAGCGGGAACACGAACATCCTGGTGGCCGGAGTGACCGCGCCGGTGACAAACGACGCGGGCGCGGTGACGCTGATCTCGGGCGGGCCCGACTTCTACTACCGGCGCTCCCTCAATGTCAGCTCTGGGAAGCGAGGTGTTCCGGTTCGCCGGCGGGGTCGCGACCGACGCGACGCCGCCACCGGTCGGGAACAACTTCGAGGTCGTGTACGCGCCGGATCTCTCGTTCGAAGCGCACTGGGCGGATACGGTTTACACTCCCGTGCCGTCGGCAAACCGTCCGCGGCACATCTACGTCGGTCATTTCGGGTCCCAGACGTTTCAGCGCCTCACGGTGGACAACGCAGCGCCGTCTTCCGAGCGGCGCCAGCAGTTCACCGCGCCCGCGATTTCGGCGAATAATCATTTGGTGGCGTTCCAGGGCGTGTTCACCGACCAGTTCAACGCGGCGATCGATTCCTATCACGTGTTTATTTACGACCTGATCCAGAACCAGCGCGTGACCGTGACGGCCGGGCAGCCCAGGCCGCGAAACTTCTCTCCCACGTTTTCCACCGACCAGAACTGGCTGACGTTCGTCTCCGACCCGACGGCAACGGGGCGCTGGGAGATCTACGGCGCTCCCCTCAATGGCGACGTCGTCGATACCGACAACGCGAACGTCGTCCAGATGAGCAGTACCGGCGGCTCGATCGCCTCGGGGTCGCCAGGAACGTTCAAGCCGCCGCTGAAGACGTGGAATCCGGTGACCTCGGAGCTCGCGGTGGTAGCCAGGGACGGAACGCTGTACATCGTGCAGACCGCGACCGGCGGGGGAACGACCACCGAGGTCACGGGGTTGCCGGGGCCCGCGCTCGAAATGGTGTGGTCGCCGGCCGGCTCCGCTCTGGCCGTGGTTCCGACCGCGCCGGGTGTCGGCGGTGCCATCTACCTGGTGTCGGGCAGCAGCGCGGTGCTGTTGCTCACGGTGCCGACCGGAGACACGATGCGCGACCTGGTGTGGTCACCGGATGAAGCGTGGCTGGTCTACCGGCGCACACGCGGCGGGGTGGCCTGGTTCGAACTCGTGGATATCGACGGGGGCGAGCTCTCGGCGCCGCTCGCCATCACCGGCGTCTGGCTGACGGGAAACGCGACTGCGTATCGCACGACCATGTCGATGAGCCCCGCGTGGGGGGCGGGTGACCAGTTGTGGATGCCGGTGTTCGGCGTCACCCCGACCAGCCCGAGGCCCGGGATCTATCGCGGTCGACCTCTCCGGCGTGATCAACTGAGGCGACACGTGGCCGACGTCATCCGGCTCAAGGACATCACTGTCTTCGGTTTCTACGGCGTCTCGCCGGCGGAGCGCGAGGTCGGTCAGAAGATCCAGATCGATCTCGACATTCACTGCGATCTTTCCGCCGCGTGCCGCAGCGACTCGCTGCAGGACACCATCAACTACGAGTCCATCTACGGCAAGGTGATGGAAGTGGTCGGCGGCGAGAAGCGCTACCGGCTGCTCGAATCGCTCGGCGACGAGATCTGCGCCGCCGTCGTGGAAGCGTTTCCGGTCTCGCGCGTGGAAATTCGCCTGCGCAAACTCAATCTCCCGTTTCCCAACAACCTCTCCCACGTCGAAGTATTTCTCGCGCGCGACGTGCCGCTGTCTGTACGACCGTCAGTCGCGCCGCCCCACCGGTGATGATCGCGTACGTCGGATTAGGATCGAACCTGGGACGCCGCGAGGCGTCCGTGCTGGCGGCCGTGCGTGCTCTGGAGAGCGCGGGCGCCGCGCCGCGTCAACGCGGTGAGCTCGCTGTACGAATCCGAGCCGGACGGGATACCGGGCGCGCCGCGGTTCATCAACGCGGTCGCGGAAGTTGAGCCTTTACTTCCCGCAGCCTGATTTGTTAGAGCGATGCAATCGATCGAGGCGGGCATGGGACGAACCGGCGGCCACCAGCAGTCGCGCGAGATCGACCTCGATCTCATCGCCTACGGCGCCGAGACCGGCGTCTTCGGGCCGCTGATCCTTCCGCATCCCCGTTTTCACTCCCGCGCCTACGTGCTGATTCCGCTGCGCGAAATTGCGCCGGGCTTCGTCTGCCCGCGGACCGGCACGCCGGTTGCGGCGCTGGTGGCGGCACGCTCGGGCGGCGTCCCGCGGCGTCGAAGCGCGTTCTCTGGCGAACGATGGGCTGACATGGACGCGATCTACGCGGAGATTCGTCGACCGCATCCTCGCGCGTGGGTGCACCCGCATCGCCATCGAAGGCAACATCGGCGTCGGCAAGACGTCGCTGGCGCGCCTGATCGTGCGGCGACTGGGTGGGCGCCTGGTCGAGGACCGCGTCGACGACAATCCCTTCCTCGAGCGTTTCTACGAGGACGCGGGCGCCTACGCGTTCCAGACCCAGCTCGTCTTCCTGATGAACCGCTACAAGCAGCAGCTCGCGCTGGCGCCAGAACGATCTATTCGCGGACCTGGTCGTGTTCGACTACGTGTTCGCGCGCGACCGCATCTTTGCGAACGTGATTCTGGGCGACGACGAGCTCGCGCTCTACGAGCGCGTCGCCACCGAGCTGGAGGCCAAGGTGGCCCGGCCCGATCTCGCCGTGTACCTGCAGGCGTCGGCGCCGGTGCTCTTCGATCGCGTGCAGATGCGCGGCCGCGACTACGAGCGCGCGCTCTCGCGCGACTATCTCGACGCGCTCAACGACGCCTTCAATCACTACTTCTTCAACTATTCCGCGGGGCCGCTCCTCATCGTCAACACCGACGCGATGGATTTCGTCAACGACGAGCGCCATTTCGCCGACCTGGTGCGTCGCATCGCGGAGCCGGTCGTGAACACCGAGTTCTACGTTCCTTCGTGGGAGACGCGATGACGCGCGCCCAAGATCACCGTGCAGACGCTGCTCGAGATGAAGCGTCGCGGCGAAAAGATCGTGGTGCTGACCGCGTACGATTTTCCCACCGCGCGCCTCGAGGACGAGGCCGGCGTCGAGGTGATCCTGGTCGGCGACAGCGTCGGGATGGTGGTCCTGGGCTACGAGAACACGCTCCCCGTCACCGTCGACGAGATGGTGCATCACTTGAAAGCGGTGACGCGCGCACGGCCCCGCGCGCTCGTGGTCGGCGACCTGCCGTTCATGAGCTACCAGGCCGCACGTCGCGGACGCGGTGCGCAGCGCCGGCCGCCTGGTGAAGGAGGGCGGCGCCGAGGCGGTGAAGCTCGAGGGTGCGCCGTCGCGTGGAAGCGCCGGTGCGCGCGATCGTCGACGCCGCCATTCCGGTGATGGGCCACGTCGGGCTGACGCCGCAATCGGTGCACCAGTTCGGCGGCTACCGCGTGCAGGGCCGCGACACCTCGACGATGCGGAGCGCGTGCTCGACGACGCGAAGTTCCTCGAGCAGTGCGGGTGTTTCGCGATCGTGGTGGAAGGCGTGCCCTGGCAGCTCGCCGAGCGCATCACCGCAGCGGTTGCGCATTCCCACCATCGGCATCGGCGCCGGGCCGCACTGCGACGGCCAGGTGCTGGTGGTGAACGATCTTGCTCGGCATCGATCGACGACTTCACGCCGCGCTTCGTCAAGCGCTACGCCGAGATGGGCGAAGCAGATGGCGCGCGCGTTCGCGGCGTACGCCGCCGACGTGAAGGCCGGACGCTTCCCCGACCTCGACCACAGCTATTCCTCCGACTGACTCTTCCGGCGCATGCAGCGTCTTTCACGACATCGAGCCGCTGCGCGAGCTTCTCGCGCGCGAGCGGCGCGGTCGCCGCGTGGCGTTCGTGCCCACCATGGGAGCGCTGCACGCGGGCCACGGCGCGTGCGTCGCGCTCGCGCGCGGCGTTCCCGACGCGCTCGTGGTGGCGCTCGATTTTCGTCAATCCCGACGCAGTTCGCGCCCGGCGAAGACTTCGAACGCTACCCGCGCACGCTCGACGCCGACGTGGAGCTGCTTGCGCCGCTGGAGGTGCGACGTGCTGTTCGCGCCCGCGCCGCGAGGTCATGTACCCGGAGCCGCAGCGCGTGTGGGTCGAGCCGCGGACCGAGCTCGCCGAGCCGCTGTGCGGACGCTTTCGCCCCGGGCACTTTCGCGGCGTGGCCACCGTGGTGGCGAAGCTCTTTCACATCGTGCGTCCCGACGTGGCCGTGTTCGGCCAGAAGGACGCGCAGCAGGCGCTGGTCATCCGCGCGCTGGTCGCGACAGCTGAACACTGGGCGTCGAGCTTCGTGCTGGCCCGCACGGTGCGCGAAGCCGGACGGACTCGCGGTGAGCTCGCGCAACGCGTACCTCGCCGCGCGCCGAGCGCCGCAGGCGCGCCGCGCTGTATCGGGCGCTCGAGCGCGGCGCGCCGGGCGCTGGAGTCGGGTGAGCGCGATGCGCGCCGGATCGAGGCCGCCGCGATCGGACGTGCTGCGCGCGCGCCGGTATCGAGCGCATCGACTACGTCGAGCTTCGGCGCGCGGACGATCTTTCCGCTTTGGACGCGCGCAAAGGGCCGCGTTATACTCGCGATCGCCGCGTACGTGGGCACGACGCGGCTCATCGACAACATGGTGTTCGACGTGCGTGACGATCGCGTGTCGACGCCGACGTCACGCTGTATTGACGGACCCGGCTGCCCGGAAACGTCCCCGGAATGAAACCATCAACACAGGTCGCCGCCGTCATCCTCGCCGCGGGCATGGGCAAGCGGATGCAGTCCGACCTGCCCAAGGTGCTGCACGACGTCGGCGGGCGGCCCATGCTGCTGCACGTGGTCGACGCGGTGAAGCCAGCTCGGTGCAGCGCCCGTCGTGGTGATCACCGGCTACCAGGCCGAGCGCGTCGAAGCGGCATGCGCGGGCGCCGGCGTCGACTTCGCGCGCCAGCACGAGCAGCTCGGAACCGGGCACGCGGTGATGCAGGCCGAGCCCGTCCTCGCCGGGCATCGCGGACACCGTGGTGGTGCTGAACGGCGACGTGCCGGGGCTGCGTCCGCGCACCATCCGCGATTTCGTATGCGCACCATCGACGGCGAGCATGCCGTCGCGACCGTGCTCACCGCCGATGCTCGACGACCCGCCGGCTACGGCCGCATCGTTCGCGATGCCGAGGGCAGTCTGCTTGCGCATCGTCGAGCACAAGGACGCGTACCGCGGACGAGCGCGCCATCCGCGAGGTCAATTCGGGGCTGTTCTGCTTCGACGCGGACGAGTTGTTTTCGGCGCTCAAGCGGGTGCACGCGGCGCAACGCGCAGAACGAGTATCTACCTCACCGACGTCATCGGGCTCCTGCGCCGCGGAGGGCAGACCGGTGGGCGCCGCGTGGTGCATCGACGACGCGCGCGAGGTGGCGGGCGTCAACAATCCCGACGAGCTCGACGCCGTGCGCCGGTTCGTGTGGCGACGCAGTCATGATGGGGAGGCTGTATGCGCCGTGGAGGTCGGCCTATCTGATGGGTGAGCCCGACGCAGGGCTGCCTGTTCTGCACGCTGCCGTGCCTCGCAGGAGGACCGCGCCAATTTCGTTCTCGAGCGCGGACGCGAACTGGTTCGTTCGTCATCAATCGCTATCCCTACACCACCGGACATCTGATGGTGGTGAGCAACCGCCACGTCGAGCGGATGAGCGATTTCGCCCCGGACGAAGGCGCGCGAACTGGTCCAACTGCTCGCGCGCTGCGAGCGCGCGCATCACGCGCGCCTACGACCCGACGGAGTCAACGTCGGCGCCAACCTCGGACGCAGCGCGGGCGCCGGGATCATCGGACATTTCCACATGCACATGGTGCCGCGCTGGCACGGGGACACGAACTTCATGTCGGCGGTGGGAGAGACGCGGGTCGTCTCGGAGAGACCTGAACGACACCTACGACCGGTTGCTGCGCGCGCTGCGCGAGGTTAGCGCTCGCGAGGAGGACCATGGCCAACCGAATCGCGAAAGAAGCGAAACCGTCGCGCGGTGCGCAAGGGCCTGAAGCAGAAGCTCGCGGTCGGACTCTCGCTGCTCGTGTTGTGTCTGTGCGCGGCGTCGGTGGGCTTCAGCCTCTTCGTCCGCCAGACCGACGAGGACGGCCGCGTCGCGCCCGCTGCGCCTCGCGATCGAGAACGGAAGCGGCATCAGAGGGCATCGCCGACGACGCGGGCCGTGCGCTCGCGGTGCTGGGGTCGAAGTGGTGCGCACCGGTAATGCGCCGCGCGTTCGACTACCGCGAGTCGATGCTGGTGGTCGCGCCGCCGCGGCGGCGAGGTGCGGCTGCTGGCGGACCGGATCGGCTGCGGACACGTGGTCGAGCAGCTCGAGCGGCTCGGCCGGCGAGGATGCCACCCTCATTCTGGGCGCGGATTGCCACCCAACTCAAGCTCGGGCTTGAGGTTGAAAAGGGCTTGGCGACGTAGCGCCGCTCCCGTATGCTCAACCTGGCAACGAGCGAGGAGGTCACGTTGGGGTCGCGCAGACGCTCGCTAGCGCTGGTTGCGCTATCTATTGTTTCTCGGTATCGTGGTGGGGACCGTGCTCGGCGAGGCCGATCGGCCTGATTCTGCCGGAAGGCAAGGTCATCCGCGATGTGTTCGTCAACACGATCGAGTATCACGCCGGTCCGGTTCATCTCGACCTCGTGGTGTTCAGTTTCACGTTCGGGTTCTCGCTGCGAGCCAACCTGATGAGCGTGATCGGCATATTCGTCGTGCTGGTGTTCTTGCGCTACGCGTGGTAGCAGTTTTGGAGGAGCCATGTTTGGCGTTCATCGGACCGAGTGGGCTGGAACGAGCTGGTCGTCATTCTCGTCATCGTGCTCGTCATCTTCGGACCGAGACGCCTGCCGGAGCTGGCGGAGGCGTTCGGGAAGTCGATTCGCAAGTTCAAGTCGGCGAGTCGCGAGGTCGAGGAAGAAGTCACCTCCGCGATCAAGAAGGAAGAGACCAAGCCGACAGTCTAGCCGCAGGTCAAGTCTCAGCGCGTTCGCGCTTCACGACAATGAAAAAGCCCGGCCAATGGCCGGGCTTTCTGTTTGTGTCCGGGATGCGCCGCGGGCGCTAGAACGCGTTGCCGCGCATGTCCTCGATCTTGGATCTTTCCTTGACGTCTGCCGTACCAGTACGCGACGTATTCCTGCACCTTCTGGTCGGTAGATCGCTGGTGCGCACCGGGCCGCCTTTGGCATTGAACTCCGCCTGCGAGGGTCGCGGCGACCCACCACGGTGATGACGTACACCGAATTGCCGCTCTCGATCGGCTTCGACACGGCGTTGGCTTCGAGCGCGAGCGCGCGCGCGCGCGAAGGCGGCGTTGCGGCACCATTCCGGCTGGCGGCTGCGCCACTGTGAACGAATCGGTCTTCGCGACTTTGATAACCGTACTGCACGGCGGCGTTGTCGAACGTCGACGCCGGGCTCGCGACGGCGGAGCGCACGAACCCGTCCGCCTTGTGCATCGCCTGCGTCACGCTTGACGGTCGCGAATCAGCGTCTGCTTGATGCCGTCCGCCACCTCGCGCCAGGGGCCGGACCGCTGCCGGCGTGCGCTCCTTGAGCCGGCACACGACGTAGTTCCTCTCGTCCGAGATGACCGCGCTGACCGCACCCGGCTCGGCTGCGAACGCGAAGCGCGAGACGGCAGGGAAGAATCCGAGGCCCGGGAACCGGGAAGCCCTGCGCGAACGGCGCCGACGTCGCCTTGACCTCGAGTCCGTGCGCCTTGGCGGCCGCGGCGAGTCACCGTCGGCGACGCGCTGGCGGTCTCCTGCGCCGCATGCGCCGCAGCGGCCAGCGTGTCCTGCGTGGCCGAGCTGGCGCTGAGCTTCATGAACAGCTCGCGCAGGTTGTACTTGGTCCTCGGTCTTGTCCTTCTTCTTCTCGATCAGCTGCACGACGTAGACGCCGTCCGCGGTGACGATGGGCTGGCTGATCTCGCCGGGCTTGAGCGCATCGGCCGCCGCCATCACGGCCGGGTCGCGCTGTGTCTTGCCGAGCAAGCCGGTCTCGCCGCCGACGGTGGCGGTCTGCGCCTCGGAGTAGGTCTTCGACGTCGGCCTCGAATGGTCGCCGTGACGTCTCGCGTCGTTGCGAATTCTCGTTCGCGCATTTGACAAGCGCGTCGCGGTCTTCGCTTCGACGGCGTCGATCGGAATGCGCACGAACTCGACGAGGCGCTTCTCGACGTCCTTGAACTGGTCCGGGTGTGCGTCGTAGTACGCCTTGCACGTCGGCGTCCGACGGCGCCCAGCCGCCGATGTCCTCCGCGTCGAGCGGGAACTCGACGTAGTGCGCCGACGAGCTTTGTGTTCTGCTCGGCGAACGCGCGGCGCACTTCCGCGGCCGACACGTGCACCTGCGACATCAGGTAGTTGTTGAGCTTCACGCACCGGGAATGCGCTGCGCGCGCGAGCTCCTCCGACCGCGGTCCAGTCCGCGTCGGGGTTGTTGAGCGCGGCCTGGTAGGCGGCGTAGTCGAAGTTACCGTCTCTTGTCCTGGAAGTACTGCTGCACTTCCGGCGGCGGCGACGTTGCGCAGAAAGTTGAGCACCTCTTCGTCGGTGACGGTGATGCCGAGCTTCTTGATCTGCTCGCCGGTGATGATGTTGGAGACGATGTTCTCCCACGCCTGGTCGCGGATCATCTCCTGCTGCGCGGCGGTGAGGTCGCCGGACTGGCTGCGGAACTGCTGCGCCATCTGGCGTGTAGATCGTCTGGTACATCTGCGGCGTCACGTTGACCCCGTTGACGCGGCCCGACCAGGTTCTGTCTGCTGGCGTCGAGTCGCTCGGACTGAAGATCAAGGCCCCACACGGCGAAAATCGTGATCAAGAACGCGACCACCACGACCCACAGGACGATCTTGGTGTTCTCGCGCATCTGCTTCATCATACGGACATCACCATTCCAGCCGGCGGCGCTCGGCGCCGACGACCCGGAACCGCCAAGCCGTCGACTAAAATGCCAAGTGAGCAATGTACCACAGCGCGCGATTGAGTGCAAGCGCCGCAATCCGGCCCCGCGCGGCACGCCCGCTGGGGGTGCTTGTCTTTTGACACGGTCGCCGCCCGGGTGCTAGGTTGCGGCCGTTCGCGCGCCACCATCGCCCCCGGCACGCGCACAGACAACGTGCCGGATGATTCGTCTCGCTATCGCCTGCGCGCTGTCATCGGCGGCGCGCTCTCGCCACGGCGCGACGACGGCGTCGTGGCGCTGGCCGGTCCCGCTCGATCCGGCCGTCTCGTCGAATTTCTGCGAGTACCGCGACGGCCGCTTCCACGCCGGCATCGACGTGCGCACCTTCGGGCGCGAAGGAGTCCCGTGCATCGCCGTCGCGGACGGGTGGATCTCACGCATGCGCGCCGGCTCGCGCGGCTACGGCAAGGCGCTCCACCTCACGCTCGACGACAGCACGCAGATCGTCTACGGCCACCTCAGCGAATTTGCGCCCGCGCTCGAAGACACGCTGCTCGCGCGCAGATGCGCGACACCACCTACGCGGTCGATTTCCGGCTGCCGCCGGGTCGCTTTCGCGTGCAGGCGGGGAGACACCATCGCGTACTCCGGCGCGACCGGGACGCACGGCGCCGCACCTGCACCTCGAGGTGCGCGACGCCCGACGACGCGCCGGTCGATCCGTTCGGAACGGCCTCGCCATTTCCGACCCGCTGCGCCCCCAGGTCACGCCGCGTGGTGTTCGTGCCGCTCGAGGCGGCGTCGCGCGTCAACGGGCGTGCCTGCCGCTGGGGCGAAACCGCCGCCACCGGGGCACCGGGCGCTACGTGATCGACGACACGCTGCGCATCCGCGGGGCCGGTGGGCGTGGCAGTAACGGTGATCGACCGCGTCAACGCCGAGTCGGGGCGGCTCGCGCCGTACGACATCGTCCTCTGGCGGGGGGACGCGCTGGCGGCACGCATCGCGCTGGAGCGGTTTTCCTTCGACCGCGCCGATGACGTCGATCATCTCTACCAGCGGGCGCGTGCGTACCCGCGGCGTGACTCTCTTCCAGATCTCCCCGGGACACGGGCGGCATCGCCGTTCGATTCCACGTGGGTGGACGGCGGTGCCCTGCGCTCGGGCCGCGACGCGTGCATCGCGGCCGCGTGGTCGCGCGCGACGCGGTGGGCAACCCGCCGATGTCGAGCTTCGTGTTCGCGTGCGGTACGTTGCCGCCGCGGCCCGCACGAGAACCGAGCGTGCGCCGCGACCTGCTCGCCGTCGAGCTCGAGGGGGCGTTCTTCAGGACGGCTTCGCCGTGATCCTCCGACGCCCGCCCGCCGGCGGCAGCGTGGCGACGACGACCGGGAAGGGCCGACGGTGATCGTGCGCGCGACCGACGTCTGCCGGCCGCGGTGCGTCCGTTCGCCGCCTACGCCGACGAGCGACACGGCCGTGCGTGTGGGTGGCGGGGTACTCGCGTCGCCGCCCCGAGCGCGTGCACGTGCACGGACCTGGGAATCGAACTCGACCTTCCGGCCGGGGCGCTGTCGGCGGACGTCATCGTCTATCGTGCGCGGCGATGGATCGCCCGCGGACGCAGAGCGGCGGGAGCTCGTGCGTCAGTCACGGGCCGGTGCGCGTGGGGCCGGTGGGTCTGGGTGCTGCGTCGCGACGCGACCATCCGCATCCACGCCGGGCCCGGCACGGGGAACAGAGGCGATCTACCGCTGCGACGACTATCGAACGGTCGTGGAGCTACCTGGCGTCGACGCAGGATTCCACCGGCGTCTGGTCGGCCGATCACCGCTCGCCCGGGCGTTTTCGCGGTGTTCCGCGACGAAACCGCCCCGAAACTCGGAAGCCCGCGCCAGCGGCTCACCGCGTCGTACGCGACCGGGTCGGTCGTGGCGGAGATCGTCGTTCCCGCCGACGACGCGGGGTCCGGGTTTCGACGAGGCGCGCCTGCGCGTCCGGGTCGGGGGACGGCGCCGCGTGTTCCGCTGGGATTTCGTCGACAAAAAAGCTCGTTGTCCCGCTCGACGACGATTCTATAATCGGAGAGCAATCCGTGCGGGTCGTTGCGTTCGACCGCAGCGGCAACCGCTCGATGCTCGACGCGACCATCGACTCCGCGCTGCGCACCAACCGTTCTCACGCGCCATGCCTGCACCGTTCGTTCATCTGCACGCGCACTCCGAGTACAGCCTGCTCGACGGTTCGATCAAGGTCGGCGACCTCGTGCGCCGCGCGAAGGAGCTCGACATGCCGGCGGTGGCGCTCACCGACCACGGCAACATGCACGGCGCGATTCATTTCTATCGCGCCGCGAAGAAGGCCGGGCATCAAGCCCGTCGTCGGCATGGAGGCGTACATCACGCGCGGCAGCCGCCACGACCGCGGCCGCAAGAAGGGCGAGCCGTCGCACACCGACCACCTGATCCTGCTCGCGCGCAATCTCGAGGGCTATCACAACCTGATCAAGCTCTCGTCGATCGCGTTCCTCGAGGGCTTCTACTACAAACCGCGCATCGATTTCGAAGCTGCTCGCCGCGCACTCCGGCGGGCCTGATCGGCACCACCGCGTGCCTGCGCGGCACGGTGGCGCAGGTCGCGCTGGGCGAGAGGCTTCGAGCCAGGCCGTGCGACTGTGCGCTCCGTTACCGCGACATGTTCGGCGCAGGGCAACTTCTATCGTCGAGATGCAGGACCACGGCCTCGAGCCGCAGAAGCAGCTGAACGAAATCTACCGCCGTCTGTCGCGGAGACACCGGCCTTCCGCTCGACGGTGTCCAACGACGTGCACTATCTCGGCAAGGACGACGCCGAAGCGCACGAGGTGCTGCTGTGCCTGCAGACGGGAAGCGACATCGACGACCCCAAGCGCTTCCGCTTCACCACCACCGAGCTCTATCTTCAAGACGCCGGAGGAGATGCGCGCGCTGTTTCCCGACGACACGGGCGCGCTGGAGAACACGGTGGCGATCGCCGAGCGCTGCGACGTGCAGATGGCGGAGGGAGCGCTGCATCTGCCGCGCTTTCCGCTCCCCGACGGATTCGCGAGCAACTCGGACTACCTGCGCCACCTCGCGTACGAGGGCGCGCGCGCGCGCTACGGCGAGGTCGACCGAGCGAATCCGCGACCGCCTCGAGTTCGAGTTGTCGGTGATCGCGAAGATGGGTTTCGACGGGTACTTCCTGATCGTGCGCGACATCGTCGATTACGCGCGCCGCTGCGGACATTCCGGTGGGGCCGGGGCGCGGCAGCGCGGCCGGAAGTCTGGTGACCTACGCGGTCGGCATCACCGACGTCGATCCGCTCGCGCACGACCTCCTCTTCGAGCGCATGCTCAACCCCGAGCGCATCAGCATGCCCGACATCGACATCGATTTCTGCTTCGAGCGGCGCGACGAAGTCATCCGCTACGTCATCGACCGCTACGGCCAGGACAACGTGTGCCAGATCATCACCTTCGGCACCATGGCCGCGCGCGCGGTGGTGAGCGACGTGGGCCGCGTGCTGAAGGTTCCCTTCGACGAGGTCGACCGGATCACCAAGCTGATTCCGGGCACGCCGGGCACGTCGCTCAGGGACTCGATCGAGAAGATCCCCGAGCTCAAGACGCTGGTCGAGAACGGCGACGGCTACCGCCGCCTGATGAAGCTGTCGCTCACGCTGGAGGGGATCGCGCGCCACGCGTCGACGCACGCGGCCGGCGTCGTCATCACGCCCACGCCGCTCGTCAACCACGTGCCGCTCTACAAGTCGAACCGCGACGAAATCACGACCCAGTACGACATGAAGAGCATCGACGCGATCGGGCTCCTCAAGATCGACGTGCTCGGGCTGCGCACGCTGACGGTGATCGACAAGGCGCTGCGCATGGTGCGCGAGAACCACGGCCGCGCGCTGCGGCCGGCGACATCCCGCTGGAAGACGAGAAGGCGTACGACCTGCTGCGCGCGGGCGAGACCGTGGGCGTGTTCCAGCTGGAGAGCTCGGGCATGCGCGAGCTCCTGAAGAACCTGAAGCCCACCGGGTTCCACGACGTGGTGGCGGTGAACGCGCTCTACCGTCCGGGTCCGCTGGGCAGCGACATGGTGACGCACTTCGTCGACTGCAAGCACGGCCGGCGCGAGATCGAGTACGAGCACCCGCTGCTGGAACCGATCCTGCGCGACACCTACGGCGTCATTCTGTACCAGGAACAGGTGATGCGCATCGCGAGCGAGATGGGCGGCTTCTCGCTCGGGCGAAGCGGACCTGCTGCGCAAGGCGATGGGGAAGAAGCAGAAGGACGTCATGGCCGAGCAGCGCAAGAAGTTCCTCGACGGTGCGAAGGCCGCGGCATCGCCGAAGGCCGTCGCCGAGAAGATCTTCTCGCAGATGGAGAAGTTCGCCGAGTACGGCTTCAACAAGTCGCACAGCGCGGCGTACGCGGTGCTGTCGACGCGCACCGCCTATCCTCAAGGCCCACTATCCGGCCGAGTTCATGGCGGCGACGCTCACGAGCGAAATGGACGACACCGACCGCGTCATCGTGCTGATGGACGACTGCCGCGAGCTGGGCATCGAAGTGGTGCCGCCCAACGTGAACACGTGCGAAGCCGGAGTTCCGGGCGCGCGACGGCGCATCTTCTACGGACTCGGCGCGGTGAAGAACGTGGGCCTCTCGGCGGTCGAGAAGCTGGTCGAGGAGCGGGACGCGAACGGCGCGTTCCGCTCGCTCGAGAATCTCTGCTGCCGGCTGAACAGCCGGCTCGATCAACCGGCGCGTGTACGAAAGTCTGATCGCGGCGGGTGCGCTCGACAGCGCTGCCGGGACACCGCGCGCAGAAGATCGCGGCGCTCGACGGCGCATGGAGCGCGCGGCGCGCCGCTTCCGCGACGCGGAGCGCGGGCAGTTCGGGCTGTTCGGCGACGGCGGCGAGCCGCGAGGAAGCGCCGCTGCCGGAGGTCGAGCCGTGGGCCGCGCAGGAACAGCTGCAGAAGGAGAAGGAAGCGCTCGGCTTCTTTCTGACCGGCCACCCGCTCGACCGCTACCGCGATCTCATCAGATGATTCGCACCACCGTCTCGAAGGATCTGCGCGACATGCCAGCGGGCGAGCGCGCGGTGCTGGGCGGGATGGTGACGGCGGTCAAGTTCGCCACCGACCGCAACCAGCGCCAGATGGCGTTCGTGACCATCGAAGACCCGGAGGGTCAGACCGAAGTGGTGATGTTCAGCGACGTGCTCGAGAAGGCGCGCCGCTTCGTGGTGGAGAACACCGTCGTGGTGGTGGAGGGACGCGTATCGCGGCGCAACGGCGGCGACGGAAAGGTGCTCGTGAACATGGTCCTTCCGGTCGAGTCGGAGGCCGGGGCGCAGACCTCGTACCGGGAGGTGCACGTCACGCTCGACCTCGACGTCGCTCGGCGAGGAAAAAGTGCATCGATCATGAAGCGTGTCCTTTCGAGCACAGTGGCGACGCGCGCGTCTTCTTCCACGTGCGCGAAGGTGGCCGGCGCGCGTACCTGATCCGCGCGCGCAGCGCAGGGGTGCGCGTCGACTCCGCCGCTGGTGTCGGGGCTGTCCGCTTCGATCGGGGCGAGCAACGTGCGGCTGGTGCCGGCGGGTCTCGGGGGCTAGCGCCGGATGTTCTGGTGCACGGCCGCGGTTGTGGCCGCTGTCTTGCTCGCGGCGCCGGCGCAGGCCGGCTTCGAACAGCCTGTCGACGGCACGCGCTATCCGACGGCCGGCCTGCTCGAGCACGGCGAGTATCGATTCCAGGCGCGACTCGCGCCGGAGAGCAGTCTCCTGCTCGGCGCGCGCGTGGGCTTCAAGGACCGGGTGCAGGCGGGCGTTTTCTACGGTGCCCAGCACCTCGTCGACCGCGGCGACGTCGTGACCAACCCGCACGTGGGGTTCGAGGTCCGGGTGCGCATCGTGGCGGAATCGTCGCGGCCGGCGGTCGTGCTCGGGTTCGCGTCGCAGGGGTGGGGAACCTACGACCGCGACCTGAAACGATACGCGCGCAAGTCACCCGGGTTCTTCGCGGTGGCGAGCAAGAACTGGCGGTCTTTTCTGGGCGACCTCTCCCTCCACGCAGGAGTCGACTACAGTCTCGAGACCGGCGACGGCGACGAGACGCCCGACGCGTTTGCCAGCGCCGACTGGACGATCGCCGGACGGGTGTCGTTCTTGTGCGACGTGGACGCGGCCTGGAACGACGACCAGGACGACGGCCGCTACGGCGAGGGGGGCGCCTACGTGGACGCGGGGGTGCGCGTGGCGCTTGGAAACCGTCTCTCCCTGATGCTAGTATTCGGTGACCTGACCGGCAACATGGCCGGGGAAGCGCATCCGGCGCGGGGCTGGAAATCGCTTTCACCGACTGGTTCTGAACGAAGGCGGGTGGCATGCAGCGCGCTCCCAAACGGTACATCCTCGATTTCGAGCAACCCATCGTGGCGCTCGAGGACAAGATCGCCGAGCTCAAGCAGCTCGCGATCGTGCAGAACGTCCCCGCCGACGACGAGGTCAAGCGCCTCACCGAGAAGGCGGACAAGCTCCGCAGCGAGATCTTCTCCAAGCTCACCGCCTGGGAGCAGGTCCAGCTCGCCCGCCATCCGCTGCGCCCGTACACGCTCGACTACATCGACGCTTCGCGACCGAGTTCGTCGAGCTGCACGGCGACCGTACTTTCTCCGACGACCCGGCCATCGTCGGCGGGTTCATGACCATCAACGATCTGCGCGTGCGCTGATGATCGGCCATCAGAAGGGCCGCGACACGCGGGAGAACATCCGCCGCAACTTCGGCATGCCCCACCCGGAGGGCTACCGCAAGGCGAACCGCCTGATGCGCCTGGCGGCCAAGTTCAAGCTGCCCATCGTCACCCTGATCGACACGCCCGGCGCGTACCCGGGCCTCGGCGCGGAGGAACGCGGCCAGGCGCAGGCGATCGCGGAGAACCTGAAGCTGATGGCGTCGCTGCCGGTGCCCGATCGTGTCGGTGGTGATCGGCGAAGGGGGAAGCGGCGGCGCGCTCGCGCTGGGTGTGTCCGACCGGATCCTCATGCTGCAGCACGCGATCTACTCGGTCATCACGCCGGAAGGCTGCGCGGCCATTCTGTGGAAGGACCAGAGCAAGGTCAAGGAGGCGGCCGACGCGCTCAAGCTCACCTCGAAGCACCTGATGGAGCTCGGCGATCATCGATCGCATCATCCCGGAGCCGCCCGGCGGCGCGCATCGCGACCCCGCGGTCACGGCGGAGACGCTGGGGCGCGCCATCTACGAGGAAATGAAGTACCTGCAGCGCACAGAATTCTACGACGCTGCTCGAGCGCAGGTTGCAGAAGTACATGAACATGGGCTACTTCGAGCAAGAATCGCCTTGACCGGAGTCGCCGCTTCGGAATGTAACATATTTGACAAGTTGTAGTTATCCCGCCCCGTGCGTTCCGTTCGAGGTGATCCGTGGTCCGACCGGAGTTGCTCGAGATCCTCGCGTGCCCGAAGTGCAAGCAGAAGGTCGTCGCTGGACGAACGAGGGCAAGTATCTGGTGTGCACGCAGTGCCGGATCAAGTACCCGGTCAACGAACACGGGATCCCGATCATGCTGATCGAACGGGCGGAACCCCTGGACGCGTAGTAACGCGCCGATCCCCCCGTGGTCGCTAACGTAAGATTCGACCGTACGACCAAACGATGCGTTCAGTTCACATCAAGGCGGCGTCGCTCGCGTTGCTCGTGCGCTCGCGTCGGCGACCGCGCTCGGCGCGGGTGTCGACGTGCGCACCGTGTCCGAGCACGAACGGCCAGGTCGTCGTCCGACTCGACAACCACCTGCCGCCGAATTACTTGCCGGTGAACGACGTTCTACGTCGCCATCGGTCCGACCGGGCACGTACTCCGCAGATTCTTTCGGGTCCGCGCACCGTCGCGTCGCGAGACGCGTGCCCGGGCGCGGTCCGGCGTCGATCGATACGCTCACCACTTCGACGCCATTCTCATTCCGTGGCGCGCGTGTTCGTCCGCATCAAGGTGCAGATTCCCGTCCAACACGCCGTCGTCGCACGTCGTGATCGACTACACGCCGGCCGCCACCGTTGCCGATGCGACCACGGCGGATCCCGCTGGTGAAGAAGCTCGTCGTGAACCAGAGTGTCTTCCCGTGGAGCCGCGCAGCGGGTGCGTCCGGATCCTGGTTCTCGCGCGCGGCAGGCTGGGTGAAACTCTCGGTGACCGATCGCGGCATGTACGCCGTCACCGGCTCCGACCTGAGCGCGACCGGCGTCAACCTCGCCACCCGAGCATCGATCCGGCGACGTTGCGGCTGTACTCGCAGGGCGGCCTCGACGCAGTCGCGCATGCTCACCGACCCGAGCGGTCGTGGCGCCCGGGACAGGCCATGCGCGAGGTCGCGATCCGCGTGGAGGCGGGCAGCGACGGCACGTTCGATCCCGGGGACCGCATCATCTTCTACGGCATCGGCGCGCGCGACTGGGCCGACTACTACGACCCGACGCGCGCCGGACTCGGTCTTCCACGAGCATTCCCACGCGACGCACCAACTACTACTACCTCGCGTGGGGCGGGCGCTGCCGGGCACGCCCGCGCGGATGACCGATGCCGACGCGACGCCGGTCGCCGGCCCCGAGCGCACCACGTACACGCACCGCGAGTACCGCGAGCGCGACCTCATCGCCGATCTTCGATTTTCGCGGCGACGGCTGGCTCTGGCTCGACGTCCAGCGTCCGGGCAACAGCCGATTCAGCCTCGACCTCGGTCGACCGTGACGCAACCTGGTTACGTCGGTGCCGCAGCAGTTCTGGTCGGTCGGACTGGCGCCCTACGCCTCGCTGTCCGACGCGACTTCCCGAATCGACACGACCACCACGCGGTGTATCCGAACGCGCGCCTCCAGGAAGTCGATCGGCGGCAAGGTGTGGGACACGCTGTCCGGCCAGCGCTTCTACGAAGACGGTGTGCCGATCCGCATCAGCTCGAACTTCCTCGTCGACGGCGACAACCAGATCCGGCTTGCAGGTTCCCGGTGATCTCAATCCGATCGACAAGATGCGCTTCGCGTGGTACGCGATCTGGTACGAGCGCCGCATCGTCGCCACCGGCGACGCGGTGGTGTTCCCTCGACGCCGACACGACCGGCGACCGTTGAATGTGCGCGCGCGATGGGTTCTCGGCGCTCGGGCACGATGTACGCGTTCGACGTGACCGACGTGTGGAATCCGCGGCGCCTGATCGGCGCCGAAGTCACGCCGGCGGGCGCGGAGCGCGCGGTGCGGCTCGGGTCATCGATCTCGCGGGCGCGCATCGCCACCTGTGGGTGGGCACCGGCGCCGGATTCAAGAAGCCGGGTGATCGCGCAGCGCGATCCCGTCGATCTGCGCGCCGAGCGCGCACCGGCCCAACATGCTCATCGTCACGCATCGCGACCTGAGAGCGCGCGGCCGAGCGCCTGCGCGCGTATCGCGCCGCGGACACGCTGCCGTTGTACGCGAATCCGTCGTCAAAGTCGTCACCACCGACGAGGTGTACGACAACTTCTCGGGCGGCATGCCGGACCCGATGGCGCATGCGCAACTACATCAAGTATCTCTACGACAACTACGAGGACGCCGCCGGCAACCCGCGGCTGGGGTACGTCCTGCTGCTCGGCGATGCCACCGAAGATTTCCAGAACCACGTCAGCCCGCAGCCCGACTTCGTGCCGACCAATCTCTATTTCACGCGCATCACGCTGTTCGCGTTCTGCGACCGACGAATGGTTCGGACATCTGGACCAGGAGGACCTGATCATCGGCAACGGCGTGCCGGACCTGGCCCTGGGGCGGCTGCCCGCGGCCTCGGTGGAGGAGGCGGCGGCCCTGGTCGACAAGACCATCGCGTACGAGCGCGACGCGCCCCGCGAGTCCTGGCGCAATCGCTACATCATGGTGGCGGACGACGAGACCTCGTCGTTCGTGGGCGCGTGCGAGACCCAGTGGACGTACGAGTCGGAGGCCATCACGCAGCAGAAAGCGCCCGACTTTCCGGAGTCGGAAAAGATCTACCTGACCGAGTACCCCGAGATGGCAAGTGTCAAGCCACAGTCGCGGGTGGCGTTTCTCGAGGCCTGGAATCGCGGCGCGTTGCTGATCAACTACATCGGCCACGGCAGCTCGCTGCAGATGGCGGACGAGCAGGTGTTTCTGGGCACGGACGTGAGCCAGCTCGACAACGGGCTGCGGCTGCCGATCTTGATGGCGTTCAGCTGCACCATCGGCGACTTCGCGAACCCGGCGGGAAAAAGCCTCTCGGAAAAACTGCTGCTGCGCGTGGAAGGCGGGGTGGTCGGGGCGATCACGGCCTCGCGCGAGTCGTATCCAAATCCGAACGAGGTGCTCAACTACGCGCTCTTCGAGCGTCTCCTGCCCCGCCGGCTGGGAACGCCGTGGAGTCCGGCGGGCGTGGCGCTGGCGCACTCGAAGCTGGTTGCCCAGGCGCAGACCGGCTTCAGCCCGTTCCAGGAGGAAAACTCCTGGAAGTACAACCTGCTGGCCGACCCGGCGTTGAGCCTCGGCTTCGCGCAGCTCGAGGCCCGCTTCCTGACCGCATCCCCGGACACGATGGTGGCCGGGGTCCGGCGCTCGTTGCGTGGCGCCGTGTACGCCAATGGAGTGGTCGACGCCACGTTCGATGGGCCGGTCGAGGTCGTGGTGCGCGAGCCCGCGCAGCGGCGTGTCTACCTGGCACCCTGCGGCGCGGAGATGCGCTACCTGATTGCGGGC
Organism: uncultured beta proteobacterium; assembly: GCA_963820965.1. Classification (GTDB taxonomy): domain Bacteria; phylum Pseudomonadota; class Gammaproteobacteria; order Burkholderiales; family SG8-39; genus DATEDA01. The sequence continues at coordinate 66,339 of CAWGCC010000021.1, read as the reverse complement.
GGAACGATCTACCGGGGCACGACCGACGCGACCGACGGAGAGTTCGAATTGAACTTCCGGGTGCCGCGCTACGCGTCGACCGGCACGCTCGCGCTGGCCACGGCGTACGCGCACGACGGCGAGCGCGACGCCGCTGTGACCATCGACAGTGTGCTGGTGGTGGTGCCCCCGACGGTCGCGGACTCGCTGCTCCTGCGGCCGGTCGACGGCGCTCCGCGCGTCGACCTGGGATTCAAGAGCGGCCTAACCGTGGTCAAGGCGGGGGACACTGTGCGCGGTCTCGTGCGCGACCAGGACGGCATCAACATTCTGGCGACCACCAACGAAGGCAAACAGGCGATCCTGATCGACAACCTGCCGGTGCCGATCGACGTGAACGAGTTTTTCACCTTCGACCACGGCGGCGTCGATACGTCGGGCGTCCTGTTGTACCCGCTGCCGGAACTCCCGGTGGGGAGTCACCGCCTGGTCTACAAGGTCAGCGATAGTTTCGGCGCGACCACCGTGGATACGCTGTTCTTCGATGTCACCGACGCGGCGAACTACTACGCCGAGGCCGTGCTCAATTATCCGAACCCGTTTCAAACTTCGACGCAATTCCTGATGCGTCTTTCGAACCGCGCGTCGATCCGGCTGGACCTTTTCACCGTGTCCGGCAAGCGCGTGCGCCGGCTGGAGCAGGTCCGCGACGCGGGGGAGGTCTGGATCGAGTGGGACGGCCGGGACGGCGCCGGCGACGACCTCGCCAACGGCACGTACCTGTACGTCGCGACGGTGACGTTCGATGGCTTGGACCGCGCCCCGGTCGTGCTGCGAGGTGGCGTCTCGAAGATCCGCTAGCCCCCTGCTTGACCGTGCACCCTTAACACCGTAGTATTGATAAGCACTTAGGAGGCTTACATGATTCATCGGAGAGCAATAGTCGGCGCGGCGCTGATCGCGGTGCTGGCGGCGTATTCGAATGCGTTCGCCGTGGCGGAATCCGCGGTCCCTCGCTCACCATCCCCCCGGGGGCGCGCCCCAACGGGATGGGCGAAGCATTTGTCGCCGTCGCGGACGACGCCACCGCCTGCTGGTGGAACGTCGGCGGGCTCGCGTTCGCCAAGAACCGCAGCCTGGCGTTCATGCACAGCCAGCTCGTCCCCGATCTGGCCACCGACGTGTACTACGAGTTCCTCGCCTACTCCAGCCCGGCGGGTGACATCGGCACCTGGTCGGCGAGCCTCATCTACCTGACCTACGGCGAGAGCATCGCGACCGACCCCGCGGGGACTCCGCTGGGAACCTTCACGAGCTGGGAAGGCTCGTTGAGCGTTTCCTTTGCGATGGCGCTCGCCGAGAACGTGGGCGCCGGCATCTCGATGAAGTTCGTGCGGGTGGACCTCGCTCCCGCCGAGTTTACCCAGGACAACGTGGAGGGAGCGGGCACGAGCTTCGCCGTCGACCTGGGTGCGCTGTGGAAGCTCGAGGGACCGCGCCTCAACCTGGGCTTCTCGCTCACCAACATGGGACCGGATATCGCGTTCATCGATCGCGAACAGAGCGATGCGTTGCCGTTCACCGCGCGCGTCGGAGTCGCCTACACCATGCTGGCCGACGAGGTGAGCAACCTGCTCGTGACGGGTGACGTGGAGCAGAGTCTGGTCTGGCTGATCGACGACAACATCGACACGCGGCGCAGCGAGATCTGGCACGCCGGCGCCGAGTATCGATACGTCAATCTGATCGCGGGGCGTGTCGGCTACGTCTACGACGAGGACGGAGATTTCAACGCCGCGACGTACGGGCTCGGTTTCATTTATAAGGACAAGTTGTCTCTCGACTACGCGAACGTCCCGCAGGCGCAATCGCTGGATCGCGTGCACCGCTGGTCGTTGTACATTACGTTTTAGCCCCTGCACCCCCTGCGCCAAACCGGCGCCGGAGCACTCGAATGCCCCGGCGCCTCATTCGGAGGAACCCGAAGCATGCGTGATCTCTTCGGTTGGATCGTGCTCGTCCTCGCTGCCGCGTGCGCGAGCCCGGTACTCGCGGACGGGCGGGACGCCCTGCCGCTCGCGGGGGCGGCGTACCCGACCAGCGGCCTCGCCGCGCGCCCGGATCTGGACGCATCCGCGCTCCCGGACAACGACCTCTTTCGCGCGTGGAGCGAAGAAGCCGCGCCGGCCGGCGAGCAGAGCTACCTCCCCGTGTTGTACTCGGCGCTGGTCCCCGGGCTCGGCGAGATGACGATGGGCTACTGAGGGCGGGGCATCGCGCTCCTGGCGGTGGAAGCGGCGGCGTGGACGGGGTACTTCGTCAAGCACGACGACGGGATGGAGATGCGCACCCAATACGAGGCCTTCGCCGACGCCCACTGGGACTACGACAAGTGGATCGACGACCATCCGTGCCCGACCGTGCCACCCACCGGCGCCACCCTCGAAGACGTGGAAGACTGTGGCGAGGCGTCGTCGGGGAGCGGGGCGTGGCCGGGGTATATCCCGTGGGTTTCAAAGGAAGAGGACAAGCAGCACTACTACGAGAACATCGGTAAGTACGACTGGTACATCTCGGGCTGGCAGGACTGGGACCCCACGCAGTCTCCCTACGCGCAGCAGACCGATTTGCGCACCGAGTACCGCGGCATGCGCGAGCAGAGCAACAACGATCGCTCGACGACGCCAATTCTTTTCTGTGGGTGTCGCTGGCGGCGCGGACGTTCTCGATCGTGGAGACGGCCATCATCGTCCACACTCGCCGCGAGAAAGCCGGCGCCGGAGGCCAGCCGGCGCCGGTGTCGCTGCGGGCGCGGCCGCGCGGATACGACGGCGGCGAAGTAGCGCTCGAGGTGCGTTTCAAGTGAGACGGGAGTGGATAGTCGCGCTGGTGCTGGCGGCGGCCTGTCTCCCTGGCGCCGCCGGGGCGATTTCGCTGCGCGACGGCGCACTCGCCGGCGTATCGGGCACACCGGGCGTCGGGTGGGCGCCCGAAGGCGAAAGCGCCGAGCCCGCCGCGGCGATCTCTCCGACGCGGGCGGTTCTGTACTCGCTCCTGCTCCCCGGGCTCGGCGACTACGCGCTGGGCAACAAGGGACGCGCCACCGGCTTCTTCATCGTCGAAGGCGTCATCTGGATTTCGTACGCGGTTTTCGAAGTGCAGGGCCAGCAGCGCGAGGACGAGTATCAGTAGCTGGCGGTGCGCTTTGCGGGGGTCTCCCGCACGGGCCTTTCCGACGAGTTCTACGCGACGCTGCGCGACTACGACGCCTCCGACGAATACGAGGCGGACGTAAAAACCGACGGGCGCTTCGCGATCGGAACCGCGTCCGGCGTCAACCCGGACGCCCTCGACCGGTACTTCACCGAGAACCGCGTGTCCGACTACGAAACCTGGCGGTGGGAATCGACGGAGCGCCGGTTGCAGTACTCCGAGGTGCGCTCGTCGAGCAAGACGTCGTACCGCCGCGCCGACTACATGATTGCGGCGGCGGCGGCCAACCGTGTGGTGAGCGCGGTGGTCGCGTATGCGGCAGCGCGCGGGGCGAACCGACCACGCGAGGTCGGGTATCGCGTCGACGTGAGTCCGGCGCCGGCTGGTCTCGCGGTGTCGCTGACGCTCACGCGGTCGTTCTAGCCGGCCACCGGTCCGGGGCGGCGTTCATCAATGCGTTTTCGACTGGCAACGACTGGCTTCTGGCTCGCGGCGGCGTGCGCTCCGGCCAGCGACGCCACCCACCCCGTTTCCACCTCCTCCGTTCCCGCCGACACGGTGGCGGCTGCACTCGTCCTGCGCTGCGAACGCGTCATCCTCGGTTCACCGGTGGCGGTGTGTCTCGATTTCGGCGGCACCGTCGTGGTCGCGGACGCGTCGCCACCGCGCCTGATCGCCTACGACGCGGGCACGCAGGCGTGCACCGAGTTCCAGTCGCCGGTCGATCGGCCGGGCTTCCAGGCGAGCGACGTCTCGGTCCGCGGGTTCTTCGTGTACGCCGTGGACGAGACCAACCGGATGCTGCTGCGCTGGGACTCGAGCGGCGCATACCGCGACGTGCTCCTGAACTTCGAAGAACTCACGCAGCGGCGGCGCGTGTCTCCATGCGGGCTGGACGTCGATGCGTCCGGGCGCCTGGCGGTGACCGATATCGAGAACCACCAGGTCATCGTGCTCGACACGCTACCTGGATGTCGACGTCGCCTTCGGCAACTACGGCTCGTTCGCGGGTCAACTCGACGGGCCGCTGGGCGTCTCGTTCACCCCACGCGGCGAGTTGCTGGTGGCGGACAGTGGCAATGCGCGCCTGCAGGTGTTCTCCGACGCCGGACAGCCGTCGACGCGTGATTCCGGAGCCCGGGTCGCCGAATCCGCTGCGCCGGCCGCGGCGCGCGGTGGCCGGCGAAGACGGGCGCGTGTTCGTAGCCGACGCGCTCGCGCGGCGGGTGTTCGAGTTCGCGGCCGACGGCGTGTTCGTGCGCGCGATGGTTCCCGAAGGCGCGGGGCCCTTCAAACCGACCGACGTCGCGCTGGGGCGCGACGGCGTCCTCTACGTCACGGATACGGCGCGGAAGGCCGTCACGCGCATCAAGGTGATGTAGCATCCGCGGCGGCAGCGTGCAGCGTCGACCCCTGCTCGCCGGTCTCACCGCCGTGGTCCTGCTCGGGGCGGTGTCGGATGCGCGCGCGCAGGACGAGCGCGTGTACGACTCCCACACCTGGGGCGCGGCCGCCGACACGCTGCGGGAGGCGAAGTCCGGCGCGCGCATCGCGCTGCGGTCCGCCTTTCTCACCCCGGGAAGCGTGCGCGTGGTCATGAACGGCGCCGACCTGCCGCCCGAGCTATACCAGGTCAACCTTCTGCTGGGGACGATCCGCATCCTCTGCGACATTCCGGCGGGCGCCGTCGTGGTCGTCCACTATCAGCGCCGGCCGTTGCTGATGGCACCGGTGTACACGCTCCGACCCGCCGAGGTGTCTCGCCCCGGCGCGGCCGACCCGGTGCCGGAAAGTGCAGTCGCGCCGCGCCCGCGCGACGAGTCCGGCGCGGCTCCCGACTTGATGTTCGGCGGCACCAAGTCGGTCTCGTTCACGACCGGCAGCAACCGCGGGTCGACGCTCGACCAATCGCTCGAGGCGACGGTCGAAGGGCGGCTGACGCCGACCATCAAGGTGCGTGCACTCCTCTCCGACAACAACCTCCCGATTCAGCCGCAGGGAAACACGGAGGAGCTCGAGTATTTCGACCGGGTGTTCGTCGAAGTGGAAGGCCCCAACGCGCGCGCCGCGGTGGGCGATCTCTCGGTCGACAACCGCACCTCTTCGTTTTCCGCGATCACGCGCCAGCTGCGCGGATTCTCCGGGGCGCTGTGGAACACGCGCGGCCGCGTGACGGCGGCCGCCGCCGAGACCAAGGGCGAGTTTCGCACCATCCAGTTCCGCGGCACCACCGGTCTGCAGGGGCCGTACGCCCTGTTGTCGCTCGCCCGCAACACGCCGGAGGTCATTATTGCCGGAACCGAACGGGTCTACATCGACGGACAGCGCGCCGACCGCGGCCCCAACCGCGACTACGTCATCGACTACGACGCGGGGGTGGTCACGTTCACGCCGCGCCGGCTCATCACCACCGATACCGAGATCGCGGTCGACTTCGAAGTGACCGAGGAGAATTACGACCGCGCGACGGTATTCACCGCCGCCGAGAAAGTCGCGCTCGGAAACGGCGTGGCGCTTGGGTTGATGCTGGCGCGCGAGAGCGACGACGATGGCCGGCCCAAGACGATCGTGCTCACCGACAGCGACCGCAGCGTGCTATCCGCCGCGGGCGACGACACCACCGCGGCGATTACCGGCGGTGTCGCCGCGGCGGACTCGGGCGCCGGGCAACTACGTGCTCGTCCCCGCGGACACGCTGTTGGGAGTCCCGGCCCATTACCGCTTCGACGAGCTCATCGGCGACCTGCTGGTTTCGTTCGTCGAAGTCCGGTCCGGAGGCGACTACCGGCGCGCGGGCATTTCGCCGCGCGGCACCACGTATTTCGAGTTCGTCGGCGCCGGGGCCGGGGAGTACCGCGTGGGTGAGCAGCTCCCGCTGCCCGACCGGGTCGACCTCGCCACCGCGCGCGTCGTGCGCGAGAACGGCGCGCTCACCCTCGACGCCGAATGGAACGTGAGCGACCACGACAAGAACCTGCTTTCGTCGCTGGATGACGACGACAACGTGGGCCACGCCGGGCAGGTGCGTGCCGGGTTCCGCCGGGGCGGCGCCTGGGTCTTCGGCGTTGCGGGTGCAGCCAGCCTGCTCGATGACCGCTTCGAGAGTTTCGACCGCGCGCGCCCGTGGTACTACTACAAGGACTGGAATCTCGAGGACGTGGCGCTGGTGGGGCGGAAACCACCCAGGAGGTGAGTGTGAGCGCGGCTCGCGCCACGCGCCTCAGCGCGCGTTACACGCTCGGCCGCCTCGACCGCGACACGTTCACCGGGATCAAGAACGAAGCGATGGTCACGAGCGGAAGTCTAGCCGACCGCGGCGCGGCTGCGCGGGGACTGGTGAGCGATACCGAAGCGGTCGGCAACGTGCGCACGCGCCGGAATCTGACCGTCGATGCAGCCTACGGCGTCTGGGCAGTGGTCCCCGCGCTGTCGTTCGGCGCGGAGGAGTACCTCAACGCCTACACGACGAGCGCGGACAGCGGGCGCGCGTACGCCCTGGTGGGTGCGCGCCTGTCCAGTCGCCGCGCCGAGCGCCTCTCATGGCGCGTAAACGCGGAGCGGCGCAAGACCGACGCGGTGGATCCGACGACCGACGAGTGGGTCGGCAGCCGCCGCGACGACACCGTCGGCGGCGGACTCACCTACCGCTCGCGCGGCGCCACCCAGGCCGACCTGCAGGTCATCCACCGGCGCGAGGAGGACCTCGTTTCCGGAGGAACTCACAACACCGACCTGGCGCATCTCAAGGCGGGCAGCGCATGGGAACGCATCGGACTTCGCGCCGACGTGGACTACGAAATCAGCCAGAACGACGCGGTGGAGCAGCAGCGATCGGTCGTGTTCGTCGGCGAAGGAAAAGGGGACTACAACGAGTTCGGCGAGCCGGTCGGAAAGAACAAGGGCGCCTACACCGTCATCTTCCTGCCCACGCCGGAGACCACGCCCGTGCACGCGGTGGGTTTCAACCTGCGCGGGATCTGGAAGCCCTCGCGCCGCTCCGGCGGCGGGAACTGGGTTCTCCGTAACATTTCCGTCGACATGACGATGGGTGTGAAGGAAGAGTCCACCTACGAGCCGGCGTGGGAGATCTACCTGCTGCTGCCGTCGGCGCTGCAGCGGGACGACGCGACCGTCTACGGGAGCACGACGCTGCGCCAGGACTGGTCGTTCCTGGACGGCTACCGGAATGTATCGCTGACCTTTCGCTACCTGCGGGAGGATCGCGAAGACAACCGTTTCGAGGGCGTCCGGGAGAGCGTGTACTTCGGCGAGCGCGTGCTGAGATTCTCGCGTTCGCTCTCGGCGCGGCTCACGGCCACCGTCGAGGGCGGAAACCGGCGGGAAGTGCGGGGTGGGGAAGGGATCACAGCGGGCACGGGCAGCAGCTACGACATCGACGAATGGACCGGGCTCGGGGGGCTCGGGGTCGTCGTCTACCCCGGTGCGACCCTCGACCTCGACCTCAAGGGGTCCACGAGCCAGGACGACGAGTCGGGCGCGGAGCAGCGCGTAGTTCAACTGCAACCGCGGCTGGTGTGGCGACTCGCCGAGCAGGTCAACGTGTTCGCCACCTACGACCTCTCGCGCGTGACCGCGCTCAATGAGGTCCCGATCCAGCCGATCGTGTTCGCGCGGCCGGGGACCTCGCACACGTGGAGCGCCACCGCGAACCTGCGCATCTCGAAGATCATCTCGGTGTATGGCACGTACTTGGGGCGCAACGAGACGGTCTTCTCCGGCAATCGCGTCACCGAGCACGAGTTCCGGCTGGAGACCCGGGCGTACTTCTGATGCGTGCGCGGACCGGCATCGTGCTACTCGCCGGGCTGGCCGTCGTGACGGCCGGCCCCGGGCCGGCGTGGGCCGCGGCCCTGCGGGTGATGGGTGCGCGCTCGATCACCGCCGAGCGCGCGGCGGCCGTGCTGCGCGCGAACGGCTTCCCCGCCGAGCGGTCGATCCGCGCGCTGCAGGAATCGTACTTCGAAAGCGGCCGTCTGTTCGCGACCGTGTCGGTTCGGGTCGAAGCCGATTCCTCCCACACCGTGCTGATCGAGGAAGGCGACGTGGCGCGCGTTCGGCGCGTGCGCGTGGCGGGGATGTTGACGCGGCCGGAGTCGGAGGTACGCCGGGAATTGCGCCTCGAGACGGGAGCGCCCTTCGTCCCGCGCGAGCTCTCCGGCCGCATCGCGGATCTCTTGAGTGACTACGACCGCGCCGGACTTCCGTTCGCGCAGGTGTGGGTGGACAGCGTGGGCATCGACGCAGACAGCGCGGCCGTCGATGTCGCGCTCACGCTGGTGGAAGGGACGCCGCGCGTCGTGTCCGCGGTCGTCGTGGAAGGGCTCAAGAAGACCAAGCCGCCGCTCGCCATCAAGATCGCCGGGATCCAGGCGGGGACGGACTATCGCGCGCAGGTGCTCGAGGACGCGTTCCTGCGCCTCACGGCGAGCGGGGTGTTCACGCAGGTCGACTACCCGAGCGTGCGCATGTCCGCCGACGGACAGGGCGTCGACGCGGTTCTCCACGTGGACGAGCCCGCGCGGTCGCATTCCTTCGCGGGGGCGTTGGGGTACGCGTCGGCGGAAGCGGGCGAGGACCGCACGCTGAGCGGTCTCGTGCAGCTCGACTTGAACAATATCGGCGGCACCCTCAAGGACCTGGGCGTGCTGTGGACGAACGACGGTGTGGGCAGAAACGAGACCCACATTCGCTATCGCGACCGGCTGTTCCTGGGGCGCCGGCTGGAAATGGGGCTGCGCTTGGAGCAGGTCGGGCAGGACACGCTCTACACGTGGCAATCCGCCGGTCTGGACGCGGCCCGCAACGTGGGGCGGGCCCTGGGCACTCTGCTCGGCGCGAGCGCGGGTGCGTTCGGCGATCGCAACGTCTACAGCACCGGGACGGTCGTGCGCTCGACGCGCTGGCGCGCGCGCCTGGGGGCGAGCGCGCTGCGCGGGAGCGAGCGCCGCGGCGGGTACGGAAGCCTGGAAGCCGCTGTCACCTTCGCGCACAAGAGCAACACCTACCGCGCGGGTTCCACCGGCCCGGCCGACGTGCGCCAGATCATCTACGACGGCGCGCTGAAAGCCGTCGTCCCGGTGTGGCGGTCGCTGAACTACGCCCTCGACGGACGGTTCGACTGGCTGGAGTCGAGCGAGACGCTGGTCCCGCTCCCGGAACAATTCAACATTGGCGGGGCGCGCACGGTGCGGGGCTACCGCGAGAATCAGTTCCACGGCCGACACGTCGCGTACGCGCGCAACGAATTGCGCCTGGGACGCTCGCCGCGTGAGGGGCTGTACGTTTTCGGCGACGTGGGCAGCGTCCAACAGGAGACGCCGACGGCGGACGGCGGCGTCAGCGTCGACCGCATCGGGCTCGCGGGATGGGGATTCGGGGTGCGCAGTTTCTCGCGCGTCGGGCGCTCGATTTGAGCTTCGCGGTTTCGGACGGGGTAACGCTGCAACAGACGAAGATCCATGTCCTGTTGGAGCAGAATTTCTAACGCCGGGCCGCGCGGGCGCGACCGAGATGCGCACTAGGAACGCGCCGTGCTCCGGTGGTAGGATAGCGCGGGACCCACTCCATGCGCACACTCTCGCTCGACGGATCCAGCCTTCGCCTGCCCGACCTCGACGCGTTCGCCGCCGGCGGCGTGCGCGTCGAAGCCGCGCCCGCGGCGTTGGAGCGGGTGCGACGCTGCGCCGCGTTTTGTGAGCGCCTCGCAGAGGAAGACACTCCCCACTACGGCATCAATACCGGTTTCGGCAAGCTGCGCGCGTACGCGCATTCGAGCAACGGAAGCGCGCCGAACTCCAGCACAATCTGATTCGCAGCCACGCGGCGGCCCTCGGACCGCTGCTGGACGACGACATCGGTGCGCCTGATGATGGTGTTGCGCGCGAACTCGCTGCTGGTGGGGAACTCGGGGCGCGTCGGAGGCGCTGGTGCTGCGTCTGCTCGAACTCGTCGACCGCGAGGTCACGCCGTGCGTGCCGTCGTACGGATCGGTGGGAGCCAGCGGTGACCTGGCCCCGCTGGCGCACATGTCGCTCGCCCTGATCGGCGAGGGCGAGGTTTCGTACCGCGGGCGGCGTGGTGCCGGCGCGGGAGGCGCTCGCAGCGGAGGGGCTCCCACCACTCGCGCTGCGCCCCAAGGAAGGCCTCGCGCTCATCAACGGGACCCAACTCATGAGCGCGTTCGCGGTGCGAGAGGTCGCGGCGAACGCGCCGCCTGCTGGCGACGTCGATCGCCGGCGCGGCCACGGCGCTGGAGGCGTTCCAGGCCACCGACCGCGTGTTCGACGCGCGCATACACGCGCTCAAACCCCACCCGGGGCAGACGCGCGTGGCGGAGGCGTGTCGACGCCTGCACGAGGGAAGCGAAATCATCCGCGTCGCACCGCGACTGCGACCGCGTGCAGGACCCGTATTCGTTCCGCTGCATTCCGCAGGTGCTCGGCGCCGTCGACGACACGCTCGAATGGATCGAGACCTGGATCGTGCGCGAGATCAACGCCGTCACCGACAATCCGATCGTGTTTCCCGACGACGGAGACGTGATTTCCGGCGGCAATTTTCACGGCGAGCACATGGCGTTCGCGCTCGACGCGCTCGCCATCGCGGCCTGCGAGATCGCCGTCGATCGCGGAGCGGCGCGTCGACCGTCTGATGGAAGGCGACGGCGAGCGAGTGCCGCGCTGTCTCATCGCCAACCCGGGGCTCAACTCGGGTTTCATGATCACGCAGTACCTCGCGGCGGCGCTGGTGAGCGAGAACAAGATACACGCGCACCCCGCGTCGGTCGACACCATCCCGACCTCGATGGGGTTCGAGGATCACGTGAGCATGGGCAGCATCTCGGCGCTGAAAGCTCGCGCGGGTGCTGGACAACGTGGCGCGCGTGGTGGCGGTCGAGCTCGTGTGCGGCGCCCAGGCGCTGGAGTTCCACCGTCCGCTGCGACCCGGCCGCGGGGCCGCCGCCGCGCACGCGGCGGTGCGCGAGGCGGTGCCGTTCCTGGAGAAGGACGCGTCGCTGTCGGCGTACCTGGCCGCCACTCGAGACGCGCGTGCGGGACGGCGACGTGCTCGCCGCGGTCGAGAAAGAGGTCGGCCCGCTCGTGCCGCGCGACGCGTGAGCGTCCGGGAGAATCGCATGCGTTTCACGCCGGGTGACATTCGAGCGCCGCGCGGACGCGACCTGCAGTGCAAGGGGCTGGGCGCAGGAAGCGGCGCTGCGCATGCTCTGCAACAACCTCGACAACGAAGTGGGCGAGGACCCCGCCCACCTCGTGGTGTACGGCGGCCGCGGCAAGGCGGCGCGCGACTGGGAGTCGTTCCACGCCATCGTGGACGCGCTGCGCGAGCTGCGCGACGACGAGACGCTGATCGTGCAGTCCGGCAAGCCGGTCGCCGTATTCCCGACCCACCCCGGCGCCCCCCGTGTGCTGATCGCCAACTCGCTCCTGGTCCCCGCAGTGGGCCACGTGGGAGCACTTCTGGGAGCTGGAAGCCAAGGGACTCACGATGTACGGGCAGATGACGGCGGGAAGCTGGATGTACATCGGCACGCAGGGAATTCTGCAGGGCACGTACGAGACCTTCGCGGCCTGCGCGCCGCAAGGAATTCAAGTCGATCGCTCGCGGGGCCGGCATCGTCCTGACCGGCGGACTGGGCGGGATGGGTGGCGCGCAGCCGCTCGTCGGTGACGATGAACGACGGGGTCGTGATCGCGTCGAAGTGGATCCGGCGCGCATCCAGAAGCGCCTCGAGTCGCGCTATCTCGACGTGATGGTGGACAACCTCGACGAGGCGGTGCGCCTGGCGATGGACGCGAAGCGGGCGGGCCGCGCGCTCTCCATCGGGTCTCGTGCGCCAACGCCGCCGACGTGTTTCCCGCAGATCACGCGCGTGGCGTCGAGGTCGACGTGGTCACCGACCAGACCTCCGCGCACGACCCGCTCAACGGCTACGTGCCGCAGCGGCCTCGACGTGGCGGCGGCCGCCGAGCTGCGCGACCGCGACCCGGCTGCCTACGTCGAGCGCGCGTGCGAGTCCATCGTCGCGCACGTCGAAGCGATGGTCGGTTTCCAGCGCGCGGGGGCGGCCGTGTTCGACTACGGCAACAACATCCGCGGGCGAGGCGGCGAAAGCGGGGTACGCGGACGCGTTCGCGTTTCCCGGCTTCGTGCCGGCGTACATCCGGCCGCTGTTCTGCGAGGGCTACGGTCCGTTTCGCTGGGTCGCGCTCTCGGGAGACGCGAAGGACATCGCCGTCACGGACGAGCTCGTGCTCGAGTTGTTTCCCGGACAACCCAGCCCTCACGCGCTGGATCGCGCTCGCGCGCGAGCGCGTCGCGGTTCCAGGGTCTGCCCGCGCGCATCTGCTGGCTCAAGTACGGCGAGCGCGCGCGTTTCGGCGCGGCGTTGAACGACCTCGTCGCGAAGGGAAAGGTGTCCGCGCGCCGGTGATCATCGGGCGCGACCATCTCGACAGCGGATCGGTGGCGAGCCCGTACCGCGAAACCGAAGCGATGCGCGACGGCAGCGACGCGGTTGCCGACTGGCCCATCCTGAATGCGTTCTCAACGCCGTGAACGGCGCCGCGTGGGTGTCGGTGCACCACGGCGGCGGTGTCGGCATGGGGCTCTCGATTCACGCCGGACTCGCCGTGCTGGTCGACGGAACGAAAGACGCGCGGCCGAAAATCGAGCGTTGCCTCACCGGCGATCCCGGGATGGGCATGGTGCGTCACGCCGACGCGGGCTATCCGCTCGCGATCGACGCCGCGCGCCGCGACGGCATGCGCATTCCGATGCTCGACCGCGCTGACACGACCGATCCAGCGCGCCATGCCGCCCCGTCCGCGCGCCGACCTCATCGTCACCAACTGCGGCGAGCTGCGTCACACTCGCGCCGCGGGACGGAACGCCCCGCGACCGGCGCCGAGCTGCGAGACCTCGCCATCGTTACCGGCGGCGCGTTCGCGGCGCACAGGGCCGGCGTGCGTGGCGGTGGGGCCGCGCGACGAGCGTGCTGCGCGCGGTGACCCCGACGCCGAACTGTGTCCAGCGTCGACGCCGGCGGGCGCGGTGGTGACTGCCGGGTTTCGTCGACTGCCACACCCACCTGGTTTTTGCCGCGGTACCGCCTCGACGAGTACGAATGGCGCGTGGCCGGAACGCCCTATGCGGAGATTGCCGCCCGCGGCGGCGGCATCGCAAAAAGCGTCGGCCACGTGCGCGCAATGTCCGAAGACGGAGCTTCTTGCCGTGAGCGCGACAGCGGCTCCGAGAGCGCGATCGCCCACGGGACAACAACGATAGAAATAAAAAGCGGTTACGGGCTTGACCTCGAGAATGAGATGAAGCAACTCCGGGTGATCCGCGCGGCTCGCATCGGTGTACCCGGTGACCATCGTGGCCACCTTCCTCGGCGCCCACGCCATCGCGCCGGAGTACCTGTCCCGAAGCGGGAGGAGTATGTCCGAACTCGTGATCCGGGAGATGATTCCGGCCGTGGCACAACAAGGCCTCGCCGAGTTCAACGACGCATTCTGCGAAGTCGGAGCGTTCTCAAGGGAAGAAACGGAACGAATCTTGCGGTCCGGGCTCGGGCTGGACTGAAGGCGCGGATACACGCCGACGAGCTGACGGACACGGGGGCGGCTGCACTGGCGGCTGATCTCGGCGCGGTTTCGGCCGACCACCTCAAAAAGATCGGCCCGACACGGGAATCGATCGTATGGCGACCGCCGGCGTCTTCGGCGTCCTCCTGCCGGGGACGAGCTTCGGGCTGCCGTCGCTCGAATTCGCGCCCGCGCGCGCGATGATCGAGCGCGGCATGCGTCTTGCCGTCGCCACCGATTTCAATCCGGGCAGCTCGACGTGCGAGTCGATGCCCATGATGATCGCGATCGCGTGCTCGCACATGCGGCTGTCGCCGGCCGAGGCGATCGCGATGGCGACCGCAAACCCGGCGTTCGTGCTCGGTCGCGAGCGCGAAGTGGGAAGCCTGGAGCCGGGCAAGCGCGCCGATTTCTCGTGCTGAACGCTGCGAAGACTCATCGCGAGGTGGCGAACCACTTCGGTGTCAATCCCGTGGACGCGGGTGTTCGTCGGCGGGCGCGAATGGCGGCCCGCCGGACGTGCGGCATGATGAAACGGGTAACGACGTGAGCAAGGCACACGATCATCCGCAAGCGCGCGCTCGATCTCGTTCGAGACCAGGACTGGTCGAACGCGATCAAGGAGTACAAGCGCCTCGTCGAGCTCGACCAGAACAACCCCAACCTCCACAACGAGCTCGCGGATCTCTACCTCAAGACCAACCAGAAGAACGAGGCGTACGACGCTTCGTGCGCGCGGTGGACGAATACACGCGCGTCGGCCTGCACAACAACGCGGTCGCGGTGTGCAAGAAGATACTGCGCGTGCTCCCCGCGCGCGTGAAGTGTTCGCCAAGCTCGGCTACATCCGCGCCGCCAGGGCCTCGGGAAGGAGGCCGAGTCGTACTACCTGCAGTTCCTCGACAAGGCCGCCGCGGGCAGTTTCGACCCGGCGGAGTTCGCCGAAGCTGGCGAGCCCCGATCGTCGACGAGATGAAGCGAGTCTCCGGCGGTGCTGGAGAGGCTCGCGCAGGTGCTGGTGGACCACGGTCTCAACGACGACGCGGGCGACGTGCCTGATGACGCTCGTACGCACCTCAGCGAGAAGCTCCGCGACCCGGGCGGCGTCCGCGCGACCCGCGCGCCGATGATCGATAAGTCTCGGCTTCGGCGTGAGGCTGGAGGCTATCCTGTCCGCGCGCGCGGGCGACAACGGCGGCCGCGACGGCACCGTGATCACCGAAGCGAACTCTGGACCCAGGCGCACTCACAGGGCGATCGCATCGAGGTTGACATCCACCCCGAGACGACGCCGACGGGACCCCGGCCGCACCGGCTCCACAGCCCGCCGGTGCGGCCTCCGACGGCCCGTCGGAGCGCGATCTCTACCTCCTGCGTCTCGCGCGCGGCTCGGCCGAACCCCGTCCGGCGGCCGCCGAGGCCAGCCCGACGTGGCGTCGCCGGCGGCGGCGACCGCCGCGTCGGTCGCCGCGCCGGCGCCCCCGGAGTCTCCCGCGCAGGCGGTCGAGGAACGCGAAGTGTTGAACCCGGTCACGGTGGCGACGGAAGCTCGCTTCGACCTCGGTCGTCGAGCAGACGGCGCCGACTCGCGACACCGGCGCCGCCAGCGGCGGTGCGGAGATGCAGATCTCGGCGCTGCTCGACGACGAGGGAATCGACGGTGGCGCGGAGACCGACTACCGCAGCCACTACGACCTCGGCATGGCGTACATCGAAATGGACCTCCTCTCGGAGGCGATCCGCGAGTACCAGATGGCGTCCCGCTCGCCGCAGTACCAGGTGAAGTGTCTCGAGATGATCGGTCTCTGTTTCGTCAAGCAGAACCAGCCGCAGCTCGCGATTCGCCAGTTCAGCAAGGGTCTGTCGCTGATCGGCGCCGACACCGAAGAATCGCTGGGCATCAAGTACAACCTCGCCCTCGCGCACGAAATGACCGGCGACGCTGACAACGCGCGCCGCTATTTCGAAGATGTCTACGTGGTGGACGTCACCTTCCGCGAGGTCGCCGACAAGATCCGGAAGCTTTCGACCCGCTGACCGCGTAGATTCGCCTTTACGGCTCGCGGCGCCCCCCCCTATTATTTTCCGTGACGGCCCCGTCGCCCCCCTCGGGTGTCTGGATGGCACCTGCCTTCGTAGTCTCCGTATGAAATACCTGCTGACCGCGCTGCTGCTGGCCACCCCGTTTCCGGCGATGGAGTTCGTTCGGCCGGCGGGAGCGGCCGGGTTTGGCGAGTCTCCGCTGATCCCGCCGCCGGGACAATCGTCGCAATGCGGGTTCTCGCAAGGGCTCGAAGCGGCGAAGGGTGCAACCACCACGATGCTGCCCCGCCCGGTCCCGGGCCCGCTCACGATCGGCTCGGCCCATTTCCTGGTCCACTATGCCGACACCGTTCTGGCCGCGTACGCGCAGGACATCAGCGACGCGTCGGAGCTGACGTACCGGGCGCTGGTCGACACCATCGGGCACCTCGCTCCTCCGTCAGACGGAGCGGGGGGCGGCGACGCCCGCACCGACATCTATGTGCGCACGCCCGCGCAGCTCGGGTCGGGCGTTTACGGCCGGACCGTCCTCGACGCCGTCACCGGGTCGCCGTACGTCAACTCGACGCTGTCGTGGGTCGAGATCCTCGACACGCTGGGGATCGAGCGTCGCCGCATCGTCGCTGCCCACGAGTTCTATCACGTGATCCAGGTGGGCTACTCGGCGCCGCCCCCGCAGGGCGTGCCATACCACGACGAGAACGTGAGCATGCTGGAGATGCTCTCGACGTGGGCGGAGGAACGGGTGTACGACTACCACCTCAATCACGCCACCCTGCAGCTGTTCTTCCGCTGGCCATGGCGCGGGCTGTTCACGCAGTTCTACACCAACTCGCCGTGGGCGGTTTTCCTGTCCGAGCGCCACGGGGACGCGATCCTGCGCGACGCGCTGGTGCACGGCGCCGCCGGCGCCGGACCCAACCCGCGGGAGGCGTTCGACGCCGCGCTGGTCGCGACGGCCGGCACCACCTTTCTGGAGGAGTTCATCGAATTCGGGACGTTCAACTACTTCACCGGGGGTCGCGACGACGGCGCGCATTACTCGCAGGGAGTCACCTACCGGGAAGTCACCTGCGAGAAGCGCAGCGACTGCTATCCGTTCCCGCTCCACATGTCCGGCCAACCCCCCGCGGAACTGGGGGCGAACTACTACTTTTTCGATGGCGACGGGCACAGCGACGCGCTGCAGCTGCGCGTCGCACCCGACCCGTTCGCAACCTCGATGGTCACGGTGATGCGTTTCCAGGGCGAAGCGCGCACGACGGCAACGACCTCGTACCCCCCGTCCTCGCCGGAGGACACGATCACGATCCTCGACTGGGGCGAATGCGACTCGGTGCTCGTGGTGTATCAGGTGAGTCAGGGAGCGAGCTCCAATCTGTTCGGGCTGGCCGCGCGTCTCGAGCCCCGGCCGGTTCCGGCGGGAGTCTGGGTGCTGGTCCTGGACCGGGACGGGTGCCGGGCACCGTTCGACGGCGTCGGCGACGAGTTCGCGGCGCGCGACGGCGAGGAAGTTCCTATCGCGCAGGCGCTGCGCGAAAACGGCGCGACGGTGGTGGTGAGCGACACGATCCCTGCAAGCTTCGGCGGGTGCGTCGGGGTGTTCGTGGTGGGCGGCTTCGACGGCGCCGAGGTCACGCTGTCGGCCGAGATGCTGCAGGCGCTGATGGCGTTCATCGACGCGGGGGGCGACATGTACGTCGAAGGGAGTCGTCTCGGCGAGCTGCTCTCCACCGGCGATTCGGTGCAGCAGGCGTTTTGGAGCCGGTTCGCGGTCGGTTTCGTGCCCGGCGCCGCGGCGGGCAACCTCTCCTCGTGGCGCACGATGGGTCTCGCGGGCGACCACACCTTCGACTACGACCCCGGGGATCCGGACAGCCTGGTGGGTGTGCTAGTTCCCGGCGCGGCGGTGGCGCTGATCGAAGACGGCGCGGGGGTGGTTCGGGCCACGGCGTCGGAAATCGGTCCGTCGGCCCTGGTGATGAGCACGGTCCTCCTCGGGGGATCGACCGGTGTGGCGGGGAGCACGCAGGCCGGGTACATGCGCGACATCATCGCGTTGTTCGATGTCGATGTCACGCCGGTGTCGGTGGCGAGCGCGGAGCTGTCGATCGACGGGCACGACGTGGCGATCGAGGGCGTGCTGACGAACTACGACGGCGAAGCGCTCTCGCTCTCGCGGATCGATGCCGCCGGCGTCGCGCCGGTGACGCTCTCGCTCGACAGTATTTCGGGTGAACCGCGCTTCTCCGCGCGCGACCACATGCTCGAAGACACCGCCGTGTATCGCCTGACCGACGACACCCACACCCGCGTGCTCTGGGAAGAGAGCGCCAGCGTGAACGTCCCGGCCTTCGCGCTCCGACTGGATCGGATCTATCCCAACCCCGCCCGCGACGCCGCGCACCTGGTGGTGGAGTCCGCCGGGGATGCGCGCGCATCGGTCACGATCTACGACGTGGCGGGTCGGCGCGTGGCCGCGGAGTCCACCTCGCTCACGCGCGGCACCAACGTGGTGGTCGTGAATACACCCTTGAGCTCCGGGCAATACTTCGTGCGCGTGGAAACGGGACCGAACCGCGTCAGCGGGCGTTTCGTGGTTATTCGTTGACCCGCGCCGAACCGGCCGATAGCATCCCGGGACGCGCGCCCGCGCGCGCCGTCGCGATGAGAGCCACCCGCGTCACTCTTCTGGCCAGCCTGCTGACCGCGCTGATCTTCGCGAGCGGCCAGGCCCTGGCGGCGATCCCCAACGTCGAAACCATCACGTTTCTCTGCTTCGTGTCCGGGTATCTGCTCGGCCCGTGGGTGGGGATGCTGGTCGGCGCGTGTGGCATGGGCGCACATTCCCTGTTCAACGTGATGGGCGCGGCGCCGCCACCCGTGTGGATCTCGCAGGTGATCTGCTACGGGGCGATCGGGGGCGCGGGCGCGGTCATCGGGCCCGCGGTCGCACGGATTCGGTCGCGTGCCGCCGCGGCGGCGCTGGCGGGTGCGGCGGGCGCGGTGCTGGTGACGGTCTACCAGGTGGTCGTCAACGCCGTATCGTTTGTGACCTTCGCGACCGGTATTCCACTCTTGACCTACGTGTGGGGCGGCGTCGCATTCGGGGCTATCCAGGTGGCGTGGAACGCCGTGCTGTTCGGCGCGGCACTCCCGCCGACGCTCCATGTCCTGGCGCGGCATCGTCGCGAGCTGCGCGGATGAGCAGGCCGGTGGGCAACGGCGGCGCGCGGGCCCGCGTGGCGTGCCTCGTGGTGCTCGCCGCGGTCGTGTGGGCTCGCGCGTCGGTAGGGGCAGGCCCGCCGGCGACGCGCGACGCGCCCGGGCGCTACGGCGTGCTCGACACCATTGCGCGCGCCGACTACCTGCGACGGCACGCGTTCTCCCTCGACAATTTTCTCGAGTCCGAGCCGGGTGGAATGCTCGTCCGCCCGGGTCCGATCGGTTTCGACGCCGGATACTCGCGCTGGGGCATCGGCCGTGGACGCGCGCGCCTGTTTCTCGACGGGATTCTGCTCAACAACCCGGAGAACGACGTGGCGCCGTGGGTGCACACCGCCACCAGCGGACTGGGGCGTCTGGTCGTGGGAGAGGCGGCGCGCTCCGCCACGCCCCCGTGGATGGAGGGAGACGTCCGGCTGGAGGAATCGCCGGCACCGGTGTCCCGCCCGAATACCTTCGTCGAGCTCTCGAAGGGGACCAACGACGTGCGGCAGCGGCGCGTCCGCTTTTCGTCGGAAGCCGGCATCGTCGGGCTCGATCTGGGGTACGACGAAGTGCTGGACGATGGATACGATTTCGACGCGAGCGGCATCATCGCCGACGAGCCGGACTACGGCAAGGCGCGCTCCCGCAACTCCGCCATCGTCCTGCGCGGGACACCGGGCGACGACGCGAGTTACGCGTTCGGGTTGCGCCGGTTTCGCAGCAGCACCACCGGGGACCTCACGAGCGCGTCGAGCGAGGCCACTTACGACGGCCACCTGCTGTGGCTCGATGCGGGAGTCGCGGCCGCCCGCGTGACCGCGTACGGCCGCGGGTACACCGCCAGCGACCCGGACTCACAGTCGGTCAACGAGACCGTCGGCGGGATCGTCGTCTGGGACGCGGTGACCCGGCCGCGCACGGTGGTGTCGATGAACGCCCGCGTCGAGCGCACCCGCTCGACGGTGGACGTGGGCGAGGTCGCGAATGTGTCGCTGACGCAGGCGATGCTCACCGCCTCCGCGCAGTGGCAATCCGGCGGCGCGACCTCGTTCGTCGCCGACGCGTCGGCGGCGGGCGACGACGACGTCGCATTCGCCTGGGGCGCATCGGCCGCGCTCGGCTACGAGGTCGGGGCGAACACATTCACGGTGACGGGGCGGCGCTCGTTCCGCATGCCGAATCTCGGCGAGCGCTACCTGCCGCCGCACGTCCGCGACGGGCGCACGCTGGCCGGAGACGCGGGGGTGGATCCGGAGACGGCGTGGGAAGGCGTCCTGGACTGGGAAGTGCGGGGTGGCGGCATCACCAACCGCGTGCGCGCAGCGTGGATCCGCAGCGTGGGGTCGATCGCGTTTCGGCCCCGGGTGGTGGGGACGGAGACCTGGCGGGTCGCCGAGAACGCCGGCGAGAGCCGCGCGATGAGTTTCGTCGAGGAGCGCGTGCAGGCGGGATTTGCGCTTGGCCGCTTCAATGTTCGCGCCGGCGGGTCGGTGCTCTACACGTCCGGCGATCGTGAAGACGCGTTCGCGTCGGTCCCCGCACTCATGGCCACGGCGAGCGCACTGGTGGGGAGCGAGCTGTTCGAGAAGTCCAGCGCGCTATACGGAGGCGCGGAGTTCGTGCACGTCGACGACCGCGTGGACTTCGCCGGCGCCGCGCTGCCGTCGTTCGGCGTGCTCAACCTGATCCTGGAGGGCCGGCTCCTCGACGCGCGTCTCTACTTGAAGTATTTGAACGTTCTCGACGCCGCGTACCGCACCGAGGGAGACTACTTGATGACCCCCGCCACTTTCGCGTACGGTATCGAATGGACGCTGTTCGATTGATCCACGCGGGAGGGGAGGGTGCGGCGGCTGCTGGGTGCGGGTCTGCTGGTGATCGGGCTGGGGGCGTCGGACCTCTCATACCTTTTTCTGCGCGCCGGCGACGCGCCGCCTGATTCCTTTTCCGCGCCCGCGCCGCCGGGTATCGTCGCGACGCGCGCGGGCATCCCTCCTCGCACGACGACCGGCGCGCCGGTGAAATCCCGCCCGGCAAGTTCTTCCGTTCCTCCCGCCTTCGCCCGGGATCCACTCGCGTTCCTTTCCACCGCGCCCGCGGACTCGCTCGAACTGCTGCCCGGCATTGGTCCGGTCCTTGCCTCGCGCCTCGTCGATGCAAGGCGTGGACGAGGATCGTTCACTTCGTGGGACGACGTTCTCCACGTGCGAGGAATCGGGCCGAGTACCATCCAGCGATTGCAAGCACTGGCGAGCCGCCGGTAGCCGCGAAACCCGCGCCCGGCGGCTCGCGCGCTTTCTTCCACCGGGCGACCGGGCAAAGCGCATTTTGCACGCCGCCGGGCCGCGCGGACGGCAAACGCACGCGACGGTGCGTCGCGTCGTTCCCGACCGCGGTGCGTGGCGGTCGACGCGGGCCAGTCGCGCCGGGGCGACACCGGGTGCGCGGCATTGCACGCGTGGCACAGGAATTGCGGAATTGCACGCGAACCGGACCAATGTTCGCCAGTTCCACGTCACAGTCGGCCGTTGACACGAGCCGGAGGGCACGTCCTTGAGAGATCGAATCGCGCAAAAACTACTCGAGTCATCGCTCATCAGCCAGGACCAGCTCGCCCGCGCGCTCGAATCGCAGACCTCGGGCGGCGGCACGCTCAGCTACAACCTGGTTAAGACAGGCGCCATCTCCGAAATGGCGTTCGCCGAGTTTATGGGCCAGGTCTACAACGTCCCGGCCGTCGACCTGGACGCCGTGCCCATCGACCCCAACGCGGTCGACCTCATTCCCACCGACGTCGCCACCAAGTTCATGGTGCTGCCGCTCACGCGCGAAGGGCGCACGCTCACCGTCGCGATGGCGAACCCGACCAACATCTTCGCGATCGACGACATCAAGTTCATCACCGGCTTCGACGTGCGGCCGCAGGTCGCGACCGAAGCCGCGATCAAGCGCTGCATCGACCGGCCTACGACTCGGCCGACACGATGGCGACCATGAAGGGCGAGATGGAGGAGGACTTCGAGATCGTCGAGGAGGAGGAAGACGCCGAGCTCGGCGCCGCGGCCGCCGCGGCGGACGCGCCGATCGTCAAGCTGGTGAACTCGCTGATCGCCGACGCCGTGGCGCGGAGCGAGCGACATCCACATCGAGCCGTACGAAAAGCAGATGCGGGTGCGCTTCCGCATCGACGGCGTGCTGCACGAGATGATGGCGCCGCCGTTCAAGTTCAAGGCCGCCGATCATCTCGCGCCTCAAGATCATGGCCGAGCTCGACATCGCCGAGCGCCGCGTGCCGCAGGACGGCCGCATCAAGATCATGCATGGACAAGACCGATCGACCTGCGCGTCTCGACGCTGCCGACGATCTTCGGCGAGAAGATCGTGATGCGAATCCTCGACAAGAGCAACCTGAACATCGACCTGCAGAAGCTCGGGTTCGAGCCGGCGGCGATGGAGCGTTTCGTGACCGCGATCGCGAACCCCTACGGCATGGTGCTGGTCGACCGGGCCGACCGGCTCCGGCAAGACGACGACGCTCTACTCGGCGCGTTGCGAGATCAACACGCCCGAGGTCAACGTCATGACCGCCGAGGACCCGGTCGAGTACAACCTCGACGGCATCAACCAGGTGCTCGTCCACGAGGACGATCGGGCTCACGTTCGCCGCGGCGCTCAAGGCGTTCCTGCGCCAGGACCCGAACATCATCATGGTCGGCGAGATCCGCGACCTCGAGACCGCGTCGATCGCCGTCAAGGCGGCGCTCACCGGCCACCTCGTGCTCTCCACGCTGCACACCAACGACGCCGCCAGCGCGATCGGCCGCCTGATCGACATGGGCATCGAGCCGTTCCTGGTGTCGTCCTCGGTCAACCTGATCCTCGCGCAGCGGCTGGTGCGCCGGGTGTGCGCGAGTGCAAGCGCCGGCGAAGCTGCACGAGGAGGTGCTGCGCGAGCTGGGCGTCATGGAGAACGCGGACGAGTTGCGTATCTGACGAGCGCAAGGGCTGCGCGACTGCAACAACACCGGCTACCGGGGCGCGTCGGGCGTCTACGAGGTGATGCCGATGATCGCCCGACTCTGCGCGACCTGATCCTCGAGCGCGCATCGGCGCCGAGATCAAGAACCGCGGTGGAGGAAGGCATGCTGACGCTGCGCATGGACGGCCTCGAGAAGCTCAAGGACGGGATGACGACGCTGGAGGAAGTGCTGAAGGAAACGGCCAAGCAGTAATACGACCGCCGACCCAGTGGGACTTGCAGGAGCGGAGCATGACCATGGTGACTCTTCGCGACCTGCTGCGAGGAGATGATCGAGAAGGGCGCTCCGACCTGCACATCACGGCCGGCGTGCCGCCCGATGCTCCGCATCGACGGCGCGATCATCGCCACCGACGTCCGAGCTGCTGACGCCCGAGATGACCGCAGGCGCTCGCCTACAGCGTGCTCAACGACGAGCAGCGCAAGCGCTTCGAGACCACCAAGGAGCTCGACTTCTCCTTCGGCGTCAAGGGCTGTCGCGCTTCCGCGGCAACGTCTTCCTGCAGCGCGGCTGCTGGCGATGGCGATCCGGCAGATCCCGTACGAGATCATGACCTTCCGCGAGCTCGGGCTGCCGCGCGGTCATGGACTCTGTCCAAGAAGCAGCAAGGGCCTGGTGCTGGTCACCGGCCCGACCGGCAGCGGCAAGTCGACGACGCTGGCCGCGCATGATCGACAAGATCAACAGCGAGCGCCGGCGCCACATCGTCACGATCGAGGACCCGATCGAGTACATCCACCACCACAAGAAGTGCATCGTCAACCAGCGCGAGGTGGGGGCCGACACCGACTCGTTCCCGGCCGCGCTCAAGTACGTGCTGCGCCAGGACCCGGACGTCATCCTGATCGGCGAGATGCGCGACCTCGAGACGATCGCGGCGGCGCTCACCATCGCCGAGACCGGCCACCTGGTGTTCGCGACGCTGCACACCAACTCCACCTACGAGGTCGATCAACCGCATCGTCGACGTCGTTCCCGTCCGACCAGCAGCACCAGATCCACGCCAGCTCGCGTTCGTGCTCGAGGGCGTGATCGACGCAGCAGCTGATCCCGCGAGCGCGCGGGCGCGGGCCGCGTGATGTGCGCCGAGGTGCTGGTCTGCACGCCGGCGATCAAGGCCGTCATCCGCGAAGGCAAGACCCACCAGATCTACAGCCTGATGCAGGCCGGGCAGAAGTACGGCATGCAGACCATGAACCAGGCGCTGTTCCAGGCGGTGCAGGACAAGGTCGATCGTCGCCGGAGGAGGCGATGCGCAGCACTGCACGACCCGGCGGAGCTGCGAAGGATGCTCGGCCAGCCGACGGCGCTCGATAGCACGGCGCCAGCGCTGCGAGGAGGTCGACGATGGCGACGATATATCGTCTGGAAGGGCCGGACGCTCGCGCGGCGAGATCCAGACCGGCGAGATCGACGTCGAGCGCCAGGAAGAGGTCGATCGGCGATCCTGCGCAAGAAGCGGATCCTCGTCACCTCGGTGACGGCCGAAGGGCGGCGAAGTTCGCGATGCCGAAGTTCGGCGCGTCGAGGACCGCGTCAGCACGAAGGACCTGGCGATCTTCACCCGCCAGTTCGCGACCATGATCTCGGCCGGTCTGCCGCTGGTGCAGTGCCTCGACATCCTCGCCGAGCAGTCGCGAGCAAGCCGTCGTTCGGCAGCGTCATCGCCGACGTGACGCGCGAGGTCGAGGCCGGCTCGACGCTGTCCGACGCGCTCGGCAAGCACAAGAACGTGTTCGACGACCTGTTCCGCAACATGGTCGCGGCCGGCGAGGCGGGCGGCGTGCTGGACGACGATCCTGATGCGCCTCGCGCGTCTACATCGAGAAGGCCGACGCGCTCAAGCGCAAGGTCCAGAGCGCGCATGATCTACCCGGCGGTCGTGCTCACCGTGGCGCTCGGCGCCACCGCGTTCATGCTGCATCTTCATCATCCCGACGTTCGCCAAGATGTTCACCGACTTCGGCGGCGAGCTGCCGCTGCCGACCAAGATCGTGCTCGTGCTGTCCGAACTTCCTGCAGAACTTCTGGTGGGTGATCGGTCGCGCGGCGTCGTCGGCGGCGTGATCGCGCTTCAAGCGCTACTACGCGACCGAGAACGGCCAGCGGCCAGTCGACGCGCTGCTGCTCAAGATGCCGGTGCTCGGCGACGTGCTCCTCAAGGGCGCGGTGGCGCGCTTCACGCGCACGCTCGGCACGCTGATCGCCTCCGGCGTGCCGATCCTCGCCGGGCTCGAGATCACCGCCCGCACCGCCGGCAACAAGGTCATCGCCGAGGCGATCATGACGACGCGCGCCTCGATCCGCGAGGGCGAGACGGTCGCCGCGCCGCTCAAGCAGTCGGGCGTGTTCCCGCCGATGGTCGTGCAGATGATCTCGGTCGGCGAGCAGACCGGCGCGCTCGACGAGATGCTCGACGAAGATCGCCGTGTTCTACGAGGCCGAGGTCGACACGGCGGTCGACACGCTGACCTCGATCATCGAGCCGGTGATGATCGTGATCATGGGCGGCATCGTCGGCGGCATGGTCGTGTCGCGATGTACCTGCCGATGTTCAAGCTCGATCACCGTGGTGGCGGGCAGGCCAGTGAGCAGGCGTCGGACGTGCGCGGTCCTGGCGACCGCCGGCGGGTCCCGACGGCCGCGATCGCCGGCCACGCGTGGGACGGGCTGCGCACGCTGATCGCGCCCGCCTGCTGGTCGGCGACGCTGGCGCTGCCGATCGGCGTGCTGCTCGGCCCGAGCGCCGAGCCGCGTCGTCTGGTGCGGTGCTCGTGCTGGGCGCTGCTGCGCGTGGGCGGCGCTGTCGGCGCTGTACGCGCTGGGCGTGCGGCTGCCGGCGCGGGCTCGCGGCTGCAGATCGCCGTCGCAGATCGTCGGCGATCTGGATCGTCGACGCTGCGTCGCCGCTACACCGGCGGGCGCGAGCAGCCAGTTCGTGCTGTTCCTGCGGCTGGTCGTCGTCGCCGGCGGGCTGCTCGGCCGGATGCCGGGCGGCTGCTCGACCGCGCTGCGCTCGGCGCTGTGCTCGCCGCGCTGCCTGGCGGTGCCCGCGGCTGCGTCGGCGCCGACGGGCGTCGACTGCCGCACGTGCCACCGGCGGAGTCGTCGACGGCGCTCGTGCATGCGTCGATGTCCTCGCCGTGCTCGGCGTGCTGCGGCCGGCGTGCTCGGCGAGCGCGTCGAGCGCACCCGCGCGACCTCGAGCGCACCGCGCGCGAGCTGGATCGCGTGCGCGTCGACAACGACGTCATCCTGCGGCATCTCACGCACCGGCGTGCTGACGGTCGACGCCGCAGGGGCGCGTGGGCTACCTGAACCCGGCCGCCGAGCAGGTGCTCGGGCTGCGTGGCGCGCGAGGTGCGCGGGCGCAGCGCTCGAGCGACGCGCTCGCCGGAGCGGCTCGCGCCGCTGCGCGAGCTCGTGCTGCGAGACGCTGAGCAGCGCGCGGCGCCGCGCGCGCGCGCCGAGCTCGCGATGCACGCGGCGCGAGCGGCGGCCGCTGCCGGTCGGCGTCTCGACCAACCTGCTGATGCACGAGGGCCGGGCGACCGGCGTGGTCGCCGTGTTCCAGGACCTGACCGAGGTGCGCGAGATGGAGCGCCGCGCGCGCCGCAAGCGAGACGCTGGCCGAGATCGGCGCGCTGTCGGCGCGGCATCGCGCACGAGCTGCGCAACGGGCTCAACCCGATCAGCGGCTCGGTCGAGTGCCTGCAGCGCGAGCTCAAGCTCGACGGGCGAGAACGCGGTGCTCATGGAGCTGATCGCGACGCGAGTGCGACGCGGCTCAACCGCTTCGTCACCGACCTGCTCGACTACTCGCGCGAGCGCGACCTCGCGGCCGAGCCGGTCGACGCTCGAGGACGCATCTCGACGAGCTGTGCGACGCGCTGCGCGCGATCCGCGACGGCGTCGAGCATCGCGGCTGCGAGTGCGAGCCCGGCGGCGAGCGGCGCGACGTGCAGGCGGATCGCGAGCAGATGCGGCAGGTGTGGCTCAACCTGGCGGTCAACGCGTTCGAGGCGATGCACGACCGGCGGCACGCTGCGATCGGTCGCGGTGGCGCGCCGGGCGAGCACGGGACAGCGTGCGTGGTGGAGTTCGAGACACCGGGCCCGGCATCGCGGCGGAGGACCTGCCGCGCGTCGGTCGAGCCGTTCTTCACCACCAAGCAGGGCGGCACCGGCCTCGGGCCTGGCGATCGCCACGCGCATCGTCGAGCGCCACGGCGGGCGCGCTCGACGCTGGACAGCGCGCCGGGCGGGGCGCCGTGTTCGCGAGTGTGGCTGCTGCCGGGTGACGATGCGGCGCGCAGTGGCGCAGCGGCGGCAGGCTGACCGCGTCGCGACGGACACCTGAGTACCGAGGAAGGGACATGCCCATGGCGGAGAAGAATCCTGGTCGTCGACGACGAACAGAGCATGAGCCCAGTTCCTGGGCATCGTGCTCCGCAAGGAGGGCTACCAGGTCACGACCGTGAAGCAACGGCCGCGACGCGCTGGAGCGAGGTCAAGGCGAGCCGTTCGACGTCGTCATCACCGACATCAAGATGCCGGGCATGGACGGCATCCAGCTGCTGCAGGGCATCAAGAAGCACGATCCCGACGATGCCGGTCGTCATCATGACCGCCTACGCGTCGCAGAAGTCGGCGATCGACGCCGTGAACCTGGGCGCGTTCCAGTACCTGATCAAGAACGCGAAGAACGACGAGATCAAGCTGGTCGTGCGCAACGCGCTCGAGATGCGCAAGGTGCGCGCGCGAGAACCAGTTCCTCAAGCGCGAGCTCAAGCAAGGGCCACGACGAGAAGATGATCATCGGCACGTCGCGAGGAGATGGATCCGCGTGTTCAAGATGGTCGAGAAGGTCGCGGACAGCGAGGCCACCATCCTGATCCAGGGCGAGAGCGGCACCGGCAAGGAGCTGATCGCGCGCGAGATCCACTACCGCAGCCGCGCGCGCCAGCGGGCCGTTCGTGAGCATCAACTGCGGCGCGATCCCGCGCGACCTGCTCGAGAGCGAACCTGTTCGGCCACGTGAAGGGCTCGTTCACCGGCGCGGTCACGCGACTCGGCAGGGCCTGTTCCAGGTCGCCGAGGGCGGCACGTTCTTCCTCGACGAGGTCGGCGAGATGCCGCTCGCGACCCAGGTCAAGCTGCTGCGCGCGCTGCAGGAGCGCGAGATCATCCCGGTCGGCGGCACGCAGCCGATCAAGATCGACTGCCGGCTGGTCGCCGCCACCAACGCCGACCTCGAGACGCGAGGTGGCCGAGGGCCGCTTCCGCGCCGACCTCTACTACCGGCTCAACGTGATCCCGATCAAGCTGCCGCCGCTGCGCCAGCGCCGCGACGACATCCCGCTGCTGGTCGACCACTTCCTGCAAGCGCCACGCCGACGCGAACGGCACGTCCGAAGACGGTCACGCAAGGACGCGATGGAGCTGCTCATGAAGTACGACTGGCCGGGCAACGTGCGCGAGCTGGAGAACGTGATCGAGCGCGCGCGTGATCCTGGACGAGAGCGGCGTCATCGAGCCCGGGGACCTGCCGGAGAAGATCCGCTTCGGCGAGAGCCAGCCGCGGCAGCCTGGTCATCGACTCGCCGACAGCTGACGCTCGAGGAGCTGGAGAAGGAGTACATCCTCAAGGTGCTCAACTACACCCGCTGGCAGAAGAAGCGGGCGAGCGAGATCCTCGGCATCAACGCCTCGACGCTGTACCGCAAGCTCCAGCGCTACGGCCTCGAGAAGATGGACAAGGAGCACGAACGCCAGCAGGAGCTCGTAGAGAGCGATTAGCGTCCGGCAAGCTGCACGTGGCGGCGCGGCGGGCGCCCGCGGCGCCACGCGCCGGGCGCGGAACGTTCGCCGGGAACGCGCGGGCGTCGCCAACGACTAGACGGAAGCACGGAGTCTACAGCGGGATCGGGACGCGAATCGAGTTGGCATGCGACTTGCCCATATGCGTCGTACAGGATCGATAGAACGGTCCGGATGGGTACCATCCTACGCGCAACAGCTAAATAGGAGGTTGTCCAGTGCGTAACAAGGGTTTCACCCTCATCGAGCTGATGATCGTCGTCGTGATCATCGGCATTCTCGCGGCGATCGCGATTCCGAACTTCATCAAGATGCAGTCGCGCGCGAAGGAAGCGTCGTGCAAGTCGAACGCCACACGACCCAGCTGGCCGCCGAGGACTTCTCGGTGCAGAACGACGGCGTGTACGCGACTGACGTCGCTGGCGACGTGACGCCGGGTGGCCGACCCTGCAGGATCTGCTGCCCGGCCGGTGCGCATGTTGACCAACCCCGTTCTCGCGCGTTGCGGACTCGCCGGTTGACGGTGCGGCCGCGGGGGCGGGCCAGGTCGGCTACCAGCCTCAGGATCCGGACGGTGACGGTACCTGGACGGCTACATCATCGACGCGCTGGGCAAAGACGGCGCGACGGTCATCATCACGCTGACGAGCGGTCAGTAAGCCGGACGTCGACGCGAAACGACCACGGGGCGGGGGCCGAAAGGCACCCGCCCCGCTGTCATTTCCGGCGTCGGTTCGGTACGAACCCTGCTATACCTCCGGTAGGCGGCCTTGCCCGAAAACTGACCATGGCGATTCTCGAACTGCACGATCCACAAGTCCTTCCGCGCCGGTTTCTGGGGCGTCCGCACACCCGTCCTGAAGCGGCGTCGACCTCGCCGTCGGAAGCGGGGCGAGGTGTACGGCTTCCTCGGCCACAACGGCGCCGGGCAAGTCGACCACCATGAAGATCATCCTCGGGCTGCTGCGCCCGGACCGCGGGCGCGTGCTGATCTTCGGCGAGGAGGGTGCCAGCGTCCGCATCGCGCGCGCGCATCGGATACCTCGGCGAGGACGTCGGGCTCTACCCGCAGTTGAGCGCGACGGACATGCTCGCTGCTGGTCGGAGAGCTCTTTCGCATGCCCCGGCGCGCGTCGCGCGCCCGGGCGGACGAGCTGATCGAGCAGGTCGGACTGGGAGACAAGCGCGGGGATGCGCAAGCAAGCACTACTCGAAGGGCATGCGCCAACGGCTCGGTCTCGCGACGCGCGCTCATGAACGATCCCGGCCCTGCTGCTGCTGGACGAACCGTACAGCGGTCTCGACCCCATCGGGCGCAAGCAGCTGCGCGAGCTGCTGGTCGCGCTCAAGGCGCAGGGCAAGACCATCATGATGAGCTCGCACATCGTGCCCGACGTCGAAGCGGTGTGCGACCGCGTCGGCATTCTCAGCGACGGCGGATCGCGCGCGTGCTCGACTTGAACGAGTCTATGCGCCGACCACAGCGGCCGATGTCGAAGTGACGATCGCCGGGCTCGACGCGCGCCGGCTGCCAGCGCCCGTGAGTTCGGCGTCGAGTCGGTGTTCGCGCGCGACGACCTGATGATCGTGCGCTGCGCGGGCGACCATCAGCTCAAGGCGCTTGATCGACGACGTGTACGCGTCCAACGGGCGCGTCGTCGAAGTGAAACCGCTGCGCAGCGGCTCGAGGACGTCTTCGTCGACGTCGTCGGCGCGACGGCACCCGAGCAACGCGGCCACCGAGGCACCAACCGAGCCGGCGCTGATCCGGGCGCTAACCATGCCGCATTCTCGCCCTGGCCCGATTCACCGTTCGCAGCTACCTGCAGGAGACGCATCCTGCTGGTCGTCATGATCTTCGGGGCGTTGCTGATGGCGTCGTCGTACGTGCTGTCGCCGCTCGCGGTCGGGGCGCAGCAGAAAATCGTGGTCGACATCGGACTGGCGGCGGTCTCGATCTTTGCGGTCGTGCTGATCGTGCTGCTGGGCGCGGGCTCGTTCCACATGGAAAAGGAGCGCGGCATCCTGCGGGCGCTGCTCGCCAAACCGATTTCACGCGTCGAGTTCGTGCTCGGCAAATACGCCGGAACCGTGCTCACCATCGTGCTGGTGGTGGCGATGATGGCCGCCGTGCATTTCCTGGTGATTGCGTTGAGCGGGGCGACGGTGACGGCGAATATTCTCCGGTCGGTTTACCTGACGTTGCTCGAAGTTGCGCTGGTGACCGCGTTGCTCACGTTCTTCGCGGCGTTCAGCTCGCCGCTGATGGGGTCGTTGTTCACCATCGCGTGCGTCGTGTGCGGGCACTTCGCGTCGGACCTGCTCGTGTTCGCGGAGCGCATGGGCGGGACGGTGCCGCGCATCGTCGCCACCGGCGCCTACTATTTGCTCCCGAACCTCGAACTCCTCAACATTCGCACCGAGGCGGTTCACAACCTTCCGCTGCTCGACGGCTTCATGACCTCGGTGACCCTGTACGCGCTGGCCTATACGGCCGTCGTGCTCTATCTGGCGACGCTGGTGTTCCGGGCGAGGGAAGTGAGCTGATGCCTGCCCGCTTCGGGAACGCCCGCTCGCTGCTCCTGGGCGCGTCGGCGGGGGCGTTGCTCGCAATCGCGACGGCGCGGGTGCAGGAGTATCGTGTGCGCCCGTACCTGGAGGCCAACCTCTACCTGCCGTCGGGGAAGCTCGTCGCGCAGACCTCCCTCGGCTACCGGGAGATCGCGGCCGACCTGACGTGGTTTCGGGCCGTTCAGTACTACGGTGGTTATGCGAAGAGTCAACACGACCTCGCCTACTTCGACGCGTTGATCGAGATCGTCACCGACCTCGACCCGCACTTCATCTTCCCGTACCTCTTCGGCGCGGTGGTCATGGCGCAGGACATGCACGACCTGGAACGGGGCGTCGCGGTCCTCAAGCGCGGCATGGAGCGCAACCCGACGGCCTGGGAGCTTCCGTTCGAAATCGGCTTCCTGCACTACACGGTGGCGCGCAACGCCGAGCAGGCGGCGCGTTACTTCGAGCTGGCGGGCAGGATGCCCGGCGGCCGCGATCAGGCGCGCCGTTTCGCCGCGTTCGTCTACTCGAAGGCGGGTCACACCGAGACCTCGATCCGGATGTGGGAGGAGCTCGGCGCGCGAGACGGATCAGCCGTACATGCGCGATCTGGCGCGTCACTACATCGAGCGGCTGCAGAGCCATCCCGATGCGCAAGGGCAGCACCGGACCAAACGAGGCGGCGCGCGATGACACCTGAGCTGGGCTTGGCATTGCTCGCGTTCCTGCCGGGAGCTCTGATCGGGAGCTTCCTGAACGTGGTCATCCATCGCGTGCCTCGCGGCGAGTCCGTGGTCGGGGGGCGATCGATGTGCCCGCAATGCCGGGCCACGATTGCCTGGTACGACAACGTGCCGCTCGCGAGCTACCTCGTGCTGCGCGGTCGGTGCCGTGGCTGTCGCTGGAGGATACCGATTCGCTACCCGCTGGTGGAGTTTTTGACCGGGGCCGGCGCGGTCGGGGCAGTGGCGTTCGGCGGTCTCACCCTGGTGGCGCCTGGGTCTTTGCGTTCATCGCGATCATGATCGCCATCACGTTCATCGACTGGGAGCACCAAATCATACCCGACCCGCTCTCGATCGGGGGCACGCTGCTCGGGTGGGTCGGCGCGTGGGTCTGTCTCGACCTCACGGTGGTCGATTCCCTGGTGGGTTCGCTGGTGGGGGCGGGGCTGATCCTCGCCATCGCATTTGCGTACAAGGCGGCGCGCAAGGTCGACGGGATGGGTGGCGGCGACGTGAAGCTCATGGCCATGATCGGGGCCTTTCTGGGTTGGCAGATGGTGTTCGCCGGTTCTGCTGGTGGCGGCGACCGCCGGCAGTGTGTACGGAATTTATCTGATGCGTCGCGCCGGCGGTGACGGGCAGACCGCGGTCGCGTTCGGCTCGTTTCTCGCACCGGCCGCTTGCCTCATGTGGTTCGTCGGCGAGCGGCTGGTGGCGCTGTATCTGGGCGCGGTTCTGGCTCCCCCACTAATGCACGTCGCGCGGATGCAGTTTGCACGTCGCGTCGGCGCACGAAACGCGGTCGAAACGCGCACGCCGGACGATAACTCATTCGGGTATAGCCAGTTAATACAGGAACGCATGCGCCGTAGCGCGCCACATCGCTGGCATGCTTGTTGCGAGATCGCCGCCCGCGGCAAGCTCTATTTACACTGACAGTTGTCACTTAGCGGTTTGCAACCGCACCGCGAATCACTCGTCACGTACGGAAAGCTCAAGGCTGGTGAAGAGATGAAGTTGTTCTCGCGCAAGAGCAAGACGTCCGTCGGCCTGGACATCGGTTCCAGTCTGATCAAGGTCGTGGAAGTCGATCACTCCAAGGACGAGCCCGTGCTGACGAAGTACGGCATCGTGAAGCTTGCCGCCCGAGGCGATCGTCGAAGGCGAGGTCATGGACCAGAGCCTCGTCGTGCAGGGCATCCGGGAATGCATGGCCAAGGCCGGCGTCACGAGCGAAGAGACGTCGTCACCGCGGTCTCGGGTCGCGCGGTCATCGTCAAGAAAGTCGTCATGGACAAGATGAACCCGGACGACGCCAAGGAAGCCATCTTCTGGGAGGCCGAGCAGCACGTGCCGTTCGACATCGACGACGTGTGCCTCGACTTCCAGGTCCTGAACGACGACGTCGGCGCCAACCAGATGGAGATCCTGCTGGTGGCCGCCAAGAAGGAAATGGTCAACGCGCACGCCGCCATCGTGCGCGAAGCCGGACTCAACCCGGTCATCATCGACGTGGACTCGTTCGCGATCCAGAACGCGGTGGAAGTCGATCGGCGACGACACGGCGCGGGCGCGTCGTCGGCCTCGTCAACATCGGCTCCGACGTGACCAACATCAACATCATCCAGAACAACATTCCGTACTTCACGCGCGATCTCGGCGTCGGCAGCAACGTCTTCGTCGAAGCGGTGCAGCGCGAGTTCGGCGTCACGTTCGAAGAGGCGGAAAACATGCTCTCCGGCGCCTCCGGGATCGACGACGCCAACGATTCCGGCAGATCATCGCGGACGCGGCCACCGACATCTCGATGGGCATCGAGCGTTCGATCGCGTTCCTGAAGACCGCGGGCGACGCCGAGCGCATCGACCATGCCGTGCTCTCCGGCGGCGGCGCGTGCGTGCCGTTCCTGCGCGAGATTCTCTCGGACAAGCACGGCATCGATTTCACAGTCAACAAGGCCGTCGCGCAGATCGAGCGCGCCGAGGGCCTGTTCGACGGTCCGGCGACGACGTCGAGCAAGGTAGGACCGCTGCTCACGGTCGCCCTCGGCCTCGCGCTGCGAAGGGAGGCGAAGTAGATGATTCAGATCAACCTGCTTCCGTCGGACGAACGCGCCAGCAAGCGCAAGATCAGCCTTCCGACCATCTCGGGCGGCGCGGTGCTGTGGGTGGCGCTCGGCATCTTCGTCTACGCCGGCGCCGTGGCGGGCATCTGGGTGCTGCAGAGCCGCAAGATCACCGATTACGAAACCAAGATCTCAGGCCCTCAAGGAAGAGTCGGCCCGCCTGGCGCCGCAGCTCGCGAAGATTCGCAAGCTCACGGCCGAGCGCGAAGAAGTCAACAAGCGCCTCGGCGATCATCGCGTCGCTCGACAAGGATCGTTACCTGCACGTGCGCATGATGAACGATCTCGCCGTCCAGGTTCCGGACAACTGCTGGATCGACGGAAGTCGAACGAGAGCGGCGGGTCGAGCGGTGGACGATCAAGGGCGTCACGTTCTCGAACTTCATCATCGCGGACTTCATGACCAGCCTCGAGAAGTTCGGGACGCTTCACGGACGTGGCGCTGAAGAACGCCGAGGAAGGCGACATCGAGGACGTGCGCGTCGTGAAGTTCGATCTGCAAACTGGTGAACTAACTGGTCGAACTGGGACCGGACCTGTCAGAGGGAAGGGCAACCATGAACCTCAAAGAACCAAAGACACAGAAGATCCTCATCGGGGTGCGTGGCACTCGTCGGCGGCCGGATACGTCTACTTCGGCACGTCGTTCCTGCCGTTCAACTACCCGGTGCGCAAGGCGAAGATCGCAGCAGCTCGCCGCCGAGCACGAGAAGCTCGCCGCCGAGGTGGAGAAGGCGCGCAAGGTGGTCGGCGACCTCGCCCGTCTCGAGGCGGAGTACGAGCGCCTGCACGACCAGTGGCTCTCGGCGCAGGAGCTCCTGCCGGAAGAGAAGGAAATGCCGGACCTCCTGCGCCAGGTGACGACGGCCGGCAGCCGCTCCGGCGTCGAGTTCGCGCTCTTCGAGCCGGACGCGCCGGTCGCGCACGAGTTCTACACCGGATCATCCGATCACGGTGACGGTGCGCGGCAACTACCACCAGGTGGGATCGTTCATCGGACGTCTCTCGAACCTGGAGCGCATCGTGAACGTCAGCGAACTGGCGATGGTGCAGCCCAGGCGAAAGCAAGGGCGGCAAGAAGAAGACCAGTCACCAGCAAGAAAAAGACGGACAGGAGCCCGACGAAGAACACGGTGGCGCGGTCAACAACACGGTGGAAGCCACGTTCACGCTCACCGCCTACACGCTGCTCGGACGGTGTTAGCCAATGAGACGCGTCAACCTGATCAAGCCACGCCGAGCAACAAGAAGGAGGGCAAGAATGATGCGGCACAGCATGCGCGAACTAGCATCTGCGACCCTCGTTGCGCGGTGATCGCGACCGCGGCCGCGCGCGCAGACGCGCCCGCGGATTCGACGAAGGCCACGCGATCCGTGGCCCGCGGCGACGCTGCGGCGGCGCTCCGGCCGTGCGACACCCGCCGCGAGGCGGCAAGGTCGTGCTGCGCGAAAACCTCTACTACTACGACGCGTTCAACCGCCGCGATCCGTTCCGGTCGCTGGTGGACGGCGCGTTCAATCGGAGCGACAAGATGGACCTCGTCAATTTGAACGCGGTCCAGCTGGTCGGCATCGTGCGCGGCGAAGTGGATCGCTTCGCCCTGCTCGAAGACGCGAGCGGATACAGCTACATCCTCCGCGTCGGTGACCGCGTGCACAACGGAACCGTGGTTTCGATCGGCGAAGATGAACTGGTGGCTCGGGTCACCAACTTCGGTCAGACGACGACAGTCAGACTTCACCTCGTTGGACGATAAGAAGGAGTGGCAACGATGAAAAGACTGTCTGCAACCCAAATCACAATCGTCACGACCCTCGTCGCGGGCCTGATCGTGCTGGCGTCGGTTGCCGGCGGCGAAGTGACGAAGCTCGACTCGATCGAGTTCGCGCAGACGCCGATCGCGACGACCTACACGATCAACCCGTCCGGTGTCGGTCCAGTACCAGGAATACACGACTCGACGAGCCCTCGCGCCTGGTGATCGACCTGGTTGGCGTGAGTAACGCTCGTCGAGCGCCAATCGCTGAAGGCGGATGGAACTCTTCGTCACGGCGATGCGCGCGAGCCAGTTCCAGGTCCGAACCCGATCTGGTGACGCGCGTCGTCTTCGAGCTCGCGGACGGCACTCATTATAAGGTGACGCGCACGGGCGACCGCGATCGAAGTCGCGCTTCTCACGGACGGCCGGAAGTCATGGGCGCGAGCATGGGCGGCGACGCGCCGGCCGCCGCGACCGAGCTCCGCCGAGCGGGAGACCGGCGCGCCGGAGCCCGCGCCCGCGACGGATTCGGTCCGCGAGGTGACGACGCCCCGGCGCAGCCGGCGAGGACGCGCCCAAGCCGGTCGAGGCGGCCGAGAATGCCGCGCCGAGCCCGCACCGCGACCGGCGGCCGACGAGTGGCAGGCGCGCCGCGATCGGCTGCCGAAGACGAGCCCGCGAGCTCCTGGCCGGCGCCCGCGAAGACGAGGCTGCGCCCGCAGAGCGACGAGATCGTGCTGGCCCAGAACACCGACGCGCGCTGCCGCACGAGATGACCACTCCGATCTTCGGCGGCACGCTGTCCAATCAGCCCATGACGATCGACGTCCAGGGCGCCGACATCAAGACGGTGCTGCGCTCGCATCTCCGAGTTCTCGGGCGTCAACATCGTCGCCGGCCCCGAAGTCGAGGGCCCGGTGGTCATCCACCTGAAGAACGTTCCGTGGAAGGAAGCGCTCGACACCATTCTGAAGAGCCAGGGCTACGACTGGCGCGACGACTACGGCATCATCCGCGTCGCCCCGACCGAGCAGCTGCAGGAGGACGAAGTCAAGGCGGTCACGGTCGAGCGCAAGAAGGAAGAAATGCAGTCGCTCGTGACCGCAGGTGGTCAAGCTCAACTACCTGAATGCCGACGGAAGTCAAGAGCGCGCTGAACAAGATGACGACGCCGCGCGGTACCGTCGAGCCGAGCCCGGCACCAACTCGGTCATCATCACCGACGTGCCGACGCGCATCGACGCAGCATCGTCGAAGATGATCAGCGACATGGACAAGAAGCTCCGCCAGGTGGAGATCGTGGCCAAGATGGTCGACGTCGACCACGAAGCCACGCGCGAGCTCGGCGTGAACTGGGCCGCGCTGAACCTGAACCTCGGCAACAAGGCCATCGGCGACGTGGTCACCGGCCAGCGCGCTGGCCGCACCGTTCGCGACCGTCCGGGTCGGGACCGTGCAGTCGTGGGGCGACCTCAACCGTGATCCTCGAGGCGCATCGAGACGGACAACAAGGCCAACATCATCTCGAATCCGCGCATCACGACGGCGGACAACCAGGAAGCCCGCATCATGGTCGGTAAGGAGATTCCGCTCATCGTCAGCGACGAAGCGGGCAATCCGATCACCGAGCTCAAGAAGATCGGCGTCATCCTGCGCGTGACGCCGCACGTCAACTCGGACGGCACCATCACCATGGACCTGCATCCGGAGCTGTCGGACCTCTCGTCGCAGGCGACCGTGCAGGGCGGCGTGATCATCACGCTGCAGGAAGCCGACACGCGCGTCGTCGTTCGCGACGGCGAGACGGCGGTCATCGGCGGCCTCATCAGCGAGTCCGAGACCTGCAGCTGCGCAACGGCGTGCCGATCCTCAAGGACATGCCGCTCCTCGGCCCGCTGTTCCGCTTCGAGACGCAAGACCAAGAAGAAGCGCGAGCTCATCATCTTCGTGACTCCCAAACTGGTGGGGTAGACGGTCCCCGAGAGTGAAACCCGTGGGTCGCGTTGGATGTGCCGGGCGGCGGAGCGCATTGCGCTCCGCCGCCTTGCGTTTGGACGCCGGCACCGGCGGTGGCTTGCGGGAGCCGGCAGGCAGGTTGCGTGGCCAGGATCGCGCACGAGTTTGCGCCAGGTCGGCGGACGGCGGCCCGCCGTTGTCGGTTGGGGTGGGTTGGGGCGACGTACACCCCCGGAAACGTGGCACATCGCTTGCAGCAATCGAGATGGTGATGACGATGAAGTCCATATCTGGCAATTGGGGGAAAGCGGGGTACACGCTCACCGAGATCATGGTGGTGGTCGCCATTATCGGGATCATGACCGGGATTGCGGTTCCGGCGTTCTCCGGATACCTGAAACGAACCCGCTTGGACGGATCGCGTAACCAGCTGGTCGCCGACATCTACTACGCGCGGTCGCTGGCCATCTCGAATCGGCGGACGTTCGCCATCCAGTTCCTGGCCGACTCGTACACCATCGTCGATACGTCGGACGGCACCGTGTTCGAACTGTCACCGCGCCCAGCGGGGTCGCCTTTGCCGCCGACGTCAACCCGAACTTCTACGCGTGGGGGCTCTCGGACGCGGCCAACATCACGTTGTCCGGCAACTATGGAACCAAGGCGGTTAGCGTACTCCCCACCGGATCGGTCGAACATGCGTATTGATCGCCAGCATACTCGAGCAAACGGCGAGCGCGGCTTCAGCCTCGTGGAGCTGATGGTGGTGCTGGTGGTCCTCGCGATCGGATTGCTCCCGCTCGCGTTCGTGCAGACACGGGCGCAGCAGGAAGTGGTCGACTCGGGGCGCCAGACCAAGGCGTTGGCACTCGCGCAACTGCAGATGGAGACCGCGAAGAGCCAGGGGTTCGGAGTCGCCGTCGCCGATAGCGGCGCGGTCGGGAACTATCAATGGATCCAGGACGTGCAGAACGTTTCCTTTGGGCTCGACCAGGTCAGCGTGACGGTCAATTGGACCGAGCGCGGTCGGCCCATGAGTATCACGGTCATCAACCGGGTATCGATGCGATGAGCAAAGTCAAAACCATATGTGTCCCTAGAGCCCGGCCCGGCGTCGCCCGACTGAATGAGAAGGGCGTGACGCTGGTCGAGCTGATCATGGCCGTGTTGATCTTCGCGATCGTGCTGGCGGTATTGAACGGCGTGTTTTTCTCTTCCAACCGCCTCTACGGCACCACCGCGGTCCGGGCGGGCCAGCAGATGAACGCCCGCGTCGGGCTTTCGGTCATGGTCACCGAGCTGCGAACGGCCGGATGCGACCCGGGACTCCAGGGCGTCGCCAACATGCTGTCAGCGACCGGGGACAGTGCGCACGTGCTCGCCGACTACGACGGCGACGGCGCGATCGAGACGGTGGAGCCGTCGGAAACCGTCCTACTATTACGACGCCAACCAGATGGCGGTTATTCGGGACCCTGGTACCGATTCCAGGCCATGATCCGCAACGTGACGGCTTTTACGTTTACGTACTTTAACGCCAATAATCAGGTGATGGCGTGCCCGTCGCGGCCTCAGACCTGGACCTCGTCCGCTCGATCGGTATCGCGCTGACGACCCAGACCGACCGCGGCGGTGAAGTGACCGCGGATACGCGTGTGACGTTTCGTAACGATTAGTTGGAAGCGTGAAGGAGTTGTTTATGTCGGTCTTGATTCGAAACGACAGGGGTAGCGCGCTGGTAACCGCGCTGTTCTTCATCACCGGGCTCACGGTGGCTGCGGCCGTCATCGCGATGGTGGCGACCTCGGAGAAGCGCATTGCGCACAACGAGTACACCCATACGCGCTCCTTCAACAACTCGGACGCGGGCACGGAAGAGGCCATCAACTGGCTGGTGCTGCGCGCCACGCCGCCGGTCTTCGTCGCCGCCGACAGCACGGTGCGCGAGCTGGCAGACTATTCCAACTTGTACACGTCCGGCAATTATGAAGAGAACAAATATAAGTATGACGTCAAATTCGACAACATGCACTTTCGCCCGGGTTGGCCTCGTGAGTACATCGACTACGACTACACGATCGACGCCGATGGGGCGAGTGCGAAAGAAGCTCGGCCAGTTTGGAAGTTCAGGCGAGCAGGCTCTTCCGTACCGCGAACAAGGGGTATTAGTAATGCGTAAACACGACGGTTTTGCACTGGGTATCGTTATTGCGGTTCTCGCCGGGATCATCGCGGCGGCGTGCGGGCTCAACCCCGCGCGCGCGGGAACGTGCGAGTATCCGCTGTTCATCCAGCAGGGTGCGGTGGACGCGAACGTCATGATTCTGTTCGACAGCTCGGGCAGCATGAACGAGGGCATGTTCCACGACGACTACAACCCGGACACCCGGTACACGGGTGGTCTGGTATGGGATCGGGAGTATACCGTCGCCACCGACGGTACCTACAGCGCGCGTAGTTTCCGTACCGGCCTTCCCACCAATCCGAAGTGCTATTTGGTCGACAGCGACCAGGGTGAGGACGGCATTTACCTGGGTAACTACCTCAACTGGATCTTTTACCACGCCAACGCCACCCAGCGGGCCGCGGTGCCGCGCTTCACCCGCATCCAGGTGGCGAAGTCGGCGGTGAACTCGGTGCTGTCGACCGCACCGGCCAACATTCGTTTCGGCATGTACAAGTTCAACGACGACAACGGCGGCACGCGCATTGCCAACCTCGGTACGCCGGTTGCCACCATCCAGTCCACCGTCAACAGCATCCAGGGCGAGTCGTGGACGCCCCTGGGCGAGACCTTGCAGGAGATCCTGGAGTACTACGACGATCCGGGTGTCATTCAGTACGACTGTCAGAAGAACTTCGCTCTCGTGGTGACGGACGGCTACCCGACCCAGGATCTGGGAGAACCGTGCAACTCGACGTATTCGGACTGCGACTTCCCGACCTGCTCGGAAATGGGCGCGCCGAACCCGAACGGCGATGACTGCTCGGACTACCTGCTCGATATCGCGACTTACATGCGCAACGCGGACCTTCGCAACGACCTGGACGGCGACCAGCACGTGGTGACGTACACCGTGGGCATGAACGTCGACGCGCCGATCCTGCAACAGACGGCCGACGCGGGCGACGGCGAGTACTTCAGCGCCAGCAATGCGGCGGAAATCGCCGAGAGCCTTGAAAAGGTGCTCCGCGACATCATCAACCGCATATCCGCGGGTTCGGCGGTAGCGGTGGTGTCCAGCTCGGGCGAGGGGGAAGACCTTCTCTACCGCGGCAAGTTCCAGCCCTCCGACTGGAAGGGCTTCCTCGAAGCGTTCGAGCTTCCCTACGAGTCCGGCGAGGCGCCGGCGTGGGAGGCGGGCGAGGTGCTCTCGCAGCGCACTCCGTCCACGCGCACGATCTTCACCTCGCTCGCGGGCAACCAGATCGATTTCACGTCCTCGCAGGCTGGCACGTTGCGCGCCGCGATGGGTGCGGCGAGCGACGCGATCGCGGCCAACGTGATCAACTGGACGCGCGGCGAGACGGTGGCGGGCTACCGCGACCGC
The DNA here is from genome assembly GCA_963820965.1 of uncultured beta proteobacterium. Lineage (GTDB taxonomy): Bacteria > Pseudomonadota > Gammaproteobacteria > Burkholderiales > SG8-39 > DATEDA01. Next base: position 24,731 of record CAWGCC010000021.1, on the reverse strand, counting down.
GGCGGCTGGCTGCTGGGCGACATCGTCGATTCGTCGCCCATCCCGGTGGGGCCCCCGGCGTCGTATTTCCTTTTTAATGACTATCTCGGCTTCCGGGAGGCGCACGCGGACCGCGAGGGCGTGGTCTACGTGGGCGCCAACGACGGCATGGTGCACTGCTTCGACGCGGCGAACGGCGAGGAAATCTGGGCGTACATTCCCAGTGACCTGCTGGACCGCCTCGACGATCTCGCGAGCACGTCGTACTGTCACGAGTACTTCGTCAATCAGACGCCGCGCGTGGTGGACTGCTACCTCGGCGGCGAGTGGAAGACCGTGATGGTGGGCGGATTGAAACAGGGCGGCGCCGCGTACTTCGCGCTCGACGTCACCGATCCGCGCAGTCCGGAGTTCCTCTGGGAGAACAACCTCGCCGACGTCGGCGCCTCCTGGGCGCAGATGGAACTGGTCCACCTGGAGACGTCCGGCGATTTCATCGGCTTCGTGGGGTCGGGGTACGACGCCACCGGCGAGGCCAACCTGGTCGGCTTCGACATGGAAAACGGATCGTCGGTATGGTCGAGCCTGTTGAGCGACATCGCCTCCGTCAACATGGCAACGTCGTGCACCTCGGTCGACCTCGACTTCGACGGCTTCGACGACGTCCTGTACGTGGCGGACCTCGCGGGACACCTGTGGAGGGTGGATCTGAGCGGCAGCAATCCGACCACCAGTCTGCTTTTCCAGACGCCCGGCCAGCCCATCCAGGCCCAGCCGGTCATCACGGTGGACTATGACAACTCCGTGTTCATCTACTTCGGCACGGGCAAGTACGTCGATCCGGCCGACATGACGAACCTGAGCGATCAGACCTTCTACTGTGTGATCGACAATCACAGCGGGACGTCACTCGACCAGGGCGACCTCGTCGACCAGACCAACGCCATCAATAATGTCGCGGGTGCGCGCGGGTGGTACATCGCCCTGGCCAACGCCGACGGCGAGCGCGTGACCGAGCCGGTCGCGCTGGCGGCGGGGATCGTGTACTTCACGAGCTTCGCCCCCGAAGACGAGCCGTGCGCTGCGGGTGGCAATTCGTGGCTCTATGCGGTCAAGTTCCGCAACGGCGCCGCCCACGATGGCGACGACGACGATTCCAACGACGGCGTCGGCGACCGTTCCCAGGACATCGGGGACGGCATCACCGCGCGGCCCGTCATCGACATCAACAACGAAAAGGTGCTGATCCAGGGCAGCGACACGCGGATTCATATCAGCAACACGCTGGGCGACATCAAGCCTCTCATCGTGCGCTCGTACCGGCAGCAGTACTAGACCCGAGGTGAAACAAGCATGAATACCAGAAAAGTCACAGTCGCCATCTTCGCCGCGCTCGTGGGCGGGCTCGTGTTCGGGCTCTCGCACGCCGAGGTCGGCAAGGGGCGCGCCGCGAAGGCAACCAAGTTTACGGCTTCGGGCGTCTACTCGGGCTCGCTCAGCGGCAGCGTGCTGATCGGAACCGAGACGGTCGAAATCGGCAAGGGTGCGAAGATCTATCGGATCGGCACGGGCCAGCTCGAGGAAGGTGCCGTGGTCACGGCGGCGGGAGTGTACGTGGCCGGCGTCGTGCGCAAGGGCAAGAGGGTCGCCAGCACGGTGATCGTGTCCGAGCCCGAGTCGTCGCAGGACTTCTCGGAGACGACGCTGCCCAATGCCGAGGCGGATCCGAATCGGGCGCGGTAGCGCTCGTTCGGGCCCGGGAAGGTATTGCAAACGGTGGACGCTCCCCCGCGCGGGGGAGCGTCCGCATTGATTTATCGGGAGGAATGCAATGAAACGAGCCGCATGGATCCTGGCGGTCATACTGGCCGGTTACGGCGTCTACGCGATGACCGGTCGGTCGAAGAAGGTTGCTTCGACGCCGGTGGAGGCGGTCGCGCCGGGCGAGGTCGCAATCGCGCCGGCGAACGCGTACGCGAACAGCACGTTGCAGGTGCGGATAGCCGGACGGAGCCGGGCGAATGCGGCCCCGGCCGCGTGCCGGTGGTTCGTCAACGGGTCGGAAATCACGGCGGTCAGCGGACCGGCGCTTTCCCCCGAGCACTTCAAGAAGGGCGACGAAATCGAGGCCGAGGTGATCGTGGCCGAAGGCGCCGCGCCGGCCCGAACCGCCTCCATCCGGATTCAGAACACGCGCCCGCGCCTGGTGTCGGCGTCGGCGAATCTCCGCACCGAACCGACCGCGGCGATTCACGTCGACGTCTCGGCGGTGGACGTGGACGAGGATCCGCTGACCTACAGCTACCAGTGGTATCGTAACGGCCGGGAACTGCCCGGCGAAACCTCGGCCACCGTCGACGTGGCTCGCTTCCAGATGGGGGACAACGTGCTGGCGATGGTGACCGCGCACGACGGAACCGATGCGTCGACGCCGCAGAAGTCGGATCCCATCAAGATGGGCAGCAACGCTCCGGACATCACGTCGACCCCGCCTACGTCGCTCGACCCGGGCCGACGGTTCGTCTATCAGATCACCGCGACGTCGCCCGACCCGAACGCGCTCAAGTTCGAGCTCGTCGACGCGCCGTCCGGCATGACCATGGACGCGAGCGGTCTCGTCGAGTGGACGGTGCCGGAAGCGACCGAGGAAGCGATCGACTACGCCGTCTCGGTGCGGGTGTCGGACCCGACCGGCGGTGAGGCCGTACAGCGCTTCCGTGTCTCCACCGCGGTCCAGCGCAGCAGCAACGCCGAGTAGCAGAGCCTGCGAAGTTCCGGGAAGTACGAGCGGGTGGCGCCGACGGGCGCCCGGGCGGCGAGCGAGTCTAGTGCGTAGGCGCGGACGAAGCGAGCCGCACCGGGCTGTCGGCGACAGGACCCGCGGAGCTACGATGCCAACCCCTGTCGTCTGGCCACCCCGCGCCTTTTCGCATTGGACCCCGGAGAACCTCGACGTTAGAATCACCGGACGTGTGGGCAGGCGAACACAGACGCGCACGGTTGCGGTTGCGGCCGGGGTGTACCGGGGACGCGCGCTTTCGTACCCCACGGGGTCGACGATCCGTCCCACCACCCAACGAACCCGCGAATCGCTCTTCGATTCACTCGGGGGTCGGGTGCCGGGTGCCGTGTTCGCCGACTTGTACGCGGGTGCGGGCGCGGTGGGCATCGAGGCGTTCGCAGCCGGGGCGCCCGTTTTGTTCACTTTGTCGAGAACGGGCGGGACGCGATCGAAAGCCTGCGGGCCAACCTGGCCCGCCTGGGGGTCGAACCCGCGCGCTATCGAATCCACGCCCGCGCGGTCGCAGCGGTGCTCGACGAAACGCCGTGCGGGCTGACGGACGCCACCATCGTGTTTGCGGATCCGCCATACGACGGCGGCGGGGTGGACGACGTGCTCCGGCGCCTGAGGACGGCGGAGTTCGACCACCTCGAGGCGGTCGTGGTGGAGCATCGCACCCGCGTTCGGATCGAACCGCCGGACGGAATGGCACTCGATCACGACCGCCGCTTCGGTGACACGACGCTCTCGTACTTCGCTCCCGCGTCGGTCGGGGAGTGAAAGGAAGGCCACGGTGGCAAGAGCACTCTATCCCGGGCACGTTCGATCCGATTACCAACGGCCACGTGGACCTGATTCATCGCGCCAGCCGTCTGTTCGACGAGCTGGTCATCGCGGTGGCGGAATCGAAGCGCAAGGGCGCGCTGTTCGACCTCGTCCGAGCGCTACCGAGCTCGTGCGCCGGTCGGTCGGCGACGCGTCGAGAACGTGCCGTGACCAGCTTCAACGGGCTGCTCGCCGACGAGTTCGACAAGCAGAAGGTCGACGTGGTGATCCGCGGACTGCGCGCCATCTCGGACTTCGAGTACGAGCTGATGATGGCCCTCATGAACCGCAAGCTCAGCGACCGCTTCGAGACCGTGTTCCTGATGCCCAGCGAACAGTACGTGTACCTGCACAGCTCGCTGGTGCGCGAGGTGTTCGCGCTGGGCGGCGACATCTCGCCACCTGGTGCCGCCGCCGGTGCTGGAAGCGTTCCGAAGAAGCGCCCGCGCGTCGGCGCGGGCGGGCGCCGGGGTCCGCAGGCGGCGCGCCGCGGCGCAGCGGCTGCGCGGCGCGCGGGCACTCGCAAGCCCGGTTGACCGCGCGCTGCGCTTCTGTTAATTTCCGAGCCGACTTCTCCGCGAGGTTTTCTCCTCCCGCAGTTCCATTGATTTCTCGCAGTCAGGCCGCGTGTCCGGTAGTCGGAGTGATTCGTGTTCATCGATCATGTCATCGTCGAAGTGCGCGCCGGCGACGGCGGCGACGGCTGCGTGTCGTTCCGGCACGAGAAGTTCGCGCCGCACGGCGGTCCCAACGGCGGCAACGGCGGCCGGGGCGGCGAGCGTGGTCGATCGTGGCCTCGCGCCATCGTCACCACGCTGGTCGACCTCCACTACAAGCGGCACTTCACCGGCCGGGACGGGGCGAGCACGGCCGGGGCAAGAGCCAGACCGGCGCCGACGGCGCCGACGTCGCTGATCACCGTGCCGATCGGCACCCTGATTCGCGACGCCGAGACGGGCGAGCGGCTCGGCGAGCTGGTCGAACGACGGCGACAGCGCTGGTCGTGGCGAAGGGCGGGCGCTACGGTCTCGGCAACGAGAACTTCAAGACCCGAGCAACCGCACGCCGCGCCAGTTCACCTACGGCGGCGACGGCGAAGTCCGCCGGCTCGAGATCACGCTCAAGCTCATCGCCGACGTCGGCCTGGTGGGCGAGCCCAACGCGGGGAAATCGACGTTGATCAGCGTGGTCAGCGCCGCGCATCCCAAGATCGCCGACTATCCCTTCACCACCACGACGCCCGTGCTCGGCATCGTGCGCGTCGACGAGAACGCGTCGTTCGTGATGGTCGATATTCCCGGCCTGATCGAAGGCGCGCACCTGGGCCGCGGCATGGGCAAGGAGTTCCTGCGCCACGTCGAGCGCTGCCGCGTGCTGCTCTACATGATCGACGTGATGCACCCCGACCCGGAGGAGAGCTACCACATGCTGCGCAACGAATTGATGCGCTACGACGCGGTGCTGCTGGAGCGCCAGAGCATCCTGGTGCTCACCAAGTGCGACGTCATTGCCGGGGGTGCGGGTGGCGTCGATCCGGAGCTCCTGCGTCTGCACGATCCCACCGTTCCGATCTCGGCGGTGGGACGAGCAGGGCACTCGACGGATCTGGTGCGCGAGGTGATCGCGACGGTTGCGCGAAACGGGTGAGCGGAGGTGCGGAATCGGCATCGCAAGGAAGGGAATCGAGTGTGGGCGGGGATGCGACGCGCGGATGGGAGTCGCTGGAGCGGCTTCCTGCGCCGGGCGGAACGCGGCGGATCGGTGGACGTCGAGCCGCGATGGGCGACCGAGCTCGACGCGTGTGCCGCGCGTGGTGATCGATCGCCGCTGCACGCGATGGTGCGCGCGGGCGCGCGCCTCGCCTTGCGCTGGGAGGATGAATGCCCGGCGGTGCCCGATCCCGTGCCGGCGCCGCACCCCGGCGTTCTGTTCGTCCGCGGCGACGTGCTGCCCGCGCGCCGATGTGCCCGCCGTGGCGATCGTCGGCACGCGCAAGCCCAGCGTCGCGGGAGCGACGTTCGCGCGCGAGCTCGCGCGCACGCTGGCGACTGCTCGGCATCACGATCGTGAGCGGCATGGCGCGCGGCATCGATACCGCTGCGCACGAGGGCGCGCTCGCCGCGGACGGCGACACAGTGGCCGTGGTCGGCACGGGCGTCGACGTGGTGTATCCTCCCGAAAACGGAGCTCTGATGCAACGCCTCGCGCGCGCCGGTGCATCGTCTCCGAACAGCTCTGCGGCACGCAGGCGTTCGCGCACGTCTTTCCGAGACGCAACCGCATCATCAGTGGTTTGTGCGACGCGGTCGTCGTGGTCGAAGGCGGTGCCCGGAGCGGCGCGCTGATCACCGCGAAGTGGGCGCTCGAGCAGGGGCGCGAGGTGGGCGCGGTTCCGGGCTTTCCCGGCGATTTCCGCAGCGCAGGGCCAAATCGACTGCTGCGCGACGGCGCGTTCCTCGTGGAAGGCGTGGACGACGTCGTGACCAGTGTCGTCGACGCTCGTCGCCGTGGCCGCGGGCGGACTGGTGTCGGCGGCGCCGGCGGCAAGCGTCGACGTGTCGGGGTTCGACGCCGAGACGCGAGCGCGTGTTCGACGTCCTCGCAAAAGCGGCCGCCGTCGACGAGATCGCACGGGCGGCGGCGGTCGACGTCGAACGGGCGCAGGAAGCATCCTCACGCGTCTCGAGATCGACGGGCACGCGATCGCGCGACGCGCTGGACCGCTTCGCGCGCATCGCGCGCTAACGCGTGGTTGGGGAGTGGGCGTATCGAGTGTGCGACTTCGACTGCGCCGGTTCCGACAGACGCTCGAGTACGTCGGCGTGCGAGCCGCGCTGTGGATGGCGGGCGCGCCTGCCCATCGGGCTCGCGCGTCGAGTATCGGCGCGCGGGCTCGGCCGCTTCGCATGGGACGTCCTCCGTCGCGACGGGTCAGCATCGACAACATCACGCGCGGCGCTCGGCGTCCCGGAGCAGGAGGCGATGGCGCATTGCGCGCCGCTCCTACCGCAACCTGGGTCGGTCATGATGGAGTTCGCCGCGTTTCGCCGTCTCGACCCGCGGGGACGTGCGCGCGCTGGTCGCTTTCGAGGGGCTCGAGCACCTCGACCCCGCGCGCGCCGCGGGACGTGGAGCCATCATGACCGTCGGGACACCTCGGCCACTGGGAGTTCCTGGGCGCGGGCGTCCGGGCGCACGGCTACCCGGTCGACTTCTGGTCGGCGAACAGACCAACGCACGCGATCGACGGGTCATGAACGATCTGCGCCGCGCGCACGGGGCCGGCATCATCACGCGCACGTCGGCGCTGAAGTAAGGTCATGCACGCCTGCGCAAGAACAACTTCATCGCGCTGCTGGCCGACCAGGACGCGCGCAAGGGCGGCGTCGTCGTGGACTTCCTGGGCCGCCCGGCGTCCACGGTGCGCGGCCCGGCGATGTTCGCGATCCGCGCCGAGCTGTCCCATGATCCCGATCTTCATCCACCGGGAAGACAGTCCGACCGAGCGATCTATCGAGGCGCCGCTCTGGCCCGACTCCCGAGCTCGACGAGGAGGCCGCCGGTGCTGGCATCTACGCGCGCTACACCGACCGGCTTGCGACGCCGTCCGCAGGCACCCGGAGGAATACTTCTGGCCGCACCGCCGGTGGAAGACTCGCATCGCCGCCTTACGAGATCTGGAAGACGTCTGGTATCAGCGAATACCGACGCGACTTAATCCTTTTTCGAGGGAGTGCTGGGGCTGAAAGCCGATCGGCCCGCGCGTGAGGTCGCCGGGCACGAGCTTGATCTCGCCGTTGTCGGCTTCGTAGCGCTTGATGTTCTGCTCGAGGGTGCTCAAGAGCGCCTTGGCGTGCTGGGGGGTGGTGATGATGCGCGAAAAAACCTTCGCCTTCTGCGCGCCGGGGAGCATGCGCGCGAAGTCGAGCACGAACTCGGAGGCGGAGTGGGTGATGATGACGAAGTTGGAGTAGACGCCTTCCCATTCCTTGTCGCCGATCTCGATGTTGACGGTCCGCTGTTCCGGTTCATGCCGTGACTCCTTCGGCTTCGCGCCGAATCTAGCATGGCCAGCGCCTGCTCCGCAAAAGCAATCACCGCGAATTTACAAGCATTCGGTTCCAAAAGTGATCCAAAGACTGCTATAATCGGATGCCCAACTCGAGGCCGCTGTGACACGATAGAGCGGTCGGCTCGGTTGGAATCGTTCCACCTTCGACGTCGATCGCCTCGATCACTCACCAAGGAGCGTTGCGATGAAGACCTGTGCGATTGTTGTTTGTCGTGCCGCTCTCGCGGTACCGGCCAGCGCCGGGATTATCCACGACGAATCGGTGGACGGGAATCTTCGAGTAACAACGCGGCTACGACGACCGCTGGCGTTGTCTTGGAACGGGAATACGGTCATCGGGACCACCACCTCCGGAAACCCGGACTACCTCCGGTTCACGATCGGCACAAACCAGGTGCTCAGCGCGCTGAACCTGCTCGTGTATTCGCCGGACAACCTGAGCTTGCCGCGTTCAACGCCGGCGTGACGAGTCACATCCTCTTCGCGGGCCCTGTCGCGCTGTTCCTCGCGGGGATCCACGTGGACGGCGGCGACCTGGGCGACAATCTCATCGACGCTGTTCGTGACCGAAGCGGTGACGATCAAACTCGTTGCCGTCACCGTCGCTCGGCCCCGGCGACTACTGTTTCATCATTCAGCAGAGCCAACCCCATCATTCAGTCGTACTCGCTGGAGTTCGTCGTGACGGGGGTCGTGCCCACGGACAACTCGACGTGGGGCGCGGTCAAAGCGCTGTACGGTAGTCCGCCGTCCGGCGCGAGCATGCCGGGAGGTCTGCCTCTCGGCGGCACCGCATTAATTCAATTCGCCCGACACCGGGTGGCGGCATAACGCCGCCCGGCGCCGGCCGGCTTGACAGCGGATCCACCCCGTGCTACGTTCCACGCCGATTCCCGGGTACGCCGCCCGTCAGAACCTGTCCGCTCGCCACCGCGGCCAGGGCAATTTTTTTGAGGAGCACCTTGACTCACGCGCCTCGCTTGCGACCGACGCTTACCCGCCGAGCCGTGCGGGAACGCGTGGCGCGTTTCGCGTCCGCGAAAGTCGCCGTGCTGGGCGACGTCATGCTCGACCGCTACTTCTGGGGCGACGTGGAGCGCATCTCGCCCGAAGCACCGGTGCCGGTGGTGCACGTCAACCGGCGCAGCCGCCGCCTCGGTGGCGCGGCCAACGTGGCGGCCAACCTGGCCGCCCTCGGCGCCGCCGCCGGAAGTGGTCTCGGTGCGCGGTGAAGATCGCGAGGGTCGCGAAGTTCGTGCGCATGCTGGAGAGGCGCGGTATCGCGTCGCACGGGTCTGGTGGCGTGCAGCGGGCGCGAGACCACCGAGAAGATCCGCATCATCGCGCGCCACCAGCAGGTGGTGCGCGCGGATTTCGAGACCGACGACGCGGTCGACGGCGCCGTGCGCGCGCGCATCTATGCGCGCGCGGCGCTGGCCGTCGATCCGCACGCGGCCTGGTCGTCTCCGACTACGGGAAGGGTGTGGTGGTGGAGTCGGATTCCGCGACGTGGTGAGCGCGTGGCGCTCCCGGGAAAGCCCGTGCTCGTCGACCCGCACATTCCGCACTTTGCGTGGTATCGGGGCGTCACCGTGATCACGCCGAATTCGCGCGAAGCGCATCACTCCGCCGGGATCGACTTCCGCAAGGGGAACGACCCCGCGGAGCGGCCTTCGACGTGGTGCAGCGGATGGAGCTGGACGCGCTCCTGGTGACGCGCGGCGAAGACGGGATGAGCCTCTATTATAGCGGCGATGCTGCAGCCGCGGGACCGGCACGCCAGGTCCACATCCCGACCGTGGCCAAGGAAGTGTTCGACGTCACCGGCGCCGGCGACACCGTGATCAGCGTGCTCGCCGCGGCGCTCGCGAGCGGCGCCGACATGATCGAAGGCGTCATTCTCGCCAACCAGGCCGCCGGCGAAGTGATCAAGGAAGTGGGCACGTCGACGCTGTCCGCGCAGGAACTGGTCGCGGCATTCGAATGCCGCTGACGCGCGCCGCGCCGTTTCGCCCGGCGAGCTGCCGGCGTTTCGCGCGGCGTGGCGCGACGAGGGCGCACGATCGTGTTCACCAACGGTGTGTTCGACCTCCTGCACCCCGGGCACCTCGCGCTGCTCGCGATTGCGCCGCCATGGGCGACATCGCTGATGGTCGCCATCAACGACGACGCGTCGGTGGCGCGGCTGAAAGGTCCGTCGCGGCCGATGTATCCCGCCGCCGAGCGCGCGGAGATCCTGCTGGCGCTGCGATGGGTCGACGCGGTCACCGTGTTCGCGGAGGACACCCCGCTCGTAGCCATCGAGCGCGCGCGTGCCCGCACGTGCTGGTCAAGGGCGCCGAATACGGCACGGGGCGGATCGTCGGCGAGGAATTCGTGCTGGCCGCGGCGGCCGGCGCTGGTGCGCTACCCGATGGCGACGGGCTATTCGACGACGGACATCGTGCGCCGCATGACGTGAGACGCCGGGTGCGCTCGTGATTGGACGCCACCAGTGGATGTCACGGGAACGGATCGTCATCATGGGCGCGGCCGGCCGCGACTTTCACAATTTCAACATGCTCTACCGGAACAATCCGAAGGTTCGACGTGCTCGCGTTCACGCGCCACGCAGATTCCGGATATCGAGGGGCGCATGCTATCCGCCCGCGCTCGCCGGGGAGCGCTATCCGAACGGCATCCCGATCATCGCCGAGACGGACGATGCCGGCGCTATTCGCGCCGCGGAAAAGGTCGACACCGTGGTGTTCGCGTACACCGACGTGTCCTACGAGTACGTGATGCAGCGGCGGCCCGGGTCAATTCGCCCTGGGGCCGACTTCATGCTGATCGCGAACGCCAACCGCACCATGCTCAACGAGCGATCAAGCCCGGTCGTCGCGGTGAGCGCGGTGCGCACGGGGAGCGGCAAGAGCCAGACCACGCGCGCATCGCCGAGATCCTGCGCGGCGAAGGGTATCGCGTCGCGATCGTTCGCCATCCGATGCCGTACGGCGATCTCACCGACGCAGGAGGTGCAGCGCTTCGGCTCGCTCGCGGACCTCGACGCGCTGCGCACTGCACGATCGAGGAGCGCGAAGAGTACGAGCACCACCTCGCCGCGGGGACGTCGTGTTCGCCGGCGTCGACTACGCGCGCGATCCTGAAGGAAGCCGAGAAGGAAGCCGACGTCATCCTCTGGGACGGCGGCAACAACGACACTGCCGTTCTACCGCCCGATCTTGTGGATCGTGGTCGCCGATCCGCACCGGGCGGGTCACGAGATTCGCTACTACCCGGGCGAGACCAATCTCTATCAAGCGCCGACGTCGTCGTCATCAACAAGGTCGACACCGCGCCGCACGGAAGGAATCGACATGGTGCTCGCCAACGTCAGCGATCGCAATCCCGGCGGCGATCATTCGTGCGCGCGCATTCGCCGATCACGTTCGTGGGCGACGCCGCGCAGATCCGCGGGCAAGCGCGTGCTGTGCGTCGAAGACGGTCCCACGCTCACCCACGGCGAGATGAAGTTACGGCGCCGCCGTGGTCGCCGCCGGAAGCACGGCGCCGCCGAGATCATCGACCCGCGGCCGTACGCGGTGGGGAGCCATCGCCGAGACCTTCCGAGATGTATCCCGACATCGGCCCGCTGCTCCCGGCGATGGGCTACGGCGAACGAGCAGATCGCGGACCTCGAGCGAGACGATCAACGCGTCGCACGCGCGACTGTCGTCCTGGTCGGCACGCCGATCGACCTCGCGACGCCTCGCCCGTATCGACCAAGCCGTGCATTGCGCGTGCGCTATCGCGCTGCGAGGAGCAATCGGCGAGCCCACTCTCGACGATCTCGTGCACGGGTTCGGCCGCTTCGGACGCCCGGCCGGCGAGCCGCGTCGAAGGGAGCCATGAACATCCACGAATACCAGGCCAAGGAGATGTTCGCGCGCTTCGGCATTCCCGTGCCGCCGGGCACCGTGGTGACGACCGCGGAAGCGCGCGAGCCGCCGCGGCGGGCATCGGCGAACCGGTCGTGGTCAAGGCGCAGGTGCTGGTGGGCGGCCGCGGCAAGGCGGGCGGCGTCAAGATCGCGAAGACGCCGGCGGAGGCGCGAAGAGAAGGCGGCGCCAGATTCTCGGCATGGACATCAAGGGCGAGACGGTGCAGCGGGTGCTCGTCACCGAGGCGGTCGACATCGCGCGCGAGATCTATGTCGGCGTCGTGCTGGACCGCCGCGCGCAGCAGCCGCTCATCATGGTGTCCGCCGAAGGCGGCGTCGAAATCGAGGTCACGGCGCAGGAGAAGCCGCGAGGCGATCCAGCGCGTGCTCGTCGATCCGCTGCTACGGCGTGCACGCGTTCGCAGGCGCGCAATCTGCGCCGTCGAGCTCGCGGGCAACGCGGAGCTCGCGCGTCCGATGGCCGACATCATCGAGAAGCTCTACCGCGTGTTCGACGACATGCGACGCGAGCCTGGCCGAGATCAACCCGCTGGTCGTGACCACCGACGGGCGCGTGCTGGCGATCGACGCCAAGCTCAACTTCGACGACAACGCGCTCTACCGCCACCCGGACATCGAGGCGATGCGCGACCTGAGGCCGAGGATGCGGGCGAAGCGCAGGGCGCGCGCGGAGGGGCTGTCGTTCGTGCGCCTCGCCGGGCGACGTCGGCTGCATCGTGAACGGCGCCGGGCTCGCGATGGCGACGATGGACCTGGTCAAGGACTACGGCGGCCAGCCCGCCAACTTCCTCGACATCGGCGGCAGCTCGAATCCGGAGAAAGTGGTGACGCGCGCTCAACATCATCACGTGCGCGACAAGAGCGTGCGCTCGATCCTGTTCAACATCTTCGGCGGCATCACGCGCTGCGACGACGTCGCGCGCGGGCTCGTCACCGCGTTCGACGCAGATGAACCTCGAGCTGCCGGTCGTGATCCGCCTGACCGGCACGAACGAGAAGGAAGCGCGCGAGATCCTGAAGCAGATTCCGTCGCTGCATCGCCGCCGAGACCATGGACGAAGCGGTCAAGAAGGCCATCGAGCTCGCGGCTGAAGGACGGAGATGACAACATGAGCATCCTGATCGACAAGAACACGCGCCTCGTGGTGCAGGGCATCACCGGCCGCGACGGCTCGTTCCACGCCGCGCAGATGATGCGCGTACGGCACCAACGTGGTGGCCGGCGTCACGCCCGGCAAGGGCGGCACGCACGTTCGAGGAGAAGGTGCCGGTGTTCGACAGCGTGCACGAGGCGGTCGGACGCGACGGGCGCCAACACCTCGGTGATCTACGTGCGCGCACCGTTCGCGGCGGACGCGATCTGCGAAGCGGCCGACTGCGGGCATTCGCTTCGATCGTGTGCATCACCGAGGGCGTTCCGGTGCGCGACATGCTGCGCGTGGTTCCGCTTCGTCGAAGGAGCGCGGCGACGCGGCTGCTCGGCCCGAACTGCCCGGGCCTGATCGCGCCCGGCGCGGGTGAAGGTCGGCATCCTGCCCGGCGACATCGTGCTGCCCGGCGCGGTCGGGCGTGGTGTCGCGCAGCGGCACGCTCACCTACGAAGTCGTGTTCCAGCTCACGCGCGCGGGCATCGGGCAGTCGACGTGCATCGGCATCGGCGGCGATCCGGTGATCGGCACGAACTTCATCGACGTGCTCGCGCTGTTCGAGGCCGATCACGAGACCGAGGCGATCGTCATGATCGGCGAGATCGGCGGCACCGACGAAGAAGAGGCGGCCGCGTTCATCAGCGAGAAGGTGACCAAGCCGGTGGTGGCGTTCATCGCCGGGCAGACCGCGCCGCCGGGCAAGCGCATGGGCCACGCGGGCGCGATCGTCTCCGGCGGCAGCGGCACCGCCGCCGAGAAGATCAAGGCGCTTACGGCGGCGGGTGTTCCGCGTGGCGCGCGTGCCGTCCGAGATCACCGACGCTCGTCGCGTCGGCCGCGGCGCCGCGCTGCGAAGCGAGCTTGCAACAGAAGAAAGGAATCTGCGCATGAAGACACTGTTGATGGTAAAGCCCGACACCGTCGCGGACGGCCGCGTGGGCGATATTGTTGCGCTGGTCGAGCGCAATCGCTTTCAGAATCCGCGCGCCTCGACGCTCACGCGATTCTCGAAGGAACGCGCGGAACGCTTTTACGACATGCACCGTGCGCGGCCTTTCTTCGGCGAACTGGTGGCGTACATTACCTCGCGGCCCGGTGGTCGCGCGTCGAGATCGAGGGGGACGAGGCGGTGACGCGGATTCGCGAGCTCATCGGTGCGACCAACCCGGCCGACGCGCGTCCCGGTACGATCCGAGCACATGTATGGTAAGAGCTTGCAGAACAATGCGGTACACGGTTCGGACTCACCCGAATCGGCCGAAAAAGAGCTTGAAATTGCGTTCGGCGGGGCCTAGAGTCGTCGCGACCCGGCTGACAGTATCGGCCTCCCGCCGGCCGGGTACGAAGGGTGGGACACGGGCGATGATCATCGATATGCGTGAATTGGAGGCTCGTCCGGAACGCTTGACCGCGGTGAGGCGTCGACCAGGTCGAGGATCCGGTCTCCGGCGCGATGCACGTCCCGTGGACGGCCGGATCGAGCTGGACTACCGCCAGACGAGCGGCACGTTCCTTTCCACGGCCGGGTCGAGGGGGCGATTGCGACCGCGAGTGCCAGCGCTGCCTGGATCCGGTGACGCGTACACGGTGCGCGGCGACCTTCGATCTGATGGTGCGGCGCGGCGAGCACGCGGTGACGACGGCGGACGACCTGGTAGTGCTCTCGGCCGACCGAGCACGAAGTGGACTTCGACGCCGTTCATCCACGAGACGATCGTGCGTCAACGAGCCGATGATCGTGCTGTGCAGTGCGAAGCTGCCGCGGACTGTGTCCGGTGTGCGGCGCCAACCGGAATCGCGAAACGTGCACGTGCGAGTCGTCGGCCGATCGCGCGCTGGGATGCGCTGCGAAACTGCGGTAGCGGATACACTCGCGCGGGGACGCTTCGCGCAGACTGTTATCAGGAGAAGACGTCATGGGTCTGCCCAAAACGAAAACATTCGAAGACGCGCAAGCGCAAGCGCCGGACCAACTGGAAGCTGGAGGCGCCCGGGCTCACCAAGTGCTCGCACTGCGGCCAGCCCAAGACGCCGCACAGCGTGTGTCCGAACTGCGGGTTCTACGCCGGCCGCGAAGTCGTACGCATCGAAGAAGAACTGTAAGAGGTGTGCGTGCGGATCGCCGTTGACGCGATGGGAGGCGACACGGGCCCGGAGGTCGTCGTTCCCGGCGCGATCGACGCGGCCCGGGCACGAGCCCGGGCGAGTTCGAGCTGATCCTGGTCGGGCCGCGAGGAAGAAATTCGCCCGCTGCTCGGCGACGTCGATCCGGCGCTGGGTCGAGATCGTCCACGCGTCCGAGAACATCGACATGAACGAAGCGCCCGCGCAGGCGATCCGCAGCAAGAAGGATTCGTCCATCGCCGTGGCGCTGCGCCTGATCCGCGAGGGACGCGCCGACGCGATGGTCAGCGCGGGCAACACCGGCGCCGTGGTGGCGGGCTCGCTGCTCACCATCGGCCGGCTCCACGGCGTCTCGCGCCCGGCGATCTCGACCCTGTGGCCCAACAAGCAGACGCGGCGCCGTGGTGCTGGACGTCGGCGCCAACCACGAGTGCACGCCCAAGAATCTGGTCCAGTTCGCCATCATGGGCTCGGTGTTCGCGCGAGTACCACCTCGGTGATCGAGACGTCCGCGCGTCGGACTGCTCAACATCGGCGAAGAGAAGAGCAAGGGCAACGACCTGGTGCGCGAGTCGTACGCGCTGCTGGAGGCGGACCCGCGCCTGCACTTCGTCGGCAACGTCGAGGGCCGCGACGTGTTCGACGGCGCGGCCGACGTGGTGGTGTGCGACGGCTTCGTGGGCAACGTGATTCTCAAGTTTTCCGAGAGCATCTATTCGTTCCTCGCGCACCTGGTGCGCGACGAGATCCGTCGCGGCGTGCTGGCGAAGGCGGGCGCGCTGCTCATGAAGCGCGCGTTCGCATTCGATGCGCTCGCAGCTCGACTACGCCGAGTACGGCGGCGCGCCGCTGCTCGGCGTGAAAGGCGTCGTGATCATCTCGCACGGCAAGAGCTCGCGGCGCGCGATCCGCAACGCCATCCTGGTCGCGGCGCAAGTCCGTCAACGCCAACGTCAATCGTCATATCGAGGAGCAGTTCAGCCACGGGAGCGCCCCATGCCGTCGAAGTCCGTTAGATCCTCCCGCATCATCGGCACGGGGCACTACGTCCCCGAGCGCGTCCTCACCAACTTCGACCTGGAGAAGATGGTCGAGACGTCGGACGAGTGGATCACCACGCGCACCGGCATCAAGGAGCGACGCATCGTCGCGCCGGACCAGGCGTGCTCGGATCTGGCGCTGATCGCCGCGAAGCGCGCGCTGGACATGGCCGGCGTCGACGGCGGCCGACCTCGACGGGATCGTTCATCGGCACCGTCAGCGGCGACATGCCGTTTCCGGCCACCGCGACGCTGGTGCAGGACCGCATCGGCGCGACCAACGCGGCGGCGCTCGACGTGAGCGCGGCGTGCAGCGGCTTCATCTACGGCGTCAATCTCGCGCACGGCATGATCGCGTCCGGAGCGATGAACCGCGTGCTGGTGATCGGCGCCGAAGTGCTGACGCAAGTTCGTCGACTGGCAGGATCGCAGCACCTGCGTGCTCTTCGGCGACGGCGCGGGCGCCGCGGTGATGGAAGCGTGCGAGCCCGGGCGAGGGCATCCTCGCCACGCACATGAAGAGCGACGGCTCGCTCGCCGATCTGCTGTGCATTCCGGCGGGCGGATCGCGCCAGCCGTACGACGCACGCGACCGCGCCGGACCGGCTGCACTACATCAAGATGAAGGGCGACGGCGTGTTCAAGTTCGCGGTGCGCGCGATGGCCGATGCCGCGCGCATCGTGCTCGACGAGGCGGGCTACTCGCGGTCGACGACGTCAAGTCGTCGATTCCGCACCAGGCCAACATCCGCATCATCGACGCGGTGGGCGAACGTCTCGAGGTTGCCGAAGGAGCGCATGATCGTGAATCTCGACCGCTACGGCAACACGTCGTCGGCGACGATTCCGATCGCGTACGACGAGCTGGTGCGCAGCGGGCAGGGTCAAGACGGGCGATCTCGTGCTGTTCACCGGTTTCGGCGGCGGCTTCACCTGGGGCTCGGTTCTCTTCCGTCACGCGCACCCGTTCCGTAGCGAAGGCGCACTGCATGTCGCGCCGGTCGGCATGCTGTTTCCCGGGACAGGGCTCGCAGTTCGTCGGGCATGGGGAAGGACTACTACGACGCCTTTCCCGGAGGCGCGCGAGCTCTATCGCGACGCGAACGCCGCGCTCGGTTTCGACATCGCCGCGCTCTCGTTCTCGGGCGACCTGGAGGAGCTCACGCGCACGCGCAACGCGCAGCCCGCGATCCTGCTGCACAGCCTGGTGGTGCTGGCGGTGCTGCGCGAGCGCGGCATCGAGCCCGGCGTCGTCGCGGGACACAGCCTGGGCGAGTTCTCCGCGCTGGTGGCGGCCGGCGTGCTTCAGCCCGATGGACGCGCTGCAGCATCGTGCGCCGCCGCGGCGAGCTCATGTACGACGCGGGCGTGGAGCGGCCGGGCACCATGGCGGCGATCATCGGGCTCGACGAGGCGGACGGTGGAAGGGTGCCTGCGCGAAGCGGGCGGCACGGTGGTGGTGGCCAACTACAACTCGCCGTCGCAGCTCGCGATCTCCGGCGACGTCGACGGCGGTCGAAGCAGGCGTGCGAGCTGTGCAAGGCGCGCGGCGCCAAGCGCGCGCTCCTGCTGCCGGTGAGCGGCGCGTTTCATTCGCCGCTGATGGAGCCGGCGGTCGACGAATTCCGGGCATTCCTGTGCGGTTTCGAGACGGGCGCGCTGCGCGTCGATGGGTGGCCAATGTCACCGGCGACGTGGTGCGCCGATGCATCCGCGGTGGTGGATCTGCTCTCGCGACAGCTCTCGTCGCCGGTGCTGTGGACGCGGAGCATGCGTCGCGTTCGCCGACGCGCAATCCGGCCCGATGGTTTACGAAGTCGGCCCGGGCAACGTGCTGGCCGGCTTGATGAAGCGCATCGTCGACGGCGTGGACGTGATGTCGCTGTCCGCGTGCGAGACGCTGCCCGCGGCGCCGTAACTTTTTCTTTCGGCCGCATTTGCGGGCTTTGCTATAAGGAAGTAGCGTCGCCTCCGCCGCCGGCGGGGACGTCGACACACGCATGGAACTGACGGGACAAGTCGGCGGTCGTCACCGGCGCCGCGCGCGGCATCGGACGTGAGATCGCGCGAACGTCTCGCCGCGCGCGGGCGCGGCGATCGCGGTGCGTCGACGTTGTCGAGGACGCCGGTGGCGCAGGCGGCCGCGGAGTTGCGCGGCACGGCGCGACGTGCGCGCGGGTATCGCTGCGACGTATCGTCGCTTCGAGGACGCGGCAGTGCGCTCGGGCGACGCGTGCTCGAGCCGACTTCGGCCGTGTCGACGTGCTGGTGAACAACGCCGGCATCACGCGCGACCGGCTGTTCGTGCGCATGACGCGCGGACGACTGGGAGGCGGTGCTCGCACGTCAACCTGACGGGCGCGTTCAATGTGACGCAAGGCGTTCGCGCCGGTCGATGCTGAAGCAGCGCGCGGGCAGCATCGTGAACATCGCGTCGGTGGTCGGGCAGATGGGCAACGCCGGCCAGGCCAACTACGCGGCGAGCAAGGCGGGCCTGATCGGGCTCACCAAGTCGCTGGCCCAGGAGTTCGCGCCGCGCGGTGTGCGCGTGAACGCGGTGGCGCCCGGATTCATTCGGACCGCGATGACCGACGCGCTGCCGGAGGATGTGCAGAGCGCAGATGAGGCAGATGATTCCGCTCGGCCGTTTCGGCGAGACCGGAGACGTGGCCGACGTGGTGATGTTCCTGGTGTCGGACCTGCGCCGGCTACGTCACCGGTCAGGTGATCAACTGTGACGGCGGTATGGTGATGGCGCGCTGACGCGTGCGCGTCGAACAGGAGGTGAACGCTCGCATGTCGGATATCGAAGACAAGGTCAAGAAGATCATCGAAGAGAAGCTGTCCGTGAACGCGGATCAGATCACCAACGACGCCCGGTTCGCCGAGGATCTGAAGGCGGACTCGCTCGACACGGTCGAGCTGGTCATGGCGCTCGAAGACGAGTTCGGTCTCGACATTCCCGACGAGGAAGCCGAGAAGATCAAGACCGTGCAGAACGCGATCGACTACATCAACGTCGAAGGCAGGTTAGACGGCCGCGCGTCATGCGCGCGTCGCGGCCCGCGGGTACGCGGCGAGCGGCAGCATCTATGGCATCCGACGAACAGTCGCAGACGAGTCGTCGTCACCGGGCGTCGGGCCTGGTGACGGCGCTGCGGCAACAGCACCGCCGACACGTGGAACGCGCATCGTCGCCGGCAAGAGCGGCGGCGGCGACCATCACCGCTTCGACGTCTCCGCGTATCCGACGCGCTTCGGCGCGGAGGTGCGTAACTTCGAGCCCTCGGAGTTCATGGACTGCAAGGACAGCAAGCGCACCGATCGCACCGTGCACCTCGCGATGTGCGGCGCGCGCCAGGCGATGGCCGGGATCGATCTCGACGCGCTCGATCGCAACCGCATCGGCGTGGTGATCGGCTCGGGCATCGGCGGCATCGCGACCTTCGAGAGAGCAGCACACCATCCTGCTCGAGCGCGGCCCCGACAAGGTCAGCCCGTTCTTCATTCCGCATGATGATCGCCGACATGCCGTCGGGCTATGTGTCGATCGCGTTCGGGTTGAAGGGTCCCAACTACGCCACCGTGTCGGCGTGCGCCTCGGGCGGCAATGCGATCGGCGGACGCGTTCATGCTGATCCGGCTCGGCTACGCCGACGCGGTGGTCACCGGCGGCACGGAAGCGGCGATCACGCCCATGTCGCTGGCCGGGCTTCTGCACCTGAAGGCGCTCTCGCGGCGCAACGACGCGCCCGAGCGCGCCTCGCGCCCGTTCGACGCGGACCGCGACGGCTTCGTGATCGGCGAAGGAGCCGGGCATCGCTGCTGCGTGGAGGAGCTCGAGCACGCGCAAGGCGCGCGGTGCCACATCCTCGCCGAGATCATCGGCGTCGGCGTGACCGGCGACGCCTACCACATGACCGTCGCCGGCGCCCGACGGCGAGGGCGCGGTGCGCGCGATGCAGATGGCGCTCGACGACGCCGGCATCGAGCCCGACCGCGGTCGACTACATCAACGCGCACGGCACCAGCACCGAGCTCAACGACGCCAGCGAAACCGCGGCCATCAAGCAGGTGTTCGGCGACCACGCGTACAAACTCGCTGGTGAGCTCGACCAAGTCGATGGTCGGCCACCTGCTCGGCGCGGCCGCGGCGGTCGAGCGATCTTCTGCGTGCTGGCGATCCAGCGACGACATCATTCCGCCGACCATCAACCAGGAACACCCGGATCCCGCAGTGCGACCTCGACTACGTGCCCAACGTGCGCGCGCCGGCAGCGCATCGACGTGGCGCTGTCGAACACGTTCGGCTTCGGCGGGCACAACGCCACCATGATCGTGCGGCGTTACTCCGGGACGTAGGCGCGCGCGCATGCTGGGCCTGCTTCGAAGACTGCGCGCCCGTCTCCAGACCACCCGTCCCGCGCCGATTCCCGGCGGCGTCGAGCGCCTCGCCGTGCTCGAGCGCATCCTCGACTATCGATTCCGCGACCGCTCGCTCCTGATTGCATCGCTCGATGCACCGGTCGTACTACGCCGGGCACCGAAGCCAACACGGCGCTGCACGTCGAACGAGCGCATGGAGTTTCTGGGCGACTCGGTGCTGTCGCTGGTGGTGAACGACTACCTCTATCACGCACTACCCGGACAGACCGAGGGCGAACTCACCAAGATGAAGTCGGTGGTGGTGAGCAAGCAGGTGCTCGCGCATCTGGCCAAGAAGATCGACCTGGGCTCGTTCGTGCTGGTGAGCGACAACGCGCAGAAGGCGGGCGTGCAGCACGATGCACAGTGTGCTCGTCGGACACGCTCGAGGCCGTGTTCGGCGCGGTGTTCATCGACGGCGGCTTCGAGGCGGCGAGCCACGTCATCCTGAAGGTGCTGCCCGACGAATCTCGGTGACGTCGTCTACCAGGCCGACGCCATCAACTACAAGAGCCTGCTCGCAGGAGTACATTCAGGCCCTGCACAAGGTGCCGCCGCGCTACCGCGTGCACTCGACCACGGGGCCCGATCACGACAAGCAGTTCTCGGTCGAAGTGGTGGTGAAGGGCAACATCCTCGGGCCAGGGCAACGGCAAGACGAAGAAGCACGCCGAGCAGGAAGCCGCGCGCGAAGCATACCGCCGTCTCACCAACGCCTGCCTCGATGGCTGATCGCGCCGCGCGTTCAGGGCCCGCGAGCGAAGCCCGGACGCATGCAGTCCGGGCATGTTTGCCTGCAGTGACCCGCGGCCATGGGCCGTCCCGAAGATCAAGATTCCCGCTGCGCCGTACGTCTACGGCGGTGACACGACCCGCCTGTGTCGCGACTGCCAGCTGCCGTGCAAGCTCGACGAGACGAGCCCGGACTGTTTCCGCCGCTTCTGTCCTGCAGGGAATGCTGCAGTGCACCTACTTTGTCTACGGCTACTGTTTCCTCGACCGTCCCGGATGCGTCTTCGACAACGGCGGCGATCACGACACGTACTGGGTGCAGCGTGCTGAACGATTACTTCCACAACGTCGCGCGCGCGAAGAAACCGAGCCCGGACTTCTGCGCACGGCGCGAGCAGCTGCATCGCACTTGTCGACGAACAGATCGAGGACCGACAGGTGTCGTTGTGCCGCTACCTCGAAGAGGTCTACCACCGCGCGCTCGAAGACGGCGGCGGACTTTCGCGAAGACGTCATGTCGCGCCTGGACGACGCCTATCTCGCGCTTCTCGCCGGAACCTCGCGCAAGCGCTGACCGGCTAGAACCAGTAGGATCCCTGCAGCAGCAACCCGGCGGCTTCGATGCGGTCGCCGACGGAATCGGGCGCGCACTCCCCTGGACGTTCTCGTACGCGGCGTCGAACATGAAGCTGCCGATGAGATACCCCGCGCCAAACGACACCCGCGTACGTCCCGACTCGGAAGCAATCCGCTCCAGGCGGTCGTCGTCGACGTGGTCGGCCTGCGCAAACGCAAGCGCGCCGCGCGCGTGCGCGATGCCCGCCGGTACCCGCAACCCTCGAACCGGCGGACGACCACTCGACTCCCGACGCAGGTCGACCACGGAACGCAACACGGTGTCGCCCCGCTGCGTGCGGACGCGGGAGCCGTCGATCGTCGCCCGTGACGAAGTCCGCATACCCCGCCCTGGGCCGCCACGGTGACGTCGTCCCACGGCAAGGCGAGCGCCGTGTCGATCCGATAGGGGAGCACGTACTCGGTCGAGGGCGTCGTCGTCTCGCGCGTGAACGAACCGACGTCGTTGACGACCTGGGTGGTGGTTTCCCGCACCCGCGTTCCGTTCACGTCGAGCGGCTGCCGGGAAGTCAACACGAACGCGAGCTGGACGTGACGGTGCGCGTAGACCTCGATGCCTACTTTACCGACGACACCGGTGACGTCGTACTCCGCGGTATCGAGCACGAAGGTTTGAGTCGACGGCTGGGGAACGTGAGCATGGGTGTCGTACTGGCGCAGCACGTCGATGCTCCCGTCCAGGAACGATGCGGCGCCACCCAGGGAAATCGTGCTGGAAATATCCACGCTCACCCCGAGCGTGTACGCGTAGGTTGCGCCGGACTGCTGGAAGAGTAGGTGTCGTCGTCGATGACGGTGACGGTCGGTCTTGGCCTCGGCACGCAGACACAGAACCTGATCCACCTGAATGCGATCTGGGACAAGCAGAAGGACATCGTCGCCGCGGGCGGCATGGGTACCCTAGTGACGCCGCACAACGTCTACCAGACGGCGGCGCAGATCGTGAAGAACGCCAACCTCAAGCAGCCCGCGCTGTTCTTCACGGACCCTGGCCCGCAGGTGACTGGGAAGGAGGAGGACAAGCCTGACCCTGCCATCGCCGTGCAGATGGAAGCGGTCAAGGTCGAACGGAGAAGGTGCAGCTCAAGGCGCAGAAGGACCAGATCGACGCGCAGCAGAAGATGATGGACATGCAGCAGAAGCAGCAGGACTTGCAGGCGTCACATCAGCGCGAGATCGAGAAGCTGCGGCAGGAGAACGAGGCGCTGACAGCAGAAAGACCGACTTCATCGAGATGGAGAAGATTCGAAACCAGCTCACCGACATCGAACTGAAGTATGCGGCCAACGTACCTGGGAGCCGTGTCTGATGGCAGTCGCATCGCAGAAGCCAACGTACGTTGAGCCGGGCAGCGCAGCGGTACGCCGGAGGTGCAGGGAGAGCAGGGGTTGCTTGCCAATCAGTACGGCTACGAAAGCATGATACGCGACCAGATGCTGCGCAGACTGGTGCGGCAGCGGTTCGGTTGGTCCGACACGGGGCCGAATGACATGAGTACCGTGCGGGGCGTGCTTGCCACGTACCCCAATGTTCGGCAGCTACACGATGCGACAGATTACCGGCGATCGCGGCGGCCAACGTGTCGGCGGGTCGAGGAACCTACAGCTCGATTTTGAGCAGGGGTTCCTCTCGCCTGGGCCACAATCGCCACCGCTGCATCCGCACGCTGGCTACCTTGGCTTGCTGGCGGCAGAGAACCCGTACCAGTTTTATCAGCAGGCGCCACGGGACTGGATGCGTCAGTCACCAAACTTACTCGATCAGTTTCGTGCGGGGCCAAACGTACGATGACGCGACAGATAAAAAGCACGACGCATGACGCGCAGAAATTACGCGCGCAGGCGGAGCGCGCACGTCGTGCGACGATTGTCGAAGACCCGATTTTCATAGAAGCACTTGACGCGATCGATAGAGTGATCGAAGAAGGCTGGAAGCAATCCTCTGCCGAGGACCGGCAAGCGAGGGACAACGCCTACATGCTGCACCGGGTAGTCACAAGTCTGCGCGGGCACTTTAAGGCGATACTCGTAAACGGCAACAATGCACGCGCGCTGTTGCAGTTAGAGGAGATTAAGAGCGGTGGCGAAAACAGCTCGTAGCGATACCCCATCCCAGGGTGCCGGCGAAGAGAGCGCGAAGACTGCGCCGATGTCATTGTCTCTTTTGGCGCAAGAAGAGTTCGGTGATGATTTCCACGGCGACGTGGACACGACACCACCCAAGAAACCTCAAGACGACACTGAGCCCGAGCCCGAGCTGCCCATCCCAGGCGAGCCGGCCGAGGGTGACGACGACGTGGGCGGCGGTGAAGAGAACGTACAAGTCGAAGGTGACGACGCCGAGCCATCAAAGCCAGATGACGCGGATGCGGAAGCCGACGAGAAGCCTATAGCTACCGTAAGGGAGCTGATTGACCATCTGGAAGCGGACCCTGAGTGGTTCGACGCTCTCCAGGTGGACGTGAAGGTGCATGACAAAGCCAGTCGTGTATCCCTCAAAGACCTCAAGGACAGCTACGAGGTCAGGACCGCTGCTGACGAACGTCTTGAGATGCTAAACCCAGGCAACCCAGGCACAGCAGGAACTTGCAGAGCGTAACGCATCTATCGATCTTGAATACGAGAAGGCAGCGAGATTGGTTCTCGCATCCGAGCAGCAGTTGATGGCGGAAGCGTCATCGATCAACTGGGACCAACTCAAGCGTGAAGACCCCGCACTGTGGTCAGCCGAGCGGGTCCGGGTTGGTGAGCGCAATCAGCAGATACAGAACACCAAGCAGGCGGTCGCCGGGCAATTCCAGCAGGCGCTCGTCCAGCAAGCTCAAGATTTCCAGACCAAGCGAGCGACCCAGTTCCAGGAGCAGCAACAGCTCCTGAACGAAACCATGCCGAAGGTCAGTCCCGACTGGGGCGACCAACAGAAGGCGCCAGCGGCCAAATCCAGGCTGATGACGTACCTCCTGGGGCAGGGTTACGGGCCAGATGAGATAGGCAATACGCTCGATCACAGAGCGTTTATCGTGGCGTAC
>CAWGCC010000020.1:0-33111 GCA_963820965.1 uncultured beta proteobacterium | reverse complement strand
CCAGGAGCGCGAGCAGGGTCGCATCAAGTTCTACACCTACGTCATCCGCGAGTAGGCATGGGCGGCGCTCAAGCGCCGGGAACCAATCTGTGAGGAGGCGTTATGCAAGCGAAGAAGATGACGTTGATGCAGCTGACCTTCATCGTGGCGATCAACATGATGGGGTCGGGCATCATCATGCTGCCGACCAACATGGCCAAGGTCGGGGCGATCTCGCTGCTGTCTTGGGTGGTGACGGCGCTAGGGTCGATGGCGATGGCATGGGGATTCGCGCAGGCCGGCGTCTTCAATCAGCGCGAGGGCGGCCTGGCGGCCTATGCCGAAGACGCCTACGGCAAGGCCGGCTACTTCGGCGTGTCCTACCTGTACTTCCTGTCGCTCGCGATCGCCAACGTCGCGGTGGCGGTGTCGGCCGTGGGATATCTCACTGGGTTCTTCCCGTGGCTGTCGTCCACGCCCGTCGCCACCACCATCGGCGTGATCGCCCTGCTGTGGCTCACGACGGTGGCCAACTTCGGCGGGCCGCGCATCACCGGGCACATCGGTTCAGTGACGGTATGGGGCGTGATCCTGCCGGTAGGGTTGATCTCCATCATCGGCTGGTTCTGGTTCAAGAGCGACACCTTCGCGGCGGCCTGGAACCCGCACGGCGTGAGCATCCTGCAGGGGATAGGCTCGAGCATCACGCTCACCTTGTGGGCCTTCCTCGGCCTGGAGTCCGCGGCCCAGAACTCGGCGGCGGTGGAGAACCCGAAGCGCAACGTGCCGCTCGCGTGCCTGCTCGGCACGTTGGGCGCCGGCGTGATCTACATCCTGTCCACCACCGTCATTGCCGGCATCGTGCCCAATGCGGAGCTGGCGAACTCGACGGGACCGTTCGCGCTCGCTTATGCGCAGATGTTCAACCCCACGGTGGGTACCATCGTCATGGCGCTCGCCGTCATGGCCTGCGTCGGGTCGCTGCTCGGCTGGCAGTTCACGCTCGCGCCAGACCGGAAGGCGGCGGCGGACCAGGGATGTTCCCGGCGTTGTTCTCCAAGGTGAACGCGGTGGGCGCGCCGATCACAGGCATGGTGGTCATGGGGGTGGTCCAGTCGCTGATGGCGCTGTCCACGATGTCGCCGGATCTCAGCGCGCAGTTCGGCAAGCTGGTGAATCTGGCTGTGGTGACCAACGTCATTCCCTACATCTTCGCGCTGTCGGCGCTGGCGGTGATCATGCAGGCCGCCAAGGTTCCCGAGGCGGCCTATCGCCGCAATCTCGCGGTGGCCTCGGTGGGCATGGTCTACAACGTCTACGCGTTGTGGGCGGCGGGACTGGAGGCGGTGATGGGCGGCATGCTGGTTATGGGGTTCGGATGGGTGATCTGGGCGTTCATCGCGCCGCGTTTCGCCACACCGGCGGCAACCGCGACCGGGGCTGGACCGCGTGGCCCAAAGCAGCTTGACCGTACCGGCATCGACGGGTGACAGGAGACAGATATGAGGCGCACACAATCGGGAAGCAGCTGCGGGCACCGTACATGGACGGCGATTCTCGCCATTGCACTTTTCGGGGCGGCGCTGGTGCCGCCTGCACAGGCGGCGGGCGCGCTCGCGCGCGCCCGCCAGGAGGGCAAGCTCTGTGCTGGGGTATCGCACCGATGCGCAGCCGTTCTCCTACCGCGACGAATCGGGTAACGCGGCCGGCTACTCGGTGGAGCTGTGCAAGCACGTCGCCGCGGCGGTCAAGGCCGAGCCGGGTGTCTTGACCCTGGCGCTGGAGTGGGTGCCGGTCACGGCCGAAGGGCGCTTCCGCGACGTTCAGCAGGGCCGGGTGGACCTGCTGTGCGAAGCGGACAGCGTGACGCTGACGCGCAGGCAGCAGGCGTCCTTCTCGATCCCGGTCTACCCGGGCGGGATCGGCGTCATGCTGCGCGCCGACGCTTCCTATCGGCTGTGGCAGGTCCTGGCCAGTGGCGAGGCGGCTAGCCCCTGGCTGCTGTGGCGTGGCTCGCCCGCGCAGATCCTGGTGCAGCAGACCTTCTCCGTGGTCGCGGGCACCACCAGCGAAAGCTGGCTGCAGGAGCGGCGCGCGACGATGAACATCCCCGCCAAGGTGGTTCCCGTCGATACGTACGACGCCGGCATCGACCGGCTGCTGGCGCGCAAGTCCGATGTTTTCTTCGGCGAGCGCGCCATCCTGCTGAAAGCCGCCGCCCGCAACCCTGCCGCCCGCGATCTGTTCGTGCTGGACCGCCGCTACACGCATGAGCCGCTGACGCTTGGGCTTGCGCGCGGCGACGACGACTTTCGCCTGGTCGTGGACCGGACCTTGAGCCGGCTGTTCAGATCTGCAGAGTTCCGTGCTTTGTACGCCAGATGGTTCGGAGCGCCCGACGAAAGCACGCTCGAGTTCTTCCGGCGCAGCGCGTTGCCCGAGTAGGACGTGATGCAAAACCGCGTTTACCACCGAGGATACAGAGGGACACAGAGGACTGCGTTCACCGCTGACGTTTCCTCTGTGATCCCCTGTGTTGATCGCGTTTTGAAGTAGATGGAGATAACCATGCAGAAGGTGGGAGTGCACAGCGAAGCAGGCAAGCTGCGGACGGTGCTGGTCTGTCGCCCGGGGCTGGCGCATCAGCGCTTGACGCCGGGCAACGCCGCCGATCTGCTGTTCGACGACGTCCTCTGGGTGCACGAGGCGCAGAAGGATCACTACGACTTCGTGCTGAAGATGCGCGAGCGCGGGGTGGAGGTGCTCGATCTGCACGAGCTGCTCGCCGAGACGCTCGAGGACCGGGAGGGGCGTGCGTGGGTGCTCGACCGCCGCATCACGGTCAACGACGTCGGCCTGGGTGCGTCGCGCTTCATGCGCCCCTGGCTCGACGAGATGGCGGCGCCGAGGCTGGCCGAGCACCTGATCGGCGGGATCGCCATCCTGGACCTGCCCAAAGGCGAGCTGTCGGCGACGATGGCCGAAGCTTTCGGCGACACCGATTTCGTCCTCCCGCCGCTGCCCAACACCCTGTTCCAGCGCGATGCCTCCTGCTGGATCTACAACGGCGTCACCTGCAATCCCATGTACTGGCCCGCGCGCAAGCCGGAGGCGCTGCTGCAGCACGCGGTGTACAAGTTCCATCGGCGCTTCAAGAGCGGCGGCTTCCACACGTGGTGGGGAGACGCCGACGAAAACTTCGGCGCCTCGAGCCTTGGGCGGCAACGCCCTGCTGCGGCGGGGTGAGCCGATGACCGCCGATAACCAGCGCCGCAACGTGCGCATCGCCGCCGAAGCGCTCGCCCCGGTGGCCATGCAACATCAGCTCGTGATCGGCCACGGCAACGGACCCCAGGTGGGACTGCTGGCGCTGCAAGGCGCGGCGTACGCCAAGGTGGAGACCTATCCGCTGGACGTGCTGGGCGCCGAGACCGAGGGCATGATCGGCTACATGATCGAGCAGGAGCTTGGCAATCTGCTGCCTTCGAACGGCCGTTCGCCACCCTGCTGACCATGATCGAAGTCGATCCCGGCGATCCCGCGTTCCGGAACCCGACCAAGTTCATCGGGCCGGTGTACGCCAAGGAGGAAGCCGACCGCCTCGCCAAGGAGAAGAGCTGGGTGTTCAAGCAGGACGGCGACAAGTGGCGGCGCGTCGTGCCCTCGCCCGAGCCCAAGCGCATCTTCGAGCTGCGCCCGATCAAGTGGCTGCTCGAGCGCAACACCATCGTGATCGCGGCCGGCGGCGGCGGCATCCCGACCATGTACGAGCCCGGTGCGCACCGCAAGCTGGTCGGCATCGAGTGCGTGATCGACAAGGACCTCGCCTCGGAGCTGCTCGCGCGCGAGCTGGGTGCGGACCTGTTCGTGATGCTGACCGACGCCGATGCAGTCTACGTGGACTGGGGCAAGCCCACGCAGAAGGCGATCCGGCGCGGTTCGCCGGCGGCACTCTGGGCCATGCAGTTCGCGGCCGGCTCGATGGGGCCGAAGGTCGAGGCCGCATGCCGTTTCGCCTCGGCCACCGGCAAGCGCGCTGCGATCGGGGCGCTGGCCGACCTCGGCAAGATCGTCGCGGGGGAGGCGGGCACGACCGTGTCGGCCGAGCAGAGCGGAATCGTGTACGCGGCTTGACGGGAGCGGACTTACAACTTCAGCTAAGGCATCGATCCTGATCCTGTCATTCCGGGCCCCGAAGGGGAACCCGGAATGCAGGAGAGTCATGGCCCGGACGTTCTCACATGCCAGGTGAAGTTAGGCAGTAGTTTGCAGGTGGCAAGTCACGCTGCCGAGCGCGCCGAGACAAACCTCGACCGCATCGCCCGCCGCGACCGGCACCATGGGGCCGAGCGCGCCCGACGGGATGACCTCGCCGGCCTTCAGGCCCTGGCCGCGCGCAACCATGGTTCTTGCCAGCCAGTACGCCGCACGCAGAGGATGCCCCATGCAGGCCGCACCACTGCCCACCGACACCACCACCCCGTTACGCGTCATGCGCATGCCTAGTTCGGCCAGCGACAGCGCCCCCAGCGCCACGGGCTGATCGCCGAGCACGTACAGGCCGCACGAGGCGTTGTCTGCCACCGTGTCGACCAGGCTGATCTTCCAGTCGGCGATGGCGCTGTCGACGATCTCGATGGCCGGCAGCGCGTAGGCGATCACGCGCAGGAACTGCGACCAGCTCGGTTACGCATCGCAGAGGTCCTGGCCCACGACGAACGCCACCTCCGCCTCGACCTTGGGCTGCATCAGCCGCTGCATCGGAATGTTCGCACGTCGAGGAGCTCCATGTCGTCGAACAGCACGCCGAAGTCCGGCTGATCGACGCCGAGCTGCTGCTGCACGCTGCGCGAGCGCCGATCGCTGCGCCGCAACTTCCGCAACATCGATCCGCGTCAGGCGCGGGTGGTCCTGCTCGACGTCGGGCCGACGATCCTGCCTTCGTTTCCTGAGCCGCTGCGAGCGCGCGCGGCCCGAGACCTCCGAGACCTGGGCGTCGAGATCCATGTCGGCACGATGGTCACCGGCGTCGACGAGCGCGGGGGTCGAGACGAGCTCGGCGCATCCACAGCTGCGGCGAGCACGCACGCGATCGAACGCGGCATGACCATCAGTGCAAACGCTGTGCGCCGATGACCGCAAATGGAGAGCTGCTCGAAGGAGGCAGGATCAATGAGCTCGGAGGAGCCGATGGGCTGGGACACGCAGCTTCCGAACGGTACAGTGTTCAGGGACAGCCCGATCAGTCGACACAGAGCCTTTCATCGGGATGGCGACGGTCGGCATCTCCGTGCGACATCGCCGTTGCGTAGCCTTCCTCGGTAGAACGTACTTCACCAAGACCTTCGAAACCGAGCGGGAGCACGCCGAGCTCGGGACTTTGAGCTTGTCCTGGTATTTCTGAGCGGCTCCAGGTGGCGCCGGCCCCCTCGGGGACGTACTGCTTGACCTGAGTCGCCTTCAGGCATAATCCCCCGCTGTGCCTTCACAGTCTGCCGGCCACGACGCCGGTTGCCTCATTCACGGTTTCCCGGCATGGAGCGGCTCGGTGCCAGCCGGCGCCGGCAGGGACGGCGTAATTTGA
Source organism: uncultured beta proteobacterium (assembly GCA_963820965.1). Classification (GTDB taxonomy): domain Bacteria; phylum Pseudomonadota; class Gammaproteobacteria; order Burkholderiales; family SG8-39; genus DATEDA01. The sequence goes on along the minus strand of CAWGCC010000020.1, from coordinate 27,548 downwards.
CCTTCGTCAAGGTTGCCGTAGCCGATCGAGGGTCTAGTCTAAAGGGAGCCCCCCGGCTCTGCCGGGGTGGCAGTAGCAGTTCGACATTTGCGCGAGTACTTGCTCCTTCCCCCGCTTGCGGGGGAAGGCTGGGATGGGGGGACGCGAACCCGCGGCAAGTTGCCCTCTCCCCAGCCCTCCCCCGCGTCCTGCGGACGCAAGGGAGGGTGGTGAGGCGCCGAAGTTCGGCAAGTAGTAGGCAAATGGCATAGCGGTGCTGCGTTGGTGTGGTGACGGAGCCGCTTTGAGCGGCTCGCAGTTGGAAAGCCCCCGGCTTTGCCGGGATTACTGGACGTTGCCCGCCGGCCTGGCTCTCGTTGCCGTCCGACGCACCGGCACGTGTGCCAGGTGACGAGACTGAGAGCGTTTCAAACGGCGGAGCCCTATGCGCCAGGCGGTCATGCCGCTGCGTCCGTGCCGCCATCAAAATCGGTTCACCCAAGAATGCCGGGAGGGAGGTACCGCTATGGCTCGCTCTTTGAGTCAATCGAATCCGGTACGGTTGCACTTTGGAAGGTTCGAGCTTGACCAGGCGAATGCCTGCTTGCTGTGCGATGGCAGGGCGGTCGCTCTGGCGCCCACGCCATTCGCCGTGCTGTGCGCGCTCGCGCGTCGTCCGGGGTCGCTGCTCACCAAGCACGCGTTGCTCGACGAGGTCTGGGGGCACCAGCACGTCAGCGACTCGGTGTTGAAGACGGTCATCAGCGAGCTGCGGACGGTCCTCAACGACGATGCCCGCCAGCCGCGCATCATCGAAACTGTTTCGCGACGGGGCTATCGGTTCATTGCCCCCGCGGCTGCGTTACCCGCCGACCCGTCGGTTGCAGCAAGCGCTTCCGGAATCCGCTCGGCCCAGGAACCCTCGTTCATCGGGCGTGCAGCCGCGCTCGAGCGGCTTCAGCAGGCCTGGAGTACCGCGTGCAGTGGCAAGCGCGTGGTGATCTGGGTTGCCGGTGAACCGGGCATCGGCAAGACTACGCTGATCGATCGCTTCGTCGCGGGCCTCGGCGACGTCGCTTGTGCGCGCGGCCAGTGCGTGGAGCACGACAGCACCGGCGAACCCTACCTTCCCGTTCTCGAAGCCCTGGGCGCGCTGTGCCGCAGCGACAGCGCGGTGCCGGGCCTGCTGCGCGCGGTGGCACCGACCTGGCTGCTGCAGCTGCCGTGGCTCAGCAGCGCGGAGGAGCGGGACGCCCTGCGACGAGAGGTGGGCAGCGTCAGCCCGCAACGCATGCTGCGCGAGATGGGCGAGGTGCTCGATCGCTACACCGAGCGCAGGCCGCTCCTGCTGGTCACCGAGGACCTGCACTGGAGCGACCCTTCGACGGTGCGGCTCATCGACTACATCGCACGGCGCCATGGGGCCGCGCGCCTGATGTGGCTTGGAAGCTTTCGTCCCGCCGAGGTCGTCGCGCTCGATCATCCGCTCAATACACTGCGGCACGAGTTGCGGCTGCACGACCTGTGCGAGGAGATCGCGCTCGATCCGTTCTCGGAGGCCGAGGTCGCAGAGTACGTGGCGAAGCGCTCGCCGGCGCTCGCCGGCGACCAAGCGTTCGTGCATGCGCTGCACGAGCGCACGGACGGCGTGCCGCTGTTCGTGGCGTCCGTCATGAGCGAGGTCAGTAGCGCGCGCGGCGGGGGGCGGCGAGGACGCTGCTGCCGCAGCGCGACTGGCAGACGTGGCGGTGCCGGAGAATCTGACGGCCGTCATCGATCACCACATTGCCAGGCTCGGGAACGAGCAGCGCATGGTGCTCTCGGCGGCGGCCGTTTGCGGCGTCGAATTCCGTGCCAGCACGCTCGCGGCTGCACTCGAGCGCGACGGAGCCTGGGTCGGTGAGACATGCGAGGCGCTCGCACGCGAGCAGGTCTGGCTGACGGCCCCGCGGGTCGAGGAAGGGGACGATGCGCCAGAGTTGCCGTACTCGTTCCGGCATGCCCTGTTCCGGCAGGCGTTGTACGAGCGCATCGCCCCGGCGCTCCGCGCCCAGCTCCACCGCAAAGTCGGCGCCGCACTCGAAGGGGAGCGTGCTGCGGGCGTTGCCGTGGCGCCAGCGGAGCTCGCCATGCATTTCGAGCGCGGCCGCGAGCCGATGGCTGCGCTGCGCTACTACGCGGAGGGCGCGGAAGCCGCCATGCTCAACCTCATCCCGGCGCAGTGCATGGCCCTCACCCAGCGCGGTTTGAGCCTGCTCGACCAGGCGCCGGAGGGGACCGAGCGCAATGCGCTGGAGATTGCGCTTGCAACGCTTTGGGGCACCTCCGCCACGCAGCTGCTTGGCGTCACGTCGGAAGCAAAGAGCGCTTTTCAGCGTGCGTATGTGCTGCTGCCCGGCTTGCCGCAGCATCCGATGCGCAGACGCCTGCTGTACGGGTTCGGGCTCCTGCTTTGTCTGCGCGCAGAGTATGCCGAAGCGCTGGCCGTGGCGGAGCAAGCCGAGTCCCTCTCGTCCGCAACGAACGATCCCGTCCTTGCGCTGGCGGCATGCATCGTGCACGGCCAGGTGGACCAGCTGCAGGGACGCTGGCACGCCGCCCGCGAATGGACCGAGCGCGGGCTCGCTCTCGTGGAGCCGGTGGACTTCGCGCCGGGAGAGATCTTCGTGTTCGATCCGCAGGTGATGCTGCTGGGGCTGCTCGCCATCCCGCTCCTGCACTTCGGCCTGGTCGAGCAGGCGCGCGAGCGCCTGCAGCGCGCGCACGCGCGCGCGCGCCAGCTGCGACAACCGATGGCGCAGATGGCCGCGATCTGGTACGACGCGCTGTTCGAGGTTCGGCTCGGCAACCCGCAGCGAGTTGCGGCGCTTGCGGAGGAGATGAAGGTGCTCGTCGACAAGTTCGCATTGGCGCATTGGCCGGTATGGGAGCCGTTGGTTTCGCGGGTGGGCGGACACCCGGATGGGACGGCCGCGGGAGGGTTACCGCAGCATTCGAGAGGCCTCCGCCCAGAACGCGCAGCTGGGGATGCTGGTGGGAAGGAGCGAGACCCTTGGGTACGCGGCCGAGGCGCTGTTGCTCGCGCGCGACTGGGACGCAGCGCACGGCCAGCTCGAGGAGGCATTGCAGTTCGCGCACGCGCACGAGGAGCGCGTGTACCTGCCGCAGCTGTTCCTGGTGCAGGCTGCGATTGCCCGTGGGCGCGGCGACAGCGCTGCCGCTCACGCCTCGGTCCGGCAGGCGCTGGCGGAGGCGAGGGCACAGGAGGCGCCGTGGCTCGAGTTGATCGCGCTGATCGAGCTGTGCGCATCCGACGGCGCACAGGCCGAAGACCGGCAGGCGCTTGCCACACTGATCGAGCAGCTACCCGAAGCGGGCGATACCGCTGCTCTCTCCAGAGCGCGGGCGCTGCTCCGCGCGACGAAGGCCGCCTGAAGGCCGGGCCCGGAGGCGGGCCAGCCCGGTGCCGGCCGGCCGCCAGAAGGCCTGACGGGCGTTGAGGGGATCGCTGGGAACGATCTGGGCCCCTAAACTAGCGTGCGGCGCGAGCACGCCCGCGTGGCACTAGGCGGTTGCGTGCATGCAACACGCCACGCTGCCAAGGGCGCCGAGACAAACCTCGACCGCATCGCCCGCCGCGACCGGCACCATCGGGCCGAGCGCGCCCGACAGGATGACCTCGCCGGCCTTCAGGCCCTGGCCGCGCGCAGCCATGGTTCTTGCCAGCCAGTACGCCGCACGCAGAGGATGCCCCATGCAGGCCGCGCCGCTGCCCACCGATACGACCTCGCCGTTGCGCGATCATGCGCATGCCCAGCTCGGCGAGCGACAGCGTACCCAGCGCCACGGGCTGATCGCCGAGCACGTACAGGCCGCACGAGGCGTTGTCTGCCACCGTGTCGACCAGGCTGATCTTCCAGTCGGCGATGGCGCTGTCGACGATCTCGATGGCCGGCAGCGCGTAGGCGATCACGCGCAGGAACTGGGACCAGCTCGGTTGCGCATCGCAGCAGGTCCTGGCCCACGACGAACGCCACCTCCGCCTCGACCTTGGGCTGCATCAGCCGCTGCATCGGGATGTTCGCACCGTTGAGGAACTCCATGTCGTCGAACAGCACGCCGAAGTCCGGCTGATCGACGCCGAGCTGCTGCTGCACGCTGCGCGAGGTCAGCCCGATCTTCTTGCCGACCACTTGCCGTCCCTCGGCGATGCGCGCCTGCGTGTTGAGCTCGGCCACGGCATACGCGGCTTCGAGTCCCGCAATGCCGTAGCTGGACGAGATCGGCGCGATCGGGCGGCGGTCGGCGCGGGCGGACCGCAGCGCCAGCGCCGCGGCCTGCACTGGACTATCGACCGACTGCTGCCCGCGATCGCAAGCCAGCACCGTGTTCATGCTGCCTCCTTCATCGAGGGCTCGAGTGGCCGCGGCGCAGCGTGGACTGCGCTCGCAGCTGTCCGGTGGAGCTGCCTGGCGACCTCACGTGTTACGGCACCAACCTCGCGCGCCGGCACGAGCGCAAACACGAACCGGTCCGGCCGCACGATTGCGACGCTGCCGCTGCGGCCGCCGCTAGAGCGCAGCCACGCGAAGAAGGTGCCCTCCGGATCCTCCATCTCGATGAGCCCGGCGGGCACGGCTCGGTCCACGTCGCCGGTGGGCCGGCGGCCGAACTCGTACATCGCGACATAGCGCGCACCCAGCGCGTCCCAGAGTGCTCTGTCATCCGCACTGAGCGTAGCGCGCGGATCGATGCCGGCGCCGATCAGCACAAAGACGTTACCGGTGAGCTCGTCGAGCATGCGGCGCCGCCCATCTGGGCCGCGAACGCTGGGCTGCGGCATCATCCGCCCCTCGGCAGACCGTCTGGATGCCCGCGGCAGCCCGAAGTAGCTGCCCCTTGCATAGGTGGGCTTGGGAATGAAGTCGCCCTGGCGCACGTAGCGGCCGATGACGGGCGTTGCCGTGATCGAGTCGCGTCAGCGCGTTGCGCAGCAGCGTGCCGGCGGGGTTCACCATCGACACGAAGTCCTTCATGCGTTCGGCTTCGCGGATCATCGCGTGGGCGTGCGGGCGGCGTTCGCGCTCGTAGGTGTCGAGCAACGCCTCACCGGCCTGCCCTCGGATCACCGCATCGAGCTTCCAGGCCAGGTTGAACGCGTCGCGCACACCGGCGTTCATCCCCTGGCCGATGAACTGCGGGGTCATGTGGGCCGCATCGCCGGCCAGCAGCACGCGCCCCTCGCGCCAGCGCTCCGCCATCAGTGCATTGAAGGTGTAGACCAGAGCGCGCAGGATCTCGAACTTGTCGACGTCGATGTGCTTGGACAGGTAATGCCGGATCGTGTCGGGGTGCTGCATGTGCTCGCGCGTCTGGCCCGGCATCAGCATGAACTCGAAGCGATGATGACCGTCGGGCTGCACGCAGCTCACCGTCGGGCAAGGCCGGATCGCAGATGAAGTTGAAGTACGGCAGGTGGTGCAGGCCGTCGGCCGGGTCCTTCAGCTTGAGGTCCACCACCAGCCAGGGGTTGGGGAAGCTCTTGCCGACCATCTGGATGCCCAGTTGGGTGCGCACGCCGCTGCGCCCTCCGTCGGCGCCCACCAGGTACTGCGCGCGCACGCGCGCCTCGCCGGGCAGCGGTTGCGGCCGGGCTCCCGGCGCGGGCGCCGCCTTGCAGTAGGCCGATCCTTCCGTCGCGACGTGGTAGACCTCCACGCCGCTCGAATCCTGCTCGAACCGCGTCAGCTCCCTGCCGCGCAGCACCTTGACGTTCGGGATAGCGCGCCAGTCCGTCGGCCAGCGCGGTCTCCAGCGAAGGCTGGTAGAAGAAGTTGTTGGCAGGCCAACCGTGTGGTCGCTGCGTGTTCTTGATCTGCATCAGCACCGAGCCGTCCGGCAGCACCATCTGCACCGGCACGTCTTGCAACATGTCGGCGGCCAGCGTATGTGCCATGCCGAACGACTGGAAGATGCGCATGCACTCGCCGTCGGTGTACACCGCGCGTGCGTTGCCGTAGAACTTCGGCTCGCGTTCGAGCACCAGCACCTGCAGGCCGCGCATGCCCAGACGTGTGGGCCAGGGTCAGGCCCGGTGGGTCCCAGGCCGACGATGCGCAACGTCGAACTGCTCGTGAGCGGCGTTCATCGTCCGACCTCCACGGTATATTCCTTGCGCGTGAGCGACATCAGTCCGCGGCCCATCTGACCGAGCTTCGCGCCCAGCGTCAGGCTCTCTGGGAAGTGTCCCCACAGGCTGATGCCGTGATAGCGCCCCGGCTGCCACGACGCCTCGTCGGTGACCTCGATCGGGTTCCAGCCCAGCTCGATCTCGAACCCGAGGGCGAGGCGACGTAGAACGAGAGCTCGCGGTCGTTGGGGTGCTGACCGATGCCATTGGCGATGGCGAAGCCCAGATCACGCAGCCGGCGATAAGCCTGGGTCACGTCGTCGAGGCTGCTGGCCTGCAGGTTCACGTGGTGGATCCGGGTGCGGATCGGATCCATGCGCTTGCCGCGGGTGGCCGCGGTCGCGATCGTGTGGTGGCGGGCGTTCAAGCGCAGGAAGGTCATGTCGAGATCGATGCCGTTGAGGCGATCGTCGATGGTGTCCGAGATGCGCGCGTCGAAGACGTCCTGGAAGAACCGGAGCGTGGCTTCCGGCTCGCGCGTGGTGAGCGCGAGATGGCCCATGCCTCGCGCGCCGGTGACGAAGCCGCTCACCTGCATGTCGAGCGGGGCGTCCGAGCACAGCGGCTGCGTGAACAGCTCGAAGCGCAGCCGCTTCGGCCCATCGAAGGCCCAGAACCGCTCGACGCCGCGCAGCGCCGGCTGCTTCGCCGCCGCTCTCCTGCACTTGGATGCCTTTTGCCCGCAGGCGACTCGAGCGCCAGCTGCAGCGCATGCGTCGTCGTCGAGCTGCCAGCCGAGCGCGATCACGTCCTCGGCCGGACCGTCGCGAACGATGAGGCGGCGCGCGTGCCGGTCGATGCGCAGCGCGATCACGCCGCGCTCGGGCGCCTCGACGTGCAAGCCCAGGCCGTCGCGGGCGAAGCGCCGCCATTCCTCGCAGCCGCTGCGACTCGGCCAGCAGGTAGCCGAGGTTGATGTGTCCGAACAGGCTGGATACGACTGGACAATCGGTGACTGCATTCATGCTCATCCTCCCGTTTCAGGCGTGGTCCGCGTTGAGAAACGTCGCCACGACGTTGTTGAATTCGTCGCGCCCGCTCCCACTGCACCCAGTGGCCGGTGCGGCTGAACAGGTACACGTCGCAGTTGCGCATGCTCCGTTGCAGCGCGAGCGCGCCGCTCGCCGGATTGACCCGGTCCTCGGTGCCCCACAGCACCAGCGTGGGGTTGTTCAGCGCCGGCAGCCGCGGATCGAGGAGAAAGTCGAGGCGCTTGAAACCCTCCAAGTCCTTCGGCGCCCGCAGCGGCGGATTGGCGACCACCTCGGGTGCGATGCTCGCCTCGAAGCGCTCGCGCAGGAGCGACTCGGTGACCCAGCTGCTGTCGTAGACCAGGTCTTCGCAGATGAACTTGCGCAGCTTCTCCAGCGTCGGGCCTTCGCCGGCGTAGTAGCCGAGCAGCCGCTTCAATCCGTCGGTCGGCTTGCTCTCCGAGATGCCGACCCCGCCGGGACCCATCAACACCAGGCGGCCGACACGCTCCGGCCGGTCCAGAGCCATGCGCAGGGCGCAGGCGCCGCCGAGGGAATTGCCCATCACGTGGGCGCGCTCGATCTGCAGCGCGTCGAGCAGCCCAAGCATCGAGTCGGCGAGGTCGCCGAACGGGTCTTCCGCGTTGATGCCCTTGCTGGAAGAGCCGTAGCCGGGCATGTCCGGCACGATGACCCGGAAGCGCTCGGCCAGCGCGATGGCGTTGCGAGAGTAGTTCGACATGCCCGGAAGCCCCCGGCCCGCCGCCGTGGAGCATCAGCAACGGTGGGCCATGACCGGCTTCGGTGAGGTGGATCCGGCGGCCCTGAACATTCAGGGTCACCGAACTGGATAGGGCCTGCTGCGTGCTCGCGTTCATAAAAGTGCTTCTCCGCCAATAGGTTGGTGCAGCGGTCGGGCTGCTCCGGGGGTAAGCTAAATGACATTGTTGGTGTTAGTTGCACAATATTGTTCAATATCGCACTCTATTTGTCAATAGTCGCATGTGGTGTCTGGAGACGGACGCTCGTCCGTGCTACCATTGTTCAGAATTGAACACAGTGGAACTTCAGAATTGAACACAGTGGGAGCCATGTATTCCGAGCAGGCCGCCGAGCCTCTCACCCCGACGCGCAAGCGCATCTACGCGGCAGCGATGAAGCTGTTCGCGGAGCTCGGCGTTACTCGCGTGAGCATCAGCGAGCTGGCCGCAGCCGCCGGAATGGCGCGCGGCACGATCTACAGCAACGTGAACGACCTCGACGGCCTGTTCGAGGAGGTGGCCGCGCAGCTGGTGCGGGAGATGACCGAGCGGGTCGTGCAGGGGCTCGCCGGCATCGACGATCCCGCGCAGCGCCTGGCAATCGGGATACGCCAGTACATCCGCCGCGCGCACGCCGAGCCGGATTGGGGGCGCTTCATGAGCCGCTTCGGCCTGAGCAGCGCATCGCTACAGGCGGTGTCCTCGAGCGCACCGATCGCCGACCTGCGCGCAGGGATCCAGTCAGGCCGCTACCGGGTCACCAGCGAACAGCTGCCTGCAGTCGTTGCCACGATCAGCGGTCCCACACTGGCGGCGATGCTCCCCGTGCTGGAAGGACATGGCACGTGGCGCGACGTCGGTTCCGACACCGCGGAGCTGGTGCTGGTCGCCCTCGGCGTCACTCGCGAGGAGGCGAGGGCGCTCGCGAGGAGCGAGCTGGCACCCTTGCCGAGCGCCGACTGAGGGCCCTGGAACTGATCGAGCGTCTGGCCGCGCTGATCCCGCCCCCGCGTCTGCACCGCCACCGCTATCACGGGGTCCTGGCACCGAACTCTCAAGAGGCAGACCTCGCGAGACGCCGTGGTTGGGCCGCGCGATACCAGCGTTCGAGAAATAGAGCCACCGGTCGGCGACCGTGACCGCGGAATCGTAGCGGCGCAGGGGCGGACCGGCGCCGCCGAAGAGCTCGCCGGGCCATTTACGCATTTGCCAGGGCATCGCCCAGAAACAGCGTGACGTGGACGATGCCATCGCTCGCTGTTACGTCCGCACGGAGTCCGCTGTGATGCAACACGTTGAGCATGGGCGTGTTCTCAGCGAGCACATCTGCCTCGAACTGCAAAATCCCGTTCTCTCGCGCGATGTGCGCGAGGTGTTGAAGTAGCCAGCTTGCGATCCCGCGGCCCTGGTAGTCCTCTTCCACCGTGAATGCGATCTGTGCGCTCGCGCCGCTGCGCACGTAGCGACCCAGCCCAATAATGGTTTCCTGATTGCCGCTTCCGATCGTCGCAACCAGCACAACTTCGCGTGCGCGGTCTGGCTCGCAGAGCCGCCGCAACTCCTCGTCGCTCAGCTCCTTCTTGTGAAAGAAATAGCGCAGGTAGATCGATCGGGGATCCAACGCCCGAAACGCCCTCACAATGAGTCCCCTGTCGTCGGGGCGGATCGCGCGAATCGTTACACCCCCTCGAGTCCCCAAGACTCTCCAGGATGAAATGCTAAGCTGCGTTAAGCGCCACACAGCGCATACCGCGCGTTCCTTCAGCCATTTTGACAACGCTCGAGCTTCCTCAGAGTGGTGGTGTGATTCGAAGTCCATCTGCTCGCCTGTGACTTCCTCTCGATGTCAGTCGCGAGCAACTCGAATAGCATCCGAACGTGACCACCCAGGTCCTGGGCAGCGACCCCATCTAGGCCAGCAACATGGGCTTGCGCAACATCGACCGGGTCGTCGCAACGCTGATCCCCGCCACCACCAGCCTTGGCCAGTCCTACGCCCAGCTGAGCGAAGTGTACGCGGCGCTGCTCACGAAGCGGCAGAAGGAGCTCGGCGTGGTCGCCAAGATCGTGGGGGCGTCGAGGAGACGCGCTACCAAGGCGACCGCGGCGGTGTTCCGTTCAAGTCGGTGTCCGCCCAACGCCAGCGCGAGGCGGTGAGATTCCTAATCGAGCGCGGGTTCGTCCGGCCCGCTGCGCTGCTCGATCCCGAGCTCCTGTGGCGCATGGCGCCCTATGGCGGCGCGGATGCGTTGCAGGACACGAATCAGGCGCTGCTCGAGCAGATCGTCGACAGCGGGGTGTTCCAGCGCATGGCCGAGGCCAGGAGGATCCGCGACCGACGAGGCTTTCCGCGCTGGCGACGGCGATCGCAATCGATGATCCGTTCGTGGAGTCTCTTGCAATGGGCGCAGCCCGCGACTCAATCTGCCTTTCGCTGACGACTCGTGAGCCGGCGGGCGCGCTCACGTTCGACGTTTGTTGAGAGCAGTGCTCTCGAAATCGAAAGTCGTGCTAACAGGAGGAAGTATGCGTTCGTTGATCTCCGCGCTGGCAGCAGCCGGTCTCTTGATGTTCACCCTGTCCTGCTACTCGGCCGACGAGCCGTACACCGGCCAGTCGAAGGCCGAGAAGTCCGGCCGCGCCGGCGAGGAAAGCGGCAGTCAAGTCCAAGCCCGACCCGAACAAGTCCGGCCGCGCCGGCGAGGAAAAGCAGGCAGTCAAGTCCAAGCCCGACCCGAACAAGTCCGGCCGCGCCGGCGAGGAAAAGCAGGCAGTCAAGTCCAAGCCCGACCCGAACAAGTCCGGCCGCGCCGGCGAGGAAAAGCAGGCAGTCAAGTCCAAGCCCGACCCGAACAAGTCCGGCCGCGCCGGCGAGGAAAAGCAGGCAGTCAAGGCCGGCGCTCCTCCCGAGAACCCCGGCCCCACGGTCGAGAAGAAGTAAGCGGCATTCAGGGGCCGCTCAAGGCCCCTGGCAAGAAGGGCAGCGATTTCGTCTGGGCGCGCTCGAGCGCGACGCCGCCTGGGTCGGGCAATAGCGCGCCAGCCAGGTCCAGTTGCTGATTTCGAGTCTATCGGAGCCTTCTTCCCGGGCTCAGCTCAGGTTGCTGATGAGGCTAAGAACACTATCAGGTAAGCCTTACCCGATCGGCGCCAGCGTTCATCCGCAGGGCGTCAACTTCAGCGTGTTCTCGAAAAGCAGCACGCGCATCGAGCTGTTGTTCTTCGACGGCGCCGACGATGCACGGCCCAGCGTGGTGATTCCGCTCGACCCGAGGAGCAACCGGACATACCACTACTGGCATGTCTTCGTGCCCGATGTTCAAGCGGGGCAGCTCTACGGCTACCGCGCTTGTGGGCCGTTCGAACCGCAGCGGGGATTGCGCTTCGACCCGGCCAAAATGCTGCTAGACCCATACAGCAAGGCCGTCGCCGTGCCGGAGGCCTACAGCCGCATCGCCGCTTCTCTGCCGGGCGACAATTGCGCGACCGCGATGAAGAGCGTGGTCGCCGATCCCGGCAGCTATGACTGGGAGGGCGACGCTCCGCTGAACCGGCCGTTTTCTCAGACCGTGATCTACGAGATGCACGTCGGCTGGGTTCACCCGCCACCCGAGCTCCGGGCTGCCCGCCGATTTGCGCGGGACTTATCGAGGGTTGATCGAGAAGATCGGCTACCTCCAGGAGCTCGGCGTGACGGCAGTGGAGCTGTTGCCGGTGTTCCAGTTCGACGAGCAGGATGCGCCGCGCGGCCACGTCAACTACTGGGGGTACTCGCCCGTGTCGTTCTTTGCCCCGCATGTCGCCTACAGCTCCCGCAAGGATCGTCTGGGCCCGCTGGACGAGTTCCGCGACATGGTGAAGGCGTTGCATCGCGCCGGCATCGAGGTCATCCTCGATGTCGTGTTCAACCATACCGCGGAAGGCAACCATGCGGGCCCGACGCTGTGCTTCCGCGGGCTGGAGAATGCAGCGTACTACATACTACAGGACGACCGATCGCGCTATGCGGACTATTCCGGCACCGGGAACACCTTGAACGCGAACCAGCCGATCGTGCGCCGCATGATCGTCGACAGCCTGCGCTATTGGGTCGAGTCGATGCACGTGGACGGCTTTCGCTTCGACCTGGCTTCGATTCTCTCGCGCGACGAGCGCGGCCGCCCGCTCGAGAATCCTCCCATCCTCTGGGACATCGAATCGGACCCGGTGCTGGCCGGGACCAAGCTCATCGCCGAAGCCTGGGATGCCGCCGGCCTGTATCAAGTGGGTACATTCGTCGGTGACAGCTGGAAGGAATGGAACGGCCAGTTCCGGGATGACGTGCGCAGCTTCATGAAGGCCGACCGGGGGACCGTTGGCCGACTGGCCCGGCGGCTGCTCGGCAGCCCGGACATATACGGTGGCGCGGAGCGCGAGCCCGAGAAGAGCATCAATTTCGTGACCTGCCATGACGGGTTCACCCTCAACGACCTGGTGTCCTACAACGGCAAGCACAATGCGGCGAACGCAGAGGACAACCGGGACGGGAGCGACTTCAACCTGAGCTGGAACTGCGGAGTGGAAGGGCCGACCGACGACCAAACGATCGAACGGCTGCGCAATCGACAAGTGAAGAACTTCCTCGCCCTCACGCTTCTGTGCGCGGGAGCGCCGATCCTGCTCATGGGCGATGAGGTGCGGCGCACGCAGCGCGGAAACAACAACGCCTATTGCCAGGACAATGACATCAGCTGGTTCGACTGGAGCGCACTCGACAAGCACTGGGACATTCACCGCTTCACGCGGCTTCTGCTGTTGATGCGCTCTCGAGGCGATCTGGCGCGAGGCAAGCTGATCTTGAACCTCAACGAAATTCTGCGACGGGCGCGGGTCGAGTGGCACGGCGTGAAGCTTCGGTGTCCAGACTGGAGCGACGAATCGCACAGCCTTGCCTTCACGGTGGGCACGCTGGATGGCCGGTTCCTGGTCCACGGGATGGTAAATGCCTATTGGGAGCCGCTGACATTCGAGCTCCCGCCAGCGCCTGGGGTGCACCAGGGGTGGCGTCGCGCGTTCGATACTTTTCTGGAACCGCCGCAAGACATCTGCGATTCGCCTGACGCCGCACCCGTCGTGGACGAGACCTATGAGGTGCAGCCCCGGTCGCTCGTGCTGTTGTTTGCAGGGAGGCTGCCCGGGATCGCTCAGGGTGTGCCCTTGCTGCAATGACAAACACTTCGGGCCGCAATGACAAAGACTTCGGAGGAGATCATGAACGATCGTTTTGACGAGCTGCGCCAGCAATACGGCTGCGGGCCGGTGCAGTTCTCCGGCGCGGACGAGGCCCTCTACAACCGGCACCTGCTGTTCGACGATGTGATCGATCCGTTCAAGGCCACGCCGCGAGAGCAGTTCGAGGCGATGGCGAGGTCGCTGCGCGACGTCATCTCGCAGCGCTGGCTGCTCACCGAGAAGACATACGAGGAAAAGAACCCCAAGCGTGTGTATTACCTCTCGATGGAGTTCCTGCTCGGGCGCTCGCTGGCGAACAATGCGGTCAACGCCCGGCTGGCCGATGTCGTGCTCGAGCTCATCCGAGGCAGGAGCAACGTCGATCCCGCGTTGCTCGAGGCGGAGCCGGACGCGGGACTCGGAAACGGGGGCCTCGGGCGGCTGGCCGCCTGCTTCCTGGACTCCATGGCCACCCTCGCGCTTCCCGGGATGGGGTACGGCCTGCGTTACGAGTACGGCATTTTCAAGCAGACCATCCAGAACGGCTGGCAATCCGAGCAGCCCGACAACTGGTTGCGCCGGCCGGATCCCTGGGAGGTGGCACGGCTGGAGGAAGCGGTCGAAGTGAAGCTGAACTGCTCCTTCGAGCTGCAGGCAGGTGCGCTGCAGCCGATCGTCGGGCGGCCGTCGGTGCTGCTCGGCATCCCGTTCGACCGGCCGGTGATCGGCTATGGGGGCAAGACGGTCAACACACTGCGTCTCTGGGCGGCGGCCACCCCCGACTATTTCGACTTCCAGCGCTTCAGTCGGGGCGACTTCGTGGGCGCGCTCGCCGAGACGCTGGCCTCCGAGTCCTTGACGCGGGTCCTCTATCCCGACGACTCGACCAGCATGGGACAGGGACTGCGCTTCCTGCAGGAATATTTCCTCGTCGCCTGCTCGCTGGCCGATCTGGTGCGGCGGTTCCGGCGCAGCAATGCGGATTGGAGCGCGCTTCCCGAGAAGGCCGCCATCCAGCTCAACGACACCCATCCTGCGATGGCAGTTCCCGAGCTGATGCGCATCCTGCTCGACGAGGCGCGGCTGGGATGGGATCAGGCCTGGGACCTCACACAACGCACCCTCGCGTACACCAACCACACGCTGCTGCCGGAGGCCCTGGAGAAGTGGCCGCTCCAGTGGTTCGAGGTGGTGCTGCCGCGCCACCGCCAGATCATCGAGGAGATCAACCGGCGCCTGCTCGATGAGGTGCGCGCCCGCTTCCCGGGCGACGACGGCCGAGTTGCGCGCGTGAGCCTGGTCGAAGAGGGTGCGGCGCAGCAGGTGCGCATGGCGAACCTCGCGATCGTCGGCTCGCACAGCACCAATGGGGTGGCTGCCATCCATTCCCAGCTGCTGCGCGAAAGGACCGTCAGGGATCTGGCAGAGATGTTCCCGGAGCGCTTCAACAACAAGACCAACGGCGTCACGCCACGCCGCTGGCTGCTGACCTGCAACCCGGGGCTCGCGCAGCTCATCAGCGAGGCGATCGGCGATCGCTGGATCACCGATCTCTCGCAGTTGGCACGCTTGCGGCCGCTCGCACGCGACAGGGCTTTCCAGGACGCCTTTCTCAGCGCGAAGCGCGCGGCCAAAGCCCGCTTCGTGGACTGGCTCAAGACCACGACCGGCGAGGTGGTCGACCCCGACACGATCTTCGACAGCCAGATCAAGCGCATCCACGAATACAAACGGCAGCTGCTCAACGCCCTGCACATCGTGGTGCTGTACAACCGCCTGCGCGACCATCCCAATCTCGAGTTCGCACCACGCACGTTCTTCTTCGCGGGCAAGGCGGCTCCGGCGTATGCGCTGGCCAAGTTGATCATCAAGTTCATCAACAGCCTGGCCAGCACGATCAACGCGGATCCCGCCGTGAACCGGCGCCTGAAAGTCCTATTCGTGCCGGACTATTGCGTCTCGCTGGCCGAGCGCCTCATTCCTGCGACCGACGTCTCCGAGCAGATCTCGACCGCGGGCTATGAAGCCAGCGGCACGAGCAACATGAAGTTCATGATGAACGGTGCGCTCACCATCGGCACACTCGACGGAGCGACGATCGAAATGGCCGAGGAGGCGGGAAAGGAGAACCTCTTCTTGTTCGGTCTCACCGCCGAGCAGGTCGTCGACAGCCGGGGCTGGTACAGCCCGCATTGGCACTATGAGCACGAGGCGGAGACCCGCGCGGCGCTGGACCTGATCTTCTCGGAGTACTTCAACCGCCACGAGCCCGGCATCTTCAATCCCATCCGGGACGCCTTGCTGACCCACGGCGACCACTACATGCACCTCGCCGATCTCAAGTCGTACAGCGAGGCGCATGAAAGGGTAGGCCGCCTGTACGCCGACCGGCACGCCTGGGCGAGCAAGGCCATCCTCAATGTCGCTAGCTCGGGCAAGTTTTCCAGCGATCGGACCATCGCGGACTATGCACGGGAGATCTGGCAGACGGCGTCGTGTCCCATCTCCTGATCCGCGCCGCCAGCAAGGGGCGAATGCTGCATCCGTAGCGGCGCAAATCGGGGCACTTCGTTAGGCATTAATGGACGCTCAACAGCAAAAAAGCGGCGGGCACGCAGGCCCGCCGTCAAAAGCCCCGGTCAAGGGGAGGAGAGGACCGGGGAGGGAGGAGCCAAACTATTCCTTCAAGCCAGCCATCGTCAGCACTCAGTCACCTGGGATCAGGAGCCGAGCAGCTTGTCAGTCAGCCCTTGCACCATCATCTCTTCCTGCAGGTCGAGGCTGCGCGGATGGTGCATGCCCCGCTTCTCGCGCTGCTCGTACAGCGCGCAGTGGATCAGCTCGTGCACCAGGATGCGATAGGCGCTGCCGCTTTCGGCCGCGGAGCGCTTCATCCAGATCATGTTCTGATCCTCGATGGTGCGGAAGTAGGCGCCGGGCCACGCCAGCTCGTCGACGACCTGGATCTGCGGTGCGGTGCAGTTCAGCTGGACCGTCGCCAGGAGGGCCGCGGCTTGCGTGAGGATGAGATCGGTGATCATCGCGTACCTCCAAGCTCGCTATCGTGCGCGACGGCAGCGCTCAGGTAGCTCGCCCAGCCCAGCTCCCAGCGGCGGCTCGCGCAGTTCTGCCCGGCACCTTCCTCCGCCGCCTGGCGCACGCCCTTCTCGTAGCCATCCTGCGTCACCATCGACACCAGCGCCAGGCGGTTGCGCTCGGACAGATGGTCGGAGAGGAAACGCACCGAGAACAGCTTGAACCAGTCCGCATCGTCGCGCGTCGCCCAGGCGCACACGTTCGCGGTCTCGGCAAGCCAGAACAGCTGCGTGATCTCCTGCGCGGCGGACTCGAAGCCGTAGCCCGGCACTTCGTTGGCCTGGGCGCCGGCGCACGCGATGAGGATGGCTGCGGCGGTGAAAGGTCGCAGGTCCCGGCGATTGATGAGCATAGCGAGCGGAAGTCTCATGACATTTCCTACGTGGAGATCGTTAATCGGTAGGGTCAACGTTACGCCGCCAAAGCGCTCGACACTATTGGTCCCTGGCAGGGTGATCGGCTACCAGCGCATCGCATCGAAGACCCCGGGGTCGGGGCAAGGTGTACCTTGGTAGAGGCAGGAGAAGGCAGGCCGTGAACGGGTTACGGCAAACCATACGTTGGTAGGTAACGACGAGGCCGAGCCGTGGATGTGGCGCGGCGAGGCATACATCAGTAGGGGAGAGGAACACCCCGGTCAATGCGGCTCCAGCGTATGCTCCGGCCAAGGTGATCATCGCCGGGTGAGTTTCGGTTCCATGTCGAGCGCGTTACACAGTACCGGTCGCGGGACGTCGTGTACTGGAGCGCGCACTGTCAGGTTTGACGCTCCCAGAACGATCTCTCATCGGCTGCGCAGGGTGTGATCGAGATCCGCGAACATGGAAATGGCAGCAGGCGCAGCTAGCCGCTCGGAACGGCGCCCGTCCGGCCGCTGGAATCCCGACCGAATCACGACCCTTCGCTGACGACTCGGCGCGAGGTCGCCTCTAGCATGGCTTGCGACAACTTCGGAGGGTCAAGTCATGAACTGCTTTGGCAAGTCGGCGTGCCTGGCGCTCGCTCTCGCGGGCATCGTCGGCGCGGCCGCCGCTGACGAAGATCAAGCGCAGGCGGGGCGACAGGTTTTCGAGCGAGCGTTGCCGCAACTGCCATGGCGGTACGGCGCCGGCGGATTTTCCGATCGGCCCAAGCCTGGCCGGCATCGTGGGCGTCGAGGCGGGAACCGGTGCCTCAGGCATACACTCGCGCGCGGTCATGGATTCCGGAATCGTCTGGGACCGCGCCTCGCTGCGCCGCTTTCTGTCCAACCCGCAACGCGAGATTCCGGGCACGCTCATGGCCGTCAGCGTCACGGACCCGGCGGAGCTCGAGAGCCTGCTCGACTACCTCGAAACGTTGCACTGAGCCGCGGGATCCCCCAGGCGTCCCAGACTGCCTTCAGGACGGCCGTTTACCGATTTCCGACCGAACGGCGACGTTTCGCTGACCACTCGGCATCGCGCTCGCCTAACCTCGCTCCCATCCAGTTCGAGTGAACGTGTCGAGACGGAGGCCTCTAGATGAGCCATCCCCGCGCAGTGCTGCGCCAACCCGAGTCGTATCCGGAAAGCCGGCTGCCGCCGGGCGTGCAGCCGCTGCAGCGGCCGCCCGCGCTGGGGCGCGCCGTCGAGCTGGCCTTCCTGCGCTGGGAGAAGCGCCGGCTCGCGCCGACCGAAGCGTTCTGGCGCGACTTCGGCATGCACATCGTCAGCACGTCCCCCGAGCGCCTGGTGGCGCGCGGCAGCGGGCCCGGCGCCCTGCATCGCGATCGCCGTGCAGGGGCCGCACGATCGCTTCGTCGGCCCGGCGTTCCGCATGTCGGACGACACCGACCTCGACCGCTACGTCGAGGAGCTCGGCGCGCGCGGGCTTGCGCCGGAGTCGATACCCGGTGGAGGACGCGGCATCGAGCTGTTCGACCCGTCCGGGCGCAGCGTGTGGCTGCTGCAGGGGCAAAGCCAGGTGGAGCCGCTGCCGGTGCGCGAGGCGCTGGTCGCGGCCACCAACACCGCCCAGCACAGGCCGCGCGTCAACCGCATGGTGCGCGCGCCGATCGAGCCGGCGCGCATCGTGCGGCTCGGACACGTCGTGCTGCAGACCGTCGATTTCCCGCGCATGGCCGACTGGTACCTGCAGGTGCTCGGCCTCATTCCGACCGACGTGCAGTACCTCGCCGACGGCAGCCCCAACCTCGCCTTCTGCCGCCTCGACCTCGGCGAGCAGCCGGCGGACCACCACACGGTGGTCCTGGTGGGCGGCATCGAGGAGAAGTACGAGCACAGCGCCTACGAGGTCGTCGATCTCGATGCGCTCGGCCAGGGCCAGCAGGTGCTGCGCGCGCACGGATATCGGCACATGTGGGGGATCGGGCGGCACCTGCTCGGCAGCCAGCTCTTCGACTACTGGTTCGACCCGGACGGCTTCGAATACGAGCACTACACCGACGGCGACCTGTTCACCGCGGACTTCGAGACCGCGTACTCGCCGCTCGAGTTCGGCGGGATCTGGGCGTGGGGCGACGATGCGCCGGCTTCGATGAAGCCGAAGAAGAACCTGCGCAACCTGGTGCACGTGCTCGGCCTGCTGCGCCGCAAGGCCATCACGCCCGAGCGGCTGAAGCTGCTGAGCGAAGCGCTCGATCCACCCGCCCGTCCCTGGGGCTGAATCCACACCAACCGACGACACATCATGCCTCGCACCGTCATCCGCTACGCCGCCAACGGCGCGTCCCACTGGGGCGTGCAGTTCGGACAAGTCGATCGCACCGCTCGCCGTCGATGCAGCCAGCACCGGCGCGTTGCTGACGCGTCACTGGGAGGAGATCTGGTCGATCGCGCCCGCACAGGCCACGCTCCGCCGCGACAGCGTGCGGCTGCTACCGCCGGTGACGAGCGACCAGCAGTTCATCTGCCAGGGCGTCAACTACAGCAGCCACGTGAAGGAGTCCGGCCTGAGCGTCGACGACTTCCCCTTCAACACGATCTTCACCAAGGCCCCGTCGTGCATCACCGCGGCCGATGCGCCCGTCGCCTGCCCGCCGCACGTGCGCCTGCTCGACTACGAGATCGAGCTCGGCCTGGTGCTGCGCCGGGATCTGCCGCCCGGCACGCAGGTGCGCCCGGATGACCTGTCGCCGTGGCTGGCGGGCATCACGATCGTCAACGACCTGTCGGCGCGCGACATCCAGCTGCCGCAAGGCCAGTTCTACAAGGGCAAGAGCTATCGCGGCTTCGGTCCGGTGGGGCCGGGACTGGTGCTGCTCACGCCGCAGGAGTGGGCGCGCTGGCCGGAGCTGCACATGCGGCTCGCCGTGAACGGGCAGACGCGCCAGGACGCCTACTGCCGCGAAATGATCCACTGGCCGGCCGCGACGCTGACCGAGCTGGCATCGGTGCACGACCTGCACGCCGGCGACCTCATCGCGACCGGCACGCCGGCGGGCTGCGCGGTGCGTGCGCCCGGCAAGCTGGCGATGTTCATCGTCCGGCATTTTATGAGCGAAGCCGCCAAGTGGCAGATGTTCGTCCGCAAGGGCCGGAAGAACCCCGCGTATCCTGCGGCCCGGCGATCGCATCAATGCCTCGATCCGCACCGACGACGGGGCGATCGACCTGGGCGAACAGACCACGGTGATCACGGCATGAAGGGAGGGGTATGCCGAACATTTCTTCGGATGCATACGAAACGGCGGGCGCGGCGGCGTCCTCGATAGACACCGACGTGCTGATCGTCGGCCTCGGGCCGGTGGGCGCCGCGCTGGCGAATCTGCTCGGCCGCTACGGCGTTCGCGTGCTCGCGATCGACAAGTCGACCGAGATCTTCACCAAGCCGCGCGCGATCGCGCTCGACAACGAGGCCTTGCGCATCCTGCAGCTGGTCGGCGTGCGCGACGGCGAGTTCGCGACCGTGGCCCTGCCGCAGGTCCAGTACCACTCGCCGCTGTTCGGGCGATTCGCTCGCATCAACAGCGCAGGCATCGTCGACGGGCACCCGATGCTCGTCACGTTCTACCAGCCCGAGCTCGAACAGCTGCTGCGCTCGAAGCTCGCGCAGTACCCGAGCGTCGAGGTGCGGCTCGGCATCGCGCTGGAAAGCTTCGTCGACGACGGCCGCCAGGTGCACGCTTGCCTGAGGGACGCCGACGGCGGGCAGTTGCAGGTGCGCGCGCGCTATCTGGTCGGCGCGGATGGCGCGAACTCGCTCGTGCGCCGCCTGCTCGGCCTGGAGTTCGAAGGCCGCACCTTCTCGCAGGACTGGCTGATCGTCGATGCGCTCGACGTGCCGAATCCGATCGACCACTGCGAGTTCATCTGCGATCCGCGCCGGCCGACGCCGCACATGGTGGCGCCGGGCGGGCGCCAGCGCTGGGAGTTCATGCTCAAGCCCGGCGAGCGGCCCGAAGAGATGGAGCGGCCGGAGTCGGTGCGGCGGCTGCTCGCGCCCTGGTGCGACGTCGACCAGATCCGCATCGAGCGCACCGCGGTCTACCGCTTCCAAGCGCGCGAGGCCAGGTCGTTCTCCAAGGGCCGCTGCTTCCTCGCCGGCGACGCCGCGCACGTCACGCCGCCGTTCGCGGGCCAGGGTCTGGTGGCCGGACTGCGCGATGTCGCGAACCTCGCGTGGAAGCTCGCCTGGGTGGTCCGCGGCCAGGCCGACGAACGCATCCTCGACAGCTACGACGCGGAGCGCCGCCCGCATGCCAGGAAGATCATCAATCTGGCCCGGTTCCTGGGCGCGCTGGTGATGCCGAGCAACCGCGCCACCGCGTTCGTGGTGCACGGCCTGATGTCCGCGATGCGCCTGTTGCCGGCCGGGCGCAGGCTGTTCGAGGACTTGAAGGTGAAACCGGAGAACACCTTCGACACCGGCCTGTTCTGGCGCGACAAGCGCGCCGAACGGCTGCGCGCGGGCTCGACCCTGCCGCAGGGCTGGGTGCGCACCGCGATCAGTGGCGGCCCCATCCTCAGTGACGACGCGCTCGGGCTGCACTGGGCGCTGATCGGCATGGGTGTGGACCCGGCGGCGCACATTCCCGCTGAGCAGCTGGAGCGCTGGCAGCGCGCGGGCGGCAAGGTGTGGCAGTGGTGTCATCGCTCGCAGGCGCTGCATCTCGCGGCCGGCGGCGCAGCGGCTCGAAGCGCTGGACGAGACGCTTGCGCCGCGCCGTGCGCCGCTCGGCTGGGCCGTCATCGTGCGCCCCGACCGTTGCGTGCTGGCTGAAGGACCGGTCGAGCAGGTCGAGACCATGGTCGAACAGGCGCTTGCCCGCATCGCGCCCGCATCTGCCGGGACCGCAGCCCCCAGGCCGGCCTGGAACCCGTTGAGCGCGACCGATGCGGCGTGAACTGATCGGCACCGCGCCCGCCACGGCGCCTCGGCCCGAAGTGCGAACGGGCGACGTGCCTCGGCCGGCAATGCGGCACGAACTGGTCTGCACGGAGCCGGCCACGCCGCCTCGGCTGGAAGTGCGAACGCGCGATATGCCTCGGCCGAGAGCGGGGCAGGTGCTGGTGCGGGTGCAGGCGAGCTCCGTCAACCCCATCGACGTCAAGCGCGCCGCCGGCTACGGCAGGCGCCTGCTTGGCTTGAAGGGTGCGGCGAGCTTCCCGCTCGTGCTCGGTAACGATCTTGCGGGCACGGTTGAAGCAGCCGGCGCAGGCGTGTCGCGCTTTGCGCCGGGGCAACGCGTCTTCGGTGTGCTGGGGACGGGCAAGCACGGCGGCGCGCACGCCTCGTACGTCGTCGTGCCGCACGCGCAGCTCGCGGCGGCGCCCGAAGAGGCCGACCTGCAGTCGCTGGCCATCCTGCCGTACTCGTTCACCACGATGTGGCTCGCGGTGCGCGCGACCGGGCTCGCGGCTGCCAACGCGGCGGGCGTGCGCGTGCTGATCAATGGCGCTTCCGGCGGGTTGGGCCGGCTGGCCCTGCAGATGCTGCACGCCTGGGGCAGCCGGGTGACGCGCGATCTGCGGGCACGGCAAGCGCGAGGACTGTCTCGCACTCGGCGCCCTGCATGCGGTCGAACGCGGCCCCGCAAGCATCGACGTCGCTGCCTTCGGACTTCGAAGTCGTCCTGAACTTCGGCTCCTGGGACGACGAGCTGGCACTGGTGTCGCGCCTGGGCCTCGATGCCCTGGGCTTTGCGACGACCGTGCATCCGCTGCTCGCCAACTTCGACCGGCTGGGCTGGGTGCGCGCAGGCGCAGCCTGCTGGCACGATTGGAAGCGCGTCCAATCGGCCATTGCGTGCAGAGCGCTCAAGGCACGCTACCGCTGGACGCTGTTCAAGCCCGATCGCGAGGCGCTCGAGGTGCTGGCGGCGGGATTGCGCGAGCGCAGGTTCTCGTTACCGGTAGGGATTTCCGCGCCCTTGGAGGACGCGGGTGCCGCATTCGCCCACGTTGCCGCAGGCAAGCCTGGCCGTGCTGTGCTGCTGCCCTGCGACGCCACGCATCGAACATGGAGAAGTCGATGAACGGCATTGCCAGCATGGCCGACGTCTTGACCATCGAACGCCTGGCTCCCCAACTGCCGAACAGCACGTACGAGATGATCCGGGCGGCGGCCTGGGAGCACGCCCAGGCGCCGGCGCTGTCGTTCTTCCTGCGCGTTCAGGACCACAAGCGGCCGGAGACCTGGAGCTACGAGTCCTTCTTCGCGCGCATCACGGCCACGGCGAACTTCTTCCACAGTCTGGGTGTCCGCAAGGACGACGTCGTCGCCTTCGTGCTGCCGAATCTCCCCGAGACCCATCTGACGATCTGGGGCGGCCAGGCGGCCGGCATCGTCTACGCCATCAATCCCCTGCTCGAGCCGGCCGCGATCGCCGAGCTGCTCAGGGCCGGCGAGGCGAAGGTGCTGGTGACGCTGGCGCCCTTCCCGGGCGTGGACTTGTGGTCGAAGCTGCTGCCCGTCCTGGGCGCGGTGCCGACCTTGCGGCACCTGGTTCTGGTCAACCTCGCGGACCACGTGCCCGGGCATCAAGGGCCGGGCTGCCCGGTTTCTGCAGCGGCGCGAGGAAAGACGACTGCAAGGGAAGACCCGCGTTGCCGCCGTGGGCGGCCGGATCGCCGTGCACGACTTCGCCGAGGGCATCCGATGCCAGCCGACGGATCGCCTGGTCAGCGGGCGCGTGATCGAGCCGCACGATCTTTCCTCGTTCTTCTGCACCGGCGGCACCACGGGCGCGCCGAAGATCGCCATGCGCACCCACGCCAACGAGGTGGCCAATGCATGGAGCGCGGGCCAGTTCTTCGGCGACGGCATCAGCGCATCCAAGCGCATCTTTTGCGGCCTGCCGCTGTTCCACGTCAATGCGGTGCTGGTCACCGGCCTGCTGCCGTTCTCCCGCGGCGCGCACGTGATCCTGGGCACGCCGCAAGGCTACCGCGGCGCGGGCGTGGTGCCCCGCTTCTGGGAGATCGTCGAGCGGCACCGGATCAACTTCTTCAGCGGCGTTCCCACCGTGTACGCGTCCCTGCTGGAGCAGCCGGTGCAAGGCCGCGACATCGGATCTCTCGAGTACGGACTGTGCGGCGCCGCACCGATGCCGCTCGAGCTGATGCGCAACTTCGAGGACAGGACCGGCCTCAAGATCCTGGAGGGCTATGGCCTGACCGAAGGCACCTGCGTGAGCACCTGCAATCCTCCTCTCGGCGAACGGCGCCTCGGCTCGATCGGACTGCGCCTCCCGCTGCAGGAGATGAGGGCGGTCGTCATCGACGACAACGGCAGGTACGTGCGCGACTGTGCCGACGGCGAAGTGGGCGTGCTGGTGATCCGCGGGCCGAACGTGTTCGCGGGATACAAGCTGCCCGAGCACAATGTTGGACTATGGGTGAGCACCAGCGAAGGTGGGCCGTGGTTGAACACCGGCGACCTCGGCCGGCGGGATGCCGATGGGTACTTCTACCTCACCGGCAGAAAGAAGGAACTGATCATTCGCAGCGGCCACAACATCGACCCGGCGAGCATCGAGGAGCCGCTGCACAGACATCCCGCTGTCCAGCTCGCGGCAGCGGTCGGCAGGCCCGATGCGCACGCCGGCGAGGTTGCGGTGGCCTACGTGCAGCTCAAGCAGGGCGCCTGCGCCACCGAAGCGGAGCTCATGTCCTTCGTCAAGGAGCACATCGGCGAGCGGGCCGCGGTGCCCAAGGCGATCCGCATCGTCCCGGCCATGCCGTTGACCGGCGTCGGCAAGATCTTCAAGCCGGAGCTGAAGCATCGGGAGATCGAAGATTCACTGAGCAATGCATTGCGAGATGCAGGCGTGCAGATCGGCTCGGTCAAGGCGTGCAGCGATCCGAGATACGGAACCAGGGTCCAAGTGTCGCTCGCCGAGAGCTCCGACCCGGAGCTCGCCCGCGAAGTGCTGGGACAGTTTCCATTCCCGTTCTGGCTATCCGACGCTGAGCCGCGTCCTGCTCTGTGACGCGCACATGCCACACCGCCACCTCATCAGCAGCGCGCGCAGTGCCGACGAAGTGCTGGCAGAGCTCGCAAAGTGCGTCGATTGCGTGAAGTGCGAGCCCGTCATCAGCTTGCTGCCGAACACCTTGCGTGGCGTCTCCTCGCACGATGCCAAGGACGTAGTTGAGTGGCAGGAGCGGATTGCGCGCGTGCTGCGCGATATGCCCCCGGTCAGCGCGACCGAACGCTACTGGCTGGACCAGCTCGACGAGCTCTTCAAAGCGGCGCGACAGCGGCTGGAGGAGCTGGACGGTACAAGTCACGCTGGCAGCTAGCGCGGTGAGCCGGAGCCATTTCCGCCCAGGACAAGTACACCCTCAAAGTGCCGAACGGGCTCGCGTTCTCCGAGTTCAAGGGATACGAAGGCTGGCAGACCATTTCCGTCAGTCATAACGGAGAGTTGCTCGCGGTGATCCTCGGGAATCCCGCGATGATCGACGCCTATAAGGCCGGCGTTCCCGGCAACGGCAAGCCTTTCCCCGACGGCGCCAAAATGGCGAAGATCCATTGGAACGCGAAGAAGAACGAGACGGCCCCCGGTCAGCCGCTGGTGCCGGGTACCCTGCATGACGTCGATTTCATGGTGAAGGATAGCAAGAGGTTCGCGGACAGCGGCGGATGGGGATATGGCGAGTTTGAGTATGACGCCGCGTCCGATACGTTCAGGCCCGGCACCTTGGCGGACCAGCCGCCGCAGGGGAACGACGCCAAGTGCGGGTCCGCGTGCCACACGGTAGTGAAGACAGCGGGACTACGTTTTCACGGAGTACGGGAAGCGGTGAACCGGGAAACACGCTGTAGGTTGACGACTGACTGCAACCCGCCAAGGGCGGTCCTTTGATGTTAACGCCGACCGCTGTCGCAATAGCGCTCAATCCAACCGTGCGGTGGCCTGTCGAGGACCATAGCACCGGGAAGAGCTTCTGTCGAGACTGTCGTCGCCGGTGCGCTGGTAGCGGCGATAGATGTAGCCTCCATGGCGATCGCTGAAGCGTGGCGTCGCTGCGCACCATGTGGATGCCAATCGATCGGCGCATCCGATCGCCGGGGCGGGGGTCTGGCTCGATCCATGCCAGATCTCGCCCGCATGGAACACGCACGAGCCGGCGGGCACTTCGATCAAGACGGGTTGGGGGGCGTCGACCCCCGGCGGCGCGCGCCGCCGCCTTCATCTGCCCCCGGTAGTCGTCTTGCGCGTGAAATTCCTCAGGCAGCGGCGTGAGGGGCCACCGGTGCGAGCCGGGTACGTATTCGAGCGTTCCCGCTTCCCCGCTGGTGTCATCCAGCGTGATCCAGCATGTGATCGTCTGTGGCGGGTCCAGGAAGTCCATAAACGACGAATCCTGGTGCAGGGAGATGGATTTGGTTTTCGGCGCCTTCCACCAGATCGTATCCTGGCCAAGTCGAACACCCGGCCATCCGGTCAACACGGCGGCCGCACGACCCACGTCCTCCGAGAGGACCAATCTTGCAACGGTCAGGTCCGCCTTCCAGCGTTTGCCATATGGCGTGTGACGTCGGAAGGCTCATGCCTTCGCGCCAGTACCACTCGTCGGGTAGACCCCCGTGTCGAAGCGGCCTGCGAAGAGCTTGGGGAAGCGCTCTTGCAGTGCTGCTACGCGCTCGGGTGTGAGGATGCGCTCAAGGATCAGAAAACCGTCCCGGCAGAACTTGGCGATATCAGGTTCCTGAAGACGGGAGAGAAGAGGCAGGTCCAAGGCCGACATTGGGGTCATTGATCCGGTGCACTGGAAAGCGCCAATAGAGCTTCATCGTCGCTGGTGCGCTGAAAGTCGTGGAAAGATCGCTCGCCTTGACGGGGACGCATTCGTCCGCGGGGTGGATCCTGGTGGAGGCGGCCGCTCCTGCCCTGTCTTCCGGGTATTCTTACGCGGTGCCGTTCGAGGATCTTCGGACTCAAGGAGAAGCAATGAGCTACACCAGGATCTCCGCCGACTCCCATATCGACCTGCCGATGCTCGTGCCCGACCTGTTCACGTCCAACGCTCAGGCGGCCCTCAAGGAGAGGATGCCCTACGTGATCGAGGGTCCCGATGGTCCGTACTGGACCTGCAAAAACGGAGGCTCGTTCGGCCTGCTGAACGGAGTGGGGCCGTCCGGGCAGAAGCTGGTGGCTGGGCAGAATCATCGCGTGGACGTCATGGCCGCGACCGGGTTCTACGAGGACGGCAAGAAGGGCCGCCGCCGTCCGACCGATCCGGTCCTGCGCGCAACGGACATGGACCGCGACGGCGTGCAGGCCGAGGTAATCTTCGGCATCCTCGGCGCGGCGACGCGGCTGAACGATCCCGTGGCGGCGAACGAGATGTTCCGCATCTACAACGACTGGCTCGTGGGACTTCTGCCGCCCAATCCAGCGCGCTTCATCGGGCTGGCTTGCCTGCCCTACGGCGATATCGACGCGGCGGTGAAGGAGGTCCATCGGGTCGCGAAGCTTGGGCTTCGCGGCGTGGAGCTGTCGTGCTCGTGGGACATGGAGCCCTATGTGGCACCCGATGTGGGAGCCGCTGTGGAAGGCCATCCACGAGGTCGACTTGCCGCTGCACTTTCACACCTTCCCGGCAGTGCCGCCCAGCCTGCTGGACAAGGCGATGGGACCGACCCGTCGCGCAGCATTCTTCACCGTGGTCTCCAGCTTCCAGATGAATCTCGCAAACATCCTGGCCGCCGTCATCGGCGCCGCCGTCCTCGAGCGCTATCCCAACGTACGCATCTCCGTTCGGTGAGAGCGGCATTGGCTGGATTCCCTATGCACTCGACCGCATGGACTTCGAGTGGGAGGACCGCTTCCGCGACCTCGGCCTGAAGATGAAGCCGAGCGACTACTGGCGGCGCCAGTGCAAGGGTACGTTCCAGTTCGATCGCATC
>CAWGCC010000019.1:0-173291 GCA_963820965.1 uncultured beta proteobacterium | reverse complement strand
CAACACGTTGCCCGTATCGGAGAGACTGGTCAGCGAGACGTCGTCGTCATCGAAGTCGAATCGATACCATGCGCCGTACACGCGAACTTTCGTGTTGAACCGATACGAGGCGCCTGCCTCGATCGCCGAGAGTCGGTCATTGCGCGCGAACTCCGTACTGCCCTCCGCACTCGACTGCTGGTAATACGCGCCCATGGTCCAGGGACCGGTGTTGTAGTTCACGCTGACGGTGGCGCCCCACCCTGGCGAGGCAAACGAATCCGTCAGCGCCGACGGCAGTCGACTACGACCGTCGTAGCTGGCCGCGACACCAAGCGTCAGCGAGTCGTCCAGCGTAAGGCTGACCCCTGCGCCCATCGAGCTCAGGTCATGCGGCGCGCCCTCTACTGCCGCGGCACGTCCGAACGCGTAGGTCACACCCCAGCGCAGCACGTTCTGCTGCCAATAGCTCTCGTGAGTGATGCCCGCTTGGACCAGTTCATCGACGGCGTCATCATCGGCATCGCGCGCGTACGACACACCCGCGAGCCAGCCGCGTTTCTTGGGCGACACGTACAGGATCTTCGCCGACTGATCGTCGAACAGCGCGGCGGTCCCGCCGAGAGAAGTCAACGGCGCAAGCTGCGCCGCGAGCCGCTCGGGCAGAAATGCTGTCTGCAGACGTCCTGCCGGATCGAGACTCGGACCGGACGCGGGCCCGAACTCCGCCGACGTGAACTGGAAGTTGTTTGGCGCGTACCCGGTCAATACGTCCGGCAAGCCCATTCGTTCGCCGATCTCGAGCCGCCCGTTGCCGCCGAACAGCAGCAGGCTTGCCTCGACCAGGCGCGCCTCGTCGCCGTTTACTTCTGCAGACAATCGCAACCCGACGTCGGGTCCATCGGCGAGCTGCAATTTTCCGAGCAGGCGAGCACCGCCATCAAGACGTGCGTCGTCCGCTGACGCGGAACTCGTGCTCGTCTCGCTTGCCGTGCCAGCCGTGAAATTGGCATAGGCCTCAACCGTAAGCTGCGCAGGACCGGTGTCGAGGACAACCTGCGAGTTGGCCGCCGGCGCAGACACGAGCAGTGCCAGCCCGATCGGCGAATACCGCGCCGTTCGCATACGCGCACGCCAGGGTGAAAGATAGTTGATCATGACCGTGACAAAGCAATTAACGTGCCACGTACGGGATGCGCGAGAACATTGGTACGGCGCGGGCGCCTGAATGGCTGACCCGCAACATGCCGCGGATAACGCCGCAAGCAGATGCGGAACCGCAAAGGGTACGAGCCGTGTGTAAGTCGCGCGGGTACCGTCTGACTGGATCGACAATTGCTGCCCGCTAAGCCCTGCATGAATCGCGTGGCTCGCGACGTGCCCCCGCGATTGCACCGGATGCTGCGGCGAACCCACTTCCCTCCCGCCGCCTGGGACGCGCGGCGTGCGCCCATGGGGGCCGCGCGCGCGGGAAACTGGACATCTGAACCGCCGGGCTCTGTCTACGGCTGCATCAAGACGAGTCCCGCCGATCTTGTGTGGGAGTGACCGCGCGCTAGCATCTCTGTTCCGTCACAGTTTTTTTTTCACGAAACCATGCGGCAACACCGATTGCCCACAGTACTGCTGGAACGAGCAGCAGCCACTTAAAGTCAGACTGGATTGAAAAATTAGTAGCGCTCATCGTGGCGACGGATAGCAAGCCGACTACAGCGAGAACGACTCCAGTTGCCCTTCTGCCGCGCCGCGCCGCGTCCACGACGACCCATCCCGTAAGAACCCCCGTTGCCGACATGAATCCACCCATGACGGTGAAAACGCGGCGCAGCCACGGCACCAGCCCTGGCGCTGCGGCGTAGACTTCGGCCAACGTCCCGCCCAAATACCGCAGGTCCTCAGGTAACAGCGCAGGACGTAAAAACATGAAATACAGTCCTAATCCGGTCAGCCACACGCTGCAGATCAGCAATATCAACGTCGACCATCCGGGATGCCGCACGAGGGTAACTCCGGTGATGTTCCTCATGTCTATCCGTACCATCAGGGCACCACATACGTAATTGTCCTCAATGGAGCTGTTTCCATTGGCGCGATATCCTAAACAAAGTTGACCCTTCATTCGAAAGGAGCTTCTCAATGGCCCGCACATTTTTCTCGAAGCAGTTCACTCATGCGACGCTACTTGGCTTGGTCGTAGCGCTGGGGTTCGCAGCGGCTGTCAGGGCGGCCGATACCGCGACCGAGGATCCGGCTGCGCTGGCGGCCCAGTACACGCAGCAGGCGGCTGATCTGCGCGCGAGCGCGGAGAAGCACGCGAAATCCGCCAAGCAGCATGCAGCCGGCCAAGGTGGCTCGAAGAGCTCGCACGCGAGTATCGCGCAGCACTGCGACAAGATTGCTGCGGACCTGCGTGCGGCTGCCGATGAAAGCGATGCCCTGGCTGCGACTTACCGCGAGCTCGCGGCACAGAAAAAATAGTCAATAAAGCTGGTGCCGCCGGCGGATGCGCCCGGGGCACACTTTTATCCCAGGTGCGCGCGGCAGGCCGACTTGCTCTGCCGCGACGATATGAGTCGATCTCCTCCGGCGACAGCGCCTTCACGGCACGGGTGACCTCGGGAATCGAGTTACGCTTCGAGTGGCTCGACAATTTGCTGGCAAGCACGAGAACACTCGCATTACGGATCCACGGAACCTGCTGGGCACGTCACCTGTCAACGTGACCGACGATGCGGAAAGCTCACGTACTCTTGGGGCGACGCAGCCAGGCAAACGCCACGGGTATCAGGAGCATCGACAGCAAAGGCGCCGTAACCATGCCGCCGATCATTGGCGCGGCAATGCGTTGCATGACTTCCGAACCGGTGCCGTGGCTCCACATGATCGGCAGCAGTCCGGCAAGGATCACACTCACGGTCATGGCCTTGGGCCGCACTCGGAGCACAGCGCCCTCGCGGATCGCCTCGTTCAGTGTCTGCTCAACTGCGGGCTGCCCCGCCGCAAGGCGAGCCTCCCACGCATGTTTCAAATAGATCAGCATTACGACACCGAACTCGGCTGCGACGCCGGCGAGTGCGATGAACCCGACAAGCGTAGCGATGGAGACCTCATGACCGAGCAACATCACGAACCACAGCCCACCGGTGACGGCGAACGGGAGCGTTGCCAGGATCAACAGCGCTTCATCGACCCGACGAAACGTCATGTACAGCAGCACGAATACGATCAGCACAGTAAACGGCACCACGACAGCGAGCTTGGCCTTCGCACGTTCGAGGTACTCGAATTGCCCCGACCACGAAAGCGAATAGCCTGCCGGCAGCTTGACGTCTCGAGCGACCGCCGCACGCATGTCCTCGACCGCCGATTGCAGGTCTCGGCCGCGCAGGTCCACGTACACGAGCCCGGAGAGGCGTGCGTTCTCACTGCGCAGCATTGGCGGACCGTCGACAACCGAGATCTTTGCAACGGTACCGAGCGTGATCTGCGCACCATTCTCGGTCACCATGGGTAACTGGCGCAGGTCGTCGAGCGAGTCGCGCAATTCACGCGGGTAGCGCACGCTGATCGGGAACCGCTGCAGTCCCTCGACCGTCTCACCGATCTGCTCGCCTCCGATCGCAGCTGAGACGATGCTCTGCACGTCGCCGATACGCATGCCGTAGCGTCCAGCCATTTCGCGATCGATGTCGATCTGGATGTACCGGCCGCCCGTCAGCCGCTCCGCCAGGGCCGAAGTCACGTCGGGCACACCCTTGACGATTTGCTCGATCTCGCGCGCTATCCGATCGATGGTCGCCGGGTCGGCTCCCGCGACCTTGATACCCACCGGGCTTTTGATGCCGGTGGCGAGCATGTCGATGCGGTTGCGAATGGGCGGAATCCAGACGTTGGCGAGCCCTGGGATGCGAACGGTGCGATCCAGCTCCTCGACGAGCTTTTCCGGTGTCATCCCGGCGCGCCACTCGGAGCGCGGCTTGAACTGAACCGTCGTCTCGGTCATTTCCAAGGGTGCGGGATCGGTCGCGGTGTCCGCGCGGCCCATCTTGCCGAACACGCGGTCGACTTCCGGCACGGTTTTCAACATCCGGTCCATCTGCTGCAGCAATTCGGCCGCCTTACCCGCTGAAAGTCCGGGCAACGCGGACGGCATATGCAGCAAGTCCCCCTCGTCCAATGGAGGCATGAACTCGCCACCGAGTCGCAGCAGTGGAATCGCCGAGAGCGCGAGCAACACCAGCGCCACGATGAGCGCAACGCGAGGTCGCAACAGCACCGCGTCCAGAGCCGGCCGATAGACGTCGGATGAGTCCTCGGCTCAGCGGATTGCGCTCTTCGCGAGGTACTCGGCCGCGAATCAGGTAGCCCATCAGCACCGGCACAAGCGTGACGGCGAGGCCCGCGGACGCAGCCATCGCGTACGTCTTCGTATAGGCCAACGGCGCGAACAGCCGACCCTCCTGCGCCTGCAGCGTGAAGATCGGCACGAACGACAACGTGATAATCAGCAGGCTGAAGAACAACGCCGGTCCGACCTGAGCGCTCGCTTCGGCGATCAACGACCACCGCTCCGCATTGGTCGGCTCCCGCGCTGTTCTCGTCATGCCATCGTTCCAGATGCTTATGAACGTTCTCGATCATGACGATCGCGGCGTCGACCATTGCGCCGATTGCAATCGCGATACCGCCGAGAGACATGATGTTCGCGTTGATCCCCTGGTGGTACATCACGATGAATGCAGCCAGGATTCCCAGCGGCAGCGAGACGATGGCGACCAGCGATGAGCGCAGATGAAACAGGAACGCGAAACAGACGAGCGCCACGACGACGAACTCTTCCACGAGCTTGCTCGCCAGGTTGCGCACTGAGCGCTCAATCAGGCCCGAGCGGTCGTACGTTGGGATCACTTCCACGCCGGGGGGAAGCGAGCGCTTCAACTCGGCCAGCTTGCTCTTGACGGCCGTAATGGTCTCCAAGGCGTTCTTGCCCGAGCGCATGATGACGATACCGCCGGTCACCTCGCCCATTCCGTCCAGCTCGGCGATCCCTCGTCGCATCTCCGGACCGATCTGAATTCGTGCGACATCACCCAGACGCACGGGCACGCCCGCTGCACCCGTCCGCAGAGGAATGCCACGGAAGTCATCGAGAGTGCGCAGGTACCCGCTGGCGCGCACCACGTACTCAGCCTCGCCCAGTTCGAGCACCGAGCCACCTGTTTCCTGGTTTGAGACCTTTACCGCCTCGATGACGTCCCGGTGCGTGAGGCCGTAGGCGCGAAGACGATCCGGCAGCAGCACGATCTGGTATCCGCGAACCATGCCGCCAACGGTGGCGACCTCGGCGACGTTGCGCACCGATTTGAGCTCGTACTTCAGAAACCAGTCCTGAATCGCGCGCAACTGCGAGATATCGTGCTTTCCCGAGGGATCGACCAGTGCGTACTCATAGACCCAGCCCACGCCCGTGGCGTCCGGACCCAGTGCCGGCTGAACGCCTGCCGGTAATCGACCTTGCACCTGGTTGAGGTACTCGAGGACTCGCGAGCGCGCCCAGTACAGGTCCGTTCCGTCCTCGAACAGGACGTAAACAAACGAATCCCCGAACAACGAAAAGCCGCGTACCGTCTTCGCGCCGGGCACCGACAGCATCATCGTCGTCAGCGGATACGTAACCTGGTCCTCGACGATGCGGGGGGCCTGTCCCGGAAACGGCGTGCGGATGATCACCTGCACGTCGGACAGATCCGGCAGTGCATCCACCGGCGTCCGCAGCAACGAGACCACACCCCAGGCCGCGAGAATCACGGTCGCCATCAGAACCAGAAATCGATTCGATATCGACCAGCGGATCAGGGCCGGAATCACGGCGTCCGCTCCTGAGTGCTCGCGGGAGCGGGCATGGTTTCGAGCCGATTTATGGCCGAATGCAGGCTCGCTTCCGAATCGATCAGGAACTGACCCGAGAGAACGATCGATTGACCTTCGCTCAAGCCATCCAGAATCGCGGTCTGCCCGCCGTGCTCGGGACCGACGGTGACCTCAACCACCTCGAACGAGCCGTCCTCACGCACCGTGATTACGACATTGCGTTCGCCCGTCGCGATCACCGCCTCAGTTGGGACCACGAGCTCCGCCTGCCTGGCGGGGGAATCGAAGTCGAGCGCCACGAACATCCCAGGCGAGAGCTTTTGCTCCGGGTTCTCGAGCGATACGCGCACCGTGAGCGTGCGGGTCTGCCCGTCGACATCCGGTAGCAAGGCGACCGTGCGGCCCTCGAACGTAACCCGGGCCAAGCGGTGGCGCGCGCCTTGACCTTCGCGCCGACCGCAACCGCGCTGACTTGCGCCTCCGGAACCGCCGCATTGATCCACACCGACGCCAGACCATTGATGCGAAACAGAGGCGCGCCGGGCATGAACGCAGCGCCTTCGCGAACGGCAAGCTCGCTGACAACACCGTCGATCGGTGCAACGAGGGTCGTGGTGATGCTGACGCGCCGGTCGGCTTCGATCTGTCGAATCACGGATTCCGGCACCCCGAGCACCTGCAGTCGTGTGCGTGCCGCGGCGCGTAGCTGCCGTGATCGCTCGGACTCGGCATTCAACAGCGCCAGGTACTCTTGCTGAGTCTCAATCCACGCGGGCGCCTGAACTGCGGCCAACGGTTGCCCCCGGCGTACGCGCTCAAGCGGCGTCTTCACGTACAGGTGCGTAACGACGCCCTCCACGCGGGCCTGGACGAGCTCCAGACGCGATTCATCGAACGCCACCGTGCCGACCGCAGACAAACTGCCGGATGCCGCGGACCGCTCCACTTTACCGAGTCGAATTCCCAGACTCTGGGACATCGCTGATGGAACGACGACGCCTCCCTCGCTCGACTCGTCGGCGTACACCGGCACCAGGTCCATGTCCATGAACGGCGATTTACCCGGTTTGTCGAATTTCGGGCCGGGCACCATCGGGTCGCGCCAGTAGAGAACTCGACGTTCCGACGCTGCTTGCTGCTCGTGACTCGCCGCGCCCTCCCCGTTTAGACCTCGCTTTTCACGATCGGAGAGCCAGTACCCAGCCGCGACGCCGACGACCAGCAGCAGCACGGCGCCTGCCGCTTTCACGAACCAGCTTGTGCGAAAGCTCATGTTGCAGGCTCCGACTTTGAAACGGGTGACGTGGATGCAGCTGAATCGTGCAGCAAGTGCAGAAACGCCCACGCTCGCGCCACCTCGCCTTGTAGCTGGACGTACGCGAGCTGCTCATCGATCTCCTCAACGAATGCCTCATAAGAATTGAGCAGACTGCCCTGCCCCGCGCGATACGAGTCCGCTGCAAGCCGCGATCGATCTCGAGCGAGCGGGAGCAATTGCTGCTCGTACAGCGCGAGCCGTTGGCGACCGAGTTGCAGGCTCGCGACCATTGCCTGCATTCGGCCTTGTGCATTCGTACCTCGCCTTGCAGCTCTTGTTCCCGCGCTCGTGCCCACGGAGATCTGCCTTGCGATCTCCGGATCCACGCGGCGGCCCGAGAGCACCGGCAATCCGATCCTGAACTCGAGCGAGACCATGTCCGAGAAATCGGGTCCGCGATTGGCGAACGCGAGTTCCGCACTCCAGTCGGGCCGCTTCTCGGCTCGCGCCAGTTCGGCATCGGTTTGCGAGGCTGCAACTTGCGCCGCCAGTGGAGCGATGGGCGCGTGCTCGGGCACTGCAGCCAACATCGCGTCAGCCGAGTTCGCGAGCTCCCGATCGGCTGGGATGCCCGCGAGGGGGCGTTCAGCCGCGTCGCCGACCCAACGTCCGAGTTCCGATTTGCGGATCTGCGCCTCCTGCTCGAACGCGAGCAGGCGCTCGTCGAGACGTGCGTCCAGTGCCTGCACCCGGAGCGCTTCACCAACAGACACGCGTCCGCTCGCCACCGCCGCATTGGCCGCTGCCGCCTGCGTCGCAACCTCCGGTTTGAGTTGTTGCAGCCTGGTCCGAGACTGCTCGGCCACGGCGCGTGCAATCCACGCGTCGGCAACGGTGCGGGCGACCGTGAAACGTGTGCTACGAAGCTCCGCACGTGCAAGATCGATCTCCCGCGCGGCGCGGTCGCGCTGGAGCTGCCGCTTGTGCCGATTGGGAAAGGTCTGCATCAGACCGATCCGTTGCATCGTCATGAAGTCCTCTGTCAGCGAGAATTTCTCGTCGCCGCTGACGGGGACGTTGTCGAGCGCCGCAACGAGTTCAGGGACTGGCAATCGACCTGCTCCGTCGAGGCTGGACTCGTCACCTTCGACCACTGCCTCTGAAGACCGGATTTCCGGAGCTGCCGCGAGGCCGATGCTGATCGCCTCGTCGATCGTCAGGGGCGTCGACGAGTCCTGCGATCTGGCTGCTGATCCCGCGAGCCCAAGCGTTATCCAAAGCAGTGTGCGAAGGACGCCGACTGCGTTGTCGGCCTTGATATGCAACATGAGTCTGATCCTGAATCCCAAACCTGGGTTCGAGGTCGAGCCGGTTTGGTGAATGCGCGCGCAGTGAGGACCGGATTGCTCCGATCGTCGTGCGAGAAAAAAAGGCTAATGCGGCTGTGAGCCGCGGAGCCGTTACGCGCGAATCGGCGGTCGGTTGGGCGGAGCGATTCGGATCGAGACCAGGGTAACCGCATCCGAATCGATGCGGCCAGGTGCAGTCACGATGTGGGCGATCGCGCTCTGTTCAGGTTTGATTGCGGCGGTGGCAGCGAAGATGCAAAGCGCCGCGCTTGAACACGTATTGGGGGACGGGTGGTCGGGACAATCGTTGCAGTGGGATGTAGCCGAAGCTGACGCTACTCCCGCTGCGATCGAGCAGGAAAGCGACAAACCGCCGGTCGTGAGAAGCGCCAAAACCATCGCGGCCGCGAAGGCGCGACCGAGCCGAAGCTTTTGGATCCGACGCATGCGATCCAGAATATGCGGACTAGGGTAGCCCCGTTCAGCCGGACTTCCAAGCTCAGAGCGGGATCGATTGCGAGCGATCTCTCAGTTCGCACGGTGGGGGGCCGGCTGCATGAAGGGCATCCGCGCCATCCGTGACCTGATCGTCGCGCCGCTGTTCAAGCGGTAACAGACAAATGTAGAAGAGAAGAAATAGCGGCAACGGTGTTGATTGACTGGAATGTAATTTCGACTCTTTGGAATCAACAACTTGGGTTGGCCCGCCCTCGCTCGAACTCGCCGCCGAGCCTCGCCAAGTCACGCCGAATGTGGCTTCAACCCTACGCAGCAGGCCCGCCCCGACGCGCCGGCGGTGGGCCGCAACTGAGCCCGGAGTACACTCGCGGTATGAAAGAGGTCGGCGCGGCCTCGCATCTGCGACTTGTCGCGCTCGCGCTGCTGGCGTGGGCGCTCGCCGGCGCCGCGCCCAGCGATCGCTACCAGTCGGATCGCCACGCGCTGATTCGCGAGATCGAGAACGACGTGCGCGATACCGCGCAATACCTCAATCGCCGTGAACTCGACGCGCGGGTTCTGCGCGCGCTCGACGACGTGCCGCGCCACGAGTTTGTGCTGCCGCAGGACCGCGCGCTCGCCTACGAGAACCGGCCGCTGCCCATTGGGCACGGCCAGACCATCTCCCAGCCGTACATCGTCGCCGTCATGACCGACCTCGTGGAGCCCGCGGTTGGATGCCGGGCGCTCGAGGTCGGGACAGGATCCGGCTACCAGGCGGCCGTGTTGAGCCGCCTCTGCGAGACTGTGCACACGCTCGAAATCATCGAGCCGCTCGGCAACTCCGCGCGTCAGCGTGTCGCCCGACTCGGTTATCGCAACGTGTCGGTGCGGGTCGCGGACGGTTACTACGGCTGGAAGAAGAGGCGCCGTACGACGTCATCGTCGTCACGGCCGTCGCATCGCACATCCCGCCTCCGCTGCTGCGACAGCTCAAGCCGGGCGGCCGGATGGTGTTGCCGGTCGGCACGCGGTTCACGGCGCAGGAACTGGTGCCGTGAACAAGGACGTCGACGGCCGCATCACAACGCGCCAGGTCCTGCCGGTGCGCTTTGTTCCGCTGACGGGCGAACATGGATGAGCGCCTGCCGCTCGGATCGGTCGCCATCGTTTCCGGGGCCGCGCTCGCAAACGAAGTCCTGCTGACCCGCTACTTCGCGATCCGACGGCGGCTGGTCCGCCATGTCGCGCAGGTTGCAGATCTTGTCGGCAAGCTTCACCAGCTTCGCCTGGGCGCTCATCTTGGCGGCGTGCTCGACCTGCAGGCGCTTGCGCTCGGCCTTCGGCAGCGACTTGTCGTCGGTGACCTCCTCGACGATCGCCGCGATCGCGGGCCCGAACGCGGCGCGCAGCTCGGCCGGCGTGGTCTGCGTGTCCTCGACCGTGTCGTGCAGCAGCGCCGCGGCGAGCACGTCCGCGTCGGTCACCTCGCCCTCGCGCACCAGGACGTTCGCGAGCGCGATCGGGTGATTGATGTAGGGCGACGCTGCAGCGTCCTTGCGGCGCTGGTCGCGATGCTTGTCCGCCGCGAACGCGAGGGCTTTCAGGACGAGCGGGAGGTCCGCGCTCAACCGCCGCCCTCGCGTTTCCGTTTCGCCTGGTACGCCTGGAGATGCGCGTACGCGAGGCGGAGCGGCCCCGGATCGACGCCCGCGGCGCGCGCGCGCCGCAGCATGTCGCCGACGATGTGGTCCGCCTCGACCCGATGCCCGCCTTCGATGTCGCGCAGCATCGACGCGGCGAAGTCGGACCCGCGCGCGAACAGCAGTTTTCGGAACGCCGCCATCTGCTTCTCGCGCACGGCGTAACCGGCCCGCGCGGCCGTCCGCGCGCACGCGGCAAGCGTCTCCTCCACGAGCGCCTCGCCCTCGTCGGCCGCCAGCACGTCGCCGATCGCGCTGCGCATGAGCGTCGTCATCGACGCCATGGTTGTCAGCAGCACGAACTTCTCCCACAGCTCGAGCAGGATGTCGTCCGCGAGGACCGCGTCGATCGGCGTCTGCTTGTAGAGCCCGTGCAGCGCCTCGACTTTCCCGCGCCCATCCGCGCTCGTGCCCGGCAGGACCCCGTAGGCTATCCGGTGCAGCGGCCCCAGCTGGCGCACCTCGCCGTCGGCCGTGAGCGTCGCCGGGATGCCGCAGGTGCCGCCGATCACTCGGGCCGCACCGAACTCGGCGGCGAGCCGGTCGACGTGCGCGAGCCCGTTCAGGAGCGGCAGCACATGCGCGCCCGGTCCCATCGCCGGCCGGATCGACTCGATCGCGGAGTCGAGGTCGTACGCCTTGCAGGTCAGGATGACGAGGTCGTGCTCCGGCCGCACGTCGGGCTGCTTCACGAACTTCGCCGGCACCGTGAAGTCGCCGTGCGGGCTCTTCACCACCAGCCCGTTCGCGGCGAGTTGCGCCGCGCGCCGGTCGCGCACGAGAAAGGTGACGTCGGCGCCGACCTGGGCGATCCGGCCGGCGAAATAGCCGCCGGTCGCGCCGGCGCCGAGGACGAGAATTTTCATGGGTGTATTCTCCGCAGGCGCAGTGTAGCGGCCGGACGAAGAGCCCGCCCTGCGGCGGGCTTCCGGGAGCGCGTCGCGGCTAGGACGCCAGCGTCCGCGCGGTGATCGTGTACTTGAAGTTGTCCGGATCGAGGCTGTCGGCGCGGCCGGCCGCGGTCTCGAGTTGCGGATACATGAAGAACGCGACCTTCGCCCCCTTCGAGCCGGGCAGCGCGACGTCGTGCGCCGTGTTGAACGCGAGCCAGTTCATTTCCCACGACCCGAACAGCTTCTGCCGCACCGGCGGCACCAGCGGGTCGGCGAGCGTCGTGGGCTGCGGCTTCTCCTCGAGCACCACCTTCCGCACGTCGGCGGGATCGACCGGGACCCAGCCGTAGCCGGTGAGAAACACCTCGGCGCGGCAGTGTTGCGCGCGGGTCACGTTCTCGCTGCCGGCGCCGAGGCTGCGGTACCCGAACTGGCTCTTCGCGACGCGCAGGCCGTAGATGTCGCGCGCCGGCAATCCGATCGAGCGGGCGAGCCCGACGTAGAGCGCGTTGAGATCGGCGCACTTGCCGCCGAGATTTCCGGTCTCGAGCATCGCCTTGATGTCGCCGACGCCGCAGCCGCGGGTCTTCGGGTCGCGATGGGTGTTCTCGACGATCCATTCGTACAGCGCTTTCGCCTTCTGCATCTCGCTCCGCGCGCCCCTCGTGACCTCGAGCGCCGTTTTCTTCACGATGCCGTCGGTCGGCTGCAACTCCGTGGGCGCGGTATAGAAGGCGACCTCCGACGCATCGAGCCGGAGCGCGGGGTTCGGCTTCGAGAGATCGGCGGCGCGGTCGCGCGACATGAAGCGGCTCGTCAGCTCGACCGCGGGTTTCGCCTCGCCCTCGGGCCATTCCGCGTAGAAGATCCCGGCGCCGTACTTGCCGTCGGCGGTGACGCGCATGACCTTCGCGTTGCCCGCCCAGCTGTTGTCGAGCGGCTTCTGCGAGCCGTCCTCGACCGAGGGCACCGGCAGCCAGACGCGGTTCACGCCCGCGGGCTTCAGCACCTCGACCCGCGTGGTGATCTCGTAGGTGCGCCAGCCGCCCGGCTGCGGGTTGAAGCTCGTCTGCTGCGCGAAGAGGGTGCGCGGCAGCGCCGCCGCGAGCGGGATGGCGGCGCCGGACGTGAGAAAACTTCGGCGATGCATGCAGGGTCTCCTTTGTAACGGCGGGGCGCCGGGTTCAGCGGGCGGGAAGCAGCTTGCGCAGGGACGCCTCGACCTCGGGCAAGCTCCAGTCGAGCTCGCCGAGCGCCGTGTAGCGGATCCGCAGCGCCGGGTCGAGCACGACGGTGTACGGCAGCAGGCGCGCCCGCCACGCCTTCGAGACGCCGCTGTCGCGATCGAGCAGCACCGGGAACTCGACCGGCACCTGCTTCAGGAACTCGCCGACCCGCGCCTCGCCCTCGGCCATGTTGACCGCGAGAATCACGAACGGCGCGTCGCCCATGCGGGCCTTCAACCGGTTGAACGAGGGCATCTCGTCGCGACACGGGTCGCACCACGTGGCCCAGAAATTGAGGACCACCACGTTGCCGCGGTACGCCTCGAGACGATGCTCCCGGCCGTCCATGTCCTTCAGCACGAGTGGCGGCGGCGCGCCGCCCTTCCAGGGCGTGAGCGCCTTCCCCGCGGCGGCGAGCGGCAGCGCGAGCGCGATTGCCAGCAGGAGGGCTCGCGTCATCCTCAATGCGCGCTCTCGACGGCAGCCCGCGCCTCGCCCCCGGGCCGCCCCTGCCGCGCGAGCACGCGGCAGTCCTCGGCGAGGGTCTCGAAGCGCCCGACGAGCTTCGTGCGCTGCTCGGGCGTCAGCGTGCCGTCGATGTCGACGACGAGCTGGACGAGTCGGTTCTCCCATTCGCGCGCGAGCCTCGCGTGCTCCGGGCCGCGGTCGCTTTCCCAGTGCACGAAGAAGCCGCGCATGCGCTCGCCGAGCTCGGGGCTCGACTGGTACTGCCGGATGAGCGCGACGAACTCCTGCTGGCGCCGCTTGCGGTCGGCGAGCCGGACCTCGTTCATGCGCGGCTGCGTCTGCACGAAGCGCTGGATGAGGGCCACCTGGGCGTCGGTCAGATCGCCGATGAAGTACTCGAAGCGCTCCTCGAACCACTTCGCCCGCGCCTTGTCGCGCTTCGCCTGGTCGCCCGACAGGTAGTCTTTCGTGAACTTCGCGTTGACCTCGTCGAACTTGCGCTCGAGGGCGGCGTAGTTGTCGGGCTTGAAGGTCGCGACCAGCGGTGCGCCGTCCTCCGCGGCCTGCGCGACGACCAGCCGGTAGCGCTCGCGCACCGCGGCGATCGCCCAGCTCACGTCCTCGGGCTTGAGCCCGCGCGCGACCCGATCGGCCGCGCCCTGGAAGATCCGCCCGTAGGCCGGCAGCTCTTCGCGCCGGTGCCATTCGTGGAAGCGCGCGAGCTGCGCCTTGAGCACGTCCTGCTGCTCGCCCTCGGGGTCGAAGTACTCGTTCGCCATCAGGCGCAGCGCGAAATCGCCGTTGTTGTAGGCGACCCGCATCACGGATCCGCAGCCGGCGAGCGCGGCCGCGACGGCGAGGACGAGGACGAGACGACGCCGGCTCACCAGTAGGGCTCCACCGAGATGTGGCCCGGCTCGCGGCGGCGGTGGCGCTTCATGCCGCGCGCCTTCAGGACGTCGACGACGTCAGTGATCATGTCGGGATTGCCGCACAGCATGACCTGCGAGGACCCGGCCGAAAGCTCGGCGCCCGCGGCGCGCTCCAGAGCTTCGGTCGCGATCGCCTGCGGAATCCGGCCCGGCAACGAGCCGGCGTGCCGCTCCCGGCTCACGAACGCCACCGTTTGGAACCCGTCCGGGTGGCCCTTGCGGATCAGCTCGATCGCGTCGCGGTAGATCAACTCTTTCGCGTGTCGGACGGCATGCACCAGGATCACCTTGCGGAAGCGCTTCCAGGGCGCCTCGGTCCTGAGCATCGACAGGTACGGCCCGATCCCGGTTCCCGTGGCGATGAGCCACAGGTGCTCAGCCTCCGGGATCTCCCCGAGCAGGAAGTTGCCCGAAGCACCCGGCGAGAAGAACACCACGTCCATCGGCTCCAGCCTCGCGAGCCGCGGGCTCAACGGCCCCTCGGCAACGAGGTTGTAGCAGAACTCGAGGGGCTTTTCGCGCGGCGCGTTCACGAACGAGTACGGCCGCGAAACGAGCGCCCCCGCGACCGGCAACGCGAGCTTCGCGAACTGCCCGGCCTCGAACGACCCGAGCTCGCAATCGACCTGCAGCGAATAGAGCCACTCGGTCCAGGCCTGCTGCGCGACGACGGTGCCTTCGATCCACTTCGGCATGGGATCACTGCATCAGAAACGGTTCCAGCTCGAGCGACTCGAGCTCCGCGCCGAGCAGGACGAGCTGACCCGAGCGTCGATTCATGCCGTCGTCGCTGAACTCGAACCGGTACATGCGGCGGAGTCTAACGCGGCCGTCGGCCGAGCGCGCCGGGCGCGTTCGGGTGCAGAGCACCGTCTCGTCCAGGAACTGCAGCCGCTCGCGCTCGCACGCCTGCCGGCCGAGGCCGACCGCGCGTTCGCGGGCGCGCAGCGAGTCGTACCAGAACCAGCCCCCCGCGGCTCCCGCAGCGAGCACCAGCGCCTCGCCGACCACGAAGCTATTCCCTTCCTCGCCGAGGAGGGCCGCCCGGGCGGAGCGTAGGTGGCGTGGTCACAAGCCCGCGGACGGACTGGGGTAGCGCACGTGAACCGCGTCGATCGCGCGCAGGACGTCGTCCCCGAGGGCGAGGCTTGCCGACGCGATGTTCCGCTCGAGCTGCGGGACGCTCGTTGCGCCGAGAATCGTCGCACCGACGAACGGCCGGCTGCGGACGAAGGCGAGCGCCATGCGCGCGGGGTCGAGCCCGGCGCCGCGCGCGACTTGCACGTATTCCCCGGCCGCCTTCACCACGTACTCGCGCCGGTAGCGCTCGCCGAAGGTCGGGAACTTCGCCAGCCGCGCACCTTCGGGGACGGCGCCGCCGAGATACTTTCCGGACAGCACGCCCATCGCCAGCGGACTGTAGGCGAGGAGCGCGACCTCCTCCCGGAAACACGCCTCGGCGAGGTCGCCCTCGAAGGTCCGGTTCACCAGGCTGTAGGCATTCTGGATCGTGGCGGGCCGCGGGAGCCCGTGAAGCTTCGCGAGGCGCGAGAACTCGCATACGCCCCAGGCGGTCTCGTTCGAGAGACCGTAGTGCCGGATCTTCCCATCGCGGATGAGCGCGTCCATCGCCTCGACCTGCTCGAGGATCGGCGTCGCCGGTTTCTCCTTGGTCGCGTCGAACCGCGCGGTCCCGAACATCGGGACGTTCCGCTCGGGCCAGTGGATCTGATAGAGGTCGATGTAGTCGGTGCGCAGGCGCTTGAGGGAGTCCTCGACCGCCCGGCGGATGTTCTTCACCGTAAGCGCGGTCTCGCCGCCGCGCACCCATTCGCGCCGTCCGGGGCCTGCGACCTTGCTCGCGACGACGAGCTGCTCGCGCGGCTGCCTGGCAAGCCAGGTCCCCACGATCGCCTCGGTGCGCGCGTAGGTCTCGGGCC
Organism: uncultured beta proteobacterium; assembly: GCA_963820965.1. Taxonomy (GTDB): domain Bacteria; phylum Pseudomonadota; class Gammaproteobacteria; order Burkholderiales; family SG8-39; genus DATEDA01. Next base: position 157,234 of record CAWGCC010000019.1, on the reverse strand, counting down.
CCGGCGGCACCGGATACATCTCGGCGGTGTCGATGAAGTCGACGCCGTGGGCGACCGCGCAGTCGAGCTGCGCGTGCGCCTCGGTCTCCGAGTTCTGCTCGCCGAAGGTCATCGTCCCTAGGCCGAGCTCGGAGACCCGCAGCGCGCCGCCGGCGAGGGGAATGGATCTCATGTGGAACGATCACCGATAGTGTCGCGTCAGCCAGTCCGCGACCAGCGCCGGCTTGCCGCCGCTCTCGCGTTCGACGGTGACATTCCAGGTGCTCTGCACGCCGCCTTCGACCGGATCGAGCGCGGCGAGCACGAAGCGCGCACGCACGCACGTGCCCGAGGGCACCGGGCTCGCGAAGCGCAGGCGGTTGAGGCCGTAGTTGATGCCCATGCGCTGGCCGGCGACCTCGATCGAGTCGCCGCGGAGCTGCGACAGCACCGAGAGCGTGAGGAAACCGTGCGCGATCGTGCGCCCGAAGCCCGACTCGCGCGCCGCGCGCTCGCGGTCGACGTGGATCCACTGGTGGTCGCCGACGGCGTCGGCGAACTTGTCGATCCGCTCCTGGGTGATCTCGAGCCAGTCGCTCGTCGCGACCTCGCGGCCCACCCATTGGCCGAGATCGTCGATGTGGATGCGCGTCTTCGCCATGGTGGCGATTCTGCCACGGAGCATTAGAATTTCGCCGATGCCGGTCGCAGCGAAGCTCTTCGTCGCCCTCGGCGCCCTCGCGGCCGCGCTCGGCGTGGCGCTCGGGGCGTTCGGCGCGCACGCGCTCAAGGCGCGCCTGGCGCCCGACATGCTCGCGGTCTGGCAGACCGGCGTGCAGTACCACCTGTGGCATGCGCTGGGGCTCGTCGCGATCGGCATCCTCGCGTTTCACCTCCCGGGATCCGCGCCGCTCAGGTGGGCAGGGTGGCTGATGCTCGCCGGAATCGTGCTCTTCTCCGGGAGCCTCTACATCCTCGCGGGGAGCGGCGTGCGCTGGGTTGGCGCGATCACGCCGTTCGGCGGCGGCTGTTTCATCGCCGGGTGGCTCGTCGTCGCCTACGCGGTGCTTCGCGACTAGCCAAACTGTCACGTGCCTGCGGCTGGCAAGGGGAGAACACGGGTACGCTTTCGACATGCCGGCCTAGCCCGAACGACCGAAAGTCCGCGGGCCCGCATGGGAGTAACCTGCTTGCGCTGGCGCGGGGGAATCTCGAACGCGGGGACGGTATGACTGCGCAGAGGGGGGCTCGCGATGCGGGCACGGAGCGCTACTACCGCGGCGGGTGATGGCGCAGCGAGACGGGAGAGAGCCATGGCGAAACGCGCGCGCGGGTCACCTCAGTCAGGGCTGAGCTGGGATGATCTGGAGGAGGCGCTTGCGACCGGCAGTGCCCGCGGTCGAACGCGCGCCAGCACGGCGACCGAGCTCGACGCGCTCTTCGACGAGTCGGAGCTTCGCGCGCTGCGGCGGCTCGCGGCGCACGCGCGCCTGGTCCGGTCGCGCAGCCCGGCGCTCGGCAACGTCGTCTTCCTGCACGGCATCACCGGCTCCAATCTGGCGACCGTCGACGCGAGCGGCGACCGCGATCACGTCTGGGTCAACGTGCCGCGGCTCATCGCCGGCCGCATCGCGCGCCTCAAGCTTCGCCCCGACGGGAAGCAGGAGGCCGACGCCCGGCATCGCGTCGAGCTGGCCGGGCTCAACAAGACCTACTACGCGCGCGGCGTGCTGGCCCTGCGCGCTCGCTGGAACGTCGAACCGTTCGCATACGACTGGCGCAAGGACATCGACTTCGCCTCCGACGAGCTCGCGCGCTTCATCCGCGAGAAGTTTCCCGGCAAGCCGGTGCACCTCGTCGCCCATTCGATGGGCGGGCTCGTGGCTCGCAACCTCATCCGCCGGCAGCCGCAGCTCTGGGACGCCATGAAGGACCCCGACCTAGCCGGCGGCGGACGCCTCGTGATGCTCGGGACGCCGAACTACGGCTCGTACGCGATTCCCCAGGTCCTCACCGGCAGCGACCAGATGATGGAGCTGCTGGAGCTGCTCGACGTCTCGCACAACATGCCCGAGCTGCTGGAGATCACCAACAGCTTCCCCGGCAGCTACATGCTGCTGCCGGCGCCGCAGAAGCTGCCGACCGCGCTGCGCGCGCTGTACCAGCGCGACACCTGGGGCGATGTGCCCGGTGTGTCGCAGCAGCACCTCGATCGCACGTTCCAGTTCTATCACGACCTGGAGCAGAACGCGACCATCGATCCTGCGCGCATGATCTACGTCGCGGGCGCTCGTCGCGCGACCATCACGGGCATGGCGATCGTGGCGCGCGGCGAGTTCGAGTACCAGCTGAGCTTCGCAGGCGACGGCCGCGTACCGCACGCCCTCGGTCTGCTGAAGGACGTTGCCACCTACTACGTCGACGAGATACACGGCGACCTGGCCCGGAACGAAACCGTGCTCGCCGCCGTCGACGAGCTGCTCGAGCGGGGCACGACGAGCGTGCTCGGAACCACGGTCCTGCGCCGCGTCGACCGCGCGGTCCCGACCATGCGTGACTACCGGACGGCCGCCGACAAGCGGCTCATGGAGGAGCTGGAGCGGATTGCGCGCGAAGCGAAGGCCCGCGGGGAGCCGGACGCGGTCTCCGCGGACGATGCGAAGCTCGGCGGCGGAAGCGCTCGTCAAGGCGGCGCTCGGCAGCGGGCCGCGATCGTTGCCGAAGGCGGCGCTTGCCCGGAAGCCGGAGCCCACCGACGCCCGCCCCGCCGACCGCATCGAGCTGCGGGTTGCGGTCCGCTTCGGAGATGTCGCGCGCATCAAGGCGCCGATCGTCGTGGTTGGTCATTACCGCGGCGTGCAGCCGGTCAACGCGATCGGCGCGGTCGACCAGGCGCTCGGCGGCTGGATCACGCTCGCGGTCAAGCAGGGGATGATCGGCGGCAGCCTCGGCGAGACCTTCTTCATCCCGGCGACGGGGAAGCTGGGCGCCGACGCGGTGGTCGTCGCCGGCATGGGTGACTTCGGGCGCTTCACGCCGGCGGATCTTCGCCTGCTGGCGTCGAACGTCGCGATCGGCGCATCGGCCCTGGGGCTGTCGAGCATCACGAGCGTGAACATCGGCGCGGGCGAGGGCAACCTCGACCCGGCGGTCGCGCTCGCGGAGCTCCTCGAAGGCGTCGGCACCGGCCTCGTCCAGCTCCGTGACCTGGCCCCGAACAGCAGACCGAGCCTCACCGAGCTCGTGCTGGTGGAGAAGAGTCCCAGGAGATACCGCGACCTCGTGAACCAGATGCGGGAGCTGGCCGCAAGGGACGCTCTGTCGACGATCCGGCTCAAGCTCACGACGGCCCGGGCCGACGACGCCCGCAAGGCGCGGTCGGCCGAAGCGCAATCGAGGCGGCGCACGGCTGCGAACGCGCGCGACGCCGGGTCGCCTCCGACGTTCCAGGAGACCCGGCTCACGGTCGAGCGCGTCGGAGACGACATGTTCCGGTTCTCGGCGCTCAGCCGCACCGCCGTGGTCCCGGTCCGGGAGGTCCGGATCCGCGGCGTCTACGCCCAGGCAGCCGCCGATGCGCTGCGCGACTCGAGCACTCGCGACGAGCAGCAGAAGTACGGCCGCCTGCTCTACACGTATCTCGTGCCGGAGGACTTTCACGAGCTGATCGACGGCCCGTTCCCGGTCCGTCTCGTGGTCGACCGGGCCACGGCGGCGTTCCCGTGGGAGATGGCGTGCTTCCCCGCACGCGCGGGGCAGGGCCGGCTGAGGTGGCTGGGGATCGAGCACGGTCTCTCGCGCCAGTTCCGCACGCTGCTTTCGCGGGCGCCCGGGATCAGCCCGCCGCTCAACGACCGGCTGCGGGTACTCGTCATCGCCGACCCGGCGCCGGAGCGCGAGCTGCAGCTACCCGGGGCACGGGCCGAGGGGCGGAAAGTCGTCGAGATCCTGAAGAAAGCCAACGGGACCGTCGTGAAGGGCGCGAAGATCGAGATCGAGGTGGTCCACCGGATCGGGTCCGCGGAGTGCGAGCCCGTGGAGATTCTCGCCCTGCTCCTCTCCGGCGACTTCGACGTCGTGCACTTCGCGGGCCACGGCGACTACGACCCGAAGAATCCAGCGAGCGCGGGCTGGGTCTTCGGCCGCGACAGGTTTATCACCGCCAACGAGATCTTTCGCGCCCGCAAGGTGCCGCGTCTCGTGTTCGCCAACGCCTGCTTCTCCGGCGTGCTGCACGAGGGTACGGCGTTCGCTCCCGACGAACTCTCGCGCGGGCTGGCCACGATCGCGCAGGCCTTCTTCGAGCGCGGCGTCACCAACTACATCGGCTCCGGCTGGCCGGTGAACGACGAGCAGGCGCTGAGCATGGCCGAGGTCTTCTATCGCGTGCTGCTCGGCCGCGAGACGATCGGCAAGGCAATGCACGATGCGCGCCGGGCGATATTCGATCTGCAGATGGAATCGACGTGGGGTGCCTACCAGCACTACGGGGATCCCAACGACACCGTGCTGCGGGTGGTGGCCTGACAGCACGGCCGTCTACGAGGATCGCGCTCCAGGCTCGGGCCGGAAACGGAACGCACCGCCTCGATTCGACGCGTCAATTGCCAGCAGGAGCTTTCTCGCCGTCACGATTCGGAGGACGCAGCCTGCGCGTCAAAGCGAGAGCGCCTGGTTCGATAACCCCTTGCGCTGCTCCGTCCGCTTCGCCCCTCGCGAGAGCGCGTCGCTGATCTGGCGAACGGCGGCCCCGAGCTTCAGCTCGAGCAGCGCTTCGCCACGTTCCGCGGAGGCCTTCGCCGGATCGCCATCGGCCCCCGACTCCTTCCAGGAACCCATCGTCCCGAACCGATCCCGTCGCACGCCCTCCGGGTGGACGAACAGCAGCTCGGACGTATCCCTGATACCGGCATGAAACCCGATGGACCGGTCGGACTCGCCACGATCCTTGAGCCACTCGACCTGGCCGTTCTTGCCGTAGTAATCGCCCACGTGAAGCACCCGCACGCCGGAATTGAGCCACTCGCGATTGAGCTTTTCCGCCACCCGTTGCTGGCTCTTCTGGTTGCCGCCGCTGTCTCCGAGGAGACAGATGAACGTGAAACCGTGTGCCCTCAGGCTCCGGGCCGTGTGTTCCAGGACTGCTTCGAAAACGCGTTCGGGGATGCTGATCGTTCCCGCGTACTGCATGTGTTGCGTAGGGGGATCGATATCGCCTTCAGGAACGTATGAGATAACCGGGGCGACGAGGGCATTTCCCAGCCGGCGCGCGATTCGTTCGGCGGTGTGGCGGACGATGTAATTGTGCTTGCCGAGCACCATGTGGGGCCCGTTCTGCTCGGTTCCGCCGGTAGGCACGATCGCAATCGTGTAGCCGGCTGCGATCAGGGCACGTACCTCGGTCCAGGTGAGATCGTCGAGAAAGACGTTCGGCGCGGCGAGCGCTACCCCCCGGGGGACAGGCAATTGCGGTGATCCCGTGCCGGCGTTCCGCCCTGGCGCTTGCGCGAAGGCGCTCCGGAGGATCAGCACGCTCTGCGCGCACAGTACGACGAGAATGACTGCGAGCATCGTCACCGAGGCTCGCCGCACACCGGTGGTCGCGCTCCGCGCGAAAGGCAACGCGTACAGGCGCAGGACGCTCGAGTACGCCTCGTCTTGATCGTCGGGCAATCCCACTTCGATTTGCTCCTTGGCGCGCGGCACGTAGAGGCTGCCGAACCAGACATCCCAGAAAGCGAAGATGAAGCCGAAGTTCTTGTCGAGGTGCCGCGGCGCCTTGCTGTGGTGGATTTGATGCTGTGCAGGGCTGGGAATACCCGGCTCAGCACCGGTCCGTATGACAGCCAAACGTGCGAGTGGCGAAGATTGTAGCCGAACGCGTAGTAGAGAAAGAGCGCCGCGTTCAGCTATTTGTCGTTGAGTCTGCTACGCATGGGGGAAGACTTGCCATTGGATTTCTATCGGCAATGGAAGCATTGGTGTCGCTATCCCAACTATTTCTTTGGTGATCCATCCATGCAACACCTGATACGCGGTTTTGACCGAATCCGCGCCCCCTTGATGGCAGCCAATTCGATCGACGATCGATGGTCGCCGCCCAGGTCGCGCGACGCATTCATGGCTGGTTACAGGAACGCGGCGCGGCAGACGCTGGACATCGACCCCGCGCACATCGGCCTCCGCGCGATTGGACACATGGGCTACTTCAGAGTCGACGCGATCCCGCTGTGGGAGTCTGCCCTCTCATGGCTTGATAGCCGCCGGGAGGCTCGATCGGGGGCCGGGTCTACCGCCGCCATGAATCTGGGCACCGGGTTGAGTTGCTACTAGCGAGATCCCGAGTCGTTGGACGCGCACCGTCGCCGGCGTCGACCGGCCGCCAAATCCCCTGAGAGCAGCGTCACGAACGATCGGCGGGCCTGACCCTCCGGATGAGACGCTGCACGGCGACCAAGGCGAAGAACATCTCGATCCTGGCCCGCGTCAGCGGTGAAGGGCGCCAGTTCCCGGCGAGGACCGCCACGATCGCCCCGTAGATACCGAACCGCTTCCGGGGCGTGAACCACAGGTCGCGGAACGCCGGGTCGTAGAATCCGATCGCGAACCGCCGGAAGTGATGATAGCGCTTCCGGACGATGCGCTCATACCGGGCGAAGGCCCGCTCCGACAGATCGCCGGTCCGCAGCCCGACGTCGATCACCTCGGCGGCCTCCAGACCTCCCTGCATGGCGAGCAACACGCCGGTCGAGAAGATGGGGTCCAGAAACGCGGCGGCATCGCCCACCGCCACCCAGCGGTCCCCGGCCATCCGGGTGGCCAGATAGGAATAGTCGGCGTCGAAGCGCGCCGGAGAGACCTGACGTGCGTGCTCGAGCAGCGACCCAGCCGACGGCGTGTCCGCGAGATAGTGGGCAAGGCTTGCGTCGGCGGTCGCCTTCGCTTCACGTCGATGCACCGCCTTCGGGATCACGGCCCCCACACTCATCACCGTCTCCGACAGCGGGATAAGCCACAGCCAACCCATGTCGGGGCGTGTCAACATTCGGATGTCGCCGGCACGGCGCCCCTCGGCGCGCGGGACGCCCACGTACTGGGCATGGACGGCGACGTTGCGCAGGAGCGGGTCGTACTCGTGACGGCCGAAGCGCTTCGCGAGAACGCCGGCCCGCCCCGAGGCGTCGACGACGACCCCCACCCGTGCGGTGCGCTCGATGCCGTCCGGGTCCGCGATACGGAGCGTGACGGCTTCAGCGTCGAAGGCCGCATCGAGAAGGCGGTGCCCCTCGCGCACCGTGACTCCGCACTGCGCGGAATGGCGCAGGAGGATCTCGTCGAATCGCTCCCGGAGGACCTGGAACGTCTGCGGTGTCGGCGTCTCCACCGCGGCCTCGAAGTCCGCGTACTGTTCGCTCGTGCCGTCGGGCCGACGAAAACTGGCGCCCCATTTCTTGACGAACCCGGCGGCAGCGATCGCCTCGTCCGCACCGAGGGCCCGGAAGACCTCGTTGCTCCACGGGAGCTGCGACTCGCCGATGTGGAAGCGGGGAAACCGCTCCCGCTCCAGCAGGACGACTCTCTTCCCGCGCCGCGCCAGCGCGGTGGCGGCGCTGGAGCCGCCCGGCCCCCCGCCCACGACAGCCACGTCGAAATCCCACCCGTTGTTCGTCATGCCGATGGCATCTATCTGGGTTCGAGAAGACACAAGCGGTTGCTCGAGGCTGTCTGCGCGCCCCCGAGCGCCGTCCATCGTGAGAAGCATACCAGCCATGAAGCGCCATTATGGAGTTGACCCGGTTTCGTGGACACTCGATCCTTTGATCTGGAGGTGTTCGCGAAACCGGGTCTGAGTGGTCAATTACCAGAGTGGTGGATGAAAAGATGAAAACTCGGAGTAGAATAATTCAGGTGCGGGCCCCCACGGGCGCACCGGCTTCATGTTGCAACAGGAGGCTCTATAGCGACGACTATGGAAACCGGTTGAATTGAAGCGACACGCAAGTGTCCTAGCGCCGTAACTACGGCGCCGCAGCACCGCCACAGACAGTGGCAACACAAGAGCCCCGTGCAATGCGGGGCTTTTCTATTGCGCGGCTGTGTTGAGCACCGTCTCGGACGAGCGGCAGCAGCGCGGGCGGATATGCCTTCGACTATCCGCACGCGCGCCAGTGGATAGTCGCGGCGGAATCGGGATCCCGCTATGCGGTCCAGCGCACAGACTCCGGCGCGGCAAGCGTGCAGCGTCCGCAGCTAGGAAAGCATGAAATAGGTGACTTTTCATAGTCCCAATCATCCTCGACGCGAATCGTTTGGACCGGCCTGTCCGTACGAAGCGATGGAGCCCTGAGCGCGTCTGCTGCAGAGGGGTCTGGATTCGCGGCTCGGGCTGCCCATGTCGGTCCCCGTGCCGAGGTTCACATTCACCAGCACGACCGCGCCCGGCGTGACCCGCAGCTTCGACCGGTTGTCCGACTATGTGGCCGATGTCATCAACGCTCGCATCTACGACGGCGTGCATTACCGCGCCTCCGGCGAAGTGGGCGCCGCGATGGGCCGCAAGACCGGTGAATACAGCGTGCAGAATTACCTGAAGCCTCTGCGTGAAACTGGGAGTGGCCATGCGCAACAAGAAGCACGACCAACGCAACAGTGAGTCGGATAAAGCAACTGCGGACAGCCGTCGCGGATTCCTGAAACAAGGCGCGGCGCTCATTACCGGCGCCGCATCGGCCGGACTTGCGCCGGGCGCCGCCGCGCAAGGCCTCGCTGGCCAACCCTGGGAGCGCGTCTACGGGGCAGCACTTACCGGTTACGGCCAGCCGTCGCGCTTCGAACTGCCGGTAGTGCGCCACATGGTGCGCCCTTACGGTGACCTCGCGCCCGGATCGGGCGCAGCGCTCGCGCCGATCGAAAAACTTGAAGGCATCATTACTCCGAGCGGGCTGCACAACAACCGCAGTCACAGCGGCACGCCCGACATCGATCCCAAGGAGCATCAGTTGCTGCTGCACGGGCTGGTGGCACGGCCGCTCAAGTTTTCCATGGACGCGCTGTGGAGCTACCCCATGACCACGCGTATGCATTTCGTCGAATGCTCGGGCAATAGCGGCCGCAACCTCGCGCCGCAGCCCGCCCAGCTTCCCGCAGGCCTGCTCCACGGCAACATGGCCTGTAGCGAATGGACGGGCGTCCCCTTGCGCGTGCTGCTGGAAGAAGCCGGTCTGCGACCCGAGGCAAGATGGCTGCTCGCCGAGGGCGCCGATTCGGCGCATATGAGCCGCAGTATTCCGGTCGAGAAGGCACTGGATGACGCGCTGATCGCGCTCTACCAGAACGGCGAGCGCCTGCGCCCCGAGCAGGGTTACCCGGTGCGCCTGCTGTTGCCCGGATGGGAGGGCAACATGAGCGTGAAATGGCTGCGCCGGCTTAAGGCTACCGAGACGCCCACCTTTACCAAGGATGAAACGTCCAAATACACCGACCTCCAGCCCGATGGCCGCGCGCTGCAGTTCACCTTCGAGATGGGTGTGAAGTCGGTAATCACCAAGCCGTCATCCACGATGAAGCTGCCGCGCACCGGGACCTACGAGATCTCCGGCCTCGCCTGGAGCGGCGCCGGCCGCATCCGTCGCGTCGAAGTCTCAGCCGACGGCGGAGTGACCTGGGCCGACGCGACGCTCACCGGCGAAGAGCGTCCGAAGGCCCTTGTGCGCTTTCGCTTTCCCTGGGAGTGGACCGGCAAGGAGGCGGTGCTGCAAAGCCGCGCCACCGACGAAAAGGGGCAAGTGCAGCCAGCGCGCACAGCGTGGCTCGCCCAGTATTCGCCGGGCAATACCTACCACAACAACTCCATCGTGAGCTGGTCGGTGGGCGCAGACGGGAGCGTGAAAAATGTTTACGTCTAAACCCAACGCCATCGTCAGCGCAATCGGCGTCGCAGCCCTTGCGGCCTGCGCGGTACAACCGCCATCGGGCAAGCCGCCGGCGTTCGGCGTCGCGGTGAGCGCGGAAGAAATCGCGCGCTCGGACATCAGCATCCCGCCGAGCGGTGCAGGCTTGCCAGCCGGAAGCGGCACGGCGAAGCAAGGCGCAGCAGTCTATGGGGCGAAGTGCCTCGCATGCCACGGTGAGAAGGGCGCGGGCAAGCCTGCCGACGCGCTGGTGGGCGGAATCGGCTCTCTCGCCACGGCGAGACCCGTGCGCACGGTCGGCAGCTACTGGCCTTACGCCACGACGCTGTTCGACTACGTTCGCAGGGCGATGCCGATCGCCAATCCGCTATCACTTACGGACGATGAGGTGTACGCGGTGAGCGCCTACATCCTTTATCTGAACGGTATCGTCGCGGAAGACGCGCCGATGACTGCGACGACGCTGCCGCTCGTGAAGATGCCGAACCGCGATGGATTCGTCAGTGATTGGCCGGTTCGGAAACGCTAGCTTGGCGCGAGCAGTCGCTGAGTTGCCGGCGTTAGTGATGAAGGTACGCCTCAAGGGGCAGTAGCATCACCACTGCTCGCCAACGTTTACCTGCACTACATCTTCGATCTCTGGGCCGAGCGCTGGCGACGGCGGGAGGCCCGTGGCAACGTGATCATCTTGCGCTACGCGGATGACATCATTGTGGGCTTTGAGCGAAGCCGACGCGCGGCGCTTCTGGGAGGCGATGCGCTCAAGGCTTGAGCAGTTCTTGCTTGCGCTTCATCCGGACAAGACACGGCTGCTGAAGTTTGCCGCCATGCCGCAACGAATCGTGTGCGGCGCGGGCTTGGGGAAACCGGAGACCTTCACGTTCTTGGGCTTCATCTTCATCTGCGGCAAATCCCGACGCGGTGCGTTCCAGCTTCAGCGGAAAACCCGCGGAGACCGTGGGCCGAGGGCAATAGCGCGGGAGGCCGCGGGACGTTGATGCTTCGCCTGGAGAAACAGGCGCGCGACCCTACGTCTCGCGAGACCTACAGCCTGTAGAGCCGCGCCCGACACCGCGCCATGCGCCGACTGACCCGCCGGCCGCGCCAGAGTTCGAACCACGCGATGAGTTTGGTGTGGATCACGAGCGTCACCGATGCCGCGATGATGGTCGTCCAGCGGCTCACGTTGATGGCAATGTTGCCGAAGACAATGTCCAATGTTGCCGAAGGGGTTGCCTCGGGGCGTCGATGCCCCGAGTGCCACCAGCAAAACAAAGGCCTGACTGGAGGTTGCGCGACCTCCGGCGCCACCACGGCGAACGTTCGCCGCATTGGAACCGCGGCTCCCGGCCATCATCGGCCTATCAGCAGCGCATCTCCTCGTCGACATACCGGATCAACGCACCCGCTCGCTGTTACGATGTTTAAATCGGCAGGTGATACCGCGTTTGCCTAGGGAGATCTTGGCCATGAAAGGGTTCGCACAGCGCATTGTTCTCGCCTTCGCGCTTCTCTGCCTGCCGGCCACCGCCCAGGCCCAGCCGTTCCCCACCGGCCCGATCAGTGTCGTGGTTCCGCTTGCCCCGGGCGACGCCGCGGACATTGCCGCGCGCGCCCTGGGCGAAGAGATCTCGAGGCTGCTGAACGACGTCGGTGGTTGTCGATCAATCGCCCGGGCGCCGGGGGCGCGGTCGGCACGAACAGCGTCGTCCAGGCCAGGAAAGACGGCCACACGATCCTGTTTGCGCAGAACAGCGCGCTCACCTTTCGCGCCGTTCTCGACCCGCAATCGGTCACCTACGATGCGCTCCGGGATCTGGTGCCACTCGGCATCGCCTCACGCACGCCGAGCATACTCGTCGTGCGCAGCGACGCACCGTACAGGAATTTCGCGGAGTTGATCGAATACGCGAAGAAGAAACCGGGCCAGGTGCGCATTGGTCACCCTGGCTCCGGCTCAGTCGGTGATTTCTGCGTGCAATTGATCAACGCGCTCACGGGTGCGGAGCTCGTGCCGGTTCCCTATACCGGCGCGGCCCCCGCCATCGCCGCATTGCGCGGAGAACACATCGAAGGCGTCGTGCTGTCGCTCGGTGCGCTGAGCGCTCACATCAAGTCAGGGGCGTTCCGCGGCCTCGTCGCCTCGAGCCGGTTTCCCGAGTTTGCCGACATACCCACGATGCGCGAGCTCGGCTATCAGGAGGAACTGTTCGGCATCTGGTTCAGCTTTCTCGCGCCTGCAGGGATCCCCGAGGACGCGAGGAAGGCCCTCGTCGGCGCGATCGAACAGGCGGTCAAGGCACCCGCTATCACGGCAAGACTGGCGCCACTCGGCATCTTGCAGAGCTACGCCACACCCGAGCAGACAGCGGCCGAGATCCGCGAGGAGTTCAAGCGGGTGAGCGAGATGGCCAGGAAGACCGGTTTGGTGAAATGACGCCGGTCGTGCAGGCGCTGAAAGAGATCTATTGCAGCAGGGCTGCCGCCGCGGCGCGCGCATCCGGCACCACGTCGTAGGCATAAAGGTGCTTGCGGAATTCGGCGTGCGCGGCGAGCTCTGCGTCGCGGACACTGAGATCGGCGTAGGCGGAATCGACACGCAGCCCATTCTGCCGGGCGCCAAGCTGAACCTCCGCCACACGCTCGCGACGCAATCGCTCGTAGGCAAGCAGCGACGCCGGGACTGCCGATGTGTCCACCTGCGCCAGGATCGTCGCGAGCGCCATGCCGTCCTCGATCGACTGGTTGGCCCCCTGACCGAGATGCGGCAGCATCGGATGTGCCGCGTCGCCGAGCAGCGTCAGCCGGCCTTTGGTCCAGGTCGGTAACGGCTCACGGTCGTAGAGCGCCCAGCGAAATGTCTTGTCGACCTGCTTCAGCACATTCGCCGATGCGCGGGTCCCAGCCTTCGAACTCGCGGCGCAGCACCGCCGGATCGCCGGGCGCGGACCACGATTCCTTCATTTCCTCGTCGGTCGGCACGAAACCGACGTAGTTGACCATCGTGCCGTGACGGACAGGGAAGACCAGGAAATGCTTGGACGGACCGGCCCACATTTGCCAGCGGTCCATCGGCCAGTCCGGCAGGCGCTCGCGCGAGACCAGACCTCGATAAGAAATGGTGCCGTGAAAGACGGGCTTCGAGGGCGGAAAGACGTACGGCCGCAGTTCGGAGTGTATGCCGTCGGCGGCAACCACAACGTCGGCCTCGGCGGTGGCGCCGTTGGCGAATTTGACGCGGGCTACGTCGCCGTTCTGCTCGAAGCCGACGGCGCGGTGGCCGGTATGGACGATCCCGGCGGGCAGGTTGGCGGCGAGGAAATCGACGAAGTCGGCGCGGTGCATGCCAAAGGTCGCGTTCCAGCCGGAGGCGTCCGACACCTGCACCGGGGCGATCGGCGTACCGTCGTGGCGAAAGTAGTAGGAGCCCGGACCGACCCGCGCGCCCCATTTCTCGACGGCGGGCCCGAGACCCACACGCTCCAGGTGGCGCACCGCATTCGGTGTCACATAAACGCCAGCGCCGACCTCGCCCAGTGCGGACGCCTGTTCATAAACTGAAACGCGCAGCCCCTGTCGCGATCAGCGCATTGGCGGCGAACAAGCCGCCGATGCCGCCTCCGATGATCACGACGTTTGGCCGCGATGCCATGACAACTCACTCGAAAATGGTTCAACACCGCATTGTGCATGCACGATAGGCAGGGGGCAACGGGGGGAATGAATCGGGTCAGTGTCACAGTTCCCTCAAACGGTCCAGATATTCCATAGCCCCCGTTCGACGAATCCCGCTTTGCACGAAACAATTGAAAATTCAATCTGGCCGCGATCTCGCGTCACCGAACCGGGGCGCCGGGATGCAGATCCCGCAATCGATCCGTGTGCTCGCGGACAGCGTGATCGAGTAACAAGCGTCTTCTTCGGGTCGATAGGACTTTCGACAAGGCTGCGATCACCGATTGCGGCTTAGCTCTGACTAGCCGACGGTGGCGAAATCTGTTCTTTGGACGAGCCCGGGCCGCTCTGCCCGGCGCGATCAATCGTTGCCACGATAGCTGCTGGGGCAAGATCGCCTCGGACCACGCGCCCTCTTAACCTGATGAAGAGCCTATCGCCCGCCGAGACTACAATACGCTTCCCGGGAAAAGGACGATCTCGCATGATCGACCGACTTACCCAACCAACAAGGACCAAACTGGGGATGTGGCGTTCTGAACTGGCCGTTGTCGTGTCCGCCGTGCTTTTCCTCGTGGTCACGCCCGCCTTCGGTGCGGCCGAGACGCTTTCCGGCACCGCTACACCGGTGCGCCTGCAACTCAAGTGGCGTCACCAGTTCCAGTTCGCCGGCTTCTACACCGCGCTCGAGAAGGGCTATTACCGTGACGCCGGTTTCGCCGTGACGATCATCCCGGCAACCCCGGGCACCGATCCTGTCGAGACCGTGCTGAACGGGCGGAGCCGACTTCGGCGTCGCGTCCTCGGAACTGGTGCTGCGCTACGCCAGAGGCGACCCGGTTGTCGTGCTTGCCTCCATCTTCCAGCACTCGCCGCTCACTTTGTTCGTGCGCCGCGACGCTGGCATCAATACCGTGCGCGACCTCGCGGGCCACAAGGTGGCGCTCGCGCCGTGGGAAACCGAAATTTTCGCCTACCTGCAGCGCGAGCGGGTGCCGCTCGACCGACTGCAACTCGTGCAGCATGACTACACCGTGGACAGCCTGGTGCAGGGGCGCGTCGACGCGCTCGCGGGCTACGAGACCGACGAGAGCTACTACCTGCAGCAATCGGGTGGGCGATACCGCCAGTTCACGCCGCGTTCCAGCGGCGTGGACTTTTACGGCGACACGCTGTTCACCACCCGTGCAATGGTGACGAGGCACCCGGAACGGGCGGAGGCATTCCGCGCGGCGAGTCTGCGCGGCTGGGAGTACGCCCTCGCGCATCAGGAGGAGATCTCTGCACTCATTCACGCGAAGTACGCGCCCGACCTTCCCGTCGAAAAACTGCGCTTCGAGGCCGAACGCATGATGCCGCTGGTGCGCTCGGATCTGGTAGAGCTCGGCCACACGCACGTCGGCCGCTGGCAGCACATCTTCGACGTGTACCGCGAACTCGGCCTTGCGCCGGAAGGCGCCGACATCGACATCCGCGGACTGATCTACCAGCCCCCGCGGCCGACTGACTTGCGCTGGCTGCTGTGGGTGCTTGCAGCCGGCGCCCTCATCCTGGCGGTGGTCATCTGGATCGCACGTCGCTTCTATCGCTTCAATTCGCGCCTGCGTCAGCAACTGGAGGAAAACCGGCGCCTGCAGGACGAACTGCGTGCGCTCACCATCACCGACCCGCTCACCGGCCTCCATAACCGCCGCCACTTCGACGTCGTTTGCGCCACGGAGTGGGAGCGCGCGCGTCGGGACCATAGGCCGCTGACAGTGCTGTTCATCGATGTCGACTACTTCAAGTCCTACAACGATTACCATGGGCATCGCGCCGGCGACGACTGCCTTGCCGTGGTCGGCAAGGCAGTCGGCCAATCGCTGCAGCGCCCGGCCGACGTCGCCGCGCGCTACGGCGGCGACGAATTCGTGGTCCTGCTGCCGGACACCGACACGGACGGCGCGCTCGACGTCGCCCGGCGCGTGCTGGCAGCGATCGGTGCGCTGGATATCCCGCACGGCGCCTCTCCGTTCGGACGGGTCACTTCGAGCATCGGTGTGGCGCAGCTGGTGCCCGGGCCGAACCACACGTTCCAAGAACTGCTCGAGCGCGCCGATCGCGCGCTCTACGCGGCCAAGCAGGCTGGTCGCAACGGCGTCATGGCGGCGCCGACGTACTTGTTCGATCAGCGCGTCGCCCGATAGCCAAACATCCCACGCGTCGCCAAGCGCGTTACGTTCCGGCTCCGCTCACGCCGGCGCCTCCCAGTCGACACACCCGGCAACCAGTCATCTCGGTGCCCCGGCATCATCAGACGTAGATCATCTTGCGTGTCATGCCGCCGTCGCAGACGAAGTTCTGGCCGGTGATGAATCCCGCCTCGTCGGCGAGAAGGAACGCAACCAGCGCCGCGACGTCCTCGGGCGTGCCGACCCGGCCGGCGGGATGCTGCAGGTGGTCTTCGCGGGTCAGCCGCGCCGCCTTGCGCTTGCCCGCCGCCTGCCGTCCGCGCACGTCGATCCAGCCCGGGCTCACGCAGTTCACCCGCACTCTCGGGCCGAGGCTCGCGGCGAGCGCATGCGTGAGCGCGACGATGCCGCCCTTCGTGGCGGAGTACGCCTCGGTGTTCGGTTCCGACTGCAGCGCGCGGGTCGAGGCGATGTTGACGATCGCGCCGCGCGCGCGGCGCAGGTGCCGCGCTGCATGCTTCGTCATGAGAAACGCGCCGGTCAGATTCACCGCGAGCGTGCGATCCCAGGTCTCCAACGAAAGCTTCTCCACCGGGACACGCGTCGGGCGCGCGAGCGCGGCGTTGTTGACGAGCGCGTCGAGCCGTCCGTTGCGCGCGAGCGCCGACGACACGCATGCCTTCGCGTCCGCCTCGTCCGCCACGTCGCACTTGACGAAGCGGGCGCCCGGGCCGAGCGCGCGCTCAGCCTCCCGCCCGGCTTTCGCGTCGACGTCGGCGACGATCACCGCGTAGCCGCCGGCAATCAGACGCGCGGCGATGGCGTGGCCGATGCCCTGCGCGCCACCGGTCACGATGGCGACCCTGCTCATCGCTTCTCGACGACCGGGCTCATCGCGGCGCCGCCGCGCGCAGCCGCTCGTGGCGCCGCCCGACGAAGACCGCAGTCGCGAGCCAGAGGCAGGCGATCGGTACGCCCGCGAAGGCCAACCCGGGGACGCCGAGACCCGCGCCGAGCAGCGCGGCGGCGAACCAGCCCGAAGCGGCGTCCCCGCCGCGGTGAATGACGGTGTCGATCACGTTCTTCGCCTGGTACTTCTCTTCCTGCGGCACCACGGTGAACAGCGTCTCCCGGCGACCTCGGGCGATGACCTCGGGTAACCGGAACGGGGCAACGCCCCGGTTCCCGCGCCCTTACTGCAGTGACTCGAGCCGCCTCGTCACGCCGGTCGCCTCCTCGGGCGAGAAGCCGTGCGAGAAGAGCGTTGGGTCGCCGGTCGCGAGGCCCGGCCGCCCGCCGACGCGCGCGAGCGCCTCGATCACGGTCGGCAGGTGCACCACGAGCAGCACCATCGGCGTGGCAGTGCGGACGTTGACGCGCTCGTCGCCGACGTAGTCGAAACCGAGCGACGAGTAGAAGAAATCGGCGTAGCGGGCGTTCGCGAGCAGCACGCAGTAGTCGCAGCCGCGCACCACGCCGGCGAAGAGGTAGGCGGTGTGGAAGAGACCGGCGAGCACGCGCCGCGGTACCGAGTTCATGTCGACCGACAGCTGCACCAGCTCGGCGACCTTCTGTCCGCCGGCGCGAAGCTGATCGAGCTCGTCGCGGTACATGTCGTCGACGGCGAGACCGCGCGGCGAGTCGAGGCGCACGCCGATGCTCCCCGCGAGCCGCCCCTCGTTGTGCGCGAGGAAGCTGAAGAGGTGCGGATCCCGGTCGGCGCCGGGGAGGTCCGGGTCGGGCTCGCCGCGCCGGGCCCGGTCGAAGCGGCGCCCGGCCGGGCCTTGCGCGAGCCGGATCTTGAACTTCTCGCACGGCTCGAGGTCGCGGAAGAGGCCCGAGTCGGCGCCCACCGGCGTGAGCGCCCGGAACCGAGCGCCCTGCGTCGCGGGCTCGCTGAACACGGTAGTGCCGCCCAGCGGCTCATTGACGGGCGTCTTCCGGTCGGCGGCGGGCCCGGACAAGATGACGCGCGCTCGGTTCACTTGGCGACTCGCCCTGTAGGTTTCGCGCATGGTAGCGAGTACCCTGCCAGCGAACTTCGCCTCGATGTGCCCGGTCGTGAAAGAGTTTCCGCGCCGTCCGAGGGACTTGAGCGGCGCGTGACTTTGTGCCCGCGAATCACCGCCTCGAGACTCGGGCCCCGACTGCCGGAGAACTAGCCCTGACCGCTCAGCGCGAGGGAAGCGAGGCGGCGGACGACCCCTCCCGATTCCTCGGGGGAGAAGCCGTACGGGAACAGGCTCGTATCCTGCGCCGCTGCATCGGGACGGCCGCCGGCGCGGGTGAGCCGTTCGAGCACCGCCTTGAGGTGCACGCAGAGCAGCTGCTCCGGCGCCGACACGCGCGGATTGCGCCGCTCTTCGCCGATGGGCTCGAAGCCGAGCGATGCGCGAAAGAAGTCGACGTGCCGGGCCGGCGCCTCGATGATGCCGTAGTCGCAGGACCATATCACGCCGGCGAAGAGATAGGCAGCGTGGAAAAGGCACGCGAGCGCGCGCTTCGGCGCCGAGTTCATGTCGACGGTGAGATTGAGGAACTCGCACACCCGGCAGCCGTGCTCGCGCAGCACCGCGGTCTCGTCGCGGTACAGCTCGTCGGCGGCGAGGCCCCGCGGCGAGTCGAGCCGCACGCTCAGGGACCCGATGAACTCGCCGCCATCGTGCGCGAGAAAGGCGTAGAGATGCGGGTCCTGCTGCGCGCCGGGCACGCTCGGTCCGGGGGTCTTCGCGCGAGGCCGCAGCGCGTCCGCGCGGCGCTCCTCGAGCATGCGCGCGAGCCGGATTTTGAGGGTGCCGCGAGGCTCCGCTTCCCCGAACCGGACCGGCGTCGCCCCGACCAGCGTCAGACTCCGGAACCGGGCCGTCTTCTTCGGCGGCGGCGAGGCGTCGAAGATCGTCCGCGCGTCGAGCGGCGAAGTCTCGCTCAGCGCGATGCCGCCGCGCCAATCCTTGGTGGTGCGTTTGTCTGCCAACGTCTCTCCGGGAGTCGGCGGGCGCTCTTCCCCGACTTGCGAATGTTAGCTGCCGCAACGCCCGAATTTAAGGGGCACGTATGGGATTTCACGCTGCCGGCGTGACAGGTTGCAGCTGCACCGCGAGCCGAACCCGCGCTTGCGGGCGCGGGGCCCCTCCTCTACCCTTGCCCTCGCCGGGTGGGCCGGCTTCTTCCGAGGGTTTCATGGCTACAGATCCGTACGCCGCACCCAGGGCACGCGTCGCCGACCTTACGGCCGCTGCCGGAGCGGATGGCAAGTTCATTGCGGGGGGCCGGTCGGTCCCGGCCGGGCACGGCTGGAAGTGGCTGGCCGACGGCTGGGCCCTGTTCCGCCGCCAGGCCGGCGCGTGGATCCTGATCACCGTCGTCTTCCTGGCGGTCTCGATCGTGATCGCGATCGTGCCGGTCCTCGGCAACATCGCCGGCTACGTGCTCGGCCCGATCTTCGCCGGCGGCCTGATGCTCGGCTGCCACGAGCTTGCCCGGGGCGGCGAGCTGCGCCTGGGCCATCTCTTCGACGGGTTTCGCGATCGTTTCGGCCGGCTCGCGCTCGTCGGAGTCGCGTACTTCCTGATGTTCCTGGGGGCGTTCCTCGTCGCGTTCGCGATAGCGGGCGCCGGACTCGGCCTCGGCTGGCTCTTCGGAATCGGCGGCGGTGACCCGCTGCCCGGCGCCATCGGCGCGACCACGATGCTGCTCGCGGTGCTGGTCGCGCTAGCGCTCATGGTCCCGGCGGCGATGGCGATCTGGTTCGCGCCGGCGCTCGTCGTGCTCAACGACTTCGGCGTCGCCGACGCGCTCAAGACGAGCTTCGGCGCATGCCTCAAGAATCTCGTCCCGTTCCTCGTATACGGCCTGGCTTTCGTCGGGCTGGCAATTCTCGCCAGCATTCCGCTGATGCTCGGGTGGTTCGCGTTGGTCCCGACGATCATCGCCTCGGTGTACACCGCGTACCGGGACATCTTCTACGCCGGGTGAGCGGCTGCGCGGACGAGCGCCGCGGTCACCGGGACCCCAGCGGAGGCGGCGAGCGGTGCTCGAATCCGCCGTGACCTCGGCGATGGCTTCCCGCGCGCGTCCGGGCTGCTGACTCGCGATGCTCGACACCGCCCGCCGCATCGCGACGCCCGAAGGCATCGAGCTCGAACTGCGGCTCGCCGGCCCGGTGCCCCGCGCTGCGGCCTGGGCGCTCGATCTCCTGCTGCGGGTCGCGATCCTGATCCTTGCATACGTGGTTCTCGGCGCGCTCGGCGGATTCGGGACCGGGGCGTTCCTGCTCGTATGGTTCTTCCTCGAGTGGCTCTTCCCGGCGTGGTGCGAGGTGAACTGGGCCGGTGCGACGCCGGGAAAGAAGGCACTGGGCCTCGCCGTGCTGCACGACGACGGGACGCCGGTCGGCTGGCCCGCGGCACTCGCGCGCAACCTGCTGCGGGCCATCGACTTCCTGCCGCTCTTCTACGGCATCGGCTTCCTCACCATGGTGATGAATCGCGACTTCAAGCGCCTCGGCGACCTCGCCGCAGGCACCATCGTCGTCTACCGCGAGGCGAAGCCGCGCGGCTTCCAGGTGCCCGAGGGAGCACCGCTCGCGCCGGCTGTCGCGCTGACGCTGCCCGAGCAGCGCGCAATCCTCGACTTCGCGGAACGCGCGCACGGGCTCACGGCGGAGCGGGCGCAGGAGCTGGCGGCGATTCCGCGCGGGCTCGTCGGCGGCGCGAGCGGGCCCGCCGCGAGCGAGCGGCTGATCCGGATCGCCAACTTCCTCGTGGGGAGGAAGTGATCGATGCGCCAGGCGAACTTCGAAGCCCGCCACGGCGCCGACTGGGAGCGCTTCGAGCGCTGGCTGGATCGCCACGAGCGGCTCGGCCGGGGCGCGGCGAACGCGGCACTCGAGCCGGCGCATGCGCTCGCCGACACCGACGTGCCGCAGGCGTATCGCCGCGTGTGCCAGCATCTCGCGCTCGCGCGCGACCGCCAGTACAGTCCCGAGCTCGTCGATCGGCTCAACCAGCTCGCACTGCGCGGCCACCACCTCCTCTACGGCGCCCGCGCCCGCCGCGCCGCCGCGCGGGCACTCGAGTTCCTGGTCGCGGGCTTCCCCCGTCTCGTGCGCGAGGAGCGCACGTTCGTGATCGCCGCGGCGCTTCTCTTCTTCGGCCCGGTGCTCGCGCTGATCGCGGTGCTGCAGTGGTATCCCGACTTCATCTACTACCTGGTCGAGCCCTCGAGCCTGGCGCGATTCCAGGAGATGTACGGCCCCGCGAACAAGCGCCTCGGCATGCGCGACGCCGACGACAACGTGGCGATGTTCGGCTTCTACATCTTCAACAACGTGAAGATCGGCTTCCAGACGTTCGCCACCGGCCTCGCGTTCGGGCTCGGCACGCTGTTCTACCTCGTCTTCAACGGCATCATGATCGGCGCGGTCGCGGGCTATCTCACGGAGATCGGCTACGGCACCCCGTTCTGGTCGTTCGTGAGCGGGCACAGCGCGATGGAGCTCGTGGCGATCGCGATCTCGGGGGCCGCGGGTCTCCGGCTCGGTGCCGCGGTCGTCGCGCCGGGCCGCCGGTCGCGGAAGAGTGCGATCATGGCGGCCGCGCAGCCGGCAGTGCGGCTCATGTACGGGGCGGCTGCGATGTTCCTCGCCGCGGCGTTCATCGAGGCGTTCTGGTCACCGCTCACGGCCTTTCCATCGCAGACGAAGTACGTCGTCGGCGCGATCCTGTGGGCGATGGTGCTCGCCTGGCTTATCCTCGGAGGACGACCGCGTGGAGCTTGAGAAGCTGAGCGTGCAGCTACGCCCGCGCGGCGGCTGGGAGGCGCTCGACCTCGGGTTCCAGATGGCGCGCAGCTGGTGGCGGCCGCTGTGGGGCGTGTGGTTCGCGGTCTACCTGCCGGTGGCGGTGGTGCTCCACGTCGCATTCAGCGAGAAGCTCTGGATCGCAGTCGCGGCGCTGTGGTGGCTGAAGCCCCTCTTCGACCGCTTCGCGCTGCACGTCGTCAGCCGCGCGGTGTTCGGCGCGCAGCCCACGGTCGCCGAGACGCTCGGCGCCTGGCGGGAGATCCTGCGGCCGGGCCTGCTCCCGGGCCTCCTCTGGGTGCAGCGGCTGAGCCCCTGGCGCTCGTTCACGCTGCCGGTGTGGCAGCTCGAGAAGCAGACGGGCAGAGCGGCCCACGAGCGCCGGGAGGTGCTCGGCAAGCGCATGGCTGGCTACGGGGCCTGGCTGACGGTGATCGCCCTGCACTTCGAAGCGATCGTGTTCTTCTCCGCGTTGCTGCTCGTCGCCCTGCTCGCGCCCGCAGCGGGCACGCCCGGCTTCGAGTTCTCCGAGCTGTTCAGGGGCAGCGAGGAGTCGCCCGGCTGGGATGTCTACGACAGCCTTGCCTATGTCGCGGCGGTTTCGATCGTCGAGCCGATCTACGTCGCCGCCGGGTTCTCGCTCTATCTCAACCGCCGCGCAATCCTCGAGGGCTGGGACATCGAGCTCGCGCTGCGGCGGCTCGACGACCGGCTGCGGGGGCTCAAGGCCGCAGTGGTCGCCGTGGTCGCGATCGTCTGCCTCGCGGCCGCGCCGCCGCCGTCGGCCGCGGCGGAGAAGTCGGCGGCGAGCGAGATCCAGGAGGTGCTGAGGGCGCCCGAGTTCCAGACCTCCAAGGAGGCGATGAGCTGGCGGTATCGCGGGGAGCGGAAGGAGCGGGAGGCGGTCCGGTCGGCGGCCGACTTCTGGGCCAACGTCGGCGCGTTCTTCGCGCAGATCGCGGAGGCCTTGCTGTGGATCGCCGTCGCGGCGGGCGTCGTCCTGCTGCTCGTTTTCCTCCGCCGTTACCTGCCGCAGTTCCTCGCCGAGAACCCGGACCGTCACCGCCCGCCCGATGCGCTCTTCGGCCTCGCGGTCACACCCGAGTCGCTGCCCGACGATGTCGCCGGCACGGCTGCGCGCCTCGCGCACGAGGGCAGGCTGCGCGAGGCGCTGTCGCTCCTCTATCGCGGCGCGCTCTCGGTGCTCGTGCACCGCGACCACGTGCCGCTCGCCGAAGGCGACACCGAGGGCGATTGCCTGCGCGCCGCGCGGGACGCGCTGCCGCTCGCCGGGTCCGACTACTTCGGCCGGCTCGTCCGCGCATGGCAGAGCGCTGCCTACGCCGGCCGGCTTCCAGAGGTGCCCGAGACTGAAGCGCTCGCGCGCGACTGGGCGCAGCACTTCGCGCCGCAGCCGGTATCGGCCGAGGCGACATGAGCCGCCAGTCGCTCTGGGCGGTCGTGATTGCCGTCGCCGTCCTCGGGGCCGCGGCGTGGTTCCTCGACAACTTCGAGCGCGTCCCCGACCGGGAGTGGACCGGCTACCAGGGCGAGGCGCGGCGGAACAGCTTTCTCGCCGCCGAGCGCCTGCTCGATCGGATGGGCCTGCCCGTGCGCCACCTCAAGACGCCGATCGAGCTGCGGACCCTCCCGCCGAACGGCGCGCTGATCCTGCCGGCGCGCCGCAACGCGCTGGCGCCCGCCGAGCGCCAGCGGCTCCTGGAGTGGGTGGCGGGCGGCGGCCACCTTGTCGTCGAGAACGAGAACCAGCGCCTGCCCGACCCGATTCTCGACGCGCTCGGGGTCAGGCGGGAGCCGGTGAAGAACCCCGGGGACCGGCTGCCGACGGACGTGCGATTGCCGCACTCGCCCGGCGGGCTGAAGGTGAACTTCGCCTCCGGGCAGACGCTCATCGCGCCCGAGGGGGCGTTCCGGGTACAGGGGACGAACGCCACACACATCGTTCACCTCAGGGTGGGCCGCGGCCAGGCGACAGTGCTGAACGATTTCGGCTTCATGCGCAACTTGGCGATCGGCCAGCTCGATCACGCCGAGCTCCTGTGGCAGCTCGTGCGCTTCCAGCCCGACACGGCAGGGGCGTTCGTGTTCGACAACCCGCAGAAGCTCTCGCTCGCACAGTGGCTCTTGGACCGCGCATGGGCGGTGCTGGCCGCGGGCGTCCTCCTCCTTGCGCTCTGGCTATGGCGCATCGCGCCGCGCTTCGGGCCGGTGGCGCCGGATCCGGAGCCGGTACGGCGGCGCCTGCTCGACCATCTGCGCGCAAGCGGCCGGTTCCAGTGGTCTGCGGGCGGTGCGGCGACGCTCGCCGAAGCGGCGCGCGAGGCGGCGCTGCGGCGCGTCGCGCGCGCCCACGCCGACTTCGCCGCGCTCTCGCCGGCCGAGCGGCGCGAGCGCCTCGCCGCGAGCTTCGACCTTCCGCCCGAGGAGGCGGGCCGGGTCCTGCGGCCGGCGCAGACTCTGCAGCCGGTTGAGTTCGTCAGCGCGATGCGGGTCTTCCAGCGCATCCACGAGCGGCTGTCGCGCCGCGCACAGGGAGAGCAGCAACGATGAGCAGAATCCCACCGGAGCAGCTCGAGCAGGCGGTCAAGGTGGTCGGCGCGATGCGCGCGCAGATCGCGCGCGCGATGGTCGGCCAGGCCGAGGTGGTCGAGCAGACGCTCGCGGCCCTGCTCGCCGGCGGCCACGTGCTGATCGAGGGCGTGCCGGGGCTCGGCAAGACGCTGCTCGTGCGCGCGCTCGCGAAGACGTTCGATGGCCGCTTCGCGCGCATCCAGTTCACGCCCGACCTGATGCCGGCCGACGTCACGGGGCACACGCTCTACGACCAGTCGACCGGCCAGTTCACGACGCGGCGCGGCCCGGTGTTCACGAACCTCCTCCTCGCCGACGAGATCAACCGCGCGCCGGCGAAGACTCAGGCCGCGCTGCTCGAGGTGATGCAGGAGGGCCAGGTCACGATCGAGGGCACGCCGCACCCCCTCGAGCCGCCGTTCATGGTGCTCGCGACGCAGAATCCGATCGAGCAGGAGGGCACCTACGCGCTGCCCGAAGCGCAGCTCGACCGGTTCCTCCTCAAGGTGCGGATCGACTACCCGCCGGCCGCGGAGGAAACCGACATGGTGAGGCGGGTCACCACCGGTCAGGTCGGCGACAAGCTCAACGTCGAGGCGGTTGCGACGCTGGCGAAGCCCGGCGCGGTGCTCGCGCTGCAGGCGATGGCCGCGACGGTGGCGCTCGACGACGCGGTGCTCGACTATGCCGTCCGCATCGCCCGCGCCACGCGCACCTGGAACGGCGTCGCCGCCGGCGCGGGCCCGCGCGGCGGCATCGCTATCGCGCGCGTGGCGCGCGCCGCGGCGCTCATCGGCGGCCGCGACTTCGTCACCCCCGACGACGTGAAGCGCATGGCGCTGCCGGCGCTCCGGCATCGCGTCGTGCCCGCGCCGGAGCTCGAGATCGAGGGGCACTCGAGCGACACGATTCTGAAGGCGCTGCTGGAGAAAGTGGAAGCGCCTCGCACGTGATCGTCATCCCGACGAGGGGTTGATGCTCATCCCGACCAACCGCCTTCTCTGGGCTGCCGCCGCGCTGGTGGCCCTCGGCGTCCTCGTATCGATCCTTCCCGAGTTCGCGTACGTCTGGGTGATCGCGGCGGCGCTGCTCGTCGCGTTCGCCGTGGTCGACGCGCTCGCGGCACGCCGGATCCGTCCGCCCGCGGCGCGGCGCGTCCTGCCCGGATCGCTGCCGCTCGGCGTCGCGCACGACGTCGTCCTGCGGCTGGCGAACGCGGACGCCGCGGCGGTCACCTGCGATATCCACGACCATCACCCGGCCGGCACGGAGGTGCACGGGCTGCCGCAGCGCCTGACCGTCCCGGCACGCGGCTGGGCAGAGATCCGCTACAGCCTGAAGCCGATCCGCCGCGGCGAACTCGCTTTCGGCCAGGTCGAGGCGCGGCTCGTCTCCCGCGCGGGGCTGTGGAGCGTGCGACGCAGGCTCGGCGAAGGCTCGTCGACCCGCGTGTACCCCAACTTTGCCGCGCTCACGAAGTTCGCGCTGCTCGCGACCGACCACCGCCTGTCGCAGATCGGCGTGCTGCAGCGGCGCCGCCGCGGCGAGGGCCTCGACTTCCACCAGCTGCGCGAGTACCGCGAAGGCGACAGCCAGCGACAGGTCGACTGGAAGGCGACCGCGCGCATGCGCAGGCTCGTCTCGCGCGAGTACCAGGACGAGCGCGACCAGCAGGTCGTGCTGCTGATCGACTGCGGGCGCCGGATGAACGCGCAGGACGCCGAGCTCGCGCACTTCGACTACGTGCTGAACGCGGCGCTGCTGCTCGCCTACGTGTCCCTACGCCAGGGCGACGCGGTCGGGTTCCTGGCGATGGCGGGCGAACCGCGCTGGTTCGCCCCTCGCAAGTCGTCCGCGACCGTGAACCTCATCCTGAACCGTGTCTACGACCTGCACCCGACGCTGAAGACCACCGACTACTACAGCGCCGCGCTCGAGCTGATGAAGCGGCTGCGGAAGCGCGCGCTCGTGGTCGTGCTCTCGAACCTGCGCGACGAGGACGACGACACGCTCGCCCCTGGCCTCCGCCTGCTCCAGTCGCGTCACCTCGTGCTGTTCGCGAGCTTGCGCGAGGGAATCCTTTCGCGCGCGCTCGCTGCGCGCATCGACTCGTTCGACCGAGCGCTGACGCACGCCGCGACGGCCGAGTACCTGCAGCGCCGCGAGCTCGCGTTCCGGCGGCTCGAGCGCGGCGGCGCGGTCTGCCTCGACGTCGAGCCGGCGGAGCTGCCGATCGCGCTGGTGAACCGCTACATCGACATCAAGCGGAGCGGGCGGTTGTAGGCACCCCGCCGCTGCGAGGCGGTTCCCGAATCGGATGGAAATGGCTGGACAGGCGGAGATCGCGGGCGCCTGGTATCCGCTCGCGTGACGCGGGGCCTATTCGAGATAAGCGGGCGGCCGCGGCATCTTCGCGCTCTGCACCTTGTCGTGGTTGATCCAGAGCTGCGCCTTCTCGGTCACGACGATCGCTGCGACCTTGTTCATGCTCGCGACCGACTGGTCGCGGTCGAAGTTGAAGCCGGGCACGCGCCGGTTGTCCCAGTTCGACTGGAAGTGCACCATGTCTCCGGAGAGGATCACCACGCCGGTCCGCTGCAGCCGGACCATCAGCGACTGGTGGCCCGGCGTGTGGCCGGGCGTCGAGAGGATCGTCACCGAGCCGTCGGCGAAGACGTCGAAGTCGCCCTTCAGCTTCACGACCGGGTTCGCGCGCAGCTTGTCGTAGCTCGCCGGATTGAAGCCGAACTTCTGCGGCGTCGGGCCGAATGCGGCTTCGTACTCGGCCTCCTGGATGTAGAGCGTCGCGTTGGTGAAGAGGTTGGCGTTCCCGCACGTGATCGCCGTGGGAGTGCGAAAAGGCGATGTAGGTGACGTCGGCGGGCTTCACGCCGATCTCGGCGAGCTGCGAGACGAGCGTCTTCGGCAACTTCGCGCGTGCGCGGTCGCCGGCGACACGACGCCCTCGGGCGTCGCGGCGAGCGAGTCGGGGTATCCCGAATCCCAGAGCATCCAGCCCTTCGCGTGACGGATCAGGTAGCAGTTGTTGGCGAACTCCCACGACTGCCCGACGTTGACGCCGGGGGACCAGCGCGAGATGTCGGGCACGACCGCTTCGCCGCAGTTGAGGACGTACATCCGCTGGACGGTGGCTTTCTCGGCGGCGTCCTGGTGCGCGCAGGCGGCGACGAGGACGGCGGCGGCAACGAAGGCGAGCCTCATGCGAACCTCCTCCGGGTGGGCGGTCATCATAAGCTTGGCCCGGCGGGCTTGCGTATAGTTCGCCAATTACATTTCGTCTCACCGGAGCCCGGCGTGATCCACGGCATCGACGTCCACACCCACATCATCCCCGAGCGCTTTCCCGCCTACGCCGGCAAGGGCAAGGACGTGCCCTGGCCGAGCATGGCCGACGCCGGCTGCGGGCACGCGCACGTGATGATCTCCGGCAAGAACTACCGCACCGTGCCGCAGACCTCCTGGCACGTGCCCGAGCGCACGAAGGAGATGGACGCGCATGCGGATCGCGCGGCAGGTGCTGTCGCCGATGCCGGAGCTCCTGTCCTACTGGCTGCTCGCCGGAGGACGGCAAGCGCGATGTGCCGGCACCTGAACGAGACGATCGCGGCGATGGTCGCAGGCCGCGCCCGAACGGTTCTACGGGCTCGGCGCGGTGCCGCTGCAGGACGTCGATGCCGCGATCGCCGAGCTCGAGCACGTGCGCAAGGGTCTCAAGCTCGCGGGCGTCGAGATCGCGAGCCACGTGAACGGCGTCTCGATCGGCGATCCGCGGTTCGACGCTTTCTTCGCCGCGGCCGAAGCGCTCGGCGCCGCGGTCTTCATTCACGCGCTGCGGCCGGCGGGCAAGGACCGGCTCGTCGGCCCGCCGCAGCTCGAGCAGGTGGTCGCGTTTCCCGGGCGACATCGGGCTCGC
This sequence comes from uncultured beta proteobacterium, assembly GCA_963820965.1. Lineage (GTDB taxonomy): Bacteria > Pseudomonadota > Gammaproteobacteria > Burkholderiales > SG8-39 > DATEDA01. The sequence continues at coordinate 129,172 of CAWGCC010000019.1, read as the reverse complement.
CGCCGCGTCGCTCGTGACCGGCGGAACACTCGAGCGGCACCCCGGCCTGCGGATCGCGCTCTCGCACGGCGGCGGCGCGTTCGCGATGATGCTGCCGCGCATCCAGCACGGCTGGAACGTGGTGGCCGCGATCAAGGAATCGATCCCGCGGCCGCCGTCGGAGTACGCACGGCGGTTCTACTGCGACACACCTGACCTACGCCGCGCGGACGCTGCACCTCGTGCTGGAGACATTCGGGAACGACAAGGTGATGATCGGCACCGACTACCCGTTCGCGATCCGCGACACCGATCCGCACGCGACGCGTCGACGCGCTCGGGCTCGACGCGGCGCTCGCCGCGGGCGTGCGCGAGGGCAATGCGCGGCGGTTTCTCGGCCTAGAATGAGACTGTCATCCGTGTGAAGGAGCCCGCCATGCCCGAACCCGCAATGCCCCAGAAGGCGCCGTACCCGGTCGAGCTCCAGCCCGGTGACTACTGGTGGTGCCAGTGCGGCCAGTCGAAGAGCCAGCCGTTCTGCGACGGGTCGCACAAGGGCAGCGGCTTCACGCCGATCCAGTTCACGCTCACCGCGCCCGACAAGAAATGGATGTGCGGCTGCAAGCGCAGCGGCAACAAGCCGTTCTGCGACGGGACTCACAAGACGCTATAGGCGAAGCGCGACACGTTCCTGACGGTTTCTGCCTCCGGCCGGCTGCGAGCCCTAATCAAACGTCTCATCCCCATTCGGCTCGTAGTGCGGCACGCCGTTCATGTCGTGCCGAAACTTCGACAACTCGTAATACATGCGGCGCCGGGCCCGGCTTTGATTGCCGAGCGGGCGATGCTCCGCGATGCAGTGCCACGGGTTGTAGGAAAGGCGTCGCGCGAACGCGATCTGCGCCGGTGAATCGAACTTCTGCTGCGGGATGCGCAAGGTGGCCACCGAGACGCGGGGCGACAGCCGCTCCGGCCACAGCACGGCGTTGTTTTCGATCGGCATCAGATGAGGATCGGTCTGCAACTGCAGGCGAATGTCGAGCTCGACATCGTCCTGATCGAGCGCAGCGACCATGGCGTTGCGCAGGTAGTCGTCGGGCGGCCGCAGCGGCAGGCGCGGGATCGGCGTCTTCCTGCTGGACTTTGGCCACACCGAGTATTGCATCGCCTGCCCCTCTCCCAGCAGATAGGGCACGCAACTGAAGTACGGCGCCTCGAACGGGCTGCTCTGGGTCTTGATCCACAGTCCCTGCATGATGAAGTCGAGCACGTGCGGGCGGTGAAAATTCAGGAAGTGGAAAAGCGATGCGTTCTTCAGGCTCCAACGCTGCAAATGAGCGTTCGCGCGCGTGTCGGGCGTCACGAAAGTCGGCGTGGACACGCCGAACATATCCTGCGTGAACTTCTCCTCGTCCATCAACTTGGGGCCGGGAACTCCCATCAGCTTGATGCTGATGCTCATGAAGCCCACGTCGTCGATGTCCGGCGTCACGTACGGCCCGGGTCCGGAAAAGCGCACCCATGCGCGATAGGTGTTGGGTTGCGCGTAGATGCCGTGCCGGAACCGCGGCGGCAGGCCGTCGTGGACGATGAACTCCGCACGCACGATGCCGTGGGTCTTGGTGTTTCCGCCGCGTTCGAATCCGCCCGGCTTCCAGAGCCCGCGCATCTGCGCGCGGAAGGTATCGATGATCGACTGGAGCGACGCCTCTTCGTCCGGCTGCACCCGTTCCTCGGCGATCCTCAGTCCTTCGTTCGGGCGCCGCCAGTTGATCAACGCGGTGGTCAGGCGCGCGATCGGGTCGCGCAGCACCGCATCGAAGGCCGGACGCATCCAGGGATCGATGCGCCGCTGCAGTTGCAGCAGTCGCAGTGACGTATCGCTGATCCAGTTCAGGAGTACCGAGCCGGTATCGGCGGGCGGCGCCGGGCGGCTCGTCATTGAACCCAACACGTTCCTTCGCATCGCGGCCCCTTTCAGCGCGTCGTGGCGAGGTAACGCAAGGCGCGGATGCCGGGCAGGAAGAAGTAGGCGCCGCCCAACACGGTGACGAACTGCGGCAGGCCGGTCAACCGGCGATCCGCGCCATCGGCTTGCGGAACCGAGAAGCCGTCGGTGGGCGAATCTCCCGGGTCCGGCAATCGGTGGCCGAGCAACGGGTCGCTTTCGGTGAGCCCGGCAAACTTGCTCCCTATCAGCCACGCGCTTTGCACGAACTCGAACTGGCGTTTGATATTGGCCGCAAGGCAGATGAAATAGAGCCCGGTATCCGCGCCGGGCGAGGAATCCGTCGCGGACACCGCGGGCGCCGCGCCTGCACCGTATGTTCGTCCCCGGCGAAGCAGTCGATGAAAGCGTGTCGATGCGACCAGATCCTGCTCCAGTGCCGCCGCGTTGAATCCCAGCATGCGCCACAGACGCGAGAGGATGCCGCGCCCACCGGGCGGCAAGTCCGCATTGCGCGGATTGGTTCGTCGAATGTGAGCGCCCAACGGACAGCGCAGGCCCCGCGGATCGGCCTGGTAGGTGAAGTTGTTCAGTCGCGATCGCGGCGTCGCTGCGCCGCCCGCCGCCAATTCCTCGCTTGGCGCTGCAAGGGGTTCGCCATCTTTCTTCCGGCCGACCATCGCCGCGGCCAGCCGCTCGCGCAAGTGCGCATCGCCTCGGGCTTGCCGATCGAGCTCGCGCCAGAAGCCCTGCACGTCCTGCTGTAGTTGACGCAGCACGAGATAGGAGCCGTTGCGTCCGAGGTCGGCTTGGTCCGGTGCGTCTTCGGCCCTCGGCAGCAGCCCGCGCGGGTCACGCTGCGGGGCCATCAGCGGACGCGGCGTGTAGAGCCCGTACTCGTTGGGATAGCCGAGCAGGAATTCGCCGAGACAAGTCACGTTCCCGTACTCGAGCTGATCGCGGTCGCGGACCGGCCGCTTGCGTTCCCAATCGACCTCCGGCTGTGAAATGCCGTCGGCAAATCCGAACGGCTCCACGCCGCGCATATCGAACGTCGACAGGCGTTCGATGCGCACGAAGCCGCCTGCGTATTGCGCTTCGATCTCCCGCTCCCACGTCGCCAGCCGCCCGGGCGCGGCATAGAGGAGCACGGCGACGTGCGGTACCCGCTCCCCGGCGCCCCATAGCCACTTTCCGGGATCACTGGCACCGACGTCTCCCAGACGGCGCGCGCGCGCGGCATCACTGGCCATGCCCGCGACAAATTCGGCTGAAAACTCCGCGCACAGGTCGGGGGCGACCGCCAATGCGCGCAGTCCCTCGCTCGTGAGCGCGACCTGAAGCGCGGTCTGGGGCGGTGGATCGGCCTTGACGGCGCTCGTTATCGGCGCCCGCGCCAGCCAGGCGCGGGCAGCGGCCGGATCCTTGACGCGCAGCAGGAGAAAACAGGCTTCCGTCAGGTGCTTGTACCCGAACCGCACCAGGCCCTGGACGTCATCCAGTTCCACGGACCCGCCCTGGCTCGGGCTGGTGCTCATAGCAGCCGCAACCAGGCCTGAGCCTGCGCATCGGTCACGCTCGCAAGCTCCAGCCCCTCCCTGATGCGCTGGTTGCGCTTGAGGTCGACGAGGGCCAGGCCCGGATAGGCCCTGTACCAGACCTGTGTCGGCAATTGATGGCGCCGCTGGTAGTGCTTGAACTTGTCTTCGATGCGCGCTCCGCGCGCGAGCAGCCAACGCGTGCGCGGCCAGCCCACGCCGTGGCTGAAGATCAGATTCAGGCCCCACGCCACCTTGTTGATGAAGTCGTCCATGTAGGCCTCGTGGCCGCCGTCATAGTTGCTGGTGAAGACGAGCCGGCGCTTGTCGTCGAGAAAGGCCCAGAACGCGAAATGAATGGTTTGAACGCGGGCGAGAAAACCGCGCGTGAAGATATGGCGGCAGGTATAGTCGACCAGCACCAGCAGCACGGTCACGAGCCAGCGGCGAAACAGTCCCGGCTTGACCGAGCCGATCGCCGTGTACTGGTTAGTCACGTCGTGGTCTTCCAGATGCTGCAATTCCAGCAGCACCGCGCGGTCCGGCGGCGGGCAGATTTCCGCGTCGCTCTCCTCCTTCGTGCGCAGGATGAAGATCAGCAGCGGCGACAGGACAATCAGAAACGGCGCGAGGATCAGGCCTGCCAGCGGAATCGCAACGAGATGCAGCAGCTTCGCGACCTGCCAGCGCAGCGGCGTCGGTTCTGGCGGCGTGAGGCCAAGCCTTCCGGCGCTTACTTCAGCATCGACGAAGTCGATCAGCTCGCGCCGCAGCTGCTGCGCTTGCGCGGCCGATGCGAGCGGCGCGCGCGGCACTTTCGCGGCGAGCGCGCGTCGCAGCGCGCTTTCCTCCTTGATCTGCCGCACCGTGCGACCCACCCAATTGATGTAGTTGGCGGCGAGTTGACGTTGACGCGCCTGCATCCAGGTCAGGAGGTCGCCCTCCGCGTCCAAGCCGTCGCAGTGCATGAAGATTCGGCGCAGGCCCGTGCCCGCGCGCCGTGCCAGATCCGCGATGCACTCGCCTGCGGGCCCGTCACAGCTGCCGACAAACGCGAGGTACACCGGCAGGCTCGGGCGCGGGATACCGTACGCTTCGATGTCGCCGAGCGTGGGATCGTCCAGCACCGCCAGCCGCGCGAAATGCAGCCGTTCGAACTGCCCGAACGGCAAGACCGCGTTCGCCGGGTCGGCCATACCCGGCGCCGAGTTCATCGTCTCCAGCAGCTCCAGCAGGCTGCGCTCGCAGCCCGGCGTGACCCGCGCCAGCACCATGAATTGGGATTGCGGCGTCACGGCATCGGGACCGGAAGATGCTTCGCGTCGAGCCCGGTCATTTCCGTTCGCCCTTCACGCGGGCAGGCACGGGCGGAGCCGCTCATATCCGCTGGCGAGCAGCGTCTCGAGCTGCGGCGGCGCCCCGCTCCCGGCGCGTACGAGATCGGCCGCGGTGCGCTCGAGCCCGGCGATCGCCGGCGACGGTTCGTAGGCGTCGCCGCGCGCCGAGGGCAACGGTGGCGGCATCGGCGTCTTGTCGCGTGTCGCCGGTGCGACGCGCCACATCGCGAGCCGCGCGTAGATCCGCGGCGCGCACTCTCTCATGCTCGCGGCGACGCGCTCCGGCGGGCCGGCGAGGAAGTTGGGCGGAAAGCGCTCCGCGGTCGCGTGGCAGCTCGCGCAGAGCGGATAGAACGCCGCGAACGGCGTCGCCGCGCCCGTGGCGGGGATCGGTGGCTCGGGCGCTTCGACCACGGCCGGCGGCAGACGCGACGCGTCCTCGCAGCACCAGTCGCGCGCGGGAATTCCGAGCTGCGCGAAGAGCGGCGCGAGCACCCGCACCCGGCCGAAGGGACGCGCCGCGAGCGCCGCGTCGTCCCCGGTCCCGGCAGCGAGCGCGGCGACGGCGTCGCGTACCGGCGCGAAGTCGTCGACCGCGGCAACGGTTGCGCGCGCGGAGGCTTCCCGCACCCCGCCACGCACGCGCGCTTCGGACGGCTTCCAGGCGAGCGTGATGCCGCTGATCGCCGCGCCGTCGGCGAGTCGCGCGTGCAACCCGCGGCCGCCGATGGCGAACGTCGCCCGGCCGGCGCCGGCATCGAACGAACCTGCGGTGACCTCGAGATGCTCGAGGGGCGGCGCCCCATCCACCTCGAGCGCCCCGATGTCGCCACCGGCAATGCGCGCATCGCGCAACTCGAGGCGTCCGCCGACGCGAAGCGGCGCATCGCCTGCGCCAATGCACCTGAACCGCGCACTCGCGTCGGTCCAGGCGATCTCGCACGGCGCCTCGTGCCGCCGTGCGGCGGGGTGCCCGCGTCCGGCGCGTGCGGCGAGCCGAGCGTCGAGGGCGCGGACGTCGGCAGTGGTGACGAACGTCGCCAGGCCGGCCACGAATCGGCGCGGAACGCCCGCCCCCGTCTCGAAGGCGGGCGGAACCGATGCGCGCGCGAGTGGCGGGAGGTCGGCAAGCGTCCAGACCTCGAGCGGCGCTCGCGGCGCGAGCGGCTCGAACACCGCCGGGACGTGCGTGGCTGCGAGCCCCGCGACGCGCCGCCCGCCTTCGGGCGGCAGCGGGTCCCGGTTCGGAATGTCGGGGTTCGGGATGGCGAGACCGTCCGGCCAGCGCGCCCTCCAGGTGCGCGCGAACGTCGGCAGGAACGCCTCGCGCCACTGCGCGGAGCGCTCGTCGAATGCGCGCTCGTCGGTGAGGCGATACTGGAGCGCCGCGACGAGCGCCGCAGCGCGGCACTTCGCGCCGGTCTCGCCATCGCCGCACCCGGCGCTCCAGAGGAGCTGCCAGACGCCGAGCAGGTTCGCGCGGTCGGTGGCGGCGTCGATCGCGTTCGGCACGTCGATGCCGCGATGGATGGGAACGCCCTGGTAGTCCGCCCGGTCACCGCCCGCCTTCCCGGGCGGGCGGCCAAGCAACGCGGCGATGCGCGGGTTCGAGTTGGTCTCCTCCCAGACCTGGCGCGAGAAGATCGGCGCGAGGTTCTGATGGCAGGCGGCGCACATCGCGCGGCGCGCGTAGACGACCTCGCGCGCACCGCTCTCGCGGTAGTCGCGCACCACCTGGAACTCGAAGCGGCCGGCCGCCTCGTTGTAGCTGATCACCTCCACGAGGTCGCTCTTCTCCTGGTAGCCGAGGTAGATCCGGTCCCGGGCGAGCAGAGCGCCGGCCCGAGCCGGCTCCGCATCGATCGCGACGACGATTCTCGGGAACTCGAAGAACGCCGGCGCGGCGGCGGTGCGCTGGAGCGAGCGGCCGAGCGGAATCAGCACCTGCTTCGCGCACGGCGGCTTGCAGCCCGCGCGCGCCTCGATGTGCTTCACGAGGCGCTCGAACGGGAACGGGACGTCGTACGCGGGCGTGCCGTCGCCTTCACGCGCAACGACGAAGTCGAAGAGCGAGCGGCCTACGGGCGGAGAATCCCGCCCGGCGCGAGCGGGGTCAGCCGCCCACGTGGCGGCCGGCCGGCTCTGCGCGGCCGCGGGGAGCGACGAGGCGGTTGCGGCCAGGCAGCCGACGATCGCCATCAGCGTCCTTGGCATCGCCCGCCCGGGTCGCCATCGCATCACTTGGCGGCCACGGCCGAGCGGGCCTGCGTCCCCGGCCAGCAGTCCTCGGCCGCCTTGCCGTTCTTCACGTACGCCGGACCGTCGCGCTCCGCGACGTCCTTGTTGTAGAGCATGAAGTTGAGCAGGAACACCTTGCCGACGTATGCGCGGCCGAGATAGAACCCGGGCCGCACCATCCGGATCTCGTCGCGCACCGCGAGCCCGTTGCGGCCGGCGAGGAAGTCCGGCTTCTGGCGGTAGCCGGGGATCTCGTCGGTGAAGAAGTAGTCGATGATGATCGACTCGCGCCGGCTGTCGAGCAGGCTCTGCCCGCAGTGGAGCTTCGCCGGGAAGAGCAGCCATTGGTCCTTGCCGTCGACCTTGATCTTCTCGATCGTGCTGAGATCGCCGTCGATGATCGGCTTGAGGAGCGCGAGATCCTCGATCCGGTTCCGCAGCAGGCGGTCGTTGCGGTAGAACACCTTGCCCTTCCACAGGGCATGCCCGAGGTCCTCGACGCGGTGCAGCTTGAGCTCGACGGCGAGGCCGGGCAGCCCGCCGACGATCTCGGCGAGCCGGCGGTCGCCGCTCTCGCCCTTCGGGAAGACGAGCCCGCCGTCGAACGCGCCGTCGGGAATCGGCCCGGCGGTGAGCCGCGCGTAGATTTGGTCGAGCTGCTCCTGGCTGAAGTTCTTGATGTTGTCGGGGGTGAGCTTCTGGACCTCGTCCATCGTCAGCGGAAAGTCGTGCTCGACCATGGCGAAGTCCCGCTTCTGCGCATGGCCCTCTCCGGCCGGCGCGAACTTGATCGCCGGCGTCGGGTGCATCAACTCGTTGATCGCGTCGCAGCCGGCGAGCTGCATCGCCAGGGCTGCGGCAGCGGCGAGCGCGGGGCTCGCGCGGAAGAGCGGTTGCTGCGTGATCATGATCATCTCCTAGAGCGTGGCCAGGAAAGCGATCAGCGCCTTCTTGTCGGCCTCGGGCAGGTCCTCGCCGAAGCGATGCCCATCGTTCTCGACGTCCGCGGTGCACGAGCTGTAGGCCTCCAGCAGCTTCGGGTGCTTCCGCAGCGTCTCGACGAGCTTCTCGGGCTGCTTCATCAGCTCCCGCGCCACCGTGCGAAGGTCGGCCGCGATCTTCTTGCCCTCGTCGTCGCCGAACTGCGCGGCGAGCTCGCGGTCGAGCGCGTCCGGCTTGAGGCGGAGCTGCACGAGGTCGCGGACGAAGCGCTTGTGCTGGAAGTTGACCAGGCCCGCGGAGCTCGCGCCCTTCGGAACGACGATCGTCAGGCCCACGACCTGCTTCTCCTTCCCGTCCTCGACCGTGCGCAGGCCCATCCCGAGCGGGACGTCGGCGTCGAACCTGGTGATCTTCGGTATCCGCCGCGAGGGGTTCAGGAGCTCTTCCATCGATGCGACGTAGAGCTTGAACCGGCCGTCGACGCTCGGGTCGTAGGCCCAGCACGCCGGCGCCTTGTCGGCCGGGAGAGGTTGTTTCGTCGCCGGATCGACGTAGCTCGAGCGGTAGAAGAAGTTGTCGCGATTCTTCGGCTGGCCGCAGATCTCGGGCCCGAGCGCGTTGTTGTGCATGAACGGCGCATGGGCCCAAGCGCTGACGAGGGAGACGTTGCGGTAGTAGCTGCGACCGCCGTCGCGCGGCTCGCGCACGTTGGGATCCGGTCCGCGGGCGCGGAGCGTCTCGGAGCCGTACTCCTGCCAGACGTGTCCGGCCATATGGTTCGAGTGGAGCGCGCGGCAGCGGTTGGTGCCTATCTCGCTCACGAGCGTCGCCTGGTCGTTCCCGAGCCAGTCGCGGCGCAGCCCCGTCCTGTCGTCGAGCGCGCGGAAGTCGCGGTTGCGGAACGCGCCGCCCTGCGCCTCGGGAATGCTGGAGTGGCAGCGCGCGCAGTTGGCAGCGAACACCTCGCGCCCGCGCGCGACCGCCCCCTTGCCGAACTCCCGGTCGAGGTCGGCAACGAGCTCGTCCTGCGTGTAGCGCGCTGCGGCGTTCTTCGCCTTCAGCGCGTTCTCGCGCGCGACGGCGAGGTCCGTCGCAAGCGTCTCGTTCGAGAACAGGAACGCGGCGATATCGGGCAGGCGATCCTCGATCGCGCGGAAGTTCGGGCAGTCGCGGCGGCACTGGCCGATGTCGAACGGCGTCTGCCCGAAGTTGCGCCCCTGCGGGTCGAGCTGGCGCATGTCGGTGAGATGGTTGAGCCAGCACTGCTCGGAGCACGAGCCGATGTTGAAGTACACGCGCTGGATGGCCTCGAGCGCGCCGATCGAGTCCTCGCCGCCCTTCAGGATGTGATGGACCGTCTCCTTCTGCCGCGACCGGAGCCAGCACTTCCCGTCGCGTTCCGGTTCGCACCAGCACTTGGTGCCGGCCTCGGGCGTCGCCGGGCAGGCGGCGACCTTGCGCCACTTCACCACGTCCTCGTCCTTGAAGACCGGCCGCTGGCTGAAGTTGTGGATGGCGTTGATCGTCCCCGGGTTCGACACCTGGTCGGTCGGGATCGCCGAGGTGTCGGACGTGCCCGGCCGGGCGTGCGAGTACATCTGGTACTCGAGCGAGTCGTAGGGCATGCCGGAGCCGAGGAGCTCGGAGATCCGCAGGTATTGGTTGCCGATCGCGCCCTTGATGTTTTCCCACTTGGGATGCGCGGGATCGGCCGGCGGGTTGAGCGGGTCGAACGCGATGTGGCACGAGCCGCACGACGTGCCGATCAGGAACGGCGGCTCGACCGAGCCGTCGGCGAGTCGGCGAACGCGTGCATCCGACGACTTCGCATCGCCCGACACCGTCTTCGCGTACCCTTCCCAGCTCGCGAGGCCGCCGTTCAGCTTCTGCCAGCGACCGCGGTCGAAGCGCGGGTTCGGGAACTTGCGGTAGCCGAGCGCGCCGGTCGAGGTGCCGAACGCGAGGTCGCAGGCGGACTGGCGCTGATCCTTCTTGCCGCTGTGGAGGTCGTTCGGGTCGACTGCCGGGTCGCGGAAGTCGCACGCCGGATCGCGATAGCCCTCGCGGCCCACGAACTTCAGCAGCTCCTCGTCGCCGGGACACCAGTCGAGGCCGTAGGTCTCGTCGAGGCTCTTCGCCGGGCAGCCTTCCGTGCCGGGGGTGCAGCAGCCGGGATCGTTGATCAGGCCGTACGCGGCGAACCGGTCGCCGCGCTGGTCCGCGCGCAGGACCCGAAACCAGTCGACGAGCACGCCGACCCGTTGCTGGAAGACATAGGTGTGGAAGCGCGCGTTGCCGCCGGTCGCCTTGTACCAGATCTCGCGGCCGGCGATCTCCGACGGGTTCAAGCCCGCCTCGCCGGCGTAAAAGCCCGGGTTGTCGGGGAGGGGCTTCGCGGCGGGCGCCGGTTTCGGCTCGGCCGCGGCCGGTGCCTGGGCGAGCACGATGGGCGCGCCACGGTCCGCGGCGAGCGACCCGGCGAGGGCCACCGCGCCGGCCGCGAGCGTTGCGACGACGAAAGCGGTTGTTTTCATGGTTCCTTTTCTCCCGGGGCGGGATATGCCGGCAGCATCTTACCCGCGCCGCTGAAGATAAGCTGTGCGGCGCTGGAATCGAATATGCCGGATGGGCTAAGCCGGTCCGGTGACCGTGCGAAACTGCGCACCGATTCGATCGCTCGGGCATCGCCGACAAGGACACCCCGCTGAGCTTCGCCTGCGACGGGGCGGAGTGGTGGAAGAGCTACAAGTCCTGGGTCACCGCGCGCGAACAAGGCTTCACGCACGTCGACTGGTTCTGCGGCGGCTTCACCGGGTGGGTGGCGAAGGGGTTATCCGCTCGACTCGGTGGCGTAGAGCGTCGTGCGTCCCCCGGCGAATGCGACGATCGCATCGATCGTCGTCCCGGCGCAAGCCGGGACCCAGCCGTACCGGATCGGCGTCCGCCGGGATGACGAGTACAACCGGACGGTGACCGCTGGCGTGCCGCCCGGCCGCCGCAGTACGATTGCGCCTGCTCTCGACGCGCCACCCCCCAGGAGGAGGACCATGAAGCGATTGTTCGTGCATCTCGCGGCCGCTGCCGCGACTGCGTTCGCCGCCAGCTGCGCGTGGGCGCAGGCCCCGGTGAAGGTCGGCATCGTGACGTTCCTGTCCGGACCAGCCGCGGGGCCGTTTGGCGTGCCGGCACGGAACGCGGCCGAGATCATGGCGGAGACGCTCAACGCCGGCCGCGCGCCGGGGGCATACGCGTCGAAGGGCTTCGGCGGCGCGGCCATCGAGCTCGTGATCATCGACGAGGCCGGCGGGCCGCAAAAGCAGGTGCAGGAGCTGCGCAACCTCGCGCAGCGCGTGGACCTCGTGATCGGCTACATCTCCAGCGGCGACTGCCTCGCGGTGGCGCCGGTGGCCGAGGAGCTGAAGAAGCTCACCGTGCTGTTCGACTGCGGCACGCCGCGCATCTTCGAGGACGCGAGCTACCGGTACGTGTTCCGCACCGGCGCGACCGCGACGGGCGACGCCGTCGCGCTCGCGCGCTACGTGCTCGACCGCAGGCCCGGGGTGAAATCGTTCGCCGGGATCAACCAGAACTACGCGTGGGGCCAGGACTCGTGGACCGACTTCGAGGCGGCGATGAAGGCGCTCAAGCCCGATGTCGAGGTGAAGACCTCGCAGATGCCGAAGCTCTTCGCCGGGCAGTTCGGTGCCGAGATCTCAACGCTGCTGTCGAGCAACGCCGAGGTGATCCACTCGAGCTTCTGGGGCGGCGATCTCGAGGGGCTGGTTCTGCAGGGCGCACCGCGCGGCCTGTTCCAGAAGCACCTGGTGCTCCTCGCCGCCGGCGAGCCAGCGATCAACCGCCTCGGCACCAGGATCCCCGACGGCACGATCATCGGCGCGCGCGGCCCGTTCGGTCCGTTCTCGCCGGGCACGGAGCTCGACAGGTGGTTCCGGGGCGCGTACCAGGAGCGCTACGGCGTGCCGCCGAATTACGCCGCGTACAAGATGGCGCAGGCGATGCTCGGCGTGAAAGCGGCCTACGAGAAGGCGCAGAAGGCGGGCGCCGCGACCCCGAACCAGGAGCAGATCATCGCCGCGCTGGAGAACCTCACGTTCGAAGCGCCCGGCGGTACGGTGCGGATGGCGCTCGGCAAGGGTCATCAGGCGGTGCAGGGCGTCGCCTACGGTGTCGCGAAGAGCGCCGGCGGCGAGCTGACCTTGGTGGACGTCAAGCACTACCCGCCCGAGGAGACGACGCCGCCCGACGGGGTGAAGAGCGAGGTCTGGATCAAGTCGGGGTTCAAGGCAAAGTAGCCGCCCGCAACGGACGGGCGACGGCGCGGGCGAAGGACCCGCGCCGCCCTTCCCTCTCCTCCCTTCCCGCCTCCCCCGCGTAGCGCGCGATGACCGATCTCGCCGCCGTCCTGTTCGACGGCGTCGTCTACTCCTCGTGGCTCTTCATGATGGCCGCGGGGCTCACGCTGATCTACGGCGTGATGAAGATCCTCAACATCGCGCACGGGTCGCTGTACGCGCTCGGCGCATACGCCGCCGCCTCGCTCGTCGGTGCCTGGCTGGCCGGCGGCCACCCGCCGATCGCGAGCTACGCCCTGCTCGCCGTCGCGGCGCTCGCCGTCGGCCTCGTAATGGGACCGCTCCTCGAGCGCGGCCTCTTGCGGCTCATGTACGGCAAGGACGAGGTGGTGCTGCTGCTCGTGACGTACGCCGTCTTCCTCATTCTCGAGGACGCGATCAAGCTCGTGTGGGGCGTCGAGTCGCTCGTCGTCGCCGAGCCGTACGCGCTTCCGGGCAATTTCCACATCGGCACGCTCGCCTACCCGGTCTACAACCTGATCCTCATCGGGGCGGCGGCGGCAATCGGGCTCGCGGTCGCGTGGGGCCTCTATCGGACGCGCGCCGGCAAGCTGCTCCTCGCCGTGATCCACGACCGCGAGATCAGCGCCGCGATGGGGATCAACGTCGACCGGATGTACCTCCTCACCTTCACGATCGGCGCGACGCTCGCGGCGGCCGGCGGCGCGCTCACCGCGCCGACGATCGCCGTGTCGCCGGGCATCGGGGTGGAGGTCATCGTGCTGTCGTTCGCGGTGGTCGTCATCGGCGGCCTCGGCAGCCTCGGCGGCGCCGCGCTCGGCGCGCTGATGGTGGGCGTGGTCCGCTCGGTCATGGTGCGCTACTGGCCGGAGGCCGAGCTCTTCACGATCTACCTCGTGATGGCGCTGGTGCTGATCGCCCGGCCGAAGGGGCTCTTCGCCGCGCCCGAGGCGCGCAAGATATGAGCCGCGACCGCACCACGATGGCGCTCGCGGTCGCCTGCGCGTGCCTCCTCGCGGCCGCGCCGGTCGCGCCGCAGTGGCTCGTCTTCCTGCTCACGCTCGCGCTCGCCAAGGGCCTGGTGGTGCTCGGGCTGGTGCTGCTAATGCGCACCGGGCTCGTGTCGTTCGGGCAGGGGCTCTACTTCGGCCTTGGGGCGTACGCGGCTGCGCTGCTCGGCGCGCGCGCGGGAATCTTGGACGGGCTGGTGATGATCGTCGCAGGGATCGCGACCGCCGCGGCGGTGGCGGCGGCGCTCGGGCTTCTGCTCGCGCGCTACCGCGACATCTTCTTCGCGATGCTGTCGCTCGCGTTCTCGATGATCCTCTACGGCCTGCTGGTGAAGAGCTCGGCGCTCGGCTCGACCGACGGCTTCAATCTGCACGCCAGATCGTTCGCGGGCTTCGCGCTCGCCGACGGCGTCAGGGGGCGCGTCTTCTACGCCGCCGCGGTGGTCGCGGTGTTCGGCGCCGGCCTCGCGGTGCACCGCTACCTCGGCTCGCACTACGGGCGGCTCGCGACTGCGATCCGGGACAACGAGCTGCGCGTCGAGTATCTCGGCGCGTCGGTGTTCCGGATCGTGTACGTGAACTACGTGGCCGCCGGCGCGCTCGGCGGTCTCGGCGGCGCGCTCGCCGCGCTCGCGGTCGGGCACGTCGATCCCGAGACGACGTACTGGACCACCTCCGGCGAGTTCGTGTTCGTCGCGGTCCTCGGCGGCACCGGCAACGTGCTCGCGCCGTTCCTCGCGGCGGGGGTGTTCGAGGCGGTGCGCACGCTCGCCAACCAGTACGCGCCCAACGTCTGGCAGATGACGCTCGGCATCGTCATGCTGCTGCTCATTCTGTTCCTGCCGGCGGGCCTATGGTCGCTCGTCGCGAAGAAACGGGCGCGCGCGTGAGCCCGCCGGGCCGCCCCAAGGGCGAACCCCGAGCGCGGGACGCGCGAGGGTAGTCCGTTGAACCCGATCCTCGTCGCGACCGGTGTCAACCGCAGCTTCGGCGCCGTCGTCGCCGCCGCCGACATCAACGTGGCGGTCGAGCCGGAGTCGGTCGTGGGACTGATCGGCGCGAACGGCGCCGGCAAGACGACGTTCGTCAACATGGTCACCGGCTACCTCAAGCCGTCCTCGGGCTCGATCCGCTGCGACGGCCACGAGCTGACCGCGCTCGCGCCGCGCCGCGTGACGCAGCTCGGCGTGTCGCGCTCGTTCCAGATCCCGCAGCTCTTCAACACGCTGAGCGTGCGCGAGAACCTGCTGGTCGCGGTGGGCATCGTCGCCGCCGCGGCCCGCGCCTGGGCGCACTCGGATCTCAGCCCGGCGCGCGCCGGCGCCGCGACCGACGAGATGCTCGAGCGGTTCGACCTCGCGGCCTATCGAGATCGCCCGGCGGGCCTGCTGCCGGAGGGCGTGCGCAAGCTCCTCGACGTGGCGATGGCGCTGGTCGTGAAGCCGCGAGTCCTGCTCCTCGACGAGCCCACGAGCGGCGTGTCCGCCGACGAGAAGTTCGCGATCGTGGACCTCGTGATGGCTGCGGCCCGCGGCGTGACCGTGCTCTTCGTCGAACACGACATGGACATCGTGGCGCGCTACGCGCGGCGCGTGATCGCGTTCGCCGACGGGCGGATCATCGCCGACGGCGAGCCGGCGGCGGTGCTGCGCGACCCCGAGGTGCGGCGCTACGTGATCGGAGAAGCCCATGCTTAAGGTGGCGGGGCTCTCGGTCGCGATCGGCTCGGTCGGCATCCTGCGCGACGTCAGCCTCGAGGTCGCGAGCGGCGAGTTCGCCGGCCTCATCGGCCGGAACGGCGCCGGCAAGACAACGCTGATGCGCACGATCATGGGGTTGCTGCCGTTCCGCGGCGGCGCGGTCGAGCTCGACGGCGTGCAGCTCGAACGCGTGCCCACGCACCGCCGAGTGTCGCTCGGCATCGGGTACATGCCCGAGGACAGGCGGCTCGTGCCCGGCCTTTCGGTCGAGGAGAACGTGCTGCTCCCGGCGTGGGCGGCGGGTCTTCCCGATGCGGCCGAGCGGCTCGCGCGCGTGTACGAGGCAATCCCCGAGGTGCGGGCGTTCCGCGACCGCAAGGCGCTTCAGCTTTCTGGCGGGCAGCAGAAGCTGGTCGCGCTGGCCCGCGCGCTGATGCCCGGTACGAAACTCCTGCTGCTCGACGAGCCCTTCGAAGGCGTCGCGCCCGTGCTCGCGCGCCGGCTCGCGGAGGTGATCGCCGGTCTCCGGCGTCAAGGGCTCTCCGTCATCCTCTCCGAGTCGAGCCTCACGCACGCCAAGGGCCTGCTCGACCGGGTGTTCGTGATCGACCGCGGCGCGGTCGTCGGAGGGTGAGGGGCGAGATGCGGTGCGAGGCGTGGGAAGCCGGTCTATGCGCGACCCGGCGGAAGCCGGAGCCCAGAAGCGAAGCCAAGGCCGTACTGGATCCCGGCTTACGCCGGGATGACGCGCTCACGCGCGTCACTTCAGGATCTGGAAGAGATCGCTGTAATCGTCGGTCCAGAGCCGCACCGAACGGTCGGACATGAGCGGTTCCACGACGCCCTCGAGCGGCGGCTGCTCGAACGCTTTCGGCGAGTCGGCGAACAGCACCCAGGTCGTGCCGTAGGTGCCCTTCTCGCCGTTCGACTCGTCCTCGACGACGCGCGCCTCGCGACCGAGCTTCGCCGCCGCTGCCTTCAGCACCGGCTTGAGATCCAGATACCGGTTGGAGATGTGCACCGCGAGGATGCCGCCGGGCTTGAGATGGCGAAAATACGCCTCGAAGGCTTCCGCAGTCAGAAGGTGCACCGGGATCGAGTCGCTCGAGAACGCGTCCACCGCAAGGACGTCGAAGCCCTGCGGCGACTCGCCCTCGAGCGAGAGCCGCCCGTCGCCGAGCACGACGTCGAGCCTGGCCTTCGTGTCGCCGAGATAGCTGAACTCCTTGAGGGCGAGGTCGACGACCTGCGGATTGAGCTCGTACACGCGCACCGCGTCGCCCGGCCGCCCGTAGGCGACGAGCGTGCCGGCGCCGAGCCCGATCACGCCGATCTTGACCGGGCCGCCGGCGCGCATCGCCTCGATCGCGCGCCCGACGCCGGACGTGTCGCCGTAGTACGTCGTCGGCCAGTCGCGCCGCGACGGGTCGATGAACTGCTTGCCGTGGGTGATCGTGCCGTGGGTCAGCACGCGCATCGCGTCGGGGCCCTGGCCCGAGTCGTAGACCTTGAGCGCGGCGTAGAAGTTGCGCGTGAGCACCCGCATGCCCGAGCCGAGGTCGACGTAGATCCACGCGAACGCGGTCGTCAGCGCAGCCGTGAAGATCGCGGTGCCTGCAACCGCTGCGCGATGCGCCCGCTCGTCGAGGAAGCCCGTCGGGTCGCGCGCGAGCACCACGGCGACCAGCGCGGCCGTGAACACGATGCCGGCCGGCAGTTCGTACAGGTCCGGAAACACCCGCGGCGCGACCAGCCCGACGAAGACGCCGCCGAGCGCGCCGCCGACCGAGATCGCGACGAAGAACGCGGTCAGGTGGCGGGGATGCGGCTTCATGCTGGCAAGCTCCCCGTGGCACACCATGCACGCGACGAAGAGCGTGACGCAGTAGAGCGGGATCATCACCCACAGCTGCGGGTTGTGATACTCGCGGTGCAGTGTGACGCACACGCCGACGAAGCCGGCGGCGAGGAGCGGCAGGTAGTGTTTGCGGCTGTACCAGTTGCGCCCCTCGAAGCAGAGGATGAACGACAGCAGATACAGCGCGAGCGGCAGCACCCAGAGGAACGGGATCGGCGCGACGTTCTGCGACAGGTGGCTCGTGAACGCGAGCAGCAGGATCGACGCCGCCGCGGCGAGTGCGGCCCAGAGCGCGTACTCGGCGAGGTGCGGGGGCGGCGCCACTTCGCCCTCTGCCGCGGCAGGGGCCTCGGCGGGAGCCACGCGGCTGCGCCAGGCGAGCGCACCGCACGCGATGGCGAACGCGACGAAGCCGCCCGACCAGCCGAGCGCCTGCCAGCGCGTCGGCAGCCACGGCTCGACGACGAACGGATAGCTCACCAGCGCGAGCATCGATCCGAGGTTGGAGAGCGCATACAGCCGGTACGGCAACGCGCCGTGTTCCGCACGTGCGTACCAGGCCTGCACGAGCGGGCTCGTGGTCGCGAGCAGAAAGTACGGGAGCCCGACGCTGGCCGCGAGCAGGCCGAGGATCCGCAACGAGGGGTCCGCTTCGCCCACCGGCTTCCAGCTCGCATCCGGCAGGATCGGCAGGGCGGCGATTCCCGCCACGAGCACCACGAGATGGACGAGCGTCTGCGCGCGCGGCCGAAGCGTCCGGATCGACCAGTGCGAGTACGCGTAGCCTCCGACGAGCAGCAGCTGGAAGAACAGCATGCACATCGTCCAGACCGCCGCCGATCCGCCGAACCAGGGCAGGATCATCTTGGCGATGATCGGCTGCACCTGGAACAGCAGGAACGCCGAGAGCAGGATGGTTACCGCGTAGAGCATGCGCGAGACTGGGCGGGCAGGAGCGGCGGGGCGACGCCTGGCGGTGCGCGAGGCGACCCTCGGGACGGGGGCGCGCCGCCGGCGCGGCGCGAAGGATAGCCTGATCCCCGAGGTGAGTCGAACGCGGGGCGGACGTGTGCCGGCGCTCGCGACGTGCGTACGACGGCCAAACGAGAAACCGCCCCTTCCGGGGCGGTTTCCATCTCGTTCGGATCGCCGCGGCCACGCCGGCGGCGAACCAGGGACCGTGTGGCGCTACTTCGGGACCACCACGCTCCAGACGCCATTGACGCCGTCGCCGGTCTTGTCGCCGGTCTTGGTGTCCTTGACGTAGGTGTAGAGCGGCATGCCTTTGTACGCCCATTGCGGCGAGCCGTCGGCGCGCTTGATGATGGTGAAGTCGCCGCGGGGGGTCTCGCCGGGGGCCGGCCGGTACGGCGGCCAGATCGAAGCGCAGTAGGGGTCGCAATTGCTCTGATTGGGCGCGTCCTTGGCGAAGGTGTAGACCGTGACGTGGTTGTACCAGTCCGAAACCATTCCGGTGCGGACTTCCTCGGATCCGAAGGGGCGCCAGTTAGCGCAGCCGGTGGCGAGCGCGGCGGCGGCGGCGAGGAGGACGGTCTTGCTGGCGAGGTTTGTCATGGCAAGTTCTCCCTAAATGAGCGACGAAAACGGTCACGGCACGAGCCGGTGCCCGATCGACCGATGGGGTTGCCCGCCGGCGGCTCCCGGCTCGGCTCGCATTGTGCCTCAATGCGACCGTGCGACGCTCGCCGCAATAGGTTCGCAAGAGTTGCCCCCTTCGGTCCCCCCCGCAGCGGGGGGCTCGCCCGGACCCGCCGGCAGCCGGGGAACCGCGGGACCTCGCCCGCAGTCGGCTTCGTGGCGAACGGTCAGCCCTTGATCCCGGGCATGCCGAACCCGCTCGCGGCGAGCTCGCTTACGAGCTTCGCGCGCTGCTCGCGGGTGAGTTCGACGAGCGGCGGGCGCACGGTCTCCCAGTCCGCGTCGTCGGCATAGTGCGCGATCGTCGCCTTCAGCGCCGGAATCATCGACACCTGGGCCTGTAGGATGCCGCGCACCTTGTCGGCGGCGGCCTGGAGCGCCTCCGCGTCCGGCGACTGCCACCCGCAGTACACCTTGTCGATGCCGTGCGGGTTCACGTTCGCGCCGGCGGTGATGCACCCGACGCCGCCCGCGCGCATCGTCCGCAGCAGGAACACTTCGCTTCCCGCGAACACGTCGAAGCCCTGCCTCCCGAACGCGTCGATCATCGCCTTGGTGTTGTTCCAGTCGCCGGAGCTGTCCTTCACGCCCGCGGTCGCCTGCGGGTAGGCCTTCAGCATCCGCTCGATCAGGCCGAGCGTGATCGGCACCTGCGCGACCGGCGGAATGTGATAGAGGTAGAGCTGCAGCCGATCGTCGCCGACGCGCTGGATCACCTCGCTGAAGTTCCGGAACAGGCCCTCGTCGGGCACGCCCTTGTAGTAGAACGGCGGCAGCATCAAGGCACCCGCGCAGCCGAGCTTCACCGCATGCGCGGTGAGCCGCACCGAGTCGGTGAGCGCGGAGCAGCCCGTGCCAGGCATCAGCGTCCCGGCGGGGACGCCGCCTTCGACGAGCTGCTCGAGGAGCGTCATCCGTTCGTCGGCCGAGAGCGAGTTCGCCTCCGAGTTGGTGCCGAACACCGCGAGCCCCGAGCAGCCGTGCGCAAGCAGCCACTTGCAGTGGCGAACGAAGCGCTGCGGATCGGGCGAGTAGTCCTTCCGGAACGGCGTGACGACCGGCGAGAGCACGCCGCTGAGTCGCTGGTTCATTGGAGTCCTTGCGGTGCCATCTTGCGAGGCCGCGATTCTAGCCGAACGCGAAGGCCTACAATGCCGCACGCGAGGGGAGGAGCTGCCATGGCCGATGCGCGTGCGAGCTTCGTCGGGTCGATACCCGAGCACTACCACACCTGCCAGGGTCAGGCGATCTTCGAGCCCTTCGCCGTCGACCTTGCCCGCCGCCTGCCGTCGCGCGTCGCGGACGGTGTCCTCGAGACCGCTTGCGGCACCGGGATCCTGACGCGGCAGCTTCGCGCCCGGCTCGATCCCGCCGTCCGGCTGGTCGCCACCGATCTCAGCGACGCGATGCTCGACTACGGTCGTGCCAAGCTCGCCGCGTTCGAGGGCATCGAGTGGCGGCAGGCGGATGCCTGCGCGCTGCCCTTCGGCGATCAGTCGTTCGGCGCGGTCGCGTGCCAGCTCGGCCTGATGTTCGTCCCCGACAAGGCCCTCGCGATGCGCGAGGCGCGCCGCGTGCTCGCCGGCGGCGGCACGTTCGTATTCAACGTCTGGGACAAGCTCGAGCTGAACGCCCACAGCCGCACCGGCAGCGAGGTGCTCTCGGCGCTTTTCCCGGGCGATCCGGTGACCGATTTCGCCAAGGTGCCGTACGGCTTCAACGACGAGGCGCTGATCGGCCGGCTGCTCGTCGAGAGCGGGTTCGGTGACGTCCGGATCGAGCGGGTCGAGGTCGAGATCCGCAGCCCGACCGCGAAAGGGCTCGCAACGGGGATGATCAAGGGCACGCCGCGCTCGCTCCTGTTGCAGGAGCGCGGCGCGTCGCTCGACGCTGTGATCGACGCGCTCACAGCCGCCTTCGTGCGGGTGGGCGGCGACAACCCGTATCGGTCTCCCGGCCGGGGCCTCGTGGTGATGGCACGCGCGGTCTAGCGTCGCACGGGCTGCCGTTCCGGCGCTCCGGATCGCTGAGGAGCGCGACGATAGGACCCGCGCTCGACATGCGCCTGCGGTTCGCTCAGCCAGCGTGCTCGCGCCAGAAGCCGAGCGCCTCTTGCGCCGCGCGGTCCGAGTAGCTGAAGAGCACGCAGTCGCCCTGGGCGTCCAGTCGGTACGGCTCCCACGAGGGCACCACGAACATGTCGTGCGGGGCGAACTCGGAATGCGTCTCGCCGATTGCGACGCTGCCCCGCCCCTCGACCACGCAGAAGACCGTGCTCTCGGTGCTGCGGTAGCTGCGGCCCGCGAACCGGTCAGGCAGAAACTGCATGAATGCGGCCATCGTCGGGAACGGGTGGCCGCCGTTCGCAGGGTTGGCGTAACGCAGTTTGTAGCCATGCGAAGGGTGCGGCGACCCGCTTCGCGCGAGTTGTGCAAGCGCCTCGCGGGTGCGCTCGTAGGGGTACGAGAAGATCGGTGACACACGCCCGGCCGCGCGGTAGTCGACCGGCAGCAGGTTCGCGCCGTAACGCGCGGCGGCGTCGCCTTCCGGCCGCGTCACGGGCTGGGTGCTCTCGGGATAGTCCTCGCGAAAGTGCGCGCCCATCATGTTCGCGAACGCCGTGTCGAGACCGTCCAGCCACACGACCGGCTCCGGTCCCAGGTTGCCGTGGTCGTGCCAGGTCCAGCCGGGGGTCGTCACGAAGTCCCCGGGCCGCATCATAGTGCGCTCGCCGTCCACCGCGGTGTAGGCGCCCTCGCCTTCGATGATGAAGCGCAGCGCGTTCGGCGTGTGCCGGTGCGTCGGCGCGATCTCGTCCGGCAGGATCGTCTGCAGCCCGGCGAACAGCGTCGTCGTGACGAAGGTCGTCCCCAGCAGCGCCGGGTTCTCCAGCATGAGCACGCGCCGCTCGGCCTCGCGCGCGGTGATGAGCTCGGTGCCACGCATCAGCAACGGCCTGACCTCGGCCCAGCGCCAGATCGCCGGCACGGCCGCCGTCCCGGGTCCAAGGCGGATCGCCCGCTCCCAGAGCGGTTTCAGGTTCAGTGTGGCGACGTCGCGCGAGAATTGCGCCCGAGCAGGAGTCACGATGGCGGCCGACGACATTGCTAGACTGCTCAATCGAGCTGCAGCTTCGCGTCCTGGATGAGCTTGCCCCACTTCGCCCGCTCGGCGCGGATGAACGCGTCGAATTCCTCCGGGCTGCTGCCCACCGGCTCACCGCCGAAATGCAGCATCCGCTCTTTCACCTCTGGCGAATGAACCGCATTCGCCGCCGCGGCGCTCAACTGCGTCACGATCGCGGCGGGCGTACCGCGTGGTCCGAAGAGGCCGTTCCACGCCGCGGCGTCGTAGGCGGGCACCCCAGCCTCGATGAAGGTCGGCACGTCGCGGATGACCCCGACGCGCTCCCTGGACGACACCGCGAGAATCTTGAGCTTGCCGGCGTTGGCGTTGCCGATCACCGGCGCGATGCCGCTGAACATCGCCATGACATGGCCGCCCGCCAGATCGCTGAACGGGCTCTGCGCGCCGTAGGGCACGTGCTTGAGATCCGCCCCGGTCACCGCCTTGAAGAACTCGCCCGCCACATGCACCCAGCTGCCGTTCCCCTGCGATGCGAAGGTAATCGCCCCCGGGCGGGCCTTCGCCATCGCGATCAGCTCCGGCACCGAGCTCGCACCGACCGAGGGGTGCACCGTCAGGACCATGGGCAGCCGCTGCGTCAGGCTGATCGGAACGAAGTCCCGGTCGGGATCGTAGGGGAGCTTCCGGTACAGGGAAGGGAGCAGCGCGAACGATACGCCGATGAATACCAGCGTGTACCCGTCAGGGGCGGCCCTGGCGGCCGTCTCGAGGCCGACAATGCCGCCCGCCCCGGGCCGGTTCTCAATCACGATCGGCTGGCGCAGTAGCTCCGCCATCTTCTGCGCGATCGGCCGCGCGTCGAGGTCGACACCCACGCCCGGTGGTCCCGGAACGATCAGCCGGATTGGCTGATTGGGATAGTCGGCCGACGCAGCGGCACAGGCGAAGGCTGAAGCGGCGACCGCCATCGTCCAGCGGGTCGCACCGCGTGCGACCGGCTCTACCCAAAACAACGATCGGTTCAGCAGGGTGTTCATCTCGTAACTCTTTTGCGTGGCGTCGATAAGTGTCGCGTTCGGCCGGGTGTGCCACATGAGCCAGGTTTCGGTACGCGCACTGTATGCCCGCCGCGATGCCAAAGGAATACTCCACTGGGCAAGCCTCGCGTTAACCGTTGGTTCACGCATAATGTGAACCCCGGTCCGGACGGACGGCGGCTATGGACAAGCTTCGCGCCCTGCAGTACTTCGCGGCTGCCGCCGAGGAACGCAGCATGTCGGCTGCGGCTCGCCGGCTTGGGGTGAGCACCCCCGCAATAGCGAAGATGATCACTGCGCTGGAGCGCAGTCTGGGCACCGTCCTGTTCGACCGCACGGTGCGCGGTCTCGC
Organism: uncultured beta proteobacterium; assembly: GCA_963820965.1. GTDB lineage: Bacteria > Pseudomonadota > Gammaproteobacteria > Burkholderiales > SG8-39 > DATEDA01. Next base: position 106,153 of record CAWGCC010000019.1, on the reverse strand, counting down.
GCTCACCGCCGATGGCGAGAGCTACCTCGAGGCGTGCCAGCCGGCGCTCGCGCAGCTCGCCGCCGCCGACGAAGTGATCACGGGCTCGGCGACCCGCCACGGCGGGACCGTCGTGGTCGGGACGCAGCCGTACCTCGGCCAGCACTGCATCCTGCCTGCCCTGTCGGGGTTTCACGCGCGCTATCCGGGCATCCAGATCGATATCCGCGTTGTGCAGCGGCTCACCGAGGGCCTGGCGAGCGCCGTCGACGTGTTCGTCCTGCACGGCTGGCAGGAGGACGGCGATCTCGTGCGGCGGCACCTGGCGCAGAATCGACTCGTCGTGTGCGCATCGCCCGCCTATTGGGCCGCGCACGGCATCCCACGGCGGCCAAGCGACCTGGAGCGCCATGTGTGCGTGATGTGGCGAAGCTTCGACGGCACGGTCATGGATCTGTGGAAGTTCGAGCGGAAGGGCGAGGCGGAATCGGCGAAGGTCACGGGCTGGCTCATGACCGACCACCGCGACATCATGCTCGACGCCGCGATCGCCGGAGAGGGGATTGCTCGTTTTGCCGATCTCACCACCCGGGCGCCGCTCCGCAGTGGGCGTCTGGTACCGGTGCTGCTCGACTGGGAATCGATGGAAGCGCCGCGGGTGGACCTCCTGTACCGGCCCGCGCACCGGCGAATTCCGCGCGTGCGGCTCGTCATCGATTTTCTCACCGGGCTCTTTCGCGAGCTCGAAGCCGACCGCGCGGGCGGGTCTGCACAGCCGCCGCTCTCTGAGCGACCGCGCTGGATGGGGCGGCACTATCGGCGCACCTCGTCTGCGGCGGCGCGCGGGCGGGAGTGATGACTCGACCCCGTGCGCCCGCGGCTCGCGCCGTGCTCAAGGGACGATCAGCGGGATGACCTCGCGGCCGTTACGCCGATAGACCGAAAAGTCGGTGCGGTCGAGCGTGAAGACCCGGGACCGGCGGGAAAGCTCGCTCATGCGCACGACGCAGGCATCGGCGAGCGACATCCGCGCACCGTAGCGGTCGAGCAGACGGCGAACCGCGTCGCCCTGCTCGTCGAGCTCGATTCCGATCTTCAGGCTGCCCTCCCCCAGCATCGCCAGCAGCGCGGCCGGCTTCCCGGTGAGGTAGGCCGCTTCGGTTAGCACCGGCTCGCAGGTGAGGAGCGGCAGCGGCAGCGCCTTCAGCGCCTGCATGACCCACTCGTGGAATGCGTCGCGGCGGTTCAGGAGCGCCACGAGCGGCCCGGCGTCGACGATCGTCTTCACCGCCGGCGGGACTTGCGCCCGAACCCTTTCAGGTGCTTGCGATCGGTGGACAAATCCGCCGGACCGTCGATGATCCCGGCGTACGCAGCAAGTGCGTCGTACGCATTGGCTCGCCGCTGGCGAAGGCTCGCGCGGAGAACGCTACGGACATACCCGCTGCGGCTCACCTTTGCGCGCGCTGCCTCCTCGTCGAGCAGGCGCACGAGCTCGCTGTCCAGGCGGATGCTCAGAACGGTTTCCATCGCGGCATTAGACTACAGACGTGTCAATCCCGCAATACGCCGCCCCTTCCGGCACGACGATCGGGCCGTCTCGATGATCGTCGGGCCGATCACCGGCCGAAGCCGCGAAGGCGCCTTGCATTACTGGCGAGATCCCGCGGCTTGCGCCCCACCGATCCGACGAGGTCTCCAGCGCGGGCGAGCGCGGACCGAGGCTCGGCATACAGCTCGACCACCAGCTCCCGCAGCCACCGGTTCGCCGCGTCCTGGTCGAAGCGCTCGTGCCAGTGCACGCGCGACGTCGGCCGGCGGGATCCTGCACCGGCGGCTTGCAGCGACTTGAGCCGCCCCATCTTCTCGAACAGGCGCGCGACCTGCGACGGCACGGTGACGACGAGATCGGTGCGCTCGAGGATCATCGGCACCACCATGAAGTGCGGCACGCGGAGCGCGATCCGCCGGTTGAGGCCGTGGGCGAGCAGCGTCTCCTCGATCACGCGGTGGCCGGCGCCGATCGAGGACACCAGCGCGTGCGATGCTTCGAGAAAGAGTTTGCGCGTGAGCGCGGCGCCGATCCGCGGATGGCCGGCGCGCATCATGCACACGTAGGGATCGACGAAGAGCTGCGCGTTCCGCACCGGCGGGCGCAGGCCGGGAAGAAAGCCAACCGCGAGGTCGAGTTCGCCGGCGGCGAGCGCCGCCTCGATCTCCTCCTGCGGCGTCGAGCGCGTCTCGACGCGCGCGCCCGGCGCGGTCCGGTGCAGCCGCTCGAGGAGCGGCGGCAGGAACACCATCTCGCCGATGTCCGACATGTGCAGGCGAAAGACGCGGTCCGTCGTCGCCGGGTCGAACGCCGCGCGGCCGGCGAGCGTCGCCTCGATGAGACCGAGCGCCTGGCGCACCCCTTCCGCGATCGTGGCTGCGTAGCGCGTCGGGTCCATGCCGCGCGGCGTCCGCACGAAGAGCTGATCCTCGAGCAGACTTCGCAGCCGCGCGAGCGCGTTCGAGACCCCCGCCTGCGTCAAACCGAGCTCCTCCCCGGCCGCGGTGACGCTGCGTAGCCGCAGGATCGCGTCGAACACCCGCAGCAGGTTCAGGTCGAGGTCTTTCGGATTCGCCATCGCAATCCGGCCCATCCGCCCCATCAATTTGACAAATGGAGTATGCCTGCCTAGGCTGGGTCGTTCAAACCCGGAGGAGGACGCCATGAGAAGACTCGTTCTGGCCGCCGCGCTCTGTCTGCCCCTCGCGGCCGCAGCCCAGGTCACGACCCTCAGGATGGTGAGCGCGTTTCCCGAGAACTCGTTCTACGTGACCCGCCTGCAGACCTGGATTCAGAACGTGAACGAGGAAGGCAAAGGATTGCTGCAGATCAACTTCATCGGCGGGCCGAAGGCGATCCCGACCTTCGAGGTCGGCAACGCGGTGCGCACCGGGGTGGTCGACATGGCGATGTCGACCGGTGCCTTCTACACCAACGTCTTCCCCGAATCCGACGCGCTCAAGCTCACCCAGATGCCGGTCGCCGAGCAGCGCCGCAACGGTGCCTTCGACTACATCCAGAAGGTGTGGGCCGAGAAGGGCAACATGATCTACCTCGCCCGCGTCGTCGAGTACCAGCCGTTCCACCTGTACCTCAACAAGCCGATCGACAAGCCCGACCTGAAGGGCCTCAAGATCCGCATCACGCCCGTCTACCGCGACTTCTTCAGCGCGCTGGGCGCGACGGTGATGCAGACCGCTCCGGGCGAGGTCTACACCGCGCTCGAGCGGGGCGTGGTCGACGGCTACGGCTGGCCGATCGGCGGCATCTTCGACCTCAACTGGCAGGAGCGCACGAAGTTCCGCGTCGACCCCGGCTTCTACGACGCCGAGGTGTCGCTGCTGGTCAACCAAGACGCCTGGAAGAAGCTCTCGCCGAAACAGCGCGAGTTCCTGACTACGCAGGCACTCTCGCTCGAGAGCCGCAACGACTACTGGAAGATCTACGGCCAGCAGGAGACCGAGCGCCAGGCGAAGGCCGGCATCAAGGTGATCAGGCTCGAGGGCGCGCAGGCGAAGCAGTACGTCGACCAGGCCTACGAGGCCGGCTGGGCCGGGATCATCAAGGTGAGCCCAATGCACGGGCCGAAGATGCGCCAGCTCTTCACCAGGCGCTGACGCGATCATGATCGCCGCCGCCTACCGCCGCCTGCTCCACGCCTGTGCGGTCGTCGCGGCGATCCTGCTTGGCGCTCATCGCGCTCTTCGTCACCGGCGACGTCGTCGCGCGCAACGTCGGCCTCGGCACGCTGCCGTGGATCCTGGAGGTATCGGAATACAGCTGCCGCTCGCGACCTTCCTGGTCGCGCCGTGGCTCCTTCGGCGCAACCAGCACGTCCGCCTCGACGCGCTCCTGACCGCGCTGCCGCCGGGCCTCGCGCGCGTGCTCGACCGCCTTGCGGATGCGATCGGGCTGGCGGTGTGCGCGGTGTTCGTCGCCTACGGCGCAAAGGCGATCACGAGCTCCGCGCAGCAGCGGCTCGCATCGTGATCAAGACGGTGGTGTTCCCCGAATGGTGGCTGTACGCGCCGGTGCCGGTGTCGTTCGCGTTGCTCGCGATCGAGTTCGTGCGGCGGCTCGCCGGGCATGGCGCGCTGGCGGGAACCGGTCCGCACGCGTGACGCACCCGTGAACGATGACCTGGTGGCTCGCGGCGACGGTCCTCTTCGGCGTCCTCACGGTGCTCTTCGCCGTGGGGCTGCCGGCGGCGTTCGCGTTCTTCGGCATCAACGTTGTCGGCGCCTGGTTCTGGCTGGGCAAGGACGCCGGCCTGGTGCAGATGATCCGCAACGGCGTCGCGTCGATCACGAGCTTCTCGCTCACGCCGATCCCGTTCTTCGTGCTGATGGGCGAGGTGCTGTTCCACACCGGCGTTGCGATGAAGGCGATCGACGCGATCGACCGCGCGATCTGGCGCGTGCCGGGACGGCTGTCGGTGGTGGCGGTCGTCGCCGGCACGGTGTTCTCGGCGATCTCCGGCTCGACGATCGCGACCACCGCGCTCCTCGGCAGCCTGATGCTGCCGGAGATGCTGCGCCGCGGCTACCACCCGAAGATGGCGATGGGGCCGATCATGGCGATCGGCGGCGTCGACATGCTGATCCCGCCCTCGGCGCTCACCGTGCTGCTCGGCAGCCTCGCCGGCATCTCGATCTCGCAGCTGCTGATCGCCGGCATCGTGCCGGGCGTCCTGCTGTCGGTCGCATGTTCGTCGCCTATATCGTCGTGCGCGCCGTGATCGAACCCGGCGCTCGCGCCCGGCGTTCGAGCACGACGAGGTCGCGGGCTGGGAGCGGCTGGCGGCCGCTCGCCGTCTACGTGACGCCGCTCGTGCGATCTTCGTAATCGTGATCGCTCGCGATGTCGGCCGGCTGGGCGACGCCGACCGAGGCGGCGGCGATGGGCGCGGTCGCGACCGTCGCGGTCGCGTGGATCTACCGCTCGCTCACCTGGCGCGAGCCTGATGAAGGCGCTCATCGGCACGGCGGCGATCTCGGGCGTGATCCTCTTCATCATCGTCGGCGCGACCACGTTCGCGCAGATCCTCACCTTCTCCGGCGCGACCAACGGGCTGGTGGAGGCCATCCGCGACGCGAAGTTCTCGCCCGGCGATCGTGCTCGGCACGATGATGCTGTGCCTCCTCGTGCTCGGCTGCTTCATCGACCAGGTGAGCATGATGCTGATCACCCTGCCGTTCTTCATGCCGCTCGTCGCGCTCTACGGCTTCGACCCGGTGTGGTTCGGCGTGCTGTTCCTGATCTGCATGCAGCTCGGCCTGCTCACGCCGCCCTTCGGCATGCTGCTCTTCACGATGAAGAGCGTGGCGCCGAAGGAGATCACCATGAGCCAGGTGTTCGGCGCCGTGACGCCGTACGTGGTGCTCGGGCCTGCTGATGCTGCTCGTCGTGATGGCTGTTCCCGCCGCTCGCGACCTGGCTCCCGGCGACGCTGTTCGCGAAGTGAGATAGCGATGGAACGCTCGTTCAAGGAGGAAGTCGGAAGCTCCTGAGCTCGGGGCGGGCGAGCACCTTCCACGGCGAGGGCATCCTCGCAGTGACCAAGGCGCTGCTGCAGTCGGGCGTGTCGTACGTCGGCGGCTACCAGGGGGCGCCGATCTCGCATCTCGTGGACGTGCTGAACGACTCGCGCGACCTCCTCGACGAGCTCGGCATCCACCTCGAGACCAACGCGTCGGAAGCGGGCGCGGCCGCGATGCTCGGCGCGTCGATCAACTACCCGATCCGCGGCGCGGTGGCGTGGAAGTCGACCGTCGGCACCAACGTCGCCTCGGACGCGCTCGCCAACCTCGCTTCCGCCGGCGTCACCGGCGGGGCGCTGATCGTGATCGGCGAGGACTACGGCGAGGGCTCCTCGATCATGCAGGAGCGCACGCACGCGTTCGCGATGAAGTCGCAGATCTGGCTGCTGGATCCGCGGCCGGACCTCCCGACGATCGTGCGGATGGTCGAAAAGGGGTTCGAGCTCTCGGAGGCCTCGAATACGCCGGTGATGCTCGAGCTGCGCATCCGCGCGTGCCACGTGCACGGCACCTTCACCACGCAAGCCGAACCGGGAGCCGGCGATCTCGAAGAAGCGCGCGCTCGAGCGCCCGGCGTTCGACTACGGCCGGATCGTGCTGCCGCCCTCGAGCTACGCGCAGGAAAAGCACAAGGTCGAAGTGCGCTGGCCGCGCGCGGCCGAGTTCGTGCGCGCGGAAGCGTTGAACGAGGTCTTCCACGGCGCTTCGAGCGACGTCGGGATCATCACCCAGGGCGGGCTCTACAACATGGTGATCCGGGCGCTCCAGCAGCTCGGGCTCGCCGACGCCTTCGGCGGCTCCCGCGTCCCGATCTATTGCCTCAACGTCACCTATCCGCTGATCCCCGCGGAGATCGTGGCGTTCTGCGCCGGGAAGCAACGCGTCCTGGTGGTGGAGGAAGGCCAGCCGGCGTTCATCGAGGAGGCGGTGCTCGCCGCGTTGCGCCGGGCCGAGGTCAACGCAACCAAGGTGCATGGCAAGGACTGCCTCGTCATGGCCGGGGAGTACACCGGCGAGGTGATGCTCGACGGGATGGCGAGGTTCGTGCTGCGGTCGGTGCCGGCGGGCATCGACATCGCCGCGGTGCGGGACGCGCGCGACCGCCTGCTTGCGCCCAAGGCGCGGGCGGCGGAGCTGCTCGGCGGTGCGGTGCCCGGCCGGCCGCCCGGCTTCTGCATCGGCTGCCCGGAGCGGCCGGTGTTCTCCGCGATGAAGCTCGTCGAGCGCGAGTCGGGCGCGTTTCACGTGTCCGCCGACATCGGCTGTCATCTCTTCTCCACCTTGCCGCCGTTCAACATCGGCAACACCGTGCTCGGCTACGGCCTCGGGCTCGCGAGCAACTCGGCGATCGACCCGATGTTCGGGCGCCGCACGGTGACGATCATGGGCGACGGCGGGTTCTGGCACAACGGGCTCGCCTCGGGCATCGCGAACGCCGTGTTCAACAAGGGCGACGGCATCCTGGTCGTCATGAACAACGGCTACACCGCCGCGACCGGCACGCAGAACATCCCGTCCTCCCGCCCGCAACCGGAGGAGAAGATGACCGGCATGTCGATCGAGCAGGCGCTGAAGGGCGTCGGCGTCGGCTGGATCAAGCGCGTGACGACCTACAAGGTCGCCGAGGTCGCCGCCACGCTGAAAGAAGCGATGACCACGCCGTTCGGGGGGCTCAAGGTGATCGTCGCCGAAGGCGAATGCCAGCTCGAGCGCCAGCGGCGCATCCGGCCCCTCGTCGCCGCCGCGCTGAAAGCCGGCGAGCGCGTCGTGCGCACCCGCTTCGGCGTCGACGAGGACGTCTGCTCCGGCGACCACTCCTGCATCCGCCTCTCCGGCTGCCCGTCCCTCACGGTCAAGGACTCGTCCGATCCGCTCAAGGTCGACCCGGTGGCGCACGTGAACCAGGCTTGCGTGGGCTGCGGGTTGTGCGGCGAGGTCGCGCACGCGGCGATCCTGTGCCCGAGCTTCTTCCGGGCCGAGATCGTGCAGAACCCGCGGTGGTGGGACCGCGCGCTGCACCGCCTCCGCGCCACCCTGATCGGGTGGCTGCAGCCGGCCTGAAGATTTGGACGCCAAGCTCGCAGCGAACGCAAGCAGCACCGGATGGTCTTTCCTCTGTGACGATCCGTGCTGATGGAGGTTTCTGATGGACACGATGAGCGACACCATCACGTTCGAGGGCGTACGGCTCCCGGCGCGGCCGATCACGGTGCTCGTCGCCGCGCTCGGCGGCGAGGGCGGCGGCGTGCTCGCCGACTGGCTGGTCGCCGCGGCGACCGCGGCCAGGTACCCGGTGCAGAGCACCTCGATTCCCGGCGTCGCGCAGCGCACCGGCGCGACCACCTACTACGTCGAGGTCTATCCGGCGAAACGCGACGTCCTGGGGGGCCGGCGCCCGGTGCTGGCGCTGACGCCCTCGCCGGGCAACGTGGACCTCATGGTCGCCTCCGAGCTGGTCGAGGCGGGGCGCGCGATGCAGAACGGGTTCGTCAGCCCCGATCGCACCACGCTCGTCGCCTCGACCCACCGCGTCTACACCGTCGCCGAGAAGATGGCGATGGGCGACGGCCGCGCGGACACCGATCGCATCGTCAAGGCCGCCGCGGAGCTCGCGAAGCGAGCGGTGCTGTTCGACATGGCCGAGGCCACGGCGCGCGCGGGCACGGTCATCAGCGCGGTGCTCTTCGGCGCCATCGCCGGCGCGGGAGTGCTGCCGCTCTCGCGGAGCGAGTGCGAAGCGGCGATCCGGCGCGGCGGCAAGGGGGTCGAGGCGAGCCTCAGGGGGTTCGCGCTCGGCTACGCGCACGCCACTGGCGAAGCGGTGGCGCCCTCCCCTGCCGAAGCGAAGGCATGGCGCACGAACCCGGTCGAGCGCGTCCGCAACGCGTTCCCCGGCGAGACCCACCGCATCCTCGAGGAAGGCGTCTCGCGGACGACCGACTACCAGGATGCCGCGTACGCCATGCTCTACCTCGATCGCCTCGAGCCGATCGCGAAGCTCGACCGCGATGGCGGCGGCGGCGCGGGCGGGTTCAAGCTCACGAACGAGGCCGGCCGGTTTCTCGCGCTGTGGATGTGCTACGAGGACGTGATCCGGGTCGCCGACCTCAAGTCGCGCCGGTCGCGCTTCGAGCGCGTCCGGAGCGAGGTGCAGGCGAAGCCGGACGAGCCGGTGCACATCGTCGAGTACCTGAAGCCGGGTGTGGAGGAAGTCGCCGCCGTGCTGCCGCCAAGGCTCTCGAAATGGCTGACCGGTTGGGCCACCCGCCGCGGGCTCACCAACAAGCTGAACGTCGGGATGTACGTGAAGACGACGAGCGTCCTCGGCTTCCTGCAGCTCAGGGCGCTCGCGGCGATGCGGCGCCTGCGCCGCAGAACAGCGCGCTACCACGACGAGCAGCCGCTCATCGACCGCTGGCTGGCGGCCATCCGCGCGGCGGGCGGGCGCGACCTCGCGCTTGCGCTGGAGATCGCGCTCTGCGGCCGGCTGATCAAGGGCTATGGCGAGACGCACCGGCGCGCCAAGGCGAACTTCCTGCGGATCATGGACAACCTGGTGGAGGGAAACGCGGCCTCCGGCGGCACGTTTGCCTCCGACGCCGAGCGTGCGGCGGCGATCCGCACGGCGCGCGAGGCGGCGCTCGCCGACCCCGAGGGCCGCAAGCTCGAGCAGTCGCTGGAAGCGGTGGGCATCGCGCCGCTGCCGCCGCGGGCGCATCCGCTCCAGTTCTTCCGCCGGCCGCCGGGCGGCGCCCGGCCGGCAGCCTGAGGCCGCGGCGATGGAAGTCTCCTTTCACGACGAGATCCGCTCGCTCCGCCTCGGCGACGGCGAGACGTTCCACGGCGAGGGCATCCTCGCGGTGACGAAGGCGCTGCTGCAATCGGGCGTCGCCTACGTCGGCGGCTACCAGGGCGCGCCGGTGTCGCATCTGCTGGATGTCATGGTGCAGGCGCGCGACTATCTCGACGAGCTGGGGGTGCACGTCGAGGCGTGCACGAACGAGGCGTCCGCCGCCGCGATGCTCGGCGCGTCGATCAACTACCCGATGCGCGGTGCGGTCACGTGGAAGTCGATCGTCGGGACCAACGTCGCCTCCGACGCGCTGTCCAACCTCGCCTCGGCGGGCGTGATCGGCGGTGCGCTGATCGTCGTCGGCGAGGACTACGGCGAAGGGGCGAGCGTGATCCAGGAGCGCACCCACGCGGTCGCGCTCAAGTCGTCGATGTGGCTTCTCGACCCGCGGCCCGAGCTCGCGAGCATCGTGCGGATGGTCGAACGCGGGTTCGAGCTGTCCGAGGCGTCGAACACGCCGGTGCTCATGGAGCTGCGGATCCGCGCCTGCCATGTGCACGGCAGCTTCGCGGCGAGCGCGAACCGCGCGCCGGCCATCTCGCGCCGCGAGCTGCTCGAGGGCCCGCCGGCGTTCGTGTATGAGCGCCTCGCCCATCCGCCGGCGACCTTCCGCCAGGAGAAGCTCAAGTTCGACGTGCGGATGCCGGCTGCGCGCGAGTTCATCGTCGAGCGGGGGCTGAACGAGCTGTTCGAGGGTCCGGAGCGGGACATCGGCATCATCGTCCAGGGGGGGCTCCACAACAATCTGCTGCGGGCGCTCGAGCAGGCGGGACTGGCAAGCGCGTTCGGCGAAGCTCGCATCCCGATCCTCGCGCTGAACGTCGTCTATCCGCTCGTCCCCGGCGAGATCCGCGCATTCTGCGCCGGCAAGCGCGCGGTGCTGGTGGTCGAGGAGGGGAGCCCGGAGTTCATCGAGCAGGAGATCGCGACGACCTTGCGGCGCGCAGAGATGGAAACGGGGGACCCCTTCCCTTCCCCCGCAGTGCAAACCAGGCTGCATGGCAAGGACCTGCTGCCGATGGCGGGCGAGTACACCGCCGATACCATCCTGCGCGGCCTCGAGCGGTTCCTCGCTGCGGAAGCGCCGCGGTTCGCGGGCGGCGCGGGCGCGGCGTGGATCGCGCGCGTCGACGCCCTGCAGGAGCAGGCTGCGCGCGCGCTGGGCACCGGCCTCCCGCCCCGCCCGCCGACCTTCTGCATCGGCTGCCCGGAGCGTCCGGTGTTCGCGGCGATGAAGCTCGTCGAACGCGAGGTCGGCAAGCCGCACGTGTCGGCCGACATCGGCTGTCACGCGTTCGCGACCTTCGAGCCGTTCTCGCAGGGGAACTCGATCCTCGGCTACGGCATGAGCCTCGCGAGCGCCGCGGGGGTCGCGCCGATGATGGCGCGCCGGACGATGTCGATCATGGGCGACGGCGGCTTCTGGCACAACGGCTTCCTCTCCGGCGTGTCGTCCGCGCTCCTGAACGGCAGCGACTCGATCCTGCTCATCATGCAGAACGGATACTCGTCGGCCACCGGCACGCAGGAGCTCCTGTCCTCGCCGCTCCCGGAGGCGAAGCGCGCCGCGCGCGGCGGCAGCGCGTCCGCCTCCGACCGGCATATCGAGAACACGCTCAAGGGCGCAGGCGTGAAGTGGCTGCGCACCGTGCACACCTACCGCGTAGCCGAGATGGCGAAGACGCTCAAGGAGGCGTTCACCACGCCGGAGCCCGGCCTGAAGGTGATCGTCGCCGAAGGCGAATGCCAGCTCGAGCGCCAGCGGCGCATCCGGCCCCTCGTCGCCGCCGCGCTGAAAGCCGGCGAGCGCGCCGTGCGCACCCGCTTCGGCGTCGACGAGGACGTCTGCTCCGGCGACCACTCCTGCATCCGCCTCTCCGGCTGCCCGTCCCTCACGGTCAAGGACTCGTCCGATCCGCTCAAGGTCGACCCGGTGGCGCACGTGAACCAGGCTTGCGTGGGCTGCGGGTTGTGCGGCGAGGTCGCGCACGCGGCGATCCTGTGCCCGAGCTTCTTCCGGGCCGAGATCGTGCAGAACCCGGGGTGGTGGGACCGCGCGCTGCACCGCCTCCGCGCCACCCTGATCGGGTGGCTGCAGCCGGCCTGAGAACGGGTCGAACGAGGAGACCGACGATGACCGCCATGCGGACCCGCCCGGCGTCATGCGCTCGACACTGGTCCACCGCGCCGTCGATGAATTTCTCGTACGAGTACCGATGCCCCGACCCGCTCGCCGCTCCGGTCCCTCGCCTCGAGGAGCCGGGCTACTTCACCTCGATCTTCGAACCGCCTTCGATCTGGTCGAGCGCTTCGGCGAGCGGCACGCCGATGGTCACCGGCGCACCCCTCGCGATCCCGTCCTTCCAGAACTGGTAGCCCTTCTCGAAATCGGGCAGCCGGTCGATGCGTCCGATCTGCTCCTTGATGCTCTGGTCGACCGCCGGCTTCGACATGGCGAGGGGCGAGAACACGTCGCCGCACGCGCCGCTCGGCAGGCAGATGCGGACGCCGGTGACGGCGACGAAGACGACGTCACCGACGGGTGTGCCGCGTTCGACCTTGAGAATCGTCAGTCGTGGTTCGCTGTCCTTCTCCCGTCCCTTGGCGGACCAGACCTGCCCGACTTCGTAGTCGGCCCCGAAGGCGCCGCCGAGGGCGAGCGCCGCCACAGCCGCGAGCAGAAAGCGGAGTGTTTGCGTCATCGCGGCATTATCCGTCGCCTTGCCCCTCCGCATGCGAAGAGAGGCGGCCGCCCGGAGCGTTGCCCGGTCCGACCGGGCCGGGCACGCATCGCCGCTCGGGAGTTTCGCCGCGACCGTGAGCCACTCGGGAGCCGGCGCGATTCGGTACCATCGGCGCGTCGTTCGTTCCCGAGGTCGCCGCGATGGCCAGGACATTCACGACCGAGCGCCGCATCCGCTTCTCGCACTGCGACCCGGCGGGCATCGTCTACTTCGTGAACTTCTTCGACATGATCAGCGGCGCGGTCGAGGACTGGTTCCGCGACGCGGTGGGCCTGCCCTTCAACGAGATGCACATCGTGCGCCGGATCGGATTCCCGATCGTCAATACCGGCTGCGAGTTCTTCCGCCCCTGCCACCTCGGCGACATGCTCGCGCTCGAGCTCGCGGTCGCGAAGCTGGGGCGGAGCTCGATCGAGTTCCGGATCCGCGGCCGGGTCGGCGACGAGGAGAAGTTCCTCGCCCGCCACAAAGTCGCGCTGATCTCGCTCGACACCCTGCGCGCGCTGCCGATCCCGGACGACCTGCGGACGCCGATGCTGGACTACGTCGCGTCCGGATCGGCGTAGCGCCGGACCCACGAACCGGCGATAGGGCATTGTTTTTTTTTCGAAGAGATGTTATATGCCAATCGCGCGCTGACTTGGTGCGCTACTGTAAGGAGTCTTTCATGGCTGCGAAGAAAAAGGCCGCGAAGAAGGCGAAGAAGAAGCTGTAAGCTTCACGCTGATAAGAAACGCGGCGGCCCGGGGTTCATCCCCGGGCCGTTTTACTTTGCAGCTACTGTCTGGGGACTCCGGCGCTCTCGATGATCGGCCCCCAGCGCTTGATCTCCGACTCGGCGAGCGCGCGGAATTCGTCGGGTCCCGAGTGCGCAGCACCGAAGGTCAGATCCTCGAGCCGCTTCGCCGTCGCCGGGTCCGCGAGCGCTTCCCAGAGCACCGCCGACATCCGCTCGACGACCGGCCGCGGCACGCCTGCCGGGGCGATCGTCCCGAAGTACGAGGTCAGCTCGACGCCCTGCACGCCGGCCTCGCCCATGGTCGGAACGTCGGGCAGCATCGGCAGCCGCGCGGCGCCCGCCACCCCCAGCGCGCGCGCCGTCCCGCCCTTGATGTGCCCGAGCGCGGTGGCGAGCGACTCGAACGCGAAGTCCGCCTCGCCGCTCAACACCGCGGTCGACGATGCTGCAGTGGACTTGTACGGGACGTGGACTGCGTTGACGCCCGCCCTCAATCCCAGCAGCACCCCGCCGAGATGCGACACGGCCCCCGGGCCGGTCGAAGCGTAGTTGAGCTTGCCGGGGTTCGCCCGCGCGAAGTCGACGAGGTCCTTCAGCGACGCGAACGGCGAGTCCTTGCGCACCCACAGCACCGTGTTGAGCGACACCATGCGCGCGACGTAGGTGAAGTCCTTCTCGGCGTCGTAGGGTGGCTTGACGAAGACGTAGGGCGAGATCGCGAGCGTCCCGGTGTTGATCAGCCCGAACGTATAGCCGTCGGGAGCGGACTTGGCCGTCGCGACCGCGGCGATGCTGCCCCCGGCCCCCGGACGGTAGTCGATGATCCAAGGCTGCCCGGTCTGCTTCTGGAATTGCTCGCCGAGGATGCGCAGGACCACGTCGCCGACGCTGCCGGGCGTCGAGCCGGCGACGAACCGGACCGGCTTGGCGGGCCAGTCCTGCGCCGGCGCGGTGTGCGGCACGAGGCCCGCAAGCAGGACCAGACCGGCGGACACATATTTGTTCACGGCTTTCCTCCTCTCTTCTTCAGCAAGGACTTCGCCGGATCGCCGTCGAGCGCTCCAGCGCCACCGGTTCGAGCTTGCGGCGCTGCAGCTCGGCGTTCACCGGACTGCCCTGGAGGGTGCCAGCGACCCCGCATTGCGTACCGAGACAAGTGCTCTCGAGCGGCGATGTCATGCGTTCAGGTCCACTGCGCAAAGGCAAGACCCGTCCCGGTGAGGGCGGACGTCCGGTACGCGGGTGTGTACGAATGCCACGTGAGATCGAGGTCGATCGCCGCGGCCGCGACGACGAGCCAGTTGCGGATCTCCGAGCTCCCTGCTTTCAGCCGGCGCGGGTCGAGGCGCGACAGAAGCTCGAGATCCTTTCGTTGCAGCGCGTCGATGATCGCGCGATCCATTTCCTCCTCGACGACGAAGTGGCTCAGCCCGCCCGAGGCGAGGACGCCGACGCGGAGCTCCCCCGGATAGGCGGCAATCAGCTCTCTCAGCGCGGCGCCGAGCCGCACGCAGCGGCGCGGCTGCGGCTGGTTCGGCGGGTTGTAGGTGTTGAGGAAGATCGGGACGATCGGCAGGCCGGTCCCCTGGAGGTACCAGCGGTGCACGAAGGAATAGGCGTGGCCTTCGTACTCGCCGTCCGCCAGCCCGGCGATCGCCGATACGTCGAACTCGCGCTCCACCAGGCCGGAGATGAGGTGGAGCGCAAGCGGCTGGTGGCAGGGATAGTGCACCTCGCGCTCCTCCTCCAGGCGGCGCATCTGGGCGCGGCGATACCAGTCCTCCGGCGCGACCGGCCGCCGCGGCGCATTGCGGATCGTCGCGCCGTAGTAAATGCCGATCGAGGGCATGTGCCGGTCCTGGAAGAGCTCGTGCTGGTCGTCGCCGACGATGACGAGTACATCGAGCTTCGCGGCCGCGATCCCGGCCTTGAGGCGCTGCATCGCCGCCTGCACCGCGTCGAAGCGGGCGCCGATCGCGGCCGCGGTGACCAGCTCGCCCGCATTGGCCGGCGCGCGGGCGAGGACATCCGCAAACGTGCATCGGTTGCCGTCGTGGTCGTAGAACGGCATCCGCGGGTCGCTCTCGCGGAAGCGGGTCAACCAGTCCTCCCGCTCCGCGGCGAGCATCACGCTGTGCGACGAGCCGAACGCCGCGGCGAGACGCGCCATCACGCTCGCCCCGTGATCCGGTCGATCTCGGCAAGCTCGTCGGCGGTGAGACTCCAGCCGACGGCGGCGGCGTTCTGCTCGACCTGCTCCGGCCTGGTCGCACCGGCGATCACGCTTGCGACGGCGGGTCGCGCCGCCAGCCAGCTGAAGGCGAGCTCGACCGGCGTGCGGCCCCGCGCGCGCGCGAACGCCTCGAGCCGCCCGACGATCGTCCAGTTGGCGTCGGTGAGGAAGCGCTCGGCGAGCTGCGGCATGATGTCGAAGCGCAACCCTTTCGGCACCGGCGCCCCGCGCCGGTACTTGCCGCTCAGCATGCCGCTCGCGAGCGGGAAGTAGGGCAGCAGTCCGAGTCCGTATGCCTGCATCGCCGGCAGGAGCTCGCGGTCGGCATCGCGCACGAGCAGGCTGTACTCGTTCTGGCACGAGATGAAGGCGGCAAGGCCGTGATGTCGCGCCGTCCATTGCGCCTCGACCGCCTGCCAGCCGGCGAAGTTGGAGCAACCGATATAACGGACCTTGCCCTGGCGGACGAGGTCGTCGAGCGCCCGCAGCGTCTCCTCGACCGGCGTCTTCGGGTCCGGCCAGTGGACCTGGTAGAGGTCGATCCAGTCGGTCTTGAGGCGCCGGAGGCTCGCCTCGAGTGCACGCGGAATGTAGCTCCGCGAGGCACCTTTCAGCAGGCCCGCGTCGTCCATCTGCACGCCGAACTTGGTCGCCAGCACGACGTTCTTGCGGCGCGCCCCGAGAATCTCACCCAGCGCGCGCTCGGAGCCGCCGCGATTCCCGTAGCCGTCGGCGGTGTCGAAGAGCGTGATGCCGAGATCGAGCGCCTTGTGCACCACCTCGCGGGACGCTTCGAGGTCGATCCGGCCGCCGAGGTTGTTGCAGCCGAGGCCGACCACCGAAACCTGCAGATCGGAATTGCCGACGGATCGTGTCTTCATCGTCTCGCCAGAAAATTGCGCGTGCTCGTCAATGCCATCCTCGCCCACTCCCGCGCCGGAATGTCGCCGCGGTGCGTGTCGGGCACCTCGACGCTGAGCGGAAGGCCCGCGGGCAGCGCATCGAGGAGGGCGTCGAGCGCGAGTGCGCCCTCGCCCGGCATGCGACGCTCGGCCGAAGCCGGAATCCCGTCCGAGAACTGCGCGTAGGGAAAGAGCCCGGGGTCGTGTCCCTGCAGGTCAGCGGGCACGCCGCCGGAGCGCGCGAGGTGCAGCGGATCGACGAGGATCGAGACGTTGGGCCGCGCGGCCTCGCGCCGGAGCCGCAGCGCGAGCGCGAACGTCGCGAGCGGCCGAGCGGGCATGAACTCCACCGCCACGACGAGCCCGACGCGCGCAGCCGCGTCGCAGAAGGCGGCGAAATTGTCGCGCAAGCGCGACCACTCCGGGTCGTCGCCCTGCACCACCGCGTACTTCGCGCCGAGCACCGCACCCAGCTCGAGCGCGGGCGCGAAATCGCGCACGTCGGTCGAGGGTTGAAGGTAGAAAGTAAAGACATCGAGCACGGCGAGCCCCGAATCCGCGAGCACGCGCCCGATCTCGCGGATCAGGGCGGCATTCCCGACCACCGGGTGGAACGGCAGGTTCGGCGAGCGGTAAAGCCGCACGCCCACGCCGTCATAGCCTGCGTCGGCTGCGGCCGCGAGGAACTCCATCGGCACGGCGTCGGGGAGCGTGGTCGGCGCGAGAAAGAGCTTGTTCATTGCCCCGCTTTCTCCCGTCCCCCGTGACGAGGGGTGCCGGCGAAGCCGTCGGGCTGGTCAAGGTTTCGCGGTTTACTGCTCCGCGCACGGTAGTACTCCACGAGAAAGCCGCGCACGTTCTCCGCGGTCGCTATCGCCCACTCGGACGGCGACGGTTGCGCGCCCGGCGCGGGGGGCAGCTCGACACTGAGCGGCAGCCCCGCGGGCAGTGCGTCGAGGATCGCCGCGATGGGGACCACGCCTTTGCCGAGCAGGCAGCGCCGGTTGGGGCTCATCCGCCCGAGGAGCGCCGGATCCGGCTCGCCGGGCCCGAGCACGCCGTCGGTGATCTGCGCATACGGAAGGAGCCTCGGGTCGAGCGCCGCGAGATCGGCAGGCGCGCCGCCCCCGCGGACGAGGTTGAGCGGATCGAGGCAGATCACCGCGTTCGCGCGCCCGCTGCCGGTGACGAGCCGTGCCGCCTGGGGGAGACTCGCGAGCCGACGCATCACCGCGAACTCGACCGCGCACGTCAACCCGAACTGCGCCGCGGCATCGCAGAAGCGGCCGAAGTTGTCGGCGAGGCGCGGCCACTCGGGATCGTCGCCCATCGTCAGCGCGTATTTCGCGCCGAGCGCCGCGCCCAGCTCCAGGGCTGGGGTGAAGTCGCGGATGTCGGTTGCCGGCTGCAGATAGAAGCTGTAGACGTCGAGCACCGCGAGCCCGGAATCGGCGAGCGCGCGCCGGATCTCCCGGATGAGCGCCGCGTTTCCGATCACCGGGTGAAACGGCAATCCCGGCGAAGCGTTGAGGCGGAACCCGATACCGTCGTAGCCGGCCGCCGCAGCCGCGCGGATGAGCGCGGGCGGGGCCGCGTCGGCGAGCGAGGTCGGCGCGAGGAACAGCGGGTTCAATTCGCTTTCGCGCCAGAAGTCTTGACGACGCGCACCCACTTCTCCCGCTCGACGGACACCCACGTCGCGAGATCTTCCGGCGGCCCGCCCCTCGGAACGAGCCCGAACGACTTCATCCGCACCTGGAAATCGGGCGACCGGATGAGATCGTTGAGCCGGACGTTGAGGATCGTCACGACCTCGCGCGGCGTGCCGGCCGGCGCGACGCCCGCGACGATCGAGAGCGCGGCGAGCGCCGCGACGACCCACCCCCCGCCGGTCATTGTCGTCCATCTCCTCCGGACCGCTGCGATGGTGACAGGCCGAAAGCGGCGCGTCCAGATCCGCAACTGCGGTACGCTCTCGCGATCGGCCGACTGGAAAGGAAAGAGAGGATGACCGAGGTGCTGCTGCGCACCACCGTCGTGGGGAGCTATCCGCAGCCCGACTGGCTCGTCGACCGCGATGCGCTCAAGTCGCAGTCCGTCCCGCGCGTGCGGGTTCGCGACCTCTGGCGCGTGCCCGAAGCATTCCTGGAGGAGGCGCAGGACGATGCGACCCTGATCGCGATCCGCGACATGGAGCGCGCCGGGATCGACATCATCTCGGACGGCGAGATCCGGCGCGAGAGCTACTCGAACCGGTTCGCCACCGCGCTCGACGGCATCGACGTCGAGAACCCGGGCACCGTGATCGGGCGAACCGGGCACCCCACGGTCGTCCCGAGAGTCGTCGGCGCGATCCGCCGGCGACATGCGGTCGAAGTCCGCGACGCAGCCTTCCTGCGCCGCAACACCGACCGCGCGATCAAGATCACCCTGCCCGGCCCGTTCACGCTCACGCGCCAGGCGAAAGACGAGTTCTACCGGGACGAGGAAGCGCTCGCGATGGACTACGCGGCGGCGATCAACGAGGAGGCGCGCGACCTCAAGGCCGCCGGCGTCGACGTCGTCCAGCTCGACGAGCCGTGGTTGCAGGCGTTTCCTGACGCGGCCATGCGGTACGGCGTGCGCGCGATCAACCGTGCGCTTCAGGGCATCCCGAGCACGACTGCAGTGCACCTCTGCTTCGGTTACGCTCACCTCGTTCGCGACAAGAAGCCGGGCGCCGGCTACTCCTTTCTGCCGCAGCTCGCGGACTCGATCGCCGAGCAGATCTCGATCGAAGCCGCCCAGCCCGCGCTCGATCTCGCCGTGCTGAAAGCGCTATCCGGCAAGACGATCATCCTCGGCGTGGTCGACCTCGGCAGTGCCGCGGTCGAAACGCCGGAAGATATTGCGCGCCGGATCCGGCGCGGACTCGAGCACGTCCCCGCGGACCGCCTGATTCCCGCGCCGGACTGCGGCATGAAGTATCTCGCGCGGGAAGCGGCGTTCGGCAAGCTGAAGGCGCTTGCCGACGGCGCCGCTATCGTACGGCGGGAGATCGCCGGAGGTTGATGCCGCGACGTCCATGGCGGCGTCCGGTGCAAGCGCCGATCCGGACGATGCGTCGCCAGGCGCCTTTCCGGCGCGTACGCCTTGCAGACGCGGCGAGGATCTACCGCGACCAGGCAGTGGTTACGCCGCGCCGCCGTTCGATGGAACGTGCGACGGCTTCAACGGTCGCCCGGTCGACGCTGCTGAGCACGCCGGGGGCCGCCGGGGCGAACTTCGGCAGCGCGGACCCTCGATTCAGCTCCATCTCCGTCCGATCCCGCGAGTCGACGTCCAGTCTCACGATCCTTGCGGCATTCGGCGGTGGCTGGTTCCCGTACATCGTCGCCCCGGATTCGCTCACCCATCTATAGACCTGGGCGTGGGCGAGGAACGGGACCGCTAACGTGCCGACCAGGAGCCAGCGAAGGCAGGCGGTCATGGGAATCTCCAGCTTGGCGGGTAGCGAAGACCAATCCGCCCTCCGGTCAGCAAGCGATGTGCCGGGGACGATGCTCGCGGGCGGCGGCCATCGCGGGCGTGGCGAACCCGATCATTGTGCGCCCTGGAGCTCGTCAACGGCAAGTTCGCCGCGCGGCAGGCACGCGCCTGCGAGGGCGGCACTGCGCGCCGGCAAGCTGAGACCGTGACCGACCGGAAGACGCAGTCTCCCCCGACCGGTTGCTTCGCGCTGCGGACCCTGACCTATTCTGTGCCCCGGACATCGGGCTACACTAAGCTCAACCCTCGGACTGCTCGAGGGCACGGCGTCGACGCCTTGGTTTCACAGGTGCCGGCCGGGGTTTCCGGGTCGGCCGACGCCCAAGCAGGCTAACGGGGCACGGACATATATGTATGGTTGACGAAAACGAACGACGCAACCGGCGCCGCACCTGGCGGACGGGCGCCGGTGCGATCATCACGATCGCGTGGGCCGCCTTCTGGGTGTTCGCGATATGGGGCGACTACGCGGCGGGCGCCCTGGTCAAGCGAGACGCCGGGCTGACGCTGGTGGAGTGGAGCGTCCTCGCCGCCGGTGTGGCCGCGCCGGTTGCTTTGCTGTGGCTGGTTCTCGGTTACTTCCAGCAGGGCGACGAGCTCGCCCGGAACACCGACGCGCTCCGTGCGCAGGCTCGGGAGACGGCTGCGCTGTTTCAGGAGTACGCGCGGCAGGCAGCGGCGTCAGCCACGCTCGCAGAGCTCGAAGTCGCAGCGCATCGGCGGAACGAGGAAGCGCGGCGGGCCCTCCTGGCGCCGAGCTTTCGCATCGTGAGCGCCAGCTTCTCGGCGGGCCATGACCTGGCAAATCTCAAGATGGTCAACATCGGCGGCACCGCCTATGCGCTCAGGTTTCATTCCGAAGACTTCGCCAAGGGCCAGATCAAACCCTCGGAGCTCATCGAGCGCAACGCTGCCTTCATGCTGCACGTGGGTCTCGACAGCCTCCTCCAGGAGAAACGCGGGACCTTCACGATCTCCTGCAAGGACATCGAGGGGTGCGAGCACGCGTTTGCGTTTCGCAACGAGGACGGAATGGTGGTCCCGATGGAGGGGCCCCCGCAACGTTCCTACGCCAGATCAGGCGCCGGGTGATCCGCCGGGGGCCTGGTCGGCAAAGTCCCAACTCACGCCGCGGGCCATTTCCTGAACGAGGACGGTGCCGCGCCGTCCGTCGAGCCGGATCATGATCTTCGCCAACGGCAGGATGCGGTAGTCGACCGAACAGATCGTCCCGCCGAGCCGTGCGCCACCTTCGGCCAGGACCCAAGCGCGCCGCCCCAGCCACGCGCGTTTGTCGTTCCGATCCACTCCTCGATCGCGAGCAACGGTCATGCCCGGCACGCTGATTGCATCAGGCTCCAATCGAGCCCTCGCCCTCCTCTCGCCATGAATAAGCGCGCACCAGCCAGGCACTTCTCGATGCTCCGCGGTTTCGGGCTGGCCGATTTCTGCACGATCGCCAACGGCTTCTGCGGTGTCGCGGCGATCTTCGAGGCGATGAAGTTTCTCGCTACCGGCGCTGTCCGGCACGTATACATCGCCGCTGCGCTGATCCCGCTCGCATTCGTTCTCGACGTCCTGGACGGCAGGATCGCGCGCTGGCGGAGATCCGCTTCGCCCATGGGACGAGAGCTCGATTCGCTCGCCGATGTGATCTCGTTCGGCGTCGCCCCCGCGGCAATCGCGTTCGCGATAGGCATCAATAGCCCGCTCGATCAGATCGTGCTGATCTTCTTCGCGCTTTGCGGCTTGAGCCGGCTCGCCCGCTACAACGTCAGCGCCGAATCGCTTTCCACTACTGCGGGCAAGGTCAAATACTTCGAGGGCACGCCGATCCCCACCAGCGTCGTCCCGCTTGGACTGCTGATCCTCGCCTTCTATCGGGGAAATCTCTACCCGGTGAGCTTCCTCGGCGTGGACTTCCATCTGCCCGTCTTGCTGTTCTTCATCTCAGGGTGCCTCATGATCAGCAAGACGCTCCGCATCCCGAAGCTCTGAGGCGGGCGCCGCTTCGATCAGACTGAGCGGCAAGCGCGTCGGAATGACGCGGGTGAGGTTCAACCCTGCCGAATGGAAGAGCGCGCGATACTCGCGTTCCGTCCGCTCTCGTCCACCGATCACGACCAGCATGTTGATGTCGAAGAGCTTGGCTTCGGCGGGTGCGTTGCCCGAAGGAATCACGCGTTCTATCACCAATAGCCGGGAGTCCTTGCTCATCGCCTCACGGCATCGACGCAGGACGCGGACGGCGGCTGAATCGCTCCAGTTATGGAGGACGCTCTTGAGCAGGTAGACGTCGCCACCGCTCGGGACCCCATCGAAGAAATCGCCCGCGACGAACGTCCCTCGCGCCGCCACCCCGGCATGGGCGAGCGAGCGCCGCGCGCCCGGACCTGCGAGCTCGAGATCCAGGATCACACCCGACAGCTCGGGATGGGCCCGCAGCAGCGTCGCCACGAGGCCGCCCTCTCCCCCTCCGACATCCACGACCCGCGCGACCCCGGAAAAATCGTACCCGACGAGGATCGCGGGCGCCTCCAGGGTCGAGTATTCGCTCATCGCTTCATGGAACAGCGTCGCGGCATCCGGGTGGTCGTGCAGGTAGTCGAAGAACTTCTGACCATGGGCGTATTCGAACGCTGGCCGGCCGGTCTCGATGCTGTAATGCATGCGCCCATACGCCTCCCAGAGCCACTCCTCGCCATACAGCACCGCGAGGCTGCGCAGCGATTCGGTCACGCCAGTCTGGAGGAGCTGAGCCATCGGGGTGAGCGCGAAGGCCCCGTCGGCCGCCTCGGCGAAGATGCCGAGACTCGCCAGTGCACGAAGCAGGCGGTGGAGCGCCTGCGGCTCGGCACCGACCGCCCGCGCGAGCTCGTGCGGCGTCCGCGCCCCATCCCGGAGCCGGTCGGCCAGGCCGAGCTTGGCCGCGACGTGCACGAGCTGGGTCGCGCGGAAGCCCATGATGAGCTGTCGCAGGGTCGCGGCCGCTTCGGCATCCGTCCGTTCCTGCATGCTCATCGTGGTCTCTCGCTCAGAACGAAGCGCATGACTCGCCGTCCGCGCGCAACACCGATTCCTGCCGGAACGCAGCCTTGTAGGCGGCGCGAATCTGCTCGATGCTCGCGCTCGCGAGGCGGTCCTCGAACGCATAGAGCACGACCAGCACCCGCGCTCCCTCTCGGACAATCGCCCCGCTGGAATCCTTGAATTGCCCGTTGCCCACGACGACGGTGAAACCATCGGGGAAGCGCGGTGTGGCCTCGGCATCGATGAAGCGCTGAAACTCCGCGTCCGTCACCGTGGAGCCGTCGGGCTTCGACAGGCCCAGAAAGACCTCGGTCCTGCTGACGCGCTTTCCGGCAGGCGAGTGCCCGCAGCGTTGCGCGACGGCCTCGCCGGACGCTTGCGCCCCAAGGCTCTGCGTCAGAGACGGCACGAGCGAGAAGAGAACGATCACCGCGAGCCCGACGAGGCCCGAGGACGCGCTGTGTGGCATGCCGGCACTCATCGGATGAGAGACTCCGCGGTCCCATACGCCGGGATGGTAAGCATGGATCCATTTCGATCCCATCGTTCGCTGGTACTAGGCAATGGGTCAGGGATCGGCGAAGCTAGGGAGGCGCGCCGCCGACTCGAGACACGGGCACCGCGTTTGCAGGAGATTCCTTCGGCCGCTTCCGGCAGAACCCGACGAGGAGAAGTGACATGGCCACGAACGACCGTTCCCGCGAAGCACTGGACGACTGGGGAAAGCTCGTGCTGCGCGTCTCGCTCGGCGTACTGATCCTCCTGCATGGCGTCGCGAAAGTGATCGGCGGGCCCGCGGGCATCACCGGGATGATGGCGAAAGCCGGTCTTCCGCCGGCGCTGGGGTACCTGGTCTACGTCGGGGAGGTGGTAGCCCCGATCCTCCTGATCATCGGCCTCTGGACGCGGCCTGCGGCAATAGTCGTCGCGGTCAACATGCTGGTGGCCATTCTGCTGGTTCACGCCGGCGAGATCTTCAGCCTCGGGAGGAGTGGCGGATGGGCGATCGAGCTCCAGGGGATGTTCCTGTTCGCAGCCCTCTCGGTCGCCCTGCTGGGCGCGGGACGCTTGAGCGTGGGCGGCAGGTACGGTCGCTGGAACTGACCTCGGCCGAGCGCGATCATGCGGCTGGGGGCCAACACAAGAAAGGTGCTCAAGCATCCGGGCGCCTTTGCGTTGCGCGTGCTCAGGGGCTTTCGCGCCAACCAGGGACTGCTCCTCGCGGGCGCAGTCGCCTACTACACCCTGCTCTCGCTGGTGCCGCTCCTGATTCTCGTGATGATCGTGCTGTCGCATGCCATCGACGCCGAGCGGCTTTTCGCCACGCTCAGCGCGTACCTCGAGTTCGTCGTGCCCGGGCAGGCGGACGCGCTCGTGGAGGAGCTCCGCTCGTTCCTTGATCATCGCCATGTCATCGGCCCGGTGCTGCTGCTGACGCTCCTGTTCTTCAGCGCGCTCGCCTTCACCGTGCTCGAGAACGCGATGTCGGTGATCTTCTTCCATCGAGTGGCGGTCAAGCGGCGGCATTTCCTGACGTCGGCCTTGCTGCCCTACCTCTTCATCCTTTCGCTGGGGATCGGCTTCCTCGTCGTCACGGTCGTGTCCGGCGCGCTGCAGACTCTCGGCACCCGGAGCATCGAGCTTTTCGGTGAGATGCGCTCGCTCGGGGGCCTGTCGGCCGCGCTCATCTACCTCATCGGGGTCGCCGGGGAGATCCTGATGCTGACCGCGATCTACCTCGTGATGCCGGTCGGCCGGCTGTCGCTGCGGCACGCGCTGATCGGCGGCGTGACGGCCGGGCTGCTGTGGGAGCTCACGCGACATGTCCTGGTCTGGTACTACGCCTCGATGTCGTCGATCCAGGTCGTCTACGGCTCGCTGACGACGTCGATCATCGTGCTGCTGAGCGTCGAGATCGCGGCGATCGTCCTCCTGCTCGGGGCGCAGGTCATCGCGGAATACGAGCGCGTCCGGCGCGAGCCGATCGACGCGCCGGCCCGGCCCATGAGGACCGAAGCGCCGAAAGCTTGAAACAAGGTCGTGGCCCCGGCTTCCGCCCGGGGCCACGCCTCCCTGGATGCCGGCCTTCGCCCGCACGACGAGCCGCGTTCCGTCGCCCCGGCGAACGCCGGGGCCCAGGCCAAACTGGATGCCGCCCTTCGCCGGCATGACGGCTACTGGAGCAGGAAGTCGTCCCCGTGCAGTGCCGCCACGCTGACCCCCTCCAGCGTCATCTCCGCCCCGTTGCCGAGATCGATGACGACGTCGCCTTTCACGTCCTGCGCCCGCGCCTTCACCCAGTCGAAGCTGGTCGCGTCTTTGACGCCCCGGAGGTCGATCCGGTCCTCGGTGCCGGCGCCGGCCATGAAGCCCTGGATCTCGATGTCGTCGCCGGGGCCGAAGTCGAAGATGTCATTGCCGCCTCCGCCGATCAGCACGTCGTCGCCTTCGCCGCCGGTCAGCACGTCGTCGCCTTCGCCGCCGATGATGACGTCATCGCCGGCCCCGCCCTCGAGCACCAGCCCGATTGCGCCGGCCGGGACGCCCGAGGCCTCGATGACGTCGTCGCCGTCTCCGGCGAGCACGCGCAGTCGGTCCATCGCGGCTTCCGCGCCGGTAATGTTCACCTGTGCGGCGAGGGCCAGGACCGACGTGCCCGCCGCGTCGCCGACGATCAGGACGACGTCGTCCCCGCCGGTGCCGTGGACGGTGACGTTGTCGGCCTGCGCGTCGCCGCCGCCGCCGCCCGCCGCCGCGAGGTCGATGTTCACCTCGACCACATCCGTGCCGCTTAGGTCGTTCACGACGATGTTGTCCGCACCGCCCAGGGCCCGGAAGTTGATGGCTTCGACGTCGTTGAGGTCCATCGTCACGTTCGCGATGTCGCGGAGGAACAGCACCCGCCCGCCGTTCGCCGAGATGTCGATCTGCTCGGCGATGTTGGCGCCGTTGAACAGCATCGTGTCGAAACCGGCCTGGCCTTCCAGCGTATCGTTGTCGTCGCCGGGATTCCAGACGAAGGTGTCGTCGCCAGCGCCCATGAGCGCGGTGTCATCGCCGTCGCCGCCGTTGATGAGATCGTCGCCCTCGCTGCCGAGGAAGATGTCCTCACCGAGGCCGCCGTTCATCGTCAGCTGGATGCCGTCGGCCTCGAGGCTGGTCGCGTCGATGACGTCGTCGCCGCCGAGCGCGTTGAGGACGAGGCGATCGTTCGCCACCTCCTGGAAGAACACGTTCACCGCGGCCTGCAGACCGAAGACCTGCACTCCACCGGCATCGCCCGCGACGCCGAAGACAT
This sequence comes from uncultured beta proteobacterium, assembly GCA_963820965.1. GTDB lineage: Bacteria > Pseudomonadota > Gammaproteobacteria > Burkholderiales > SG8-39 > DATEDA01. The sequence goes on along the minus strand of CAWGCC010000019.1, from coordinate 80,255 downwards.
CGGCGCCGTTCGTGGCGTTGACGGTGACGGTGTCCGCCGCGCCGTCGCCGCCGCCGTTCGGGCCCCTCAGGTCGAGGTCGATCCGTGTCACGTCCGTCCCGCTGAGGTCGCCGACCACGATGTTGTCGGCGCCGCCGAGCGCACGGAAGTCGATGACCTCCACATCGTTCAGATCCATCGTGACGTTCGCGACGTTGCGGAGGAGCAGCGCGCGCGGGCCGTTGGCCACGATGTCGATGTTCTCCGCGGTGTTCGCGCCGTTGAACAGCATCGTATCGGTGCCGTCCTGGCCCTCGACCGTGTCGTTGCCGTCGCCTGGATCCCACTGGAAGAGATCGTCGCCGGCGCCGAGGAGCGCGAGGTCGTTGCCGTTGTCCCCGAAGACGAAGTCGTCGCCGTCGCCGCCGCGGACGACGTCGGCGCCCTGGCTCCCGCGGATCGTGTCGTCGCCCGCGCCGCCGTCGATGGTGAGCTTGATGACGCCGGCGGGCAGGGTCGTGGCGCTGATCGCGTCGTCGCCGCCGAGCGCGTTGATCACGAGACTGTCGTTCGCGCCTTCCGCGTTCGCAATGTTGACCTGGGCGGGGAGCCCCAGGACCGAGACGGACGTCCCGGCGCCTACCACGTCGATGACGTTATCGCCGTTCGTGCCGTTGACGATGACCGTGTCGGCCTGACCGTCGCCAGTCGTTCCGCCGAGAGTCCCGGCGAGATTGACGTTGATCTCGGTCAGGTCGGTGCCGCTCAGGTCGTTGACCGTGACTCTATCGGCCCCGCCGAGCGCGTTGAGGTCGATCCGCTCGACGTCGTTCAGGTCCATGACGATGTTGCCGAGGTTGCGGGTAAACAGCACCCGCTGGCCGTTGGCCGAGGCCTCGAAGATCTCGTCTCCGGCGGAGCCGTTGAAGAGCATGGTGTCGGTGCCGTCCTGGCCCTCGACCGTGTCGCTGCCGTCGCCCGGATCCCACTGGAAGACGTCCGCGCCGGCGCCGAGGAACGCGACGTCGTTCGCCTGCTGGCCGTCGATGAAATCGTCGCCGTCGCCGCCGAGCAGAAGATCGATGCCGTTCGAGCCCAGGATCGTGTCCTTGCCGGCCCCGCCGTCGACGGTGATCTTGATCAGCGGCGACAGGTTGCCGGTGGCCGAAAAGCTGTCGTCGCCGCCGTTCATGTTGACGACGAGGTTCTCGGTGGTGCCGATGTCGAGCGCGAACGGCGCCGGGTCGAGGCGATCGAAGCGCACGCGTGCGCCGTTGGCAGTCGTGGTGAAGACCTCCGCGCCGCCGCCGCCGTTAACCTCGGCGGTGTCGGTGCCGGCGCCGCCTTCCATCAGGTCGGTGTCGTCGCCCGGATTCCAGATCATGCGGTCGTTGCCGCCCTCCCCGAACATCTGGTCGTCGGCGTCGCCGCCGGTCAGGACGTCATTGTCGGCGCCGCCGAACAGGAAATCGAAGCCGCCGCCGCCGTTCAAAGTATCGTTGCCGGCCTGTCCGAAGAGCATGTCCCCGCCGGCCCCGCCGGTCATGGCATCGTTGCCGGCGCCTCCGAAGAGCGTGGCCCTGGGCAGTGCGCCGTTCGACTGGTTCAACGAGATGACGTCGTCGCTGCCCTGGCCGAAGATCTGGATGGTGTTCGTGTTGGCCACCGACGGCGTCCCGCCCGTTATGGCGACCGCGCCACCGTTGACCAGGATCCTGCCCGCGGCGTCGCGGCTCGCCTCGATCGTGTTGGCGAGGTTGTCGCCGAAAACGGTCAGCACGCCCGCGGTCGCGTTGAAGGAGGCGGTGACCGCCTGGATCGAGACGTCGGCCTCGCTGGGAGTGTCGAAGGGCAACTTTCCCGCCTTGAGCTCCTTCAGCACGGCCTTGCCGGTGGGGCCGCCCGCGAGAATCGCGTCCAGCGCTTCCGCGGGGGATTTGAGTTTGATGGGTCTGCTCATTTCGGTTCCTTTAGGTCAATTGTCGAGTGAAAGGTCCGGATGCAACCGGATGCTCTAGACCGCCCGCACGCGCTGCATCCCGCGCGTGCAAGAGGGTTGAAGACGCTGACCGCTCGCTCGGCGAGGCATATCGCTTCTCCTCGTCATGGCTCGCGCATCCCGCGGCTCGCGAACCCGCCGAGCGGTTTCGCGAGGTATTCGAGAACCGTGCGGGCCGGCGTGGTGACGAAGAGCTCCGCCGGCATCCCCGGCTGCAGGCGCACCTCCGGATGGTCCTTGAGGCTGCCCGCGTCGACCTCGACCGTGGCGGTGAACCACGACTCGCCGGTGTCCGCCTTCGTCACGCGGTCGGGCGATACGAACACGACCTTGCCCGGCAGCAGCGGCACGGTGCGGGTGTCGAAGGCGGTCAGTCGCACCTCGGCCGGCGAGTCCTTGCGCACGTAGTCGATGTCCTCGGGACGGATCCGCCCCTCGATCACCAGCTTTTCGTTCGCCGGCACCACGTCGACGATCGGCTGCCGCGGCCCGATCGCCTCGCCCGCCGCAGTCACGCGGAGCGACATCACTTCCCCGTCGACCGGCGAGCGCACGAGCTGGCGCTCGACCTGGTCCTGCGACGGACGGAGGCGGTCCTCGAGCTCGCGGACCTTTGCGGAGGCCTCCTTGAGCTCGTCGGCGGCCAGCGTCTGGTACTGATTGCGGGTCTGCGCGATGCGCGACTCCAGCTCGGCGGCTCGGCTCCGCGCGAGCGCGAGCTCGCTGCGGTACTCGCCGACCTTCCCGCGGTAGTCCGCCGCGGCGCGCTGCAGCGCGAGGACGCGCGTTCGCTGGACGTAGCCCTGCTGCGCGAGCTTGTCGTTGATCTCCAGCTCCTCGTCCGAGAGGCGCGTAGAAGTCTCGGTCGCCGTGATCTGGGTCGCGAGCGCGGCGGCCTGGGCGTGCGCCTCCCGGATCTGCGCCCGCAGGGAAACGATCTGCTCGTCGAGCGTGCGCCGCCGCGCCGCGAACAGGGCGCGCTCGCGCGCGAGGTGCTCGGCCGCCTCGCCGGCGATGTCGGCGGGCGCGGTGAAGCCCGTCTCGAGCGCCGCTTCGGCCGCCGCACGCGCCCGGCGGATGCGCTCGGCCCGGAGCTGGTCCTGCAGCAGGCTCAGCTCGGCGCTGCTCCGCACGTCGCCGACGACGACCAGCGGCTCACCGGCGCTCACTTTCTGGCCGTCGCGCACCAGGATCTCGCGCACGATGCCGCCTTCCTGGTGCTGCACGGTCTTGCGGTTGAGCTCGACCTTGATCTGCGCCGGGGCGACGACCGCGCCCGAAAGGGGCGCGGTTGCCGACCAGACTCCGCCGAGTGCGATGACCACTGCCAGCGGGACGAGTGCCCGCCGGGCGTGGCGGCGAAGCTCCACGCGCGCTTCGGTGTCCAGCTCCCCCTGGACAAGGCGCGCGGCAAAGGGAGCGGTCTCGAGGGTTCTCATGCTTGCGCCTCCACTGCGGTCGCGGCGGGATCGACGGCGGCGAGTCGTTGCCTCGGCTGTGCTCCGGCGCGCATGCGCGGCAGGATTTCAGCCGTCGGACCGAACGCTTCGAGTGCGCCGTCCTTGAGGACCGCCAGCTTGTCCAGTTGCGCTACGACGGACGGGCGATGGCCCACCAGGATCACCGTCACCCCGAGCGCCTTGAGCGTCTTGAGCGCCGCCGCCAGGGCAGCCTCGCCCTCCGCGTCGAGGTTGGCATTCGGCTCGTCCAGCACGACGAGCCGCGGGTTTCCGTACAGCGCGCGCGCGAGCGCGATGCGCTGCCGCTGACCGCCGGAGAGCATCGCGCCGCCCTCGCCGATCTGCGTGTCGTAGCCGTCGGGCGAGGCGCAGGATCATGTGGTGCGCGTGCGCGAGCTGGGCCGCCTCGACCACCTTCGTCGAGTCCACCGCTCCCAGGCGCGCGATGTTCTCGGCCACCGTGCCGGCGAAGAGCTCGACGTCCTGCGGCAGGTAGCCGACGTATTGCCCCAGTGCGTCGCGGTCCCAGCGGGCGATGTCGGCGCCGTCGAGCCGGATCGCGCCGGCCTGCGGCGTCCAGATGCCGAGCAGCAGCCGGAGCAGCGTCGTCTTGCCCGACGCGCTCGGGCCGACGATGCCCAGGCTCTCGCCCGGCTCGAGCCCGAACCCAACGCCCTTGATCAGCGCGGGCCGCATCGGCGCGGTACCGAACACGACGCGCTCGACTTCGAGGCGGCCGGCCGGCGCCGGCAGCGCGAGCCGGGAATCCGCGGGCGACGCGTCCGGCCGCTCGTTCAGCCGCCGCCACGCCCCGCGCGCGTCGACGAGCGTCTTCCAGCCGGCGATCAGCTGCTCGATCGGCTGCAAGGCGCGGCCGAGCAGGATCGTGGCTGCGACCATGATCCCGGGCGAGGCCGCGGTATCGATGACGAGCCAGGCGCCGATACCGAGCATCGCCACCTGCAGCGCCTGGCGCGCGATGCGCGCCGCGGCGCTCAACCGCGCGGACCTCGCGCCGAGGCGCGCCTGTGCGTCGAGCTGCTCGTCATGGCGGGCCTGCCAGCGAGCCACCGCGGCCGGCGTCATGCCCATTCCCGAGATCACCTCGGCGTTGCGCGCGAGCGCCTCGACGTGACGGTTGCTCGTCCGCGAGCGGCGCAGCGTGTCCTCCGCCAGGTCGCGCGTCAGCGTCGACGTGAGCACGGCGAGGCCGGCGAGCACGCCGCCGCCGATGGCCGCAGTCAGGCCGAGGAGCGGGTCCATAGCCGCGATCACCAGCAGGAAGACCGGCAGCCATGGCGCGTCGAAGAGCGCATGGATGCCGGTGCCGCCGAGAAAGGCCCGCAGCTGCCCGATATCGCGCAGCGCGTCCGTTTCAGTCCGCCCCGCAGCTTCGGCGGCCCGGCGCAGCACGTCCGCGAGCGCGGCCGGCGAGAGCCGCCGGTCGAGTGCGCTGCCAGCCCAGGCGAGCGCGCGTGCGCGCACCACGTCCATGCAATAGCCGAGCGCGAGCGCGACGGCCGTGATCGCGGTCAGCATCACGAGCGTCTCGACGCTGCGGCTCGCGAAGACGCGGTCGAACACCTGCAGCATGTAGAGCGCGGGCATCAACAGCATGAGGTTCAGTACCAGGCTCGCCGCGCCGGCGAGCAGCACGAACGGCCTGAGTTGTTTCACGAATAACCAGCTCATGGCTTGATTTCCTCTGCGGCAGATCCCGTGTTTCGAGGTGCGCGAAACGCGGCGGCTGTGCGAGTCGGATACACGCGCTGCGTCGCGGCGCTCTCAGAACGCCTCGGGTTGCGGACGCTCGTCCCAGACTTTCACGTCGCGGAACCGGTCCGGAAAGTATTCGGGCGGTCCGCTATCGACGGCAGCGGGGGGCGCCGCGATCGCAGTCTTGCTCACGTGCGGCACGACCCCTGTGACGAGCCCGCCAACGATCACGGAAACCGCAACGAGCACTGCAGCGAAGAAGTGAGACAAGTAGCGCAAGGTGTCCTCCTCGTCCGAAAGTGACAATCGATTCTTGCTGCCCGCGCAAGCGCGCGCGCCTCGCACGCGGCGGTTCAATCGGTTGTGGCGATGCGCCAGCGCAGTATCGAGGTCTCTCGGCCTTGAGTCCTTGCCGAGCGTTCGGAGGTTTTGATCGGGACGCCGTCTTGAGGAACTAGTACCTGCCGCGAATTACCCGCCGGAAGGATCAGGCGCCCGCCCTTCCGAGCGCGGCACCAAATGGCGCGGCAAACCTACTCGGTTGTCGGAGGCGGCAAGGCGGAGACCAAGCTCCGCGCCCTGATCGAGGCGCTTCGGATGATGGCTGGTCGACGGCCCGGGATAGAGCATTCAGGAGACGGCACGGTCCGCAAAGATGCGCGGCAGCGTCTCGCTCAAACGCCGGATCTCGGCTCTCTCGAGTATGCCGTGCGCTCCCAGGGCAACGTGCAGGCGCGGCAGGTTGTAGTGCGGCACCGCCGGATAGAGATGATGCTCGATGTGGTAGTTGACGTGGTGCGGGAATAGCAGGTAGCGCTGCCACCAGTTCGGCAGATTGGTGCGCGCCGCGGTGAGCGGTGACGAGTGGTCGGTGAGGGCGCCATGCTCGCAGATCGCCCGCAGCCTGAAGATGACCTGCAGCACGGTGGCGAGCGGCACGATCCAGAGCACCACGTAATACCAGCCCCAGCCGGTCGTGAATGCGACCACCGGTAGCGTCACGTGAAATGCCAGGACGCCCCAGCGATCCCGGCGGGCCGCGCGGCGCAATCGCGGGCTGGTGTCGTCGAGCGGACGCGCCGCGGCGTTGGTGTCGGCATTGACGGCGGGTGCGCCGAAGAAGTACGCGTAGGTCTTCCATGCCGTGAGCCCCGCGAGGTCCTTCGCCAGTTTCCTCGCGAGATACATCCGGCCGCGGGGATAGCCGCCGTGCAGGGCAATGTCGGGATCCTCCTTCGAGACCTCATCCTTCCGTGCCTTCACGCGCTTCATGTCGACACGTACCGGACCGACCTCGACGCCGTACTCCGCGGCGCGAGCGGCGACGCGCGCCGCGTAGGCGCTCGCCACCATCGTCTTGGTCGGAATGCAGCCGGTGTTGACGCAAGTTCCGCCGAAGACCTTGCGCTCGATGACCGCGACCTTCATGCCAGCAGCGGCGAGACGAGAGGTCACGTAAGGGCCGGACTGGCCGGTGCCGATGACGTTCGCGTCGTAGCTCGCGGCCTTCACTGCTCACTCCGGAAGTTTCGCGCCCGACTGCTCTTCCACCATGTACGCCGCGTACCAGTCGGGCCAGTTCTCGTCCCTCTTGCCGAGCTTGGCCTCGTACTTACCGTGGGCGGCCTCGGCACGCCGAAACGCGTCCGCCAGATCGTTCGCGGACGCGAAGCTCGTCACCCCGGAGTCGATGCGACCGGGCAGCCGCGTCGTGACCTCCTGGAACAGCCAACCGTTGCCGTCTGGATCACGGAACGAGGCAATCGAGCGGTAGCTGCCACGCTCGGGATCCGGACCGCTGATCCGACGCCGCCCAAATAGATAGGGCTCGTCCGTGCCAGCGGACACGCCGTCGCTGTGGAACACCTCGCTCACCTCGACGCCGCGACCGCGGAGCTCGTCGCGGGCGGCCGCGATGTTACGCCTGAGCCGCTCGTTGGCGATCGCCGGGCGGGTGATGTAACGGCACAACCGTTCGAGGTCGTTACGCTCGTGGGCGTCGCGAGCCGCACCGCCGCATGCAGGCTGAAGCCGTGCGCATTGGCGCACAAGGCTGGCGAGGCGGATTCGCCACGTCCCGAGACCGCTTGCGGGCTCAACGACCTTCTGCCCGGCGCGTGGCCCAAGGGCAATGCGGTAGGTGCAGGAGCCCGCCTGCAGGGGCATGAGCGCCTGATCGGCCTCGATGCCGGCCAGGTAGCGTACGCCCTGCTCTTCAACGAGGACGCCTTGACGAGTCAGCAGCCGCATCAGACGCGCGATGACCTTGGCGAGTAAGTCCAGGTGAATGTTCAGATTGGCCGCCGAGCCGAAGCGCTGAATGAGGGTGACCGCGCCGGTGTGGGCTTCGCACCGTTTCAGTCCGGCTTGCTTGATCAGAAATGTCGCGATGACCCGATGAACGATTTGCAGCACCGCCGAGAGCAGCTGCGGATGGGCGGCCAACAGGATGCGCAGCGGGCCCACTCTCGTCCTGCCGTGTGCGCCGCATACGGAGAGCTTCCGATACAAACCCCTTCCGTTTCTGCGTAGTGTTCGTGCGAACTGAGTCGGCAATCGGGCCGCATCCAGCCCTTCAGAAGTGACGTCAATGCCACTTTTTCGGCCCCTGCTCAGTGAAAAGTCTAAGACGGTCAGATTGAGCGGGTGCGTGCCCGTCTGAGGCCGGGCAGTCCAGTCATGGCGATCTGCCCCGGCACGTCGCCGGAGAAGGCGGCCTCGAGCGCCTCGGGCGTGACGATGCCGGCGAGGGTGAAGTGGTCGAGCACTAACGGCACGCTGGTGGCGATTGACAGCGCAGTGGCTCAGGCATGAAAAAGCAAAGCCATCAATAACGAGGCCGTTGCATACCGCGCTTCACCGCGCCGAACCGTCTACGCCCGTAACAGCGTGGGCCACATCGCATCGAGTAGGTCGAAGTCGGTGGCGGTCACCAGGGCGGCCAGCGCTGCATGAACTCCAGCGGCGAGATCACGACGTGAGTGGTGCCATCCTTGGTCGCGGCTGCGCGCGCTGCTCGACGCCGGCGACCACAGCGCCGAGGCCAATCGAGTCGCCTGCTCATCTCGCCCCGGAGGCTTCCTCACACATTTGGCCTACATCGCTCGGCTTACCTGGAACGCGGGATACCTGACGGGTTCGTGGGATAGCCGCGCTTCTCACCTGCTCCTATATTCCTCATCGCACGTCATCGTTTCAGCGGTCACCCGCCGACCGACGCTTGGTGTCAGGGGTCAACGTCGCGTTGCGCGATGAGGTGGATGTCGACCCTTGGATCCGCATTTTTTTTAAACATCGTGGCTGTGCTTTGAACCTAATACAGCCCGGCAGGGATTTAACTCTGTGCATGCGCCTCGAAACGGCGCTGTAGCCGACCATCAACCTTCTCTAGGGAGCAAGACCATGGCAAATTGTCTAACGAGAATTGTTTCGCTACTTCCTGCTTCGCCAGGTTTTAGACGGAAAGCGTGCATAGCCGTCGCCGCGCCAGGCGGCCTGCACTCGGGGAGGGGATGACCATGCGAAACAAAAAACAGTCAACTATCACGCCCGGGGGACCACGCGAAAAGGCGCAGACGCACGCGGTAGAACCGGGTCAGGCGGTGAGCAATGTCGGCGGGAATGCCGTAATCGTCAACGCCCCACCGCGCGTGCCTGCGGGACACATCCTCACGCCGGGCGGCTACCGGAATGCGTCGCGCGTTCATTTCCTCGAGGAAGGCCACGTCCTCGACGCCACGGGCGGCCGGCTGCGCAAGATTGGGCCGGGCGGCAAGACTGTGGCGGACTTCGGGCCGCTTGCGACGGGCGCCACCGGCACCGGTCGTGTGCCCCTCCGAAGAGCTGCGGCCGGCGGCAACCTGCCTGCGCCCGGCGGCTGGGTCGCATACACTCAGTGGACAAACAACACAGGCACTCCCGTCTCGTCGTTCCGTACAACGTGGATTGTGCCGCCGGAGCCCGAGACTACTAACGGGCAGACGATTTTCCTGTTCAACGGGCTGCAGGATACGCCCGTCTCGGTAATCCTCCAGCCGGTGCTTCAGTGGGGTGAGTCGTCGGCCGGCAGCGGCCGGCACTGGGCGGTTGCCAGCTGGGCGGTCTTCACCAATGGCGACGCCTTCTTTTCCAAGCTTGTCCGCGTGAAACCTGGAGACACGCTGATCGGCGTCATGAAGCTTGCCTCTCAGATCGGTGGGGTGTTCACTTACCTGTGTGAGTTCGAGGGAATCGCCAAGACCGCTCTGCCGTTCATGACCGTCAACGAACTTGACTGGTGCGCCGAGACACTCGAAACCTACGATATAACCACGTGCTCAGACCACCCTGACACGCCGCTGACGCGGTTTCGCAACATCAGCATCTGGACGGGGAGCACGAGGCCGGCGCTCGCCTGGGCGCCGGTGAACGCGGAGACCGCCTGCGGACAGAGCGCGCGAGTGATCAGCAACTCCGCAAGCGACGGTGAGGTCGACATCACGTACCGCCGGATCGTCAGCGAGAGCCGCTGGCCCTCCATCGGTGGGGTGTTTCCCGACGGCGCGCCGGTAGCAGCGGTTACGCGCTCAGACAACAATATCGACTTGTTCATCTGCGACAGCGATGGCCGCGTGTACACGGCATGGTGGCGCAAGGGCGACGGTTGGTCGAGCGCTGATGATGGCCGCTGGTCGTCGATCGGAGGGACGCTCCCGGCGAGTGTGCCGGTAACCGCGATCACGCGCTCTAACAATGACATCGACCTGTACGCCACCGGCAATGACGGCCGCGTGTACACGGCGTGGTGGCGCGACGGAGACGGCTGGTCGAGTGCCGATGATGGCCGCTGGTCCTCGATTGGAGGCGCCTTACCGGCGGGCGCGCCGGTAGCGGCCGTGTCCCGGTCCCGCAACGATATCGACCTGTATGCCACCGGTAATGACGGCCGCGTGTACACGTCGTGGTGGCGGGACGGCGACGGCTGGTCGAGCGCCGATGATGGCCGCTGGTCCTCGATTGGAGGCGCCTTCCCCCGCGATGCTCGGGTCACCGCGATCACGCGTTCGCGTAACGACATCGACCTGTATGCCACGGGCAGTGACGGCCGCGTGTACACGTCGTGGTGGCGCGACGGAGACGGCTGGTCGAGCGCCGATGATGGCCGCTGGTCCTCCATCGGAGGGGCGTTCCCCGACGGCGCGCCGGTGGCGGCGGTCACCCGCTCGGACAAAAACATCGACTTGTTCGCCACGGGCAATGACGGCCGCGTGTACACGGCGTGGTGGCGCGACGGGGCAGGCTGGTCCTCGGCCGACGATGGCCGCTGGTCGTCAATCGGAGGTGTCTTTCCACCCGGTGCAGCGGTGACGGCGATCACGCGGTCTAACAATGACATCGACCTGTACGCCACGGGCAATGACGGCCGCGTCTACACGGCGTGGTGGCGCGACGGGGCAGGCTGGTCGAGCGCCGATGACGGCCGCTGGTCCCCCCTCGGCGCCGCCCTGCCCGCGGGCGCGCCAGTGACGGCCATTACACGGTCGCGCAAGGACATCGACCTGTACGCCACAGGAGATGACGGTCACGTCGGCACCACCTGGTGGCGCGACGGTGACGGCTGGACCGTCTGACCCTGGCTATAGCCAGGAGAAAGTCGTTGTCATCCAAGATCGCGAGGGCTGTCCCGGACGCCAGAGTCACGGGACAGCCCAACACTAACTCTCAGCACGGTAAGGCCGCACCCCTTGTTACAGGCCAGCATTAGTTTGTCTGTAACGGCGAACCCGGCACTCCTTTGCATTCGTGAGTGACTTACGCGGGTTTTGACCACCGCTGATGCACGCTGAACCGCCTGGCCCCACCATCGATTGCTACGTCCGCGGGATCGAGACCGACGACCTCATCGAAGCGTTCCACCGCGGCCAAATGCGTTGCCTCATCGAACTCGGGCAGCGGGCCGAGGCGATGAGCGTGTTCCGTCGCCTGCGGCAGACGTTGTCGGTCAAGCTGGGCTTGAACCCGTCGGCGCAAACCCTCGCGCTCGTGGACGCACTGCGAGGAAGTGCGGATCCCTGAGCGGTCCGCGCCCGGCGGCCGATGCAACAGAACCAACAAGAAGCACTTTATTGGCATAAAACCGCGTTTGCAACGCAACCGCAGATTCCTAGTTCGGGCGGACTTTCACCAAAATCAGTTCAGAACCGCACTTCATCCGTGCCCTCTTTTCTTGCCCACCGCCCAGAGCAGCCGCTCGTAGCATCCCGAGATCGTCGCGGTGTTGCCCGGACTGGCGCCCGCCCTGGAAGCTACCGCAGCAGCGCTCCGGGGTAGCGCTGCGATCCGTTTCGTGAGGGTTCAATGTCCGCCCGCGGGGAACCCGGGCGACGTGTAGCAGCCGGGGAGACCAAGATCATGCCGCCAGGCGCCGCTGCTGCAATCGCCTGCCAGCGCTCCGTCCTGGATCCCCAGCGCGGTGAGGCGATTGGCGGCGAGCACCTGCGCAACACCCGACCGTGGACAGATCAGCGTGAGGACCCCGTAGCCGGCCGAGGCTTCCATGTAGCTGCAGCCGGCGTCGGCGCCGCGGCAGGCTTGCACCGCCTCGAGCCGCCGAATGCTTTCGGGCGCATGGCCGAGCATTGCGCCGCATTTGCTCGCTTCCGCTGCGGCGCCGGCTGCGGCCGCGAGCCCGATCAGCGCGCCCGCCGCCAGACGGGCGGGAAGCGAACTCAAGAGGCTCGCGAGGCCGAGCGGCCTTCGGGACCGCCGGCGCCTTGCACAAATTGTTTCGACCGAAGCGGGGCTGTGTTCCATGGTTTGGTTCCTTTATCGAGAGCGCGCAACGCGCGGGTCCGCCGAACAGCCAGGCGCGGGGTTGAAGGAAGGGTTCCTGCCGCCCTTCCTCCCGGTTGACCTTCAGCAGTCGCGCGGCGTGATGCCCTTCTCCTTCGCGTACTTCGCCGCCGATTCCTCGATCATCGGACGCACGATCGCCTGGTCGGAGGCGAACACCAGCCATACTTCTTCGCCTGCGCCTCCAGGATCGGCATCGTCTCCTTGCCGTAGGCCGAGTCGTGATAGAGGTTGACGATCTTCTTGCCCTTCAGCTTGTCCATCCCGCCTTCCTGCTGGCCGATGAACTTGATCTTGGCGGTGCTCTGCGACCAGTAGTTGGTCATCAGCGGAAACACGTACGGGAACACCCGGCCGTCCGAGGCGTCGGTCCGCCCGTAGCCCATCGTTATGATCGGGATGCGGTCGCTCGTCGCCCTTTCGATCAGCGAGTAGGTGATGCCGGTCGACAGCGGCTGGATCAGGCTCGCGCCGGTGGGCGCGTGCTTCTTCATGCGCTCGTAGCACTCGACGCCGCGGGCGTTGTTGTACTCGGTCTCGCACTTTTCCCAGGTGAGCTTCACCCCACCGATACCGCCGTCCCGGGCGTTCACCATCTGCATGTAGTCGATCATCCCGCCGAAGAAGCCCGAGCCGCCGGCCGCGTACGGCCCGACCCAGTAGCCCATGGCGGGCACGAACTGCTCCATCGGATGCTGCGCGAGTGCCGCGCTCGCGGCGAGCGCCAGCGCACCGCCTGCGACCATCCTCAGAATTCGTCGTTGCATGATCCAAGTCTCCTAGGGTGAGTTCGACCGGGCTCGGTCGAGCCCGGCACGTGATCCGATTCCCGGCCTGCCGGTCGGCGCTACACGCTCAGTCGTGTTGCAGCCGGCGAACGATAGCGAGTGCGTTCGTCCGTGTGAATGCCCGGAGCGCCCAAAATGCATGAGCGAAACTGCAACTCCGAGACTGCATGCGCGTGCGACCCATGCGGTGCATCCTTACTCGAGATCGGACGAGCTCTTGCACGCGGCCGCCGCAGATCATCGCGACGGCACCCGCGAGGACGTGAAAGGCGCGTGAAGGTTCCTGAACGCGGTGCTGCGTCAGACGCCGACGAGGCGCGCCGCGGACCAGCCGCGCCGCGCGCAAGCGAGCAGCGTCCGCACCGCGATGACGCTCGGGTCGTAGGCGACGAGGAGCACGCGGGAAACCCTCGAGACCGGCACGACGCGGGACGCCGGCGAGGGCGGCGAGCTCGCGGACGAGACCGCGTACTTCGTTGCCGATGGATGGGTTAGCGAGATGCAAGAGGACGTTGCGGTGACGCGTTTCCATTTGGGTGATTGTCCTGGTCGTGGAGTGGCAGGTGCGCCACCAAGGCCGGCAGTATCGGGGTCTCCCGGCGTTGAGTCCTGGCCGAGCGTCCGGATGTCTTGATCGGGACGCCCACCACGCTCGATTGCCGGGGACTTCTTCTCGTCGGCAGCGACTGGGCCTGCCGGCTCAGCGCCGACTGGTGTTCCAGCGTCCTTCCAGCACGACGCGCCGGATGTCGTCCCGGTACAGCGCGAGGTCCCTGAGCTCGAGCTCGTGCATCGCCTCGAGCTCCCGGATCGCGCGCCGTGCCGCGCGTTCGGCAGCGAACCTCCTCACGAGGCGCGCGATCCGCGCCATGAGCAGGCGCCACGCCCGTGTTGCGGATCGCGATTTTGAGCTCGCATCATCCGCGGGAGACGGGGCCGGTTGCTGACTGCTCGCCACTGCTGCCTCCGCGCCGTTTACCTTCATCTGGCGCACAAGGAGCACCGGGACTTCGTCGGGTTCGGCCATCTCCATCGCCTCACGTCGGAATGCATGAGCGCCTCGGGGTATCGCGCATCGCTCGCCACGATGCGCGAGCCGATGGCGACAGTATCGGGATCGCCCGGCGGTCGCGTCCTTGCCGGGCGTCTGGATGTCTTGATCGGGACGCCGTCTTGAGGCATTTTTGCTCAGACCGAGGCGCGCAGCCTGCGCTGGCAGCGCCCTCGCGGCTGCGTCCGCCACGAGGGGCGGTCTCGCGCTCAGTAGCGCGATCGGTGTTTCAACCGATCTGGCGCTATGGCGTTTGGCTGCCGCGCTCGAGGATCGCAAGCCGCCGCGGTCGCCCCATGAGGAGTGAAATGACTGCGGCGAGGCTTCCGAGCCGATAGTTGCGCCGTACTGGTGCCGGCGCCGCATCGGCTCCGATTCGCCGAAAGCCGAATCGGGCGTAGCGGGCGGCAAAGGCCGCGCCGGTGATCATCAGCACGCGCCCGTGCTCCGGGGCGAGCAGCGCTTCGATCAGCCGCGAACCGATGCCTTGCCGGCGCGCCTCTTTGCGGACGACGAGCGAACCGAGCTCGCGCGAGCCGTCGCGGTGCCTCCGCAACTGGACTGCGCCGACGATGCCACCGGCGTCGGTCGCGACGAGGAAATTGCGCCAGTCGAGGTTGTGCGGATTCAGTCGCTCGCTGTGGACCAAGGCTCGAATGGCGGGCTGATCCTGTTCCGTCGCGCGACGCAGGGTGATCGTCATGCTGCGCCCCGCGCGTCCGGTGACCGCAGCCGCTGGTAGATCACAGCCCCGCGAGGAGCACGACGGACACCGACGTATCCGCCCAGCAATGCCGCGTGGTGCCAGGCAGCATCAGCCACTGGGACCGTCACCTGCTCGTCCGGATCAGTCGTCAGTCGCGGCGAATCGAGCGACCGCAGAAGCCCGAGCACCGGATAGCCCGGATCGAACCGCATCCCGGCAATCGCCATTCCCCTGCCGAGCAGATTGACCCAGCTGGCGGCGTTCTGAAGCGCAACGCCGGCGCACGCCCACCTCATCCTCGACGAAGCCGCGTGCAGGAGCCGCGCATCGATCAAGGTTCGCTGGAAGCCGCGTCCCCGGCCCGCGGGTCGGACCATTGCGCTTTCGAGAAGACATGCGGACAAGGGCCAATCCGCTTCGGGTACGAGGGGGAACGGCGGGCCGGTGTTGGGGTGACGCTCATCCGGGATGCGGAGAAGCGCCATGGCGACGAGCTCGGCGCGTTCGACGATTCCATACGCGACACCGAGCGTGCCGTCCAGGTAGGCGCGAAGCTCGCGTTCGGGCTTGAGTCGCATGAACCCGGCAGGCAGCTCGTCGCCGACCGCCGCTTGCAGCTCGAGACTGCCGGTCAAGTCGGCAATCGTGAGTTGCCTCGCGAGCTTCGCTGCGGATGGGCTCGCCGCTGCATCGTGGGCGGTACCTGCAGGATGTCCCGGCACTCTCGGCGCATCGAACGACACTGGGGCCAGGGCGCTTCCTTCGAGGACGCGCTCCTGGTCGGAAGAGAAAAGTTTCCCGCGCGCTCGCCCGAGTGCCCTAGCGGGGGCTCTCGTGCTGTTCGCTGCGGCGGCGCCGGTGAGCGCCTCCGGCATTGGTTTAGGGCACACGCCGTTAGTAGCTGTGGGGCATCGCGCCGCCTGATTGGCTCGCCTGCCGCGGTGGGGCGCTGCGGATCGCGTGCCACACGCCGCCCTGGTTGTCGCCGTTCACGTCGCCCGGCTTCGCGTCTCCGGCGAAGCGGTAGAGCGGCCTGCCCTTGAACACCCATTGCTCCTTGCCGTCTTCCCGCACGATGATCGAGAAGTCCCTGCTCCACGCGGTCTCGGCAGTCGCCAGCGCGGGCGGCCACGCCGCGGCGCATCCGCCGTTGCAAGCGCTCTTGCCGTCCCTGTCGTCGTCGAACGTGTACAGCGTTCTGCCGGCGGCGTCGACCAGGAGGCCGTTCGCCATCTTCGGCGATTCGGCCGCGAGCGCGGTGTGGATCGAGAGCGCCATCGCACCGAGGGCGAGCATCTTCACGAGCTTGTACTTCATTTGCGTCTCCCATTGAGCTCAGGTTGTTGGGTTCAAGAACTCGTCGCGAACCGATGCGCGAGCACAGTCGGCAGTATCAGGATCTCGCGGCCTCGAGTCCTTGCCCAGCGTTCGCATGTCTTGATCGAGACGCCGGTTCCAGGCAGACAGCTCGGCATCATCGTCGCCGCGGGGCTGGTCGCCTTCCTCGCCGCGCCGAAGACCGCGACCACCTTCATGCTCTTTTCGGTGGCGATCGGTGGCTCGGCGGGTATCTCTTCGAGCGCACGGGGAGCTACGACTGGCTGTGGTACATCGACATCAAGCTGGCGGTCGGGGCCGCGCTCATCCACATGCCGATCCAGGAAGCGCGCAGGCCGAGGCCTGCGCTTGCCGTGTAGCCCCGCGGATTCACGCTGAGCGAGCTCGCCGGCGTAAGATCGCGGCGCGCCAGCCCGTTGCTGGCGCGCCGTCAACCTCGGGGGCACGGATGGCAGGCTCGCGCACGATCGATATCAGCCGCGTCGATCACATCGGGATCCGCGTCAGCGATCTCGCCCGCGCCCTGGATTTCTATCTCGTGCTGGGTTTCGAGCTGCACTGGAAGGACGCGAACGACGCCGTGGCGATCATCAGGAACGCTCGGGATGTCGAGATCAACCTCGTCTACAACGCGAACGCCGATGGCGGCGGCAGGAACGTCCTCATGGACGTCGCCGAAAAGTATCCCGGTTACACGCACGTCGCGCTGCGCGTCGAGTCGATAAAGGCCGCAATCGAGGCGCTGCGGGAGAGCGGCATCCGCATTACCCAGGGCCCGGTGTCGTTCGGCCTGGATGGCCACGTTTCGGTGTTTGTGCGCGACCCGGACCTGAACGTCGTGGAACTGAGAGGACGCGAGGAGGACCTGTCCTCCCTGGGCGGTGTCATCGCATACCAGCCGGAGAACTGAGCGGCGATCGGGCTTTTGCGGCCAAGATATGCGCGTCCTATTGGTCGACCCGACGTTGTCGACGTCGTTCCAGCCTGCATGGGCTCGCCGCGCCAGTCAACGCTCCTTCACGCGATCAAGCACCGGCTTGACGTCCATGATCGGCGTGCCGTCGAAGGCCTCGAGGTGGCGGACCTTGAACCGGGTGGGACTCGCGATCGCGACGATGCTCACGCGGTGAATGCCCACCGGGTTGGGCCGGTCCTGCGGCCGGGTGCTGAACACCCCCCGCAGCGGGGTGCTCCGGTCGTGGCGGGGATGCACGCGCAGCGTTTCGCGATCACCGCGGTCGAGCCAGGTCAGGACCAGGATCTCCTCGCCCTCCCTCGGGTCCCTCAACCCGTGCGCGAACTCCGGCGTGAACACGAGCCACGCCTCGGGCGCCCCTTCTGAGCCCTGCTTGGGCGCGTGCTCGCGAGATCCGCTTCCCCGCCGATCCAGAGATCGATTGCGCGCAGGTTCGCGGGAACATCGCGCCAGTAGTGGCTCTCCTCGCGTTCCGGGTCGATGATCTGAAGGAAGCCGACCGGCCGACCGCCCACCTCGGCGATCAACTGTTCCCGCCAATCCGGCGAGCGGCCGAGCTCAGTCTTCCAGGCCCAGTCATCGTTGGGATCCGAGGCGGCGACGTGCCGCTGCTCGTCCCAGCGCCGCAGCAACCTCACGTCGGCAGGAGTGGCGGGGCGCAACTTCATTTCGGCATCCTGGGTCGCTAGGCATTCAGCTCAACGACTCGTCGGCGCGCAGTCGGTCGACAGCGAAATCGACGAAGGCGCGCACTTTGCCCGCCGCGCGGCGCCCCTCGGCGTAGACGACGCTGATCGGAATCGGCGGCGGCTCGAACTCCGCGAGCACGACCTGGAGCTTGCCCGCGCGGAGCTCCGGCGCGATCTGGTAGGACAACACCCGCGCCACGCCTCCGCCGGCAACGGCTGCGGCGATCGCGACGTCGTTGCTGTTGACGATCAGGCGGCTCGCCGGGTTGAGCGTCTCGCCCGACGCGAACGACCATTCCTCCGGTGCGGCGCCGAGCGAGAAGACGATCGCATCATGCTGCGAGAGGTCGGCCGGAGTCCGCGGCGCGCCGCGCTCGGCGAGATACTCCGGCGACGCGCAGACCACCCTTCGCACCGATCCCACCCGGACCGCGTGCAACGACGAGTCCGGCAGATGGGCGATCCGGACGGCGACGTCGAGGCCTTCCTCGATCAGATCGGTAAGCCGATCGAGGAACAGCATCCGCGCGGTCACGCGCGGGTGGCGCGCCAAGAAGTCGAGCACGACCGGCGCGACGTACATCCGCCCGAACATCACAGGTGCGGTCACCCCCAGCTGTCCGCGCGGCTCGGCATGCGACCCCGCCGCCGACGCCTCTGCCTCCTCGATCTCCCCGAGGATCCGCTTGCAGTCGGCGAGGAACCGGCTGCCGGCCTCGGTGAGCCGGACGATGCGGGTCGTGCGGTGCAGGAGCCGCGTGCCGACCCGTTCCTCGAGCGCAGCGACCGCGCGCGTCACCGCGGGCGGTGACAGCGCGAGGCGCCGCGCGGCGGGCGCGAAGCCCCGCGTTTCGGCGACGGCGACGAAGACCCGCATGGTCTCGAGGCGATCCACGCCACTATTCCGCGCGCCGGAATAGTCCCTTGTCAAGCAAGGCCGTTCCGTTCGGGGACGAGAATGACTATCTTTGCCCGGCGTGCACAGTCGATCCGCTCGCCAACCCGCAAAGGACCCGACCATGAAACCGCCCGCCCACCCGCTCCGCGTCTATCGCTATGCCTTGTCCGGACACTCGCACCGCGTGGAGCTGTTCCTGTCGCTCCTGAAGCTTCCGTACGAGCTCGTCGACGTGGACATGCCGAAGGGCGCACACAAGGCGCCCGAATTCCTCGCCAAGAACCCGTTGGGTCAGGTGCCGGTGATCGAGGACGGCGAAGTGACGCTTCCCGACAGCAACGCCATCCTAGTCTATCTCGCCACGCGCTACGACTCTTCCGGACGCTGGTATCCGCGCGAGCCGGTTGCGGCGGCACGGGTTCAACAGTGGCTCTCGCTCGCCGCCGGCCAGCTCGCGTACGGCCCTGCAGCGGCCCGCCTCGTCACCGTGTTCGGCGCCAAGCTCGACCACGAGCGGGCGAAGTCGATCGCCGCGCAGCTCTACGCGGTCCTCGATCCGCATCTCGCGACACAGCGCTTTCTCGTCGGCGACGAGCCCACGATCGCCGACGTGGCGATCTACTCTTACACGGCCGTTGCGCCCGAAGGCGGGGTGTCGCTCGAACCATATCGCAACGTGCGCGCGTGGCTCGCGCGCATCGAGGCGCTCGCCGGGTTCGTGCCGATGAGGCGGACGCCGCGTCATGAAGTCGCCTGAGGCTGCCATGCCGCGCGACGATTCACCGTTCCATGCCGGCGAGCAGGCGCTGCAGGCGCGCGCGGGCGTGCGGGACCGCTTGGCGCAGATCGGCCGCAAGGTCATCCGCGATGCCATGCCCGATCAACACCGTGCGCTGTTCGCCGAGCTGCTGTTCGTGGTCGTCGGCGCGCTGGATGGGCGGCGCCGTCCCTGGGCGTCGGTGCTCTTCGGGACGCCGGGCTTCATGAGCTCGCCCGACCCGCTGACCTTGCGCATCGCTGCGCTTCCGGGCCGCGGCGATCCGATCGCCGCGGGCCTTGTCGCCGGCGCGCCCGTCGGCCTGCTCGGCATCCAGCTCGAGACGCGACGGCGCAACCGGATGAACGGCAGGGTGACCGAAGCGGACCAGGCAGGGTTCGCCGTGCGGGTCGACCAGAGCTTCGGCAATTGCCCACAATACATTCAGGCGCGAAAGGGCGTCTTCACGGCGGAGCCTTCTTCGGTCGTCGCGCGCCGCCCCGTCCGCGCGGAAGGAGCTGTCCTGTCCGCGGGCGCTACGGCGCTGGTGCGCGCTGCCGACACCTTCTTCATTGCGACCGCATCGCCCGCCGCGCGCGGCGGCGACCCGGTCGAAGGCGTCGATGTCTCGCACCGCGGCGGCAAGCCGGGCTTCGTGCGCGTCGACGAAGAAGGCGGTCGCACCATGCTGACGTCCCCGGATTTTCGCGGCAACTCGTTCTTCAACACCTTCGGCAATCTGGCGCGCAATCCGCGCGCCGGCATCGTCTTCGTCGACTTCGCCACCGGCGATCTCCTGTCGCTCACCGGGGAAACGGAAGTCGTCTGGGACGGGCCAGACCTTGCGGCGTTCGCCGGCGCCGAGCGGCTGCTGCGGTTCCGCGTGGATGAGGGCGTTTGGATCGAGGACGCCGTTCCGCTCCGCTGGTCGACTCCGGAGCCCGCGCCTCAGCTCGCCGCCACCGGCTCGTGGGAGGACGCTGCGAAGGAGATCGGATGAAGATCGCCGTGATCGGTGCCATGAGCTTCGTCGGGTCGAGGATCCTCGCCGAGGCGAGGAAGCGGCGGCGTTCTCTGCCGCCATCTTTGGCGACTCGGCACGAACTCGGAGTCGCCATCCTGCCCTGTCTTGCACCGTGCTCCGCGGCGCGCCTCGCTGTGCAGCATCAGTGCGAGCAGGCCGAGCGCCTCCGGCTATCGCGACAGCGGCGATACGACGAGACGTCCGAGCCAGACCGCCTCTTCCGCGAGGCCGCGGCGGCGTGCTTCCGTGCCCAGCTCGGTCGTTTGGTTCCCGTGGTGACTCGGTAGCGGCAGGAACGTCTCGCATCTCTCGCGCGGCAAAGACGTCGCCCTTCAGCGGCCCGTGCGGGCGGTCGTATCGATCAATCTTCAAATCGCCGCGGCCGCCGCAGGAGCGCGGGCTTCCCGCCGCCGCCAGGTCGCCGGAGGCAGCCCGAACTGGCGCTTGAACGCGCGGGTGAACGCGGCCTCCGAGTCGTAACCCGCGTGCTCAGCCACCCGGCCGATGCTCGTGCTGCCGTCGCGCAGGCGCTCTGACGCCAGCGAGAGCCGCCATTTCGTGAGGTACTGTATCGGCGGTTGTCCGAGATAGTGCGTGAAGCGCTCGGCAAGCACGGTGCGCGAGAGTCCCACCTCGCGGGCGAGCTCTTCAACGGTCCACGGGTGTTCGGGCCGGCCGTGCAATAGCGCCAGAACCCTCGCGACGTGCGGATTGCGCAGACCTGCCAGCCAGCCCGTGTGGCTCTCGGGAAGTTCCCTGACGTAGCGGCGGATCGTTTCGACGAAGAGCAGCTCCGACAGCTTCGCCAGCAGCATCTCCGCGCCGGCGCGCGGCTGTGCGGTCTCGACGACCGAGTAGTGCACCGAACTCCGCAGCCACTTCGCGGCGGGATCGTCGCTCAGGCTCACCCGGAACATGCGCGGCAACCCGCTGAGGATCGGTGCGGAGAGCCGCCTGTCGCAGGCGAAGAAGCCGCACACCATTTCGGTCGCTGCGCCGTCGCCCCCGCCGCGGATCGGCGTGACCTTTCCCCGGACGAGCAGCTTCGTGAGGTCATCGGAGGTCATGCTCACCGGCCCGAACTGCGGCGTGCCGCCAAGCATGTGGTGATCGCCACTCGGGAACACGACCACGTCGCCCGCCGCGAGTTCGATCGTCGGCCCGTCCAGCAGCTTCACGACGCAACGGCCCGCGGTAACGAGGTGATAGGGCACGACGTGGTCGGCCTCGGGCATGAGTGCATCCGCGATTGCGCGCGAAGACGGCGCTACGACCGACCACGGGGCCTTCAGCTCCGACTCGAAGAAGGCGGCGCCGGTGAGCCGAATCGTCTTCAGCACTTCGGTAAGCGTGTCCACTCGTCCGCGACTCCTCTCGGATAACTGACTGATTGACCTGTGAATCGTCGACCGCCCCGAGCGAAGCGGCCTGGGACGCGAACTTATCACCGGGCGACTGACCGATGCCTGACGCATGCCCGAAGACAATCAATGAGTTACGGACTAGCCCGTTCGATCTAGCGCTGTCATCCCGCTGCAATGAAGGCGCGATGCCGCGCGCGACTCGGACGCCGGCCGGTGATTGCGCGGAACTCGCGATACGTCAGCCATCTGCAAGGCCCTCGCATGCACAGTGGGGCCCTACCACACCTGAGCAGATGAAAGGCGGATTGGCCGATGGACGATCGCGAATCGTCTCGCAGCGCTGCACCTGAAGCCGGACCGGAGAGCATCATGCGGCGATTCCGGCGTTGGTGGCGACCCCGGAATCCGGCTGAGCAATACCTCTCCGCCGCTAGCGATTTTGAGGACCTGGAGCGTCGCATGCGGATGCTCGAACGCGCGAGTGGCGGGCCGCTGTTCGTGACGTTCAATCACTGACTCTCAGTCCCGCGAATTTCCCCCTCTCCTCACGCGGGATACTTCGCGGCGCCTTCGTGGCGCCGCCCTTTTTTTCGCGCTCGGTCCGCGTGGTCCCGGTAGCATTCGACGGCGATGGCTTCGAGCACCGGCACAGCGTGGCGCGTCAAGGTCGGGGCCGACGAGGAGACGTCGGCGATCTTCGAGCCCGCGTTGGGCGTCGGCTGCCGGCGCACTCCTTGTTTGCGCCCATGGCGCCGGCGGCCACATGGCCGACAAGGGCATGCTCGCCCTGACCGGGCATCTGCGCGGACGCGGGCTTCACGTCGTTCGTTTCAACTTCCTCTACCGCGAGAAGGGGGCAAGCCGTCCGGACCCGATGGCCCGCCTGTTGGCGTGTTTCAGCTCGGTGGTGGCGCACGTTCGCCGGGAGGTTGACCCGGAGAGGCTCATTCTCGGTGGGCGCTCGATGGGTGGTCGGGCGGCCTCGATGCTGGCAGCCGATCAGTTCCCCTGCGACGGGCTCCTTCTCCTCGCCTACCCCCTTCATCCGGCAGGCGAACCGGAGAAGCTGCGCGACGCGCATCTTGCGCGGATCGAAGTCCCCGTCCTGTGCCTGAACGGGACCCGCGATGCGCTGTGCCGGCGCGACCTGATGGAGCGGGTGGTGAATCGCCTCACCCGCGACTGGACGATGCACTGGCTGGAGGGCGCCGATCATGGCTTTCACGTCCTCAAGAGCTCTGGCCGATCGGACCGCGACGTTCTCACCGAGATCGCGAACGTCGCCAGCGCCTGGGAATCCGGCCTGGGTCCCAGGAAACGGCGCAGCCCTTGAGACGGGATCCTCACTCGCCGGGCAAGCACGCCCGCGCCGTACTGGCATGCTCCGGCCCCGCATCGGGAACGCCGAGCGCGGGACACGAAGGCCCCCGGCTGGCGTTCCGCGGGCAGTCGCCGAAGGCGCCGTACGGCAGCTCGACCCGCTCCAGGACGAACTGCGGAATCTCATGCGCGTCCGCGCACGCTCCGTCGAGGACTTGCATCGGCGACTGACCCGCCAGCATCGCGACGACGATGACCTGTGCGACTAGGGCGCGCATGTCTTGGCCTCGTGACACCGCCGGAACGGGAATCCCGGCGGTGTCGAAGAGCGCATCACGGGTTGAACGTGAAGACGGCGTCCTGCTCGTCGGCGCGGATCACGCTCTTTGCGGTCGAGGTCGCCGGCCCCGCCTGGTAAGACGTTGCTTCGGGTGCGTTGATGCCTGCTCCCTGTCCGAGGTCCAGCGTCGGATCGGCGGCGGCAGGATTGGAAACGAGCGCGAGGATGCCGAGCGCGCCGGCGATGAGGCTGTCTTTCATGGCCATGATCCTTTCGTTAGTTGGTTGATGGGTGCTGTGCAGCCAGTATCGGCGCGGCGGGCTGCGCAGGGAATTCACCAGATCGACTAATGCAACTGCTTGATAGGCGGCCGAGCGGTCCGTGCCTTGCCCCGGTCGCGCGGACGGCGCGAGAAAGCGCTGCGATGCCTGGCGTAATCCAGTTGGGGGAATCCGTCTCGCCGCAACGCGAGACGTCCCGAGCCTACGCGGCGTCGGCGGACTGGGTCTCGAGCGAAAACCCGAGCCGGTGGAGCGCGACGATCGCTTCGGTCCGGTTCATCACGCCCAGCGTCCGGAGGATCGGCTGCAAGTGGGCCTTGACCGTCGCCGGGGAGATCGAGAGGTCGCGTGCGATCTGCTTGACGGCCCTGCCCTTCACCATCAGCGCGCACACTTCCTGTTGCCGCGGTGTGAGCCCGAGCTCGGAGAGCCTGCGCAGGGGTCGCGTCATGGACGCCGTCGGATTCGCTCGCGCGGAGGGATGGCGCTCGAGGATGCTGGGCGGGACGTAGATTCCGTTTGCCAGCACGAGCCGCAACGCGCTCTGGAGGATGGCAGGCGTCGAAGTCTTCGGGATGTAGCCCATCGCACCCGCGTCGAGCGCCGCAGCGACCGTGGCTCCGTCGTCGGTTCCCGAGAACACGACCACGGGCGGACAGGGATCGACGGCCTCGCGAAACGCGATCAATGACTGGATGCCGGACACGCCCGGCAGCGCGAGATCGAGCAGCACGAGATCCATCGAAGCGTCTTTTTCTGCCGCCTGCACCGCCTCTCGCAAATCCGCCGCCTCGACGAACTCGATCGTGCCATCGAGGTCGCCCAGCGAGACCCGGATCCCGCTGCGCATCACCGGATGATCGTCGACGATCAGGACCTTCATCTCGGAATCCTCGTCGGCCCGCGGTTCAGGCCTCGTGGTTCAACGCGAGGGCTGGAACACCGCGACCGAGCGCCGCGAGGAGATGCCGGCGAAGCTCCCCGGCGCTCAGCGGCTTCTTGATCACCGGGTACAGGCTCCCGGCGATCTCCAGCTCGGCCTTCCCCAGCTCCTCGCCGGTCACGATCAGCGCCGGCGTCTTCTCGCCCGTGTACCGGCGCACTGCCGCGATGACATCGCGCCCGGTCTGCCCGTTGCCGACCCGGTAGTCGGTCACGATGGCGTCGGGGAATCGCAGCCCGCGCTCGAGCGTCTCCACGACTTCTTCCACCGAGGCTGCCGGGGCGGCATGGCAGTTCCATCGGCGCAGGAGCGCCGCGGTGCCGAAGCGGATGTCGGCCTCGTCGTCGACGACGAGGACGAGCTTTCCGGCGAATCCCTTGTCCGACCTCGCCTCGTCGGCACGCCGCTCTTCGGCGGCGGCGAGATAGCCCACGAGCGGAACCTCCAGTCCGAATCGCGACCCGCGGCCGGGCGCGGACTCGAGCTCGATCTCGGACTCGAGGAGGCGGGCAAGCCGTCGGACGATCGCGAGGCCGAGGCCCAACCCCTGGTGGCGGTCGCGGGGGTGGCTCCCCACCTGGAAGTACTCCTCGAAGATCCGTTCGCGGTTCTCGGGGGCGATGCCCGCACCGGTATCCCATACGGCAATGAAGAGCCTCTCGCTGCGGCGACGACAGCCCACCAGCACCCGGCCGCTCGCCGTGTACTTGATCGCGTTCGAAACCAGGTTGCGCAGCACTCGATCCATCAGGACGCGGTCGGTCCCGACGACCGCGCGCGTGGGGAAGACCGTCAGGACGAGCTGCTTGGAGGCAGCCTGCGGTCCGAACTCGGCCGCGATGGATTCCAGGATGGCGCCCAGGGGAACCGGCGTGATCGCCGGCTGCACTGCGCCGGAGTCGAGCTTCGACAGATCGAGAATGGTGCCGAACTGCCTGTCCATCGCCTCGACCGAGCGCTCGAGGCGCTCAACGACTTCCTGTTCCTGGCCCGAGGCGCGCGAGCGGAACATGCCGACCAGCAGGCTGATGGCGTGCATGGGCTGACGCAGGTCGTGGCTCGCGGCCGCCAGGAAGCGCGTCTTGTCGCGCTCGGCACGCTCGGCGGCAACCGTCTGTCGCTGCAGCTGTGCGGTGCGGGCCTCGAGGTCGGCCACCAGGCGTTCGTTCCGGATGGATAGCTCCATCGAGCGCACGAACGCCTGGTTGAGCTTGCTCGCCAGGCGGTAGATAAACACGCCGGCGACGGGAGCCGCGAGCGCGAGCAGTACGTACACGGCGCCGGGCAGCCGGATGGACCCCACGGCAAAAATCAGCACCGCCGACGCCAGCACCGGAGCGATCAACGGCCGATAGGCCGCCGCGTGCAAGGTGCCGGCAAGCGCCACGACGCCCATGAGCGCAGCGGAGGCGAAGGTAAGCTCAAGGTCGTTCCCGGACGATGCCGGCAGGAAGAGGATCGTGCTGGCGCTGATCACGCTCACGCCGCATACATGCGGTACAAAAAACCACTTCAGCCACGGGCGAATCGCGTCATCTTTCGGACCTGCCCTCCTGAACGCGCCCCAGGCCGCCGCGCGCGCGAGATGCGTTGCGAAATTCGCAGCGGCCCATAGCAGGAGCTTGGGATGCTCGCCCGGGACGAGCGGCCAAAGGAGCGCAACCGCCAGTGCGAACCCGGGGACGGCGAACTTGACGTAGTCGGGCGTGTTGTCGATATAAAGCCGGATCTGACGCGCCGCGAGGATCCGCCGATCCTCCTCGGCCTCGAGACGTCCGGGCGTGCTGGCCTCGTCGAGAGCTCGGTAGAGGTCGCTTGACATGATCTCATTCAAGGTGCGGTTCGGGCGGAACGGCGAATCCGCCCGTCGTCGATAGCGTAAATCGTGCCCGGCGCGACGGCTATCGACCGAACGGCTGAAATCGCGATCCTGCCGATTCGGCAGTCCCGAGCGTTCACGGCGCGGGGCACGGAACTCGTCCGGCCCTTGCAGCCGCTCATCGAGAGATTAGGCCGTCTGATGTATTGACCGGCGCCGCTTCGGCGCGGAGTCTGTCAGCGCGTGGATCTGCGCTACGAGAGGGTCCCGCGGTAGGCAGATGGCGCAGATTTCCGGAGGGGGACATGTCGACTTCGGGGTCCGGGCCGACGCCAGACCGCGTCGCCGTGATCGCGGTACACGGGGTCGGCGACCAGGGGCCGAACGAGACGGCGCGCGAGGTCGCGCGCCTTCTGCAGCGCGCGAATCAGGACACCTACTCCGCCTTCCAGGAAGCGACGATCGATCTTCCGGTCGAGGAAGCGCCGTCGACCCGCGGCGAGTCGTCGGGTGCGCAGAGCGCTTCGCCCTGGTTCGTGCGGTCCCCGCACGTCCGTGAACTCGCGTCCCGTGGTGGCGTGGAGGTGACGGCCGACATCGATCTCACCGCGCGCTCGATCGACGAGGCGAAGCCCCGGGGAAAGGCAGCACGGTATGCGTCGATCCGCCTGAGAGGGGAACGCCAACGAGCCGACGCCAGAGTCAGCCTCGACGTCTACGAGCTCTACTGGGCCGACTTGTCGCGGCTTTCGGGCTTCCTGGCCCAGGTGCTCGGGAAGTTCTATCAGCTCCTCTTTCATCTCGCCGCCCTGGGCCGGAAAACGGTGGAGCTCGCCTGGCTCCGCGAGAAGGCGACTGGCGGTGCTTCGAGAGGCGCGCTCACGACCGTGACCGCCCTCCAGACGGTGTCCGAGGCGCTGATCGGCGCCGTGTTGCCGGTGCTGAACCTGTGCTTCGCGGCGGTGGTCCTGCCGGTGCTCCTGCTCCTTGCGTCCGGCACCGTTCGTCTCGTTGCGTGCGCGCTCATCGTCGCGGTCCTGGCCGGCGCGGTCGTCTATCTAGCGCTGCTCAAGCGGTACGCGCGGCCGCTGAAGGCTTGGTCGGCGCTCCTGCCGCTCGCCGCGGCCCTGGTGTCCGGCGGGGTGGCGGCCTCGCTGCTGTGGAAACACTCGAAAGCGTCCGTGGCGCTCTATGTACTGTTGCTGGTCGGGCTGCTGTGCGTGGCTGGTTGGCTGACGAAGCTGCTCTCCGATCGACGTTCGGGCAGCGGCGAGGAGCGGTGGTACTACTCGGTCCCGAACCTGACCGCGATCGTCGGGATCCCCCTGAGCGCAGCGCTTTCGTGGTGGGGGTGGTCGAGGCATCTGGACACCCCGGATGACGCCGTGCGCATCGCGCAGACGATCGCCTTCGCGGCCGACGGAGTGTTCTACGTGCTCGAGATCGCCTGGCGGCTCCTCATCGCGGCCGGGATCCTCCTCGCGATCGGCTACGTGTGGGTCGCGGTCGCCGTCCGCCGGCGCGACGGCGGAGGCGCGATGAGACGCGCGCTCTGGACGGGAGAGATGGGGTTCTTCATCCCGACGACGCTCTTCCTCATCGTCACGATCATCATCTGGAAGCTGTTGCTCCAGCTGATCGGCCGCAGCATTCCGCCCGAGACGATGTATACCCCCTGGCTGCGCGAGCTTCCCGGGTGGCTGATCGCGATCTTCCCGGATCTCGGGACGAAGTTGGGACTGATGGGCTCGATCGAGCTCTCGCGGTACGTTCAGGAGCTTTCAACCTCGGCGAGCGGTTCGCTCTTCAACTTCTTCTTCTACCTGGTCGCCGCCGCCGTCGTCCTGCTCGTCCTCGGCCTGTTGCCGAGCATCATCGCGGAGACCTCGCCGCCGACGAAGACCACGAAGGCCGGAAGCCACCGGCTCGGACTCTGGCTCGATGACGGGTTCGGAGCCGCCAAGGTCGCCGGCTGGCTCGGGCTCGCCGCGCTGGTGGTGATCCTGCCGTTGAGCAGGCAGACGGGCGTCATCGAGATGATCCACGACGCGGGCGCGTCGTTCCTGACCGGCGACTCGGTGGCGAACTGGATCGGCGGCCTCATCGCGGGCTCCGTGGCCATTCTCGCCGCCTTCCGACGGAACATCTTCGGCGGCGCCCAGAAGGCGCTCGACGTCGCTCTCGACATCGACAACTGGCTGCGGGAGCGCCCGCCTCATCGGAACCCGCGCGGGCTGATCCTGCTGCGCTATCTCGCGCTGCTGAAGGAGGTCCAGCGCCAGGGATACGACCGGATTCTCGTCGTATCGCACAGTCAAGGAACGGTGGTCACTGCCGATCTGCTCCGGTACCTCAACGCCACCAAGGGCCTCAACTGGGACCGGCACGGACTCGCGCAGCTGAAGGGCGTCCCGATCCGGTTGCTCACGGTCGGATCGCCGCTCCGGCAGCTGTACGGCTTGCGGTTTCCGCACCTGTACGCGTGGGCACGCCACCTGGACGAAGCGAAGCCCGATCTGCGTCCGCCCGACCCGGCGAAACTCGGTGTCGTCGTCTGGGTGAACGGCTACCGCAGCGGCGACTATGTCGGGCGATACCTCTGGCAGAGCGACACGGCGCCCGACCGGTTTACGCCAGCCGACGCCGACGCGATCGTCGGCGCGCTCAAGCGGGCGACGTCCGCTCGGAAGCTCCGCTCTGAGTTCTGCTTCGGCGAAGGCGCGCATACGCACTACTTCGACGAGACGGGAACGCCGGTCGGGAGAGTGATCGATGCGCTTGTTCTCGATCGATAGCGAGCATGTCAGATCCGACCGGTTTCAAACGGCTGCTCCCGACCCCTTGCTGACGTTCACGTCGCTCAGTAGCCGACATTCGCGATGCCTAGAAACGGACGCACGAAAAGCGCATACGGCCGGATCAGCGTAGGTGCCGCTGCTACCGCATGCGTGTGGCTCAAGGCCCGTGGCCGGGGACTTATCGCTTGACTAGGGTGAGCCGCCGCGCCGGCGCGCGCTTCACCGGCTCCTCTTTCCTCCGGGTCGTGGTCGCCGGCTCTATCGTGCGGCCGGGGAAAGTGGACAACGCCTTGACCTGGTGCACGTACATCGACCGCCACGGTCTCAGTCTCGCGCTCATTAGCCTGTCCTTTTTTCTGGACGGCCTCCCCAAACCCCGAGAAACTCTAAACGGTTGTGCTCGCCGTGAACACCAAAGATGGCGCGTTCGACGAGCGGCGCGCAAAGTGTTTCCGGCGGGGGCTCGTTGTTGTTCCAGATTCGCGACACCTAGTTAAGTCACGACTTCGACAGCTCACGCCATAGGTCTCAGCGGTCGATTTGCAGGAGTGGGGGCGCGCTCGCCCGATTAGGGGATGGAATTTTGAGGTCGCAGCCCCACTGCGACCGGTTGCTCCGTTCCGGACTTCCTGTAGCATCGATTGCGTGCCTTTCCGGGGCGCGCGCCAATCAGGAGAGCCGTTGACCGAGCATCCTTCCAAGATCGTCCGCACGATGTGCCCGATGAGCTGCCATCCCACGCTCTGCGGGATGCTGGCCGAGGTCCGCGACGGCAGGCTCGTGGGTGTCAAGGGGGATGAGGCCAATCCGGACAGCCAGGGCTTCCTCTGCATCCGCGGGCAGGCGTCGCGGGAGGTCATCGACAACCCTGCGCGCCTCCTCCACCCGCTGATCCGGGATCGTCGCACCGACGAATTCCGGCGCGCCACCTGGGACGAGGCGCTCGACCGGGTCGTCGCCGGCATGGGCAAGCCGGAGGCCGTGGGCATCTGGCCGGGCCACGGCACCTTCACGACCAACTACGGCACGCGCATCGGCGCGCAGCTCCTCGCCCGCTTCGCGAATTTCCATGGCAGCCAGTTCTGGAGCCCCAGCATGATCTGCTGGGGCCTCGGCGCGTTCGGGCTCGGGCTCACCGGCATGCTCGAGACCAACACGAAGGAGGACATGGGCGAGCATGCCCGGCTCATCATCCTCTGGGCCGCCAATCTCGCCAGCCAGCCGAATACCGCCCGGCACCTGCTGGCCGCGAAGCGCCGCGACGCGTACGTCGTGACGATCGACGTGCGCAGCACCGAGGCGGCCGCGAAGTCGGACGATGTGCTGATCATCCGGCCCGCCACCGACGGCGCCCTGGCACTGGCGATGATGCACGTGATCTGCGCGGAGCAGCGGCACGACGCGGCCTTCGTCGGGAAGCATACTGTCGGGTTCGACCGCCTCGCCGCGCACGTGCGGGCGTATCCGCCTGCGTGGGCCGCCGAGATCACCGGCCTTCCGGCCGACCGCATCGTGGCGCTGGCGCGGCGCTATGCCGATACGCGCCCGGCGATGATTGTGCTCGGCGGCAGTTCGATGCACAAAGGCGCCAACGGCTGGCAAGCCGGGCGCGCGATCGCCTGCCTGCCGGGGCTCACCGGGAACGTCGGCATCCCGGGGGGCGGATTCGGCCCGCGCCACGGCAGCGCGGCGCATGGGCGGGGGCTGGGCAGCATCATCGAACCGGGTCGGAGGAGACCCGGACCGGTCATCCCCAACCAGATGTCTGCGGTGACGGCGGCATTGTGCGACGGGCGCATCCAGACCCTGTTGCTGTTGGGCACGAACATGCTGTCTTCGTTCGCCGACGCCGGCGCTGTAGCGCTCGGCCTGCAACGGACGCCGCTCGTGGTCAGCTACGACCTCTTCCTGAACGAAACGGCGCGCCGCTTCGCCGATGTCGTGCTGCCGGGCACCGCCTGGCTGGAGGAGGTCGGATGCAAGATGACGCATACGCATCTCTATCTGATGCAGCAGGCGCTCGCCCCGGCCGGCGAGACGCGATCCCTTTACGCCCTGGTCAGGGCACTGGCCGAGCGGCTCGACCTCGTCGGCTTTCATCCCTGGGCGTCGGAAGAGGCGATGGTGGATGCGATCCTCGACCATCCCTGCACCGGTCACGCGACCGTGGCGATGTTGCGTGCCGAGGGCGGCATCCGGGCGCTCAACGTGTCGCACATCGCCAACCCGGCGTTGGATTTCGATACGCCGTCGCGCAAGATCGAGTTTTACTCGGAGCAGGCGGCGCGCCTAGGACTGCCGCCGCTGCCGTCGTATGACGTGCCCATCGGCCAGGCGTCGGATACCGGACCGGCGGTGCGAACCTACTCGCTCGCGCTCGCCCAGGGGCGGACGCTGACGCACTTTCACGGTTTCTACAACAACGGCCAGGAGCTGCCGACACTCGCCCGGCGCGAATCGGAGCCGACGTTGTGGATCGCCCCCGCGGACGCCGCGGCGCGCCGGCTCGCGGACGGCGCGGCGATACGCATCTTCAACGAGCGTGGCGATCTAATGGCGCGAGCGCGTGTCACCGACCGCATACCGGCCGGCACCGTTTGGATGCGCGACGGATGGCCCGGCCTCAACCGGCTGACGGCCGGGGGAGCGGTGCTGCCGGACGCTGCCGTCGATCTGTTCGCGTTTTCGGCGGGACAAGCCACGTTCGATGCGATGGTCGAGGTGGCGCCGGCGTAGCTGGACCCGGGGCGGCGAAGGCTCTCGTCGTTCTCCACCACACCCAGGCCGATCCCCTTTGAGCACCGATAGTCCCGAGTCCAACCGCAAGGCGCAGATCGACGCGCTGCTGCTCAAGCTGCCGGGCGTCAGCGCAAGAAAGATCAACGGTCTCGACGCCTACTTCGTGAGCGACAAGATGTTCGCCTGCATCAGCAGCGGTGGCGTCGGGCTGCGCCTGCCTGCCGCAATCGCGACCGAGCTGCAGTTCCAGCGGGACAACGTGGTCCCGTTCCAGCCCGGCGGCATGGCGGCTACGAGGGAATGGATACAGATCGACCGCGCCGATGCGGCCGACTACGACCAGGATCTCGAGCTGGTTCGGGCTTCGCTCGAGTTCGTGAAAGCCGCCCGGACGCGCTAGCCTGGAGGAGGCAACGATGATTCAGTGTGCTTTGCGTTTCGCCGCCGTCGCAGGCCTGGTCGTCGCTTCGGTTTCGGCGGCGCTGGCGCAGGGTTACCCCAACAAACCGATTCGCGTGCTGATCGGTTATGCACCCGGCGGCTCCGCGGACGCGGGTGTGCGACCGCTCGCCCGGGCGCTCGAGCCGCTGCTCGGCCAGCCGCTCATCATCGAGAACAGGCCCGGCAACGCGGGCGGCGTGGCGATGGAGTTCATGGTCAGGGCGCCGGCCGACGGCTACACGCTCTATTACTTCGACAGCGGGCCGCTGACCGTCGCGCCCCATCTCGCCAAGGTGGGCTACAACAACCTCACGTCGTTTACCCATCTCGGCCACGTCTGCGGCAGCGGCAGCCTGCTCGTAGTGCACCCGTCGACGCCGTTCAAGAGCGTCGCCGACGTGGTGGCGATCTCGAAGCGCGAATCCGCCAAGTGGAGCTACGGCTCGTCGGGCGTCGGCGGCCCGCACCATCTGTCGGGGGAGTACTTCAAGAGCGTGACCGGCGCGAACCTGCTGCACGTTCCGTACAAGGGCGGCGGCCCGGCGATGACCGAGCTGATGGGCGGCCAGATCCCGATCATGTTCTCGTCGCTTGGCCCGGCGGTCGGTGCGGTGAAGGGCGGCAAGATCCGGGCGCTCGCGGTGACCTCGCTGCAACGCTCGGCCGCGTTCCCGGAAGTGCCGACGATGGACGAGGTCGGGCTGAAGGGCTTCGATTCGACGGCCTGGTACGGCCTGCTCGGACCTGCCGGCCTGCCGCCGGAGGTGGTTACACGCCTCACGCAGGCTCTGGCGAAGGCGGGCGCGGACAAGGAACTGCTGGCACAGATCAACGCGACCGGCTGCGACACCGAATTTCTTACGCCGGCGCAGACGGTGGAGAAGATTAAGGCCGACTACGTCAAGTGGGGCGCCGTGGTGAAGGAAGCGAACATCAGGCCCGAGTAAGCTGCGCGTCGCCCGCGCGGCGCGATGACCGATCGCCGGGTCCGGCAGTCACGATGCGCGCATCGACGCGCCGAGCTGAGCAGGAATGACAGCGAGGTGGTTCTCAACGCGCGTTACGCCGGGCGTGCGCTTGGCTGCGAGGGCAATCGCATCGCGCTGTAAGGCGGAAGCGACCGCACCCCAGAGATGTACTGCGTCGTCGGCGACGACCACATTGACGTAGTCGAGCGAAAGGCGCGCGCCCCGGATCTCGGCGATGACTGCTTCGCGCGTTGGCGGTGCGAGCGGGGCCGGTTTCCCAGTCTGGCCGGCGCGGGCGACCAGCCCATGCAGCAGATCCGCGCGGCTCACGATGCCGACGAGCTTGCCGTCGCGCAACACCGGTACCCGTTTGATGGCTTTTCGCTCGAGGAGCATTGCGATCTCTTCGAGCGGGGTGTCCTCGGTCACGGTGACCGGCTCGCGCGTCATCACGTCGCGCGCAGTGAGGCCGTGCGACTTGAGGTATTGACCTGCCCGATCCTCCTCCCCTTGGATCAGCTCGAGCCACCAGGACCGAGGTCGCTCGGTCTCCGATTCCGGCCGCTGCATCAAATCACCTTCGCTGACGATACCGATCACGCGTCCGCCGTCGTCCACAACGGGCACCCCACTGATTCGGCGCTTGAGGAGCGTCTGAGCGACCGCCCGAACGCTGGTCTGGGGGTCAGCGTAGACGACCACGGTAGTCATCACATCCTTCGCTTTCATCAGCGCGCTCCTTTCATGGGCTAATCGATCCCCGCGGTTTCACGGCGGCTCATGCCGGCTAACGGTTGAATTCACCGGACGGGCGAGCGCAGCTTGCACCGGTCCGGTGGAATGAAATGTTAGGTGACGTCTGTAGAGACTCGTAATCCAGCAATGCGCATGTACTGATCGGATCCTTTTTCGGTCCGCGTCTCTCCGGCCACAGCGGGCAACGCTTGCGGACCGAAATGCCTCGCACCGGACGCGACACCCTCGTCGGCGACGTCCGGCCCGACGCGACCTCTCGCCTATCGACTCAGGCCCTCCAGCCCGCGTGCGCCGCGCGTGTTCGCCTTGTCCAGGCCCCGGACACCGCGAAGTGTCGCCCCGGTGAAATCGGCGCCGGCGAGATTCGCACCCGTGAAGTCGGTGTCGATGAACTTGGAGCCGCTCAGGTCGGCGCCGCTGAGGTCGGCGCCCCGCAGATCGGTGCCTCCGAACTCCGCCGCGCGCAACTTGGCACCGACGAGGCGCGCTCCGGAGAGGTCGCAAAAACTGAAGTCGCCGCGAGAGAAATCGGATCCGGAAAGATCCGCGCCGCGGAGGTTGGCGGAGGCGAGGTTCGCGCGCATGAGTCCCATCGACTGGTTCTTCATGTCGGCCGCAGCGTCCATGTTCCTGAGCACCGCCTTCTCGAGCGTCGCTCGGCGCAGGTCGCCGATCAACCGCGCGCCCGACAGATCGGCGCCGACCAGGATGGCGCCCCCGAGCTGCGTCGAGAACATCATTGCACCCCGGAGGTTGGCGTTGGTGAGGTTCGCGCCCTCGGCGAAGCTGACCGTGAGGTTGGAGCGGGAAAGATTGGCGCCGGTCAGGTTGCTCCCGTTGAGGACCGCCGCGCTCAGGTTGGCGCCTTTGAAATCGATGCCGGACAGGTCCAGGTCGGACAGATTCTTCGCGTAGAAGCTGACCGGCGCGCCGGGCGCCGCGGCAAGGGCGGCGACGACCTGATCGCGCGTCAGCCGCTCGTGGTCGGGCCAATCCGCGGCGGCCGCTTGGTGAGCCGCGACCGCCAGAATGGACGTCGCCACGACGCGTGGCAGCCAGTGCCGCGTCGCCCGGGCGAGTCCCCATCTCCCGTGGATCTGCATGGCAACCTCTGATGCGAGGATCGGCCGTTGACGCGGTCAGGTCAAGCCCGCACGCAGGCGGCTTGCTGGGCTCATAAAGAGCTTTTCTTTACGCGCGTAGTGTTCGGAAACTGGACCGTGTTTCCCGGCTTCCCGGATGGCGGCAGCAGTTGAGGCGTGACCCGCGCTTAGGTCGGCCAAGATCGAACGGCGGGTGAACGAGCTGGCATCGCTCAAACAGCTGCGCGGCGGCGTAGACGGCGACCAGCTCCGAAGCGGCGTGGGTGGGCTCGGTCATCGTCGGACGACGCAAGATACACTCACTGCGCTGTTTATTTCCACTGCTGGGCGTGATCGACGGGGTGTTCGCCGCCGGCGAAAACGGGCAGGCACGGCGCGTGCGCTGTATGCAGATGCGACCGCGGTCCGCCCGTCTGTGCAGAGAGCTAGGGAAGCCGTTCGGTTCGCAACGAGTCGAACGGCGGCTTTCCGGCTCCGAGTATGGCTTGGCCAACGACGGGAACTGGCCGGAAGCGGCCAGAGCGAGGCCCGTTCAGGGCGGACAGCGAGCAGCTCGGAAAACAGAGCTTTCAAACGACCAATTCGCCTGCGCCCCTGTGCGCCGTCGTCCATCATAGGCCTTTCCAATGCCCCGGCAGCCGGCCTTGCCGCGCAACTCCGTCACCAATCCCACGTAACGATTCACGACCTCAAGCAGCCGCATCTCGCTACCCTGCACCTATCGTTACTCCTCAATGATGGCGTCGGCTTGGCAGGGAGCGCACGGAAATGAAGGTCATCGGACTACGCGAGCTCGAGCACCTGGTGCGGGACACGTTCCCCGCGAAGGGCCTCTTCTCGGCTGAATCCGAGCTGGGCCTGCACTTGCGCCGCGCCCCGGTGGTCAGCTTCGTTCACGGCGGGTCCGACCCCTTCCTCGACCGGGAGTTCGACGCCTGGCTTGACGGCTCGCCGAGATTCGTTGCGATCCACCAGCTCCTGAACCGCCTTTGCCGTGCCGGTGCCTTGGCGCCCGGCGACTACGCAGTGACCCAGCGAGCATAGACGGCACGATCGAATTCGCGGGCCACGAAGCCTTCGGCCGCGCTCACGCTTCCCCTTTCCGCGCTTTCCCGACCCACGCGAGCGCTGCGGCGACGTCGCTGCGACTCGCGCCGTGCATCCTGCCGCGCTTGTCGCGAACCTCGTCGAAGGCTGCTCGCGCGTGCTGCTCGATCCAGCGGAGCCCGTGCCGAACGCGAACGCCCGGCGCGGGGATGGTGAGCGGTCTCCTTGCCATGGTTGCTCCTCAATTGATGCGGGCGACGAGGATTATCCAGGCATAAGCAGGACATGGTGAAGTGACGCTTGATGCGTGCACGACCCCGCCCGGACCGGATCGACCGCATCGCGCCCGGTTTGCCGGCCCGGCTCCACGCCGGTAAGCTTGGCCCGCATGAGCAAGGTCTTCAGCGTCGAGTACCCGATCCACTTCTCGCACTGCGACCCGGCCGGGATCGTCTATTTCCCCCGCTTCTTCGACCTCCTGCATCGCGCGATGGAGGACTGGTTCACCTTCGGGCTGGAGGAGCGGTTCGCCGATTTCATCATGAAGAAGCGGCTCGGCATCCCGACCGTGGGAACGAGGGTGGACTTCATCGCCCCGGCGCGGTTCGGCGACCTCCTGAAGATCGAGCTGCGCGTCGCGAAGCTCGGGTCGAGCTCGATCGACCTCGCGATCGATTCGTTCGCGAACGGCCGGCCGTGCTTCAGGGCGCGGCACACCGTGTGCGTGTTCTCGCAGGACACCTTCAAGGCGATACCGATTCCGGAGGACCTCCGGCCGCGCATCGCGCAGTACGTCGTTGGCGCGTAGCCCGGATCCCCGGGCCGCTTCAACGTCCTACGACTGCCACACCGGTCCGTTCGGAAACTCGTACTGGTCGAGCGTCTCCGCCTTCATCGTGATGCTGTAGCCCGGCTTCCCGGGCGGGAGGTAGCGGCCGTTTCGAACCACGCAGGGATCGAGGAAATGCTCGTGCAGGTGATCGACGTACTCCAGCACCCGGTTCTCCAGCGAGGCCGACACGCAGATGTAGTCGAAGAACGAGATGTTCTGAGTGTATTCGCACAGGCCCACGCCACCCCCGTGCGGGCAGATCGGGACGCCGAACTTGGCCGCCATCAATGCCACCAGGATCACCTCGTTCAGGCCCCCGAGCCGGGCCGCGTCGACCTGGCAGAAGTCGATGGCCTCGGCCTGCAGGAGCTGCTTGAACATGACCCGGTTGTGGCAGTGCTCGCCCGTCGCCACCCCGATCGGCTTGATCGCCTTGCGGATCGCGGCGTGCCCCAGGATGTCGTCGGGATTGATCGGCTCCTCGATCCACCACGGGTCGAACTCGGCGAGCCGGCGCATGTTGCGTATCGCCTGATCGACCTCCCAGACCTGGTTGGCATCGGTCATCAGCCTGCGCTCCCAGCCGATCTCTTCGCGAATGATGCGCGCGCGGCGCAGGTCCTCGTCGATGTCCGCGCCGACCTTCTGCTTGAAATGCGTCCAGCCCTGGGCGAGCGCCTCGCGGCAGAGCCGGCGCACCTTGTCGTCGGGATAGCCCAGCCAGCCCGCGGAAGTGGTGTACGCGGGATAGCCGAGGTCGCGCATCTCCGCTTCGCGCTTCGCCTTCGTCGGGGCGTTCCGGCGCAGCATCGCGAGCGCCTCCTCGGGGGTCAGCGCGTCGGTCACCGACCTGAAATCCAGGCAGCGCACGAGCTCTTCCGGACTCATGTCGACGAGGAGCTTCCACACCGGCTTGCCGGCCGCCTTCCCCCACAGATCCCAGACCGCGTTGACGATCGCCGCGGTAGCGAGGTGGATGACACCCTTCTCGGGGCCGAGCCAGCGGAGCTGGCTGTCCCCCATCGTGATGTCGCGCCAGAACGCGCCCATGTTCTCGGTGATCTCTCCGAGCTTCCTCCCCACCACCCGGGGCGCGAGCGACTTCGCCGCGGCGACGCACAGCTCGTTGCCACGGCCGCAGGTGAAGGTGAGCCCGTGGCCCGAAAGCTTCGGGTCGTCGGTCGCGAGGATCACGTACGCGGCCGAGTAATCGGGCGCTTCGTTCATCGCGTCCGAACCGTCGAGCGAGCGCGAAGTCGGAAAGCGGATGTCGCGCGCGGCGAGGCCGGTGATGGTCGTCATGGCGTTCTCCTGCGTCGAATGGATCGGAAGCGGCGATCAGCTCTTCCGCACCTTGGCGATCTCGGCTTGCAATTCCTTGTACGTCGCTTCGCCGAACTCCTTCGCGAACTTGTCGATGACCGGCTTCACCTTCTCGCGCATCTTCGCGACCTCCTGCGGCGGCACTTCGATCACCTGCATCCCTGCCTTCTTGAGGGACTCCAGGACCTTGATGTTCGCTTCCCGGTTCACCTTGCGCTGATAGTCCCGAGATTCGACGCAGGCCTCTCGCATCGCCTTCTGCTCATCCGGCGACAGCTTGTCCCAGAACCTTTTGCTCACGAGGACGACGAACGGACTGTAGGTGTGCTTGGTCAGGGTGAGGTACTTCTGCACCTCATTGAACTTCGACGATTCAATCGTGGGGATGGGATTTTCCTGGGCGTCGATGGTCCGGGTTTCGAGCGCGGTATAGACCTCGCTGAAGGCCATCGGCACCGCGTTCGCGCCCAGGCCGTTGAACGTCTCGAGGTAGGCCGGGTTCTGCATGACCCGGACCTTGAGGCCCTGGATGTCCTCCGCCCTGGACACCGGGCGCCTGCTGTTGGTCAGCTGCCGGAAGCCGTTTTCCCAGTAGCACAGCCCGACCAGTCCTTTCGGCGGAAGCTTTTCGAGCAACTTCGTGCCGAACGGCCCGTCGAGCACCGCGTCGGCCTCCTTCTCGTCGTTGAACATGAAGGGGAGGTCCAAGACCCCGAAATCCTTGATGTCGCCGACGAGCGGCGCGGTCGAGGGGATGGTCATCTCCTGCACGCCGCCCTTGAGCGCCGAGACCATCCGCACGTCGTCGCCGATCGATCCCGAGTAGTAGACCTTCACCTTCAGCTTGCCGCCGCTCTTCTTATCGAGAATCTCGGCGAACCGCGCCGCACCCATTCCTTGGGGATGGTTCTCGGCAAGGCCGATCCCGAGCTTGATCGCTTTCTCCTGGGCGTTCACGGTGGAGCTCGCGACACCGGCGAGC
The DNA here is from genome assembly GCA_963820965.1 of uncultured beta proteobacterium. GTDB lineage: Bacteria > Pseudomonadota > Gammaproteobacteria > Burkholderiales > SG8-39 > DATEDA01. Next base: position 41,047 of record CAWGCC010000019.1, on the reverse strand, counting down.
AAGAAAGCCGGAGCGATCGCGCCGGCCAGAAGCTGCTTGATGGATCTGTTCATGTCGATCTCCTTTATGTTGCACAGAGCTCGCTGCGAGAACTGCCGGTGAGCGCGCGGTCTTCGCAGGGACGCAAGGATACGGGTTCAAAACGCGTCAGATCCGGATGATCTTGCCCGGGTTCAGCAGATCGTCGGGATCCAGCGCGCGCTTGATCGATCGCATCACGGCCACCGCGTCGCCCAGCTCCTCGACGAGGTAGTCGATCTTGCCAATGCCGACGCCATGCGCTGGCTGTCGGTTGGATCGCCATATCGGGATACGTTCGCGTGGCGCGCGCTCAGTGAGAATGCCGGGGATTGCCCCTGGCTGCGATGATGTCGAGATACAAGGTGGCCGGCTCGAGGCAGGCGCCGGTGGCGAGCTGCCCCGCCAGGCCGCGATAGATTTCCTGCCATGGCGTCTGGTTCGGCAGCTGCGGGGGCTTCCAGGCCGCCCGGCGGCGCGCCAGCTCGTTCTCGGGAATGAGCACATCCACCCGGCGCTTGTTGAGGTCGATGCAAACCCGGTCGCCGGTCTTGAGCAGCGCGAGGCCGCCCCCGACCGCCGCCTCCGGGGAAACGTTGAGGATGGAGGGACTGCCCGAGGTGCCGCTCTGGCGCCCGTCCCCGATGCACGGCAGCGCGGTGATTCCGCGCTTGATCAGGGCGGTCGGCGGGCGCATGTTCACGACCTCCGCCGAGCCCGGGTAGCCCACCGGGCCGCAATTGCGGATGAACAGGATGCAGTTCTCGTCGATATCGAGGGCCGGATCGTCGATGCGGTCGTGGTAGTCCTCGGGACCGTCGAAGACGATCGCGCGGCCCTCGAACACGTTCTCCTGACCCGGCTTGGAGAGATACCGCTCCCTGAAGGCCTGGTCGATCACCGAGGCCTTCATCACCGCGCTGTCGAAGAGATTGCCGGAGATCACCAGGAAGCCCGCTCGCTCCTTGAGCGGCTTCTCGTAGCTCAGGATGACCTCCCCGTCGGGAACGGGGGCGTCGGCGTAGTTCTCGGCGATGGTGCGCCCCGTAACGGTCAAGGCATCGCCGCGGAGCTTGCCCGCCCGAAGCAGCTCGCGGGCCACCGCCGGGATGCCGCCGGCGCGGTGGAAGTCCTCGCCCAGATATTCGCCGGCCGGCTGGCAGTTGACGACGAGCGGGATCTCCTGGCCGATGGCCTGCCAATCGTCGAGGTCGAGCGCGACGCCCATGTGACGGGCAATGGCGATGAGGTGGGGCGGGCCGTTGCTGGAGGCACCGATGGCCGAGGCCATGACGATGGCGTTCTCGAAGGCCTTGCGGGTCATGATCCGACTTGGCTTGAGGTCCTCCTCAACCATTTCCACGAGCCGCTTGCCGGTCGCGTAGGCCATCTGTCCGCGCTCGTGGTGCGGCGCGGGGATGGCGGCGCAGCCGGGGAGAGACATCCCCAGGGCCTCGGCGATCCCGTTCATGGAGAGCGCGGTACCCATCGTGTTGCAATGGCCAGCGCTCGGTGCGGCGGCCGCTGCCCGCTCCATGAACTCCTCGTAGTCGATCTCTCCGGCGGCGAAGAGCTGGCGCGCGTGCCAGATGACGGCGCCCGAGCCCACCCGCTCGCCCTGGTACCAGCCGTTCAGCATCGGCCCGCCGGAGAGGACGATGGCCGGGAGGTTGACCGTGGCCGCGGCCATCAGGCAGGCGGGTGTGGTCTTGTCGCAGCCGGTGGTGAGCACCACCCCGTCCAGCGGATACCCGTAGAGAATCTCTACGAGCCCAAGGTAGGCGAGGTTCCGGTCCAAGCCCGCGGTCGGGCGCTTGCCCGTCTCCTGCAGCGGATGCACCGGAAACTCGAGCGCGACGCCGCCCGCATCCCGGATGCCTTCCTTCACCCGTTCGGCGAGCTGCAGGTGATGCCGGTTGCACGGCACGAGGTCGCTGCCGGTCTGGGCGATGCCGACGATGGGCCGTCCCGACTGCAACTCCTTGCGGGTGAGGCCGTAGTTCAGGTAGCGCTCCATGTAGAGCGCGGTCATGTCCGGATGACTCGCGTCATCGAACCAGAGCTGGCTGCGGCGCTTCTTCTGCTCGCTCATGGGCGACTCCTCTTTGAATCCATCATCCTCGCGGCCGATCGGACCCCGAGCACCGCGCGCACCTGCTCGGTTCGCGGCGGCATGCGACCACGCCGAACCCCGCCGTCGAGAGCGCTGCCGCCATGTCGGACTCTCAGGCTGCCGGCAGCGCGCGCCACGCGGCGACAAAGCGCCGGGCCCGCTCGGCCACCTGCTGGGGCGACGCGGCGGGTGCGTACAGCGCGGAGCCGAGCCCGAAGCCGTCGGCGCCGGCGCTCACGTACGAAGCCATGTTCTCGGGCGTGATGCCGCCCACGGGCAACAGGCGCACCGCCCTGGGCAACACCGCGCGCATCGCCTTCAGCACCGGCGGCGCGACCATCTCGGCTGGGAACAGCTTGAGGGCGTCAGCGCCCGCATCGAGCGCGGCGAAGGCCTCGGTGGGTGTCGCCACGCCCGGCAGGCACAGCAGGCCCGCGGCTTTGGCAGCGCGGATCACGTCGGTGTCGGCATGCGGCATCACCACCAGTTCGCCGCCCGCCGCACGCAGGCGCGCGACATCATCGTTGCGCAGAACCGTTCCGGCCCCCACGAGGGTGTCGGCGGGCAGGGCGCGCCGGACACGCGCGATGCTGTCGAACGGATCGGGCGAGTTGAGCGGCACCTCGATCAGCCGGAAACCGGCGGCGTGCAGGGCGAGTGCGACGGGCTCGGCTTCGTCTGGCGCGATGCCGCGCAAGATCGCGACCAGCGGCAACGCGGCGAGCGCCGCATCGAAGCGACTTGAAAGGACGTTCTCGGGCACCGGCACTCTCTCCTTGCGCGCGTGGCGGCCGGCATCGGCTAATGAAGCAGGCCGGCGGCACGAGCGAACTCCCACAGCCCGCGCGGCGCGGTGTTGTCGAGCTGGGCACGCACCGGCACGCCGAGGATCTCGAGCGCATGCGCATAGCGTCGGCACAGGGCGAGGTCTCCGATCAAGAGGATCGGTGCGGCGGCCTCGAGCGTCGCGCGCGACATGGCCAGCCCGGAAACGAGCTCGTGGCCGATGAGAAGTCCCGACAGATAGTCGGCAAGCGCCTCGCTCGGCAGGCGCTTGGTCAGTCCCAGCGTGCGTGCCGCGAAGAGCTGGCGGGAAAGATCTCCGGGCATGCTGTCGCGGGCGGCCTGCAGTCCTTGGGCGAAGGCGGCCTCCGCCGCGCTTCCCGCTGGCGCAGCGTCCTGCGGCATCAGCCGGCCGAGGATCGAATGCTGGCGGAGCACGGCGAACAGCTCGCCGGTCATGTAGGTGGCGAAGCTCAGGATACGCCCGTCCTCGATCCGCGCCCACTTGGAATGCGTGCCCGGCAGCACGACGCAGGCACGCTCGGCCCACGCCGGTTGCGCGGCGAGCGCGCCGGCGATCTGGATCTCCTCGCCACGCATGACATCAGGGGCACGGTCCGGTACGTCGAACAACACGCCGGGGGCGATCAGCACTTCCGGACCGAGGCCGCTCGGCACGCGTACCCCCTGCGCGGCCAGCGCCCGCGCGTCGGCAGGGCAGCGTGCGTAAGGCGCTTCCCGCCAGCCCTGCGCGCTGCCGACCATCCCGGCGGCCGCGACCGGCAGCGCCGGCCAGTGGGCCAGCCAGTCGCGAGCAATCCCGGCGAAGGCCTGCTCGAAGCCGCCGGCCTGGGCCGGCGCGGGCAGATGCAGGATGCCCCAAGGGGCATGGCGGGTGTCGAGCACCTCCCCGGCGTCGCTCATCAGGAATGCGCGCAGGCTCGAGGTGCCCCAATCCAGGGCCAGGAGCACGGGACTGCCCGGTGCGTTTTCGCGCGATGCGTCCATGGAGTGTGTCGGCGACCGCCCCCCGCTGATGACGCCTGCCCCCTAGGATGAAACCGACGCCGAAGGCGGCGCTTTCGTGGCGTCGGGGAGCACGAGGGGGCCTGCCCCCTCGTGTCGTGGAAACTGACATGGCGCGAGCCTATGATTGTCGAAACCCCGCGCGCCGCGTGTCTTGCACAAAGTTGCGTGCTTGCGGTCTTCAGCCCCAGATCGTCCGGGCGGCGTCGACGCAGAGCGCGAGCTTCGCGCGCATGTCGGCCTCGGTAATGGGATTTCCGGCCACGGTGCTCGCGAAGCCGCACTGCGGGCTGATCGCGAGCCGGTCGGGGTCGACGTACTTCGCGGCGGCGTCGGCCCGCCGCTGCAATTGATCGATCTCTTCGAGCGCGGCGACCTTGGAGCTGACCATCCCGAGGACGACGCCCTTAGTCTTCGGCAGGAACCGCAGCGGCGCGAAGTCGCCGGCGCGCGGCGTGTCGTACTCGAGCAGGAAGTGGTTGACGTCCGCGCGCTGGAAGAGTTTTTCGGCGACGGAGTCGTAGCCGCCCTCGGCAAGGTACAGGCCCTTGTAGTTGCCGCGGCACATGTGCACGCCGATCACCATGTCCGACGGCCGGCTCGCGACCGCCTGGTTGATCGCCTCGACGTAGAGATCGACGAGCGCCTCCGGGTCCGCGCCGTCCGCTCGCACTTTCGCGCGCGCCGCCGGATCGCAGAGCATGGCGAGCGCAACCTCGTCGAGCTGGACGTAGCGCGCGCCGGCGCGCCCGAGCGCGGCGATCTCCGCCTGGTAGACCCTGCCGAGGTCGTCGAAGAAGTCCTGCGGGCTCTCGTAAACACCCGGGTCGGCGTACTGCGGTCCGCGATAGAAGTGCATCGTCGAGGGCGCCGGCAGCGTCACCTTCGGCGTCGCCCTCGTGAGACCGCGCACGAACTCGATCTCGTCCACCGCGATCGGCCGGCCGCGGCGCACCTTCCCGGTGACGTGCGGCGCGGTGAAGTCGAGCTCGTGCCCGTGATCGTCGTGGAACTTGTAGCGCGCCTGCTTCACCGCGAGGCCGTCGGTGAGCTCGACGAACCGGCCCCAGTACGAGCCGCGCCGGTACTCGCCGTCGTTGACGACCTGCAGCCCGACCTCCTCCTGCAGCCTCACGACGTCGCGGATCGCGGCGTCCTGGATCGAGCGGAACTGCGTCTCGTCGATCTTGCGCGCGAGGACGTCGCGGAAGGCGTGACGCAGCGCCGCCGGGCGCAGCAGGCTGCCGACGTGGTCGGCGCGGAACGGCGGGCGGCCGTCGGGCGCGATGGGCATCCGATCCTCCTTGGACGTCGTCTATAGTTTGATAGAATTCTGACGGCTCAGGTTGCGGAAGGCAACCGGCCGCGCGCCTCGAGAAGGAGGAGGCTTTCCGTGGCATCCCGCCCGCGCTTCGCGCCGGCCGGCGTCGATCTCGAGCGTCGCGCCGACGGATCCGTCGTGCTCCGCTCGCCGCAGGAGCTCGCGCCTCCCGCCCGCGCGGTCGGCGAGTGGCTCGTGCAGTGGGCCGCCCGCGCGCCCGACCGCACGTTCCTCGCCGAGCGCGCCGGCGACGGCTGGCGAAAGCTCGCTTACCGCGAAGTCCTCGATGCGGCGCGCCGCATCGGGCAGGCGCTCCTCGACCGCGGCCTCGGGCCCGATCACCCGGTCACGATCCTCTCCGACAACGGCATCGACCACGCCCTCCTCGCCCTCGGCGCGATGCACGTCGGCGTGCCGGTCGCGCCGGTGTCGCCGGCCTACTCGCTGATGTCGAAGGACTTCGCGAAGTTGACGGCGATCTGCGAGCTGCTGCGGCCAGGTCTCGTCTACTGCTCGGATCCGGCCCGCTTCGCGCCGGCGCTCGCCGCCGTCGAAGCGACCGCCACCCCGATCGCGGCGCTGCTCGACGCCGCGCCCACCGCGCAAGTCGACGAGGCGTTCGCCCGGATCGGGCCCGACACGGTCGCGAAGATTCTCTTCACCTCCGGTTCGACCGGCATCCCGAAGGGCGTGGTGAACACTCACCGCATGCTCTGCTCGAACCAGCAGATGGCGGCGCAGGTCTGGCCCTTCCTCGAGGACCGGCCGCCGGTGCTCGTCGACTGGCTGCCCTGGAACCACACGTTCGGCGGCAATTTCTGCTTCAACATGGCACTCCGGAACGGCGGGACGCTCCACATCGACGGCGGCAAGCCGGCGCCCGGTCTCGTCGAGACCACCGCGCGCAATCTCGGGGAGATCTCGCCCACGGCCTACTTCAACGTCCCGCGCGGGTATGACCTGCTGCTGCCGTTCCTCGAGCAGGACGCGGGCCTGCGCGCGAGCTTCTTCCGCGATCTCGAGTTCGTCTTCTATGCCGCCGCGGCGCTGCCGCAGAACCTGTGGGAGCGGCTCGAGAAGGTTGCGCACCGCGCGGGTGCCGCGCCCGCGATGAGCTCGGCGTGGGGCTCGACCGAGACCGCGCCGCTCGCGACCGCGGTGCACTGGCACATCGACCGCGCGGGCGTCATCGGCGTCCCGGTCCCCGGCTGCGAGCTGAAGCTCGTGCCCGCCGCCGGCAAGCTCGAGGTGCGCGTGCGCGGGCCGAACGTGACGCCGGGCTATTTCCGCAACGAGGCGCTGACGCGCAGCGCGTTCGACGAGGAAGGCTTCTACCGGATCGGCGACGCGGTCCGGTTCGCCGATTCCGGCGATCCGGCGCGCGGCCTCGAGTTCGACGGACGCGTCGCGGAGGATTTCAAGCTCTCCACGGGCACGTGGGTGAGCGTCGGCGCGATGCGGGTGAAGCTGATCGCCGCCTGCGATCCGCTCCTGCAGGACGCGGTGATCACCGGACACGACCGTGCCGAGCCGGGCGCGCTGCTGTTCCTGAACCCGACCGCGGCGCGGAACCTCTGCCCGGACTCACCGGCCGACGCGGGTTCCGCCTGGTTCGCGGCCAGGCGCGAGGTGCGGACGAAAATCGCCGCCGGCCTCGCGCGGATCGCTGCCGAGGCGGCGGGCAGCTCGATGCATTTTGCGCGGGTGCTCGTGCTCGGCGAGCCGCCCTCGATCGACGCCAACGAGATCACCGACAAGGGCTACATCAACCAGCGCGCCGTGCTCGACCGGCGCGCGGCGCTCGTCGAGCGGTTGTACGCCGAGCCGCCGGCAGACGATGTCATCGCACCGGGCGCTAGGCCTCGATGAAAACCGCCGTCGCGGTGCCCCGCCGCTCCGCCGGCAGCCCGCGCCGGCGCGCGCGCGAGATCATCGAGGCGGCGGCGCGAGTCTTCGCCGAGCGCGGTTATCACGGCGCCTCGACGCAGGACATCGCCGACGTGCTCGGCATCCGGCAGGCGAGCCTCTACTATTACTTCCCCTCGAAGGAGGTGGCGCTCGAGGTGGTGTGCACCATGGGCGTCGAGGAGTTCGTCGACCGCGAGGCGGAGGTCGCCGCCGGCCCGGACACCGCGTCCGAGAAGATCCGCAGGATCGTCCACGCCCACCTCGCGCCGATGCGCGACCGGCGCGACTTCGTCTGGGTGTTCCTGCGCGAGCGCCATCACCTCCCCGACGCGAGCCGCCGGCGCGTCGGGCGGCATTCGCGCCGTCTCGAGCGAACCATCCAGGGCGTCTTCGAGGCAGGAGTGCGGTCGGGCGAGTTCCGCAGCGACCTCGCCTGCCGGCTCGCGACGCTCGCCCTGCTCGGGATGTGCAACGCGGCGCCGGCGTGGCTCGGCAAGGAGCCCGACGCCACCATCGAGCGGGTAGCCGCCGAGTTCTCGCGCCTGATCCTGGACGGGGCCGCCGCGCCCCGCAAGCGCGCGAAGTGAGATGCGGACGCCCGAGCTGAGCCGCACGAACGCGCCTGCCCTCCTCGCCGGCCACGCGCGCGCGCGCCCCGACACCGTGGCGTTCCGCTCGAAGGCCCGCGGCATCTACCGCGAGCGCACGTGGCGGGATTACGCAGTGCTTGTCGGCCGCGCCGCACGCGCGCTGCAGGGCCTCGGCGTCGCCAGGGGGGAGCGCGTCGCGATCATGGGCGATCCGTGCGAGGAGTGGATGATCTGCGACCTCGCGGCGCAGGCGCTCGGCGCGGTCACCTACGGCATCTATCCGACCGCGTCCGCGTCCGAGGTGGAATACCAGCTGCGCGACGGCGGGGCGGCGGTCTTCGTCGCCGGCGACCAGGAGTACGTCGACCGGATCCTCCCGTTCGCCGACCGGCTGCCGAGCCTGCGCTGGATCCTCGTGATCGACTCGGGAGCGATGTTCGCGTACCGGCACCAGAAGCTCCGCGACTACGGCGCCGCGCTGAAGGAGGCGCCGTGCAGCGAGGACGAAGCGCTCGCGCTGCTCGAGGACCTCGCGGGGCGGATCGCGCCGCGGGATCCGGCGTTCATCGTCTACACCTCGGGGACGACCGGCAACCCGAAGGGCGCGCTCGTCGCGCATGGCCGGCATCTCGCCGCCGCGTACAACCTGGTCGAGCACTATCCGCTCCTCGCCGAGCCGCAGCGGACGGTGGTCTACCTGCCGCTCTGCCACGTGCTCGGCCGCGACGTTGCCATCACGCTGCCGCTCGTCGGCGGCGTCGTGCCGCATTTCGGCGAGGACCCGGAGGATCTCGCGCAGACGCTGTTCGAGGTCGCGCCGACGGTGCTCTTCACGGTCCCGCGGTACCTGCAGAAGTTCGCGTCGCAGGCGCTGGTCGCGGTCGGGAGCTCGAGCACGGTCAAGCGCGCGGTCTACGGCCTCGCGATGCGCGCCGGCCGGCGCTACGCGCGCGCGCGCTGGGAGGGAAGGACCAACGCGCTCGACTCGGCCGCTTACGCGGTGGCGCGTGCAGTGGCGTTCCGCCCCATCCTCAACAAGCTGGGGTTCGATGCGCTGCGCCTCGTCATCAGCGGCGGCGCGCCGCTTCCTCCCGAGACGATGAGCCTGTGGCAGATCTGGGGCATGAACGTCTGCGAGATCTACGGCCAGACCGAAGAGGCGGGCGCGATCATAACCGGGCAGCGCGGGCCGTTTCCCCGGCCCGGCGACGTCGGCACGGTCGCGCCCGGATTCGAGCTCGCCCTCGCGGACTCGGGGGAGATCCTGATCCGCAGCGAGCACGTCTTCGAGGGCTACTGGAGGAATGCGGACGCGACGCGCGAGGTGCTGGGCGAGGACGGCTGGCTGCGGACGGGAGATGTCGGCGAGTGGGTCCCGGGCGGCACGGCGTCCCGGCGGCTCAGGCTGGTCGACCGCGCGCGCGACTTCATCGTCACCGCCGGCGGGAAGACGCTATCGCCCTCCTACATCGAGAACATCGTGCGCGCGAGCCCGTACATCGCCGAGGTCGCGGTGTTCGGGCACGCGCGGAAGTACCTGACCGCGCTCGTCGAGATCGACTACGACACGGTCTCCGACTGGGCGCGCTCGAGCGACGTCGCCTACACCGGCTTCACCAGTCTCGCGGCGCACCCGCGCGTCGCGGCGCTGATCCAGGCCGAGCTCGACCGCGCGAACACCGAGCTCGCGCGGGTCGAGCAGGTGAAGGCGTTCCGCATCCTCCCGAAGGCGCTCGACCCGGAGGAAGAGGGCGAGCCGGTGACGCCGACGCGCAAGGTGAAGCGGAAGCAGATGTACGAGCGCTTCCGCGACCTCGTCGAATCGATGTACGGCGATGCCGAGGAGCGGCTGCTCGCGCGCGAAGCGGGCGACGCCTTGAGGTAGCGCACCACCACAGGAGGAAGGCCATGAAACGAGCACTCGGGATCGCAGCCCTCGGCGCCGCCCTCGCCGCGCCGGCGGCCGCGCAGGACGCGTACGTGATCGGCGTCAGCGCCGGGATGACCGGGCCGGCGGCGGCCACCTACGCGCCGGTGGTCGAGGCGATGAAGGCGTACCTCGATCACGTGAACGCGAAAGGCGGCATCAACGGCAGGCCGATACGCCTCGTGATCGCGGACGACGGCGCCGAGCCGTCCCGGGCGGCCGCGAACGCGAAGAAGCTGCTGTCGCAGGACAACGTGCTGATGCTCATCAACACCAGTCTGTCCTCGACCTACGCGCCGATGGTCGCGGAGGCCAAGCGGGCCGGGGTGCCGCTCTACTTCGCCGGCTCCGTCTGCCCGAAGGAGACCTATCCGCCGGCCGATCCGCTGCAGTTCTGCTCGACGGCCTTCGGCGCGAATCTCGATTCGCAGGCCGCGCTCGGGTTCGTGCGCTCGCAGGCGAAGGAGCCGGTGCGGATCGGCTTCGCCGCGATGGCGATCCCGATCGCGCGCAGCGAGATCGACTACGCGGAGGGCCTCTCGAAGACGCTCGGCATGACGCCCGTGGAGAAGCAGATCACCCCGCCGCCGGCGCCCGACTACACGCCGTTCGCGACCAAGCTGAAGGAGGCCGACCCGAACTGGGTGTTCTCCTGGTCGCCGTGGGTGTCGCAGGTGCGCACGTTCGAAGCGCTGCGCCGACTCGGCTGGAACGGCCGCTACATCACCTGGGCGCATCTGAACGCCGAGGACGAGCTGGCGCGTGTGAAGGACGGCGGGTTCTACGTGATCGGCACGAACGCCCTCTTCCAGGACGACCTGCCGGTGCACGCCGAGATCCGCACCGTCACGCACCGCGCCAATCTCAAGTACCCGACGACCTATCTGACCGAGGGCTTCATCGCCGGGCTGGTGATCGAGTCGGTGCTCAGGAGCACCTCGTGGCCGCCGACGCCGGCGAAGGCGACGGCCGCGATGAGCAACCTGAAGGTCGACTTGAAGGGCCTGCGCGGCGGTCCGCTCGAGTGGACGAAGGACAACCACTTCCGGACGCGGCAGTACTACCGCGTCTGGCGCTGGGACCCCGCGAAGCAGGCAGTGGTGCGGGTGCAGGACTGGCAGGCCATCGATGTGAAGCGATAGACCATTCAACTCGCCGTCAACATCGTCGTCCTCGCGTCGATCTACGCGCTGATCTGCTGCGGGTACGTGCTGATCTACCGCGTTTCGCGCGTCCTCTCGCTCGCGCACGGCGAGCTGATGATGCTCGGGGCGTACGGGCTCTACGTCACCGCATCGCTCTTCTCGGGCCACCCGGCCGCAGCGATCGCGGTGTCGGTCGCGCTTGCGGTCACGGTCGGCGGACTCGTCTACGTCGCGCTCATGCGGCGGATGACCGGCGAGTCGGTGCTCGCCGCGGTGCTCGCGACGATCGCGCTCGGCATCCTGCTGCGCGGCGCGATGGTGCTGGCATGGGGCGCGCAGGAGCGGCATCCGCTGCAGGCGCTCGGCTGGACCAACGCGTCGATCGCGATCGGCGACACCGCGAAGATCTCGGTGGTGAGCCTCGCGCTCGTGCTCGCCACCGCCGGCGTCTATCTCGGGCTGTGGGTCTTCCTCCGCTACACGCGCTGGGGCATCCGGATGCGGGCCGCCGGACAGAACTCGCTGCTCGCGGCGCAGCGCGGGATCGGCCTGCACGGCATCTACGCGCTCGCGTGGGGGCTCGCGACGCTCACCGGCGGCCTCGCCGGCATGCTGATCGCCTGCGATTCCGCCCTGGAGCAGACGATGGTCGTCATCGGGCTGAAGGCGTTCCCGGCCGCGCTGGTGGGCGGTCTCGATTCCCTCCTCGGCGCGCTCCTCGGCTCGCTCGTCGTGGCAGCCGCCGAGGTGCTGCTGATCCACTACGTCAACCCCCTGCTCTCCGACGTGGTGCCGTTCCTCGTGCTGCTCGCGATGCTGATCGTGCGGCCGTGGGGCCTCTTCGGCACGCGCGAGGAGCTGGACCGTGTGTAGCGTCCGTCATGCCGGCGAACGCCGGCATCCAGCCTGGGCCCCGGTCTTCACCGGGGCGACGATCGGCTGATGTCTTTCGCGAGCGGCTACTTCCGGACGAGCTACGAGCGCGACCTCGTGCTCCTCGACACCCGCGCGCAGAAGGCGGCGCTCGCCGCGTTCGCCGTCGCCGCGCTGGCGGTGCCCGCGCTCGCCGCGCCGTTTCTCCTCGACCTCGCGAACCAGGTGCTGCTCGCGACGATCGGCGCGGTCGCGCTGATGCTGCTGACCGGCTTCGCCGGCCAGGTGTCGCTCGGCCATGCGGGACTCCTCGCGGCCGGCGCGTTCACGGTCGGGATCCTGTTCAAGGAAATGGCGGCGCCGTTCTGGGTGACGCTCCCCGCGGCGGCCGCGGTCGGCGCGGTGATCGGCCTCGTCTTCGGCCTGCCAAGCTTGCGCCTCCGCGGTCTCTATCTCGCGGTCTCGACGCTGGCGCTGCACTTCATCGTCATCTACCTCGGCGCCGAGTACGAGACCCGGCGCGGTCACTCCACCGGCGTCGTGATCGACCCGCCGCAACTCGGCGCCTGGACGCTCACCGACGCCCGCGTCTGGTACCTCGTGCTCCTCGCCTCCGCCGCGAGCGCGGTGCTCGTCGGCCTCAACCTGCTGCGCTCGCGGACCGGCCGCGCCTGGCGCGCGATCCGGGGCCGGGAGGCGGTCGCCGAGGCGCTCGGCATCAACGTGCCCGGGTACAAGGTGCTCGCGTTCGTCGTGAGCTCGACGATGACCGCGGTGGCGGGGGCGCTCTTCGCGTACTACCGCGGGTTCGTGTCGGCCGAGGCGTTCTCGCTCTTCCTCACCATCCAGTACGTCGCGATGGTGATCATCGGCGGCATGGGCTCGATCCTCGGCGCGATCCTCGGGGCGGCGTTCGTGACGCTCTTCCCGTACGCGATCGAGTGGCTGATGAGCGTCCTGCCGACGCCCGAAGCGTGGGCGACCTCGGTGTTTGCGGTCAACTACGCCGCGTTCGGCCTGGTGATGATCCTCTTCCTCGTGTACGAGCCGCAGGGCCTGGTCGGGATCTGGCGCCGGATCCAGAGCTACTTCCTGCTGTGGCCGTTCAAGCAGCGGCCGCTCCGATGACCGGGCCGCTCCTCGCCGTCGAGAAGCTCGAGGTCGTCTACCACCGCGTCGTCACCGCCGTGCAGGGTGTGTCGCTCGACGTCCCGCAAGGCGCGATCGTCGCGCTGCTCGGCACGAACGGCGCGGGCAAGACCACGTGCCTGCGGGCGATCTCCGGGTTCCTCGGCATCGACGATGCGCGCGTCACCGAGGGCGCGATCAGGTACAAGGGCGAGCGCATCGAGAACCGCGCGCCGCATCGCGTCACCGCCCTCGGGATCGTGCTCGTCCCCGAGCGGAGCAAGGTGTTCGAGAACCTCTCCGTCGCGGAGAACCTGGAGGCGACGGTGCCGCGCGCCGCGCGCGCGCCGGAGCGGCGCCGGATGATCGAGTCGGTCTACGAGTACTTCCCGCCCCTCGCGCGCCTGCGCGAACGCGAGGCGGGGCTCCTCTCCGGCGGCGAGCGACAGATGCTCGCCATCGGCAGCGCGCTCGCCTGCGGGCCGGAGCTCTTGCTCGTCGACGAGCTCTCGCTCGGGCTCGCGCCGCTCGTGGTGCAGGAGCTCGCCGCGCGGCTGCGCGCGATCCGCGACACGCTCGGGCTGACGATCCTCCTCGTCGAGCAGAACGCGCGCGTCGCGCTCGACATGGCCGACTACGGCTACGTCATGGAGAACGGCCGCATCGTCCTCGACGGCACGCCGGAGCGGCTCGCGGGCCACCAGGACATCCGCGAGTTCTACCTGGGCGGCGGCGAGCGGCGGCGGAGCTACCGCGACGTCAAGCAGTACCGCCGGAGCCGGCGCTGGTATGGCTGACATCGAGCACGAGAAGGGGGACACATCCCCCTTCGACCCCCTAGACCAGCGGGGAAAAAATGACGTCCTCAGGGTCGAAGGCATCTCGCTGGCGTTCGGCGGGCTGCAGGTGCTCGAGAACGTGTCGTTCGCCGCGCGGCGCGGGCGAGCTCCTCGCGCTGATCGGGCCGAACGGCGCCGGCAAGACCTCGGTGCTCAACTGCGTCTGCGGCATCTACCGCCCGGGGGCCGGGCGGATCGAGTTCGCCGGCGACGACATCACGCGCGCGCGGCCGCACCGGATCGCGGCGCTCGGCGTCGCGCGGACGTTCCAGCACGGCGAGCTCTTCCCGCACATGACGGTGCTCGAGAACCTGCTCGTCGCGCGCCACGCGCGGATGGGGATGGGCGTGATCGCCGAGAGCCTTTTCCTTCGGAGCGTGCGCGAGGCCGAGGTCGAGCACCGGCGCGCGGTGGAGGAAGTGATCGAGTTCGTGGAGCTCGAGCGCTACCGGCACCAGCCGGTGGACGCGCTGCCGTTCGGCATCCAGAAGGTCGTCGGGTTCGCGCGCGCGCTTGCGATGGCGCCGCGGGTGCTGCTGCTCGACGAGCCGTCGGCAGGGTTGAACCGCGACGAGCGCGAGGACCTCGCGCGCCACATCCTGCGCATCCGTCACGAGCTCGCTTTGGCGATGGTCTGGGTGGAGCACGACATGCAGATGGTGGCCGACCTGGCCGACCGGATCCACGTGCTCGACTACGGGCGGACGCTCGCGGAAGGAGCGCCGGAGGCGGTGCTCGCGGACCCGAGGGTGATTGAGGCGTATCTCGGCCGTGCGTTGGCTTGAGCTCGCCGAGGTCGGACGACGTCCGGCTTCCGGTGTCGATGGCGGCGGTCTTCGGATGCATAACGTGCGCGTCGGCGCGGATCTTCGGCGTCAGGAGCGCCTTTCTATGACGCTGATTTCCGGCGTATTCTCGCGCGAGAGACGAGGCATAAAACTCCTCGTCACGCCTAAGATCCGGGTCGTTAGGAGGTTTTCGGTGTGGGAAATTAGGAAGGTAAGAGAGCGTTAGCCACCTAGAGGGATCGCCGTGGACGTTCAAGAACAACCGAGCCAGCCATCGCAGCCGGAATCGCTCTCGGTACCCGAATTCCTTGAATCCGTACCTCCGAACACGTGGGCTGATGTAGCCAACATATCAGTTCAGCATCCAATCAGCCGGGACGGGCTGGCTCTGACCTCGCCTGACATTCGCCTCTTCTGCCCCAATGAGGCGTGCAACGGGTTTCGCTTTTTCTCCGCCGGACGGGCGTCGATTTCGATCTCGGCCGGAAAGGCCAGCTTTCGACTATCTCACGTATACCTGTCGTAACTGCCAGAAGACCCGCAAGCACTACTCCCTCTGGATCACTCTTGCAAACGATGGAAAGAACGGCCGCATTCTCAAGTTCGGGGAATGGCCCGAGTTCGGTCCACCCACTGCATCTCGAGTAATCAAACTCATCGGTCCTGACCGCGAACTATTCTTGAAGGGGCGTCGCTCTGAGCATCAGGGGCTGGGCATCGGGGCGTTTGGCTACTACAGGCGAGTAGTCGAAAATCAGAAGAACCGAATTCTTGAGGAAGTCGCGAAAGTATCGGAGAAGTTGGGCGCGTCCCCAGAACTGCTTGCTGAGTTGCGGGCGGCACAGGCGGAGACACAGTTTTCCAAGGCTATCGACAGCATCAAACACGGAATTCCCCAGGTTCTCTTGATCAATGGTCACAACCCGCTGACGCTCCTGCATGCTGCGTTGAGCGAGGGACTGCACAGCCAGTCGGACGAGGACTGCCTCAGCCTCGCGACGAGCATTCGCGTAGTCCTGTCTGAACTTGCTGATCGGCTAGGTCAAGCACTTAAAGACGAAGCCGAGTTGGCGCACGCAGTATCTCGTCTGCTCGCGGCCAAGGGGAAGAAAGGCGGCTAACCTGCCGTTCAACCCGACCGCCCGCAAGCGTTGCTTGCGGGTCCCTTCGGCGCTTCGCGCCTCGGCGGCGGGTTAACGGCAGCGTTAGCCGTCGCACATCATGGACAAGTCGCGTATCTACATCCAGGAAGCTCTGACGCAGCTCGAGTTCGCGCAACAATGCTTCCGCGGCTTCGAGACGGCGCTCGAGAAAAAGAACGTCCCTGGTGTGTTCTTCAATCTTCATCACTTTATCGTTCACGTCGCAAACGTGGACAAGCTTCTGGACCCCAAGCCGGGGAGCGCCCGGAGTTCAATTCTGTCCGCTCACGTTGACCTTACCGGCATTGACCTGAAGCCGTTTCGTCGACTTCGCAATCACCTTGAGCACTTCGATGAGCGCCTTGACAAGTGGGTCGCGGACTACGATGGCCAGGCGTTCTTTGATATGAACATCGTCACGGGGGCAAAGGGCTTTCCGTCAAAGGCTTTTCTCCGTGCCCTCGACGGGGACGTCTTCAAATTTCATGGTGAAGACTACCCGCTCACACCCCTACGCGAAGCGGTAGCAGAGCTTTATGTACGCCTCGGTCCGCGACGCGCCGGCTAACCCGTATATGGACTCCCCCCGCAAGGCAAGAGGCTGATCGATAGTTGTGGCACGAGGGTGAGCCTGCAGTCGTATATCCGGCATCTGTAAGTGGGCTCGAGATGGCCCGTGCCGACATGGAATCTGCGAGCACCGGCGCGCCAATCGTTGCAAGCGGCAAGGCGCTGCGAACAGCGAGCTGCCGGCAGGGTTATCGGCGTCAAGCGATGTGGGGACGACCCGGGTTGCCATGATGGGCGATCAATCTCTACGCAAGGCTCGGGGTGGGTAGATTCGATCAGGGACTGTCGTTCAGGCGGCGAGCGCGAAGCGGTGCGCGCGATCTTCTTCTCTGGACGAGCGCAGTTCGCCGTAGGTCGGCCGTCGCGCAGCGTCGCGTAGCAGATCCGGGCGAGCTTGTTGGCGAGCGCGCAGGTCGCCTTGTTGTGATTCGAGTCGGGCCTGCACGGCGAGCGCCCAGGCCGCAGGCCATCGACGGTCGTCCGGCTCGCGCCGCGACGGTGGCCGCGCGCAGCACCGAGCGCGCGCCGTGGGTGAGCAGCATGCGCAGGTAGCGGTCGCCGCGCTTGGAGATGCGCCCGAGATGGCGCGTGCTGCCGGAGGAATATTCCTTGGGCGTGAGGCCGAACCAGGAGGCGAAGTGGCGCGCATCGCCGAAGTGGCGACGTTGCCGGAGGTGGCCGCCACCATCGCGGTCGCGGTCAGCAAGCCGACGCCGGGAATCGACAGCAGCGTGGTGCACACCCGGGACTGGCGGGCCAGCGCGTCAACTCGCGCTCGAGCTCGCGATGCGCACCTCGAGCAGGCGGATCTCCTCGACCAGCAGCGTCATCGTGCCGCGGATCAAGCTCGGGCACCGCCGAGTGCGGATCGGCGAGCACGCGGCCGATCTGCTCGACGCCGAGGCGACTGCCCTGGGCGATGACGATGCCGAACTCCCGGCAGAAGCCGCGCAGCGCGTTGATGCGCGAGGTGCGTGTGGCCATCCACAGCGAGCGCGTGCGATGCAGCCCTTGCAGAGCCTGTTGCTCGATCGATTTCACGCGCACCGGGACGATCTCGGCGCAGCGCGCCGCTTCGAGCAAGGCGCCGGCGTCGGCGGCATCGGTCTTGTTGCGCTTGACGTAGGCGCGGACGTAGGCCGCCGGCAGCAGGCGCACCTCGATGC
The DNA here is from genome assembly GCA_963820965.1 of uncultured beta proteobacterium. Taxonomy (GTDB): domain Bacteria; phylum Pseudomonadota; class Gammaproteobacteria; order Burkholderiales; family SG8-39; genus DATEDA01. The sequence continues at coordinate 23,710 of CAWGCC010000019.1, read as the reverse complement.
CGAGACCATTGAGCCAGCGCGCCCAGTGGTGCGCCGAGCCGCAGGCTTCCATGACGACCAGACCGACCGCCCGATTGACGAACCAGCGCTCGAACTGGGTGCGCGTCAGGCGATGCGTTCGACGACCCGCCACGAGCCATCGGCGACGCCAAGCTGGAACACGGATTTCGCGAGATCGACTCCCACAACCGGCAAAGCAGCGGTAGCATTCATGTCGGACTCCTTCGGTTGAGCGCTGACACCCCACACCACATGAGGCCAGCTGGCACGATGATGCCGAAAGATCAGGGGGAGTCCATCCCATCATTCAACCCGACCGCCGCAAGCGTACCGCTTGCGGTTCCCTCGTCGCTTCGCTCCTCGGCGGCGGGTTAACGGCAGCGTTAGACCGCGAGATCATGTGGCTCACCGGCTGACCCACTGCAGCTGATATTCTCGGGGTGTGAAAGTCAGTGAGGTCCTTCGAATGCTTCAGGAAGACGGGTGGTTCTTGGTGGCCACGCGCGGGAGCCACCGCCAGTTCAAGCACCCGTCCAAGCCGGGGCGTGTCACAGTTGCCGGAAAACCGAGCGATGATCTTGCCCCTGGCACTCTGAACAGTATCCTGAAGCAGTCGGATCTCAAGAAATAGGGATCGAAAGAATGCGCTACGCGATCGTTATCGAAAAGGCCAACGGCAACTACTCGGCCTACGTGCCCGATCTGCCCGGGTGCGTCGCGACCGGCGACACCGAGGCCCAGGTTGAATCACTCATCCGTGAAGCAATCGAGTTTCATGTCGCGGGGCTTCGCGAAGATGGTGTTCCCGTACCCTCGCCGTCCAGCAAAGTCGAGTACGTCGACGTCGCGGTCTAACCCGCGCTTCGAGCCGACGGCTGCCAGCGTACCGCTGGCAGTACCCTTCTCGCTACGCTCGTCGGCCGCGGCTCAAGCGCAACGTTGGGCCTCACAAAGTTCACGCGATGCGGATTGACGGCGTCATCAAATCCTGGAACGACGAGCGAGGCTTTGGCTTCATCGAGCCAATGCAGGGCGGACAGGAGATCTTTGTTCACATCAAAGCCTTCCGTAACCGCACTGAGCGCCCAAAGATTGGTCAGTCCGTCTCGTTCGAGGTTGAGCTCGGCACAGAGGGTAAGAAGCGCGCCAAAAACGTCGAACCAATCCGAGTCGCTCGCAGTCGCCGAAGTGTCGAACGTGATTCCCCCGCGCAGTGGGGTACTGCCACTCTGTTCGCCATCCCCGCGTTTCTCGTTCTCTTCGCTACCGTTGGCGTGCTATGGAGACCGCCGCTCCTCGTCGCAGGCATCTATGCGGGAATGAGTATGATCACCTTCATTGCCTACGCCCTCGATAAGTCGGCTGCCGCGCGTGGCACCTGGCGGGCGCCAGAAAGCACCCTTCACGGCCTCTCACTCGCCGGCGGCTGGCCAGGTGCCTTGCTTGCGCAGCAACTCCTTCGCCACAAGACCACCAAGGCCGAGTTTCGAGGAGTGTTTTGGGGCACAGTTGCAGTCAATGTCATCGCCTTTGTTGCACTGTGTTCTCCTGTGGGCCGATCGCTGTGGGCAGCACAGTGAGGCCCAACCCAGTGCTCGAGCCGACCGCCGCCAGCAGGCTTCGCCCGCTGCCGGTTCCCTCCTCGCTTCGCTTTTCGGCGCCCCCTCAGCGCAGGCGTTGGACGGCGACGGAGACGCCGTCGCGCAGAGCTACTCGAGGGCGAATGTGATCAAGGTCCACCCCGTCACACTAGAGGGCCACGGCATCCGGCTGGAGCCGCTGGCTTATGAGCATCATGATGGCCTAGCCATCGCGGCGGCAGATGGAAGGCTCTGGGAGCTGTGGTTTACCACGGTACCGGAACCGGAGCAGATGCGCGCATACATTGCCGACGCGCTCACGGGTCAGGAGGACGGGCATATGCTGCCATGGGCGGTACGGGAGTTGACGAGCGGCACGATCATCGGCAGCACGCGCTATCACGATATCGTTGCCGCGATCGATCGCGTCGAGATCGGATCCACCTGGTATGGAACGCGCTGGCAACGCAGCCACGTCAACACCGGCTGCAAGCTGTTGCTGCTTGGTCACGCGTTCGACACGCTTCGGTGCAAGGTGGTTGGTCTGCGCACCGACAATTTCAACTTCGCCTCACAGCGAGCAATTGAGGCCTTGGGTGCCAAGAGGGATGGCGTCATCCGCCATCACCGAGCTCGCCGCGACGGGACGGTACGCGACACCGTGATCTATAGCATCCTCACGAGTGAATGGCCCGACGTGAAGCGACATCTCGAGCTGCGGTTAGCCCGTCACGGAAGCGCGACGAGTTGAGTGTCAGGGTGCCGTCCAACCAACCCATGCAGCGGACCCGATGAGCGACGTTGGGCGTCACAGTCACCGCCGTAATCATGAGCGGGCAATGACGCGCGTTCCTTGAGAGTTGCGCGGAGTATTGGCTGGAGGACAGAATGGAATAAGTATGTCAGACGCGGACAGGTGACACGAACATGCTCGCCTCGCACAACCGTTACAAGTATTCCGGCATCGACACGCGCCCGAAGTACCGCTGGCCGGGAGGCAAGTCGCTCGCGCTCTACGTGGCGCTGAACGCCGAGCATTTTCCGTTCGGCGCGCCGGGCGGCATCGATCTCGACCGGGAGACCAAGCCGTGGAGCCAGCGCAGCTGGTTGTGGCGCGAGTACGGCAACCGCGTCGGCGGCTGGCGGCTCGCCGCGCTGTTCGACGACCTGGCGCTCAATGTCGGTCTGATCATCAACTCGGAGAGCTACGAGCACTGCCCGGATCTGGTGGCCCGCTTCCGCGCGCGCGGCGACGAGATGATCGGCCACGGCCTCTCCAACGGCACCGAACGGCCGATCGACATGGACGAGGCGACCGAGCGCCGGATGGTGCGTGACGTGACGGCCGCGATGCACGCCGCCGATGGAGTGAAGCCGGTGGGCTGGCTTTCGCCGTACCTCACGCCCAGCCTCGTCACGACCGACCTACTGGTGGAGAACGGCTACGAGTACCTCCTCGACTGGGGCATATGCGACGAGCAGCCGTTCTGGGTGAAGGGCGGCGGAGGGCGAATCCTGTCCATACCGTACCCGATCGAGCTCAACGACCAGCCGGCCATCGTGGGCCGGAGGCACACGCCGGCCGAGCACGCGGATATGCTGGTTGACCAGTTCGACGAAATGCTGCGCCGTTCCGAGGACACCCCGCTCGTGCTCGGCCTGTCGCTCCACACCTTCATCGTCGGCCAGCCCTTCCGCATCGTGCACCTGCGTCGTGCGCTCGAGCACATGCTCGCCCATCGCGACCGCCTGTGGGTGACAGTGCCGCGCGAGATTTCGCGCTACTACCGCACGCTGCCGGCCGAGGCGCAGCTGCAGGTGGAGTAGCTCGGGTGGCCACGAGTGCATGCGGTCGCGCTGCTCGGCGCGGACTGGGCGGGTATCGGTCGCGCCTCGTCCAGCGCGGTGACGCCCAACCGCACGATCGACCGGACCATTGGCCCGCAATTTTTCCGACTAGCGTCCCGCGATGCGCTCGTCAAACCCGGCGGGCTCGCGCCCCCTGTTTCACGGCCGCTGATCGCGAACGTTGGGCATCGCAACACGCAAGGTGTTACAAGAAGTAGTGGTCACGTCGTTTTCCGTAATACTTGAGGAGATCACCCATGATGGTCGCCCGTTGGAGCATCGATGCGAAGTTCGGATACAAACAGAATGTGATCGACCTGATGCAGCGTTGGTTACGCGAGATTGCGCCGCAAGTCGGGTTTAGTGCCGACAAGACGCGATTGCTAACCGGCTCGATCGGCGCGCTGGAGGCAACCATTCAGTCAGAACATCTCGTCAAGGACCTCGGCGAGCTCAACCAGGCTTGGGAAAAACTGGCGACGATTGCAGCGCACAAGCAATGGAGCAAGGATCTCGAGCCGCATGTGGTTTCCGGGACAAGTCGCTGGGAAATCTACCGCGTCTTGTAGTTGCGCGACGACCCCCATAGCGGAGCAGTTATCCACGGGGCGCGTGGCGCCCGCCGACAAACGGCCGGTGATCTCAAGCGTTGGGCGTCTCAGGTAACGCCGCCGCTATGCTTCTCTGATCTCGAGTCAAAGTTGTGAGGTCCTGCGAAGCGCCGTCACCTGATCCGCCATGTCGAGCGGCACGCAGGCTCCAGCGCACGGCGTTGGCATGACCAAGACGACTCACCTTCACCCTTCGGACCTTCGCGGATTCGCGCGGCTAGCCACGAATGCGACTGCAGGGTTGGCGGATCTCGTGGAGGCCATGCATCACACGATTACTCGGCCGGTCGCGGAGCACGGTGCTCAAAGGCCGGGCCGCACGCGCGGCCTCACAGGACTGGTCTACAAGAGCGTGCGCGGCGCGACCCGCCTGGTGGGCGGCGGGCTGGATGCCATCCTCGCCCAGCTCAGGCCAACGCTCGCGGGACGGGCTTCATCTCCCGAACGCGAGGCCGTGTTGGCCGCGTTGAACGGTGTTTTGGGTGACTACCTCGTCGCGAGCGACAACCCGCTGGCGATACCCATGAGCCTGCGGCGCAATGGGCGGCCTCTTGTGCTCGAGACGCAGGCGCTGGCTGCAGCGATCCCGCAGGGGGGCGGCAAGCTGGCCGTGCTGGTACACGGCCTGTGCCTGAATGATCTGCAATGGAACCGTGACGGGCACGACCACGGTTCGGTCCTCGCCCGAGACCTGGGCTACACCCCCCTTTATCTCCACTACAACAGCGGCCTTCACACGTCCACCAACGGGCGCGCGCTTGCCGGCTTGCTCGAGGTTCTTCTCAAGCAATGGCCCCATCGGGTCGAGGAACTGGTGATCATCGCCCACAGCATGGGCGGGCTGGTGGCCCGCAGTGCTTGTCACTACGGTGTGGCCGCCGGCCACGATTGGCCGCGACAGCTCCGCAAACTCGCTTTCCTCGGCACGCCTCACCACGGTGCGCCGCTGGAACGCGGCGGCAACTGGGTCGACGTGATTCTCGGGGCGACCCCCTATGCCGCCCCGTTCGCCCGGCTGGGGAAGATCCGGAGTGCCGGCATCACCGACCTGCGCCACGGCAACGTGCTGGACGAGCACTGGGAAGGCCGCGACCGGTTCGCGCGCGTGCGCGACACCCGGCAATCCGTGCCCCTGCCAGACGGCGTGCAGAGTTACGCGATGGCCGCGACGACCGGCAAGAAGCCCGGCGACATCCGTGACCGTCTGTTGGGCGACGGACTCGTACCCGTGAGGAGCGCCCTTGGGCGTCACGAGGATTCCCGCCGCTCCTTGGCGTTTCCGAAGGCGCGGCAGTGGATCGGTTATGGCATGAACCACATGGGCTTGCTCGGTCGGACCGAAGTGTCCGATCAAATCGTGCGATGGTTTGCGCCCGGCGCCCGCCGTCCAACCATCCGTTCAACACGGACGCGCGCGAAAGGCGCGCCCGCCGGTTAACCCGGCGTTGGGCGTCTCGATAATCGTCATGGCGCGCACACTAGTGAAGGTCGCCTGCATCGTTGGCCTGCTCTGCGCTTCGATCGCATGGTGGGCGCTGTCGCCTCGCTTATCGGCAATGCTTTTGTTCGGTCTGCTACTCCTCGCGCTCCTCTCTCTTCCACTTCACCGCAGGTGGTCCGTGGTGGTGCTTGTCTGGAGTCTCTTTATCGTCGCGCCATTGCTCCCAATCGACATCGCATTCGATCGGAGCTCTGGCCTCGGCCCGCGCATCATGCCTATCACCTATGGACTCTTGACCGAAGAGGGTGAGGCATCGGCGAAGGAGGATCTCATTTGGCCGGGCGGGTGCATCGTCTTCCCAGACAGTCCGCGATGGGTTTTGGTGCTGTGAGACGCCCAACCAGCGGTTGCAGCCGCCTCGTCCCGGCGGGCTTCGCCCGCCTACACGGGCGGGTCAACCGCTGTGCAATTGAGGGTTGTCCCGATGAAGGCGCGGCACGAAGATGATGGCGATTGGCCCTGCTCATCCGCCGCGCGTTCGATCCCAGGTGTCCTTGTCGAGCATGCCGAAATGCCGTCCGCTCGGCGCCGTCGCGGAATTGACGCCTGTCCGGCCTAGACCGTTCATGCGATTGACAAAGAGGGTCCGTCAAGCTAACAAACGGCAACCGTCGGCCGACAACGGGAGGCGTCATGCGAGCGACTGTGAAGGGCACCGAGCTGAAAGCGGCGGCCTACGCGGGAACGTACGTGGTCGTCCTCGCGTGGGACACCTTGAACGGCAAGGCGCCAGCGCGCAAGGACTTGCTCGGTTACGCGATCGAGCGCGCCGAGCTCGACCTGGCGGGCAACGAGGTCGAGCGCTACTGGATGCGCGGGATCAAGCGCTTCAAGGACAAGGACAAGGGACTGCCGCCCGGCACCCCGGTCTCCACCGCCGAGCATCCGATCCAGGGCTTTCTCTGGGCCGACTACACCGCCAAGGCGGGCACCCGCTACCTGTTCCGCATCGTTCCCGTGTACGGCACGGTGAAGAACCCGAAGCTCGACGACGCGGCGGCGGTGACGCTCGACGTGACCCTGGAGAAGGAGGGCGATCAGCCGCTCGACGACACCGACGACGGCATCCGGCACGACGTCTTCTTCAATCGCGGCGTGATCGGCTCGCAGGCCTACGCTCGGGAGTTCGGCAATCGCGAGCCGGACGCCGAGAATCCCCGGTCGAAGGAGATGAAGTGGCTCTCGCGCGGCCTGTTCGAAGCGCTCGTGCGATTCATCGGGCTCGCGGGAGACGGCATGGGGCTTCGCGCCGCCCTCTATGAGTTCCACTACCAGCCTGTGGCCAACGCGTTCGCCAAGGCGATCGAGGCCGGGGCGGACGTGAAGATCGTGTACGACGCGGAGAGCGACTACAAGGTCGAGAACGAGGCGACCATCAAGACCGCGCGGCTCGACGACTACGACGCGGTCATCCCGCGGACCGTGAGCGAGGGCATCCGCCACAACAAGTTCATCGTCCTGCTGAAGGGCGGCAAGCCCCTCGCGGTCTGGACGGGCTCGACGAACATCTCCGCCGGCGGCATCTTCGGCCACTCCAACGTCGGCCACATCGTCTGGGACGAGGACGTGGCGGCGAAATACCTCGACTACTGGCAGCGGCTGGCGGACAACCTCACGCCGACCAAGCTGCGCGCCCCGAACAAGGCCGCCACGCCGACGCCCGCCGGAAAGCCGCCCAAGAACTCCGTCACCCCGCTCTTCTCGGCGCGCGACGACAAGGACAAGCAACGAGACGCTCCAATGGTATGCGGACCGGCTCGCCGACGCCAAGGAGGTCTCCTGCATGACCTTCGCCTTCAACATCGACGAGGTGTTCCAGCAGGTCCTGGGCAAGGAAAACGACGTGCTTCGGTACGTCGTCAAGGACGACCCGCTCGGCGAGGAGGAGTCGATCGGCCAGGACCGGGACGTGATCTTCGCGGCCGGCGCCTACCTGGGCGAAGGCGCGCTCGCCAATTTCCTGCGGGAGCGGTCGAACCCGCTCAACCGCAACCGCTACATCCACAACAAGTTCATGCTCGTGGACCCGCTGAGCGAGGATCCGCTGGTCGTCACCGGTTCGGCCAACTTCAGCAAGCCCTCGCAGCGCACGAACGACGAGAACATGCTCGTCATCCGCGGCGACAAGCGCGTGGCGGACATCTACTTCGGCGAGTTCATGCGCGTCTTCGACCACCACTACGCGCGATACATCGTGCGCGTCCTCACCGACGAGGGGCGCTCCGACCCGGAGGCGGGCTACCTGAAGGAGAAGACCGCCGACTGGCTGCCGTCGCACTTCAATCCCGCCAGCTACAAGTCGAAGCGGCGGAAGTACTTCGCGTCGCCAAAGAAGTGACCGCGGGCTTACACTCGTCAACGTCTTCACCGTGGATCCGGCGAAGCAGCAGCACCTGGTGGACCTGCTGGTCGAGGCCACCGGTCACGGGTTCTGCCTCGTTCAGTTCAGCAGCCGAGACTACGAAGCGGCCGCGTGAACGCGGCCATCACGGGGTACGTTGCAATGTCGCAATCAGGACCGTTCGATCTCTCCGCCACGTACCTGCGACTGCGCGCCGATGCGTCGGTCGAGCCGCTCGCCGCGGACGCCACGTTCTGGGAACGCATCGCGGCCGGCGAGCTCGGCACCTTCCACAACGAGTACCTCGTCGCCTGCCACGCCTTCGACGCGGACTGGCGGGTGTGGGAGATGCACCCGAACGGCGATGAAATCGTGTGCCTGCTGTCCGGCACCGCGACGTTCGTCCTCGAGGAAAAGGACGGGACGCGGGCGATCGCGCTGGAGCGGAGCGGCACCTACGTGATCGTGCCGAAAGGCACCTGGCACACGGCCAAGGCCAAGGGCCCGTGTCGCTTGCTGTTCATCACCGCCGGCGAAGGCACGGCGCATCGCGAGGCTGCCCCTTGACCTCGCGCCGGAGACCGTGGACTTCAGGCCCCCGGCAGGAGCCGACGCGGGAGAGATCGTCGTATCCGAGTTCTTGACGGTCGTTCGGGACGGGCGTGTTCGTCCACGCTTGCGTCCGGGCACGGCCATGGTTGCCGAAGCATGAACCTCGAGGCCGCACGCGACCTGTTGCTGTGGTGCGCAGTCATCAACTACGCGGTGCTGCTCGTGTGGTTCCTCGTCTTCAAGTTCGCTCGCGGCTGGATGTACCGGTTGCACGGGCGATGGTTTCGGCTGTCGCCCGGGCAGTTCGACGCCATCCACTACGCAGCGATGGCCGTCTACAAGATAGGCATCCTGCTGCTGAATCTCGTTCCGTATCTGGCGCTGCGCATCGTGGCCTAGCGGCGCGGGCACGCCGCCCGCTCGCGTGTCGATTGCGGGCTTCCGCAATCGACTAGCTGATGGGCACGGTCATCCCCGGCCGTGCCGACCCGACCAGGAGACGCACATGCAAGGCATTCAAGCGCAACGGATTACGCCATTCCTGTGGTTCGACAGCGAGGCCGAGCAGGCAGCCGGGTTCTACACCGGCATCTTCCGGAACTCGCGGATCGTCGCCGTATCGCGCTACGGCGAAGCCGGGCGGGACGTGCACGGCAGACCGCCGGGATCGGTGATGGTCGTCGCATTCGAGCTCGACGGGCAGACGTTTTCCGCGCTGAACGGGGGCCCGCTGTTCAAGTTCAACGAGTCCATCTCGTTCCAGATCAATTGCGAAACCCAGGAGGACGTCGACTACTACTGGGCGAGGCTCTCCGCCGGCGGGGACGAGCGGGCGCAGCAGTGCGGCTGGCTCAAGGACCGGTACGGACTCTCCTGGCAGGTCGTGCCGACGGTCCTCGCCGAGCTGATGAGCGATCCGGATCCCGGGAAGGCGGACCGGGTCATGACGGCAATGCTGCAGATGAAGAAGCTCGACATCGCCAAGCTGAAGCAGGCGTACGCGGGATGAGCGGCGGCGACGCGTGAACCGGGCTGAGCGCGGCCGGGCCGGGCCGGCGAAGTTGATTGGCCCTGCGCACGGGGGGAAAATGCCGCAATTCCCGCCCAACCGAGGTCCGCCCATGTCCGCCGTCCCGCAACCGAACGTCGCCGCCGAGCGGAAGAGGTTCTACGACCGGATCGACAAGTCGAACATCGCGCCGCTGTGGGAGGTCCTCCACTCGCTCATCACGCCCACGCCCAACACGCCCTGCAAGCCCTACCTGTGGCAGTGGAGCCAGGTCTGGCCCTGGATCCAGGAAGCGGGAAAGCTCATCACCGCCAAGGAAGCCGAGCGCCGCGTGCTCGTGCTCGAGAACCCGGGGCTGCGCGGCCGGACCCGCGTCACGCACAGTCTCTACGCGGGATTGCAGCTGATCCTCCCCGGCGAGGTCGCGCCGGCGCACCGGCACTCGCAATCCGCGCTGCGCTTCATCGTGCACGGCAAGGGGGCATACACCGCCGTCGACGGCGAGCGGGTCACGATGAACCCGGGCGACTTCATCATCACGCCCTCGTGGACGTGGCACGACCACGGCAACCCGTCGAGCGAGCCGATGGTCTGGCTCGACGGCCTCGACATCGCGATCGTCGAGCTGCTGGATGCGCAGTTCATGGAACGCCCGGCCGAGCAGTCGCAGCGGACGACGCGCACCGAAGGCGAGTCGTTCGCGCGCTTCGGCAACACGATGCTGCCGGTCGACTTCAAGCCGAAGTCAAAGACCTCGCCGCTCTTCTGGTACCCGTTCGCGCGCACGCGCGAGGCGCTCGCCGAGCTGGCGATAGCGGGCGATCCGCATCCCTGCTACGGCCACAAGCTCAAGTTCACGAATCCCGCCACCGGCGGCTGGGCGATCCCGACGATCGGCAGCTTCATGCAGCTGCTGCCGAAAGGGTTCCGCGGCCAGACGTATCGTTCGACCGATTCGACCTGCTACTCGGTCGTCGAGGGCAAAGGCCGCATCAGGGTCGCCGGCGAGGCGTTCGCGTTCGGGCCGAAGGACCACTTCGTCGTGCCGTCGTGGGCGCCGAGCGTCCTCGAGGCGGACGACGAGACGGTGCTCTTCTCGTTCAGCGACCGGCCGGTGCAGGAAGCGCTCGACCTCTTCCGCGAGCAGGCAAACTGAGCTCGGTCGGCGTCTTCGCTGCGGACCGCGACCGCCGCGTCACGCGGGAGGTCGCCCTTGCGCTCGCCGGGGTGCTGGCGCTCTACGGGCTCGCATGGCTCGCGCTCGGGCCGATGCCGCAGGATCCCGCCTTTCACATGTTCGCCGACCTGCGGACGTGCCTCGGCTTCATTCCTCGCGCCGGGGACGTGCTCACCAACCTCGCGATCCTCGCCGCGGGCCTGTTCGGGCTCGCGATGCGGCCGCGCATGAACGTCGCGCCGGACGAGCGGCCGGCCGCGGACCTCCTGATCGTCGGCGCATTCCTGACCGCGGCGGGCTCTGCCTACTACCACTGGAACCCGAGCAACGCGACGCTCGTGTGGGACCGGCTGCCGATGATGCTCACGATCCCCCCGATCCTCGTCCTGATGCTCGCCGACCGCGTGCACCCGGCGTTCGCCCGCCGCTCGCTCGTGCCCCTCACCGCGTTTGCAGTGGCGAGCGTGCTGTGGTGGGCGGCCTCCGAAGCGATGGGCCAGGAGGACGTCCGGCTCTATCTCATGGTGAGAGTCCTGCTGGCGATCGCGATCCTTCTACTCCTCGTCTTTCGGCGTTCGCGCTACACCGGCAGCGGGTGGCTCGTCGCCGCGCTCGTCGGCGAGGCGGCGATGATGACCTTCGAGCGCCTCGACCACGAGGTATTCGCCGCGACCGGCGGTCTCGTGAGCGGGCACAACCTGAAGCACGTGGTCGTTGGCATCGCGCTCGCCTGCGTTTTCGCGTGGCTGCGCCTGCGGCAGGGCCCGATCGGCTCACCCCGCTCGCCGGATCGAGGCCGCATCGCCGCTGCGTAGGCGCTGCGCGCCTCAATGTCGGGTCCCCGCCGGTCAACCGGACGCCGGACGCGACGTAGTCCTTCTCGGACCGGGTGACAACTGTCACCCAGCAGCGTAAGCTCATCCCACGATGAAGACCGTCACCATCCGCGACTTCCGTACCCGGCCTAAGCAGGTTCGCGACGCCCTCAAGCGCGAGCGCGAGGCGGTGCTGACCGTGAACGGCACCCCGGTCGCGGTGATGATCCCGGTCGACGCCGGAACGATCGATCAGACTCTCGAGACGCTGCGACGTGCGCGCGCACTCGAGGCATTGCGCGTGATCCGTCAGGAGAGCCGGCGGCGCGGCCTCACCCGGATGTCGGACCGGAATGTCGATGCGATCATCGCGAAAACGCGTAAGGCGCGATCCCGCAGCCCGGCGGGATGAGGGTTGTAATCGACACCAACCTCCTGGTAGCAGGGTTGCGGTCGGCTGCGGGCCCACCGGGCTGGATCGTCGAAGCGGCGCTCGCCGGAGAATTGGAGCCCGCCTTCGACATGGCGATCCGCCAGGAGTACGAGGAGGTCCTGCGCCGCCCCGAGTTCAAGTTTTCCGCGTTCCTGGTGGATGATCTCCTCGCCGCTCTCGATCAATTCGCCTTCCACGTGCCGGCCCCGACGCCCTGGCCCGTCGCTCTTCCGAATCCCGACGACGAGCCGTTTCTCGCGGTCGCTGCCGCGACAGAGGCCGCGCTGGTGACGGGAAACCTGCGGCACTTTCCGATCGCGCGGAGGCGAGGCGTTACCGTCCTGACTCCACGCGAGCTCGTCGACCGGATCAAAGCCGGAAAGACCTGACGAGGCTTACCCCGCGACGCCGGGCTCGCGAGCGGAGTCACTCGCACGCGCGGCGCTATCGGCGCAGCGGTTGATTCACATGGATGGACGCGCAGCCCGCGGCGAGCAGGCCAAGTATCGCCGCCCCGAGAGCGAGGCGGCGCCGCTCGCGTGCACACGAATCAACCGCCGCCAGGCTTCGCCTCTTTGCCGAGGCGATCGACCAATGCAGCGGCGATCAAGTCGTCCGTGATGACGACCTCCGAGGCGCCTGCGTGCTGGAGCAGCGCGCCCCGCGGGCGGTTCGCCCCAGTCACGGCAATCTTCAGCTTCGGGTTGCGCGAATGCGCCATCAGCGTGATCGAGAGCTTGCGGTCCGGATCAAGGGTGGTCACCACGAGCGCCTTGGCCCGCTCGACCCCCGAGTGGTCGAGAACGGCATCGTCCACCCCGGCGTCGCCCTCGACGACGAGATAACCCAAGTCCGAGGCATGGGCTGCGAGGTCGTGGGCGCGATCGACGACAACGACCCGCTCCCCGGCTTCCTGCAGTCGGCGGGCGACCGTCCGGCCGAGTGCGCCGAAGCCGATGACGATCACGTGGTCAGCGAGACGATCGAGCTTGTGTTCCATGGTGCGGTTCTCCCGCAGCGCCATCACGGCGTCGCTGGAAAGGATGCCGGTGAGCCTGGACAGCGCATAACCACCGATCGCCAGGAAGGCGACCATGGTCGCCATCATGAAGATCTTCTCGTTCCACTCCAGGTTCGTGAAATCGCCCAGCGTCGTGATCAGGTTGAGCGCATTCCACAGCCCCCGGAACAGCTTCGCCGGCAACGGCTGATCGGAGGAGTCCAGGGCGATCAACCCGATCGCGCACGCGCCAAGCGCTGCGAGCAACAGGCCGACCGTATGCCGGACGCCGCGCTGCCACTCCTGGAAGTGACGGCGGCCGGATCGGGGCTCGAGCACGCGGTAGATGGGCATCGAGCCTCAGCCGTTCCTCAGCGGGCGAGACGAGGTTTCCGCTGGTGACCTGCGCGCGCGGGCTTTCCCCCTCGCGTGGCCCCAATGGTGGACTTGCGGCCGCGGCGAGAGCGAGGCGGCGCCGCTGATTCGGAGTGGTACGTGGTCTCGCAAGCCATCGGCTGCCCGCCCCGGCGCTCATCCCGACAAACGCCCGGGCGCGAGCGCGGCGTGACCGCGCCCGGGAGGATGGAACGCGCCTCTACCGTGGCGCGCTCAGTTGAGCTCCTTCTCCTTCCAGAACTTCGTCCCGGCGACCGCGACCCCGGCCTCGAGTCCGTTCTTGGTAAGGGTGTAGTAGGACGCGTCAGCGATCACGTTCGCACCGCCCGCGGCGCCCACCGACTTCCCGGCGGCGCCGGCCTGGGCGGCGGCGCCACCGCCGGCCTCCCAGCCCTTGTCGATGAACTCCTGCATGGCCTTGGTCGACTTGAAGACGATCAGCGTCTCGCTTTCCGAGGCGCCGATCTGGAGCCCGGCGCTCGCCTGCGCCATGTCCATGAACGTGTCCTTCTTCGTCTTGTTGTCGTGAACCAGCCCTTTCCCCCCGGCCCCGCCGATGAGGAAGCTCAGACCGTAGGTGGTGAAGACGGCGTAGCCCGGCGCCTTCGCGACCTCGCCCTTGAGGTCGGGCTTCGCCTTGTAGAACTTCTCGAGCGAGGCCGCCGTGACCTTGCGGATCTCGGCCTGTTTCTTCGCCTTCTCGTCTTGCGCGAAGGCGCTGCCGGCCGCGAAGGAGACGAAAAGCATACCGGTTGTCAGGAGGTGGTGAAATTTCATTGCATGACTCCTCTGGTTGAGAAACGACTGCCTTACTTGCCTGGTGCCGCGTGCTGTTGACGCACGAAAACCCTCGTCTCCAGTCGTCCGGCTCATCCGCGCCTAGCGATACTTGATCGCGACGGCGATGACGTCGCGCCCGGTGAACGGGGCGGTCGGAACACCCCACCACGCGCGGCTCGCCACGCCGGCCGGCTGCAGCGGATCGACCACGAGCACGACCGCATCAGCGCCGAGCTTGGCGCCCGCCGTGCGCAGATCCTCCTCGACGTGGTGCATGGCAGGCGCCGTATTGGCGGGGGCGTCGACGGTGATCTCGGCGAGCCGCTGATGCGGCCGTGCGGGTTCGCTGCGAAGGATCTGCACTCGGCTCGAGTCCGTCGGAGGAAAGTCCGGCACGTTCGGGTACCGGAGCGTGGAAACGCTCGAGGCGCAGCCGCCGGCGATGATCAGCACCGCAGTCGCGAGGATGCCCGCGAAAATCCGCAGATCGATCATGAGCGCCTTGGGCGCAAGACCCACCTAACGCGGTGCCGCCGCGAAGCAGCTCGGCGAGCCGAGCGCGCAGATGACGATGTACGTGGTCCGCCGCTCGCAGCCCGCGACGCCGATCGTGTACTCCGCCCGTTCCTGACCGCCCCACAAGACCGGCTGCAGGACACTGCTCGAGAGGATCGACGTCGTCACCTGCGGGCAGTTCAGCTCGAACTGTCCGCGTCGCGTCGCGACCCCGGCCGCGGTGGCCTGGTCGCTCGCCAGCATCTCGGCCGGCGTCTGGCAGCCCGCCGCAATCAGCGTGGCGGCGAGCGCCGTGATTCGATGCACACGCAACATGATTGACCTCCTTGTCTTAGCGGCGGAAGCCGCCGAAGCGCCCGCCGAAGCCGCCGCCGAACCCACCGCCGCCGCGGAAGCCGCCGAATCCGCCGCCTCCCCAACTGTGGTCCGCCCCCGAGAAGCCACCCCAACGATCCTCACCAGAGGAGCGCGCCTGCGAAGCGCTGTCGGCCCACGACGTGTCTCCCGACGCCCTCGACCAACCGCTGGACGAGTGCTGATTCCAGCCGCCGCCGTCGTGCTGATAGACGTTGCCGTTGACGTCGGCGTAGTGATCGTTGCCGATGCTCGAGGTGTTCCAGGAGGTGGTCTTGCCAGTCTGCGCGTTGTACAGCGAACCCTGACCGGCGCGCGCATAGCCTGCAGGACCGGCCGTCGCTGAGCCGGAACGCTGATAGCTGCTGCCGCCGGCACCGACGCCCGCCACGCTGGACGCGGTCGACCGCTGTCCGGTGTAGACGTTGTAATTGCTGGCGCGGGCGACGTTGCCGTAGCCGCCGGCCGCGGTGTAGGCGGAGCGGTCATAGCCGCGCGACGCGTTGCCGGTCCAGGCGTTGAACTGACGCCCCGCATTGACGTTTCCCCAGGTTCCAGTGCGCTGGTTGTAGTAGCTGCCGCGGAAGGTCGAGCCGGCCACGCCGCCGCCGGCATACCAGCTACGCGTGCCCGAATAGGCGGCGGCACCCCAATGGCCATACACGTTGGCCGCCGCGGTGGCGCAGCAGGCGTACGCGCCCCAGTAGCCGGGGTGGTAATACGCGCCGCCCCAGTACGGATACCAGGCCGCTGTCGCCAGCCCCATCGCGAAGCCGAACGTGAAGCCGACATAGGGGTTGTACACGGGCGCCGCCGCCAGGCCATACGTATAGGGCGCCGGATACCAGACCGATCCGATCCACGGCGAATACACGTAGCCGGTGCCGTAGACGACGGTGCCGTACGGCGACACCACCGTACCCATGTAACCCGGCGTGTAGCCGACATACACGTAGTTCGGTGTGGCCTCGTAGATGCGGACGTAGGTCACGTAGTACAGCGGCGAAGACGGCGGGATCGTGTAGATCGCCTCCGGCACCGAGGTCGCCACCGCCCAGGGCCCGGTGGTCTGCGGCGCAGTGAACCAGACGCCCGCTACAACCGCGTAGTACGCGCTCGGTGTGACCTGGATCACCGGTTCCGATGAGTTGACCACGTAGGACAACGACGTACTGGGAATCGGCGCGAACTGTGGCGGCCCGTCGAAACTCGGGGTGAACTTCGGCCCGTTCCGAAGCGGCACCGTGGCTGTCTGCGGAATCGAGTTCGAGATCACGGCTTCCTGCGCCTGTGGCGTGCCGGCGACCGTCGGCAGGACCGCACCCGGCCGCGCAGTCGGCGGAATCTTCGCGAAGTCCGGCGGCAGCGCGTTGGCCGCGACGAACGTCCAGGGACCGGTCAGCGCCGCCGAGCGGAACCAGCGTCCCGACATCAGGACGTAGTAGAAGTTGTTCGAGGTGTCGATGAACACGTCGCTGGTGGTGTTGGCCGCCCACAGCAGTTGCGTCAGGTTGACCGGCACGAAGTCGGGCTGGCCGTTGAAGACGATCAATTCGGTCGGCACCTGCGTCGTGTAGACCGTCGGGACGCCGTTGGCGAGCGAGGGCTTGGGGTTCGCCGTGGGCCCGCCGTCGAGCATGTCGACGGCGCCGGACTTCGTGATCTCCTTCGCCAGCCGGTCCATGCCGAACGGCTGGAAGTTCGACAGGGTCCACGGTCCGGAGACCGAGCTCGACTCGAGCCAGCCGTCGTAGACATGGATGAAGAACTTCTGCCCGAGCCCGCCCTGGAGGATCAGGGCGCGCGTGTTAACGACGCGCTGGAAGCGCGTGTCGCTGGTGGGCTTGATCACCGGCGCGCCGTCGATCGGCACGAGGATCGCCGGCGTGTAGCTGACGATCACCTGCGGTGGCGTGTTGCTGACTTCGACCGGGCTCGCCTTGATGCCTGCTGCGGCGAGTGCGGCCTCCATGCGGTCGAGCGAGATCGAGTGGATGGTCTTGACGAAATCGGCCTGCAACTCAGTCGAGTACGCGGCGCCCCGATCGGGCAGCGTCGGGAAATCGAGCTTCGAGATCTTCATGTTCTCGAACACGACGGTGCGCGTGATCCTGTCGACCTGCGTGCGGGCGCTCGCGAAGACCACGCCGAAGGTCTCCTCCTTTGCCCCTTCGGGCTTGAGAGCCAGTGCAGCGCGGAAGTCGAGTTGATTGCCGATCCACGAGTTGATCTGCTGGCTGATAGACCAGCACCTGGCCGTTGGCCAGATCGATGACCCGCGGCCACGGGTCGGCGGGAATCGCGGACTGCGAAGCCGCCGGGTCTTGCGCGCCGGCCGCCAGCGGCCATCCCACTAGGCCCAGCACCAGGAAAAGGACGATCACTGCAATTCGATGATTCATCGCGATGCCCTCAGATGAGACGATCCCTGCGCGCGAGCAGGGCTGCAAGGCCACGCCGCCAACCCGATCATGAAGGCCGCTTGCCGGCCGTCGGGTTGTAGAACACACCTCGACGACTGCCACGGTGACTCTAGGCGGGCGCGGAGCCCGCCGCCATCCCGGCGGCCACCTAGCGGAATACGTGGCGGCACCTACCGTGCGTCATGCACTTCTGTGTGTCGCGCCAGTATCAGCCACGCCGCCGGGGCAAGAAATCGGAGCTTGTTCGTACATCTGCTTGTCTCCCTCGGGCTCGAGTCCCGGGCCTTACGACTTCGGCTTCATGCCACGCAGCTCATCGAAGCGCCGTGCGAAGACCACCGCCCACTTGTCGAACGCGTCCTTCGCATAGCTCCAGCTCTGGAACGACTGAATGTATCCGTTTGCCCACGCCGTCACGGCGCCGGGGACGCCCTGGTTGAGATCGGCGGCGTACTTGCGGCCGATCTCGTTGTCGGCGCACTCGGCGATCACCCGGCCCGAGGCGCCGTCCCGGAACTGTGCCGCAAGGCCCGTATCGCCCATATACGGGGTCGAGCCCGGGGGCCGCCCCGTCGCCGCGCCCGAGCCGATCTCCGCCACGAAGCCATACGGGACGGCTGTTCCGGCGAGGCTCTCCAGGGTATTGGTGGAAGCGAGGTCGGTGAGCGCGATCCGCACCCGAAGGACGTCCGGTCCGGCCGTGTTCACGATCTGCGCTTCGGGCGTGATCGCCTTGACCAACGCGCCGTGGAAGTAATCGAGCAGCATCTTGAGATCGGTCGGATCGATCGGGTTCGGTTTGGCGCCCGGCTTGAGGTACACCTGGATGCGCTCGATCAGCACCTTGTCGTAGCGCTTCCAGTCGACGCTCGCGTCGCGCCAGCACAGCATCCCCTCGCCGCCGGGCGCGGGCCGGAGCCGCGCGTAGTCGCTGAGAAAGCCGGTGCGGGAGATCGCGGAGGCGTCGGACGCGACGACGTCGGCGCCGCTGCCGCCAAGGCCGCCGCTCGAAGAGCATCCGGTGAGGAACACGGCCGCCGCGACGGCACATGCTCCGGTGTAGCGGAGAAATACGCGGCAAGTTCGACCGATCTTCATCGCTCCACGCGTATCAATAAGCTGCTACTTCGGAAACATCAGCTGCACCTGAAATCTGATCTGCCAGTTCGGGCCGTCGTCGGGCCGGACCACGTTGTAGTAGGCCGCTAGCTGCGTGTTCACCGGCAGCTTGCCGAGGTGGAAGATCTTGCCGACGCCGCCCCCCACCGGCACGGTCCACTTGTTGCCGCTATCGGCTTTCCAATTGACCGTCGCGATCGGTGCGCTGGTGAGGTAGAAGCCTTCCTTGAAGTTGTAATTCACGAACGGCTGGATGAGGCCGTTGTTGTAGGAGCCGCCGCGCTCGCTGCTCGAGAGCGACCACACGTTGTTGACCAGCACGCCGTACACCCACGGGCTGCCGTGGTCGAGGTGGAGCACCACGGCCGAGGGCCCCAGGCCCCAATTCTTGTTGCCAAGCTCCGCGTTGGTGTTGGTCGGGAGCTGCACGACGGGCCCCGCACCCCAGATCCACTTGCCCGGTTTCGCCGGCGACAGGAACGCGGTGAACACCGTGTCGCCGAGGCCGTCGGTGGCGCTGTCGCCCGGCCCCAGCGACGGGTTCCAGATCACCGGCACGATGGTCCGCGTGATGACGTTCCAGTCGTCGCTCACCGAGATCGGGATCACCGGCTGGATGTTGAGAATGTTCTGCGTGCCCTTCTCGGGTCCGAAATTGAAGTTGGTGTTGTTCTGGAACGGCAGGCTGATCAGGTTGCCGACCGGGTTCTGCGCGAGCTTGGCCAGCTCCTCCGCGCTCATTGCGGCGTACGCAGGCGCCACCGCCAACGCGGAAACTACAAGTGCCGCGACTGCGCGAAGGGTTGATCTCGATTCCATTGCCGCCGTCCGTTCGCGTGTCTCAAGTCGGCACTGCCTTGCCGGCCGGTTGTAGGGCGCACCTCGACCCCTGCCACTGTGACTCTAGGCGTGCGCGGTCGCCGCCGCCATCCCGGCGGCCACCTAGCGGAATACGTGGCGGCACCTACCGCCGGCGCGAGGGCGAATGCGTCCGTCAGCGAGCCCTGGAGTCTCGTGCCATCTCCCGCCGATCGTCGAGGCGCGGGGGCGGCAGCGCGCAGCGCCACCTAGTTTCAGCTGCGGCTCAAGTCTTCCAGCCTTTGAGTGGTTAGAACCGGAAGTTCACCCCGAGCGCGAAGCCGCCGAAGCTGACGTTGTCGATCAGCTTGTCCTGGCCGCTCTGGCTGTAGTACAGGTAGCGGTAGTCGAAAATGACGTCGCCCCACTTGAAGGCATAGCCGACGCCGAGTGCGCCCTGCCAGGTGAAGAGGTTCGACCAGCCGCCGACGTCGGCGTAGTAGTTGGCGAACCAGTCGCTCCCACCGAGCTTCGCGCGCCCCTTCGCGCCGACGATGCCCGCCCAGACCGAGTCGGACTTCCCCGCGCTCCCCTGGCGCGCGAAGGTCGCCGTCTGGCCGCCGACCGGATCGGTGACAGTGAGGCTCGCATTCAGCTGCCAGTCCGTTCTCGCGTCCAGATAGAGAAGGCGGAATCCCCCGAGCACATCGAGGTTCCAGCGCGGATCCTGGACCGCCGCGTACCCGCCCACCGTCGTCCACAGCCATCCCTTGAGCTTGCTTTGGGTGCCCGAGTTCTCGCCGGCGCCGACGTCGATCCGGCCGCGCGGGCCGAAATCGAACGTGGCGCTCCGCACCGAGCTGTCCACGTGGCCGAAGTTGAGATAGATGACGTCGGTCCCGATCAGCCAGCGGCCCTTGCGCGCCTCGCCGTTGATCATGAACGCGAAGTCGAGGTTGTCGAGGATCGTGGCGGTGTCGATGTTGACGTTGGCGCTGCCGCCGCCGGGCGGCGGCGGGCCGTAGCTGATCTTGCCGTCGACGCTCGGCAGCCAGAGGTACGGCATCACCGAGAACTTCCACGGCGGCGCGTCCGGCTGCGCTACGGTGCCGAACGAGGCGAGCAGCGCGGGCATCGCGGCGAGTATCGCCCATCGCTTCATCTCTCCCTCCTGGTGTCGGTCGATATCGAGGTTCCCGCGCCGCTCAACCGCCGACGACGGGGTAGATCATCAGCTGCGTGCGACCGTCCTCCCAGGTGCTGCGCGGATCGCCGCTCGCGCTGACGAGGATCGGCGGCACACCCATGCCGAGCAGCTGCACGCGGATCGCCTCGGCGCGCTGGTTGGCGAGCCGCTCGCGGCTCTCCCAGGTTCCGCCCGGATCGGGATGGCCGATGACGGTGATCGTCACCTTGCCGTAGGTCCGCGCCACCGACGCGACCTTCTGGAGCGTCGACAGGAACGCCGGGTTCACGACCGCCGAGCCGGGCGCGAAGCGCGTCGCCCCGGTCATGTCGATGCGGATCGCGTTGTTCTGCAGAAGCTGCAGCGACACGTCCCCGGCGTTGATCTCGGGCTGAAGCGCCTTCGCGAGGTTCTGCCGCTGCGTATCCATGTGGTGGCCGACGAGGCCGCCAAGGAGCGCGCCGCCGGCCGCGCCGATGAGAATGCCGACCGCGGGATCGGCGTGGTCGACGAGCCCGCCGATGAGCGCGCCGCCGGCGCCGCCGAAGAGCGCCCCCTTGCCGGTGTCGGTCTGCATCACGCCGCCGCCCATCCCACCGCCGTTCCCCGCGCACCCGGCGAGGAGCGCGGTCGCCACAAGCGCCGGAATTGCACGTGATCTGACCGCTTTAGATAGCTTCGTCATCATCGATCTCCCAAGAGAATTCGCAAGTGACACGTCATTCAAGCCTCGCACGCAGCGATCGCACCGCCGTCTGGAGCGCAGCTATCGCCCACCGGGTCCTCGCGCCTTCTCTGTGCCCAGGGGCGCGAGCAGCGCCGCGCCGTCGTCGAGGACGACGACCGCATCGACGCTCGGCGCGAGCGCCGACTCGATCCACGTCCGCTCATCCGGATCGGGATCGATGACGTAGACGGTGATTGGCATGAGCCCCACGGCCCGCACCGCGAGTCCGCGTGCACCACCCTGCATCAGTGCCCTGCCCGCGACGACTCTCTTTCGCACTGAAGCGATGGTGGACCCGACGGCGCGGCGGGCCTATCCCGGCGGCTACGGATACCGCGTACGTGGAGGCGGAGAGAAGCGCCGGTCGGCGGGGCGGCACGCCGGCCGGCGGCGCGGGGAGCGGCGGCTACTCGGCGGATCGATCGAGGGTGAGGCGCATCAGCTCGGTGACCGAGCTGACGCCGAGCTTCTCGAGCCCAGTCGCAAGCTCGAATGTCCGGTTCAGGCAGATCTCCGTGCCGTGCTCGAAGGACCGGAAATGGCCCGTAGTCGGACCTTGAACATCGGCTGCCCGGCGGCGAGTCAACCCACTCGTCCTGTGATACGGTTTTCGTGGCCGGAGCGGGCAACCTGTAGTGATACGGACATCGGTACTGAGCGGTCCGGTCGACCAACGATGGAGGCGACGATGACGGTAATCCGCAACCCCGATCATGTAACCATCGCGGTGGCGAACGCCGCGACCGCGATCGAGTTCTTCGAGCTCCTTGGCTTCCGGAAGCAACACGTCGCGATGATCGATGGTGGTCCGCCTGCGCGATACATGGGCATGCCGGACATGAAGGCTCAGCACATCACGCTTGCACTCGAAGGAGCCGAGCCTCGCTTCGAGATCCAGTTGCTCGAGTTCGATCCAAGGCCGCCGGACGATCCGGGTGAGCATCCGACGAATCTGCGGCGACGCGGCTACAACCACCTTGCGTTCCGCGTCGACGATATCGGGGCGGCCACCAGCCACCTGGTGGCCAACGGGGTGAACATGCTCAGCGATGAGATGGACTACATCAGCCGGCGGCTTCGACTCTTCGAAGGTCCCGAGGGGATCACCCTCGAGCTGGTGCAGTGGGTCGACTCACACAGCGACCAGGGGTAAGGGCCAAACAACTGCCGCACAGATCTGCCGATCCGAGGAGGCTGGCGACCCGGCGCCACGCCTCTAACGGACGTCCGCTTCGGATCAACTTGGGGGAGGGAGCCGTCCGTCCGGTAGCGGCCGCATACAAGAGTCGCTGATAGCGATCGTTCGATTGCGCTATCGACCCAAAGCGCACAACGGCCGGCATCAGCCTGCCGAGCTACAGCGTCAATTCACCCGCTTGATAGCTGGTGGATTCCAACGTCCATCTGCCACTTGTGGCTTCGGCGCGTAGAGCCGCATCGTCACGCCGAGCTTGCCGCTCTTCGGCGAGGGCAGCCAGTTCGATTCCTTGTCGGGGCCGGGGCTCTCGTGCTGGATGTAAAGATCGAGCGAGCCGTCGGCGTTGAACTTGAGCGCGTCGCGGTCGCCGATGGCGAAGCGGTTGATCGGATTGGCGACCTGGTAGCCTTCGGCGTCGTACATCGTGACGGACCAGAAAGCGACGACCGGCGGCAGCTCGTCCTTGTTGAAGTGGAGCACGTATTTGTTCTCGCGCCATGACCGGCTTGCCGTCGGCGTCGGCTGACGTTTAGCGGATAGACGGCGTCATCGGGCTGATTGGCGCCGAGGCCGATCATCGCGACGATCGCGCGCTTGAGATAGTAGTTGCCGTAGACGCCCATCGTGTCGGTGTTCATCTGCCAGCCGTTGGTGACGGGAGCGATCGTGGGTGCCTTCTCCTGGCATGGCTTGCAGGCCGGTTCGGCGGCATCTTTCAGCGCCTTCTGCACGGCGCGTCGGCCTTGCCGCGAAATCGAAGCTTTGCCCGGCGTCCAGCCGATGCGCTTCATGCGCGCGACGATCGGCCGTCGGTGATGTGGGGCGGGTTGACCTTCATCAGCTCGGCCGCGTACTGGAAGTACTTCGCGCGCCGGCATCCCGTTGACCTGCTCGCATGGGCGGCGTCTTCATGTCGACCGACGGGTCGATCTTCTGGCCGACGGCTTCCGCGGCTTGTTTCCCCAATCGGCGAGCGGCGTGATCTGTAGCCGTCCTGAATCTTGTGGACGGCGTCGTAGTCCTTGGGGCCGTTGGTCTGCGTGCGGCCGATGATCCAGACGTACGGCGTCGGGGCATCGATCCGCGTGACGCCTCGCGGCAATTCGCCGCGCCAACCCGGCGGCACGACGGCCCAGCTCCCGGCCTTCGTGCCGGTCGTGCGCTTGCCGGGTACGGCGAAGACGTCGGTCCACATGTCGAGCATCGGCAGCATGTAGTAGCGGCCGTGCGGTGTCCGGCGCGGAGACGATGACCGGGCCGGCCGTGAGATCGAGCCAACCGCTCGAGGAATAGAGCGTGTCGAAATTCGGCCGAACGACCGATCGCATATCGGCGGTTGGAAATGC
>CAWGCC010000018.1:0-9837 GCA_963820965.1 uncultured beta proteobacterium | reverse complement strand
GCAGGGCGGTGCGACGTTGGCGCCGCCGTCGGTCACGCTCGAGCCGCAGACGCCGCGTCCGGCGGTGCGCGTCCCCAGCGAGCCGAGCGGTGCGGCTTCGCCCCCCGCGGGGCAGTCGCGGTAGCGCCGCGCGACGGATTGCCGGCACGCCTCCAGCGCCGCCTCGCCGCGGGCGGCGACGTCGCGCTCGCAGGTCCGGATGTCGTTGCCGGCTGCCCTGTGGCAACCGGTGCTGGCGCGAGGTCGAAACCGTCGAACCGCTTTCCGGCAACCCATAGGCCATCGGCAGCAGGTTTGCCCGCGTCGCCACATCCGACCTCGAGCACGCGGCAGCGCTCGACCGCCGCGGCGTCATTCCAAAGAGCGTCGCGATGGTCGCGAGTCGACCGGCATGGCGGCCGAATCGTCACAGGATTGTGAAAGACGCGCCGCGCCTGAATCAGACGCGATTGTCCGCCGCGGGATGCGGTGCGATCGGCGGCACGTTGTCCGGCGAGCACGGTGGCGGCCGTGAGGCCGCGGCGAGTGTCGACGCGCATTACACCTCCTCGGTCGGTCTTGGGAAATCGCTTGCAATGCACAACGGCGCGGCTTCTATCGTGTCCGGACGGTGTTTGGCATCGGCCGTCGCGTTGACAACGCTGGATCGCGTACCGAGAATGGCGCGACAGTGCAGTCATGCGCGGGCGAGCTTCGCTGCTCGCGCGTGAGGATCTTCCAGAACAGCACCAATCTTCGGGCGTCGCGTTCCCGCCCGACTTGCCCGGCGGCTCGTTCGCGTCCGCACAGTAACCAACAACGGGAGGGATCTCATGCACATGCCGAAGACCGCCGTCTACGCGCTCGCCGCCGCAGTCGCCGCCGCCGCGGTCACCCTGCCGATCGTGGTGGCTCGCGACGACGACTCGGATCGCCTCGACGACCTGCTCCGGGTCGTGAAGCGGGCGCGGATCATCGACCTCTCCCACACCTGGGACAAGCATTCGCCGATCGCCGGCGTCAACCCGAAGTACTAGTTCGCGCTCGACGCGACGCACGCGAACACGCGCGGCACGTTCGGCGACGGCGGGCAGCTGTCGTTCACCTCGGAGGTCATGCATTTCAGCGGCCAGCACGGCGCGCCGAACATCGATGCGCTCGGGCACATCGGGCGCGACGGCAAGCTCTTCGGCGGCGTCGACGCGGCGGCGTCGACCAGCGATCCCGACGGCATCGGGGCGAGCGGAGTCGGCGCGCACCTCGCGATCGACCAGTTCCCGAAGGACCTGCTGATCAACCGCGGCGTGCTGCTCGACGTCGCGTCGATGATCAACGGCAACCTCGACCCGCTGCCGGCCGGCTTCGAGATCACCGCGAAACATCTCGCGCAGGCCGCGCATCGCCAGCGCGTCAAACTGCGGAAGGGCGACATCGTCTTCATCCGCACCGGGTGGGGGCCGTACTTCAAGTCCGAGCCGGACATCTACAAGGGCGCAGTCCTCGCCCGGCCCGGGACTCGATGCGGCGGAGTTCCTGATCAGGCACGGTGCGCGGATCGTCGGCAACGACACGCTGACCTTCGAGAAGCGCCCGCCGATTGCTGGCACGCCAGGATCGCCGAAGTTCGAGGTGTTCCCGGTCCACATGCGGCTCATCGCCGACAAGGGGATCTACATCATCGAGAACCTCGACCTCGAGAGGCTTGGCGAAAGCGCGGGCGTACGAGTTCGCCGTCGTGATCGCGCCGCTGAAGATCCTCGGGGGCACCGGTTCGGCGCTGCGCGCGTTCGCGCTGGTGGCGCGCGACGACTGAGTCGGCGCTGCGCGCTGGCGCACGTGAGCAGCGCCGCCAGCCTTCGCCTCGCCCATGCGCGGCCCACTTAAGGTCGTGGGCAGCGATCCCACGCGCGCTCCTCGCGCCCGACTATCGCGGCGCAGGAGTCCCGATCAATTTCGCGCGCGATCGCCTTGACCGCCGCTCGCACGAGACCTATTCTGAAATCGCCAAGCAACGACGAATCGAGTGGTGGTGAGCTCGTACGCTGCGCGAAGCAACAACAGAATGAGCTCAGAGTCATCATTCCGAATGGCTCGCAACGGAGGAGAAACCGAGCATGTGCAGACTTTGCGATCAAGGCAAGCTTCAGAACCACGACGACGTAGGCAGCCCCAGAACCGTGACGACGAAGAGCGGCCCCAGAGCTATTTCGGCTCGCGACGCGATTTCCTGAAGGCGGCAACGGCGACCGGAGTCGCCGCCGGGGGGGCCGGTCTGTTCGCGGCGGGTCCCGCTGCGGCGCACGACGGGGGCCCGCCGGAGGATCACGGCCGACGCAGGCGCCGCTACATCATTCGCGGCGGCCACGTGATGTCGATGGATCCGCAGGTGGGCGATTTCGTCCGGGGCGACGTGCTGGTCGAGGGCAAGAAGATCCTTGCCGTCGGAGAAAACCTCCACGCGGGCAACGCGGGGGAAATCGACGCGCGCGGGCGGATCGTCATGCCCGGTTTCATCGACACGCACCATCACCTGTTCGAGACCGCGCTGCGGAGCTTCCTCGCCGACGGGATCCTGATCAACGACGGTTCGGGCTCGCCGAGCGCGGATCCCACGTACTACGAATACATTCTGCTCAAGTTCGCGCCCGTATACCGGCCGCAGGACGTCTACATAAGCGAGCTATTCGGCGGACTGGCGCAACTCGCCGGCGGCGTCACGACCTGCCACGACATCTCGCAGATCCATCACTCGCCCCAGCACTCCGACGCCGCCATCCAGGCCCTCTTCGATACCGAGCGCCGCGCCGCGTTCGGCTATTTCGAGAGCGCGGGTCCCGCTCCCAATCCCAAGTCCCAATATCCGAATGATGCGAAACGCATCAAGCCCCAGTGGTTCTCCTCGAGCGACCAGCTCGTCCACATGATCATGGGTGGCGAGGTCTACCTGGGGGAACCGACCTACACACAGGCTTGGACGATCGGGCGCCAGCTCGGCCTCCAGGTTGCGGCGCACATCCTCTCGCCGTTCGGGATCCGCCCGATCCTGGACGATCTCGCTGCGGGCTCCGGCGGCGTCGACAACAACATCGGGCTCGGACCCGACAACCTGTTCATCCACATGACCGGGATGTCCGACAAGGGCTGGCAGGGGGTCAAGGACGCCGGCGCGCAGGTCTCGATCGCCTTCCCGATCGAGATGAACATGCGCCACGGCATTCCGCCCATTCTCAAGATGCAGAGCCTCGGCATGGAGCCGTCCCTGAGCTCGGACGTCGAGGTCACCATGACGGCGGACTTCTTTACCCAGATGCGCTCCGCGATGACCATGCAGCGCATGGTCGTGAACCAAATGATCCTCGAGCAAGGAGACTTCGTAAATAGCGTGTGGCCGACGCCGACCGCCGACAAGCCGCCGCTTCTCAATGTGCGCGACGTGCTGCGGTTCGCCACCATCAACGGTGCGAAGCACCTGAGACTGGACCACAAGACCGGCTCGCTCACGCCGGGCAAGGAGGCCGACATCATCATCCTCGACGCGACCGCGCATAACGTGGCACCGCTCAACCACGTTCCCGGGGCGGTCGTATCGCTGATGGACACCAGCAACGTCGAAACCGTGATCGTCGCCGGCAAGGTGCGCAAGTGGAAGGGGCAGCTGCTCGATGTCGATATGCGCCACCTGCGACGGCAGCTCGAATCTTCGCGTAACTATCTCTTCGACAAGGCGGAGGTCACGAAAGACCTCTTCCGGGGGCACTGAAGCGACTCGTAAGTAAAGCACGTAATGCGGGGCGGCTTCGGCCGCCCCGTTTTCTTCGTAGACGCGCCTATTGCCGCGCCGCCCTCGACGTCGCGCGGATCGACCGGCATGCGCGGCAGTGGCGTGAGCATCTGCCCGGCATTCCTGCCTTCGGACGCAGTGCAGCACGAGCGGGCAGCAGATCCATCCGGAGTCGCGTCCGTATTCCCGTACGGCTATCGGCCGGACTCCCTACGTGGCTGCTAAGGATCTCTCACGGTCCGTCGCCATTGCTTGCATTTTGCTGACAACGTCGCGCCTTCGCTCATCTGCTCGACGTCAGCAGGACGCTCGGGACTCTGATTACTTGCTTGACGTTCCCCGATCGGTGACCTTTACTTACCCTTAGGCGCTGAGGGGAAAAGGAGCGGAGGTGGGCGCCGCGCGGCAAGTTGAAAACTCGTCAAGAACCCCACCAGGCTGCACTCATGTGTCGCCCGCGATATGTCGCCCGCGAGGAAGGGGTTTTGTGCGTCGCGCAATGACCAAAGGAGGAGACCGCCGGATGTATCCCACCTAGGTAAGTCTCTGCAGTTCTGCTTCGCTGTCAGCACGTGCTGCCCTCGCGCTTTCCCCTGCTAGTGCGGAAGGGAGAGGGTTCCCATTCACAAGCTGTCGCGTTTAAGAGGCAACAACATGAACACTACCCATTGGTACCTGAAGCCCGTCACAAGCGCGCTCGTTCTGGCGGGTGTGTGCGCCTTTCCTCTGCCCGCATTCGCGGATACGCCCAATCCTGCGCCTAATAAGAACCCTGGTTGCGGGAGTGAGTCCGTGTACTACAACCCCGACCGCGGTCAGGACATAGTTGTCCCGAAGGGGTACAAGGTCGAGGTGTGGGCCAAGGATTTGAACTTCCCCACCGATATCGTCTTCCTCGGGGACAAGCACAACTTCACGGCGTACGTGCTCGAATCGGGCACGGGCTTGCCTGGCGCCTGCAACAACAACAACACCGGAGCCTACGGCGGAAAGTTTGCAGCGGAGAATCCGTTCACGCCGGGTGTGTTGGTGCTCAACAAGAACGGCAAGAAAATCGCTGGACCTCTTGCCAAGCCGACGGCCTCGGGCGGTGGACTGCAGCCCGATGGGCCGGCGATCGGGCTTGCTTTCGAGCGCGGCCTGAAGGGTGGCCGGCTGTTCGTCTCGGATTCGAACCAGGGGATCCGTGGCGCGCCGGGCCAAGGCAACAACACCTCACGCATCATGGTCCTGGACAGGTCGAGTGGCGCCGTCACGCCGTTCATCCTGGGCTTGCCTACGGGCGACCACCCGACTGAGCAACTCCTCGTCAAGGGCAACTGGATCTACTGGTCACAGGGCTCCGCCACCAACTCGGGGGTAACGGGACTCGACAATGGCGCCGGCGGCAACCAGCACGAGATTGCCTGCCAGGACATCAAGTTGAGTCAGAACACGTTCAGCTCGGTTACGCCGAACGGCGTCGTCCAGACCAGCGGTTACTCCAACTTCGGCGTCGTTCGCCCGGGCGCGCACATTCCGGCCTTTGAGGACGCGACCAAGAGGGGCATGTGTACCGGCGCGATCCTGCGCGCGCGCATCGACGTGAGGAATCCGGACGACACCATCGAGCCGTTCTCGTGGGGCTACCGCAACCCGTACGGCATCCGGTTCGCGCCGAAGGACCATCCGCTCGAGGGCAAGCTCTTCGTGACCGAGAACGGCGAGGACGAGCGCGGTGCTCGGCCGACGAACAACGCGCCGGACCGGCTGCAGGTCGCGCAGCAGAACAAGGACGGCACTCCGGACTACCACGGCTGGCCCGACCGATTCGGCTTCCTCGAATCGACGCAGGCGCTCTTCAACCCCCTCGGCAACGGCGACGACCCCGCGGCGGCCGGGAAGCCGGTTTTGCCCGTGCTGGCGTACGCGCCGCAGAAGATCACCGCGCCGCTTGCGATTCTGCCCACCGATGTCGCGGCGGTCGGCCTGGACTTCGCGCCGCACGACTTCACGGGGCGCGTGGTGAAGCGGGGCGCTGCTCTCGTCTCACGCGAAGGGGATTTCGGCTTCTCGCCGAAGAACGGCACGCCGATCGAAGGGTCACGACATCCAGCTGGTGAACTTCCTCAAGAGCGAGCCGCTGCAAATCTCGACGTTGCGCTTCGCGTTCAACTGCAGGCGGGCCGATCAGTTCCACAATCCCGACGGCTCGCCCGCATGCAAGAACGGCCTAGGGGGAGCATTCCCCAACAACTTGCGGGGCATCAACCGGCCCACGACCGCGGTGTTCGGTCCCGACGGCGCGCTATACCTGGTGGATTACGGCGCGGTCCGCGACGTCGGACGGAGCGAGCCCGCGTCGAAATTCGTAGATCCCGTCAATGCCCCGCTCGTGCAGATCCCGGGTACCGGCGTGATCTGGCGTATCTCCCGCACGGGGAACAGGCACGACGACGACGACCATGACAAAGGCCATCACCACGGCCACGACGATTGAAGGTTATCAGCAGCAGTGAAGGGGCGCGTACGCGCCCCTTTTTATGTTTCTAGGGGGAAACGCTCATGACCGAATCCACTCGCTACGCTCGCCCGCCGCAAACGCGGCGCTCGCGGCGGTCCTTCCTCAAAGCCCTTGCAAGCGGTGCTGTCGGTGCCGGGGCATTCGCCGCAACCGGCGCAGTCCTGGGCACCCGAGGCGGCCACGCCGAGGATGCGGACCTTCCCGGACACTTCACGCGCATCTTCCGGCTCCCGCCGTTTGCCGAGGAGACGCCGCGGGTGACGGAGGCGCTCCTCGAGCTTGGCAAGGCGGGAGGCATCCTGGACGCCAAGGACCCGCTCGATCTGGGTCCGATCTTACTAATCACCAATCCGGAGTTGAGCCCGAACAACCTCGACAACCCGACGCATACCGCCGGGACCACGTTCGTCGGGCAGTTCATGGATCACGACATGACGTTCGACCTGGACTCGCGGCTGGGCCAGGCGACCGAACCCGGGCGCGCCCGGAACGGCCGCGTGCCCGCGCTCGATCTCGATTCCGTCTACGGCCGCGGTCCGGTCGCCGATCCGCAGCTCTACAACCCGCGCGACCGGATCAAGCTGAAAGTCGAGAGCGGCGGCGCGTTCGAGGATCTGCCGCGCGGGCACGACAACGCCGCGATCATCGCCGACCCCCGCAACGACGAGAACCTGATCATTGCGGGCCTGCACGCGGCGTTCCTGCTGTTTCACAACCGGATGATCGACGGCGTCAGGGACGAAAACGCCGGCCTCGCGCCGGAGGAGACCTTCAAAGCGGCGCGACGACTGACCACCTGGCACTACCAGTGGCTGGTTCTCCACGAGTTTCTGCCGCTGTTCGTGGGGAAAGCGATGGTCGACAACATCCTCCACCACGGCTTGCGCTTCTACCGGCCGGAGGAGGGCGAAGCGGTCATGCCGGTCGAGTTCCAGGGGGCCTGCTACCGGTTTGGTCACAGCATGGTCCGGCCCTCCTACCGCGCCAACCTTGCCGGCGACTCGGGCGGACCGTTCTTCGGGTTTGTCTTCGACCCCACTCAGGGCGGCCTCTCCGACCCGGGCGATCTTCGCGGTGGCGCCCGTGCACCGAGGCGCTTCATCGGCTGGCAGACGTTCTTCGATTTCAAGGATGGCCAGGTCAAACCCAACAAGATCATCGATACCAGGATCTCCAGCGCGCTGTTCAATCTGCCCCGTCCGACGATCCCGGGGTTGGGGGGGCCAACTTCGCTGCCGCAGCGCAACCTGCTTCGCCACCTGACCTGGCGACTGCCCTCCGGCCAGGACATCGCCCGTGCGATCGGAGCACCGCGGCTCAGCACCGCCGATCTCCATGAGTTGCGCGTTTTCCGTGTCGGCTTCGAGCGATCCACGCCGCTGTGGTACTACATCCTCAAGGAGGCACAACTCATGGCAGGAGGCCTCCATCTGGGGCCTGTCGGCGGGCGCATCGTGGGCGAGGTGATCATCGGCCTCCTCGCGAGCGATCGCGGATCCGTCCTGTCCACTCGACGCCACTGGCGGCCGACGGTTCCGACACGAACCGGCAACCCGCGCGACTTCCGCATGGTCGACTTCCTGACCTTCGCGGGAGTCGATCCGGTGAGCCGCGGCCAGTAGGGATTCCGCCCCGTCCCCGCGCTGCGCCGGCGGCGGCTTCGACGTCGCCTAGCGCCGCGCCGCTTTGACGCCGGAGCAGTTCGCCGCGTTCATCCGCGCGGAGAGCGCGCGGTGGACGGAGGTGGTGAAGATCTCGGGAGCCAAGGCGGACTAGAGGGGCGCGCGGAGCTCAGCTTTTCGCCGCCGGGAGTTTCGCCCGCGTTGCGGGCGCGCGCAGGAAGTCGAAGTCCGCGCCCTTGTCGGCCTGCGTGACGCTCTCGAGGAAGAGCCTGCGGTAGCCGCGCGGCGCCGTCGGCGGCGTGATCGGCTTCTCCGCCGCACGGCGCGCGAGCTCCTCCGCCGAGACCAGCAGCGCCAGTTCGCGCTGCTTCACCGACAGCCGGATGCGATCGCCGCTCCGCACGTGGGCAAGCGGTCCACCGATTGCGGACTCCGGCGTTACGTGCAGCACGATCGTGCCCGCGGCGGTGCCGCTCATTCGCCCGTCCGAGATGCGTACCATGTCCTTCACACCGGCACGCGCGAGCTTCTTCGGGATCGGCAGATAGCCCGCTTCGGGCATGCCTGGCGCGCCCTTGGGACCGATGTTCTTGAGCACCAGGACGTCGTCGGCCTTGACGTCGAGATCCGGGTCGTCGAGGCGGTGCGCGAGGTCCTCGACGTTCTCGAACACTACCGCCCGGCCCTCGTGCTCCATGAGCGCGGGCGACGCCGCCGACTGCTTGATGATCGCGCCGCCCGGGGCGAGGTTGCCCTCGAGCACGGCGATACCGCCTTGCGGGTATATCGGTCTGGTGAGCGGCCGCACCACGTCCTGCGAAAAGCCGGGGCCGGCGCGCTCGATCTCCTCCCCCAGCGTCCGGCCGGTCACCGTCAGCGCCTCGAGGCGCAGCAGCGGCTTCAGCTCGCGCAGCAGCGTGAGCATGCCGCCGGCGTGGTGGAAGTCTTCCATGTAGTGCTGGCCGGAAGGCTTCAGGTCGACCAGCACCGGCGTCTCGCGGCCCATGCGGTCGAGGCCCTTCAGGTCGACGTCGAAACCCATCCGTCCGGCGATCGCGGTCAGGTGCACGATGCCATTCGTCGAGCCGCCGATGGCGAGGAGCACGCGCATCGCGTTCTCGAACGCGGCCGGGGTCAGCACCTTGTCGATGGTCAGGCGCTCGCGGCCGATCTGTACGGCGGTCGCGCCGGAGAGCTCGGCGATGCGAATGCGGTCGGCGGTCGTGGCGGGCGGCGATGCGCCGCCGGGCACCGTCATCCCGAGCGCCTCGGCGATGCACGCCATCGTGCTCGCGGTGCCCATGACCGAGCAGGTCCCCACGCTCGCGACCAGCTGGTTGTTGACGTCGGCGATCTCCTGCGCGTCGATCTCCTCGGCGCGGTAGCGGCCCCAGTAGCGGCGGCAGTCGGTGCAGGCGCCGACGCGCTCGCTGCGGTGCGAGCCGGTCATCATCGACCCGGTGACGAGCTGGACCGCCGGGATCCCGGCGGACGCGGCGCCCATCAGCTGCGCCGGCACGGTCTTGTCGCAGCCGCCGATCAGCACCACCGCGTCCATCGGCTGCGCGCGGATCATCTCCTCGGTGTCGATCGACATGAGGTTGCGCATGTACATGCTGGTCGGGTGCGCGAAGCTCTCGTGGATCGAGATCGTCGGGAAATCCATCGGCAGCCCGCCCGCCAGCATGACGCCGCGCTTGACCGCCTCGACGAGCTGCGGCGCGTTGCCGTGGCAGGGATTGAACGCGCTGCCGGTGTTGGCGATGCCGACGACCGGCCGGTCGAGCGCCTGGTCGGAGTAGCCGGCGCCCTTGATGAAGGCCTTGCGCAGGAAGAGCGAAAAGTCGCGGTCGCCGTAGCTCGTCAGGCCCTTTTCGAAGCCGTCGTCACGGGTCGGATCTCGCTTGGGCATGGTGTGAACCTCGGTGTTGGAGCGCGCGATGCGCGGACGC
>CAWGCC010000017.1:0-184167 GCA_963820965.1 uncultured beta proteobacterium | reverse complement strand
ATCCAGAATGGCGCCTGCTTGCGCTCTGTGATGACGGGGGGGCGTGCCTCCGGTGATTGGTCTGCCGCGTCGCGCAGGTGGGAGTCGTAGCGGTGGCGCCGAGTGGGTCCCTGGCGAAAAGATGCGCGAGGTGATGGGCGGGTCTGGCTCAGGGTCGTCATCGATCTCCGGCCAGGTGCGTGACTCCGTCCGAGCGCGCCGCGCGAGATGGGCAGAAGCCGGGATGCGTGGCCCGAATGCGACGTCCTGCGCCCGACGAGGACCGCATCGACATCCGCGGAGCCGATACGATCCCTGGTTCAAGCCCGAGTGGGATCCCGAGCTGATCCTCGGCCAGGACGATCTCGTCCGACCACCGTGAGACGGGCCTCGAGCATTCGCGACTGGGCGAAGCTCGACCACGCCGGCCCGCGTGCCTTGCGTGGGGAATGAAGCTCCAAGCGACCTCGGCAGCACGACCGAGAAGCGTCGTGCACTTGAGGGAAATCCTGTGCCACGTCAAGGATGGCAGCGCGCTCGCTGCCGGAGGCATTTCCGGCGAAGGCGTCGCCCGCATGTTGCGAAAGCCACTTCGCCCGGACTGGTGTCCGTGCTTCCGTCGAGCCGGTGCACGACGGCGAGTACCGGATCCGGTATGCGCTTCCCGACCCTCGGCCGCTCGTGTCCATCATCGTGCCGACGCGCAACGGATTGCACTCGTCAGGCAATGCGTCGAGAGCATCCGATCCAGGACCACATATCGTCCATACGAGATCGTGCTGGTCGACAACCAGTCCGATGATCCGGCGACCCTGGACTATTTCGCACACCTCTCGGAGACAGAGCATGCGCGGGTGCTGCGGTACGACGCGCCCTTCAACTATTCGGCGATCAACAACTTCGCAGTGCGGCAAGCGCGCGGCGAGCTCCTCTGCTTGCTGAACAACGACACGGAGGTCATTTCACCGGGATGGCTCGACGAGATGGCCTCGCTCGCGATGCGCCCGGGTACCGGCGCAGTAGGAGCGATGCTCTACTATCCCAACGAGACCATTCAGCACGCAGGCGTCGAGCTCGGACTGGCCAGTGGATTGCCGGGACACCGCTTCTTCGGCAAGCCACGCGGTTATCCGGGGCCGCGCGGCCTGCTGCGGCACGTTCAAACGCTGTCGGCGGTTACGGCCGCGTGCCTCGTGATCCGAAAATCGATCTACGAGGAAGCGGGCGGCCTCGACGAGACGGAGTTCGTCATCGCCTATAACGACGTCGACTTCTGCCTGCGCGTGCAAGCGCGCGGATACCGGAACGTCTGGACCCCGTTCGCCGAGCTCTATCATCACGAGACGGCGACCCGCGGCCACGACATGGCTCCGGAACGGCTGCTCCCGCTACACGCGGGAGTGCGATGCGTTGCGGAGGCGGTGGGGGACGTGCTCACCACCGATCCCGCATCGGTGTCCACGCTCGCGTCCGTCTCACGAAGCGTTGGCCGCTCGGACAGACCTGGTTCATTCTCGCCCTCGAGCGCTCGAGATCCCTTCGGAACTTCCGCCAATCGGACCGCGAGTACGAGCGATCAGGTTAAGCGGGACATCGCGAACCCACCCCCGAGGGTGTAGAGTACGCGAAGACGCGCCGAGGTTGGCGCACTAAAGCTCCGGAAAGAAAGTCTGGCGGATCTCCTCGAGGCGGTTTCCGACCTGCTGTGCCGCTATCCGCCGGCTGAACTCCTTTCGACGACCTGCTGACCCGCTGCCGCATCCGGGCTCGGAAGGTTGGATCGGAAAACGTTCGCCACATGTGCTCGGCGGCTTCGTCGACGTCGGGCTCTGCCCAGACCTGTCCCGTCCGATGTGGGTACTCCCCCTCTCGCACCGGGACCAAGTGATATCCAACCAGGCAGGCATTCTGTTCGCGCGTGAAGTCCATGTTCCCGGAATAGCCGGTGGCGATGACTGGCTTGCCGAGCCTCATGGCTTCGGCCAACCCGAGGCCGAACCCTTCCGAACGGTGCAACGAGACGAAGCAGTCGCATACGCTCGTTAGGCCATATGTGTCATCCCTGGAGTAGACCGCGTCGACCAGGTGAATGCGCGAATCCAGCTTTGTGTGTGCCAGCAACTCACGCAGCACGTCTGGGTACGATTCGCCGTGCATCAGCTTGATCACCAATCCCACCGGCAGCTGCGGGTGCGATGAGAAGGCTTTGCGGAACGCATGGATGCACGCATGCGGGTTCTTGCGCGCAACGAACGAGTTCAGATCAAAAGTGAAAAGGAACAGGAAAACGCCGTCGGGCAGCCCGAAGTCGCGGCGCGCATAGACTCGAGGCAGGCGTATGTCTACTGGCAGCGCGACGCGAGTGACTGGACGGGGCGAAGCGCGCGCGATGGTGTCACGGATGAAGCTTGAAGACACCCAGATCTCGTCCACCAATGAGAACGCCGACTCCCAGGCGGATGGAAAGTTGGGAAGCTCCCAGTACCAGTAACCGATCCGATACTTTCCTTCTAGGAACCTGGAGCCGTGGTAAACGGGTAGGAGAGGGATCTGATCGGCGTTAAAGCAATAGATCTGGACCGGGAAGCTCGGCTTCGTCGTGATCCTCGCATCCTTTCGCTCGTGACCGTCGCTACGCGGATCGGGCCACTTGACGTCGCAGATCTCGAGCGGAATCCGAGCCGCATCCAGAGATCGAACCAGCAACCGCAGGTTTTCGGCAATCCCGAACTCTCCGTGGACGTAGCCCACCACCGTGACACCGAACCCATTCCGCGCCTCGGTAGGTCGAGACTTGTGGGCGCCCGGCCTCGTGGACGGCGGCACTGTGAGCTGTTCCGGGACCTCGAAGGCGCGTGCGACCACCAAGTCGCGAATCGGACCTCGCCACTTGCCTGTCGCGAAACGCCAGAGCGTATGGACCCAAGGCGGCGCGGCCGCGTATGCTCGATAGAGAAGCGTGTAGATTGCGTGCATTGCTGGTTGTTCGGACGGCAAGGCGAGACATGCGCACCCTGCTCGCCTCTCTTTACCACAAAATGTGCACGCGCGAAACGGTCGACCAGCCGGTTGACAAGCTGGTAAGACAGGGGCCCGCGAAAAATCGTGCCCTGCGTCGGCATCATACGAGCTCATTGCGCCGCTGTCCTCGATCGTGAGCACCCTCCGTCTCCCCGAATGATGACCGTTCCGGTCGACAGCCAGGATCGAGAATGCAGATTGCCTTGTTGCGATTTCGCAGTTTCGGAAAAGAGAGAGATCGGCACGTACTACACGATCCGCTTGCCTGAGAGCGAAATCAGAGGTCCTTCGTTTGCGACGGCCCGGAGGTCGTGCGCCTTGCGACCTCCGGCCCCGCGCCGCTGCCGCGCTGTATCTCACCGCGCCGTTCGTCTTGTGTGTTTCCACGCTTCGAATGCTCGAAGAAATCAGCTCGCGCTCTACCATGTGTGCGCGCCGGACCTGGGAGACTCTGGGCGAGGATTGTCCTCGCCTGCTTACCTCCGTTCGGGTTTCTCACAGTTCTCGTCGCAGACCGACTGATCCAGGTCAGAAACGATCCGGCTCGTAAACACGATCCCGCCACGGTCATATCGAACGTCGCCGATGCGGAATTCAGCCTCGTATTGCCAAAACTGCACGCTTCACCGTTTCTCCCTCTGTGTATGAGAGATAGGGGATTCCGGTTTCTGAAAGCTCTCGGCGATCAGCAAATTCTGCATTTGCTCCGACCGCAGTTCGCTGCCCGAAGCAGGCGGGGATCTCGTCGAATATTTCGACCCGCTGGATTTTCTCGATCTCTTTCGAAGAGATCCATCACGCCATCGCGCGGCCGTTGCCTGTCTCGAAGAGCAGGAACGGCAAGTTCAAGAGCTGTATCGCCCTTCGACTTCGGAACGCCGAGCGCGCCAGCGATCGCGGTTGTCGACAGGCTATCGGCCACCGGCCGCGCAGCACCGCGGCCTGCCCGTCGCGATCAACTCAGCCGGCGCTGAAGCCGGCGATGTCGGAGAACCTCAAGCTCTATCTTCGACGGATCGACCGCCGACGGCCCTTCGACCCGGCGGTGCGCGCAAGGCCTGCCAAAGAACGAAACCTGCTGATCATCACGCGATCAATCTCCCGGAGGGAGAGGTACTCAGCCGTCGGACCTGCGCGGCCGCGAACAGCTTTTATCTCGCCGCTACGCATCTCCGCGGCGAAACCGTCCTCGAGATCGGGCCGGCCAGCGGATATCTGACCGCCTATATCGAACAGCAGGGTGCGAAGGTCATCTGCCTCGATACGACGCTGGAGCTTGCCGTCGATGTCCTGCCGGCTCGGCCCGCGTTACCCGGGCGCATCGCGCGCCGCGACACCCTGCGAGGTCACCGATCTTGGTGGTTCGTCTCGGGCTTCGATCTCGAGGTCGCTATGTACTACGGCAATATGGCCCGACGCTGCGCGCTCGGCCCAGTCGACATCGCCTTCATCGGCGGCGATCCTCATCCATTGCCGCTTCAGCCGTTCGAAGTCGTCGAGCCGATGCTGCCGGCGGCATCCCGAAGCAGTGATCGTACCGATGTCCTTGCCCCCAGCATCTCCGCCGACTCCGAACGACAGGCCTGCATTCGGTTCGATCCGTCAGAAGGGCACCGTGAGTGTTTCTCGTAGGATCTGTCTCAGCACGCTGTCGCGAGCATGATCTCGGCGCCACGGGT
Source organism: uncultured beta proteobacterium (assembly GCA_963820965.1). Taxonomy (GTDB): domain Bacteria; phylum Pseudomonadota; class Gammaproteobacteria; order Burkholderiales; family SG8-39; genus DATEDA01. The sequence goes on along the minus strand of CAWGCC010000017.1, from coordinate 179,488 downwards.
TTTCGAACATCTCCGCCGAAGTGCATCAGCAGCAGTTCTATGTCGACAGAAGATTTCACAGAACCTCCGTTAGAGCAGCAGCAATGTTCACGTCGTTGGCACAGCGATAGAGGCGTACCCTCCGTCTTGCCGCACAGTTGCAGCCCGGTGCGCCTTACGTCCAGATGCGTTTCTCGGGCTTTGGCCAAACTAGTGCCGGATGCGGGGATTCAGACCCCGGAGCCTTCGGTTTACAAAACCGCTGCTCTACCGCTGAGCTGATCCGGCGCCGGGTCAGGATGGCCGCGCCCTTTCAGGTCGTCGAGGACGAAGAGGGGTTTCCGCTTCCGCTTTTCGCCTTCATCGATCTCAGCTATGTCAGATATCTGAAGGAACTCCTGACGAAATAGGCTCTGTTGAAATTCAAGTGGTATTCTGCGGCCACGGCAGTCGATCCGTACGTGGAGATCGAGTTTTCCGCGATCAGAACGATACCGTCTTGATGCGTCGCGAGTCGGACGAAGCCACGGGCGCGTCGTTCGGCAGCCTCGAAACAGCCCTCGAGGCTTGCGAGGCATCCGTTCGGTCTGACGGGTCTGCGCCCAAGCGATGCTACCGCTCCATGTGGCAGCGCACGAGCGCCACCTCTTTCATGGCTCGACGTTTCTCGCATTACGCAGGTGCACCAGTGTTCGAGCATGCCGCGCATGACGTTGATCTGCTTTCGGTCGAGGATCTCGCGCAACTGCTCCTTGTAGAACCAGGCGCGTCCCGTACGCACGGTCGTCATTCTGGCGCTCAAGCATCGAGGTCGGCCGCGGCCTCGGGCTTTAAGCGGGGACGATCCTTGAGCAGCGACCGGACGCGGTGCCCTTGAGGGATTTGTCGGTGCGCTGATCGATCCGCGCCGTCTTGTCCAGCCGCAGGTACTGGCATGCCAGAGACGTGCAGAATTTGTCGAACGTGATTCGCGCGTTCGTCAGCTCCTCGCTCACGCCCCTGGTAAAGTCGGGCGACATCGATGCTTACCGACTCGCTTCCTTCGGGCGGCAACCGTCGTCTGCGAGATCGACAGCAAGCGCCTTGATGGTGCCTGCGTCGCGCCCCTCGGTGACTAACGACACCCGCGCTCGAGAGCATCGGCTGCCATCGGTGATGCTCAGTCGTCGCCTCGGGCGCGCGATGTCTCGTCAATCGCCTCAGGGTGCCGATCTCGAGATCGCGCTCGGCGAGAACGCGCGTGAGCTTGGCATTCTCGATTTTCACGGCCTGCCCAGGCGTTTCGTGCCGGCGCGGTCGAGGGTGGAAATATCACGACCAGTTCAGATGGTCTGTTCGCTGATCTTGTGCTTCTTCGCAACCTCGGCGACCGCTGTCCACCGCGCAAGATCGCGACTATCTGCTCTTCGGTGAAACGGCTTTCAGTAACCGAACTCCTTGCCATTGCGAGAGCCATTCTCGCAAGTTACGGCTGGCTCGAAGAACATCGGCGACTCAGGAGCCCTGACCGATACTTATTGTGTCCGCACGCATAAAGGAGGCGCTGAGCGCCATGCAGATCGACGAGCTACGGCGGAGGGTCGCCGAGATCCAGTGGTTCCACACGATCGACCTGGGGAACGGCGTTGTTACCCCGGGGCTCGATGCGAGCCCGCAGCAGAACTCCAGGGCATTGGTATGCCTGCAGACCTGACCAGCAAGTCGGTGCTGGACCTCTGCGCCTGGAATGGGTTCTTCTCGTTCGAGGCGGAGCGCCGCGGCGCTCGTCGGGTCTTGGCGGTGGACTACTTCTGCTGGAGCGGTCCGGGGTGGGGGACGAAGGCGGGATTCGACCTAGCCCGGGAGGCCCTCGGGTCCAAGGTGGAAGACCGCGAGATCGACGTGCTGGACGTCAGCCCGGACAACACCGGAGTCTTCGATGTAGTGCTCTTCCTCGGGGTGCTGTATCACATGCGGCACCCACTATTAGCTCTCGAGAAAGTGTCCGCGGTGACCGGCGAAATGCTTATCTTGGAGACGCACGTGGACCTCACGACGATCAACCGGCCGGCGATGGCCTTTTATCCTGGCGCCGAGTTGGGCGGCGACGCGAGCAACTGGTACGGACCGAACGAGGCGTGCGTGATCGCCATGCTCAAGGACGTGGGGTTCAACAGGGTGAGACGTCCACAGTCGGACATACAAACCCAGCCCTTGCCGCCCGATCCCGAGTTCCTCGGGGAGGTTCGGAGCAACCGGGCGGTGTTTCACGCCTGGAAATGAGTGAGCAGTAGGGCGGCGCTCGCCAGAACTCATCCCGGCATACCGTCGTCCGACCGTAGCTCGCGAGCGGGCATCGTAACCCGAACCGGGTGATCCAATAGCGTGTTCCTAGACTGATGATGCTCAAGCTGGAGACCGAGGACTGCCGCGAACATGGGAACGCTTGCTATTGCGAGCCCCAGTTGCGGATAGGCCGCCCGCATGAGCACCATGGTCAAGGCTGCTCTGGGCGTACCGCGGCTTCATCCTCGGCAGCGTCAAGCGCGAATTCCAGTCGAAGTACCGCAACTCGCTGCTCGGTGCTGCCTGGACCGTGCTCAATCCGCTGGCGATGATCGTCGTCTACACCGTCATCTTCTCGCAGGTGATGAAGGCGAAGCTTGCCGGGCGTCGACTCCACCTTCGCCTACAGCATCTACCTGTGCGCCGGGCTGCTGACCTGGGGGCTGTTCGCCGAGATCATCGGCCGCGCCCAGAACGTCTTCCTCGAGAACGCCAACCTGATCAAGAAGCTGAGCTTCCCGCGCATGACGCCTGCCGGTCATCGTCGTCCTCAGCGCGGGTGCTCAACTTCGCGATCATCTTCGGCCTGTTCCTGCTCTTCCTGGTGGTGACGGGCAACTTTCCGGGCTGGGTGTTCCTGGGCGCTGATTCCGGTTCTCGCTGTGCAGGTCGCCTTCTCCATCGGGCTGGGCATCACGCTCGGCGTGCTCAATGTCTTCTTCCGCGATGTCGGGCAGTTCTTCGGGATCTTCCTGCAGTTCTGGTTCTGGCTCACGCCCGATCGTCTACCCGGCCGTCGATCCTGCCGGAGGAGGTGCGCGGCATCCTGCTGGCCTGGAACCCGATGGCGCCGATGATCGCCGCCTACCAGGGCATCTTCGTCGACGGCCGATGGCCGGACTGGCCGAGTCTGCTGATGCCCGTGGTCGTCGCTGCGGTTTTGTGCGTGTTTGGCCTGCGCCTGTTCCGCAAGCGCGCCGGCGAGATGGTGGACGAGCTCTGATGGGCAGCATCCGCGTCAGATCAGCCTCGGCAAGGCCTACAAGCAGTACCCCACCCGCTGGTCGCGCCTGGCCGAATGGGTGCTGCCGTTCGCGCGGCCGCGCCACAGCCTCCACTGGGTGCTGCGCGACATCAGCTTCCACGTCGAGCCGGGCGAGGCCGTCGGCATCATCGGCATCAACGGCGCCGGCAAGAGCACGCTGCTCAAGATGATCACCGGCACCACGCAGCCGACGACCGGCGAGCGTGGAGATCACCGGCCGCGTCGCCGCGCTGCTCGAGCTGGGCATGGGCTTCCATCCGGACTTCACCGGTCGCCAGAACGTCTTCATGGCGGGGCAGCTGCTGGGCCTTGCGCGTCGACGAGATCGCGCGCGCTGATGCCGGAGATCGAGGCCTTCGCCGAGATCGGCGACTACATCGACCAGCCGGTGCGCATGTATTCGAGCGGCATGCAGATGCGCCTGGCCTTCAGCGTGGCCACCGCGCGACGGCCCGACGTGCTGATCGTCGACGAAGCGCTGTCGGTGGGCGACGCGTACTTCCAGCACAAGAGCTTCGACCGCATCCGCGCGTTCCGGAAGCACGGAACCACGCTGCTGATCGTCTCGCACGACAAGCAGGCGATCCAGACGATCTGCGACCGCGCGATCCTGCTCGACGGCGGTCGGCTGGCGAAGGAGGGCGACCCGGAAGCGGTGATGGACTTCTACAATGCGCTGCTCGCCGATCGCGCAGAACCAGACGTCGTGCAGCAGGCCACGCGACGACGGCCGGGTCGCAGACCATCTCCGGCACCGGCGAGGCGACGGTCATCCGACATCGCGCTGCTGAACGACGCAGGGCGAGCGCGTCGAGGTGGTGGACGTCGGTGCCCGAGTGACGCTGCAGGTGAAGGTGGCGGTGCATGCGCCGATCCCGCGCCTGGTGCTCGGCTACATGATCAAGGACCGGCTGGGGCAAGCCGATGTTCGGCACCAACACCCATCTACAGGAGATGCCGCTGGACAGACGTTCGAGCCGGCGAGAGCATCGACGTATCGCTTCGCGTTTCCCAGTCGAACCTCGGGCCCGGAAGCTACTCCGTCGCCACCGCCTTGTGCAGCACCGACACGCACCTCGTCAACAACTACGAATGGCGCGATCTGGCGCTTCTCTTCAACGTGGTGAACATGACCCGCAAGTATTTCGCCGGCTGCACGTGGCTTGATGCCTGCCATCGAGATCGTTCGGCATGACGTTCATCTCGTACGCTCAGAACTTCGAAGACGTCATGCTCTGGCGTGCGCTGAAGCACGTCGAGAACGGCTTCTATGTGGATGTAGGTGCGCAGGACCCGGTCGTCGACTCCGTCAGCCTGGCTTTCTACGAGCACGGCTGGCGGGGCGTGCACATTGAGCCCACGCCGTATACGCGGAGAAACTCCGCCAGCACCGACCGGATGAAGTAGTCATCCAAGCTGCAATTGGCGCGACACCTGGCACCATCAGTTTTTCGAGATACCGGATACAGGCCTTAGCACTGGCGATCAGGGCGATCGCCGAGCGGCATCGGACGCAAGGCTTCACGATGAGGGAAATAACCGTTCCCTGTCTGACACTCACACAGGCACTTGAGCAGTACTCAGGCCGCGACATTCACTGGGTGAAGATCGATGTTGAGGGTCTGGAGAAGCAAGTGATCGAGGGGTGGGACGCGAAGAAGATAAGCCCTGGGTCGTGGTAATCGAGAGCACAGCGCCAAACTCTCCCATGCGAGTTCATCAAGAATGGGAAGGCTTGGTTCTGTCGAAGGGCTATCAGTTTTGCTTACTTCGACGGGCTGAAATCGTTTTTACATCTCTATCGATCACTCCGAGCTCTCTAGAGCATTTTGATCGGCCGCCAAACGTTCTTTGACGACTTTGCACTTAGTGGGCACTACGGCGAGCTGGGAACATTGGCTCATGCGGTGCTGAAAGACGGACGGTCTCTCGCAATGCCGACACTGCACGCGCCTGAGATTGCCCAGCGAGTGCAGAGGGCGAGTAGGACCCAGGCGCCGAGAGCCGAGCTTGCCCAGACCCAGCAGCAGCTCGCCGCCCGCGACGCCGAGCTCGCCCAGACCCAAGCACATCTCGCCTGCCCGGGAGCCGAGCTTGCCCAGACCCAGAACAGCTGCGCCGCCCGCGACGCTGAGCTTGCCCAGACCCTGGCAACAGCTCGCCGCCCGCGACGCTGAGCTTGCCCAGACCCAGGAACAGCTCGCCGCCCGCGACGCTGAGCTTGCCCAGACCCAGGAACAGCTCGCCGCCCGCGACGCCGAGATCAGCGACTGAATGCCCACATCGCCCGGCTGCAGGGTGAGTGGAACGGCGCGAGCGTCGAACTGGCCCGGACGCAGCAGCAGCTTTCGGCTGCGGAAGCCCAGATCGAAGCGTTTCTCTCGAGCACGTCTTGGCGGCTTACCGCGCCGATTCGCGCAGTGGCAATCGGAACCAGGGGCATCATAAATCTGCCCGCACGTGCGAAGATGAGTGTGAAGATGCGCCTCAAGCCGCACATGGTCCGTGCCGGCACGTACCTCGGCGCCCGTCCCGATCTCAAGGCGAAGGTGCTGCTCGCCCTGCAACCATTCCCTCGTCTGCACGCCCGTTTGGCCCGGGCAGCGATGCCGGTGTCGACGATGCCCGAGACTCCAGCCGTGTCAGAACAGGCTGCGTCACTGCAAGTAAATCAGCTCACCCCATCCGCTCGGCGGGTCTATCAGGACCTCCTCGACGCGCGGTCAGCGGCAAAGCTTGAAGAGTGGCGGGAAGCCATAAGAAACGGAGGTCCCGCGATGCGGATCCTCCTCGACCTGCAGGGATGCCAGTCGGCCAGCCGGTTTCGGGGTATCGGCCGGTACACCCTGTCCCTCGCCAAGGCCATCGCCCGGAATGCTGGCGAGCACGAAGTCTGGCTGCTGCTTAGCGACCTGTTCCCCGACACGGTCATGCCGTTGCGGCAGGAGTTCAGAGGGCTCGTACCAAGCGAGCGCATCGCGGTGTTTTCGGCACCAGGACCCGTGGCCGAGTGCGATCCTGCCAACTCGCCGCGCGCCCGCGTGGCGGAGCTGGTCCGGGAACACGCGATCGCGGAGCTGAGTCCGGATGTGGTCCATGTCGGAAGCCTGTTTGAAGGCTTTGTCGACGACGCAGTCACGTCGATCGGGTGCCTCGAAAACGGCGTTCTAACAGCAGTCACGCTCTACGACTTGATTCCCCTGCTCAATCCGGACCGATATCTTGCTAAATTCGCGTACAAAGACTGCTACCTACGCAAGATCGAGTCCCTCAAGCGCGCCGATCTATTGCTGGCGGTCTCCGAGACAGCCGGGCGTGAGGCGATATCTGTATTAGGCGTTGCAGGGGAGCGCGTTTTTGATATCGCATCCGCTGCGGACGACCGCTTCCGCCCGCTTAACCTGGCGCCAGAGGCCGCCGCCGAAGTTCTGCGACGCTTTGGCCTATCGAAGCCGTTCATCATGTACGTCGGCGTCATTGAGCCGCGGAAGAATTTCGATGGGCTCATCCGGGCATATGCCCAATTGCCCGATGTGCTGCGGACCGCCCATCAGCTTCTCCTTGTCGCCCAGGGCGGCGAAGGGGACCGTGATAGCCTTCGGCGGCTTGCGGTTTCATCTGGTCTCGCGCCGCGGGACATGGTCGTGGTCGACCATGTGACCGACGACAATCTAGTTGCGCTGTACAGCCTGTGCAAGCTGTTCGTCTTTCCGTCGCTGCACGAAGGGTTCGGCTTGCCGGCGCTCGAAGCAATGACCTGTGGCGCAGCGGTGATCGGCTCGAACACGACGAGCATCCCGGAAGTGATTGGCCGGAACGACGCGCTGTTCGACCCTTCGTCGCCGCGCGCCATTGCTCGGGCCATGCAGCGTGCACTGTTTGACGAAGCATTCCATGAATCTCTGCGGCGGCATGGAGTGCAGCAGGCGAAGAAGTTTTCCGTGGGGCATCACCGCGAGGCGCGCGCTGGAGGCCTTGGAGACGTTGCATGACGACTGCCGCACGCGCGGCGAACCCTTTGAGGCAGGTCGGTATCGTCGACTGATTGAAGCGATCGGGGAGCAGGCAGCGGTACTGTCCGACCAGGATCTCCTGCGCACTGCGGACGCTGTCGCCTCGAACTTCTCTTCGGGACCACCCCGGCAACTTCTCGTTGACGTCTCCGAGCTTGCCGAGCGGGATGCCAGGACAGGCATTCAACGCGTGACTCGTGCGATCCTGAAACAGTTGTTGAAGAACCCGCCACGCGGGTATCGGATCGAGCCCGTCAGGTACGATCCTGGCGGCCGCCGTTACCGGCTTGCGCGCGCATTTGCTGCGGCGTTTAAGGAAGAGCCTGTCGGAGATGACTGCGATGAATGGGTCGAACCCCGTCCCGGCGACGTCTTTCTCGGTTTAGATCTCGGTCTGCATTGTGTGCCCCAGGCTGCAACGTGGTTCCACTCCATTCGGCGTCGTGGCGTGCGAGTAGTTTTTGTCGTCTACGACGTCCTATTGCTGCAGCGGCCAGATTGGTGGCCACCCGGAATGAGGGACATCTTCGAAAGGTGGGTGAAATCCGTTGCGGCTTGTTCCGACACCTTGGTGGGTATCTCACGGTCGGTAACGGATGAATTGCGTTCTTGGGTTGACGCCCACGGTGTCTCGCAGGATAGGCAGTTGGCGTTTGCTCATTTTCACCTCGGCGCGGACTTTCATGAATCGATTCCCGACACAGGGTTGCCAGCCGATGCGGTGGAGACGCTTAGAAAGCTGAAAGTCTGCCCCCACGTTCTTAATGGTGGGCACCGTCGAGCCGCGAAAGGCGCACGCGCAGACCCTTTCGGCATTTGATGAACTATGGGGCGCAGGTCTGGATGTCAAACTGATCATTGTCGGTAAGCAGGGCTGGATGGTTGACGCGCTCGCCCACGCGCTTCGATCCCACTCCGAGGTCGGCAAGCGGCTGTTCTGGCTCGAGGGCATCAGCGACGACTACCTGGAGAAGATCTACGCGGCGTCGACCTGCCTCATTGCTGCCTCTGAAGGCGAGGGCTTCGGGCTGCCATTGATCGAGGCGGCCCACCACAAGGTGCCGATCATCGCGCGGGACATTCCAGTCTTTCGGGAGGTCGCTGGAGAGAATGCATTCTATTTCTCGGGAGCATCCCCGGAGGCGCTAGCGGTTGCTGTTCGGGAGTGGCTCTCTTTGAACGCCGAGGGGAAGGCGCCGCTGTCCGAGGCCATCCCATTGCTGACCTGGGCCGAGAGCACCCGTCAACTAATCTCTGCTGTAATTTCGCGCGACACGGACAAAGATTGCAATCGGGCGCGCAGTTAATGCAATTGATCGGGGTGCGCGGAAATGGATCAAACGGACACGGCCGGAGTGGTTCCGAAGCAAACGCTGGCGGCGTTCGTCAAGCGGAGCGACGAGTTGGGAGGCCCTGACTCTCTGCGGACACAGGCCTATTGGAGCGGGTTTTCTTATCAGCCAAGCGTGGTAGTTGACCAGTCGCTTGACCCGCTGTCGGAGAGATATTTTGAGCAACAACTAGCCCTATATACGGAGCTGCTTGGGTCGGACTCTTCGATCAGGAACAGAACGAATTGGCAGCGTTCGACCTTGAGAAGTGTGTGTCCGAGGCCAACCCGTATGCAAGTGACAGTCCAAGACTGATCTCAGAACACGCCAGAGCAATCTGTGAGGCGGTCTACCTGGCGAAACTTGGTGATAGCCCCGTAGTGCTCGACATGGGGAGTGGCTGGGGTTTAAGTTCGGAGCTGTTGGCTTTCATGGGTTGTCGGGTAACGGCAGTTGACATAAACCCTAGATTCGTTGAGTTGGTAACCCGTCGTCTCGCTGAACGAATGCACCTTAACATCGAAGCCGTTCGATCATCTTTTGACAAGTTCGAATCAGCGAAGCAGTTCGATGTCGTGTTCTTTTACGAGTGCCTCCATCATGCCACCAGACCCTGGGAACTCTTGAGGCGCTGTGCAAGCTGGCTAAACGCTAATGGCAAGATTGTTATCAGCGGTGAACCGATAAATGAAATCTGGTGGAGGTACTGGGGTCTACGGTTAGATGCGTTGTCTGTGTACTGCATATCGAAGTTTGGGTGGTTCGAAAGCGGCTGGTCGCTACCCTTCTTGAGAAGGGTGATTTGTAATGTCGGACTTTGGCCAACGGTATACCAAGGGAAAGGGATGAAGGGTGCTGGCGTAATCGTGGCCGAAAAACTCAGTTCACGGGAAACGGGGCAAGAGCTGGCGCCGGTTCAGATCGATTTGGCGCCGGACCCCGATGCACTTTGTGGGGACCGGGGGTTACTTGTCGCCGAAAGGGCCAAAAGGCTCGAAGAGAAGATCCAAGAGTTGGGTGCGGTTCAGGTCAACTTGGCACAGGAGCGGGACGCACTCTGCAGGGAACGGGATTCACTTATCGCTGAAAGGGCTGCGCTATTGGCATCAACATCTTGGAGGCTAACCAAACCGGTTCGCTGGCTCGGGGCGGGGATTCAGTCGCTTCGAAGAATTCGTCGGCGAATCCGTCGGCTCACGGCCGTTCCCGGTTTCGACCTTAAGCCGCCCCTGCCGCTCCCCGAGGGCATTTCCGAACCACAGCTGTTCGCATTCATCACTTCTGTGCGCGTGGCCGACGCGCCAGAAGCTGAGATGAGCGCCTACGGAACGCATGATTTCAGAAGATTTGTCTATACATGGGGGTTGTGTCGAAACCTGGGCGGAAAATGTCTCGAGCTCGGAGCAAACCCGTACTTCACTACGATGTTGTTAAGGAAGTTCACGCAACTCGACCTAAGTCTGGCCAACTACTTTGGGTCCAAAGCCAACGGCGTGCTGCGCCAATCTGTCTATTACCGGGACGTCGGTGCAAGCGAGCTCAGCGACTGCGAACTCGAGTTCCAACACTTTAATATCGAGAGTGACGTCTTCCCTTATCGAGACGGGGAATTTGATCTCGTCATATTCGCTGAGATCATTGAGCATTTGTTGAACGATCCATGCAAGGTAATACGCGAGATCAAGAGAGTTCTCAAGCCATCCGGAGTCCTCGTTCTAACTACTCCGAATGTGGCGCGTCTCGAGAACGTTGCCCGCCTGATTGCCGGGGAGAACATTTATGACCCTTACAGCGGTTATGGACCGTACGGCCGTCACAACCGCGAATACAACCGGCACGAGTTAGTGACCTTGCTTCAGTTTGAAGGCTTCACTGTCGAACATCACTTTACTGCGGACGTGCATCAGAATAACGCGGCTGGCTTTTTCGCCCTCGAAAGACTCGCAAACCTCGTAAAATTCCGCGAGGGAGACTTGGGACAGTATATTTTCTTGCGAGCCCGGAACACCGGGAAGATGCAGCAAGGGCGGCCGCGGTGGCTCTATCGAAGCTACGCAGAGAGCGAGCTCGTTTGAGCAAGGTGCGGCGCGAAATTGAGCCTTGGCGGCGCTCATGGCATCGTGAAGACCTGAAGGAGTTGCCGGTTCCCTCACCGAACGCGCGCGTAATGTCGCTGGACCTCAGTCCCTAGTCTCCGCAGATCCGCATCTACCATCATGCCGACCAGTTGTTCCAACGTCGTTCTCGGTGTCCAGCCCAGCTTCTGCTTCGCTTTCGCCGGGTTGCCGAGCAGCACGTCGACCTCCGCAGGTCGGAAGAATTGGGGATCGATTACCAGGTAATCTTGGTACTTTAGTCCCACGTGCTGGAAGGCGATCCTGCACATCTCCCTCACGGTGGTGCTGCGCCCGGTGGCGATTACATAGTCGTCCGGGTTCTCCTGCTGGAGCATCCGCCACATCGCTTCAACGTAGTCGCCGGCGTACCCCCAGTCTCGCTTGGCGTCGATGTTCCCAAGGCGCAGCTCCCTCGCCTTCCCGAGCTTGATCCGCGCCACGCCGTCGGTCACCTTGCGGGTGACAAACTCTATGCCACGAAGTGGAGACTCATGATTGAAGAGGATTCCGCTCGACGCGTGCATCTGAAAGCTTTCGCGGTAGTTGACCGTGGTCCAGTGTGCGAACAGCTTCGAGACGCCGTACGGGCTTCTCGGGTAGAAGGGTGTGCTCTCGTCCTGGCGCTCCGCCTGGATCAGGCCGAACATCTCACTCGTTGAAGCCTGGTAGAACCGTGCCGCCGGATTCACGAACCTGAGCGCTTCGAGGACGTTGAGGGCGCCGAGGCCGGTGATTTGCGCCGTGAGCGCCGGTTGTTGCCAAGAGGTGCCGACGAAGCTCTGCGCGCCGAGGTTATAGACCTCCTCGGCCTTGGAGATCGTCAAGGCGCGGACAATGGATCCCTGGTCAGCCAGATCGCCATCGATCAACTCGACGTCGCGCTCGACGCCAAGCTCGCGCAATCGCCAGAGCGTGTCGGAACCCCGGCGAGCAAGAAGCCCGCAGACGCGGTAGCCCTTCGAAAGGAGAAGTTGCGATAGGTACGCCCCGTCCTGCCCCGTGATGCCGGTGATCAATGCTGACTTAGGCATGTTGTAATCTTTGCTCCCAATCTTCAAGTATGTCTTTGAGCGAGTCTGAGACGTCGATCATAGGTTCCCACTTGACGGCCTGCTTGAGCTTTTCGTAGCTTCCTCGAGCTCTGCGCTGTTCAGCTCTCCGCAGGCGCTCCGCTGCGACCCTCACTTCCACATCCGTTCCCGCAAGGTCCAGTAGACCTTGCAGGAGCGACCGCACCGACTGCTCGCGTCCCGAGCAGACGTTGAAGACCTCACCGTTGCGCCCGTGCGCGAGAATCAGTGAATAGGCACGGACCACGTCTCGCACATCGGTGAAGTCGCGCGTGACGTCAATGTCGCCCACCTCGATGATCGGTGCGCGGCGGCCCAACCTGATCTCCGCGACCTGTCGGGCGAGGCCGGATACCACGAATCGATCGCTTTGGCCCGGGCCGATGTGGTTGAACGGGCGGGCGATCGTGATGCACATCGATTCGGTGCTGCTCCATTGGTAACAGAGCGCTTCGGCTGCTGCCTTGCTGACGGCATAGGGATTGCGCGGCCTCAGGGGCATCTCCTCGGTTATCGGTAGCGCCGTCTCGGGAACCAGACCATACGCGTCGGCGGAGCTCACGTAGAGGAATGCCCCGCGGAAGCCCGTGACCTTCAGCGCGTCGAGCAGGTTAAGTGTTCCCCAGAAGTTGACCTCGTACGTATTGCGCGGGTCCGCAAACGAAGCCGGAACATTGCTTTGCGCGGCAAGATGGATCACGGCGTCGACGGAAAGGCGTCCCACGGCATCTATGAGCGCCTGAGGGTTACAGACATCCACGCCGCTGGCAACGGTGACCGGGGCGATTCGCGCGTCGCGGTCGCCGAAGAGCCCGGTTAGGGTGCGCCCCACGAACCCGCCGGCGCCGGTTACCAGTAGCCGCATCATCCTGCGGGCACCCAGGGTATCCCTCCTGCGACGATGGCTCTCGCCCTATGCGCCGAGGTCAGCGATGCAGAGCCCAAGAGCATCATCCCAGTCGGGGCAGGTCAGATGGAAAGTCCGCTGCAACTTGGCGTTCGAAAGGATGGAATTCGCGGGACGCCGAGCGGGGAGCGGATACTCCGCCGAGGGGATCGGAGTTACTTTCGGCGTGCGGCCCGGTTGGCGGCGAGTCGCGGCCACGATCGCGCGAGCAAACCCGCACCAGGACACCCGTCCCCCTGCGCTGAGGTGATATATGCCGCGGACCCGCCGCGCGAGGTCCGAATCTATACCCTCCGAACCGGAAAGCTTCGCCACGATCTGAGATGTTGCCTCGGCGATCGTCGCGCACCAGGTGGGCGCGCCGAACTGGTCGTCCACCACGCGCAGCTCTTCGCGCTCACCCGCGAGCTTCAGAATCGTCAGCAGAAAGTTCTTGCCGCGCGCCGCGTACACCCAACTCGTTCGGAAGATCAAGTGGAGGCCAGCCGCCGCGTCGATCGCCTTCTCGCCCGCTAGCTTGCTTTTTCCGTACACGGAGACCGGGTTGGTCGCGTCGTCCTCCGTGTACGGCCCGCTTCTTGCCGTCGAAAACATAATCCGTCGAGTAGTGGACCAGCAACGCACCGAGCGCCTTGGCTTCTTCCGCCAGCAGACGCTGGCGCGGTGGCGTTGATTTGAAACGCCTGATCCGGCTCGCTTTCGGCCTTGTCGACCGCAGTGTAGGCGGCCGCGTTCACGATCACCGCAGGTTTGACCTCGCGCACGCGCGCGACTAGCTGCGCCAGGGTCGGCGAGATCAAGCTCGCTGCGGCCGAAAGCGACCACTTCGCCCACGCCGGAAGCGCCCGCGCCAGCTCCCACCCGACCTGACCGTCCTTTCCGGTCAGAAGAATCCTCACGCGAATACCTCGGCGTCGCGAAATCGCACCCCGACACGGTCCTTCGGCGAGAGGATCGCCTCGCCTTGCAGCGGCCAGCGGATCGCGAGCTCGGGGTCGTTCCACGCGATCGTGCGCTCGTGCTCGGGCGCATAGTAGTCGGTGGTCTTGTAGAGGAAATCGGCGCTGTCCGTGAGGACGACGAACGCATGCGCGAAACCTTCCGGAATCCACATCATGCGCTTGTTCTCCGCCGACAGCCGCTCGCCGACCCACTTGCCGAAGGTGGGTGACGAGCGCCTCAGGTCGACCGCGACATCGAACACTTCGCCGGCGACGACGCGCACGAGTTTTCCCTGCGGCTGCCTGATCTGGTAGTGCAGGCCGCGCAGGACGTGCTTCGCCGACCGCGAGTGGTTGTCCTGCACGAAACGCACGTCGAGGCCCGTCTTCTCGCGAAAGTCCCGCTCGTTGAAGCTCTCGAAGAAGAAGCCTCGCGCGTCGCCGAACACCTTCGGCTCGAAGAGCAGGACATCCGGGATCGCGGTGCGGACGACGTTCATCAGAACACCCGATCCTCGAGCAGCCGCAACAGGTATTGCCCGTAGCCATTCTTGCGCATTGCGTGCCCGATCGCGGCGAGCGCGTCCGCGCTGATATAGCCCTTGCGATAGGCGATCTCCTCGGGGCAGGCGATCTTCAACCCCTGTCGGCGCTCGATCGTCTCGATGAACTGCGCGGCTTCGAGGAGGCGTTTCATGCGTCCCGGTGTCGAGCCAGGCGTGGCCGCGGCCCATCACGACGACGTCGAGTTGCTCCTGCTCGAAGATAACGCTTGTTGACATCGGTGATCTCCAGCTCGCCGCGCGCCGAAGGCTTGAGCGACTTGGCGATGTCGACCACTTGGTCGTCGTAGAAATAGAGCCCGGTGACCGCGTAACGCGACTTCGGCTGCTTGGGCTTCTCCTCGAGGCTGATGGCGCGGCCGTTCGGCGTCGAACTCGACGACGCCATAGCGTTCCGGGTCCTGCACGGGATAGGCGAACACGGTTGCGCCGCTCGTCTTCCCTGCCGCGCGCACGAGCTCGGTCGGCGAGGTCGTGGCCGTAGAAGATGTTGTCGCCGAGGATCAGGCACGACGGCTGGCCCGCGACGAAGCGCTCGCCGATGATGAAGGCCTGCGCGAGCCCGTCGGGCGAAGGCTGCACGGCGTACGAGAGGTTGATGCCCCACTGGTGTCCGTCGCCGAGCAGCTGCTCGAAGCGCGGCGTGTCCTGCGGCGTCGAGATGATGAGAACGTCCCGGATTCCCGCGAGCATGAGCGCGCTCAACGGGTAGTAGATCATCGGCTTGTCGTACACCGGCAGCAGCTGCTTGGACACGACCTGCGTGACCGGATACAGCCGTGTGCCGGAGCCGCCGGCGAGGATGAGGCCTTTCATGGTTCGGGATCCGGAATCGTCGATGGTGTCGAGCGAGGCTCATCGCTCCCATGCAGCAGCTCTTTCTCGGCAGAGGCTCGAAGAATGCCTTCGTGAGCTTGATCTTCCCCTTCAGTGCGCCGGACGCCTTCCTGCGGTGCTTCGAGCGGAACGAGTTTAGCGTAGGCTTGCCGGCCTTCGCCAGCACGATCGTCTCGCCGCCGTGAGCGCGCTCAAGAGCTTGGAGAAATGTGCCTTGCTTCGCGAACGTTGACCATCGTAAGAGGCATGCAAAAGCACTCTACGCCCGCGCCGCATAGTTCGCCTCGATCCACTCCCGATAGGCGCCCGACTGCACGCCTTTCACCCATTCCTGGTTCGACAGGTACCACTCGACCGTCTGCCGCAGACCGTCCTTGAAGCGGACCGCGGGTGTCCAGTCCAGCTCGCGCCGGATCTTGCGGCAATCGATCGCGTAACGCCGGTCATGACCCGGGCGGTCCTTGACGTAGCTGATCAGCTGCTCATGCGGGCGATGCGCGGATCGCGGCAGAAGCTCGTCGAGCAGCTCGCAGATCGTCCGCACCACCGCGATGTTCTCCTGCTCGCTTTCGCCGCCGATGTTGTAGACCTCGCCCGGCCGTCCGCGCTCGAGCACCGATGCGGATCGCGCTGCAATGATCGCCGACGTAGAGCCAGTCCCGCACGTTTCGCCCGTCGCCGTAGACCGGAAGCGGCTTCCCCTGCGATGGCGTTCAGGATCATGAGCGGGATCAGCTTCTCGGGAAACTGGAACGGCCCGTAGTTGTTCGAGCAGTTCGTCGTGAGCGCCGGGAGGCCGTAGGTGTGATGCCACGCCCGCACGAGATGGTCCGAGCCGGCCTTGGACGCCGCGTAGGGGCTGTTCGGCGCATAGGGCGTCGTCTCGCTGAAGGCGGGGTCGTCCGGACCGAGCGAGCCGTAGACCTCGTCCGTCGAGACGTGCAGGAAGCGGAACGCGCTCTTCTCGGCGTCGGGCAAGCGCCTGCCAGTGGCCGCGCACGGCATCGAGCAGCTTGAAGGTGCCGACCACGTTGGTCTGGATGAACTCCCCCGCCCCGTGAATCGAGCGGTCGACGTGGCTCTCGGCCGCAAAATTGATGAGCGCGCGCGGACGGTGCTCGGCGAGCAACCGCTCGACGAGCGCCTGGTCGCCGATATCGCCCGCAACGAAGACGTGACGCCGGTCGCCGTCCAGGCTCGCGAGGTTCCGGCGATTGCCGGCGTAAGTGAGCTTGTCGACGTTCACGACCGGCTCGTCGGAATGCTTGAGCCAGTCGAGCACGAAATTCGAACCGATGAACCCGGCACCGCCGGTGACGAGAATCATGCGCCCCCTTGCCGATTTGTGTGCGCCGCAACAAAGCTGCCAGTCTAGCAAATTCTATTGCTCGTCCCGATTCAGCCGCGTTGCGCGGTCAAAGTGCGCGGCACTCGCTACCATCCGCGCTGCACGGACCTCACACGGAGACGTCCAGACATGGATTTCATCGACCTCAAGACCCAGTACCGCGACCTCCGCGAGTCGATCAACGCGCGCATCCAGAAGGTCCTCGACCACGGCCAGTTCGTCCTCGGACCCGAGGTCGCGGAGCTCGAGGGGCGGCTGGCGCGCTACGTCGGAGTGAAGCACTGCGTCACGTGCGGCAGCGGCACCGACGCGCTGCAGATCGCGCTGATGGCGATCGGGCTCAAGCCCGGCGACGAAGTGGTCACGACCCCGTTCACCTTCGTCGCCACGGCGGAGATGATCGTGCTGCTCGGCGCGAAGCCCGTGTTCGTCGACGTCGAGCGCGACACGTGCAACATCGACGTCCGCATGATCGCCGCTGCCATCACGTCGCGCACCCGATCGATCATGCCGGTCTCGCTCTACGGCCAGCCGGCCGACATGGACGAGCTCAATGAGCTCGCAGCGAAGCACGGCATCCCGGTGATCGAGGACGCGGCGCAGAGCTTCGGCGCGACCTACAGGGGACGGAAGAGCTGCGGACTATCGACGATCGGATGCACGAGCTTCTTCCCGAGCAAGCCGCTCGGCTGCTACGGCGAAGGCGGTGCACTCTTCACCGACGACGACGCGCTGGCGACCGCGATGCGCGAGATCCGGCATCACGGCCAGGAGCGTCGATACCACCACACGCGGCTCGGCATCAACGGCCGGATGGATACGATCCAGTGCGCCGTGCTGCTCGCGAAGCTCGAGCGCTTCGAATGGGAGGTCGAACAGCGCGCGGTCGTCGCAAGGCGCTACGACCAGCTGCTCGCCGGCCTCGAGCCGGCCGTGCGAACGCTCCAACTTCGGCCGGACCGGACGAGCGTGTACGCCCAGTACACGCTCGTCTGCGACGACCGGGAGGCGCTCGCGGAAGGCCTCAAGCGCCGCGGAATCCCGACGGCCGTGCACTACCCGGTCGCTCTCCACGAGCAGCCGGCGTACGCGGCGCTATTCGGCGGAGAGCGCTATCCGGTCTCGGAGCAGCTCGCTCGCGGCGTCCTTTCCCTCCCGATGCATCCCTACCTCGACGAGCCCACGCAGAGGCGGATCGCCGAAGCGGTTCGCGCGAGCGTCGCGGATCACGGCGCCCCGTAGTATCCGAGGTGCCATTCGACGTAGCGTCTGATTCCCTCCTTGAGCGGCGTTGCGGGACGAAATCCGACTGCGGCCTCGAGGGCGGACGTGTCCGCCGCGGTCGCCACGACATCGCCGGGCTGCATCGGTTGCAGATCGAGCGTCGCCTGCTTCCCGCTCGCCGCTTCCAGCAGCCGGACGTACTCGAGCAGCTCGACCGGTTGGCTGTTCCCGATGTTGTAGATGCGGAACGGCGCCGCGCTTCGCGATGGCCGCGTGTACGCATCCGGCCGCGTCCGTCGGCCGGGCCTCGGGGACGACGTCGAGCACGCGCACGACGCCCTCGACGATATCGTCGATATACGTGAAGTCACGCCGCATGCGACCGTGGTTGAAGACGCGGATCGGCTCGCCCGCGAGGATCGCGCTGGTGAAGAGCGCCATCGACATGTCGGGGCGCCCCCACGGCCCGTAGACCGTGAAGAACCGCAGACCGGTGGTCGGGAGGCCGAACAGATGGCTGTAGGTGTGCGCCATCAGCTCGTTCGCGCGCTTGGTCGCGGCGTAGAGGCTCACCGGGTGATCGACCGGATCGTCTTCGCCGAAGGGTATCGATACGTTCGCACCGTATACGCTGGACGTGCTCGCGTAGACGAGATGCTCGATCTTGCCGTGACGACAGGCCTCGAGAACGTTCGTGAATCCGACGAGATTGCTCGAGACGTACGCGTGCGGATCCTGCAGCGAGTAACGCACGCCGGCCTGTGCAGCGAGATTGACCACCCGCACCGGTTTCTCGGCCTCGAACAGACGCGCGATCGCGTCCCGGTCGGCCAGATCCAGCTTCGTGAATCGGAATCGCTCGAAGGGACGGAGCTCGTGCAGCCGCGCTTCCTTGAGCCGGACGTCGTAGTACGGATTCAGATTGTCGATACCGGCGACTTCGTCGCCGCGCTCGAGCAGGCGTTTCGCGACGTGCATGCCGATAAAGCCGGCGCAACCGGTGACCAGGATCGTCATGCGCGAGGTACGGGGATGCGGGAGGTCGGGCGCAAACTGCTAGGGGGTCTCGGGTAGCGGCGGGAGCTCGATCTTTACCGGAAACGCGCTCTGTTTCCGCTCGCCTTGCGAGCCGAAGATCTGCACGTTGCCTGCCGTACTGATGACCCAGACCTCGTTTGCGCCCGCAGCCAGATAGGCATCGACCTTGTCGTCGATCTCCTGCGTGCGGTTTGACCGTGACACGATCTCCACGCAGACCTCCGGGGCCCGCGTGTACGGCGTCGCGTACTGCTGCTCCTGCAAGAAGCCGTTCGACGCCCATGCGACGTCGGGAACCCGCACCCCGATCGTCGTGAGCACGGAGCACTCCGTGATCACCTCGCCGTCCGGCAGCGCGGCGCGTAGCGCGCGAGCAAGACGCCCCTGCACCATCCCGTGCCAGTTGCTCGCAGGGCTCATCTGGATCTTTCCCTCCGCAGTGAGCTCGATCTTGTAGGGCAGATCCTGCAAGCTCGGATCATTGACGAGCTCGGTCCACTGTGCGATCAGCTGTTCCCGGGTTGCGGTTTCGCCCATGTCGATATCTCACGTTCAGCCTGAAAGGTATGCCCTACCGGAGGGAGGCGCAAGTCGGGCTGCGTGCGCGCCTACCGCGCCGCCCGCCTGAGCGCGATCAGCTTCGCGTACTTGACGAAGCTGTTCATGCACCCGATCAGGATGTGCACGAGCCCCGCGACGCCGTCGAGGAAGCCGAGCCGGAACACGTAGAATTTGACGAACCGCACGACCGGCGAGAGGAGGAGTTGCGCGGGATTGGTCGTGCGACCCTCGCGTGCGAGGCGCTCGGCCTGCAGCGTGGTGTAGCGGTTCTGCTTGTCGAGGTAACGCTCGAGCGTGTCGGCCGAGTCGTGCAGCAGATCGCCCGCGAGGCGCAGCACCGGTGCGGTGGTGAGCACCTGCTCGTGGACCGTGTCGTCGCTCCACTGCGCGTGGCCGCGGTGGAAGAGGCGGATGCTCACGTCGGGATAGCCCTCGCCGTGGCGCAGCCAGCGGCCGAGGAAGCGGTTGCAGCGTGCCATCGCGTAGACGAAGCCGCGCGGGGCGGCGAGCTCGGCGACGAGCGCATCGCGCAGCTCGTCGCTGACCCGCTCGTCGGCGTCGATGCAGAGCACCCAGTCGTGCGCCGCGTGCGCGACCGCGAACTGTTTCTGCTTGCCGTAGCCGGGCCAGGCGTGCTGCACGACTTTCGCGCCCCGCGCCTCTGCGATCGCGATCGTGCCGTCGGTGCTGCCCGAATCGACGACGAGGATTTCGCTGCAGAACGCGAGGCTCGCGAGGCAAGCGTCGAGTTGCGACGCGGCGTCCCGGGTGATCAGCACGGCGGACAGCGGGGCGGGCGCCTTCAAGCGAGTTTTCCTTTCGTTTCAGCGAGTTTTGCCGCAGGATTCTACGTCCAAACCGGCGCGCGTCGCATTGACGAGACTCCGGTATGGCCATATTCTCATGGTATGGCCACACAGACTGTCAAGACGACCTATTCGCTCGACCTGAAGACGGTCCGCACGCTCGAGACGCTCGCCCAGCGTTGGAAGGTGTCGAAGTCCGAAGCGCTGCGGCGGGCGATCCAGGCGAGCGCGAACCGCGAGCCGGGAGAAGCGGGGCGCGAGGCAATCCGCGCGCTCGACGAGCTCCAGCAGGCGCTCGGCATGACTGCCGAAACCGCCGATCGCTGGGTGAGAGCGGTACAGGGCGAGCGTCGCGCGTGGACGCGGCGAATCGAGCCGAGACGTCGATGATTCTCGTCGACGCGAGCTTTCTCATTCGCGCGCTCGTATCCGGCTCGCCCCAGGACGCGAAGCTCCGCGAGTGGCTGGTCGCGGGCGAAGAGCTCGGCGTCAGCGCCGTCGCCTGGTGCGAGTTTCTGTGCGGACCGGTGGAGCCCCGCCTGGTCGACCTCGCGGCGCGGATCGTCTCGCGCCGATTCGGCTTCGCCGAGGAAGAGGCCGCGCTCGCGGCGAGGCTCTTCAACCAGGCCGGCCGTCGGCGGGGCTCGCTCCCGGATTGCATGATCGCTGCCACCGCACTCGGTCTCGCCGCACCGCTCGCAACCGAGAACGCCGCCGATTTCCGCCGCTTCGAGCCCGCCGGACTGGTCCTCGTATCGGCGTGAAGCGGGGCGCGCGCGGGGCTCGATGACGCGAATCCTCCTCGTGCGCCTGTCCTCCCTCGGGGACGTCCTGCACACCTTCCCTGCGGTCACCGACGCTGCGCGAGCGCTTCCCGGCGTCGTCATCGATTGGGTCGTGGAGGAGGCGTACGTGCCGCTCGTGCGCATGCATCCCCGCGTCTCCCACGCGATCCCGTTCGCGCTGCGGCGCTGGCGGCGCGGCTTGCTTCGCGCCGGCGTGTGGCGGGAGATCGGCGCCTTCCGCCACTCGCTTCGCGATCAGGCTTACGACGCGGTCATCGACGTACAGGGGCTCGTGAAGAGCGCGCTCGTCGCCGATCTCGCGCGCGGGCGGGTGCACGGCTACAGCCGCGCGACCGCGCGCGAGCCGTGGGCGGCGCGGTTCTACCGGTACACCTACGACGTCGGGCCGGAACATCACTCGGTCGAACGCTATCGCCGGCTGCTGGCGCAGGTGGTCGGCTACGTGCCGCCCGCGGCCATCGACTACGGCATCGTCGCGCCGCCGCGTCCGGCGTTCGCGCCCGCAGCGCCGTACTGCGTCCTGCTGCACTCGACCGCGCGCGCCGAGAAGCTCTGGCCAGAGCCGTCGTGGATCGAGCTCGGCCGCATGCTCGAGTCGCGGGGGCTCATCTGCGTTCTGCCCTGGGGCGATGAAGCGGAGCGCGCGCGGGCAGGTCGTCTCGCCGCCTCGCTCGAGCGTGCGGTCGTCGCGCCGCGCCTGTCGATCGAAGATGCGGCGCGGCTCATCGGTCACGCGAGGGCAGTTGTCGGGCTCGACACCGGCCTCATGCATCTTGCGGCGGCGCTCGGCACCCCCGTCGTCGGCATTTTCGCCAGCTCCGAGCCCGCGCGGACCGGTCCGTCCGGGGCGGGGCCGATCGCGGTCCGCGGCGGCGTGGGCAATCCGCCATCCGCGGCCGAGGTGCTCGACGCGCTCGACGAGGTCGCGCCGGCGCTCGCCTGATGCTGCGCATGCTCTACACGGTCGCGCTCCACCTCGCGTTGCCGTTCCTGCCGTTGCGGCTCTGGTGGCGTGGACGAAAGGAACCGGGCTACCGGCGCGACATCGGCCAGCGCTTCGGCCGCTACGGTCGGCGGCCCGATCGGCCGGTGATCTGGATTCACGCCGTCTCGCTCGGCGAGACCCGGGCGGCGCAGCCGCTGGTGACGGCGCTCCGAGCGCGCTTTCCGGGCCACGCGTTCCTCGTCACCCACATGACCTCGACTGGCCGCGAGGCGGCGGCTAGCCTCTATGGCGAGTTCGCCACGCTCGCCTTCCTGCCCTATGACTTCCCGTGGGCGGTCCGACGGTTCGTCGCGCACTTCCGGCCGGTGCTCGGCATTCTCATGGAGACCGAGCTGTGGCCGAACCTGGTACGGGAATGCCACCGCAGCGGCGTGCCGCTCCTGCTCGCGAACGCGCGGCTGTCGGAGAGGTCGGCGCGCGGCTACGCACGGATCGCCTCGCTCGCGCGCGAGACGCTCGGGCATCTCGACGCCGCCGGCGCGCAGACCGACGCGGACGCCGCCCGGCTCGAGGCGCTCGGTGCGCCGGCCGTCGCCGTCACCGGGAACCTCAAGTTCGACATCGCGCCCGCGCCGGCGATGATCGACCGCGGCGCGGCGGTTGCGCGCGCTGTTCGGGCAGCGGCCGGTGCTCCTCGCGGCGAGCACGCGCGAAGGCGAGGAGGTCCTGCTGCTCGACGCGCTCGCTCGCGCGCCGCTTGGCGGCGCGCTCGTCGTGATCGTGCCGCGCCATCCGCAGCGCTTCGACGAGGTCGCGGCACTGCTGCGCGACCGCGGGCTCGCGTTCGTCCGCCGCAGCGCGGAGGACCCCGTTCCGGCAGGCCGCGACTACGTGCTCGGCGACAGCATGGGCGAGATGACTGCCTACTATGCCGCCGCCGATGTCGCGTTCGTCGGCGGGAGCCTCCTGCCGTTCGGGGCGCAGAATCTGATCGAGGCGTGCGCGGTCGGCGCACCGGTCGCGATCGGCCCCTCGACCTTCAACTTCGCGCAGGCCGCGGCGGAGGCGGTGAAAGCGGGTGCTGCGATCAAGGTGCCCGATGCGGACACGCTCGTGCGCGAGACGGCGCGGCTGCTCGCCGACGCGGACGCGCGCCGCCGGATGGGGGAAGCGGGAAGGCGCTTTTGCGCTGCGCATCGCGGCGCGACCGAGCGCACGATGGCGCTCGTCGAGCGGCTCGCGCGCTGATCAGTCCTGCTTCGGCGCGGGGGCGGGCTCGCCGCCGGCGGCTGGTCCAACGCTATGCCGGCGGCTTCGTCGGCCCGCTCGGCACCGGCGCTGGCGGCGTCCCCGGGCTCGAACCCGAGCAGCCCGTTGACCAGCTCGACGTCGGATTCGGTGAGCGACCCGGCGGCCGACTTGAGCCGCAGCCCGTTCAGGATCGTGTCGTAACGGGCGCGCGCGAGGTCCCGCTTGGTCTGGAAGACCTGCTGCTGCGAGTTCAGCACGTCGATGTTGATCCGCACGCCGACTTCGTAGCCGACCCGGTTCGACTGCAGCGCAACCTCGCTCGAGACGAGCGCCTGCTCGAGCGCCTTGACCTGCGCGAGCCCGTTGGTGACGTTGAGGTACGACTGGCGCGCGTTGAACTCGGCGGCGCGCCTGCTCGCCTCGAGGTCCTGCCGCGCCCGCTCCTTGAGCGCCACGGCCTCGCGCGTGCGCGACAGCACCGACCCGCCGGCGAAGATCGGCACGGTCAACTGCAATCCGATCGCGCTCTGCTGAACCTCGGCGCGCGGGACGTCGGCTCCCCGCGAACGCCGCCGCCGGGTTCAGGGTGGTGGCTTCCTGATAGCTCGCGACGGCATCGAGCGACGGGTAGTGTCCCGTGCGCGCCCGGTCGACCTCGCGCGTGGCGATCTCGAGCCCCGCCTCGTTGCCGCGCACCACGAGATTGTTCGCGCGGGCCGCATTCGCCCACTCGTCCATGACGTTGGGCACCGGCGTCGTCATGGCGACCGCCTTCAGCGGCGTGAGCTTGTCCGGCACCTCGCCGATGATCTGCTCCAGCGCGCGCACCGCGACCTCGAGCGCGTTCAGGCCCGCGATCTCCTGCGCGCCCGCGAGATCGAAGCGCGCCTGCGCTTCGTTGGTGTCGGTGATGGTCGCCGTGCCGACCTCGAAGTTGCGCTTCGCCTGGGCGAGCTGCTCGGCGATCGAGATCTTGTTCGACTTGGTGAACTCGAGGTTGTCCTGCGCCGCGAGCACGTCGAAGTAGGCCTGCGCGACGCGCACGACCAGGTCCTGGGTCGCCTGCCCGAACTGCGCCTCCGACTGCAGAACCTGGTACTGCGACTGCTGGTACTGGACGAGGTTCTGCCAGCGGAACAGCGGCTGCGTGAGGGTGATGTTGAAGCCGTTCGAGTTGAAGCTGATGTCCTTGTTGCCGGTCACGTTCCGGGCGTCGTTCCAGTTCGTGTTCGCCGTCGCCGTTGATCACCGGCAGAAGCAGCGCCCGCCCCTGGGGCAGCTTCTCGAGCCCCGCCTCGAGGCCCGCGCGCGCCGCGGCGAACGTGGCGTCGTTCTGGCGCGCGAGCCGGTAGGCTTGGAGGAAGTCGATCGCGGCCGCGTTGCCGGCGAGCGCGGCGCCGACGGCGAGCATTGCGACCTTGAGCGTTGGTGCCATCATTTGGGGTGGCCCTTGTTAAGTTCAATAGACGGCCATCGATGGATCGACTTCGCGCGCCCAGGCGTCCACGCCGCCGAGGAGGTTGTAGACGCGACCGAAGCCGCGCCGCTCCAGGAAGATTCCAACCTGGAAGCTCCGCGCCCCATGGTGGCAGATCACCACCGTGTCCGCGCCCCGATCGAGCTCGCCGGCCCGCGCCGGCACTTCGTTCATCGGCAGCCGGAGCGCGCCCGGCAGGCCGCAGATCGCGTGCTCCCACGGCTCGCGGACGTCGACCAGGACCGGACGCGCGCGGCTCGCATCGTCGAGCCATGCCTTCAACTGCTGCGACGTGATTCTCTCCATGTCGGCCCCGTACGGCGCGGCGGCAGCCACGGCGCTCGCTAGAATTCGAACTTGTCGCGTTCGAGCGCGTTCGCGAGCGGCGCGAGTACGGTCTCGAAGAGGTCCATCGTGTTGAAGGAACCGGGGCCGACGCAAGTCACGAGCCGCGCTTCCATCACCGGCGCCTCGCCGACGACGGCGAAGAGCCGGCCGCCGATCGCGAGTTGTGCGAGGAAGGCGTCGGGCAGCTCCGGGGTGGACCCGGTCAGCACGATGACGTCGTAGGGCGCGTGCTTTCTCCAGCCGCGCGCCGCGTCACCCGTCTCCACGGTGACGTTCGCGACGCCGGCGAGCCGCAGGTTGGCTTCGCCGAGGCTCTTGAGCTCGGGCACGATCTCCACCGAATGCACGTGGCGCGCGCGGTGCGCGAGGAGCGCGGCCATGTACCCCGAGCCCGTGCCCACCTCGAGCACCTTGTCGAGCTTTTTCGGCGCGACTTCCTGCAGGATGCGGGCCTCGACCTTGGGCTGCATCATCGTCGCGCCGTGTCCGATCGGAATCTCGAGATCGGAGAAGGCGAGCGCGCGATACGCGTCGGGGACGAACTCTTCCCTCCGCACGACGTAGAGCAGATCGAGCACGTCCTGGTCCAGGACCTCCCATGGCCGGATCTGCTGCTCGACCATGTTGAAGCGTGCTTGCTCGATATTCATAGTTTTCAGTAGAAACTTCCCCTAAGTACAGATTAGATCACTGATTTTCAGGGCGTGCAAAGCCCTTTACCCGGGTACCAGCCCAGCATTTCCGCTGCACCACGACGGCAGCTTCCGCCGGGAGCCGCAGCATGCGGATGGTCGCATCGAGCGGGGCGCCGGTCGAGCCCTCCATCGACCGCCGGTGGAAAGGCATTCCGCGCCTGCGCCGTTCGACTGCCCAGGTGCGGGCCTCCGCGTTGGCGGCACCTTCGTTTCACCACGGGATCGCTTGACGGTTGCGGAAGAATCCGCCGTTCGGCCCGGTGGCCGGCAGCGTCGCGAGCCAGATGATCGTGTCGGCGCCCTGCTCGATCGAGCTCGGGGCCGTCTTGCCGCCCATCCGAGTGCGCACCCAGCCGGGGCATCCGGCGTTGATCTTGACGTCACCGCTGACCTCGCCCGAGAGCTTCAGCGTGAGCGCGTTCAGCGCCGCCTTCGAGATCGCGTAGGCAGTGTCGGGCCCCATGCCGCGGGTGAACGCGCCATAACCCGACGAGACGTTGGCGACACGGCCATAGCCGCGCTCGACCATTCCCGGCACCAGCGCCCGGCACAGGGCGAGCGGTCCGAACAGGTGGACCTCCATCGAGTCGCGCACGGCCTGCATCGGCACTTCGAAGCTGCCGCCGGTGACGTAGATTCCGGCGTTGTTCACCAGCACGTCGATGTCGAGCCGGTCGCGCGTCAGCGCCGCGACCGCGGCGTCGATCGACGCGGGCTCGGCGACGTCGAGCTGGAGCGCGCGCGCCTGAGCGCCCTTCGCCTCGAGCGCCGCCGCAGCGTCGGCGCCGTCCTTCAGCGTCCGGCTCCCGATGATCACGCGCAGGCCCGCCGCGGCGAGGCCCGCCGCGACGGCGAGGCCGATGCCGCGATTCCCGCCGGTGATGAGAGCAGTCTTCATCCGGTCAGTCGAGCGTCTCACGTTCAGCGTAGCAGGGCCACCGTCATCGCGGAACGGGAGTTCCTCCGCGATGTCATGCCCCGCGCAACAGGTCGAGCACATCCTGATCCGGAACCCCGCGAGCCGGATCCGAGCGCCCCCCGGGCTGGATCGTCCGTTCGCGTTCCGGCGAGCGGTCGGTGGCATGCGCTATAGAATCGCGCCGCCGCCGCCCCTCCACCGCGCGACTTGTCGCTCCGCCTATCCGTAAAACTCCTCGCCGCGCTGGTCGCGCTCGTCGTCCTCGCCCTTGCCGCGGTCGCGTTCATCGGCATCAGTATCGACGCGCAGCGCTGGCGCGAGCCGGTCGCAGCGGCGCTCTCGCGCGCGCTCGGGCGCGAGGTGCGCCTCGAGGGGCCCGCGCGGCTGACCCTTTCGCTCCATCCCGTCGTTGTCGTCGGCGACCTCCGCATCGCGAACCCGTCCGGCTTCGACGCGCCCGATTTCGCACGCGTCGGCGAGCTGCGCTTGGACGTGGATCTCCTCCCCTTGCTGCGCCGCGAGACGCGGGTGCGCAAGCTGCACGGCCGCGATGTCGCCGTCCGCCTCGCGCGCGCGAGCGACGGGCGCGGCAACTGGATCTTCGACGCGCGCGCGACGGACATGGCGGCGGCGCGCGAGCCCTCCAACCTGTCGGGGCTGGAAGTTCATCGCGTCGCGCTCGAAAAGGTGCTGATCGATTACGTCGGCGGGGGCGCCGCCCGCCGCTTCGAGCTCACCGAGCTCGCCATCGAAGCGCGCGCGGATCAGTCGTCACGCCTCTCGGCGCGCGGGATGGTCGACAAGCAGCTGCCGTACACGGCCGAAGCGACCGCCGCGCCGCTGTCGGCTCTCGGGGGAGCGGAGCCCTGGCCGTTCGAGTTCACGCTCCGCTTCCCCGGCACGGTGCTGCACGCCAGCGGGACTCTGAGCGGTTCGCTCCAGCGCCCGGCGCTGCGGGTGGCATTCGGTGCCGGTACGGAAGACGTGCGCGAGGTCGGAAGGCTGTTGCACGTCGCGTTGCCGCCCGTTGGCGCAGCGGCAATCGCAGGCGAGCTCGACGTGGCGCCCGGCACCGCCGCGCTGAACTCGATGAACGCTGTAATCGGAGCCACCGCGGTTTCGGGCGATCTCGCCTTTGATGCGAGCGGCGCACGCCCGAAGCTCGCCGGCCGGCTGGCGATTCCCGAGCTCGATCTGCGCCCGTTTTTTCCCCGCGCACCCGGTGCGGAGGCAGAGGAGGTGGAGACGCTTGCCGAAGCCTTCGGCGATCTCGAACGCACCGACCTCGACCTGAAGCGGCTGGCGCTCGTCGGTGCCGACGTACAGCTGAGCGTCGCGCACTGGGCGGGCGTGCCGGGCGACGTGCGCGACTTGAGCGCCCGCCTTCGCATCGACGCCGGCAAGCTCGCCGCGCCGCTCGCGGTGACGATCGCCGGTGCGCGCTTCGAAGGCGACATTGCCGCCGAGGGGACCACCGCGCCGCCGCGGCTGCGCGCGCACCTCGTCGCGCGCGAGTCTCCGGTCGGCGGTCTCGCCGAGCTGGTGTTCGACGTGCCGTACGTGGCGGGCAACGTGCGCCGGTTCGAAGTGGCGCTCGACGCCCGAGGGAACAGCCCGGGTGAGCTCGCGCGCGACCTCGAGGGGCGCATCACGATCGAAGGCGCGCGGCTCACCTACGGCAACTTCGCCGGCGGAAGGCCGATAGCGATGCAGCTCGATGCGGCCGAGGTGACGCAGCCGCGCGGCCGGACCATCGCCGGACGCTTGCGCGGCAGCCTGCGCGGCAAGGCGTTCGACGGGACCTTCCGGGCCGGAACCGTCGAGCGGATCCTGCGCGAACGGCGAACGCCGTTCGGCTTCGATGGCACGAGCGGGAGCGTGCGCGCGCGACTGTCGGGCACGCTGGCCGAGCCGGGCGACGCCACCGGTCCAGAAATCGCATTCGATGTCACCGCGCCGCGCGCCCGGGAGCTCACGCCCTGGCTCGGTTTCTCGTCGGCGAGCGAGGCGCGCGTCGCGCTCAAGGGGACCGTGCACCTGCGGCGCCGCCATGCATCGCTCACCGGCGGGTCGCTTCTCTTCGGCCGCACGTCGATCACCGGCGACGTGGCGTGGCAGCCCGCTCGCCCCTAAGTCGATCGTCCAGGCGAACCTCATCGCCGAACTGCTCGCGCCTGCCGAGCTGAAGGCGCTCGCGACCTCGCCCGGGACGGCCGCGCTCGCGGTCCTCGAGATTCCGATTCTCCCCGAGTCGCTCGACTTCGCCGACTCGGATGTCGACGTGCGGGTGAAGCGCGTGGACGGCCTGCCGCTGGAGCTGACGGACGTCGCGTTCCAGGGGCGGATGCGGGGCGGCGAGCTCACCCCCTCGCCGTTCTCGTTCCGCGTGGAGCGCAATGCGCTCGTCGGGGCGCTCGCGCTCGACGCGCGCGGCGATGCGCCCACCGCCTCGCTCTGGGTTGCGGGCGACGACGTCGACGTCGGACCGATGCTGCGGCGGCTGCGCGTGGCGCGGGACATCGAGTCCCGCATCGGCACGTTGCGGGTGTATGCCGACATCCGCGAGCGCCGGCTGGGCGACGTCCTGGAGCAGTCGTCGTTCGTCGCCAGCATCGAGTCGGGGACGCTCGACTTCCGCGATGCCAACACCCGGGCGCGGCTCCGCTTCGCGATCGATGCGGGCGAGGTACGCGCGAACGCCGGCGCGCCGGTCACGGCCTCGATCACCGGGAAGATCGGCGCCACGCCGGTCGCGCTCAAGGCACAGGCAGGACGGCTGCGCGAGTTCTTCGCGCCGGCCGAGCGCCTGCCGTTCTCGCTCACCGCGGAAACTCCCGTGGCGAAGCTCGCGATCAGCGGCACCGCCGTGCCGGCACGGAATCCCGACGTCGCGCTGACGCTCGCGTTGACCGGCGAGCGCTTGAGCGGGCTCGACGACCTGGTCGAAACGTCGCTGCCGCCGTGGGGACCGTACGCGCTCACCGCGCGACTGCGCTTCCCGAAGCGCGGCTACGAGGTCAGTGCGATGCGGCTCGAGCTCGGCGAGAGCGTGCTCGAAGGCAAAGGCTCGCTCGACACCGCCCGCGCGCCGCCGAAGCTCGACGTCTCGCTCGCCGCGGAGCGCATCCAGCTCGACGACTTTCCGGTCGGCGACTGGTCCCCGTTCGGCGAGCGAACCGGCCCGGGGAGTCCGATGACCGTCGAGTCGGCCCGCCAGGCCGTCGCCGGCGGCGCCCGCAGGGTCCATGCAATTTTCAGCCGCGAGCTCCTGCGCATGGGCAACGCGGCCGTCGACGTGGCGGTGAAGCGGGTCGTCTCGGGCAAGGACGAGCTCGGGCGCGGCCGGTTCGTTACCGCCGTGGCCAACGGCCGCGCGACGATCGGGCCGGTCGAGGTCGAAAGCCCTGCCGGCACTGCGCGGGGCTCGCTCGCCTACGAGCCGCGCGAGCGCGACGTGCTCGTCGACGCGCGCGTCAAGGTCGATCGCTTCGATTACGGTATGCTCGCGCGCCGCATCCGTCCCGGCTCGGATCTCGACGGCGCGGTCAGCCTGGATCTCCGTCTCGACGCGACGGCGCCGCGGCTCTCCGCTGCGCTCGCGACCGGGTCCGGAGTGCTCGACTTCGCGGTGTGGCCAAAAGAGCTGACCGGCGGCGTATTCGACCTATGGTCGGTTAACCTGCTGTTCCGGCTTCTGCCGATCATCGACGTCAGCGCCTCCCCGATGAATTGCATAGTGGGCCAGTTCGACCTCGAGCAGGGCAAGCTGCGGTCGCGACGGCTGGTGATCGACACGATCAACACTCGCACCGAAGGCAGCGGCAGGGCTGATTTGGGGACGAGCGAGGTCCACCTGCGCTTCGTGCCGCGCGCCAAGGTGCCGCAGTTCTTCAGTCTCGCGACGCCGGTCGAGGTCAGCGGGACGTTCGATGACTACCGCTTCGGCGTGCGCCCGGCCGATGCGCTCGGCACCGCGGCCCGATGGGTGACCTCGCCGATAGTCGTGCCGATCCAGAGGCTCGTCGGCGAGCGCGTTCCGGGAGACGGGCGTGACATATGCGCGAACCCGGGGCGGTAAGGCGACGCGGCCCGCGTGTGGCGATCGACGATCCTCTTGCTCGCATGGGCGCAAGAAGTCGAGCGTTTCGTTGATGAGACGACGGGGGGGCGTGGGTGGACTACAATTCCGGCGGCGCATCGGGATCGAAACTCGAGCTCGCGGTTCGCGCACCAGGACGTTTTCCGACCTCCGACGTCCGGCGTCCAGGGAGAAAGCACCGATGAGATACGTTTACATCGCGCTGATTGTCGTGTTCACCGCTATCGTTCTACTGTTCAAGTTTCAGAATCTCGAGACCGTGACGGTCTCGCTCGCCACGTCCAGCTTCACGCTGCCGGTCTCCGTCCTGGTCCTCTTGGTCTACCTCCTTGGGATGCTCACCGGCGGGTTCGTTCTCGCGCTCCTTCGGAGCTGGGTACGCGGCGCGAATCAGCGCCCGGGGTGATTGCTATCACAGTTGTAGCCTGACGCCGCAGCGTCCGGGCGTCGCTTGACACAGGGAGAGATGAAGTGAGCAATTTCTGGCACGCGTGGCTCAAGGCAAAGGCGCTCGCTTGACCCAGTCAGCCGCTGACGCGGCGCCTCGGCAACGACACCTTCGGGCGCGCCAGCAACCGGGCGGCGCGTTCGTGCGGCGACAACCAACATCCGGTCGGAGGTCATGATGAATCGCGATCCCGTTTCGGTCGATCTCGGACTGCAGGGCGGCGGCGCGCACGGCGCGTTCACGTGGGGCGTCCTCGACCGGCTGCTCGAGGAGACCTGGCTCCGCTTCGACGGCATCTCCGGCACCTCGGCCGGCGCGATGAACGCGGTGGTGATGACCGACGGGCTGACCGAGGGCGGGCCGCCGCAGGCGCGGGTCGCGCTCGAGCAATTCTGGAAGCGCGTATCGGATGCGGCGCTGCTCAGCCCGTTGCGCCGCGGCCCGCTCGAGATCCTGACCGGCCGCTGGACGCTCGACTATTCCCCGGTGTTCGCGGTCCTGGACATCGCGGCGCGGGTGCTCTCGCCGTACGACACCAACCCCTTCGGCTCGAACCCGCTGACCCAGATCCTGAGCGACAGCGTCCGTTTCGACCGGCTCGCCGCGGCGCCGATCAAGCTCTTCGTCACCGCGACCAACGTGCGCACGGGCCGCGGCCGCGTGTTCCGCAACGCCGATCTCACACCCGACGTGCTGCTCGCCTCGGCGTGCCTGCCGACGATGTTCCAGGCCGTCGAAATCGACGGCGAAGCGTACTGGGACGGCGGCTACTCCGGCAACCCGTCCATGTCGCCGCTGATCCGGGAGTGCTCGGCGTCGGACACGATCCTGGTGCAGATCAACCCGATCGAGCGGCCGGGCACGCCGAAGACGGCGCGCGAGATCCACAACCGCCTGAACGAGATCGCCTTCAACGCGACGCTGATCAAGGAGTTCCGCGCGGCCGCGTTGCTGCGGCAGGTCGCCGATCCCGGCACGGGCGAGGGCGCCGTCTGGGCGAAGATGCGCGTCCACCGCATCGCGAGCGATGCCATGATCGACCTCGGCTACTCCTCCAAGCTCCTCGCCGAGTGGGAGTTCTTCTGCATGCTGCGCGACGAGGGACGCCGCGCGGCAACCGCGTTCCTCGAGCAGCACGGGGCGGCCCTCGGCGTGCGCTCGACCCTCGACATCGACGCATACCTGGAAGGCATCTAGCGGTCATGGGGTTGGCAGGCATCCTGCTCGGCCTCGGGGCGCTCGTCTGGCTCTCGTTCCGCGGCTGGAGCGTGCTCGTGCTCGCGCCGGCGGCGGGGCTGATCGCCGCAGCTCGCGGCGGGAGAACCGCTGCTCGCGCACTGGACGCAGACGTTCATGGGTTCCGCGGCCGGCTTTCTCGCGTCGTTCTTCCCGCTGTTCCTGCTCGGCGCGCTCTTCGGGAAGCTCATGGAAGACAGCGGCTCGGTGTCGGCGATCGCACGGTTCATGACCGAGAAGCTCGGCGCCCAGCGGGCGGTGCTGGCGGTCGTGCTTGCCGGCGCGCTGGTCACCTACGGCGGCGTGAGCCTCTTCGTTGCGTTCTTCGTCCTCGGGCCGATGGCGCAGGCGCTGTTCCGCGCCGCGGACATCCCGGGCCGCCTCATGCCGGCGGCGATCGCGCTCGGCACCTCGACGTTCACGATGACCGCGTTGCCGGGAACGCCGGCGATCCAGAACGCGATCCCGATGCCATTCTTCGGCACCACGGCCTTCGCTGCGCCCGGCCTGGGCGTGATCGCGGCCGCGATCATGCTCGCCTTCGGCTTGTGGTGGCTCCGGCGCGCGGAGGCCGCTGCCCGCCGCAAGGGTGAGGGCTACGGGGACACGGCCGTGGCCGTCGATGCCGCCGCCGAGGATCCGCTCGTGCGCGAACGCGCGACGACCGCGAGCTCGTTCGATCCGCCGGAGGTGCATCGCGGCCGCGTGAGCGACGCGGCCCCCGGCGTGCTCGTGGCGATACTGCCGCTCGTGGTGGTCGTGCTCGTCAATCTCGTGATGTCGCTCGCGGTGCTGCCGCGCCTCGACGCCAGCTTCCTCGCCGAGGAGCGATGGGGCGGGATCTCGATCTCGTCGGTGAGCGGCGTGTGGTCCGTCGTCGTGGCGCTTGCGTCCGCGATCGTGGTGCTCGTCCTGCTCAACCGCGGGCGGCTCGCGAGCCTGCGCGAAACGGTCGACGCCGGCGCCAACGCCTCCGTGCTGCCGGTGCTCAGCGTGGCAAGCCTGGTCGGGTTCGGCGCCGTCGTGGCGGCGATGCCGGCGTTCGCGGTCGTGCGCGACTGGGTGCTGTCGATCGGCGGCGGGCCGCTCGTATCGCTCGCCGTGTCGACCAACATTCTCGCCGCGCTGACCGGTTCCGCATCGGGCGGCCTGACGATCGCGCTCGATGCGCTCGGCGGCACCTACATGCAGCTCGCCGCGGAGCTCGGCATCGATCCGGCGCTGCTGCACCGGGTCGCGGTGATCGGCGCCGGCACGCTCGACAGCCTGCCGCACAACGGCGCGGTGGTGACGCTCCTCGCGGTCTGCGGCTCGACGCACGGCAAGAGCTATTTCGACATCGTGATGGCCGGGATCGTCGGCCCGATCCTCGCGCTGGTGGCGGTGATCGTCCTCGGCTCCGCGTTCGGATCGTTCTAGCGCATGAAGGAGGACGTGAAATGCTGAACCGCTCTTCATTGGCAAGCCTGCTCGGCGCCGCCGCGCTGGCGTCTTTCGCGACCGCCGCATGGACGCAGACGACCGTCAACTACGGCCGGATCACCGCGGTGAACCTGATGACCGAGGAGAGCAGGGCGGCGCAGACCGGCGGTGCGATCCTCGGCGGCGCGCTCGGCGCCGCCTCGGGATCCAACCGGTCCAGCGGCACGCGCGCGTTGCGCGCCGGAGCCGGCGTGTTCGCCGGACAGCAGATCGGGCGCATAGCGACCCAGCGGCAGGCGTTCCAGTACACGATCCTGATCGACGGCCGGACGACGGTCACCATGGTCACGGACGAAGCGGGCCTGCGCGTGGGCGATTGCGTTGCGGTCGAGCGCGGCGCGTTCAACAACCTGCGGCTGGTCGACGACTCGCGCTGCAACCCGCGACCGGCCGCGCAAGGGGCGAAAGCGGCCGCGCCGCCGAAGGCGCCGGCGGCGGACGTCCGCCAGGCGGACGCGTGCATCCAGGCGAAGGACCGGCTGCTCGACGCCGAGACCGAGGACGACTTCGAGCGCGCGTATCGCAGGGTGCGGCTGCTATGCTCTGATTGACCGGCGCAACGCCGGGCTCGCCCTGCGCAGGGACGAGCCCGCGCGCCGCGCGTGACCACCGGGTCCGGGACCCCGATGCGCGCAGGGAGATGATCGATGGGCAGGCTCGCGCGCGGGCTCGCGCTGGCCAGTCTCGCCGCGTCGCTGGCGGGATGCGGCGTGCTGCCCCGCAACCCAGTGCCCCCCGACCTGACGCGGGTTGCGACGATCCCCGGCATGCCCGACGTCCGGGCCTGGGCCGGCCGGCCGAGCGCGGCGATGGAACGCGATTTCGAGCGGTCCTTCCAGCAGGAATCGCCCGCGGACTTCCCGCGCGGCGCCGACGGCGTCGTTCGTTACCCGCATCTCGCGCTGTCCGGCGGCGGCTCGAACGGCGCTTTCGGCGCGGGATTCCTGAACGGCTGGTCGACGACCGGGAGCCGTCCGGTCTTCAAGATCGTCACCGGCGTGTCGACCGGCGCGCTGATGGCGCCGTTCGCCTTCCTCGGACCGGAGTACGACCTCGCGCTGCACGAGTTCTACACGACGACGACGACGCGCGACATCTTCGCCGTCGGATCGATCCTGATCTCGCTCCTGCGCGGCGATTCGCTCGCGGACACCGGGCCGCTCGCGGCGCTGATCGCGCGGCACGTCGACGCCGAGTTCCTGCGCAAGGTCGCCGACGCGCACAATCGCGGCCGGCGGCTCTACATGGGCAGCGTCGACCTCGATTCCCAGCAGTTCGTCGTCTGGAACATGGGTCTGATCGCGGCGAACGGCCATCCCGACGCGCTGGATCTCTTTCGCAAGGTCATGCTCGCGTCCGCGTCCATCCCGATCGCCTTTCCGCCGGTGTTCTTCGACGTCGAGGCGGACGGGCAGCGCTACGACGAGATGCACGTCGACGGCTTCGTCGCGGCGACCGTCTTCCTGAACGGCGGCGTGTTCAGACCCTCGCTCATTCACGAGCGGGCGGGACGCGGCACAGCCCGCGAGGACATCTTCGTCATCCACAACGGACAGCTGAGCGAAGCCCCGAGCCCGACGCCGCGGTCCCTGCGGGGGATCGTTTCGCGGGTCATCGAGGCCTCCGGCCGGGCGGGCCTGGTCGGAGATCTCTTCCGCATCTACACGTTCGCGCAGCGCGACCAGGCGGGCTTTCACTGGGTCACGATCGACGAGAGCATCGACCTCCCGGGCCCCGAGGCCTTCGAGCCGGCGAAGATGGCCGAGCTGTACGAGCTCGGCTACAAGGCCGCGCTTGCCGGACCGGTCTGGTACGTCGAGCCGCCCGGGCTGCGGTGGGGGCAGTCGACGCCCTGAGCGCCGGGGGATCGTGACTGCGCCGATGCCCGGCCGCCGGGGGCGACGAGTGAGGATTTGGTGTGGATTTCCGCCCCCGCATCGCGGGGCGGCTACGGAGATCTCGTGGAGTCGCTGATCATCCCGTTCCTGAAGGCCCTCGTCCTGGTGCCGGTGACGCTCCTGCCGATCATCAATCCGCTCAGCACGGCGCCGCTCTTCGTCGCGACCTTCGGCCACAATCGCGCCGTCGCGAAGCGGCTGGCGCGCCAGATCGCGATCAACAGCTGGTTCGTCATGGTCGTGTCGATGCTGATCGGTACCCACGTCCTGGCGCTATTCGGCATCTCGCTCGCGGTGGTGCGGATCGGTGGCGGTCTGCTGGTGGCCGCGGCGGGCTGGCGCATGCTCCACCGCACCGAGGACGACGACGTCCATGCGGCCGCGGCCGAGGAGGCGGCCACGCTCGACGACGTCGAGGTCGTGCGGCGGAGCTTCTTCCCGCTGACGTTCCCGTTGACCACCGGCCCGGGCACTATTGCGGCGGCCATCGCGCTCGGCGCCCAGATCCCGACGACGCCCCTCATCTACCTGCTCGGCAGCGTCGCGCTCGCCGTCGGGGCGGCGCTCGTATCGCTGGTGCTCTACTTCCTGTTCAAGAACGCCGCCTCGGTGCTGCGCCGGCTGGGCGACATCGGCACGCTCGTGATGATGCGGCTCATGGCCTTCATCCTGCTCTGCGTCGGTATCCAGATCATGTGGAACGGGTGGGCCGAGCTGAACGGGATCACCCCATGAGGCCGTCCCGCTCGCAGGCGATCGTCCTGATCCGTGCGATCCTCCAAGGCACCGCGCGCGACGTCAGTGCAGCGGGAGCAGCGCCGGCACGAGCAGCACGCTCACGATCAGCACGATCACGGTGAAGGGCACGCCGATTCGCGCGAAGTCGACGAAGCCGTAGCCGCCGCGGCTTCCGCATCACCGCGAACGACGGAGCGCGCGCACTTGCGGTAGTGTGTCGGTGTCGACCGTGTGCGTCGACCGCTGATCCGGGCTGTGCTGAAGCCGGCGGCGACACCCCGACGTATCAACCTGATCTGAAGTGGAAGGACGCATCATGGATAAACGAAAGTTCCTCGCCGCGGGCGCCTCGATCGCGGCGCTCACCGTCGTCACCACCGCTTGCACGACCACGGGCGGCGGTTCGGGAGATCCCGCCGACCAGCGCCGGGCCATCGATGCCGGTGCCGACAGCGCGCTGTCGCGGCTCTACCAGGAGGTTGGAGGCTCGCGCGAACTCGTGTCGCGGGCGCAGGGCGTGCTGGTCTTCCCCGCCGTTGTCTCCGCAGGTTTCATCGTGGGCGGTGGGGGTGGCCGGGGTGTGCTCCGCAAAGGCGGGAGAAGCGCCAGCTACTGGCGCATGACCGAGGGCTCCGTCGGGCTCCTCGCCGGCGCGCAATCGCAGGCGGTGTTCGTCCTCTTCATGACGTCGGACGCGCTCGCGCGGTTCGAGGCGAGCAACGGCTGGACGGCTGGCGTGGACGGCTCGATCTCGCTGATCACGGTCGGCGCCGATGCGCGCATCACCACCCAGACGGCCCAGCAGCCGATCGTCGGCTTCGTCCTCACCAACGCCGGTCTGATGGCGAGCCTGAGCCTGAACGGCAACCGGTTCACGCGCCTCGACATCTGAGCGCGCGTATCGGCGCGGCCGCGGCGCGCTCTCGACTGACAGCCGAGGCGCAGTCGGAGCTCGGCGGCGCGGCCGCTCGCTTCGTCGAAGGCGTTGTGACGCTCCGATCGGGACTCGATCGGAAAGGCCTCGCTCCGGCTCACCGTCCCGGAGAGACGACCAGGAGAGGATCATCTTGAGCGACATCGCGGTGACGTTCGCGATCGTGGTTGCGGTCGTGGCGCTGTTCGTCTGGAACCGCGTTCCGGTCGTGCTCGTGGCGCTCGGGACGCCGCTCGCGCTTTATCTCACGGGCATCCTCGACGCAGCCGAGACCATGGCGGGCTTCGGCGACACGATCGTGATCTTCCTCGCGTCGCTGTTCGTGGTGAGCGCGGGCCTCGAAGCGGCGGGTGTCACGACCTGGTCGAGATGCGCTCTCTCGCGCCGCGCGAGTTCGCTCACGCGCTTCATCTCCGCGACGCTCGGCCCTGTCGTCTCGCCCATGCACAGCATCTCGGCCACGGTGGCAAAAAAAGGATCGCAGGGCAGCTACTCGCCGATCACACGCACACCGTGAGCAGCAGCGTCGGACCGAGGGTGAGGACTGCGGAGACGAAGGCGGCGATCAAGGTCCAGACGACCACCCAGTGCAGGAACGAGCCGGTCTCGCCGAAGGCAGGGTCGGGGCTGGTCGTCGCGTAGTCGCGCCACAGCCAGCCGATCACGGCCAGGTGGACGAGCAGCGCCACGCCGAGGCTCAGGCGGAGCGCGCCCGTCGGCCAGGCGAAGGCGCAGCCGAAAGCATGCAGGGCGTAGATGACGACGAGCGCGCTGCACCAGACGCCGAAGCCCGCCGCGAGGAGCCAGACCCGGCGGGGCGGAACGGGACGCGCGCCCACTTGGCTGCCCTCTCCCGCAGAGCCTGCCGCGCTCATGGCCGCGCCCCGAGCATGGCCACGAGCGCCGGCAGCGCCAGGAAGAGGCCGATCGCGATCGCGCCGGTCACGGCGGTGTAGTCGAGCCAGAGCCGCGTCAGGCGCAGGTCGACGAGCCGCCGCGGCGAGACGAAGCCGGCGGCGACGCGCAGGTGGTTGCTGAGCAGGAAGGCGAGCCCGATCCCGGCGTGCACCGCGACGTAGCCGAGCAGCGCGGCGGCGGTCGCGCCGAGCGCGTGCTCGCGGGGGGACGGCGCGATGCCGCCGATCTGGACCACGATCGCCGCGATGCCGCCGAGCAGCGCGAGCGCGGCGAGGCCCATCCAGCCCCGTGTCGCGCCGCCGCGGGCGCCCGCACGCAACGATCCTCGCGCCGCCGCCGCGGCGACGACGAGCGCGGCGACGGCGCCGAGCGCGAGCAGGAGGCTCGGCTCGAGCGTCGACGCCGGTGGCCAGTTCGGCGCGGAGAGCCAGAGAAAGAGCGTCCCGAAGAGGAGCGAGGTGAAGAGCGTGCCGTCGGCGATCAGCGCGAAGACGAGCCCCCACCACGGCGGCGTGCTCGTCACCTCGGTATGCGGAGGCACGCTCACGCCACGGCCGACCGGAAGCGGACCGTAGTCGCGCGGGAGGCCGGCGCGCTGCCCGCCCAGCACGAAGAGGCCGACGACCACGAGCGCCCCGGCGAGCGACAGCAGGTACAGCTTGAACAGGAACCCCAGCACTGCGCCTGCGGTGATCAGCGCGGTCCAGAACGGCAGGTAGGTCGCGCGCGGCAGCACGATCAGCTGGTCGGGGGCACCGCTCGTCACGTGCACCCCGAGCGTCTCCTGCCAGCCGTTGCGGGTGAAGCCCAGGTAGCCCTCGCCCCGCGCCAGCGCCGGCGCGAGCTTCGCCGGCGCGATGCCGTCGGCCCGCGACTCGACGTGATGAAGCGAGGCGAAGTTGTAGGGCGCCGGCGGGATCGGCATCGCCCACTCGAGGGTCGCCGCCTGCCACGGGTCGCGCCGCACCCGCCGCCCGTAGCGGAGCTGCACCGCGAGGTCGATCACCAGCAGGCCGAAGCCGATCGTCATGACGAAGCTGCCGACCGAGGACAGCAGGTTCATCCAGGTCCAGCCCTCGTCGCCCTGATAGGTGTAGATGCGCCGCGGCATGCCGAGCAGGCCGACGAGGTGCATCACGAGAAAGGTCAGGTTGAAGCCGATGAAGATCAGCCAGAACGCCGGCACCGAGAGCCGGTGCACCGCCGTGCGCCCGGTCAGGAGCGGCAGCCAGTAGTACAGCGCCGCCAGGAACGGGAAGAGGAAGGCGCCGGCGACGACGTAGTGCAGGTGGGCGACGACGAAATAGCTGTCGTGCGCCTGCCAGTCGAACGGCACGATGGCGAGCATCACGCCGGTCAGGCCGCCGAGCACGAAGATGAAGAAGAAGCCGAAGATATGGAGCATCGGCACGTTCCAGCGCGGGCGCCCGTAGGCGAGCGTGGCGAGCCAGGCGAACATCTGCACCGCCGTCGGCACCGCGACGATCGCCGAGCCCGCCGAGAAGAACGCGAGCGCGAGATGCGGAATGCCCACGGTGAACATGTGGTGCACCCAGATGCCGAAGCTCAGGAAAGCGAGCGCGACGATCGCGACGACGATCGTCCGGTAGCCGACGAGCGGCCGGCCGGCGAAGACCGGGATCAGCGTCGACAGGACGGCGGCCATGGGGAGGAAGATGATGTAGACGTCGGGGTGGCCGAACAGCCAGAAGAGGTGCTGCCAGAGCAGCGGGTCGCCGCCGCGGGTCGGATCGAAGAACGGCAGGCCGAAGGCGCGCTCGCACTCGAGCAGGATCGAGGCGAGGATCAGCGGCGGAAAGGCGACCACCATCATCAGCGCCGTGACCAGGATGTACCAGCCGAAGATCGGCATCCGCTCGAGCGACATGCCCGGCGCGCGCATCTTGAGGATCGAGACGGTGATCTCGACCGCGAAGCTCAACGCCGAGATCTCGACGAAGGTCACCCCGAGCAGCCAGACGTCGGCGTTGACGCCGGGCGTGAAGGTGTTGGAGCTCAGCGGCGTGTACATGAACCAGCCGCCGTCGGGCGCCACCCCGGCGACCAGCGCCCCGAGCAGGATCGAGGCGCCGAAGAGATAGCACCAGTAGCTGTACGCGGTCAGCCGGGGAAAGGCGAAGTCGCGCGCGCCGAGAATCTTCGGCGTCAGGTAGACCGCGATGCCTTCGAGCATCGGGATGGCGAACAGGAACAGCATCATCGCCCCGTGCATGGTGAAGACCTGGTTGTAGGTCCCCGCGTCCATGAACGCCGAGTCGGGCGTCGCGAGCTGCACGCGCGTCAGCATGCCGAGCAGGCCGGCGATCACGAAGAACGCGAACGCCGTGACCATGGTGCGCAGGCCGATGACGGAGTGGTTGACCGAGGCGAGGCGCTGCAGCCCCGGCCCGGTGGCCCAGATCGCGGCGAGCTCCCGGTGCAGCCGCAGCGCCCGGCCCGCCTGCGGCGGCTGTCCGGCCGGCGCGCTCACTTTTTCGCCTCCACGCTCGCGTCGGCTTTCGCGAGCGCGGCGGGGAAGTCCCCGGCCGGATGCACGACGACCTCGAACCGCATGCCGGCGTGCCCCACGCCGCAGAACTCGGCGCAGAGTCCCTCGTAGCGCCCCGGCGCGTCGGCCTGGATGCGCAGGACGTTCGTGCGCCCCGGGATCACGTCGATCTTTCCGGCGAGGCGGGGGATCCAGAAGGAGTGGATGACGTCGCGGCTCGTGACCACGATATCGACCGGCGTGCCGGCGGGAAGGTGCATGAGACCCGGAGTCGTCCTGCCGCCGTGGTCCGGATAGCGGAAGGTCCAGCCCCAGCGTTCGGCGTGAACCTCGATCCGCGGCGGCGTCGCCCCCGGCAGCGGCAGGAGGCGCTCGCCGGCGATCAGCCCGTAGGCCACCAGCGGCACCAGGACGACGGCCGGCAGGACGAGCCCGCCGAGCACGATCCAGCGGTGCGGCGAACCGGACGTGCCCCAGCCCGGCCGCAGGAACGCGCCCGCGAAGAGACCCATGACCAGCAGGAACAGGACGGCCGAGCCGGCGAGCATCACCCACCACAGCTTGGCGATCGCCGCCGCCGCGGGCCCGGACGGATCGAGCGTCGACAGCGGCCCGGTGCAGCCCGCCAGGGCCGCAACCGCTCCAAGGCAGACCGCCATGTGCAGACTGCTATGATTCCCGAGCGCAAGAGCATGCGTCCGGCGCGGAGGAGGAGAACCATGGCGAAGTCCCAGGACGATCCCGGCACGCAGGCCGAGAGCCCCGTCGTGCTGGAGATGCTCCGGCTCGACATCGGCTCCAAGGTCGCCCTGGTCGGGCATCCGCTCCACGTGATGATGGTGCATTTCCCGGTCGCGTTCGTGATCGCCACCCTCGGCATCGACGTCTTCTACTGGTGGTCGGGCGACGAGTTCTGGGTGCGGGTCGGCCTCTGGTCCGCGGGTTTCGCCTTCTGGTCCGGACTCGCAGCGAGCGTCGTCGGCACGGCCGAGCTCCTGCTGGTGCGCGGCATCCGGCTGCTGGAGGCGAGCTGGTCGCACGCCGTGGCGGCGATGACGCTGCTCGCGATCACGGGCGCGAACTGGGGGGAGCGCCTCTTCAATCCCGAGCTGATCCTGCCGCACGGGCTCGCCCTGTCGGCGCTCGGCTCGGTGATGGTGGGTTTCGCCGGCTGGCACGGCGGCAAGCTCGTGTTCGATCACGGCGTCGGCGTGCTGGTCGCGCCGAAGATCTGACGCAACCACGGCGCGAGGGCACCGGGCTCGAACAGCCCCGGGGCGAACTGCGTGGAGTCGATGGCCGGCTTGGCCAGCACGACCCAGAGGATCGCGACGATCAGCACGAGATACCCGCTCGTCAGCGCGACGCAGGAACGCGACCCGAACCGGCCGTCGGGCGCGAAGACGCGCATCGCCACCAGGCCGGCGACGACATGCAGCATCACCATGGCTCCGACCAGGACCATCTTGAGCGTGAACCACTCCCGGAACGTGCTCTGCAGGAAGATCAGCGCGGTGCCGCTGCCGATCGCGACGAACGCGGCGGGTGAGGTCATCACCACGTAGACGAACCGGGTGACCCGGTGCAGCCGGTCGAGCTCCGGCCCGGCCGCGAGGAGCCGCCGCTGCCAGAACAAGTACGGCAGAACGATCAGCCCGCCCGCCCAGACCGCGATCGTGGCGATATGGACGAA
Source organism: uncultured beta proteobacterium (assembly GCA_963820965.1). Lineage (GTDB taxonomy): Bacteria > Pseudomonadota > Gammaproteobacteria > Burkholderiales > SG8-39 > DATEDA01. Next base: position 137,046 of record CAWGCC010000017.1, on the reverse strand, counting down.
CTTCAGGAAGGTCGTCACCGGGCCGGCTCGCCCGGCCGCAGGCTAGCCCAGGCGAGCCAGAGCCCCACTCCGAGATAGGGCAGGATCGCCGGCACCCACATCAGGAGCCCCGCGAGCTGCTGATCGGCGAGCGGGCTCAGTCCCCACGCTGCCGTGCTCGCGAAATGCACCAGATAGAGCGGCCGGGGCGCGAAGACGATCAGCGCGCCGAGCAGTCCCATCTGCCCGATCGTCGCCACGAGTGCGATGAGCGCCGGGCCGGGCTGCGCCGCCGGCGCCAGGATTGCCCGCCACAGGAGCCAGGCGCTGCCGAGGAGCGTCGCCTGCATCAGCCAGTAGGCCGGCACGCTGGCGAGGCCCCAGGCATAGAGCCCCGGCGCGTGCCAGAGCCACAGGATGATCGCGTGCGCCCCGACCAGCGCGGCGAGCGGCGGCGAGCCGAGGCGCCGCAGCGGAAAGGCCACCGCGAGAAGCGGCGCCACCGCGGCGATCAGCAGGACATGGTGGAGCACGCGCGCCGAGAACAGCGCCGAGGCGAGCGCGCAGAGCGGCGAAACGAAGACGACGACGATCAGCGCGATCGCGCCCCAGCCGGCGCGGGCGTCGGCCGAGTAGCCGCGACCGACCGCAAACGCCAGCGCGGCGAGCGCCGCAAGCAGCAGCGGATCGCCGTTCCAGCGCAGCCAGACGTCCTCCGGGACGGCGGCGGGCCCGCAGTAGGCGATCACAGCGTCCGGCATGACGAATGCGCCCGAGAAAAAACGCGGTGGATCATACACGCCGCGCGGCGGGTCATGATCGGCGGCCGGTCAGCGTGCTTCGCCTTCGCCTATCCGGCCACGCGCAACAGCGCGAACGTCACGGCCATCACGACCACGACCACTGCTGTGGCGACGACCAGCCGATCGGCGAACAAACGACGCATGGCGCCCTCCTAAACGAAGCTGTAGCGCTCGGAATGATATTTCGCGAGCGGCACGCCCAGCTCGCCGAGCGCCTTCTCGATTGCATCCATCATGACGTCCGGGCCGCAGATGAAGTATTCGTGGTCGGCATACGGCGGCGGCAGATGGCGCTTGAACATCTCCGCGTCGATGTAGCCCTTCTCGCCCGTCCAGCCGGCCGGCGGGTCCGGCAGCACGTGGACGACCTTCAGGTCGAGCCGCGCCTTGAGCGACTCCAGCTCATCGCGGAAAAGGATCGACTCCCAGTCCTTGCTGCCGTAGAGCAGGATCACCGGACGCTTGTCCCCGCGGTCGGCGAGCGTGCGGATCATGCTCATCATCGGCGTGATGCCGACGCCGCCGGCGATGAGGACGTGCATGTCCGCCGGGTTGCCGATGGTGAATGCCCCGTACGGCCCATCGAGGTAGACGCGCTGGCCCACCGGCACCTCGCCGATGCGGCTGGTGAAGTCGCCCAGGTTGCGGATCGTCATCTCGACCCGTCCGTCCGCGACCGCGGCGCTGGACGAGAACGAAAACGGGTGCCCGGTGATCTTGAACGGGCTGTCCCACAGCGTGAGCCAGCCGAACTGACCGGGCGTGAAGCGAAAGCCGGGGTGCCCGTCCGGCCGCATCACCAGCGTGCGCGCATCGCCGCGCTCCTCGCGCACCTCCGCGACGCGATACGGCCTGCGGAGCATGAACAGCGGCTTGACGATGCGCACGTAAAGCAGCAGCCCGATCCAGAACATTGTCAGGCCGATCCACAGCGCCCGCTTCCAGGGGTCGGACAGGTAGAAGGCCCACCCCACCATGTGCGCGACGCCGGCCGCGACGGCCACGACCGCCAGAACGATATGGGTGAGGTGCCACGTCTCGTATCGGATCTTCAGCTTCGCACGCCACAGGGCCGTCACCACCAACACGATCAGTGAAGCAAGCGACAGCATGGCGAAGACGGCGCCCAACGGCACGTCGTCGACGGAACTGGGCAGCGCGAACATTTCCGGCCGGGTGGCGAACATGATGAGCGCGTGCGCCGCCACCAGGCCGACGGCTATCTAGCGAGATCTGGCGATGAAAGTGGTAGATGACGTCCTCGCCCCACGGCTCGGTGACGTAGCGGAAGCGCGCCGTGAGGCCGAACTGCAGCCCCATCATCGCGAGGCCAGCGTAGCCGATGGCGGCCGAGAACTCGGTCCAGAAGTCGCGCGCGGGAGGGAGCCGACCCGCCAGGAGCGCGAACAGCGGGCCGAGAACGAAGAACAGATAGAGGACAACCCAGACCGCCCCGCGCAAGGTGTAGCCAAGCTGCATGGTTGGATCCCGCTCCGAAGATCGCGACGCGTCGAGACGCGCTCGTACACGTCGCTGCACGCGAGATCCGATTGTAGCGATGCCGGGCTCGTTCGCTCGTACCACGCTGCTTTCACTTGCTCGCTCCTTGCTGCGTTGCGGTCAGTCTGGTAGTGGTGGATGCCCGAGAACCGAAACACAAACTCCCGTCGTCTGCTCCACTGATGAAGCAGCGCGTGGGCGAGGCTTGACCGCCAGACCGCCTGTGAGCCTAGAATGACAGCGTTCCTGCTGAGAGTTTCACGTTGCTGCACCGGCAAAGACTGCGACAGTCGGTGCCCCCGCAGCCGCCGACTCGCAGCATGATCCGGTGATCAACGCCGTAACTCAACCGGACAAAGGAGACCCTCGACATGATCATCGAACGCGGCAGCGGTGTGGGGATACCGGTCGACGGCGCGTGGACGGCGCAATGAGGAGCGCGCCGTGAAGAGAATCTCGCTCGAAGATGCGGTGGCCCTGATCCCGGACGGCGCGAGCCTGATGATCGGTGGGTTCATGGGCGTGGGCACGCCCGAGCGGCTCTGCGACGAGCTGGTTCGCCAGGGCAAGCGCAACCTGACCGTGATCGCCAACGACAACGCCCTGCCTGGCGTGGGCATCGGCAAGCTCGTGGCCGCGAGCCTGGTGCGCAAGACCATCGCGAGCCACATCGGGCTCAACCCCGATACGCAAAAGCGCAAGATCGAAGGCACCCTGGAGGTGGAGCTGGTGCCGCAAGGCACGCTGATCGAGCGCATTCGCGCCGGCGGCTATGGCCTCGGGGGCGTCCTCACGCCCACCGGTGTCGGCACGATCGTGGAAGAGGGCAAGCGCAAGATCGAGGTGGACGGCAGGGAGTACCTGCTGGAGATGCCGCTTCGCGCCGACTTCGCCCTGATCCACGCGATGGTCGCCGACTACCTCGGCAACCTTCACTATGCCCTCACCGCGCGGAACTTCAACCCCATCGTCGCGATGGCGGCCACGACCGTGATCGCCACCGCCGAGAACATCGTGCCCGTCGGGGTGATCCCGCCCGACGACGTCATGACCCCGGCGGCGATCGTCGACTACCTGGTAGCCAATTGACCGCCATGGACGCTCAGACCATCATCGCCAAGCGCATCGCCCTCGAGCTTCGCTCCGGCATGCTCGTCAACCTCGGCATCGGCATCCCGACGCTCGTCGCGAACTATGTGCCCGCGGGAATCGACGTCTTCTTCCAGTCCGAGAACGGCCTCATCGGCACGGGTCCGGTGCCCGAGGAGGGCTTTGCGCACCCCACGCTCACCGATGCCGGCGGGAAGCCGGTGTCCGCGCTGCCCGGGGCGGCCACGTTCGACAGCGCGGTGTCCTTCGGCCTGATCCGCGGCGGCCACGTCGACATGACCGTGCTTGGCGGCCTGCAGGTCGACGCGAAGGGCAAGCTCGCGAACTGGATGATCCCCGGCAAGATGGTGCCCGGGATGGGCGGGGCGATGGACCTCGTCACGGGCGCGAAGCGGGTCGTCGTCGCCATGCAGCACACGGCCAAGGGCAAGCCGAAGATCCTCAAAGCGTGCACGCTGCCGCTGACCTCGGCGCGCTCCGTGCACCTGATCGTCACCGAGATGGCGGTGATCGCCTTCGAAGACGGGCGCCTGAAGCTCGCCGAGACCGCCCCCGGCGTCACGGTGGACCAGGTCCGCGCGGCGACCGAGGCCGAGCTCGCCGTTCCGGACAAGGTCCCGACGATGCCGATCCAGTAAGAGGAGCGCCGCGGGGAGCGGCCACCTCGCCCCGAGATCGATCTGGCGCGGCCACGACGCCGCTCGTGGTGGTTAGCGCCGTTCGCGCAGAAGAAGGGCCCGCGCGGCTCGCCGCGTCGCTCCGTCCCGCGAATCCGCCTGGTTTCGACCCCCCGAGGAAATCGCGGGAGCAGCCGTAGGAGGCTGTCCCGGCTCGACATCGAAGGGAGACTCGCCATGCCAAGGAAGGAAATCGTCGATCTGACCCGCCGGCTCACCGAGCCCTTCGCCGTCACCAAGGGCAAGCGTTTCCGGCTGAAGGACTTCGACCCCGACGACACGCTGGGGATCGAGATGGAGAAGGGCGAGGCGTCCGAGCTCCTCGACCGCGGCACCCGCTGGCTCGCCGAGGACCAGGACATGCTCTACGCCCAGGACCGCTGGTCGGTGCTGCTCATCTTCCAGGCGATGGACGCCGCCGGGAAGGACAGCACGATCAAGCACGTCATGTCTGGCGTCAACCCGCAGGGATGCCAGGTATTCTCGTTCAAGCAGCCCACGACGGAGGACCTCGATCACGACTTCCTGTGGCGCTATGTGAGGTGCCTCCCCGAGCGCGGGCGCATCGGCATCTTCAACCGGTCCTACTACGAGGAGGTCCTCGTGGTGCGAGTGCACGAGGAGATCCTGCGGGGCCAGAAGCTCCCGCCGCGGGTGGTGACGAAGCGCATCTGGAGCGAGCGGCTCGCCGACATCGCGCACTTCGAGGACTACCTCGCGCGGCAGGGGACGATCATCCTGAAGTTCTTCCTGCACCTCTCGAAGAACGAGCAGAAGAAGCGCTTCCTGGAGCGCCTCGACAAGCCGGAGAAGAACTGGAAGTTCTCGTCCGCCGACGTCCAGGAGCGGCAGTACTGGAACCGGTACATGGCGGCGTACGAGGACGCGATCCGGGCGACCGCGTCCAAGCATGCGCCCTGGTTCGTGGTTCCCGCCGACAACAAGTGGTTCACGCGGCTCGTCGTCGCCGCGGCGATCGTGGAGACGATGGAGAACCTCGACCTGCACTATCCCAAGGTCGACGCGGCGAAGAGGAAAGAGCTCGCACTGGCGCGCGCGGCGCTCGCGAGGGAGAAGTGACGACCGCGCGCGCAGCGCGTCGATGTTCGGTCTGGAGGAGGACGCGGCCCGCTCAGACGACGGCAGCGATGCACTCGATCTCGATAAGCGCGTCCAGCGGCAGCCGAGCGACCTGGACGGTGGAGCGCGCGGGCGCGTGTCCCGCGAACGCACGCGCATAAGCCGCGTTCATCCCGGCGAAGTCCTCGAGGTTCTGCAGGAACACGGTCGTCTTCACCACTTTCGACAGGCCGCTTCCGGCTGCCGCGAGGACGGCCGAAACGTTCTTGAGTACCTGTTCCGTCTGGGCCTCGATCCCGCCCGCCACGATCTTCATGCTCGCCGGATCGAGCGGGATCTGGCCCGAACAGAAGACGAGGCCTCCCTGTGCGATCGCCTGGCTGTAAGGTCCGATGGCTTTCGGTGCGGCGTCGGTGGCGACGATGTTCATGCGGCGTCTCCGGTTGGCCGCGAGCCGGCGGTCGCCTCCTGGCAGTGGTCTACCTCATCAACGCCAGGGTGTGCCGGGCGATCATCAGCTCCTCGTTCGTCGGGATCACCCACGCCGCGACGCGGCTCCCGGCGCTGCTGATGCGTGGCCCGTTGGCGGCATTCGCCTTGGCGTCGAGCTCGATTCCGAGCCATGCCGCCTGCCTGCAGGCCGCCTCGCGGATCGGGACGGCGCGCTCGCCGATACCGGCGGTGAACACGATCGCGTCGAGGCCGCCGAGCGCCGCGGCGAGCGAGCCGAGCTCGCGGCCGATGCGGTACACGAAGAGGTCGATCGCGAACTTCGCCCGCGGGTCGTCGCTTTCCAGGAGCTCGCGCATGTCGCTCGAGACGCCGGAGACGCCGAGGAGGCCCGATTCCTTGTAGAGGAGCGACTCGATCGCGCCCGCGTCCATCTTCAGCTCCTGCATCAGGTAGAGCACGACGCCGGGGTCGAGATTGCCCGAACGCGTCCCCATCGGCAGGCCGTCGACCGCGGTGAATCCCATCGTGCTCGCGGTGCTCTTGCCGGCGTTCATCGCGCACATGCTCGCGCCGTTGCCGAGGTGCAGCACCACTGTCTTTCCCGCCGCCGCGCGCGCATCGTGCTCCGACAGGACCGTCGAGATGTACTCGTACGACAGGCCGTGAAAACCGTAGCGTCGGACGCCGCGACCGGTGATCGAGGGCGGCAGCGCGAAGGCCTGCGCGAGCGGCGGCGCGGTGCGATGGAACGCGGTGTCGAAACACGCCACCTGCGGGAGGTCGGGCCGCCGCTCCGCGATCGCGCGGATCGGCAGCAGGTTGTGGGGCTGGTGGAGCGGCGCGAGCGGGACGAGCTCCGCCAGCTTCGCGATGACGGCACCATCCACGCGCACCGGCGCCGCGTAGTCGGTGCCACCGTGCACGACCCGGTGACCCACGGCGACGACCTGCGCATCAGCGGCGTGCTTCCTCAGCCAGTCGAACAGGAACTCGAGCGCCCCGGCGTGCTGCGGCGGCGAATCCTCGCTCCAGGCGTGCTCGCCGACGACCTCGCCGTCCGCGTCCCGCGCGCGGAAGCGGGCCCTGCCGTAGAGCTCCTCGACGTTCCCGCCGACCTTCGGCTCGAGCGCGCCGGCCGGGCCGACGACGTACTCGGTGAACTTGAGGCTCGACGAGCCGGCGTTGAGGACGACTATGGCGTCGATCACGTCAGCTTTCCTTGGCGGCGGTCTTTGCGAGCGCGTTACCGGCGTCGCGACCCTGGAAGTTCCCGCGGCTCTTGCAGTTCATGGGAGGCACTCCGACCCTCGATGCAGCCGTCGATGCTACACGAGCAAGATGACGCGCGCGAGCGGCCGCAGCCTGCGAGAGTTCCTCGGTCGCGTCGGAGCTCATCGCGCGAGCAACGCACCGAACGCGATCGACGAGCGCGGCGAGCGCGACGCCCGCCACGGGCCACTGCCGCAGCACCCAGTCGGCCCGCGCGAAGCGCTCGCCCCAGCGGGGCGCCGCGCGCACGGCGGCGTCGATCGCCACTGCGATGTCGCCCTGCGGCACCCGCGGCAGCCGGCCACCCCAGCGATCGAGCGCGAACGCGATTGCCGCGCCCGCCAGCACCGGCCAGAGCGCCGCCCATACCGCTTTCGGAGCGAGCGGATTCGACACGACGCCGTCCTGCACCGCGAAGTAGAGGCCCCACGGCACCGCGACGCAGGCAACCCCGATCACCGCCCAGGGCAGGACGAGCCCCATCGGCGCCCGGGCGTCGGGCGCCTCCGCGCCGCTCCGACGAAGGCGATGCACGAAGTGCAGCATCAATAGCGTGGTGCCCGCCGCCGAGACGTTGGCGAGCGCCCCGGCCAGCCCCTCGCCGAGCGGGCCCTTTACCGCGTATTTCGCGAGCGCGCCACCGGTGAACGGCAGCCCGCCGAGGCTGAGCGCGAGCACGGTCACCGGCACGAGGATCGGCCACGCACGCCGCGCGCCGGTTGCCGCGTACACGCCCACCGCGAGGAACAGCGCGCCCTTGACGAGCACGTGATGCGAGGCGTAATAGGCCGCCGCAAGCGGCGCATCGGTCTCCTTCGCCGAGAGGCCCATCCCGAGGACCGCGATGATGAGACCCATCTGACTCACGCTCGAGTACGCGAGCACGGCCTTCGGATGGGCCTGCGTCACGCCGATCGCGACGCCGTAGAACGCGGTGAAGAGTCCGGCGGCGGTCAGCACGAGCCCCCACTCCGGCAGCGCCGCCTCGAACGGCAGGAAGCGGCCGAGCGCGACCAGGCCGACCTTGACCACCGCACCGCTCAGCACCGCGGACGCGGGGACCGGCGCCGCCGCGTGCGCGAGCGGCATCCAGACGTGCAGCGGCACGAGCCCCGCCTTCAGACCGAGCCCGGCGACGAGGAGGCCGAGGATCAGATCGTAGTGCGGCAGCGACGGCAGCACCGCTGCGGCGTCGCGGATCGCGAGGCTCCCGCCGGGGGTCGCCTGCGCGAGCATCACCATGCCCATCAGCAGGAGCGCCTCGCCGGCGAGCGCGAGGCCGAGGTAGACGGCGCTCGACCGCCACGCCTGCGGCGTCTCGTCGTGCATCACCATGCCGCAGGCGCCGAGCGTCAGCAGGGCGAGCAGCAGGTAGAGGCTCACCATGTCGGCGGCGATGAACGCGCCGAGGCAGCCCGCGGCGGCCATCAGCCAGCATGCGGCGAAGCGGCCGCGGTTCGGCGCTTCGCGCATGTAGCTCGCGGCGTAGAGCCCGGCGACGATCCACAACAGCGCCGCGACGCCGAGCAGGACCGAGCCGGCGAAGTCGAGCGCGAAGACGAAGCGCACGCGGCCTTCGCCGATGACGAGCGGCGGCCCGTCGGCTGCCAGCAGCACTGCCGCGAGCGCCGGCACCGGCGCGACCCAGACGAACGACAGCATGCGGTCCCGGAGGCGCCGCGACACGCACGCGAAGAGCATCGCGAGCGGCAGGCCGACGGTGGCGGCGAGAAGAAGCGGTGACCAATGCGCGTTCATCGGCCGATTCCCAGCAGGTCCACGTCGGTGAACGCGACCAGTCCGAGCAGCATCGAGACGAGCGCGAGCGCTAGCGCCGCCGCCTCGCGATGCCGCGGCACCGGTGCCCGGAGCGCGAGCGGCGCGTCCGTTCCGGCGAGCGAGCGCGCGATCACGAGCGCGACGTAGCCGGTGGTGAGGAGCCCGCCCACCATCAGCACGACCGCCCACCACCATTGCCCGGTCGCGACCGCGGCGCCGAGCAGCAGCCACTTCGCGAGGAAGCCGCCGCTTGGCGGCAGCCCGATCAGCGACACGCCGCCGAGCCCGAACGCGAAGACGCTCATCGGCAGCGCGCGCCCGACGCCGGCGAGGTCGGCGATGCGATCGTGGCCAATCGCGGCGTAGATCAGGCCCGCCGCCATGAACATCGCCGCCTTCGCGGTCGCGTGCGAGATCGCCTGGAGCATGCCGCCGGCCAGCGCCCCGGCCCCGGCGAGCTCGGCCCCTTCGCTCCCGAGCGCGAGCGGGAACATGAGGAAGAGGTAACCGATCTGCGCGACCGTCGAGTACGCGATCGCGAGCTTCAGGCGCGCCTGCTGCAGCGCGACCACGCTGCCGAACAGGATCGCCGCCGCGCCGAGCGCCGCGAGCAGCTGTGCCGCCGCGTTCGTCACCTCGCCCGGCATCACGTCGAACCACAGCCGCACGAGGATGAAGAACGAGCCCTTAACCACCAGCGCCGAGAGCACGGCGCTCGCCGCCGCCGGCGCGCCGGCGTGCGCGGGCGGCAGCCACAGGTGCAGCGGGAAAAGCGCGGTCTTGGCGAGGAGCCCGACCGTCATCAGCGCGGCCGCTGCCCACGTCGCCGGCCCGCCGCGCACTCGGGTCGCGAGCAGCGCGATATCGAGCGTCCCGTAGACGCCGTACAGAAGCGCCGCCCCCAGCAGGTAGAGCATCGAGCCGGCGAGCGCGAAGAGCAGATATCGCAGCGCCGCCGCGTACTGCTCGGCGCGCCCATCGAGGCAGACGAGCGGCACCGCCGCGAAGGTCAGGATCTCCAGCGCGACGTACAGCGTGAAGAGATCGCCGGCGAGGAACGTCGCGTTGAGCCCCGCCCACACCCCGAGGAGCAGCGTCCAGAACGCGAACGGCGCGCGCGCCTCGCCGCCGGCGGGCATGCGGAAGTCGTCCCGGGCGAACACCGCGATCGCGCAGAGGATCACCGCGGTCGCGAGGAGCATCGCCGCGGCGAGCCCGTCGGCGCGGAGCGCGATGCCGAGCGGCGGCGCCCAGCCGCCGAGGAAGTAGCGCAGTGCGTCGCCCGACCGCAGCACGCCGACGGCGATCGCGACCGCCAGCGCGAGCCCGACCGGCAGCGAGGCGAGCGCCGCGAGCTCCCCGCGGCGCCCCCCGAGCGCGACCGCGGCGAGCGCGCCCGCGACCGGCACGAATATCGCCAGAACGAGGAGCAGCCCCCCGGGCGTCGCCGTCGCGAGGGCGCTCATCGGCGCGGAATCAGGCGCCGTCCGCCGGTGGCTCGGCGCGCAGGCTCGCCGAGCCGCTCGCCTCGAAGAGCCGGAGGCAGAGCGCGACCGCGAGCGCGGTCGCGGCGAACGCGACGACGATGCCGGTGATGATGAGCGCGTGCGGCACCGGGTCGCCGCCGAGCCCGGCGGCGGCGCCGCGCCGCGCGATCACGCCGAACAGCAGGAACACGCCGTTGCCGAGCACCGCGAACGCGAGGACCTTGCGCAGCGGCTGCGGGTGCACGATCAGTCCGTACAGGCCGAGGCCGAAAAGGGCCGCGCCGGTTAGGCCGAAGACGGTCGCCGCACTCACCGCGGCGCCTCCCGCGCCGGCGCGCCGGCGAGGAGCAGTGCCAGCGTCGCGGCGACCGAGAGCACCAGCGGCACCTCGACCGCCACGATGATCGCCTTCGCGTAACCCGCAGGGTACGCGAGGAAGGCGCCGGCGAGCCAGATCCCGGCGAAGCCGACCGCAAGGAAGAAGGCCGGCCCGGCGACGAGGAGCAGCCGCAGCCGGGAGAGGCCCGTCGCGGGCGCATCCGCGAGGCCGGCCATTATGACGAGCAGCCACATCGCGGCCACGATCGTGGCGCCCGGAAACGCCCCGCCAGGCTGGTCGGCGCCGAACCAGACGAGGTAGACGCCGACGACGATCCCGACCGGCGGCAGCACGCGCGCGAGGAAGGCGAGCACGCCGTCCGGATCGACGCGGTACTGCGGGCCCGGACGGCCGCCCCAGAGGCCATCGGGCGCGAGCGACCAGAGGCCGACGAGCCCGAGCAGCAGCACCACCTTCTCGAGCAGCGTGTCGGTCGCGCGATAGGCGAGCAGCGTCGCGGAGACGGCGTTGCCGAGGCCGGTGGCGGCGATCGCTTCGGTCGCGGCCGGCGCGAGCGTCGGCGCGGGCTCGGGGAGCGCGAGGACCGCCGCTGCGAGCCCGGCGGCGACCGCTACGGCGAGGAGCGCGGCGACGACGCGCACCGGGATCGACGGCTGCTCGGCCGCCGACTGCGCTTCAGCCGCCGCGAGGCGCGACGCGGCGCCGATGAAGAGCACGCCGGTCAGGCCGCTGCCGATCGCGGCCTCGGCGAACGCGACATCGGGCGCGTGCAGGGCGAGCCAGCCGAGCGCGATCAGCATTCCGTACACGACGAAGCCGACCACGGCCGCGAACGTGTCGCGTGCCGCGATCGTCCAGGCGGCGACGCCGACGATGAGGGCGGCGAGACCGATCTCGAGCGCGAGCGCCGGGGTCATCGGCCCTCGCGCTGGGCGGCCCGCGCGATGAGCTGCGACACCGTTGCGCTCGCGACCAGCATGAGCAGCCAGACCGCGACGAGCTTCAGCGCACCGAGCGCGCTCTCGACCCGCGGCAGCAACCCGAGCACGATCAGGCCGACGCCGAGGTTGTCGGCCTTCGTGAGCGCGTGCAAGCGCGTGAGCGCGTCGGGGAAGCGCAGCAGGCCCACCGAGCCGGCGAGGAAGAAGAACGCGCCGGCGGCGACGGCGGCGATAGTGAAGAGGTCGAGCGCGAGACTCATCGGCTGTCTTCAGCGCTTCGGCGCGCCCTTCACGAATGCGATCGAGGCGAACGCCGCGAGCAGCGCGAGCGTGAGCGCGACGTCGACCGCGGCGGGCATCCTGGCCGCGGCGCCGACGAGCATCAGCACCGCGATGCCGCCGCTGCCGAGCAGCTGCGCCGCCATCATCCGGTCCGTGTCGGCCGGGCCGCGCAGGACGCGTACGAGCCCGAGCGCGACCGTCGCCAGGATGACGACCGCGGCAGCGAAAAGGAAGGTGGTCACCGCCGTGTCTCCGCAGCGAAGGCGCGCGCGAACGCCGTTTCCTCGGCGGCGAGCTGCGCCGCTACCGGCTGCCGGACGTCGAGGCAGTGATAGAGCAGGGACTCGCCGTCGTCCTCTGCCGGCACCGTGCCCGGCAGCAGGCTGGTGTACGAGGCGAACGCGTTACGCGCCTGCCCGCGCGGCAAGCGCACCGGGAAGCGGACAAAGCCCGGCTGCAACGGCAATCGCGGATCGAACGCGCGCCGGGCCACGTCCCAGCCCGCGATCACCGATTGCCACAGGAAGCGAAGCGTGAAGCCGGGCAGGGCGGAGAACCGTACCCGACCCGCGCCCGGCGGCGCGAGGCGCAGGCTCGCCCACGTCGCTGCCGTGGCGGCGACGACCCCGGCGGCGAGATCGGCGAGCCCCACGCCGATGAGCACCACCCAGAAGCCGAAGAACGCCGCCCCGCGCAGGAGCACGGCACGGGCGGAATTGCCCGCCGCGTGCGTCGTCCCTTGGTCATGCGCCGGTGGCACGGGTCGCTAGATCGCGTCGTTGAGAGAGATGCGGATGCGGATCGTGCTCTGGTTCCGCTTGTGGTCGATCAGGCTCTCGCCATAGCCGATGAAGCCCTGGACGTAGGCGCGGAGCGCTGCGCGAGCGAGGCGACGAAGGTGCCGAGGACGGCGATGACAAGGTGTACAGGCTGTAGCCCAAGGGCGCTGCACATCATCGCGATACCGTCCGCGGGGTCGCATCAAAGCGGCGCCGATCCTAGCACGCTGCAGGCGCAAGCCCGATAACTTGGGCCATGTCGCACCCGTTTATGCCTCATCGGATGAGGCATAAAATGGCCCGTTATGCCCCAACCCGAGTTCATCTGGCAGCGCCCGGGCTGGCCGCGCTTCGCGGTGCAAGCGGCCGAGATCGCTTCCCCACTCAAAGACGCCCGCCTGGCCCAGGGCCGGCTCACCAGGAGCTGAAGGTCGCGCAGCGGGGCACGCTCGACGCAACCCGGTGGGTGGCCTGGTTCATCGGGCAGTTCAGCTTCGCCTGCCGCGAATCCGAGGAAACGATCGACCGCTCGCTCGCCAAGGCGCGCTTCTGGGCCCGGCTGTCGGGCGTGTCGCTCTCCGATCGCCAGCGAAAGGCCATCAACGCGCTGCTCGACGCCGGCCCCGGCGGCTTCGAAGGCGGACTTTCGGCAGGCAAGTACCAGCATCTCACGTCGACTTCACGGCAGACCGCCTCGCGCGACCTCGCTGACCTTGTGGAGAAGGGCGTGCTGCGCGTGACGGGACAGCTGAAGGGCACGCGATATCACGTCGCGGTGCCAGAATGGCGGTGAAGTCGATCGATCGACCGCCTGCGCTCGTTCCGCGATCGGCGCGAGCGTCGTACCGAACAGCGCGGCGAGGACGACCGATGGCTCGTCTGCGTTCCACGGTTTCGTCGGTGAACCTCAAGAACACGCCGAATGCTAGAGCGCGTCGTTGAGCGAGATGCCGATACCGATCGTGCTCTGGTTCCAGTTGTAGTCGATCAGGCTCTCGCCATAACCGGTAAAGCCCTGCACGTAGACGCGGAGCGGGCCGAGGAGGCGCGGCGACATCCACGTGAGCTCCGCCGCACCCTTGCCCTTGCTCAGATTGCCGCGGGCCATCAGCGAGAAGCTGTGGTTGCGCCACTTGTAGATCCCGGTGAGGCTGCCGTAGCCGTAGTAGTCGGTGATGTCGGGGTTATCGTCCTCGTAGCTGAACGGGTACCAGGCCTTGGCGAGCAGGGCGAAGTTCTCGCGTTCGAATCCGAACGTCGCGATGATCCGATTCCAGCTTCGCGAGAGCGTGTCGCTGCGGCCGTTCGACTGGTGGAGGAAGCCGACGTTGAGGAGGTTCCAGTTGAAGCCGCCGCCGAGCGCGAGCCCCGGCCGGTAGCTCACGAAAAGCTCCGGCATGTAGTTGGTTTCGCGGAACGGGCGCGAGACGTCGGCGTTGTAGACCTGCCACTGATTCTGCTGCGTGTACGCGGCCCACACGCCCCAGCGCCGGTCGTCGGTTGTCCACAGCCGGAGCTTGAAGCTGATCTGGAACTTCGCCTCGGTGTTGTCGAGGTTCTCCTGCTCGCCGGCCGCCTGAAAGATCTGCTGATAGGGCGCGCTGTTGACGCTATCGGTATACCGCGCGACCAGCAGGTAGTTCTGGTTGTACAAGTCGATGATGTAGCGGTTCGATCCTTGCTCGAAGCCCCACGCGGTGTCGATCAGCGATGCGGGCACGCGCAACGCGCCGGCGGCCGGCGCGGGACGCTCGGGCACGGGCGTCGGCCGGTCGGCGGACGGCGGCGCGTCGGGCGACCGCGGCGCAGGCGAGCGGCCGGCGGCGCGGTCGTAGCAGGCGAGGCGCTCGCTGTCGACGGGGATCGAGGCGCAATCGGCGATGGCCGACGGGACGCCTTGAGCGAACGCGGCGTCGGTGCCGAGAAGCGCGAGCGCAATTGCGGCGCCGAGGTGATGCGAGGCTGTGGTCATGTCGGTTGTGTCCGGGTCGGTCGTCGGATGTTGGCAGCGGAGGTCAGGCGAACCCGCACAGCGGGGGCCTCGCGCTTCGGGGTGCGATTATGCGGGCGGCAAGGGAACCGCGTCATCCGCTCGCGCGGCGCGCGCAGCTAGAACCCCCTGCGCACGTCGACCCAGAACTGGGTCGAGTCGCGGATGTAGAGGATCTCCGGCCGCAGCGTCCAGGAGCCCGGCGACGAGGTCCAGGTCACGTTCCCCGAGGCGTTCGCGGTGAGCGTCGAGCCGGCGAAGTCGCGAGCGCGCGCCGCGGAAGCCTCGGCGCGCGCGGCGCCTTCATGATCGCAATCTCGATCTCGAGTCTAGTCGGTCGCTCGAACCGGGGTTGCGGATAGGTCCTTCAGCGGACGCGGGCCGGCGGCGGACGACGTCGGACGTGCCGAGCTTTGCGCGGCCGGTCACTGGGATGTCTCGAGATCCTCCTCGACGAAGCGCAAGACGGCCTCGGCGAGCGCTTCACGCGGGTAGGCGTTCTGCGTCACCAACGTCGCGGCGATCGTCGTATGCGTCCGGCCGATTGGAACTGCGACTGCCCAGTGGTCGGCATTGAGATAGGCGACCAGCGTGCCTGCGGGCACCACTTGATCGTAGAAGATCGCCTGGCTGTCGTTGCGCGCATCGACCTGGCCGAGCTTGCGGTAGGGCTGCTTCAATATCGACGAGATCCGCTCCGGCTGCGGAAAGGTGACGACCGAGTAGTACCGCAACTCCTTCGGCAACGGATTCGCGGCCAGCCATCTCATGCGGGTGTCGGGCCGCAGGCTCTCCACCGCGCCGCGGTCTCCCGCGGTGCACCCGGCGTCGGGAAAGCGAGTCAGCAACTCGGCCATGTCCTGTTCGGCATCGTTGGCGAGCGGCGAGCCCGCGATCGTGCCGGCGACGCTCACGAACGCCGCCACACGCGGGCGCAGCTCCGGATAGGCCACCAGCGCCTCGAGAATATCGTTCGCACCCTTCGAGTAGCCGATGAGCACGATGCGCGGCGGACCGGATTCTGCCGGCAACGCCAGGAGCGCATCGCGGATCATTCGTGCATTGCGTGCCGTACTCGAGAGACCCTCGACACGGACCAGCGAGAGGTCGTAGCCATGCCGGCGCAGGTGCGCGACGGTCGTGCCGGGCGCTTCCAGCCAGGACTCGAAGCAGTCGTATCCGAATCCCGGCACCATCGCGGCGACGAGCCGCCGGCGCGATGGCGCCAGCGTGACCGGCCTCGCGCTGCCGGCCGGCTCGACACCCACCCGGGTGAGCGCATCGTCGCAGGGGCGATAGTCGGGCAGCTCGGCCTTGCGTGCCTCCAGGACGGCGCAGAAGATCTCGCGAAACCGGGCGCGCTTGTCCTGCACGCCCGCCTGCGCGGCAGGGACGAGGACGAGCGGCGGCGTCTCGGTCGAGTAGGGAATCAGCGGCGGCGTCGCACAGCCCCCGAGCACACCCGCTACGAGGAATGAGGCCAGTTGACCACCCCGCTTGGCATGGTGTCTCAACCGTCGCGCGGCGACCATGGTGATCGGCTGCGCGCGGGATTGCGCATCCGCTGCAGGTGCGTTCATCTCCAGTAGTACCTCCAGTCGAAGGTCATGCGCACGCCGACCGACCAGACGGTGCGCAGACTGGGTGGCGGTGCGCCGATCGGAGCCTCGACCGATTCACCGTAAGGCACGTCCGCGCCGGCGAACAGCTGGAACAAGACTGCCGAGCTCTGGTTCGCGGAGAACGCGCGGTAGGGGCGGTACTCGAGGATCGGAAGTTCGAAGTAGGTCGACTTGAAGTTGACCACCCGCCCGATGGTGACGGGGGAAACGCGCGGCGCGACCAACTGTGGGTCGCCCCATAGCCCATAGAAGGTCACGCCGAGCTCGCGCCCCAGCACGAACTGGAATCGGCCGAAGCGCGTGGCCCAGCCCTGCTGCCAGCCGAAGAGACCGCCGTTACTGGCGGTGACGGCGAGCTGCGTGTACTTCTCGGGGTTGAAGAAGTACATCGGCGACAGCCACAAGAGGTCGCCGGGAATGAGGTAATAGGGCATCCGGATCCGCGTCGACAGGCCCGAGCGCGCCGGGATCGCCGCGCTCAGGCTCCCTCCGAGCGTTCCCAGTCCCGTTTCGGAGATCTTGTTCGTGGAGGCCCCATCGGCGGTGAAGCCGACCTGGAGAAAGGCGAGCCCATCCCCCGCGTCCCCCAACGCCCCCTCCAGTCCCAATCCGACGCGAAACGCGAGGTCGAGCCCGGCAATGAAGCCGTTTTGGTTCTGCGAGGCTTCGAACCCGCCGCTCACGGCGCGCCCGTTGATCGAAGCGGCGAGCCCCATGAACGCGCCCACCTCGCTCCGCGCGCGCGGGAGCGCGCCCAGGCCGGGACCCAGCGCCGGAACGGGCGTGTCCAGCAGCACTCCCACGAGAACCTGTCCGTATTGCCCTCGGCCGGTGCCGAGGCCAACGCCACGGTCGGGAAAGGTGACGCTCTTGCAGGTGTCGAAGTCGTCCGGCTTCGCCGCCGCGGTTGCAGCGTGCGGGATGCTGTACCCGCGGGACCGCCCGGCGGCAGCATCGAGCACCTGCGCGATACTCGTGCGCACGGATTCGGCGGCGAGCGCGGCGTCCTGCGGGCGCATGTGCGCATCGCCCATCAGCACGATCGTTCTTTCGCGCCCCTTCCACGTGAACACCTCGATCCCGTTCTGATTGTAGAAGTCGTGCGTACCCTTGCGCTGCGACACGTCGCCCCAGCTGCCCGCGACGTGACCGGACGCAAAGACGTCTTCCAGAAAGTGCAGCGCGAACGCCTCGTCGAACAGCATGGCGCGCACCAGCACGCGCCGCTCCTCGGGCGAAAGCCGCTCGTTGGCGAGCCGGCTCGCCTTCTCCATCGCGCTGATGTGATACCAGGCATAGACGCCGACTGCGTTGAGCTCGGACCCGGGTTTCAGTGCCAATATTCCATAGGCGATGGGATCGAGATTGGTGTCGGGGCGCGGAAGAAGGAAATGAGCGAGGTTGGCGTCCGCGCGCGTCGCGTACTGCGGGTCCGCGCGCTGCATCCGCGTGTCGGCGGAGCGCAGCGCGTTCAGGCGCTGGGCGCGACTCGCCTCGTCGGCGAGGCGTCGCTGGGCGTCGGCAATGATGCCGGAGGCGCGCTCGGCCTGGTCCGGCGGCGCGGTCACCGGAATCCGCGCGAGATCCGCCTTGAGCTGGGCGGCGACATCCGCAACGACGAGCATCCAGTCTGACTTGCGAACCGTCTCGAGCATGTCCGCGCTCGAGCAGGAATGATCGCCGGCAATGGCCGAGAGCGCCGCCCAGTCGATGCACGCCGGCGTAACCCCCTGCTCGGAGTCGGCGGCCATCGCGCACATACGCTGTTCGTCACCGGCTCGCGCCTGCTGCCAAAGGCGATCGAATTCGGCCCTGCGCTTCGGCGTCGAGTCCCTGAACGGCGAGCACCGCGATGTCGCGGTGCTCCGGGTAGATCCAGCCAAACGCGGTGTTGGCTGCGCCCCAGGTGACGGCCACGACCAGTAGGCGCGCCCACCCGCCAAAACGCACTTCCGACGTGTTCTTCACCGCTCCCCGCCCTCCCGTCGCGGTGGCAATCGATTTGGACGCCCAGGACATCCGGTTGACCCGGTCGTGACTAGAGCACCCCCGAGTTCCCGCAGCGCGCGGAGAATCAGCTGTACCGCAAGGGCGACTTGTATCACGCCCAGCACTGCGCCGAAGATCTGTTGTCCTTGCGCCGCAGGATGACGCGTTCGTCGAGCGAGTCGGGATGGAAGTGGATCGCGTCCGTAGCGACCGTCCGCCTCGCACGCTAGCGGGGGACGACCTTGGCCGCTTCGCCCTCCAGCCACGGCGCCAGCTCGTCGAGCACGCGCGCGAGCGCCGCGTCGAACGCTGCGACCGCCGCCTCGGCATTGTCGGCCTTGACCGGCACTTCGGCGACGAACGTGCGCCTCGCCAGCAGCGCGCGGGTGGCGCGGTCGGTGAGCTCGACCGAAACGCGCAGTCGCGCGACGCCCGGCGGCTGGGAGTCGTCGTGGTAGAGGTCGAGTATCGCGGCGGCGAGCAGCAGGTCTCCCCGCACGCCGGAGGTGGTTCCGGCCACCTGCGCGAACGCGTTGCGCCGCTCGAGCCGCGCCAGCAGCAGCAAGTCGAACTGCTTGCCCGGGCGCTCGGTCCAGGCGGCGAATTGGTACGTTGCCCGGGTGCCCGGTTCCCGGCTGAACACGATCCGCTGCGAGTCATAGAACGTGGCCGTCGTCGTGGGGGCGAGGAGCAGCCTGTGCGGTGAGACCTGCGTCGCGGGGGTGGCGAGGCCTGCGTCGCGCCACACGAAGAAGGTCGTCGGCGGGACGTCGCCGCCGAGGAGCGATCCACAGCCGGCAGCCGCGATCGACGCCGCGGCAAGCCCGGCGCACGCTCCACCCGACCCCGCTCTCATTCCAGCCGCTCGCCCGGACCGAGCTGCGCTTTCGAGGGCCCGAGGAGCGCGGCCCGCGGATCGCGGAAGCGGTCGAACGTGCGGGCGACGATCTCGGCGGTCGAGCGCAGCTCACTCGCGGTGGCGGTGATTTCGAGCGACCCGATCTCGATCGCCGTATTCGCCCGCTGCACCGCCGCCGTGCTGTCGCGCTCCAAGGCGCCTGCGGCGCGCGTGACCTCGCGCAGCGCGGTGTTCGCCTCGCCCGCAGTCGTTGCTCACCGCGGCCTGCATCTGGCGAGCGGTCTCGGCGAAGTCGCGGCTCGCGCGCCCCACCTCGCCCGCCGTCCGGCTGAACGCCACCGCCACCTCGTCGATGTGCTTCATGCTGCCGTTCAACGCCGCGGTGATCGCCTGGACGTTGGCGAGCGTCTGGCCGAAGGCCTTCTGGTTCTCGGCCGACAGGACCTGGTTGACGTTGTCGAGCGCGATCGCGCCGGAATGGGCGAGCCGGTTCGCCGTATCCGCGATCTGCTGCAGGTCCGAGGTGCCCTCGGGAATCACCGGGTACGTCTCGCCCGGCCGGACGGCAGCGAGCGGCGGTCCCGGATCGAGCGGGTTGACGAGGCTGATGCGCGCGATGCCGGTGAGCACGTTCCGCTGCACCACCGCCGTGGTGGCCTGGCTGACCGGTGTGCGTTCGGCGACCCGCACCGTGACCCGGACCTGGTTGAGCGTGCGGGCGTCGATCGAGTAGTCCACCACCTTGCCGACGCTGACTCCGAGCATGGTCACGTCGGCGCCGACCTGCAGGCCGTCGAGCGACTGCCGCTGAAAATAGATCGTGTACAGCTTGACGTCCTCGCGCGCCCCCGCGGCCTTCAGCCAGAAGATCCCACCGATCACCGCGACGACGAGCGCGATGAGCGTCGCGCCGACCAGCGTGTAGCGTGCCTCAGATTCCATTCGTGACCTCGCCTTTTTCGTTGACCGTCCGCCGCACCGAGAAGTACGACTGGACCCACGGATCGTCCAGTGCCATCACGGTGCGCACCGGCGCATCCGCCAGCACCTTGCCGCGCGCGAGCACGATGACCCGGTCGACGATGCCGAGCAGGGTATCGAGATCGTGCGTGACGACCACCACGGTGAGGCCCAGATCGTCGCACAGGACGCGCAGCAGGCCGTCGAAGGCCCGCGCGGTGATCGGATCCAGGCCCGACGTGGGCTCGTCGAGAAACAGGACTTCGGGCTCGAGCGCAAGCGCGCGCGCGATAGCCGCGCGCTTGCGCATGCCGCCCGACAGTTCGCTCGGCATCTTGCCTCCGGCGTCGGGCGGCAGCCCGGCCATCGCAATGCGCAGGCGCACGAGCGGGTCGAAGAGCCGCGGCGGGATCGCGGCATGCTCGACGAGCGGCGTCGCCACGTTCTCGGCCACGGTGAGCGAGGAGAAGAGCGCGCCGTCCTGGAACATCATGCCGAAGCGCGTTCGCACTGTCGCGAGCTCTTCGGGCGAGGCCGACCACACGTCGGTTCCGAGCAGGCGAACGGTGCCCGCCGTGGGACGCAGGAGCCCGATGATCTCCCGCAGCAGCACCGATTTCCCGGTCCCGCTGCCGCCGATGATCGCGAGGATCTGGCCGCGCTCGATCGTGAACGAGACGCCGTCGTGGATCGTGTTGGCGCCGAAGCGCGTGACGATGCCCTCGACCTCCAGGACGACTCGTTTCTGCCCGCCTTCCCCCCGCCGGACGGCGTCGCGGACGGAAGCTGGCGTTGTGCTCACCATCCCAGCGCCTGCAAGGTCACGGCGAATGCCGCGTTCAGGAGGATGACGGCAACGATGCACTGGACCACCGTCGAGGTCGTGCTGGTGCCGATCGCGCGCGTGTCGCGGCTCACGTCCATGCCCATGCGGCAGCCGATGACCGCGATGAACATGGCGAAGACCGGCGCCTTCACGAGCCCGATGATCACGTGACGCGTCGCGAGCGCCCGGTGCAGCCGGTCGATGAACATCGTCGGCGTGATGTCGAGCATCGGCCCGGCGACGAGCATCGCCCCGCCGATCGAGGCCACGTCGCCGACGAACGTGAGGAGCGGCATGGCGATCATCAGCGCGAGCATCCGCGGCAGCACCAGCACCTCGACCGGCGAGAGGCCCAGCGTCCGGATCGCGTCGATCTCCTCGGTGAGCTTCATGGTGCCGAGCTGCGCGGTGAACGCTGCGCCCGAGCGCCCGGCCATGATGACGGCGACGAGCATGGGCGCGAGCTCGCGCGTCATGCCGATGGCGACCCCGTCGACCACGAAGATGTTCGCGCCGTACTGGGTCGCCTGCATGCCGAGAAGATAGGCGAAGACGACGCCGATCAGCGCGGTCACGAGTGCGACGACCGGGATCGCGTTGAGGCAGACGGCCTCGAGCTGCACGGTGAGCTCCTTGAGGCGCAATGAAGCCGGGCGCAGCAGGGTGGCGGCAAGCGCGGAAACGGCCAGGCCGAGGAAGTTGACATGCCCCTTGACGAGTCGCCAGATCTCGAACGCGGCACGCCCGACGCGTGCGAGCCATCCGTGGTGGACTGGCGCCGGCGCGAGGCCGATCTCGGCGAGTCGCCCGCGAACGAGATCGAGCACGCGCGCGTGGCTCGCGGAGAACTGCTCGAGGGGCACCTTCGCCGGGTCGAGGCCCGCGTCGCGCAAGCGAAGCGCGAGGAGCAGCGCTGCTGCGGTGTCGAGCTCCGCGAGCCCGGCCCCGTCGACCTTCACCGACGCGGGGAGCCGCGGCAGCGCGGCGAGCGCGCCGTCGAGCGCGGCGAGGTGCGGCAGACGCCAGTCGCCGGCGAGGCGCAGGACCTGCGAATCGCCGGCGGCGTCCAGTCGGCAGGGCGCGCCTGCGAACATGCCGATGCCAGTTGCGGTCACGATCGTGTCTGCGGAGCGGCTCAAGGTACCACGGTCAGGAACAGGAACGCCGCGAAGAGCACGAGCTGCACTGCGCCCTGCATCATGTTGCTGCGGCCCGTGCCGACGCCGATCGTGCCGACCACGAGGGTGACCATGAGCATCACGATGTCCTTGGGCTCGACGCCGAGCACGATCGGCAGGTCGAACGCGAGGCAGATCGCCACCACGATCGGGATGGTGAGCCCGATCGTCGCGAGCCCCGAGCCGAGCGCGAGGTTGAGGCTCGTCTGCAGCCGGTTCGCGAGCGCCGCGCGGACCGCCGCGAGGGACTCGGGGCTGAGCACGAGGAGCGCGATCACGACGCCGATGACCGCCGGCGGCAGGCCGGCCTCGCGCACGGCCGACTCGATCGTCGGCGAGAGCACCTTGGCGAGGCCCACCACGCCCACGAGCGAGACGAGCAGCAGACCGCAGCTCGCCCAGGCCTGCGCGCTCGTCGGCGGCTCCGAGTGTGTGGACTCGTCCCCGGCGTTCGTCTTGGGCAGGAAGAAGTCGCGATGACGCACCGTCTGGAAGAACACGAACACCAGCCAGATCGCAGCCGAGCAGACGGCCACGAAGGCGAGCTGCGACGTGCTGTACCGCGCGTAACCCGCGCTCACGGTAAATACCGGCATGATCAGCACCAGCGTGACGAGGGTCGTGAGCGCCGACAGCGCGGGGCCGACGCCCTGGGCGTGGAACTCGAGCTCGCCGTGGCGCAGGGCGCCGAAAAACACGCAGAGCCCGATCACCCCGGTGCCGATGATCATGACCGTCGCGTACACTGTGTCGCGCGCGAGCGTGGCCGCCTCCGGTCCGCCGGCGAGCATCACCGACACGATCAGCGCGACCTCGATCGCCGTGATCGCCAGCGCGAGCACCAGCGTGCCGAACGGCTCGCCGACGCGATGCGCGACGACCTCGGCGTGGTGTACTGCGGCCGCGATCGCACCGATGAGCCCGATCGCGCACGCGGCGAGGAGAAACGCGCCGGTCGGTGCGGCGAGTGCGATCCCGAACAGCGCCGCGGCGGCGACGGGGGCGACGACAGGCCAGTGTTTCACTGACGCCGCTTCGGTTCGGGTGCCTGAAGCGGGCATCGCGGGACCCGGCCAGCGCGCCGGCCTCACGGCCGGATCCCGATGATGGGCAGCAGGGTCACCGGGACGAGCGCGAGCGCGTTCAGGAACGGACTGACCAACGACTCCACGGCACCTCCGCAGGCGCGGCGGGAACACGGCGCGCGAGTCTAGCCCGAAACGGCGATCGGCCGCCGTCGCGCGATTCGAACGTTCCCGTAGGCGTTCGGACCCGCGTGTATCATCCGCCGCGCCAGGCTGACCCCGGCCGCTCGGCGTTTCACTGATGGATCAGCGCCCCATGACAACTGCCGAATACCCCATGACGTCCTCGCTCCGCGCCACCGGTCTTCTCTCGCTCGCAATGCTCGCGCTGCTCCCCGGATGTCGACGCGCCGAGGAGCCGCCGCCGCCGGAAGTGCGTCCGGTCCGCGTGATCAGCGTCGAGCAGCGCGCGGCCGGCGAGGTCGTGTCGCTCACCGGCAACGTGCAGGCGCAGACCGAGGTCAACTTCTCGTTCCGGATCGACGGCCGGATGATCGACCGCAGCGTCAACGTCGGCGACACGGTCAAGCCGGGGCAGGTGCTCGCGCGGCTCGATCCGTCGAACGAGGACGCGAGCCTCGCCTCCGCCCGGGCGCAGCTCGCGTCCGCGCGCGCGCAGGCCGTCGAGCAGCGGAACAACTACAACCGGCAGAAGGAGCTGCTCGCGCAGCGGTTCATCTCGCAGGCGGCATTCGACCAGATCGCGGCGAACCTGCAGAGCGCCGAGTCCGCGGTGAAGTCGGCGCAGTCGCAGGTCGACCTCGCGGCGAACCGGCAGAGCTATACGCGCCTCGTCGCCGACGCGGGCGGCGCGGTGACGAAGGTCGGCGCCGAGCCGGGCGAGGTCGTGCCCGCGGGCCGCATGGTCGTGCAGATCGCGCGCGCCGGCGGACGCGACGCCGTCTTCAACGTTCCGGCGCAGATCAAGGACTCGGCGCCCCGGAACCCGGAGATCACGGTCGCGCTGACGACGGATCCCAAGGTCTCGGCGAAGGGCCGGGTGCGGGAGGTGTCCCCGCGCGCGGATCCGGTGACCGGGACGTTCCAGGTGCGCGTCGGGCTGATCGATCCGCCCGCCGGACTGCGGCTCGGATCGACGGTGACCGGCAGCATGCGGATCGAGACCGCCTCCGCGATGGAAATCCCGGGGTCGGCCCTGGTGCGTCAGGGCGCGCAGTCCGCCGTATGGATCGTGGATCCGAAGACCCAGACGGTGTCGCTCCGCCAGATCGAGGTCGCGGGCCACGATGCGAATCGGGTCGTCGTCGCCGGCGGACTCGAGCAGGGCGACGTCGTCGTGACCGCAGGCGTCCAAGCCCTCCACTCCGGCCAGAAGGTGCGCCTGCTCGGAGCCGCGAAGTGATCGGCCCGAATCTGTCGGAATGGGCGATCAACCGCCGGTCGCTCATCGTCTACTTCATGATTGCGGCGGTCGTGGCGGGCACGATCGCGTTCCTCCGCCTCGGCCGGGCCGAGGACCCCCCCTTCACGATCCGGACCATGGTCGTCTTCGCGGCCTGGCCCGGCGCGACCATCGAGGAGACGCTGCTCCAGGTCACCGAGCGGATCGAGCGCAAGCTGCAGGAGACGCGCCATCTCGACCAGGTGCGGAGCTACACCACGGCGGGCCGCACCACCATGTTCGTCGAGCTCAAGGACTCGACGCCGCCGAAGGAGGTGCCCGACATCTGGTACCAGGTGCGCAAGAACGTCGGCGACATCCGCGGCACGCTGCCGCAGGGCGTCGTCGGCCCGGGCTTCAACGACGATTTCGGCGACACGTACGGCATCATCTACGGCTTCACCGCCGACGGGTTCACGCACCGCGAGCTGCGCAACTACGTCGAGGACACGCGCTCGCGGCTGCTCGCGGTGCCGGACGTCACCAAGATCGAGATTCTCGGCGCCCAGGACGAGCAGATCTTCCTCGAGTTCTCCACCGCGCGGCTCGCGGGCCTCGGCCTCACGTATTCCGCCCTGCTCGCGCAGCTGCAGGCGCAGAACCTCGTCCGGCCAACCGGCGTCCTGCAGACCGGCGAGGAGCGGATCTTCCTGCGCGTGGCCGGCGCCTTCGAGTCCGAGGACGACATCAAGGCGGTCAACCTGGCGGTGGGAGACCGCCTGGTGCCGCTCCGGGACATCGCCGAGGTCCGGCGCGGGTTCTCGGATCCGCCGCTGCCGCTCTTCCACGTAAACGGCAAGCCGGCGATCGGGCTCGCCATCGCGATGCGCGAGGGCGGCGACATCCTCGCGCTCGGTGCGAACCTGAAGAAGGAAATGGCGGACGTCCGGGCGGACCTGCCGCTCGGCATCGAGCCGTTCCTCGTCTCCGACCAGGCGGTCGTCGTCGACCTCGCGATCAACGATTTCATGACCTCGCTGTGGCAGGCGATCCTCATCATCCTGGCTGCGAGCTTCGTCAGCCTCGGCGTCCGTCCGGGCTCGGTCGTCGCCCTGGCGATCCCGCTGACCCTGGCGATCGTGTTCGCCGTCATGCTGATCGTGGGCATCGACCTGCAGCGCATCTCGCTCGGGGCGCTGATCATCGCGCTCACCCTCCTGGTCGACGACGCGATGACCACCGTCGACGCGATGATCCGGCGCCTCGCCGCCGGGGACTCCAAGGAGGTCGCGGCCACCTTCGCCTACAAGACGCTCGCCGCCCCGATGCTGATCGGTACGCTGATCACGATCGCGGGCTTCGTGCCGATCGGCTTCGCCAGGAGCGCGGCCGGCGAGTACACGTTCTCGATCTTCGCGGTGGTCGCGATCGCGCTCATCACGTCGTGGCTCGTGGCGGTGACCTTCGCGCCGGTGATCGGCATCGCGATCCTGAAGGCGCCCAAGACGTCGGGCGCGGAGGAGAAGCCGAGCGCCCTCATGCGCGGATATCGCGGGCTGCTCGTCGGCGCGATGCGCGCGAAGTGGCTGACGATTGCGGTGACGATCGCCGCGTTCGTGGCGGCGGTCTACCTGCTGCGGTTCGTGCCGGAGCAGTTCTTTCCCGCGTCCGACCGGCCCGAGCTCCTCGTCGACCTGACGCTGCGCCAGAACGCATCGATCTATGCCTCCGAGACGACCGCCACGCGGCTGGAGGCGGCGCTCGCCAAGGACGAGGACATCGATCACTGGAGCGCCTACATCGGCCGCGGCGCGATCCGTTTCTACCTGCCGCTCGACGTGCAGGGCGCGAACCCCTTCTTCAGCCAGTTCGTGATCGTCGCGAAGGGATTCGAAGAACGAAAACGGATCCAGGACCGCCTGGAGAAGCTGCTCGCCGAGGAGTTTCCGGACGTCGTCGGGAGCATCCAGCCGCTCGAGCTCGGTCCGCCGGTCGGCTGGCCGATCCAGTACCGCGTACGTGGCCCGGACAAGGACGAGGTCACGCAGATCGCGCAGCGGCTCGCGCAGGTCATCGCGGCGAATCCGGAAACGCGGCGCGTCAACTTCGACTGGATGGAGCCCGCGCGGCAGCTCCGCCTCAAGATCGACCAGGACCAGGCCCGCAGCCTCGGCGTCAGCTCGGCGACGATCGCCGCGGTCCTCAACGCCGCGATCGACGGCTCGACGGTGACGCAGGTGCGCGACCACATCTACCTTGTCGACGTCGTCGCGCGCGCCGTCGACAAGGAGCGCGCGACGGTGGCGACGCTGCGCTCGCTGGAGGTCCCGATCGCCGGCGGGCGCACCGTGCCGCTGAGCCAGTTCGCGAGCCTCGAGTTCGGGGAGGAGTATCCGCTCGTCTGGCGCCGCGACCGGGTGCCGACGCTCACCGTGCGCGCGGCCATTGTCCCGAGCACGACGCCGGATACCGTCGTCGCCGCACTCGAGGCGCCGATCGCCGAGCTGGCGAAGGGCCTGCCGAAGGGCTATCGGATCGATCTCGGCGGCACCGTCGAGGACAGCGCGACCGCGCGGGCGTCGGTGTTCGCGGTCGTGCCGGTGATGATTCTCCTGATGCTCACCTTTCTGATGCTCCAGCTGCAGAGCTTCCGGAGCGTCTTCGTCGTGCTCGCCGTGCTGCCGCTCAGCATCATCGGCGTCGTCCTCGCGCTGCTCGTCTTCAACCGGCCGCTCGGCTTCGTCGCGATCCTCGGCATCCTGTCGCTGCTCGGGATGGTGGCGAAGAACGCGGTGATCCTGGTCGTGCAGATCGAGACCGACCGCGCGGAAGGGAAGAGCGTCTGGGACGCGGCGATCGCCGCGGCGAGCTCGCGGCTGCGGCCGCTGACGCTCACCGCGTTCTCGACCGTGCTCGGGCTGATCCCGATCGCGCCGACGGTGTTCTGGGGGCCGATGGCGTTCGCGATCATGGGCGGCCTCCTGATCGGGACGCTGCTGATGCTCGTGTTCCTGCCGACGCTGTACATCACCGTGTTCGGCGGCAAGCCGGGCGGCGGCCGCGCCGGCGAAAGCGGCGTCGCCCGCTCCGGCGTGAACGGGTGCGATCGCGAGGCCGAGACGAGAACGGAGTGCCGTGACATCATCCTGGCGAGCGTCGCCCGGGTGGCCGGAATCAGGCTCTTAACCATCTGACGCAATGAACGTGCGCCTCGTCGGCGCGGAAGGGAGGTCTCCATGAAACCGGAAGCAACGCATCGCGCGGCAGCGGTCGTCGCCGCGCTCGCCCTCGCCGCCGGTGCGGCGCAGGCGCAGGAGGCCCCTTGGCGGCCGTTCGTCTCGGTCACGCCCGTCTACGAGGGCAAGGGCGATCTGGACAATGGCGGCGATTTCAGCGTGTGGCGCGCGATCGTGCGCGGCGGCGCGACGAGGGATCTCGGCGGCGGCAACAGCGTCGGCGTGACCCTGAACTACGACTACTCCGACTACTCCTTCTCGAATCCGGTCGCCTTCGGCGGCGTGGCGCCGTGGAACATCGTGCAGCGCTACGGCGTGGCGATCCCGCTCTCGTTCGCGCTGCGCGACGGCTGGAGCGTCGGGTTCGTCCCGTCGGTCGACTGGTTCCGGGAGAACGGCGCCGACACCGGCGACTCGCTCGCCTGGGGCGCGATAGTGTCGGCGACCAAGCGCTTCGCCGACGGCAACCGGCTCGGCCTCGGCGTCGGGGTGTACGACCGCATCGAGAAGACGAGCGCGTTCCCCTTCCTGATCGTCGACTGGCGCTTCAGTGACCGGTGGCGCCTCATCAACCCGCTCGCTGCCGGCCCGACCGGGCCCGCCGGACTCGAGCTCGACTACCGGTTCGACAACAACTGGGAGCTCGGGATCGGCGGGGCGTGGCGCCTCACGCGCTTTCGCCTCAGCGACAGCGGACCGGTGCCGAACGGCGTCGGCGAAGAGCGCGGGCTGCCGGTATTCCTGCGCGCCACGCGCAATCTCGGCGCGCAGATGACGCTCCACCTTTACGCCGGTGTCGTGACGGCCGGCGAGCTCCGCGTCGAGGATCCGTCCGGCAACGAGCTGCGCAAGGTCGAGTACGATCCCGCGCCGTTCTTCGCCGCGACGTTTACCGCGCGCTTCTGAGGGCGGCTCGCGGTCGCGAAAGCTCTCATCGGGCCGGCCACTGGCGTTGCCGCCTCCTTGACTGCGAGTCGACGGCGTGGCAAATCTCGCCGCGTCGTCGAGCCGTTCGACGGCACGCCCGACAGGAGCGTCCCGCCCGATGATCAAGCGCAGCTTCGAGTCCATCGCGTCGACCTGGCTTGCCGGGCTGCTCGTGCTGTTGCCCCTCGCGCTGACGGCGGCGGTGCTCGTCTGGGCGTTCAGCCTGGTCAACCGCTTCGTCGGGCCGGGCAGCTTCGTCGGCGGGTTGTTCGCGGCGCTGGGTTATCCGTTCTCCAGCCATCCCGGTCTCGCCTACGTCTCCGGCACCCTGGTGCTGATCGTCGGAATCTACCTCTTGGGACTGGTCGTGCAGGCGGGACTGAAGCACCCGTTGAAGAAGCTGACCCACTCGATGCTGCGCCGCATCCCGCTCGTCGGGAGCCTCTACAGCCTCGCCGACCGCTTTGTCGGCTTGCTGGATCAGAAGCAGGAAGCCGATATCGGCGCCATGAGCCCGGTGTGGTGCTTCTTCGGCGGCGAGGGCGTGGCGGTGCTTGCGCTCGCCCCGGGTGCGCAGCCGATCGACATCGACGGACGCAGCTACCTTGCGGTGCTGGTTCCGACCGCGCCAGTGCCGTTCGGGGGCGCGCTCCTCTACGTGCCGGTCGACTGGGTCCGGCCTGCCAACATCGGGGTCGACAAGCTGACCGGCGTCTATGTCTCGATGGGGATCACGTCGCCGCTGGCGCCGAACAAGACGGAGGTGGCCGAACCGCAGCGCATCCCGGGGAGCTCATAGTTGGTCCGTCCCATCGAGGCGCTTGGACATGCTGCGTCGATCACTTCGCCGAGCGTGCAGCCGGCGCCTCCTCCCGTAACGCCGTTTCGCTTGCGCGGGCGGGACTGCCGGCGGCTTTCGACGCATTCCCGGGGCGGGCGCCGACGCCTTCCTCGATCCGCTCGAGCATGTAGGGGAAGAACGGGTTGGATGCGAGGCGGATCAGCGAATCCAGCGGGAGGATCAGCACCCCGACCTCGCCACGCGTCGTCATCGTCCCAAGGTTGACGCCGAAGTCCTCGTCCGTGCCGGGGTCCATCCCGTACAGTGCATCGGTCACCGGGAACGGGATGGCAACGTGCGAGAGCGAGTACACCTCGGCCGGATACGTCAGCCCCAGCATGCGGGACCGCTCCGTCGTCGCTCCAGCTTCCACGACGCGCTCGACGACCTCGCGGGTGTCGGGGCTGGCGTTGGCGATGATCGTGGTCCTGAACCGTCGCGGCGGCGGCGGCAGCAGACGGTCGAGCGCGGTTTCGAAGCTCGAGCGCAGGAGCGGGCTGACCTTGGCGTTCCTGTTCAGGTCGAAGAGCACGAGCTCGCTGCCGTTGGCCGGGAGCTGGGCGTACAGCGCGGTAACGATCGCG
The DNA here is from genome assembly GCA_963820965.1 of uncultured beta proteobacterium. GTDB lineage: Bacteria > Pseudomonadota > Gammaproteobacteria > Burkholderiales > SG8-39 > DATEDA01. The sequence continues at coordinate 107,128 of CAWGCC010000017.1, read as the reverse complement.
CGCGTGCTGACCGTGAAGTCCACCACCGACTGGAACGTCAGGATGGGCGGCAGCTCGGCCAGCCGGTTTTCCCGCGCGTAGCGCGCGATGTCGCCCTGCAGGACGCGCGTCAGAAGCGACGACTGCCGAGCGCCGTTGATCGGGAAGGAGTTGTACTTGAACGGATTGAACTCCGGCGTCACGCTGAGCCACGCCGCTTTCGCAAACCGCGGGAAGACCGCCGGCCAGCCGAACACCCCGGCGAAGCGTGCGAGCTCGGTGATCCCGATCATCGGCGAGATGAGGACGAGTCGATCGGGCCGGGTCAGCTTCGCGTCGCCGAGGGCGTCGAGCGCGTACTTCATCGCCAGCGCGCCGCCGTTGGAGAACCCGACCAGGTGAAGGGGCCGTGACGGGCCGATGCGGCGTCGGGCCTCCCTAACCGCGAGACGGGTCGCCTCCGACCAGTCTTCCCAATCGACCTCGGTCAGGGCGGCCGGCACTGTGCCGTGGGCCGGCAGCCTGATCGCGACCGCCACATAGCCGTGCTCCCGGTACCGGCGGGCGACGTGGCGCAGGCTGTAAGGCGAGTCGGTCAATCCATGCAGCAGGACGACCGCACCGACGGGCGCCCCGGCCGGCTCCAATACATACGAGCGATTCCAGTTTGTCGCGAACTTTCCGGGGTAGATCGGGCTGCCGTCGAAGTAGCGGTTGGCCGGGATCCGCTGCTCGGGCTCGAGTTTCTCGGTGACCTTGGCCCGGACCTCGTCGAAGAGCGCGCTCTCGGCCTTGAGATAGCCGCTCCAGTCGAGCTTCTCGATGTCCCCGGCGGTCAGCTCGTGCGGGGCATAGGTGTGCCACACCGCGAGCGGCGGGCCGCGTTGCGAGTCCCACGTGCGGATCCCCAGCAAGCCGATCACGCCGAGGACGAGCAGCACCGTCACCAGCCTCAGGAGCTTGAACAGCCTGGAGCGCATTGCGTCGTTCCTTCGCGAACCCGGCCGGCATGTTGCCCGAATGCCCGGGTTCGCGCTTGACGTGCTCGGCGAGCTTGCGCACCCCGCCTATCCGGATCAGCCCGGACAAACCGGGATCGTCGTCGTCGAGGTGGCGGCGCGAGGACTTCACCCGAGGCGCGTCCAATTGACGACCCGCCGGCGAGCCGATACGGTCCGGGCTGGCGAATAAGCGTTGCCGGTGCATATTCGCACGTGGGCTGCCACTTACCGCAACAAACGCGTCAACGAGGTCCGACATGCGTTTCGTCCTGCCTGCCATCCTTGCCCTCTGCGCGGTGCCGGTCGCCGACGCGCAGACCACTGAGCAGACCATCGACCGGTGTCGTATCCGCCCGGGCGCGCAATGCCTGGCCGCCAACTTGCGCGGCGCGATCCTGCCCAAGGCGGATTTGACGAGAGCGGACCTTACGCGCTCCAATCTGGCCGGCGCGAACCTGACCGAGGCGCGGCTCGATCGCGCCAAGCTCCAGCGGGTGGATTTCCAGCGCGCGAACCTCACGCAGGCCTCGCTCGAGCGCGCCAGTCTGCGCGGAGCGAACCTGACCGGCGCGACGCTCGCGCGGGCGAACGTGAGCGCGGCCGATCTCCAGGGCGCCAACCTTGTCGAAGCCGATCTGAGCGAAGCGATCGTGAGCGGCGCCAGCCTCCGGTACGCGCGGATGGGATCGGCGAAGCTGCGCGGCGCCAATCTCGAGCGAGCGGATCTGACCGGGGCCGACCTGCGCGGCGCCGATCTGGAAGGGGCCGACCTGCGGGGCGTGCGCTTCGAGAAAGCGAACCTGACTGGCGCCAATCTCACCGGCGCAAAGCTCGAGAAAGCGACGTTTCGTCACGCGCGTTTGGAGGCTTGCACCGGTTGCCCCAAACCGGGCGCGCCATAGGCGAACGCGCGCCCTCGACGCTTCTCAGTCGAGCGTGGTGCAGTAGCGGGCGAGCGCGACCGCCGTCGCGACGAGCAGGAACGCGGCGATCGGCCAGACCTCCATTCGCCCTCGACGAAGAGCGTGTCCTGCACCAGCGCGTCCTGCGGCGCGTTGTTGCAGCCGGCGGCGAGCGCGGCGGCGGCGATGGCGACTGCGTGCTGCACCGTGAAGCGTCCGGCGCGCCGCATCGGTCGTGCTAGCTCGTGCGTTCTGCGAACTGTTTCAGCGCCAGCCCGGTCGCCTCGAAGCTCCGCTTCACCGGGCCGTCGAGCACGCGACGTACGAACGGCACCAGCAGTCCGCGGAAGCGCTTCTCGTGGATCAGGCGTGACCGCGTCGGGTCGAGGCTCTCGACCACGAAGCGCTGCTCGCCGACGAAGAGCCCCGGCAGGCGCGCGAGCCAGCGCAGCTCGCGCGGCGGCCGGAAGGTGACGATCCGCGGCCGCAGCCGCAGCGCTCTCGTGCCGTCGGGCTGGACGAGCACCTCCAGCTCGGCGCGTCGCGCCGGCTCGCCCGCCACGCGGGGCATGAAAGGGTTCCACTCCGGGTAGCGGCGGAAGTCGGTGAGGATCTGCCAGACGCGCTCGGCCGGCGCGTCGATCTCGACCATCTCGAAGAGCTCGGCGAGCAGCATGGTCAGGCCGTTCCCTCGATCATCTGCGGCGCGAGCTGCGGTGCCGCAGCAGGAGGACGCGACGCCCGCTTCGCCGGTGCGCGCGCCGGCGAAGCCAAGCGGAACCACGCGGCGTAGAGCGCCGGCAGGAAGAGGAGCGTGAGCGCAGTCGCGACGACGAGGCCGCCCATGATCGCGACCGCCATCGGCCCGAAGAACGCGCTGCGCGTGAGCGGGATCATCGCCAGCACCGCCGCGGCAGCCGTAAGCACGATCGGCCGGAAGCGGCGCACCGTCGCCTCGACCACGGCCTCCCAGGGGGCGTGGCCGGCGCGGATGTCCTGATCGATCTGGTCGACGAGAATCACCGAGTTGCGCATGATCATTCCGGAGAGCGCGATGGTACCCAACATCGCGACGAACCCGAACGGCTGGTTGAAGAGGAGCATGAATGCCGTCACGCCGATCAGCCCGAGCGGCGCGGTCAACACCACCATCGCCACGCGCGAGAAGCTCTGGAGCTGGATCATCAGCACCGTCAGGACGACGAGGACGAAGAGCGGGAATCCGGCCGCGACCGATTTCTGGCCCTTCGCGCTGTCCTCGACCGCGCCGCCGGTCTCCAGGCGGTAGCCGGGGGGCAGGCTCGCCTTGATCGCCGCGAGCGCCGGCTCGATCTGCGCGGTGACCGCGGGCGCCTGGATCTTGCCGTAGACGTTTGCGCGCACCGTGATCGTCGGGAGCCGGTTGCGGCGCCAGACGATGCCGTCCTCGAACCCGTACGAGATGGTCGCGATCTGGGACAGCGGAACGGACTTGCCGGAACGCGTCGGCACCGCGAGATCCTGGAGGTAGGAGAGCTTCGCCCGCTCGTCGATCGCGCCCCGCATCAGCACCTCGATCAGCTTGTCGCGCTCGCGGTAGTAGGTGACCGTCAGCCCGTTGAGCGAGGTGTTGAGGAACGTCGAGAGATCCTGCGACGAGAGGCCGAGCAGGCGCACCTTTTCCTGGTCGATGTCAACCTTGATGACCTTCGCCTTCTCGTCCCAGTCGAACTGGACGTTCGAGACGTTCGGGTTCTCGCGCATGCGCTCGGCGACGCGCTCGGCGTACCGGCGCACGGTCGGGATGTCCTCGCCCGACACGCGGAACTGCACCGGGAAGCCGACCGGCGGCCCGTTCTCGAGCCGGGTGATGTTTGCGCGCAGTCCCTGGAAGTCCCGGTCGAACAGCTCGATCAGCCGCGCACGAAGGCGCTCGCGCTCCGGGATCCCCGTGGTGAGGATCACGAACTGCGCGAAGTTCGCGTTCGCGAGCTGCTGGTCGAGCGGCAGATAGAAGCGCGGGCTGCCCTGGCCGACGTAGCTCACGTAGCTCTCGATCCCCGCCTCGCGTTCGAGGACCTGCTCGAAGCGCTTCGCGGTGCTCTCGGTCGCCGCGAACGACGAGCCCTCCGCGAGGCGCAGGTCGACCAGCAGCTCCGGCCGGCTGGATGCGGGGAAGAACTGCTGCGGCACGAAGCGGAACGCGAGCAGCGACGCCGCGAAGAGCGCGATCGTCGCGACCAGCACCGTCCCGCGGTGCGCGACGCACCAGTGGATGACGCTCCGCAGCTGGTTGTAGAACGGGGTCCGGTAGATGGCGCCCTCGCCGGCCTCGTGGGAAACCGCGAGGGCGGGGCGCCCGAGCAGGCGCCTGAACCACGACGGCTTCGCCGCGCGCTGCGCGTGATCGGGCAGGAGCTGGTAGCCGAGGTAGGGCACGAACACGACCGCCGCGACCCACGACACGGCGAGCGCGATCGCGGTGACCTGGAAGATCGAGCGCGTGTACTCGCCGGTGGACGAGGCCGCCGTCGCGATCGGCAGAAACCCGGCGACCGTGACCAGCGTGCCCGAGAGCATCGGCATCGCCGTGCTCGAGTAGGTGAAGCTCGCCGCACGCAGGCGGTCCCAGCCCTGCTCCATCTTGGTCGCCATCATCTCGACCGCGATGATCGCGTCGTCGACGAGCAGCCCGAGCGCGAGGATGAGCGCGCCGAGCGAGATCTTGTGCAGCCCGATGTCGCCGATCCGCATGAAAAGGAAAGTCGCCGCGAGCACGAGCGGGATCGAGAGCGCGACCACGATGCCGGTGCGGAGGCCCAGTGACAGCAGGCTCACCGCGAGCACGATGATCACGGCCTCCGCGAGCGAGCGCACGAACTCGTTCACCGAGCGCTGCACCGCCTGCGGCTGGCTGGTCACCTGGGCGAGCTCGAGGCCGACGGGCAGATCCCGCCGCAGCCGATCGATCTCGCGGTCGAGGTTCGCGCCGAGCTCGATGATGTCGCCGCCCTTCACCATCGAGACGCCGATGCCGAACGCTTCCTGCCCCTCGAAGCGCATCTTCGGCTGCGGCGGGTCGGCGTACCCGCGCTGTACGCGCGCGATGTCGCCGAGGCGGAAAAGCCGCCCGTTCGCGCGGATCGTCGTCTCGCGGACCGCCTCGACCGAGTCGAAGTCGCCGGTGGTGCGGAGGTAGACCTTGTCGCTCGGTGTCTCGAACGCACCCGCGGGCGCGATCGCATTCTGCGTGGCGAGCGCGCTCACGATCGTCGGGACGTCGACGCCGAGCGTCGCCAGCTTGGTGTTCGACAGCTCGATATAGACCTTCTCGTCCTGCTCGCCGAAGAATTCGACCTTGGCGACGTCGGGCACGCGCAGCAGCTCCGCGCGGATGCGGTCGGCGTACTTCTTGAGGTCGGCGTACGAGAAGCCCGCGCCGGTGAGCGCGTAGATGTTGCCGTAGACATCGCCGAACTCGTCGTTGAACGACGGCCCCTGGATGCCGGCGGGCAGGGTGTTGCGGATGTCGCCGATCTTCTTCCGCACCTGGTACCAGGTCTCGGTGACGGCGGACGGCGGCGCCGAGTCCTTCATCTGGAAGAAGACGAGCGACTCGCCCGGCTTCGAGTAGCTGCGGATCACGTCGACGTTCGGCGCCTCCTGGAGCTTGCGCTCGATCTTGTCGGTGATCTGCTCCTCCACCTGGCGCGCGGTCGCGCCCGGCCAGCCGGTGCGGATCACCATGACCTTGAAGGTGAACGGCGGGTCCTCGGACTGCCCCAGCTTGGCGTAGGAGAGCACGCCGAAGAGCCCGAGCACGAGCATCGCGTAGAGCACCAGGCTCCGGTGCCCGAGCGCCCATTCGGAGAGGTTGAAGCCGCGCATGAGGAGTCTCTTCAGTTCCGGGCCGGCTGGCCGGCCGGCGGCAGGGCCGCTTCGAGCGCCTGCTGCGAGCGCGGGCTCGCGAGCGTCTCGCTCACGACGCGGACGGTCTCGCCGGTAAGCAGCTTGTGCACGCCGGCGGTGACGACGACCTCGCCCACCCGCAGGCCGTCGCGGACGACAACGCCGTCCTCGCGGTAGGCGCCGATCGCCACCGGGCGGAGGTTGATCGTGCTCGTGTGGGGGTCGACGACCCACACCGAGGGCTTGCCCTCCACCTGCGCGAGTGCGGTGAGCGGGAGCGTAATTACCTCGCCGGCAGTACGCTCGCCGAGCGCGACGTTGGCGGTCATCCCGAGCTTCACTGCCGCATCCGGCGCGACGAACGAGATCTTCGCCGCGAACGTGCGCGTTGCCGGATCGGCATTGGGCGCGATCTCGCGTACCCGGCCGAGGTAGGGCCTGTCCGGGGCCGCCCAAACCGCGATCAGGATCTTGCCTGCTTCGCGGAGCTCGCCGAGGCGGCTCTCGGGAACGCTGATCGCGACCTCCTTCTCCTCGGGGCGCGCGAACCGCATCACCGCCTGCCCCGCCGACACGACCTGGCCCGCCTCGACGTTCACCGCCGTGATCACGCCGTCGGCTTCGGCAACGAGGGTGGTATAGGACGACTGGTTGCGGGCGGTCGCGAGTTGCGCGTGCGCCTGCTCGAGGCGCGCCTTCGTGGTGTTGAACGTCGTCTCGCGAGCGTCCAGCACCGCCTGGCTCACGAAGTTCTTCGCGTACAGGTCGCGATAGCGCTTCAGCTCGGCTTTGGCGAGCTCGTGATCGGCCTCGGCGCCGGCGAGCTGCGAGCGCGCCGATTCGACGCCGAGCTGCGCGTCCTGCGGGTCGAGGCGGGCGAGGCTTTCCCCCTTCCTCACCGTCGCGCCCACGTCCACGAAGCGAGCCACGACCTTGCCGGCGACGCGGAACGCGAGGTCGTTCTCGTAGCGCGCGCGCACCTCGCCGGAATAGACGTTCGCGCTCGCGGACGGCTTCGCGCCGACCACCTGTGCGATCACCTGGCGTGGGGCCGGCGCCTCGACCTCTTGCTTGGCGCAGGCGACGAGGGTGGCGACGAGCACGGCGAGGAGAATCGTTCGGAACATGGGCATGACGAGCTCCCGGTTCGAAGATGTCAGTGTCCGATGCCGCGCGCCATCAGCACCGCGGCGAGGGGGATCAGAGCGAGGAGATGCAGCTCGACGAGGACCAGGCGCCGGGCGCGCCGCGCCTCGGCTTCCGGGACCGCGTAGCCGGGGTTGTCGCGAGCGGCGCGGCGCCAGCGGATGAACGCAATCGTCGGTTTGATTGACACGAGGCCGACGGCAACGAAGAGCGCGAGCTTCGCCCAGAAGACCGCGTTCGAGGCGTAGAACGCCATGCCCTTGGCGCCGAGGAAAACCCGGGCCGCGCCGGTGGCGAGCACGAGAGCGGCAGCGACGGAATAACCGATGTCGCTCCGGGACACGACTGCGATGTCGCGACGGCCAAGGTCGCCGCGCAGCAGCATGGCCTCCGCCACCAGGAATCCGGCGAGCAGCAGGATCGCGGTGAAGTGCAGGAAGGCGAGGGAGGCGTCGAGCATCATGGCATCACCGCACGCGCACCCCGTCCAGGACGATGTCGATGCACGTCGCGAGATATCGCTCTGGATCGAGGTCCTTCGGCACGCAAGTCGCGAACGAGTGCCGCCACAGCACCTTGAGGATCAGCGGGCCGAGCAGTACCTGGACGGCGTACTCGACGTCGAACGGCCGGAACTCGCCGGACGCGATGCCTCGCTCGAGCGCGCGCGTGAAAAGGCGCTTCCCGCGCACGATGACGTTGTCGTGGTAGTACTGCGCGATCTCGGGGAAGTTGCCCGCCTCCGAGATCATCAGCTTCGGGATTCCGCTCAGCGGCGTGCTCCCGAAGAGGCGCCACCAGCCCTTCACCAGCTCGCGAAGGAGGTCGGACGCGGTGCCGCTGAAGTTCTCGAAGATCTGCTCGCCCTGTGCGAGGACCGGGAGGACCGCGCTCTGGATCACCGCCTTGAAGAGCTCCTCCTTGCTGTCGAAGTAGAGGTAGAGCGTGCCCTTCGACACGCCCGCGCGCGCCGCCACGTCCTCGAGGCGGGTGGCGGCGAAGCCCTTCTCGACGAAGAGCTCGAGCGCGGCCGCGGTAAGCTCGCTCGGGCGCGCGTCCTTCCGGCGCTCGAAGCGGGGTTCATTCTTTTGGCTCTGGGTGTCCATGGTTGAATATGACTGACTGGCCGGTAATCTATAGATTACTGACCCGTCAGTCAATAGAGTTTAATTGATGGCGAAATAAGAAGACGCAAGCGTCACTGGATGTGAGCGCATGCTTACTAGAGTTCACCCGAGTAGCCGTGTCCCGCCTCACCCCTTCGTCTTATGGAGACGCCGATGGCCCGCATCGCCGTGATTCAAAGGCCGCCCAAGCTGCTCGATCGCGCGGCCACGCTCGCCGACGCTGTACGCGCAGTCGAGGAGGCCGCGGCCAACACCGCACAGCTCATCGTCTTTCCCGAGGCGTATGTGCCCGGCTATCCGATCTGGATCTGGCGACTGCGGCCGGGCGGCGACTTCGCGCTCGCCGAGCAGCTCCATGCGCTGTTCCTAGCGAACGCGGTGAACTTGGCAACGGACGATCTCGCGCCGCTCCGGGCGGCCGCGAAAAAGCATCGAGTCACGATCGTGTGCGGCATCGACGAGCGCGACGGCGAGTCGAGCCGGGGCACGGTCTACAACACGGTCGTCGTGATCGCGCCGGACGGCGGGATCGCAAATCGCCACCGCAAGCTGATGCCGACCAACCCGGAGCGGATGGTGTGGGGATTCGGCGATGGGACGGGGCTCAAGGCGCTCGACACGCCCTGCGGCCGGCTGGGTACGCTCATCTGCTGGGAAAACTACATGCCGCTCGCGCGCTATGCGCTCTACGCGCAGGGCGTCGAGGTCTACGTCGCGCCGACCTACGACTGCGGCGACGGCTGGGTCGGAACGATGCAGCACATCGCGCGCGAAGGGCGCTGTTGGGTGATCGGCAGCGGCTTCGCGCTCCGCGCCGCGGACATCCCCGACGGCTTCCCCGAGAAGGCGCGCCTCTATCCCGACGCGGCGGAATGGGTGAACAAGGGCGATTCCGTGGTCGTCGAGCCCGGCGGCAAGATAGCCGCCGGCCCGCTGCGCGGCGAACAGGGGATTCTATATGCCGATATCGACCCTGCCCGCGCCGGCGCCGCGCGCCGCACGCTCGACGTCGCAGGGCACTACGCGCGGCCGGACGTGTTCCAGCTGCGCGTGAACGCCAAGCCGCTGAAGCCGGCCGTGTTCGACTAGGAGGCGCGGACGCCCCCGCAGATGCCGGCTGCCGCGCCTCCCGCAAGCCGTCCCAGCGCCACTGCCGCGAGCAGGCCGTTCCCGGAAAGATAGCCCCAGACGTGGGCGCCGGACACCCCGCGCGCCGCGCCGCCGCCGGCGAAGAGATTCGGCAACGGCGTGCCGTCCGCGCGCAGCACGCGGGCATGAGCGTCGACCTCGAGCCCGCCCTGGGTGTGGAAGAGCGCGCCGGTGACCTTCACCGCGTAGAACGGCGCTGAGAGCTTCGGATGGGTGGCGAAGTCGCGGCCGAAAGGGTCGCGCTCGCGGCCGTCCGCACAGGCGGCGCAGGCTTCGAGCGTGCGGGCCAGCGCATCCGACGGCGCGCCGATGAGCCGCGCGAGCACGCTGGCGTCCGGCGCGCGTCGGATCGCCCCCGCGGCTTCGGCTTCGCGGTAGTCGGGGAACGTCATCCCCAGCGCGTGCAGCCGCCCGTCGTAGACGTTCCATGCGATGCGTCCCGGCTGCTCGATCACCTTCACGCACTGCTCGGAGTAGCCCTCGTGCTCGTTCGAGAAGCGCTCGCCGCGGGCGTTGACCTGGATGCCCCCCTCGGTCATCAGCGCCCAGGTGATGAGGACGCCGTGCGGCGTCGCGACCGAGCCGTGGCCCTGGTATGCGGTCATGTCGGCGAGCTTCGCGCCGAGTGCGCGGCCCCACTCGGCCGCATCACCCCGGTTGCCGACGTGGCCGAAGTAGTCGATGCCCGCAAGCTCGGGAATGTGCCGCTTCACCATCTCGGCGTTGCCGCCAAAACCGCTGCAGGCGAGGACGAGCGCGTCGCAGCCGACCGCCTCGGTCGAGCCGTCCGGTCGCGCGACGCGCGCGCCCAGAACGCGTCCTTCGCGCGCCGCGTAGAGACCGGTCACGTGCGCATCACAGAGAAGATCGACGCCGGCGCGGTCGGACGCGCGCAGAAGCTGCGCCATCAGTGCGGCGCCCGTCTTTTCCGGCACGGCATGCATTCGCTCGACGCTGTGTCCCGGGTAAAGGAAGCCCGTGAGCAGCGTGAACGGGATGTGGTGGCGGTCGGCCAGCCAGTCGATCGCAGGGCCGGAGGCGCGCGCCACCGCGTCCACGATCTGCGGGTCGGCTTCGTGGTGGTTCTTGCGGCGGATGTCGGCCGCGAGGCGCCCCGGCGAGTCGCCGACGCCCGCTTCGCGCTGCAAACGCGTCCCCGCGGCGGGAACGAAACCCGACGAGAGCGCCGTGGAGCCGGAGGGCGACCGGTCGCGCTCGAGCACGAGGACCGCCGTGGCCGCGTCGCGCGCGGCGAGCGCAGCGACCAACCCGCACGCGCCGCCGCCGACGACGAGGACCGGGTAGTGAACCGCGAACGCGGGAGCGTCGTCGACGATGACGCTCATCGCCCCACGAGCGCGGCGCCGATCACGCCGGCCGAGTCGCCCAGGCGGTGCCGCACGACCGGCGTCTCGAGCGCGTCGCTGAAGACGCGCCTCGCGATCTCCTCGACGCCCTGCGTATAGAGCTCGTCGACGTTCGAAAGTCCCCCGCCGAGCACGACGATGTCGGGGTCGAGCACCGCGATCAGGTTGGCGAGCGCCTGACCGAAGCGCGCAAAGTAGTCGTCCATCGCCGCCGCGGCTTGCGACTCGCCCGCGCGCCAGGCGGCGATGATTTCGGCCGCCGTGCGTCCCGACCCCGTGCGCTCGGCGTAGCGGTTCTCCAGTCCCGAGCCGCTGATGAAGGTCTCGACGCAACCGCGCGCGCCGCAGTAGCACACCGGCCCGGCCGGGTCGATTACGCTGTGGCCCCATTCGCCGGCGATGGACTGCAGCCCGGCGTGAACGCGGCCGTCGATCACGATCCCGCCCCCGCAACCGGTACCGAGGATGACGCCGAAGACGACGCGATGCCCCCGTCCAGCGCCGTGGAGCGTCTCGGCGAGCGCGAAGCAGTTGGCGTCGTTCTCGATCGCAAGATCGCGTCCGAGGCGAGCGGGCAGGTCGCGGGCGATCGGGGTGCCGTTCAGGCAGGTCGTGTTGGAGTTCTTCAGCATCCCGGTGCGCCGGGATACTGCGCCGGGGGTTCCGAGGCCGAGCGTGTGCGGCGCACCGCGCACGTCGCTCGCCATCCGGCGATAGAGGCGCTCGATGCCGCCGAGCACCGTCTCGTAGCTCGAAGAATCGGTCGCGACGCGCTCGCGGAAGACTTCGCGCCCGTCGGCGTCGAGGATCACGCCTTCGGTCTTAGTGCCGCCGAGGTCGATGCCGCACCGTAACATCATCGATGTAACGACCTACTGTGGATGGAGGTAGGTCGTCAACCACTCGTAGGTCCGCTGCTGGGCCTCGGGCGGCACGGTGTGGCCCTTTCTGTGGTTGAAAAGCCCGATCCGGCCGGGCTTGCCGTACAGATCGTAGACCCCACGGGCCGCGGCGATGAACGGCCAGCTGCGGTCGCCGTCGAGTCCTTCGGGCGGCTCGCCGCCGAGGAGCAAGAACGCGCGTGGAGCAATCATCGCCAGCAGCTCGTGATGCTCATGCGCAAAATCGAACCGCTTGATGCGAGGGCCCAGATACCACACGTCGTGCCAATTCGAGAACCGCGTACCGATCCCTCCGTCGCTGCTTACCGCGACCTTGATTCGCTCGTCGAAAGCGGCCAAGTACAACGACTCCTTCCCACCTAGGGAATGCCCGACGGTCCCCAGCCGGTGCGGATCAACGTAGGGCAGGCTTTCCAGCAGGTCCACCCCGCGCATGGCGTCCCACAGCATTTTGGCCATGCCGAGGCTGCCGGGATGCCGCTGCTGAAAGGCCTCCACCTTCTCGACGAAGGAACCTTCCCGTTGCCAGAGAAAGCAACGCGGGCAGAATGCCACGATGCCGCGTTGCGCCAGGTTTGGGCCGAAGTGCAGTTCGGACGGCCCTTCGAGCCCGGCGGGCTCGCGAATGGTGTAGTCAACAGTGGAGTGCAGAACGACGACGCCTGGCGCTGGTACTGGATCGGGCTTCGTCATCGGCCGCAACAGGTAGCCATCGACCCACAGACCAGGCTCACTCTCGTAGCGCACCAACTGCCGCAGGCAGTCTTCGTGAAGTTCCTCCTCAAGGATCACGTATTGGGGCTTGGGACGGTCCAAAGCCAGCGGGCGCAGGAACGCCTTCCACGCCCTGAGGAGTTCGTCTCGGCGACGTTTCCAGCCGGCCACATCAATGATCTTGCGACCCGCCGGATCGACCAACAGTGAAGAAAGTTTGGGGGCGTCGTCGGGCAGCTTGGTTGGTCGCTGCTGCACTTCGTCGAGCCACGGGACTTCCTTTTGCTTGGCTGACTCCGCCGCGAACGGGTCATGCAGTAGCGGGCCACACGCCGCGGCTGCGGCTGCAGTCAGGAACTCACGACGGCCGAAGGTCACGGTCAGGATGTCCCGCAGGCGAGGCGTCAACGCCGTCGCGTCTTTCGCACAGAGTACTTCTTACACATGCCGTTGGCCGAGACCGGCGAGGAGCGCGATTCCCGGATTGCGCCCTTCGACCCGGTAAGTTACCAGCGTTTCCTTGCGGCAGGGCGTCAGAACCATCGCGAAACTTTCCTCTGCATCTGTGGGTCTTCCTACTTCTCCGACCAGTAAGACGTGCAAGCGGTGTTCTGCGGCTACCGCTCTTCTATGTAACTCCTCCGCGTGATGACGCGATCGGAAGAACGGCGCCGCCGTGGGAATCCAGGAGAAGAAGTTACTCGAAGCATGTCGGGCAAGCCGTTGGCCTGTCTTCTGTCTCCCTTCGACGACACCCGCTCGCGCCAACTCGGCGCGCTACTCGCTCTTCGTGTGCACCAGGCGATCTGAACGCAGCGTGTTGCACGCGCCAGATTGGTGCGCCCGGTTCGGAGAACGACAGTTTGACTGGGAAGCTGCGTGAGCGGGCCATCGACTCCGGCTGCGCTCGGTCCTGAACGGTCATCGTAGCGATTGCTTCGGACGTCCGCTTCGCTTAAGGTCCGCTCGGCGCCACAGAAGACACCCCTCGGACCACGCGACATAGAAACGTCATTCAGGAAACACTAGATGAGCATCGAAAGACAAGCGATTGCCGCCCTGAAATGGACGAGCATCGCGAAGGTCCTGGGTCAGACGGTCAACTGGCTCGTCATGCTCATGGTGCTGCGCCTCCTGGCGCCCGAGGACTATGGGCTGATGGCGATCAGCACCGTGATCATCGTCGTTGTCGCGAGCGTCGCCGAGCTCGGAATGGGGCCATCGCTCATCCAGTCCCCGACGCTCGGGCGAGAAGAGTTGCAGAAGGTCGCCGGCATCCCGATCGCTCTGAATCTGGCGATGGGGTTGCTGGTCGCGCTCGCCGCCCCGCTCGCGGCGGCCGCTTTCGGCGATGACCGCCTGACGCTCATCATGCAGGTATTGGCCCTGCAGTTTCCGCTCAATGCGCTCTGCACCGTGCCGCAGGCCCTGGCGCGCCGCGACATGAACTTCAAGTGGCTCGCATGGATAGAGCTTGTCGTGGGACTCGCTTCCAGCCTTTGCGCCCTTGGGCTGGCCTGGTTCGGCGCGGGCGTGTGGGCATTGGTGCTGGGCAATCTGGCCGGAGGCGGGCTGCGAGCGATCCTGCTGCTGCTCGGGGGCAAATCGGTACTCCCGGTCTTTGGACTGGACGGTATCAAGCGCCACCTCGGATTCGGCGGTGTATTCACCGCGAACCGGCTGGCGTGGGAGGCGATCACCAAATCGGACGTGCTGATCGCGGGACGCCTCCTGACGCAGGAGGCCGTGGGCGCGTATGCCGTCGCCTTTCAGGTCGCGACCATGCCCACGAAGCACATCATGGGCGTCGTGAACCAGGTCGCCTTTTCGACGGTGGCAAGGCTCCAGGGCGAGCACCCGCGACTCCGCGCCCGGTTGCTCGACGCAACCCGCCTGCTGACCTTCGTGAGCGTGCCGACGGCCTGGGGAATTTCCTCGGTTGCGCCGGAGTTCGTACGGCTCGCCTTCGGCGAGAGATGGGCCGGAGTCGTATTTCCGCTCCAGGTCGTGAGCCTGGTCGCGCCCTTGAGGATGCTCTCCTCGATGCTCCACATGTCGGTGACCGCGCTCGGCAAGCTGGCGGCCGACGTGCAGAATACGATCCTGACTGCCGCAGTGCTGCTGCCCGCCTTTCTCATCGGTACGCAGTGGGGCATAGACGGGTTGGCCTTGGCGTGGCTCGTCGCCACACCCGTCATTTTCGCGTTCGCTTTTCCGAAGGTCGGCAAGGCGCTCAGGCTCACGTTCGCCGATCTCGGAGTCGCGGTCTGGGCGCCGGTGGCGGCGGGCGCGGCGATGTACGCCACGGTGACGGCGACTCGCTTCATGTTCGCGGCAGCCGAGGACCTCTCCCGGTTACCGATCCTCATCGCAGTGGGTGCGGCCACGTATCTCGCTCTCGTTTCGATGCTTGATCGGCGCGTCTGGCGCGACGTCAGCCGTATGGCTTCGGCCTTGAGGGAGCCGCTGGCAGCGTCGGCGGGCACCTCGCGCAGCTCGCCAAGTCCGACGTCCTGATCCGCGACGACCGTCGGCCGCTCGGCCTCGAAGGCAAGAGTCCCGGTGCCGGGCGGCATCGTCATCAGCTTCTCTTGCGCCGACTTTCATCCTTCGCGCCCCGCGCCTTCGCGCGCAGGAGCTGGCCTGCCTTCCGGATATCCTTGGGCTTGACCCAGAGGATGGCTCCCCAGCGCCCTTTGCCGGCGGATAGACCGTCCACCGCCGTCACATTGACGCGCCCCTCGGCGAGCTTCTGCAGATTCGACGCCAGCGCCCCGGGCCGATCGTCGCCCTGAATGAGGAAACCGGTCTTCTCGGGGTTGAACTTGAGCCCTGCTTTCCTGGCGGCGGCCTTGAACTTTCGCGTGTCGTCGGGGACGACATCGATCTGGGCGCGCCGACCGCGCGGGAAGCCGGTGCAAGCTAGCAGGTTGATTCCCGCGCTCACCAGCGTCGACAGCACCCGGAACGTTTGTCCCGGCGTGTTGGGAACCTCCGTCGAGAAGTAGTCCACTTTCCGTATCGTGTCAGCCATGGTCATCCTTTCGGCTGCTCCCGGAATCAGCTGCCGGCGTCCGCGCCGAGAACCGCCGCGCGCAGGCGGCTCCGCAGGTACGGCCCATCCCGCGGCGCGAGCTCGATCGTGGTCGGCGTGGGCGAGACCTTGATCGCCGCGAACAGCGGACCGGGCGCAGCGTACGCCGCACGCGCCAGGGCATCAAGCTCGGAGTGCGTGCGCACCGTCGCCGTGTGCTCGAAGCCGCACGCGCGCGCGACGCCTGCGAGGTCGACGCCGTGCGCAGTGTGCGTCGCCTGCATCCCCGTCTCCGCGTAGAGCCCGTTGTCGATGACGACGATCGCGAGGTTCGCCGGCCGCTGCGCGCCGATCGTGGCCAGCGACCCGAGGCCCATCAGCATCTCGCCGTCGCCCGTGATCACGACGACGCGGCGGCCAGGCTGCGCCAAGGCGAGGCCGAGCCCGACCATCGCCGCACCGCCCATCGCGCCCCACAAGTAGAAGTTGAGCGGCGAGTCGCCGGCTGCGTAGGCATCGTAGGTGGTCGAGCCGAGGCCGGTGATCACGAGGGCGTCACCGCGGTCGCTGAGCAGTCGAGCCGTCGCCGCCCGGCGCTCGAGGGCGCTCATGGCGTTGGCGCGGGGGAGCCTTTCTCTGCCCCCGGAGTGGAAGCGGGGGACGCCGTCCCTTCCCCCGCTGCGCGGAATGCCTTGGCGCCGATCGCGCGCTGGCCGATCAGCACCGCGACCATCCGGCCGCCGTCGAAGGCGAGCGCGGCTGCGGAGCGGACCGTCTCCACGATCCGCTCCGCGTCGTCGGCGCGCTGGACGATCACGCCCATCGCCTCCAGCGTGGCCGGCGTCGCCTGCCCCATCGTCACCTGCCAGGGGTTGAACTCGCCCCATTCGCCGCGCATGGTCACGAGCATCAGCAGCGGCACGCGGCATTCGGCCGCGAGCGAGAGCATGTTGATGCAGTTGCCGACGCCGCTCGACTGGACGAGCAGCACGCCGCGCTCGCCGCCGAGATGTGCGCCGACGAGCAGCGCGACGCCCTCCTCCTCGGTCGTGAGCACGACGCTCTTGAGGCCCGGGTTCGCGTGCGCGAGCTCGATCAGCCGTTTGTGCCCGGCGTCCGGCACGTACGCGACCTGCTTCACGCCGGCGGCGAGAAGCAGCTCGTAGAGCGCCTCCGACCAGGCCGTGGGCGCGGTCATACGCGCGGGAACAAGGGGGCCGGGCCTCCTTGCAAGTCCCCCGAGCCAGCGCGCCGCGTCGGGAGCCGAGCGCGGATAGAGTCCGTGATTGCGGCGCTCATATGCTGGCCAGCCGCGTCGGGCGGCGGATGTAGCGCCCGCGCGCGGGGCCCACGCTCCGGCCCCGGTCGTGGATCAGCTCACCGCGCAGGAAGGTGGTCTTCACCCGACCGGTCAGCTCCATGCCCTCGAACGGCGTGTAGCCCTGCGCCGATTCCGAATCCACCGCGCGCACGACGAACGATTCGTGCGGATCGACGAGCACGAGGTCGGCGTCGTATCCGGGCGCGATGTCACCCTTCTCGAGGAGGCCGTAGCGCCGCGCCGGGTTCCAGGCGAGCAGCTCGGCCATGTGGTTGTACGACATGCCGCGCTTCGCGCCCTCGCTCAGCACGCCGGACAGCAGGTACTCGGTGCCGCCGAAGCCCGACTTGGCGAGCCAGATGTTCCTCGGAAACTGCTGGCTGTACTTCTGCTCGGTTGCGCAGCACGCGTGGTCGCTCACGATCCAGTCCACCTCGCGGTCGAGCACCGCCTCCCACAGCGCCTCGACGTCGGCGCGCGGCCGGATCGGCGGGTTCACCTTCGCGTGGACCCCGCACGCGCAGTCGGTGTCGAGCAGGAGGTGCCCGACCGTCACCTCGCGCTTGAAATTGATGTGCGGGAAGAGGTCCTGCATCATCAGCGCGGCGTCCATCGCCTTCTTCGAGGACAGGTGCAGCAGGTTGATGTTGACGCACTCGGTCTCGTAGGCGAGGTAGGCGGCGATCCAGATCGCGAGCCCCTCGGAGTGCGGCGGCCGCGCGGCGCTGTAGGCGGCGAGGCCCTCGAGCTTGCCCTCGCGTTCGACGAGCTTCGTGTACGCGTCGAGGATGTCGGCGAATTCGCAGTGCAGGCTCACGCTGATGTAGTCGGCGATGTCGGGGCGTGCCGCCATCAGCCGGCGCGCGGAGCGCATGATGAACTCGAAGTGCGCGACGTCGTAGCGGTCGTCCGGCCCGATCATCAGGAACTCGTTCTGCGCGTCGGACCGCCCGTGCAGCCCGTACCCGCCGTAGAACATGAAGATCTTGTACGACGGTACTCCCCACTCCTCGAGCAGCAGCTCCATCTCGTCGACGTGCCGGCCCTCGATCGGCGCCACGTGATAGGCGTAGTCGACCCAGAAGTTGCCCTCGGAGAGTCGCATCACCTCCGGCATGAACTCGCGGTAGGAGCCGCCGCGGTTCAGGTAGTACTGGCCGGTGCGCATGTAGTTGAGGCTCGTCGTAACGCCGCCCATCGCCGCCGCCCTGCTCTCGCTCGGCGCATCGCGATCGAGGCGCTGGTAGATGCCGACGTGCATGTGGGCGTCCACGAGGCCGGGGAAAGCAAGCAGCCCCCTGCCATCGAACACCTGCTTCGCTTCTTCGGGCCGAATGTCGGGCGCGAGCCGCGCGAACTTCCCGTCCCTCACCCCGACGTCGAGAAGATCGACCGAGTTGCGGTTCGGCCGCACGACGCGGACGTTCTTGACGATGAGATCCAGCGACGGGGTCATTCGGGCGACTCGCAGTCAACCGGCGAGCCGCGCGGCGAGCGACGGCGCGGCGCGGGCGAGATCGTAGCCGGGGCGGCCCTGCAGCCGGTCGAGGAGGCGCCAGGCCCCGCAGAGGTTCGCCGACAGCACCGGCACGTTCATTTCCGCGCCCGCGGTGACGAGCGCGTCGACCGTCCCGACGCCGGTCCCGGCCAGCACGATCGCCTCGGCGCCCGGCGTGTTCACTCGCCGCACTGTGGCGATGACCTGGGCGGTGGTGATGTCGTAGGCGCTCGATCCCGCGGGCAGGTTGACGACCTGCGCGACCCGGATCCCGGCGCCCTGCAGATATGCGACTGATTGCGCGACCGTCCGGTCGGGATCCGGCGAAACGAGCGCGATCGCCCGCGCCCCGATCGTCCGCAGCGTGTCGAGGACCGCCAGGCTCGGCAGCTCGACCAGCGTGCCGGCGGTGCGCGCGAGCGAGTCGGCGAGCTCGCGGTCCTTCGCCTCGCCGAGCGCATAGCTGGGACCGGCTGCGCCGATGTAGAGCGCGTCGAGCGCGAGGGAACCGAAGCTCTTCACCGCGGACGGGTAGTGAAGGGGGTACCCCGCCGCCCCCGACTGAGGGTCGCCCGAGAGCACCGGCAGCCGGGTCGCGTACAACCCGAACTCCGGCGGCAGCAGGCGCCGCATCTCCGGCTCGACCGTCGGGTTGGCGGCCGGCACGACGACGCCGATGCGCTTGGGACGCTCGCTGGGCTTGATCATCCGGCCGGGTTCGGAGACGGGGATTGCCCCGATCATAGCCCGCCGCCGTCGTAGCGCTTGCCCGCCGCGAGCAGCTCGGCGGTGCCGAGGAGTTGCTGTAGCTCATCGAAATCGATCATCCGGTCGCGGAACGGTGCGGTTGTGCCGTGCGCCTTGAGGCTCGCGAAGTACTCGGCGAGCGCGAACGCGGCGGCGCGCGCCGTGCCACCGGGGAAGATCGCGATCGCGAAGCCGAGCCGCTCGAGCTCCGCCGCCGGCAGGATAGGCGTCTTGCCGCCTTCGACCATGTTGGCGAGCAGCGGCACCCGGCCGGCGAAGCGCGTCGTCGCGGCGAGCATGTCGGCCGCCGAGCGCAACGCCTCGATGAACAGAATGTCGGCGCCTGCCGCGAGGTAGGCTTCGGCGCGCTCGAGCGCGGGTTCCAGGCCCTCGACCGCGACCGCGTCGGTGCGCGCGACGATCAGCGTCGCGGCGCTCGCGCGGGCGTCGACCGCCGCTTTCACCTTGCCGGCCATCTCCCCCGCGGTCACGAGCGCCTTGCCCTCGAGATGGCCGCAGCGCTTCGGCGAGGTCTGGTCCTCGAGCTGGATCGCCGTCGCGCCGGCGCGCTCCAGGCGCGTCACGGTGCGCTGCACGTTGAGCGCGTTGCCGAAGCCGGTGTCGGCATCCACGATCACCGGCGTCGCGACGCGCTCCGTGATCCGCGACAGCGTCTCCTCGAGCTCGGTCTCGGTGACGAGCCCGATGTCCGGTCGGCCGAGCCGCGCGTAGGCGACGCTCGCCCCCGAGAGATAGAGCGCCGCAAAGCCCGCGCGCTCGGCGAGCATCGCGGTGAAAGAGTCGTACACGCCCGGGGCGAGGACGATGGGTCCGCTGCCGAGCTGGTGCCCGAGCGTCATGGGCGCTCCTTCGCGAGCCGCTTCTCGAGCTGCGCGAGCAGACCGCCGTCCCGCACCAGCGTCATGAGATGCGGCGCGATCGGCTCGCACGCGAGCGTCTCGCCAGTGGTCAGATTGTCGATGCGTCCGGCCGCGGCGTCGATGCGGACCGCGTCGCCACTGCGGATGCGGTCGGACTGCGGACAGGTGAGGGCGATGAGGCCGACATTGAACGCGTTGCGGTAGAAGAGGCCGGCGAAGCTCCTGGCGATCACCGCGACGACGCCGAGGTGCTTGAGCGCGGCGGGGGCCTGCTCGCGCGAGGAGCCCATGCCGAAGTTGCGCCCGCCGACCATCACGTCGCCGGGTTTCACCCCAGGCGCGAAGCCCGGATCGACCGTCTCCAGGCAGTGTCTCGCGATCTCGTCGATGGCGAACTTCATGTAGCGGCCCGGCGCGAGGACGTCGGTGTCCAGGTCGTCGCCGTAGACCCAGGCTCTGCCGCTCACAAGAGCTCCCGCGGATCGGTGATCCGCCCCGTCACCGCGGCGGCGGCCACGGTGTACGGCGAGCCGAGGTAGACCTGCGACGATGTGGCGCCCATGCGACCCCTGAAGTTGCGCGCCGTCGAGGAGATCGCGACCTCGCCCTCGCCGAAGCGGAGCTCGCCGTAACCCGCACAGATCCCGCAGGCGTTCGCGAGGAGCTGCCCGCCGGCGTCCAGAAGGGCGCGGAGCGTGCCCTCGGCGCGGGCGGTCTCCTGGTCGCGGAGCGACGCGGGCGCGACCAGGAGCCGCACGGTATTCGCAATGCGCTTGCCTTCGAGCACGCGTGCGGCCATCCGGAGGTCGGCGAGCTTCGCGCCGGTGCACGCGCCGATGTACGCGGTGTCGACGCGGACATCGCGATACGCGTCGACGGGCTGGCTGTTCGCCGGGCTGTGGGGCGCGGCGACCTGCGGCGCGAGGCTTGCGGCATCGAAGCGGTGATGCGCCGCGAGCCTCGCCCCGTCGTCGCTTCGCCAGGTCGCCACATCGACATCGCCGACGCCCACCGCGGCGAGGTAGTCGCGGGTCACCTCGTCGGGCGCGATCAGGCCCGCCTGGCCGCCGAACTCGGCGGTCATGTTCGCGAGCGTCATCCGTTCCTGCATGCCGAGCCGGGCGATCGCGGGTCCGGCGTACTCGACCGCCTGGTACTGTCCGCCGTCCATGCCGAAGCGGCCGCAGAGGAACAGCATGACGTCCTTCGCCGAGACGCCGTCGCCGAATGCGCCGTTCCAGTCGATCAGGATCGTATGCGGCACCTTGAGCCAGATCTCGCCGGTGACGAGCACGCCCAGCATCTCGGTCGCACCGATGCCGAACATGTAGGCGCCGAACGCGCCGCCGGTCGGCGAGTGGCTGTCGCCGCCGACGACGAACATGCCCGGCCGGAGGTGGCCCTGCTCCGGCAGCACGACATGGCAGATGCCGACCCCGTCGTGGAACCGCCGCACGCCGGCGTCCCTCACCCACTCGCGCGCGGTGGCGATGATGCGCCTCGAGTCCGCGTCGTTGGCCGGCAGGTAGTGGTCGGTGATCACCACCACCTTCTCCGGGTCCCAGACCTTCGCGCCGAGCTTCTCGAGCATCGGCTTCACCCGCCGCGGGCCGCCCGAGTCGTGCATCATCGCGAGATCGACCTTGCAGGTCACGATCTCGCCCGGCGTGACCGACGCGCTTCCGGCGGCGCGGGCGACCAGCTTCTGCGCGAGCGTCTGCGGCGTGACTCTCATGTGCAGTCTCAGATTCCGAGATAGGCGCGCTTGAGCTCGCTCGTCGCCAGCAGCTCGGCCGGCGTGCCGTGGAACGCGATCGCCCCATTCTCGAGCACGTACGCGCGGTGCGCGATCTCGAGCGATTGTCCGACGTTCTGCTCGACGAGCAGGATCGAGAGCCCGCCGGCGTTCAGCCGCTGCACGAGCGCGAACATCTCCTCCACCAGCAGCGGCGAGAGACCGAGCGACGGCTCATCGAGGATCAGGAGGCGCGGCTCCGACATGAGTCCCCGGCCGATCGCGAGCATCTGTTGCTCGCCGCCGGAGAGCGTGCCGGCCCGCTGCGCCGTGCGCTCCTTCAACCGCGGGAAGATACCGTACACGCGCTCGAGGTTAGCCGCGCGGCCGGCCCGCCCGCGGCGGTAGCTCCCGAGCTCGAGGTTCTCGCGCACCGAGAGGTTGGGGAATACCCGCCGGCCCTCGGGCACCTGGATCAGGCCCGCGGCGACGATCTCGCGGTCGCGGGCGCGGGTGACATCGGCGCCGTCGAACGCAACAGTGCCGCCGGAGGCGGGGAGCAGCCCGCACAGGGTATTGTTGAGCGTCGACTTGCCGGCGCCGTTCGAGCCGAGCACCGCGACGATCTCGCCCGCGCCGATCCCGAGGCTCACGCCGCGCAGGACCTCGACCGCGCCGTAGCCGCCCCGGAGCTCGCGGACCTCAAGCATGCGTCGCCGCCTTTCGGAGGCGCTCGGCGGTACCGTGACCCAGGTAGGCCTCGATCACCTGGGGGTCGTTCGTGATCGCGGCCGGCGGGCCCCGGGCGATGAGGCGGCCGTTGTTGAGCACATACACTTCGTCGGCTAGGTTCATCACCGCCTGCATCACGTGCTCGATCATCAGTACCGTGACCCCCGACCCGCGGATCCCCTGCACCAGCGGGAGCATCCCGGCGACCTCCTGCGGGTTGAGGCCCGCGAGCACCTCGTCGAGCAGCAGCAGCTTCGGCCCGGTCGCGAGCGCGCGCGCGAGCTCGAGCCGCTTGCGCCCCGCGATCGTGAGAGTCAGGGCGACCTTCTCGAGCTCGCTCGCGAGACCGACGAGGTGCGCCACTTCCTCGGCCCGCGCGAGCGCCGCGGCGCGCTTGCGCTGATGCAGATGCGCGCCGACCGCGATGTTCTCGCGCACGGTCTGGGCCGCGAATGGCTGCACGACCTGGAACGTGCGCGTCATGCCGAGACGGCAGATCTGGTGCGGCGGCATCCCGGTGATGTCGCGACCGTCGAGCGCGACCGTCCCGTCGAGCGGCTTCAGGAAGCCCGACACGAGGTTGAAGAGCGTCGTCTTGCCGGCGCCGTTCGGGCCGATCAGCGCGACGATCGCGCCGCGCGGGACCGAGAGGCTCACGCTCTCGACGGCTTTCAGGCCGCCGAAGCTGATCGACAGGTCGCGCGCCTCAAGCATGCGAGAAGCGCCCGCGGAATATGCCGATGATGCCGCTCGGGAGGAACATCACCATCAGAATCAGCACCGCGCCGTAGACGATGAGATTGATCCCGGGCGCATGGCCCATCAGCCCGCGGGTCGCCTCGCCCAGGAGATGCAGCACGCCGGCGCCGAGGAGCGGGCCCCATACCGTGCCCATGCCGCCGACGATCGGTCCCAGCAGCGCCTCGACCGACACCGCGGGGCCGTAAGCGATGTGCGGGTCGATGTAATGGAGATACTGGACGTAGAACGCGCCGCCGGCCGCCATCAGGCTGCCCGAGATCATGATTGCCGCGAGCTTCACCCGGAACGCGTTCACGCCGAGTGCAGCTGCGGATTCCTCGTTGTCGCGCACCGCCTGGAGCCACGCGCCGTAGCGCGAGCGCTTGAGCCACCGCGAGACAAGCAGCCCGGTCAGCACGAGCGCGAGGATGAGCCAGAGATAGCCTGCCCGGCTCGCCGGCTGCAGATCGGCAATGCTCGTCGCGAGCGGCACCATCATGCCGACGCCCGCGCCGGTGAACTGGAACGTGTTGGCGAGGATGCGGAACACCTCGGCGAATGCGAGCGTGACGAGCGCAAAGTACGAGCCGCGCAGCCCGTAGCGGAACGAGAGCGCGCCGACGAGCGCGCCGACCGTGCAGCCGGCGGCGAGCGCGACCGGCAGCGCCGCCCACGCGTTCCAGCCGAGCTTCACCTGCAGTACCGCCATCGCGTAGGCGCCCGAGCCGAAGAAGACGGCGTGTCCGAACGAGAACTGGCCGCCGAAGCCGCCGAGGATGTTCCAGGACTGGCCGAGGAGCGCCGCATAGAGCGTCATGATGATCGCGTTCAGCACGTAACCCGAGCTCACGAAGAGCGGCAGCGCCGCGACCGCGACGCCGAACACGACGATGCCGGCGAGGCTGCCCATCAGACTTTCGAGCCGAACAGGCCCTGCGGCCGGAACAGCAGCACCGCGATGAAGATCAGGAAGATCCCGATCTGGCCCAGGCTCTCGCCGAGCCAGAGGCCGCCGACCGATTCGACGACGCCGATGATGAAGCCGCCAAGCAGCGCGCCGGCGAAGCTGCCCATTCCGCCGAGCACCACGATGGTGAACGCGATCAGCACGAAGCCGTTCCCGACGTTGGGGTTGACGTAATAGGCCGGGAGCAGGAAGCAGGCCGCCGCGCCGAGGCAGGCGAGCCCGATGCCGAAGCTCATCGCGAACACGTGGTCCACGTCGATGCCGACGAGCCGCGCGCCCTGGCGCTCCTTCGCGATCGCCCGGATCGCGCGCCCGAGGTCGGTGCGGCCGATGATCGCGAGCAGACACGCGGCGGTTGCCAGCGCACCGGCGAAAGCGACCACCTTCGGCGTGGAGATGAGCGCGCCCGCGATATTGACGGTCGAGAGCGTGTACGGCGTGTCGATCGTCCGGGTGTCGGACTTGAACCAGTAGAGCGCCAGGTTCTCGAGCACGATCGCGAGGCCGAGCGTCACGAGCAGGATGTTCTCGTCCTTGCCGTGGCTCGCCGCCCCGATCACGAAGCGCTGCAGGCCGTAGCCGAGGGCGAACATCGCCGGCACCATGATCGGGAGCGAGGCGTACGGGTCCAGCCCGAGCTTCCGGTGCAGGAAGTAGACGCCGTAGAGCGCGACCATCAGCGCCGCACCATGCGCGAAGTTGATGATGTGCAGCACGCCGTAGATCAGCGTGAGGCCGAGCGCGATCAGCGCGTACACCGCGCCGGTCGTCAGCCCGTTGAGGATGGACGGGAAGAGGATGGAGAGCTCGAGCATTGGCCTCCCGTGTCCCTTCCCGCCGGTGGCGGGCTATGCGCGCACCGGATAGACCGGGTCGGTCTCCGCCCAGGTGTTCGGCAGCACCACGCGGATGTCGTTCTTCAGCACCTGCATCATCAGCGGCGCCGCGCCCTGGTTCTGGCCGCCGACGAACTTGGTCGGGCCGTATGGCATGAAGTGCTTGTCCCACGTCGAGTTCGCGAGCGCGTCGAGGATCGCGGCGCGGTCGCGCGATCTCGCGCGCTCGATCGCGTCGGCGAGCAGGTACACGCACTGATAGTTGAGGAACACCTCGTACGTGTAGTACTGGTCCTTCATCGCCTCGACTTTCTTTCGCAGGGCGAGGGCGCGCTTGTCCCTGGGGTTGTACCAGTGGTTGACGTCGAGGATGCCGTTCGCGACGTCGGGGAACTCCTTCACGAACTTGAACGAGGAAGCCGCGCCGCCGAGCACCGAGAAGATCGCCTTGGGCTGGACGTTCTGCTGCTTCATCGTGCGCACCAGCAGCGCGTACTCGTTGTAGTAGTTGGCGGGGATCACGACGTCGGGGTTGAGCGCCTTCATGCGCAGCACGATGTTGTTGAAGTCGCGTGTGGGATTCGCGTGCTTCACGACCTCGACGACCTGGTAGCCGAGGCCGGGGAGCTGCTGCGACAAGAGGTTCGCGGTCCCGGTGCCGAACAGGGACTCCTCGTGGATGATCATGACCGTCTTCGCCGGTTTGCCGGCGAGGGTGTTCAGGATGTGGAAGTAGTTGACGCCGTTGGTGGTGATCAGCCGGTAGCCGGGACCGAAGCGGAAGGTGTTCTTCAGGCCCCGGTCGACGATCTGGTCGGCGACGCCGACGTCGACGACATGCGGGAGGTTGTGCTTCGCCGCGGCCTGGGTGGTCGCGAGGCAGATCGCGCTCGCGTACGCCCCGACGATCGCGGCGGCGCCGGCCTCGTTCATCTTCTCCACCTCGGCTACGCCGACCTCGGGCTTCGACTGCGCATCGCCGTAGATCGGCTCGATCCTCGCGCCGCCGAGCGCCTTGATGCCGCCGCCCGAGTTGATCTCGTCGACGGCGAGCTGCGCCCCGACCCGGCAGAGCTGGCCCGAGTAGGCAAGCGGCCCCGTCACCGGGTGCAGGATCCCGATCCTGATCGGCCCCGCCTGCCCGCGGACGATCGCGGGAAAGCTCAAGGCTCCCGCCGCCGCGGCGGCCGAGAGCGCCGCGCCGTGCCTGATGAACCTTCTGCGCTGCTGCACCGGCTTGGTCATGTTCGCTTCCTCCTCGTTGGCTGTCGACGAGACATTCTATCGGGACCCGCACCGCAGCCACGGTTCCGCGATGCGGCAATGGCGTTGAAACCCGCCTTGCATTGGAGTACCTTACCGGCATCGACGTGGGGGTCCTGGACCCGAGGGAAGAATGGGGTCCGGGTGAGAGAGTCCCTTCGAACCTGATGCGGGTAATCCCGCCGTAGGAAAGCGTCGGCAGTCCGCCCCCGCCTGCCCCTGCTTCTCCGTTCAGAGGAGCGACCAATGGTTGCCAACCCCAAATTCAGCGCCGCGCTCGCGCACGTCGACGAAGCGGCGATCCAGCCGTTGCCGCGCTCGCGCAAGATCTACGCGCGCGGGTCCCGCGCCGATATCCGCGTGCCGATGCGCGAGATCGCGCAGGCGGATACACCGGCGTACACGGGTGGTCAAAGGGACGGGGCGGAGCGGAACCCGCCGATCTTCGTCTACGACACGTCGGGCCCGTACACCGATCCCGAGGTCCGGATCGACATCCGCCAGGGTCTCGCGGCGCTGCGCGGGAAGTGGATCACCGAGCGGGGCGACACCGCAGGAGCTCGCCGGCCCGACGTCGCGCTATGGGCGCGAGCGGCTGGACGACCCGAGGCTCGCGGAGATGCGCTTCAACCTGAAGCGCAAGCCGCGCCGGGCAGCGGCCGGGCTAGCGGTCACGCAAATGCACTATGCGCGCCGCGGGCTCGTGACGCCCGAGATGGAGTACATCGCGATCCGCGAGAACGTCCGGCGGAAGGAATACCTCGAGTTGCTGCGCGCGAGCGGCCCGACCGGCGCGAAGATGGCCGAGGCTCTCGGCCGCCAGCACCGCGGGCAGTCGTTCGGCGCGGCGATCCCCGACGAGATCACGCCGGAGTTCGTGCGAGGCGAGGTCGCCCGCGGGCGCGCGATCATCCCGGCGAACGTGAACCATCCCGAGGCCGAGCCGATGATCATCGGCCGCAACTTCCTCACCAAGATCAACGCCAACATCGGCAACTCGGCGGTGACCTCGGGGATCGCCGAGGAAGTGGACAAGATGACCTGGGCGATCCGCTGGGGCGCCGACACGGTCATGGATCTCTCGACCGGGAAGCACATCCACGAGACGCGCGAGTGGATCATCCGGAACTCGCCCGTGCCGATCGGCACCGTGCCGATCTACCAGGCGCTCGAGAAGGTGGACGGCAGGGCCGAAGCGCTGACCTGGGAGATCTACCGCGACACGCTGATCGAGCAGGCGGAGCAGGGCGTCGACTACTTCACCATCCACGCCGGCGTCCGCCTGCCCTATATTCCGCTGACCGCGAAGCGAATGACCGGCATCGTTTCGCGCGGCGGCTCGATCATGGCCAAGTGGTGCCTCGCGCATCACGAGGAGAGCTTCCTCTATACGCGCTTCGCGGACATCTGCGAGATCATGCGCGCGTACGACGTCTCCTTCTCGCTCGGCGATGGCTTGCGTCCCGGCTCGATCTACGACGCGAACGACGAGGCGCAGCTCGCCGAGCTCCGCACGCTGGGCGAGCTCACGAAGATCGCATGGGAGCGCGATTGCCAGGTGATGATCGAAGGCCCCGGGCACGTGCCGATGCAGCTCATCGAGGAGAACATGGCGCTCGAGCTTCGCGACTGCCACGAAGCGCCGTTCTACACCCTCGGGCCGCTCACGACCGACATCGCCCCCGGCTACGACCACATCACCAGCGCGATCGGCGCGGCGATGATCGGCTGGTACGGCACCGCGATGCTCTGCTACGTCACGCCCAAGGAGCACCTCGGGCTGCCGGACAAGAAGGACGTCAAAGACGGGATCATCGCCTACAAGATCGCCGCGCACGCGGCCGATCTCGCGAAGGGCCACCCCGGCGCGCAGATCCGCGACAACGCGCTGTCGAAGGCGCGCTTCGAGTTCCGCTGGGAGGATCAGTTCAACCTCGGCCTCGACCCGGACACCGCCAAGGCGTTCCACGACGAGACGCTGCCGCAGGAGGGCGCGAAGCTCGCCCACTTCTGCTCGATGTGCGGGCCGCACTTCTGCTCGATGAAGATCACCCAGGACGTGCGGGACTACGCCGCGAAGATCGGGGTGAGCGAGACCGAGGCGCTCGCGAAGGGAATGGCGGACAAGGCGAAGGAGTTCGTCGAACAGGGCGCGGAGATCTACCGCAGGGCCTGAGCGCGCGGGCTGCCTCGAGCGGTGACCATGCTGCCGCAGCTGTCGGAGCTCGAGACGCGCGTCCTCGGCGTGCTCGTCGAGAAGGAGCGCACGGTCCCCGACACCTACCCGCTGTCGCTCAACGCGCTCACCGCGGGCTGCAACCAGAAGAACAACCGCGATCCGCTGATGCAGGCGACGGAAGGCGAGGTGCAGGCGGCGATCGACGCGCTGCGCCCGCTGTCCTTGATCATCGAGTCGAGCGGCTCGCGCGTGATGCGGTACGCGCACAATCTCGAACGGGTTCTTCATGTCGACGACCCGGCCGTTGCGCTGCTTGCGGCGCTGATGCTGCGCGGGCCGCAGACGCCGGGCGAACTGCGCACCAACACCGATCGCCTGCACCGTTTTCCCGATCTTGCCGCGGTTGAGGCGGCTCTGCAGGCACTCGCCGCCCGCGCCGCGCCCGCCGGCGGGCCGCTCGCCGTTCAGCTCCCCCGGTTGCCGGGCTCACGGGAGAGTCGCTGGGCGCATCTGCTGTCCGGCCCGGTGGACGTGGCCGCAGTCCAGACCGACAGGGTCGGTAGCCCGCAAGCGGCGCCGACAGGCGTTGCCGCCGAGGAGTTCGCCGCGCTCAAGGCCGAGGTCGCCGAGCTCCGCGTCCTCGTCGAGGAGCTGGTCCGCAACCGCGGCGAAAGATGAGCGGCGTATCATCCTCGCTGAGGCGGTAGGGGCACGTGCCCCGTCACACACTGGAGGTCACATGGGTCTTCTCGACGAACTTCTCGGCGGGCTAGCGCAAGGCGGACTCGGCCAGGCGATGGGGCAGCAGCCGCAACGGCAGGCGCCGGGCGGCGGGGTGGGGGGGCCGCTGGGTGCCGGCATGGGGGGCGGTACGAGCGGCATCCTGATGGCGCTCCTGCCGGTCGTGCTCGCGATGATTTCCGGCCGCCAGACCGGCGGCGGTCAACAAGCGGGGATGGGCGGAATGGGTGACCTCGGCGGGCTGCTCGGCAGCGTGCTCGGCGGCAGAAGTGGAACCGGCGGGATGGGCGGCCTCGGCGGGTTGCTCGAGCAGTTCCAGCGCATGGGCTACGGTGAACAGGCCAACTCCTGGGTCGGCACTGGCCAGAACATGTCGATCCCGCCCGAGGTCATTGCGCAGGTCTTCGGTCGGGACGGCTTGTCGCAGATCGCGGCGCAGGCGGGTTTGAGCGAGGCCGACGCCTCGGCGGGGCTGTCCGAGCTCCTGCCGGGCGTCGTGGACAAGCTGACGCCACAGGGCGCGGTGCCCGATCTGGACGTCCTGGCCCAAAGCGTCGCGGAGATCCAGCGGCGCCTCGGCTAGCGCGACGCCGGTTCGCTTTTTTCGAAGCGGCCGCCTGCGGGCGGCCGTATTTCGTTCTGGCGCAGTGCACACCGGCTAGGACGTTGTCATCGGGCACGCCGGTTGCTGCGTTGTCGTGAAGAGCGCCGCGCTTTGACAATTCTTCACACCCGGATGTCCGGCAGGCGCTTAGACTCGTAGTGAACGAAAGGATCGGTGCGCCGGTCCGACCAAGGGAAAAAGGTCTCTCGCAGGCGACAGACGTGATCGACGATGTGAACCTCCATGAGTGGGCCGAGTTCAACGTTCCTGCGGAACTGCGGGACCGTTCGATTGTCCTGTCGCCTCTCGCCCGCCGGGTGCTGAGCCCGGCCGCTCCGAGCCCGGGGACGGATGTCGTCGCAGAGCGACGGCTACCGACTCTTAGGTCCCTGCTGCTGCCGGCCTTCGGCTTCCGGACGCTGCCGAAACCCTGACACGCCTGCCGCAGGGCGGTCGATCCCGCCCTGATCCGTTCAGCCCCTGCTTGTTCGCGCCGCGAAGAGCGACGTCGTCGCCAAGTAAAGCGTCCACGCGCTCAGACAGTGCCACACGAAGTGGGTGCCCGCCGGCCAAGCCGTGCACACCACCGGGTCGCTCGTCCGGAACGCGAGGCCCACGAGGAACACAGCCGCAGCGGCGGCGAGACGCGCCGCCGCCGGGCTCTGCCGCCGCCACGCGAACACGGCCATGGCGGCCAGCGTCGCGAGCGCCGGCAGGTACATGATCGAGCCGGCGAGCGTTCCCGCGGGAAACGCTGCCAGCACCACCCGCTCGAGTACCCAGTAGCCGACGAGTCCGCCGAGGATCGCGATCCGCCTCAAGCCGCCGATACGCGCCAGGAACCGGGCGAGGAAGAAATAGACGAACACGCCGATGAAGCCTACGTCCAGCCAGGCGCCCCAGACCGTGGCGAAGGTATGGAAGAGAAAGCTGCCCACGCCGACCAGTGCCGTCAGGGCGGCCAGCACGCCCGCATCCCAAGGCAGCCGGCCCTCTTCGCGCCGGACCCGGGCGACGATCAGCGCTGCCGCCAGCAGGAACGCTAGGTTCGTGAGCGCGTTCAGCGGTTCCGACCAGAAGCTCCAGTCGGTGCGCTCGCAATAGAGGTCGATCTGCGCGGACGGGTTCACTGTCCGATTGTCGCAGCGCCGGCCGGTAGAATGCCGGCGGCATGGATATCGCACTCCTCATCAAGGCGCTCGTGCTCGGCGTCGTCGAAGGCCTCACCGAGTTCCTGCCGGTCTCGAGCACCGGCCACCTGATCCTCGCCGCGGATCTGCTCGGCTTCAACGGCGAGAAGGCGAAGACGTTCAATCTCGCGATCCAGACCGGCGCGATGCTCGCGGTCGTGTGGGAGTACCGCGCGAAGTTTCTCGCGGTGCTCGCGGGGCTTGCCGCGGACCGCGCTGCGCAGCGGTTCGTCGTGAACCTGGGGGTGGCGTTCATCCCTGCGGCGGTTCTCGGCTTGTTGCTCGGCGGACTGATCAAGGCACACCTCTTCAGGCCGGTGCCGGTGGCAACCGCGTTCATCGCCGGCGCATTCGTGATCCTCTGGGTCGAGAGACGGGCGCGGCGCGCGCGTATCGAAAGCGTTGATGACATGACCTGGCGCGATGCGCTCAAAGTGGGTTTCGCGCAGTGCTTCGCGCTGATCCCCGGCACGTCGCGCTCCGGCGCGACGATCATCGGCGCCATGCTCTTCGGCCTGTCCCGGAAAGCGGCGACCGAATTCTCGTTCTTCCTCGCCGTGCCGACGCTCGTCGCGGCCGGCGCCTACGACCTCTACAGGCACCGCGCGGACTTCTCCGCCGACGATCTCGGCATGCTCGCGGTCGGGCTCGTCTCGGCGTTCGTGTCGGCGTTTGTCTGCGTGCGCTGGCTGATCCGCTATGTCGCCACGCACGACTTCAGGCCGTTTGCGTGGTACCGGATCGTGTTCGGCGCGATCGTTCTCATCACCGCCTACGGCGGTATCGTCGATTGGACGCAAGCGTGAACCTCGCCGTCACGCACAATCCGGCGGCGAGCCGCTTCGAGGCGTTCTTCGACGGTGGGCTCTGCCGTGCCGACTACCGGATGGCGGGCGATGTGATGCGGCTCGTTCACAGCGAGGTCCCCCGCCATCTGGAAAACCGCGGGCTCGCGGCGCAGGTAGTGCGCGCCGCGCTCGACTACGCACGCTTGAACGGCCTCAAGGTCGCGCCGGTCTGCGGGTACGTGCGGGCCTACATGCGGCGGCACAAGGACACCCACGACCTGCTTGCCGCGGGGTACTCGCTGTAGCTGCCCGGCGCGGCTGCCGCAGCGTTAGAACCCCGCCACCGCGCCGTCGCTGCGGGGGTCGGTTCCGCCCTCGAAGCTTCCGTTCGCGTGCCGGATCACGCAGCCGGCGTGACCCATCGTCTCGTCGAAGTCGGCGAAGACGTCGACCTCGTGCCCGCGCCGGCGCAGGTCGGCGATCACCTCGGGCGCGAAGCGTCCCTCGAGCTTGAGCGTCTCGGTCGTCTGGCCCCACGTGCGTCCGAGCAGCCAGCGCGGTGCGGCGATCGCCGCCGCGGGATTCATGCCGTGGACCAGCGTGCGCGTGAACACCGCGCTCTGCGTCTGCGGCTGGCCGTCGCCCCCCATGTTGCCGTAGACCATCGTGCGGCCGTCGTGGAGCAGGGCCAGCGCCGGATTGAGCGTGTGGAACGGCTTGCGGCGCGGCCGCAGCGCGTTGAGCGCGCCCGGGTTCAGGCTGAAGGAACAGCCGCGGTTCTGCCAGCATACGCCGCTTCCCTTGAGCACCACCCCCGATCCGAACTCGTGATAGACGCTCTGGATGAAGCTCACTGCGCGTCCGTCGCCGTCGACGACGCCCATCCAGATCGTGTCGGCGGGCCCCTTGCCCGCGCCCCACGGCGCGGCGCGGGCGCGGTCGATCATCGCCGCGAGGTCGTCGATCGCCGCGGGTGCGAGGAAGGCCCTCGGATCCACGCGCATGTAGGCCGGATCGGTGATGTGCCGGTCGCGGATCATGAATGCGCGCTTCACGGCTTCGACGCAGAGGTGCACGTAGTCCGCGCCGAGCGGATCGAGCGTCCCGATGCCGAGCCGGTCGAGCTGGCCGAGGACGAGCAGGCTGACGAGCCCCTGCGTCGGCGGCGGCATGTTGTAAACGCGGCCGAGCGAATGCTCGAGCATCAGCGGTGCGCGCCACTGCGCATGGTGCGCCGCCAGATCGGCGAGCGCGACTGGCGAGCCTGCGATCGCGAGGTCCGCGGCGAACGAGCGCGCGAGCTCGCCGCGATAGAAGTCGTCGAGCCCGGCCGCGACGAGGCGCTCGAGCGTCGCGCCGAGGGTCCTCTGCATGAAGAGCGTGCCGGCCGGCGGCGCGTCGCCCCCGGGCATGAAGAGCGCCGCGAAACCCGGCTGCGGCGCGAGCTCCTCGCGCTTGGCCGCGGTGTTGACATGCTGGCTCCGCGTCACCGGGATCCCCGCATTGGCATAGTGGATCGCGTCGGCGAGCAGCCGCGAGAGCGGCAGCCTCCCGCCCGCCTCCTTTGCCGCTTCGGACGCGAGCCCCCAGCCGGAGATCGTGCCCGCCACCGTGTTCGCCGCGGCGCCGCCGCGGAACGGGATCGAGCCCGTGATCCCCCGCTCCCGGTACCAGTCGATCGACGCTGCCTGCGCCGCCGCCCCGCACGCATCGATGCCGCGGACGTCGCGCCCCGGCACATGCACCAGCCAGAACGAGTCGCCGCCGATCGAGTTCATGTGCGGGTACACGACCGCTATCGTCGCCGCGGCGGCAACCATCGCCTCGATCGCGTTGCCGCCTTCGCGGAGCACGGCGAGCGCCGACTGCGAGGCGAGCGCGTGGGGCGCGACCGCCATGCCGCGCGTGCCTCGGATCGAGTTCAGCATGATCTCGGCTCGGTCGGCACCATTCTCGGGAGCGACCCCTTGTGCGGCACGAACTGCAGCAGCTCGATCGCCTCCGGCGGCAGCTCGAACACCTTACCCACGACTTCTGCTCGTTCGCTCGTGAAGGTGATCTGACCGAGGCGACCGGCGGTCACCCATTCCTTGCTCTTCCCGACCTGCTTCGCGACGTCGGCCCACTTGATCTTCTTCCTGGGCTTGGCGGCGACGATCATCTCGATGACATGCTCGCGCTTGGGCGGCGTGAAGGCGGCGATGTCGGACGGGTTCATGCTCTCTGCTCTAGTGGCGAAAGATTGACGACCTGCGCCGCGCGCGGCGCTCGCCGATCGGGTGGCGGCGGCCCGGTCCCCAGTCCGGCGTCACCACTCGCGGGGTGTTCGAGTCGTCACTCCGGCGTCGTCATCCTGGAGGACAGTAGTCCGGGGCGGACTCGCGGGAAAGCGCCGGCTGGATCCCGGCGTTCGCCGGGATGACCCCGCTACGCGCGGCGGTGCCGCGCGGCGCGAGGTCAGCTTTGCACCCACGGCAACCCGGCGACCTTCCATCCGCCGATGGTCGCGCGGTGGCCGGTCGCGTCCTTGTCGCCTTCGAAGCCCTCGAGGACATTCACCGCGTGCGCATAGCCAAGCTGCGCGGCCGCGATTGCGGCGTGATGCGAACGCCCGCCGCTGCGGCAGATGAAGAGCAGCGGATGGGTCTTGTCCGGGACCTTCGAGAGCAGCTCGCGCTCGAACTCGGGGTTGCGCACGCCGCCCGGCCAGCCGTTCCACTCGATGAGAACTGCACCGGGCACCCGCCCGACCCATTCCCATTCGGCGCGAGTCCGCACATCCACGAGCTTTGCCCCGGGCTCGGCCTCCAGCAGCGCGAACGCCTCCTCCGGCGTCAGCGCACCGGTGTAGGGCAAGCCCAACTGAACCGCACGGGTTCGCGCCCGATCGAGGATTTGCTTTAGCGTTTCCATGGCTTTGCGTCGCTCTAGGAGTCGCCTTTTTGTCAGTGTAGCCCCGGAGTCGTCCGACCGCGACCCGTCCGTTCACCGGGGTTCGATCGGCGATCCGCACCCCGATAGTGCACAATAAGGTTCGACGCACCAATAGCGTGCTATCCCACCTGGAGTCACATCAACTGCTGCTTGCCGCACAGGGACCTACCGCCTTCGTGACTCGTGGCACGCTTTTCGCACTGAGGCCAAAGCTTTGTCTCGCTCAGGGATCGCTCTCCCAAACATCCGATAGGAGAACAACATGGCAATGACTGCCACCGACGTCATCAAGCTGATCAAGGAAAAGGAGGTGAAGTTCGTCGACCTGCGCTTCACAGACACCCGCGGCAAGGAGCAGCACGTCACCGTGCCCGCGAGGTACTTCACCATGGACAAGTTCGAGAACGGCCACGCGTTCGACGGCTCGTCGATCGCCGGCTGGAAAGGGATCGAGGCCTCCGACATGCTGTTGATGCCCGACCCGGTCAGCGCCCGGCTGGACCCCTTCACGGACGAGCCGGTTCTGAACATCAGCTGCGACGTGATCGAGCCCACGGACATGAAGCCCTACGACCGCGATCCGCGGTCGATCGCGAAGAAGGCGGAGGCCTATCTCAAATCCACCGGCCTTGGCGATACCGCCTATTTCGGGCCGGAGCCGGAGTTCTTCATCTTCGACTCGGTGACCTGGAACGTCGACATGTCGGGCTGCTCCGTCAGGATCAAGTCCGAGGAGGCGCCCTGGTCGACCGGCGAGGAGTACGACGGCGGCAACATGGCGCACCGCGCGCCGGTGAAAGGGGGTTACTTCCCGGTACCACCGGTCGACACCCTGGCCGACATCCGCAACGCGATGGCCCTCGCGCTCGAGCAACAGGGGGTCGAGGTCGAGGTTCATCACCACGAGGTGGGGGCCGCCGGCCAGAACGAGATCGGCACGCGCTTCGCGCCGCTCGTCCAGCGCGCCGACTGGATGCAGATCCTGAAGTACACGGTCTGGATGACCGCGGCCTCCTACGGCAAGACCGCGACCTTCATGCCGAAGCCGATCGTAGGCGATAACGGTTCCGGGATGCACGTCCACCAGTCGGTCTGGAAGGAGGGCAAGAACCTGTTCGCCGGGAACGGCTACGCGGGGCTCTCGGACTTCGCGCTGCACTACATCGGCGGCATCATCAAGCACGCCAAGGCCCTGAACGCGATCACGAACCCGGGGACCAACTCGTACAAGCGGCTGGTGCCGGGCTTCGAGGCGCCGATCAACCTCGCCTACTCGGCGCGCAACCGCTCGGCGGCGTGCCGCATCCCGTTCGTGTCGAGCGACAAGGCGAGGCGCGTCGAGGTGCGCTTCCCCGACCCGACAACCAACCCCTACCTCGCGTTCGCGGCGATGCTGATGGCGGGCCTCGACGGGGTGCAGAACAAGATCCACCCCGGCGATCCGCTCGACAAGGACCTCTACCACCTCCCGCCCGAGGAGGCGAAGAAGGTCCCGAACGTGTGCTCCTCGCTCGACATGGCGCTCGAGCACCTCGAGAAGGACCGCGAGTTTCTCACCCGCGGCGGAGTGTTCTCGAACGACACGCTCGACGCCTATATCGCGCTCAAGATGGACGAGGTCACCAAGTTCCGGATGACCACCCATCCGATCGAGTTCGACATGTACTACAGCTCGTAGGCGGCACGCGCTTGCCGAGGGACGGGGGCGCTCGGCCCCCGTCCCTTTTTGAGTGTCCCGGCCCGGCCCGCCGCCGGGCGTGAAATAGGCCCCCGGAGGCCCAGAAAGTGTTACGTAATCAGGGCGCTCTTACCCTAGACTTGAAACCCCTTCTAGATCCGGACGGTCTCCATGGCATACGCAACTCGATGGCTGGCCTGCGCTGCGTTCACCGTGGCGGGGAGCGCGTATGCCCAGCAGGGCGCCGGCACCGTCTGGAAGTGCGTGGAGCAGGACGGCGGCGCCCACTACACCAACATCAAGAAGGAGACCGACGGCAAGCAGTGCACCGTCGTGACCAAGGAGGTCTCGGTGTCCGGGCCGCCGCCGCAGCAGCGCGCGGCCGCCACCCCGACGCCCACGAACTTCCCGAAGGTCGACAAGGACACGCAGAAGGCGCGCGACGACGGCCGGCGCAGGATCCTCGAGGACGAGCTTTCCACCGAGGAGAAAGGTCTCAGCGATGCCAAGGCGAAGCTGGCCGAGCAGGAGGCGGTGCGCTTGGGCGACGAGAAGAACTACCAGCGCGTCCTCGACCGGCTGAAACCGTACCAGGACGCGGTCGAACGGCACGAACGCAACGTCGCCGCGCTCAAGCGGGAAATCGCGACACTCCGCTAGTTCTTCTCGCGCGCCACCAGGCGGCGCGCGCCGGCCGGAGCGGCACATGAGCGCTCCGGGTTTCCCCGGCCTCGATCTGCTCGGCACGGCGGTGGTCGTGCTCGATGCCGAGCTTCGCGTGCTCTACGTGAATCCCCCGGCCGAGCACCTGCTCGAGGCGGGCGCCAAACAGCTGGCCGGCCAGCGCTTTCCGGACCTCTTCACGCAGGCGCGGCAGTTCGACGCGAAGCTCCGGCATGCGATCGCGAAGAACTGGGGCTTCTGGGACCAGGCGATCGGTCTCGAGCGCCAAGGGGCGCTGCCGCTGCACCTCAATTGCCTCGCGACGCCCGCAGAGCATGGCCGCGCGCGGCTCGTGCTGGAGCTGCGGTCCATCGACCAGCGCCTCCGCATCGAGCGGGAGGAGCGCAGCCTCACGCAGGCCGTCGCCAACCGCGAGCTGATCCGCAACCTCGCGCACGAGATCAGGAATCCGCTCGGCGGGTTGCGCGGCTCGGCCCAGCTCCTCGAGCGCGAGCTCGACCGGGCCGATCTGCGGGAGTACACGCAGGTCATCATCAAGGAGGCCGACCGGCTGCAGCTCCTCATGGACCGCCTCCTGACGCCGCACCGGCCGCCGCATATCGGTCCGGTGAACGTCCACGAGGTGTGCGAGCGCGTGCGGAGCCTCATCCTCGCCGAGTTTCCGGCGGGCGCGCGGATCGTCCGCGACTACGACACCAGCCTCCCCGAGATCGAGGGCGACCGCGAGCAGCTCATCCAGGCCGTGCTCAACATCGTGCGGAATGCCGCCCAGGCCTGCGCCGGCGGGCACAAGCGCGCGGACGAGGGGCCCGGCGAGATCGTGCTCCGCACGCGCATCGAGCGTTCGGTCACGATCGCCCGGCGCCGTCACCGGCTGGCATTGGAATTGCAAGTGGTCGACAACGGTCCCGGAATTCCGCCCGAGCTGCGCGAGCGGGTGTTCCACCCGCTCGTTTCCGGCCGCGAAGGCGGGACCGGGCTCGGACTTACGCTCGCGCAGACGTTCGTGCAGCACCACCACGGCTCGATCGAATGCGACAGCCAGCCGGGACGGACGACGTTCAGGATCGTGCTGCCCCTCACGCGCAAACCGCAAACCGAAGACTGACTGGTGCCCGATGAAGCCGGTATGGGTGATTGACGACGACCGCTCGATCCGCTGGGTGTTCGAGAAGGCGCTGACGCGCGAGGGGATCCCGTTCAAGACGTTCGGGCTCGCACAGGACGCGCTGACCGCGCTCGAGAGCGATACGCCGCAGGTGCTGGTCTCCGACATCCGGATGCCCGGCACTTCGGGGCTCGAGGTGCTGCAGAGCGTGAAGCAGAAGCATCCCGCGCTGCCGGTGATCATCATGACCGCCTACTCCGACCTCGAGTCAGCGGTGGCCGCATTCCAGGGCGGGGCCTTCGAATACCTGCCCAAGCCCTTCGACGTCGACCAGGCGGTGGAGTTGATTCGCCGAGCGCTCGACGAGAGCCTGCACGAGGGGGAGACCGAAGAGGCGGCCACCGCCTCGCCCGAGATCCTCGGCCAGGCGCCGGCGATGCAGGAGGTGTTTCGCGCCATCGGGCGGCTGTCGACCTCGACCGCGACGGTGCTGATCACCGGCGAATCCGGCACCGGCAAGGAGCTGGTCGCCCGGGCGCTCCATCGCCACAGCCCGCGCGCGGCGAAGCCGTTCATCGCGATCAACACCGCCGCGATGCCGAAAGATCTCCTCGAGAGCGAGCTCTTCGGCCACGAGCGCGGCGCGTTCACGGGCGCGCAGGCGATGCGCCGCGGCCGGTTCGAGCAGGCCGAGGGCGGCACGCTCTTCCTGGACGAGATCGGCGACATGGCACCCGATCTGCAGACGCGG
Source organism: uncultured beta proteobacterium (assembly GCA_963820965.1). Lineage (GTDB taxonomy): Bacteria > Pseudomonadota > Gammaproteobacteria > Burkholderiales > SG8-39 > DATEDA01. The sequence continues at coordinate 68,541 of CAWGCC010000017.1, read as the reverse complement.
CTCCTGCGCGTGCTTTCCGACGGGAACTTCTACCGGGTCGGCGGACACCAGCCGCTCCGCGCAAACGTGCGCGTGATCGCCGCGACCCATCAAGACCTCGAGTTGCGCGTGCGCGAGGGTACGTTCCGCGAGGACCTGTACCACCGGCTGAACGTGATTCGCCTGCGGCTGCCCAGCTTGCGCGAGCGCCGCGAGGATGTCCCGCTGCTCGCGCGCCATTTCATTCTCAAGAGCGCGCGCGACCTCGGCGTCGAGCCGAAACGGCTCTCCGAGGGCGCGATGAACTATCTCGTCGCGCAGGACTGGCAGGGCAACGTGCGCCAGCTCGAGAACGTCTGCCACTGGCTCACGGTGATGGCACCGGGCCAAACCGTCGACGTCGGCGACCTGCCGTCGGAGTTGCGCGAGGACGCGGTCGCGGGTGTAGAGGCCGACTGGACAGCTGCCCTGCAGCGGCACGTCGAGAAGGCACTGATGCGCGGCGAATCCAACATCATGGACGTGCTCTCGCGCGAGTTCGAGAAGGTGCTGATCGCGCGCGCGCTCGTGCATACCGGCGGGCGCCGCATCGAGGCGGCGAATCTGCTCGGCATCGGGCGCAACACGATTACCCGCAAGATCGCCGAGCTGAGGCTCGAGGACAAGGACCTGCCCGCGGACCCGCCCGTGGAGTAGAGCGCGGTTCCGCCAGCGTTTCCTCGCTCCGCGTAGAATCTCGCCGACCAGCCGCGCGGGTCTTCACGAGCCTCAAGGTGCACAGCGACGCGGTGCTCGCGGACGGCGGTGAGGTCGCGTTCCTCTCCCGCAAGGGAGAGCCCGCAGCTCAAGGGCGCGCTCGACGACTTCGCCAAGCGACACGGCCCGGGTACGAACGCGACCCGAACCAGTCCCCGCGTTTCACGATCCGGGAAGGATTTTGCGTTGCGGCGCGGATGTTGCGACGCATAAAATACCGGTCTCCCCACCGTTCTCCCAGGACGCTCCATGAACGCATCCGCAGCGGCCAAGCCTTTGCCCGCCGGCGTCGAAATCGCCGCGCCGATCACTCCCGGATACGCCGGGATTCTCACGCCCGAAGCGCTCGCGTTCGTCGCGCTGCTCCACCGCAAGTTCGAGGACCGCCGGCAAAAGCTCCTTGCGCGCCGTCAGGCGCGGCAGAGCGAATTCGACGCCGGCAAGCTGCCCGATTTCCTGCCGGAAACGAAGCCGATCCGCGAATCCGCGTGGGAGGTCTCCGCCCAGCCGCAGGACCTGCTCGATCGGCGCGTCGAGATCACCGGTCCGACCGACCGCAAGATGGTGATCAACGCGCTCAACTCCGGCGCCTCCACCTTCATGGCGGACTTCGAAGACGCGAACTGCCCGACCTGGGCGAATATGATCGAGGGCCAGATCAACCTGCGCGACGCGATCCGCCGCACGATCACGTTCGAGCAGAACGGCAAACAGTACCAGTTGAACGACAAGACCGGGGTGCCGATCCCGCGCCCGCGCGGCTGGCACCTCGACGAGAAGCACGTGAAGGTCGACGGCAAGCTCGTATCGGGCTCGATCTTCGACTTCGCGCTGCTGTTCTTCCATAACGCCAAGGAGCTGCTCGCGCGCGGCTCGGGGCCATACTTCTACCTCCCGAAGATGGAGTCGCACCTCGAAGCGCGGCTCTGGAACGACATCTTCAAGACCGCGCAGGACGCGCTCGAGGTGCCGCAGGGGACGGTCCGGGCAACCGCGCTGATCGAGACCGTCCTCGCCGCGTTCGAGATGGACGAGATCCTCTGGGAGCTGAAGGACCACTCGGCCGGGCTCAACATCGGGCGGTGGGACTACATCTTCTCCTGCATCAAGAAGTTCCGGTCCAATCCCGACTTCTGTCTCGCCGACCGGGCGCAGGTGACGATGACCGCGCCCTTCATGCGCGCCTATGCGCTGACCCTGGTGAAGACATGCCACCGTCGCAATGCGCCGGCGATGGGCGGGATGGCGGCGCAGATCCCGATCAAGAACGACCCGGCCGCGAACCAGACCGCACTCGACAAGGTGCGCGAAGACAAACTGCGCGAGGTCACCGACGGCTGCGATGGCACCTGGGTCGCGCACCCGGCGCTGGTCCCGATCGCCAAGGCGGTCTTCGACGAGCGCATGCCGACGCCGAACCAGTACGGCAGGCAGCGGCCCGATGTCAATTACACGGCGAAGGAGCTTCTCGACTTCCGGCCCGAGAAGCCGATCACCGAAGCGGGCCTGCGCGCCAACATCAGCGTCGGGATCCAGTACCTCGGCGCCTGGCTCGCCGGCAACGGCTGCGTGCCGGTGTTCAACCTGATGGAGGATGCCGCCACCGCCGAGATCTCGCGCTCGCAGATCTGGCAGTGGATTCGCTCGCCGAAGGGTGTGCTCGACGACGGCCGCAAGGTCACTACCGAGCTCTTCCGGAAGCTGCTTGCCGAGGAGCTGCCGAAGGTGAAGACGTATCTCGGTGACGAGGCCTGGAAGGCCGGCAAGTACGAAGAGGCCGCGAAGCTCTTCGACGAGATCACCACCGGCGAGTACGTCGACTTCCTCACCTTGCCGGCGTACCAGAAGATCGACTGACGCCGCGCGGAGCGGGCTGGAAGGCGGGATTTCTCACCCGCGGGTTCGGTAGCGCCGGCAGCGCTCGCAGCGCATACTCGGCGGCGTTTTGAACCAGCACATCCGCCGGGGGAGGGGGATGGTCGAATTCCAGCCGGAAGGCGTGCTGTTCGTACGCCCGTTCCTCGCGGTCACCACGGGCATCGTGGTGCTCTTCGTCGGCAAGGCACTCGCCCGCCGGTTCGCGCTGCTGCGCGAGTACAACATCCCGGAGCCGGTCACCGGCGGGCTGCTGTTCGCGGCGGTATTCTGGCTCGTCTTCCTCGTGTCCGGCTACCGGGTCACCTTCGAGCTGACCGCGCGCGACGTGCTGCTCGTCTACTTCTTCACCACCATCGGGATCAACGCGCGCGTCGGCGACCTCAAGGCCGGCGGGCGGCCGCTCGTCCTCCTGCTCGCGGCGGTGGCGGTGTTCATGGTGCTGCAGAACGCTCTCGGGATTGCAGTCGCGACCCTGGTCGGCCAGCCGCCCGCGATCGGCCTGCTCGCCGGCAGCGTCTCCCTGCTCGGCGGGCACGGCACCGCGATCGCCTGGGCGCCGTCGTTCGCCGCGCAACACGGCATCGGCAACGCGCTCGAGATCGGGGTCCTGTGCGCCACGGTGGGACTCGTGCTCGCGAGCGTCGCCGGCGGCCCGCTGGCGCGCTTCCTCGTCCGCCGGTACCGGCTGGAAGGCCCGGCCGGCGAGGCGCCCGACGTCGGCGTGCACTACGGCGACACCCAGGCCGACATCGACTACTTCTCGTTCCTGCACGCGATCCTCGCGATCCACGTCTGCGGGGTCCTCGGCATCCTCGCCCACCAGTGGCTGGAAAGCACCGGCTTGAAGCTGCCGCTCTTCGTGCCCTGCCTGCTCGCCGGCATCGTGCTCACCAACCTGCTGCCGCGCGTCGCGCCGCGCGTCGCCTGGCCGAGCCGCACCCCGGCGCTCGCGCTCATCGCCGAGGTGTCGCTCGGCGTGTTCCTCTCGATGTCGCTCATGAGCATGCAGCTCTGGGCGCTCGCGGATCTCGCCGGCCCGCTGTTCGTGGAGCTCAGCCTGCAGCTCGTCCTCGCCCTCCTGTTCGCGCTGCTGGTGGTCTTCCGCGTGCTCGGCCGCAACTACGACGCCGCCGTGATCAGCGCCGGCTTCATCGGCTTCGGGCTCGGCGCGACGCCGACCGCGATGGCGAACATGACCGCGGTCACCCAGCGGCACGGCGCCTCGCACGTCGCGTTCCTCGTCGTCCCGCTCGTCGGGGCGTTCTTCATCGATCTGCTGAACACGGTCGTCATCCGCCTGTTCCTGGCGGCGCTGTAGTCCGGCTGCTGCGGGTAAGATCGGCCAACTGTCTCCGGCGCGGCCATGGCCACTGATCTCAGTCGCGATCTCACCCGCACCGTCCTCGCGGTGCTGGTCATCGGCGCGCTCATCCTCGCGTCGGCGTGGATCCTGCGGCCGTTCCTTGCCCCGGTCATCTGGGCGACCATGATCGTCGTCTCGACCTGGCCGGTGATGCTCGCGGTGCAGGGCCGGCTCTGGAACAAGCGCTGGCTCGCGGTCACGGTCATGACGCTCGCGCTGCTGCTCGTCTTCGTCGCGCCGTTCTCGGCGGCGATCGGCACGATCGTGAACCACGCCGACGAGATCGCGAGCTGGGCGAAGGGCTTGCGGGGCTTCAAGCTGCCCATCGTGCCGGAGTGGGTGGCGAAGGTGCCGGTCGTCGGCGAGCAGACCGCGGCGCTCTGGAACGAATACGCGGCGAAGGGGGTGGAGGACCTCGACGAGGTCGTGGCGCCGTACGCCGGCCGCGTCGTGCGCTGGTTCGTCGCCGAGGTCGGCGGTTTCGGCCTCGTCAGCGTGCAGTTCCTGCTGACAGTCGTGATTGCGGCGATCATGTACGCGATCGGCGAGTCATGGGGAAGGTGGGTACGGCGCTTCGGCCGGCGGCTCGCAGGCGAGCGCGGCGACAACGTGGTTCAGCTCGCCGGAAAGGCGATCCGCGGCGTCGCCCTCGGCGTGGTGCTGACGGCGTTCGTCCAGGCCCTGCTCGGCGGTATCGGTCTCTGGGTCGCCGGGGTGCCGTTCGCGGCGGTGCTCACCGCGGTCATGTTCATGCTGGCAGTGGCGCAGATCGGCGCCGTGCCAGTGCTCGTGTGTGCGCTCGTGTGGCTGTGGTTCCAGGGCTCGACCGGGTGGTTCGTCGCGCTTCTCGTGTGGACGATCATCGTCGGCAGCATGGACAACGTGCTGCGCCCGATCCTGATCAGGAAGGGCGCCGACCTGCCGTTGCTGCTCATCTTCGCCGGCGTGATCGGCGGCCTCGTCTCGTTCGGGCTGCTCGGTCTCTTCGTCGGCCCGGTCGTGCTCGCGGTGGCCTACACGCTGCTCGACGACTGGGTGTCCGAGGCACCGGCTGAACCGCCGCCTCAGAAGCCGCCCGGCCCCGCCTGATGGCTCAGCTCTCCGGCGCGGAGGCGTTCGTCCGCATGCTTCAGCTGCACGGCGTGAAGCACGTGTTCGGCCTCTGCGGCGACACGAGCCTGCCGCTCTACGACGCGCTGTACCGTCTCGACCACGGCATCAGGCACGTCCTGACCCGCGACGAGCGCTCGGCCGCCTACATGGCGGACGGCTACGCGCGCGTGTCTGGCCACGTGGGCGTGTGCGAAGGGCCGAGCGGCGGCGGCGCGACCTACATCCTCCCCGGCGTGGTCGAGGCCAACGAATCGTCGATCCCGGTGCTGTGCTTCACCTCCGACATCTCGGTTTCGGCGCGCGGGCGGTTTGCGCTGACCGAGCTCGACCAGGCGGCGCTCTTCCGTCCGCTCACCAAGTGGAACGCGGTGCTCGATGCCGCGGCGGACATTCCCCGCACGCTGCGGCGCGCGTTCTCCGAGCTCGCCACGGGTCGGCCGGGAGCCGTGCACATCGGCTTGCCCTACGACGTGCAGCGGCAGCCGGTCGACGACCCCGAGCTCTGGGGCGACTCTTCGCTCGGCGCGTATCCGGCGCGCCGGTCGGCTGCCGGCGCGCAAGCGGTCGCCGAGGCTGCGAGGCTGCTCGCGGCAGCCGAGCGGCCGCTCTTCATCGTTGGTGGGGGTGCGGTGATCTCGGGCGCCGAGCCCGAGCTCGCCGCCTGCGCGGAGGCGCTGGGCGCGCCGGTCGCAACGACGATCAGCGGCAAGGGTTCGATCGCCGAGGACCATCCGCTCGCGGTCGGCGTCGTGGGCTCGAACGGCGGGACGCCCTCGACGCGCGCCGTAGTCGAGGCGGCGGACGTGGTCGCGTTCGTCGGCTGCCGGGCCGGGTCGGTCACGACCGAGCGCTGGCGCTTCCCTGCGCCGGGCAGGATCACCGTGATCCATCTTGATGTCGACCCGCGGGTGATCGGCGCGAACTACCCCACCGCAGCCGGTCTGACCGGTGATGCGAAGCTGACGCTTGCGGCGTTGCGCGATGCGCTCGCGCCTCGATCCGGCGGCTGGGGACGCGTTGCCGCGGCGAAAGCGAACCGGGAGAAGCGCGCGGCGTTCGAGCCTCTCGCCCGCTCGGGCGAGCGGCCGATCCGCCCGGAGCGCGTCGTCGCCGAGTTGAGCGCGGTGCTGCCGGACGATGCGATCGTCGTCGCCGACCCCGGGACGCCGTGCCCGTATCTCTCGGCGTATTACCAGGTCGCCCGGGCAGGCCGCCACTATTTTTCCAACCGCGCGCACGGCGCGCTTGGGTACTCGATGGCCGCCGCAGTCGGGGCGCATTTCGGCCGGCCGGGCGCCAAAGTCGTCGCCGTGATGGGCGACGGCAGCTTCGGCATGACCGCGGGCGAGCTCGAAACGATCGTGCGCTATCGCGTCCCGGTCACGATGGTCGTGATCTCGAACGCGACCTATGGCTGGATCAAGGCCGGGCAGAAATCGGGCTTCGGCGAGCGCTACTTCGCGGTCGATTTCTCCGCCACCGACCACGCGGCGGTCGCGTCGGCATTCGGGGTGCGAAGCTGGCGCGTGGAGGACCCGGCGAAGCTCCGGGAGGTGTTCGCGGGCGCCGTCGCGTCGGGCGAGCCGGCGTTCGTCGACGTCGTCTGCCAGCCGCTACATGAGGCGCGCGCGCCGGTCAGCGAGTGGATAGCTTGAGCTCGACCAAGCGCCAGAGCCGGCCCTGCACCGTGAGGAACACCAGCGTGTCGAGCACGCAGTAGAACGCCGCGACGGAGAACGGCGGGTTCGTCGTCGCGAGTCCCAGCGCGGGCGTGCGCGGCGCCCAGGCCCACGTCCCGAGCGCCGTCCCCGCGAGTTCGAGCGCCAACGTCATTAGGAACATTGTCGCTAGCAATGCGCGCAGGTCCGGCTTCAGCCGGTAGACCAGCAGATAGACGGCGAAGAGGAGCACGCTGAGCTCGTCGCCGAGGAATACCGCTGCGCACGCCGCGAGCACCGCATACCCGGCGGTGAGCCGGTCGCTCATGGCCGGCGTGACCGCCCGGGCAACCTGCATCCCGATCAGGAAAACGAGCACGTGGCCCGGCGGGACGAAGTGCGGGATGTTGCCGAGCCGGTAGGTGTAGAGCCCCCATACGAGCGAGCAGAAGAGCTCGCCCACGGTTGCCCACGCGAGGAGCGCGAAGAGCATCCGGCGCCGCGGTCCCGATGCGCGTTCGAGGATCACAAGCGCAAACGCCCAGACGCCGAATCCGGCGGCGATCTGCCCCCAGATCGGGGACAGGCGGTCGAGGGCAAACGCAACGGCGAGCACCGCCGCGCACGCGGCCGCCTCCGCAATCGCCGGCGGACCGACATGCAGCGCGGTCGGCGGCTGGCCGCGATTCGCCTTGTTCGCATCCCCGGCGCTGAGGCGCCGGGGCCCCTGCTCAGTGGCGCACGCGGCCGCCTCCGCAATCGCCGGCGGACCGACATGCAGCGCGGTCGGCGGCTGGCCGCGATTCGCCTTGTTCGCATCCCCGGCGCTGAGGCGCCGGGGCCCCTGCTCAGTGGCGCACGCGGCCGCCTCGCGGCGCCCGCCGGTCAGGGCATCGTCCAGCCGTGCCCGCATTTCCGGCAGCGCACTCGCAGCCACGTGTCCGGCTCGCTCTCCATCGTGACCATCCCCCCGCCCGCCTCGAGAATGTCGAACTTCGCGTACGCGTGGCACTGCTCGCATACGGAGCGGTCGCCGAGGCGTTCAGCGGCGACCATGATCGCCCGATATCGCCGCCAGGAGAACAGGCCGACAAGACCGCCGCCCGCGATCAGTGCCAGCATCAGGAAGGGCTTCGCCCCGGACCCGCGGAAGCTCACTTCTTCCAGCAACGCCGCCACCAGTATCATGCAGAGGAAGCAGGTGACGAGATACGCATGGCTCTCGAGGAGCTGGCGCTCATACCACTTCTTGAAGCCGCGCTTGCGGATGTCGTCGGCGAGTTCCACGCGGGGAGCTCGTGTGGAGTAGGGTCACGCGAATTCTACGCTCGCAATCCGTCGCCAGATGCGGCGTTTCGGACGGGGCTCGCCCGACTCAGAGCGAAAACTCCGCGACCGCCGGCGCGTGATCCGACGGCCGCTCGAGCCGGCGGGGCGCGAGATCGATCGCCGCACCCGTGCACTTCGCCACGAGCGCCGGGGCGACGAGGATGTGGTCGATGCGCAGCCCCAGGTTCCGTTTGAACGCGTTCAGCCGGTAGTCCCACCAGGTGAACGATTTCTCGGGCTGCTCGAAGAGCCGGAAGCTGTCCTTGAGCCCGAGTCCGAGCAGGGCGCGAAACGCGGCACGCTCGGGCTCGCTGCAGAGCACCTGGCCCGCCCAGCGGTTCGGGTCGTGCACGTCGCGGTCCTCCGGTGCGATGTTGTAGTCGCCGAGCACCACGAGGTTCGGATGCGCAGCGAGCTCGCCGCGTAGCCAGTCGGCGAAAGCGCGCAGCCACTTCAGCTTGTACTCGTACTTCTCGGAGCCGACCGCCTGCCCGTTCGGGACGTACGCGCAGACGACGCGAACATCGCCGGCGGTTGCGCTGAGGACGCGCCTTTGCGCGTCCTCGAAGCCGGGGATGCCGGCATCGATCGCGGCCAGCGGCGCGCGCGCGAGGATCGCGACGCCGTTATAGGTCTTCTGACCCGAGAAGACCGCTCCGTAGCCGGCAGCCTCGAGCGCCGCGGCGGGGAAGTTGGCGTCGTCGAGCTTGGTCTCCTGAAGACAGACGACATCGGGCGAGCTCGCCGCGAGCCAGTCGAGCAGGTGGGGAAGGCGGACCTTGAGCGAGTTGACGTTCCATGTCGCGATTTTCATCTAAGATTCAACTTATTGTTTTTTAGCGATTTATACGGGAGAACTCGTTTTCATGGACACTCAAATGGCGCGGCTACCCCTCTAAAGTACGACCGCGCAGTCAGGTTAGATCCTACCGGCTCGAAGCTTTACTTTGCGGAGGCTTCGTCCACCGGCCCTCATCATCGGGCGAGCTCACACCGGCACTCCTGAACCGTAGCCGCTTCGCCTTCAGGTTCGAATCCTCGCATTAGCAGTACACCGTTCCCGAGGCTATCAAGACTGGCTCATAGAGCTCTGGCATTAGCGGCTTGCAGAACGCATCCGGCGGCGCAACCAGCTTCGCCACGAAGTAGCGCGCGCCCTGAAGGCTCAGGTAGTGGGTGCTGAGATCGCCGTCGAAAAATGGAGCGTCAACGACCTCTCGCCATGGGAGTCGCCTGCCGCGATGGCGCAGCGGGTAGATCGGCAGCGCAGAAGTTGCGTGGAGACGGCTGCGGCCCCCGCAGCGACTGCCCGACTGCCCACACGCGCCGAACTAGCGATTAAAGGTAGCGGAAAACTGAAAGGCAGCTACCGACCCGTCACCCAACGTCGGCTTGCGGACCCAATGCTGCGCATCGTGCTTTGGAAAAGCTAACCTTGGCGTACTTCGCTGCCCGGCCATAACAAGCCGCATTGCCCCGTTTCCCAAGTTGCTCCGAAGCGGACGTTCGTTGCTGGCGCGATTGCCGGTGTTGACGCGGAGGCACCGGATCGTCGAGCGGCCTCAGTACAGTATCCGGCTGTCAATCCCGGCGAGAAACTGGCTTACGCGGAGTCCGCAGTCTCCAGTTAACTCGAAACCCAAATCCGGTTAAATTGAAGATGTGTTCTGATAAAACACGTTAGGCATCGGGAAAACGCCCCGTGGCTCCACCGCCCAAGACACTCTCGGTTCGGCCTCCCGACTTCATCGGCGGCTGGTTGCTCGATGACAGGCGGTACTTCGAAAACGCTCATGTATTGCTCGGCGAACTCGAAGCAGTAGTCGTAGAGGTGAATAAGCAGTGGCCCAAGCCACTCACCGAAACGGTCAAGCGGCAAGAGACTACAACGGCCCATTGGAACTTGACCCGAAGGCGTGACCTACTTTCGGATTCAGTCAAGGTATTCACGGCAATGTCCGTCGAGGCATTCCTAAACTTCTATGGAGTCCTGCGACTTGGGCAAACTGTATTCGAGTCGGAGTTTGAAAGTAAGCGTCTTGGGCCTGTAGCCAAACTCAAGAAGCTCTTTGCGCTGTGCGACAACCTGAAGCTCACGGACACTGATCCGGTAGTCGTCACCCTGGAGAGAATCGCAAAACGCCGGAATCGCCTAGTGCACCCTAGGGTGGTTGAGGTTTCTGGCTACGTGCCCGGAGCGGACCGCGGAGGGGACAGGATTCCCGAGGTCGCGAGGGAATCAGTTGCCGACATGGTGAAGTTCTTCGAAGAGTGCGGGAGGTTAAAGCCAGAACTTGCTCCTCATCTTCCTCCTCCATACAAGGCCGATGCCTAACCTGCGCGTCAACCGGACGGCCCAACAGCTTCGCTGTTGGGTATCCTCCGCCTACGCGCGTCGGCCGCCGGTTACGCGCGGCGTTTAGCCTTCATGTTGATAGACCAGCTGTTCCCCCAGGTCATCGGGGCTAAGGCCACGCTGACACACCGTTTTGTGGAGGAAGCTGTGTCGCGTGGCGTTGCGCTCGACGTCGCCAACGAGCTTCTGGGTCTCGCTCCAGCCAATTTGCAAGGCGTCGAATGCTTCCTCGACAACATGACCGGCTTGTGGCGCTACGAGTTTGGCTTCCCTTATCAGGTCGGCGGCGATTTTGTGTGGGGCACGCACTTGTGGGTTCCGGTTGGATGCTTGGTATCCGCTTTGTGCTGCGTCAAGCATCGTCTTTTCGGCGACAAGCGGACAGAGTACCTCGCCCGCCTTGCCGACCCCGACCGGCATCAGGTCACGCTTGTCGAAATGATTCCAGGGTCAAAGCTGAGCGCCGAGATCCCCGCCGAGTTTGAGGTTGCTGGACTGGGCGCTGGAAATCACCGCGTTGACTGGCGCATCGGGCCCCATGGTGGTCGCACCGTGCTGCTCGACGTGAAGAGGCGAATGAGTGACTTCATCCAGCATGCGCAACAGATTACGAACGACACCAACGTGGCACCAGAACCAGAGCACGACCCCGAAATTCTGTTTCTCAGCGTTGAAGACAAGTTCGTTTCAGGCGATCCGGATGTAACGCTTCAAGGTGCGTGGATCGTGACCGACATTCAGCAGGACCACGAGGAGCTTGCAAACGCGTTCGCAGCGTTGGACCCTGATAAAGTGCACTTTGCGATACTAGGTGATTGGGAAACCGATGCTTATGTGCTCTCTCGGCGGCCGGAAGATGAACAGTATCTGCGCGCGCTACTTCAGCTTGAACCCTCTTCGCGCTTCACCTTCAGCGGGCAGCATGAAGGCTAACCCCGAAAAGGCCGGGGGGAGTCCATCCCATCATTCGAGCGGACGGCCGTAAGCGTACCGCTTGCGGTTCCCTCCTCGCTTCGCTTGGCTCAACGCGAGCTTTAGTCACCATTGGTCACCATGGAGCCGGAAGAGTGGAATGAGTTCATCGACGCGGTCAAGGCCAACGCTCGGCCGCACGCCGGCTACTACAGTTGGCAGACGGACCGAGACGTCGAAGAGCTTGGTGTGGTCCAAACCTTCCATGAATCCCTGACGCACTCTGGTGACGCTTTCTTCCATTCTTACCAAGCTCGGGGCCGAGGAAATGATCCGCCGGACTGCGAAGCTCAAGCCCCCGGAGGAAGTCGCGTCGGCATCGAAGTAACCGAGCTCGTGGACGGAGACTCGATTGCCGCAGCAAAATCAGGCGCACACATCCCATGGGAGCCGTTTGCCGAAGGCCATCTCTTTGGCCTTTTGGTTGAACGCATCAAGAAGAAGGACAACCCAGTTGACGTGAAAGGCGGGCCATACGACGAGTACGTGCTCATCATCTACTGCGACGAGCCTCGTGTGCTTGACTATGGGCTTATCCAATTCGTCCGAGGAGCCGTTTTCCCTCCCACTACGCTCATCGATCGGGCTTTCTTGCTTCTGTCCTACAGCCCCTGGGAGGGGTTCTGTCCTTACATTGCGCTCAACTTGGATGGTGGCTAACCTCCGCGTCATCCGGACCACCGGCAAGCTGCGCTTGAGGGTGCCCTCGTCGCTTCGCTCCTCGGTGGCCGGTTACGCGGGACGTTCAACGTCTGCTTGCTCGATTTTCTGCGTCGAGGCCGACGTCGCGGTGACCCGGGTGCCCCCCGACTCCGTCATGCTCAGCGCCCTGGCGGCGGCCCGGGGCCTCACGCCCGCTCAGCGCGGCTAGCGCGTAGGAAAGGGGACAGGCACCTAGCCTACAGGTGCTTGGCGGCCTTTTGGGCGGCGGCGATGCCGGCGAGGGCGGCGTAGAAGAAGTCGGAGATCTCGCCCTGGGCGTCGCTGTGGCCGAAGTAGACGGGCGAGAGGTCGCGGCGGGCCAGAGGCTGGAGCTTGGTGACGTTGCCCGTGATGGACATGGGCATGGGGTGCCCGCGGCGGGCGATGCGCACCTCGCGCAGGTGCTCCAATGAGCCGGGGATAAGGCCCGTGACCTCCTCTGCCGCGGCCTGGGCCATGGCGATGCACTTGGCGTCGTCGAGGATGTTCGGGCGCTCGGATTCCGGCCGCGGAGCGTAGACCGTGAGCACCTGCTTGCGCGCCGGGTCGCCCTTGCCCGCGTAGGTCACCCAGTCGGCGGGGATGATGTCGGCGAAGTTCTTGGCGCCGATGGGGTAGGTGTCATAGCCGGCGTCGTAGACCGCGCGGTCGAAGCAGAGGTTGTAGACCATGAAAGGCGCGTAGCGCATGCGTCCCATGGCCTCGTGCTGGTCCTCGGGCAGGTCCTCGACGAGGTGCCGCGTGATGAACTTGGGCGAGGCCATGACCACGGCCTTGGCTTCCACGGTGCGCGGCTTGCCGTCCTGGAAGAAGGAGACGTGGACGGTCTTGCCCTTGCGACGGACCTTGTAGACGGTGCAGCCGGTGAGGATGCGGTCGGTCTTGCCGATGGAGTCGAGCACCTTCTGCGTGGCGGGGCCGATGCCCCCCTCCCAGGTGTAGCGCTCGGTCTGGAACCAGTCCCGCGCGACGCCCAGGCCCACGTAGGCCGACGTGTCCTCGGTGACGCTGCCGTAGTTGGAGGGACCGAAGGCATCGAAGAAGGCCTTGAGCTGGGTCGGATAGCCCTCCAGCGCCGAGGCGAATGTCTGGTTGTCGAGGCTCTCGAGATTGGCCGCCAGGTCGATGCGCTCGATGTCCTTGGCGAACTGCCGGAAGCCGTCGCGGACGGACTTGGAGAACGGGAGCTTGTCGAGCGCGGGGTTGTCGGCGCGGCCGGTCCAGAAGTTGCGCACCGCGACGCCGTCGTAGATGACGGTGTCCTCGCCCTCGATCTTCTTCCAGTCGAAGTTCCAGCGCTTGGCGAGCCGGGCGAAGTCCGGGTCGGCGATGGAATCCCAGGCCGCGGCGGTCGAGTACTTGAGCCCCTCCCACTCCTCGGGGCGGCAGTTGCCGCCCACGTGCGGCTCCTTCTCGAGCAGCAGCCAGTCCGCGCCCTTGAGCTCGTCGGCCGCGGCCAGGCCGCCGGGGCCGCCGCCCACGATGAGCACGCCGACCTTTCGGTCGGGCGGGGGCACGGGCAGGGAGTCGCCGTCGCGCACGGAATGGCAGACGGTGAAGGACTCCGAGCCCAGGCGGGAGGGCGCGGGCTTCTTGTCTTCTGCCCTCAGAGGGAAGGGGCAGGCCGTGGCGGCGCCGGCGCCGAGCACCCAACGGATGAAGGAACGCCGGGAGATGTCCATGCCGTGGTCGATTGTATCTATTCCATATAGGATAGGTCTTCTGCCATCGAGGGGATGGGCCTTCTGCCCCTGAAGCGCCCCGCCTCGGGCGGCTATCTTGTTGGAATGGGAGCTGCTTTTCCCCCTGCTGCTCGCCGCCCTGCCGGCCTGGGCCGGACCTCTCGGCCGCGCCCGGCCGGCGCCGCGCCCGACGTTCGGCGGGACGGCGCTGGCCACGCCCGCGATGTCCGCCTCCGCGCTCGGCCCCCGCCCTCGCGCCCGCGGCGCCGACCGCCGCCCCCTTGCCCGCGCTCGCGGCCCCTCCGCTGGACCTCACGCCCGCGGCGGGCGTGTATGAGCGACGCGGCGTCGGCCTGCTGGCCGTGGACGTGCGCGACTCCACCCTGCTGCATCAGTCGGTCGGGAACCGCAAGGCGCACGCCTGGACCGCGGCCGCGCTGGACCTGGCCGAGTCCGCCGCCCGCAGCTTCGACGGCGCGGTCGTGCGCCGCATGTGCGACGGCTATCTGATGCTCTTCCCGGATTCGGAGCGGGCCATGCGCGCCGCCGCCGCCATCCAGGAGTCCCTGCCGGCCTGGCGCGAGCGCGCCGGCGCACCCGGGATCGAGCTGCGCGCCGCGGTGCACGCGGGGCGCGTGCTCGTGGACGCGAGCGGCAAGTCGCCCGCGGCCTACGGGCAGAGCGTGGAACGCGCGATCGCCCTGGCCGACAAGAGCCTCGGCGGGGAGGTGGCCATGGACGCCGCCATGGCCGAGCACCTGCTCGCGCGCGGCTGGGGCGGGCGCGCCGAGCACTACCGCGCCGAAGGCGTCTCGCTCCTGCGCCTGCGCGCGGACCCCGCCGCGGCCGCGCCCGCGCCGCAGCCCGCCGCTCCCGTCGAGGTCGTGCGCGTGGCGACGCTGTTCACGTCGAGGGTGACCATGGAGATCACAGTGACGCGCCGCGATCCCGCGCTCGTTGTCGGCGTCCGGGGACGCCTCGATTCGACGACGTCATCGCAACTCGAGCAGGAGCTCCTCTCCCGCATCGCGACGGCCGAGCGCTGCATCGTGCTCGACTGCTCGCAGCTGGCCTACATCTCGAGCGCCGGTCTGCGCGCCGTCCTCGTCGCCGCCAAAAAGCTCAAGAACCTGGACGGCACCCTCGTGCTCTGCTCACTCAACGAGTCGGTGTGGAAGGTCTTCGATCTCGCCGGCTTCACGCGCATCCTGTCGATCCGCCCGACGCTGCAGGACGCGCTCACAGGGCTGCCGGCGCGCTGACCGCAGCGGACGCCGATGCAGTACAAGCAGCGGCTGATCTTCACCACCTTGCTGGTCGAGGTGGGCTTTCTCGTCCCGGACACCATCGCGGCCGTGCTGGCCGGCTCCCTCGCCGTGTGGGCCGATCTGCTGCGCTGCGGGATCGAGACACTCGCGGTCTTCTTCGCCTGGCTCACGATCCGCAAGGTCGACCGGGCGAGCAGCGACCCGCAGCGGTACGAGTACGGGCTCGGCAAGCTCGAGAGCATGTCGACCGTCCTGATCGCCACGATCTTCCTCGTGGCCGCCGCCTGGGTCACGGTGGACGCCTGGGGGGCGTTCCGCGCCCCGCAGGTGCTCGAATGGGCGAGCATCGCCCCCGCGTTCGTGCTGAACCTCGTCGCGGTGGTGATCGACGGCAGGCTGTGGTGGAAGCACCGGAGGCTCGCCGCCCGGGAGCGCTCGCCTGTCGTGGAAGCCACGGCGCGCCTCTACGGCATCAAGACGTTCGCCGACGTCCTCATCGGGATCGTGCTCGCGCTCGGGGCGAGCCTGCGCGGTCCCTGGGTCCCCTACCTCGATCCCGCCTCGTCGCTCGTCATCGCGGGCGTGATGGTGCACTCGGCGTACGGCATCCTCTCCGAATCGGTCCGTGACCTGCTCGATGTCGCGCTCGACGAGGGGGTGCAGCTGCAGGTGCTCCGCTGCCTCGCGACGCACTTCGAGGACTACCGCGAATTCCACGGCGTGCGCTCGCGCCGCGCGGGTAGCGCGATGTTCATCGAGGTCTTCCTCGAGTTCGACCCGGACCGGCGGATGGCCGACGTGCAGTCCGTGATCGACGACATGCGCGACGAGCTCATGCGCGCCATCCCGGGCAGCTTCGTGAGCATCGTTCCCATCACCGAGGACGTCAACGTCGCGCAGGGGCTGCGGCCGATCGCCGCGACCGCCTGAGCCGCCGGGACACTGCGTGAGCGGGCGCCTCCGAGAGCACGTGGCCTCGCGCGCGACCGGGCTGACCGGGCGTGACGAAGACCTCCGTCGCACCAGAGAGATGGCGGGCACGCTGGTGCGCACGTGGTCCCTCGGACCCGCCCTGACGACCCGACCTCGACGTCGTGCTCGACGAGGTCCTGAGCAACATCGTCCGGCATGGGTTGCGCGACGGACGGGAGCACGAGATCTGCATCGCGCTCGCGGTCGAGCCGGACACCGTGACGCTCACGGTGGAGGACGACGGGCCGCCATTCGATCCGCTCGCCTACCCGCAACCGGATCTCGACGCGGAGCTCGGCGAGCGCTCGGCCGGCGGCCTCGGAATCCATCTCGTCCGCCGCTTGATGGACGACGTCCGCTACGAGCGCATCGAGGAACGGAACCGCCTGGTACTCCGGAAGCGGAGACCGCGGCCAGGCGAGTCCCCCGCGTGAGGCACCGCGCGCGGGCGCACCCCACGTCCTGGTCAGCACGTCGAACCGCAGTCCGCAGCGCGAGCGCTTGCAGACGGCGAGGAGGCGCTCGCGCTCAGCGTCGTCGAGGAACCGAACGCGGCCGTTCTTTTCCGGCTCTCGCTCGAGGCGCCGGGCAGGGTTCTCCCAACCCTTCGGCGCGCGCCGGCGCTTGATCGCCCAGGCGAAGACGGCCGAGATCGAGGCGCGGTAGCGGTTGACCGTGGCGACGCTGCGCGGCCCCTTGGGCTTGTGGATCGCCTCACCGCCGGCGTCGCGGCCGTGGTAGACGCGCGCCGGTTCGCTGGCGATGCGCTCGAGCGCGTGGAAGAGCTCGTCGGAAACATGGATCGCGCTACCCCTAGATCTTGTAGTTCGGGGTCTCAAGGCCCCAAAATCTTGTTGTTGTGGGACAAAACGCAGCGTTATACTGCGCAGCGTTGCAATTGCGCGATCGGAGCTGGGAGCGACTGGTCGTGTTTGCCAAGGGTCGGGGGTCCGCGCGCGTGACCAGTTTGGTGGGCCTGCCGGGCATCGAGCCAGGGTGCCGGCATCGATGAGACCGCGACGCGCTGTCGAGATCAAAGGTAGCGCTCTCCCTGTCCTCCGCGTCGTAGTGCGCGATTGCCATCCGCAATTGCTCGGCGAAGAAATGGCTACCGCGGTCGCTAATGCGCGGCCGCTGCTGACCGATGCGTTAGCCGTGCTCGATCTGCGCGAGCGTACCGTCGACGGTACTGGACCGGGGGAGATCGTCACGGCGGTGCGGGGCGCCGGCGTGCGGCTGGCGGCGGTCTTGATCGGGGAAAGCAGGATGCGAGCAGACCTCGCCGAGGCCGACCTGCCGATCATCGAGTCGCCGTTGATCGGCGAGCGGCCGGCGCCCGGGGCGATCGAAGCATCGTCGAGGCCCAGGCCCGAGCAGGGCGTGGCGCCGGCACGAGTCGGCCCGCCCGCACCGCTATGCGTGACGCAGCCGGTGCGCTCCGGCCAGCGCATCTATGCGCAGGGCCGCGACCTGCTCGTGCTCGCGCCGACCAGCCGCGGCGCCGAGCTGATCGCCGACGGCTCGATCTATGCCTTCGGCCTGCTGCGCGGCCGAGCGCTTGCCGGCGCGGGCGGCGACAAGGGCGCGCGCATCATCGCGACGCGGCTCGATGCCGAGCTCGTCGCCGTCGCAGGTGTCTACCGCACACTGGAGGCCGCGGACATTGCAGAACTCGGGGACGGCGCCGTGACCGTCGCATTGACGTTCGATGAGGAAGGAAGCGAACGTCTCCTGCTTCGACTCGTTTGATCTCACTTCCTTCCGAGAGCTTGATAGGAGACCTACCCGCGTGGCTAAAGTCATCGTCGTCACCTCAGGCAAGGGTGGCGTGGGCAAGACCACCACGAGCGCGAGCTTCGCGACGGGTCTTGCGAACCGCCAAAAGAAGACCGCCGTCATCGATTTCGATATCGGGCTCCGCAACCTCGATCTCATCCTCGGCTGCGAGCGCCGCGTCGTCTACGACTTCGTGAACGTCATCCAGGGCGATGCCAAGCTGACGCAGGCGCTGGTGCGCGACAAGCACAGCGAGAATCTGTCGATCCTCGCCGCCTCTCAGACGAAGGACAAGGAGGCGCTCAAGGAGGAGGGCGTGAAGCAGGTGCTGGACGATCTGAAGGAAATGGGCTTCGAGTACATCATCTGCGATTCGCCTGCCGGCATAGAGACCGGTGCCTTGATGGCGCTGCGCTTCGCCGACGAGGCGCTCATCGTGACCAACCCCGAGGTGTCTGCGGTGCGCGATGCCGACCGCATGCTCGGCATCATCGGAGCAAGGTCGCTGCGCGCCGAACGGGGCGAGGAGCCGGTCAAGGAGCACCTTGTCATCACGCGCTACCTGCCCAAGCGTGCCGACAAGGGCGAGATGCTCTCGCACACCGATGTGGCCGAGCTGCTGAGTCTGCCGATCCTCGGGTTGATCCCGGAATCCGAGCAAGTGCTCGATTGCTCGAACCGGGGAACGCCGGTCATTCTCGCGAACGGCTCGCCCGTGGCGCTCGCCTTCGACGACATGGTGGCGCGCTACCTCGGCGAAGAGCGCCCGCTGCGATTCACTGAACCCGAGTCGGCGCCGTTCTGGAAGCGGCTGTTCGGAGGCTAACCGTGTCGTTGCTGGATATCCTGTTCAAGAAGCGGCCCTCGGCGCCGATTGCCAAAGAGCGTCTGTCGTTTATTCTGGCCCACGAGCGGGCGGCGCGATCGGGCAAGGGAGACATCGTCAGCGCGCTCAAGGAGGAATTGATCGCGGTGATCTGCAAGTACACGTCGATCGACAAGGAAGCGCTGAAAGTGACCCTCGAGCGGCACGACAGCATCGATGTCCTCAAGGTCGACGTCGCATTGCCCGAGGGCGGCTTGCGCCGGAGTTGAGTGCACCGTCGTGATCGGGGCTGCCCTCGAGGCGTAGGCAGCCTCGGGACAACCGTGGGTCGAGGATTGCGTGCTCGCGCCGACGCCGCGCCGCTTGCGGTGGGCGCCGCGCACGGACGGGTAACCGTTCTGGCCGCTGCGCGATTTCCGCGCGAGTGGAAGCGAGCCCGGCGCCGGGTCGGGCAAGACCGCTATTGCGGCGCGTACCTGCCCTTCGGCTTTTCGGGCTCTTGGGGTGCGGGTTGCGCTTGTGGCGCGTCTGCTTTCGCGGGGGGCGCCGCCGCAGCCTTCTGTGCTTGCGCGGAGAGCGGCGGCGCGCTGCGCGGGTAGCCCCCGGCGTCGAGCGCGCCGTGCCACATCTCGGTCTCGAATCCGCGGGTCGTGCTCCGTCCCACGAATATCACCGGGACCGTGTCGCCGCCGGTAACCTTCTTCAGATCTTCGGCGGTCAGACCGCTGCCGGGTCCGACCTCGATCTCGCGATAGGGAACGCCGCGCGCGGCGAGCAACGCCTTGCCGTCGGTGCATGGCTGCCCGCAGTTTGGCGCGGTGTATACGACGACAGGGAAGTTTCTGGCGGCCTGCTGAACGGCATAGGGGGCCGCAGGACCCGCCTCGGCCGGAGCGGGCGGGCCCGCCCGCTTCTGGACACCCCTGGCAGAGCCGGGTGGCGGCGTGTCGGTGTAATGAACCTTGCCGTCCTTGTCGGCCCAGCGGTACATCTGCGCGCCGGCGGTCGCGGCGACGAGCATCGCGGCCACGGCGATCGCGAGCCTTCTCATGTCGAACCCCCTCGTCCCTGCTGCGGACATGACGAAGGCATGATAGCACCGGCCTCTCGGCCGGGCCCCTCGGGCGGCGGCCGATGCGTAAAAGTGCACGCCTATGCGGGTGCGGCCGGAGCCCCCGTCATCCCGCTGTGCCGCAGGAGCGCCTCGACGGTCGGCTCGCGGCCGCGAAACGCCCGGAACGACTCGATCGCCGGCCGGCTGCCGCCGACGGCGAGGATCTCGTCGCGGAATCGCGCGCCGGTCGCGGCGTCGAGCACGCCCTTCTCCTCGAACAGGCTGTACGCGTCGGCCGAGAGCACCTCTGCCCACTTGTAGCTGTAGTAGCCCGCGCTGTAGCCCCCGGCAAAGATGTGCGAGAAAGTGTTGGGGAAGCGGTTGTACGCCGGCGGTATCGCGACCGCGACCTTGCGGCGTACTTCGTCGAGCAATTCGAGCGAGGTCTTCGCGCCGACCGGATCGAAATCGGCGTGCAGATGCATGTCGAACAGCGCGAACTCGAGCTGGCGCAGGGTCTGCATCCCCGACTGGAAATTCCTCGCCGCCAGCATCCGGTCGAAGAGCGCGCGCGGCAGCGGTGCGCCGGTGTCGACGTGGGCCGACATGTGCTGCACCACGTCCCACTCCCAGCAGAAATTCTCCATGAACTGGCTTGGGAGCTCGACCGCGTCCCATTCGACGCCGCGGATCCCCGACACGCCGAGCGACTCGATCTTGGTGAGCAGGTGGTGCAGCCCGTGGCCGAACTCGTGGAAGAGGGTCAGCACGTCGTCGTGCGTGAGCAGCGCCGGTTTCCCGCCGACCGGCGCCGAGAAGTTGCACACGAGGTAGGCAACGGGCGATTGCAGGCCGTGGTGCGTGAGCCGCCGGGTCATCGCCTCGTCCATCCAGGCGCCGCCGCGCTTCGTCGGGCGCGCGTAGGGATCGAGATAGAACCGGCCGACGAGCTCGCTCGCGGCGTCCGTGATGCGGAAGAAGCGCACCGCGGGATCCCAGGTCTCGGCCCGGTCCTCGTCGATGCGGATGCCGTAAAGGGTCTCGACGAGGCGGAACATGCCGGCGAGCACTCTCGGCTCCGGGAAGTACTGCTTCACCTCCTGGTCCGAGAAAGCGTAACGCGCCTGCCGCAGCCGCTCGGACGCGAACGCGAAGTCCCAGGCCTCGACGCGCTCGAGCCCGAGCTCGGCGGCGGCGAACGCGTTGAGCTCCGCCCAGTCGCGCTCGGCGTACGGCCGTGCCTTGGCCGCGAGGTCCTCCAGGAAGTCGAGCACATGCCGTGGCGTCTCCGCCATCTTCGGCACCAGCGACACTTCGGCGAACGTCGCGTAGCCGAGGAGCCGCGCCGCCTCCTGCCGCATCGCAAGGATGCTCGCGATCAGCGGCGTGTTGTCCCAGGCTGCGATCGCCTCGGCGGCCGTCGGCTCGGCCGCCGGCCGGCCGTTCGTGCGGCGCTCGAACTCGGCTTTCGCCGCGAACGCTCCCGCGAACTCGTCCGATGCACGCGTGACGGACCCGCGGTACATGATCTCGCGCAACGCGCGGTTCTCCGCGTACTGCATCACCGGCACATAGCACGGCGCGTGCAACACGAGCTTCCACCCGCGCCTGCCGTCCTGCTCTGCCGCGGCGCGTGCGGCCTCGAGCACGTCGTCGGGAATGCCCGCAAGCGCCGCGCGGTCCTCGACGTGCACCGCGAACGCGTTAGTCGCGTCGAGCGCGTTTTCGGCGAACCGCGTCGCGAGCTTCGCCGATTCCTCCTGGATCCCGGCGTAGCGTACCTTGCAGTCGGGCGCGAGCTCCGCCCCCGACAGCCGGAAGTCGCGGATCTCGTTCTCGACGATCTTCTGCTGCGCGCGCGTCAGCCGCTCGAAGTCGGGTCCCCCGCGGAGCGCCTTGTATTTCTCGAAGAGCGCGAGGTTCTGACCGAGGGCCGTCCAGTACTGCACGACTTTCGGCTGGTTCGCCTTGTACGCCTCGCGGAGCTCCGGCGAGTCGAGCACCGCATGCAGGTGCCCGACGACGCCCCAGGCACGACCGAGCCGCTCGTTCGCGTCCTCGAGCGGCTGCGCGAAGCCGGCCCACGTAACCGGCGTATCGGGCCGCGTCAGCTCGTCGATCAACGCGCGATTGTCGGCGAGCAGCTGGTCGATCGCCGGCGCGATGTGCTCGGGCTTCACCGCGGCGAAACGCGGCAGCCCCGAGAAGTCGAGGAGCGGGTTCGCGTCCATCTGCATGGGAATCTCCTTGCGGTCCTATTCGGCCGCGGCGAGCGAAGCGACGCACGCTTCGGCCGAGGCGATCTTCGCGTAGGGTGCGGCGAGCGCGGCCATGAACGCCGCGTGCACGTCGCGTGCGGGCAACGAGCGGCCGGCGAACTCGAGGCCGCGTGTCGCGCAGGCGTCCTCGGCAACCGTGCACTTGAAGCCGTGGTCGAACGCGGCGCGCGCGGTCGCGTCGATGCACATGTGGCTCATGGCACCGGCGATGACGAGATGCTCTGCGCCCGCGGCGCGGAGCCGCGACTCGAGGTCGGTCGCGCGGAACGCGTTGGGGAAGTTCTTCTCGACGACCGGTTCGCCGGCACGGGGCGTCACCGCCGCGTGGATCTCGGCGCCGGTCGTTCCGCGCAGGAAGAGCGTCGCGCCAGGGCGAACCGACAGGTGGCGCACGTGAACGACCGGCAGCCCGCGCTCCCGGAACGCGGCGAGTAGCCGCGCCGCATTGGCCGCGGCGCGATCCATGTCCACGAGCGGCATTGCCCCGCCCGGGAAGTAGTCGTTTTGCACGTCGACGAGCAGGAGCGCTTTGGTCATCTGGGCTGAAGTTCAGCGGCGCGGACGGTGTTGGCGAGCAGCATGGTGATCGTCATCGGACCGACACCGCCCGGCACCGGTGTCGCGACGCCGGCGACGCCAAGTAGGCTCTCGAAATCGCAATCGCCGGCGAGCTTGCCGTCGGAAAGGCGGTTGATGCCGACGTCGATCACGGCAGCGCCCGCTTTGACCATCTTCCCGGTCACCAGTTTCGGCCGGCCGACGGCGGCGACGAGGATGTCGGCGCGCGCGGTATGCGCCGCGAGATCGGGCGTCTTGGAGTTGCAGATGGTGATCGTGGCGCCCTCCTGCAAGAGGAGCAGCGCGAGCGGCTTGCCGACGATGTTGCTTGCCCCTACCACCACCGCGTGTTTGGCCCAGGGGTTCACGCCCTCCGCGTCGAGCATTGCCAGCACGGCGGCCGGTGTGCAAGGGATGAAGCGCGGCTGGCCCGACGCGAGCCGGCCGACGTTCTCCGGGTGGAAGCAGTCCACGTCCTTCGCCGGCGCGACCGCGTCCAGGATGCGCGCCGCCGCGATATGCGCGGGGAGCGGCAGCTGCACCAGGATGCCGTGAATGGACGGGTCGGCATTGAGCCGCGCAACCGCTCCGAGCAGATCGGCTTCGGTCGTCGACGCGGGGAGGGCGAAGTGCTGCGAGTGCAGACCCACCTCCGCGCATGCCTTGATCTTGTTGCGCACATAGACCCTGGACGCGACCTCGTCGCCAACCTCGATCGCGGCGAGCCCCGGCCGGATGCCGCGCCCGGCAAGCTGTTCGACCCGGGCGGCCAGATCCCCACGCAGGCGTTTGGACAGAGCGGTGCCGTCGATGACGCGGGTGTCCACGAGGAAACTGGAAAATGGAGCGGAGGGCCACAAAGTGTAACAGGGGCGGTTCCCCGCTCCGGCCGGGGAGTCGACCGCCGTGCATGTTCTATGACCCGGAACATCATTCCGCGATATAAAATGTGCGGGCGGATCGCAGAGCCCTCAAATTGCCGGCGCCACAGAGCGTGGATTAAGCTTTCCAACCAAACAAGAAAACACCACGTGCCGTCCGCAGCAGCCCAATAAAAGGAGGTCTCCTGGCCATGGCCGCCGTTCCCGATTTCAACGCCGCGAACGATCCCGACACCCTCGAGACCCAGGAGTGGGTCGAGGCGCTAGAGACGGTGCTCGAGCGCGAGGGGCCGGAGCGCGCCCACTACCTGCTCGAGAAGCTGATCGACAAGGCGCGGCGATCGGGCGCGCACATCCCGTACAACCCGAACACCGCCTACATCAACACCATCCCGCCACAGATGGAGGTCCGCTCGCCCGGCGACGCGGCGCTCGAGGAGCGCATCCGCTCCTATTGCCGGTGGAACGCGATGATCATGGTCGCGCGCGC
Source organism: uncultured beta proteobacterium (assembly GCA_963820965.1). GTDB lineage: Bacteria > Pseudomonadota > Gammaproteobacteria > Burkholderiales > SG8-39 > DATEDA01. Next base: position 44,649 of record CAWGCC010000017.1, on the reverse strand, counting down.
GAACAAGGTCGAAGGCGACCTGGGCGGCCATATCGCGAGCTTCGCTTCGGTGGGCACGCTGTTTGGCATCGGCCAGCATCACTTCTGGCATGCGCCGAGCGAAGGGCACGGCGGCGACCTGATCTTCTTCCAGGGCCATTCGGCGCCCGGCGTCTACGCGCGCACGTTTCTCGAAGGCCGGCTCACCGAGGAGCAGCTGAAGAACTTCCGCCGCGAGGTCGACGGCAAGGGCATCTCCTCGTACCCGCACCCGTGGCTGATGCCCGCCTACTGGCAGTTCCCCACCGTGTCGATGGGGCTCGGCCCGATCCAGGCCATCTACCAGGCGCGTTTCCTCAAGTACCTGCACGCGCGCGGGCTCGTCAACGCCGCGAACCGCAAGGTGTGGGCGTTCCTCGGCGACGGGGAGACCGACGAGCCCGAGTCGCTCGGCTCGATCGGGATGGCGTCGCGCGAGAAGCTCGACAACCTGATCTTCGTCATCAACTGCAACCTGCAGCGCCTCGACGGCCCGGTGCGCGGCTCGGGCAAGATCATCCAGGAGCTCGAGGGCGAGTTCCGCGGCGCCGGCTGGAACGTGATCAAGCTGGTGTGGGGCTCGTACTGGGACCCGCTATTTGCGCGCGACAACGAGGGGATCCTGCTGAAGGTGATGGAGGAGACCGTCGACGGCGAGTACCAGAACTTCAAAGCGAACGACGGCGCGTTCGTGCGCAAGCATTTCTTCGGCAAGCATCCGAAGCTGCTCGAGATGGTGTCGCGCCTCACCGACGAGGACATCTGGCGGCTCAACCGCGGCGGCCATGATCCGCACAAGATCTACGCCGCCTACCACCGCGCGGTGAACCACAAGGACCAGCCGACCGTGATCCTCGCCAAGACCATCAAGGGCTACGGCATGGGCCGCATCGCCGAAGGCCGCATGACTGCGCACCAGCAGAAGAAGATGGACATGGACTCCATCCGCCAGTTCCGCGACCGGTTCCGGATCCCGATCCCGGACGAGAAGCTCGAGGAGCTGCCGTTCTACATGCCCCCGGCTGATTCGCCCGAGATGAAGTACCTGCACGAGCGTCGGCAAGCGCTCGGCGGCTATCTCCCTCGGCGGCGCCGCAAGGCCGACGTTGTGCCGCAAGTGCCGGTGCTGGAAGCGTTCGAGCAGGTGCTGAAGGGACAGGAGCGCGAGATCTCGACGACGATGGCATTCGTGCGCGTCCTGACCGCGCTCGTGCGCGACAAGAGCATCGGCAAGGTCGTCGTGCCGATCGTTCCAGACGAGGCGCGGACGTTCGGGATGGAGGGCATGTTCCGACAGCTCGGCATCTACTCGTCCGAGGGCCAGAAGTACACGCCGCAGGACAAGGACCAGGTGATGTACTACCGCGAGGACAAGGCCGGGCAGATCCTCGAGGAGGGCATCAACGAGGCCGGCGCGTTCAGCTCGTGGATCGCCTCGGCGACGAGCTACAGCGTATCGAACGTCATCACCGTCCCGTTCTACATCTTCTACTCGATGTTTGGGCTGCAGCGCGTCGGCGACCTTGCGTGGGCCGCTGGCGACCAGCGCGCGCGCGGTTTTCTCCTTGGCGCCACCGCCGGCCGCACAACGCTGAACGGCGAGGGGCTCCAGCACGAAGACGGCCACAGCCACATCCTGTCGTCGGTGATCCCGAACTGCATCTCCTACGATCCCACGTTCGCCTACGAGGTCGGCGTGATCATCCACGACGGCCTGCGGCGGATGGTGACCAACCAGGAGGACGTGTTCTTCTACATCACCCTGATGAACGAGAACTACACCCATCCCGCCATGACTGACGCCGCCGACAAGGACGTGCAGGCCGGCATCCTGAAGGGGATGTACCTGCTCGAGGATGGCGGCAAAGCCAAGTCCAAGGGCAACGCGGACAAGCCGCTCAGAGTGCAGCTGATGGGCTCGGGCACAATCCTGCGGGAAGTGATCGCCGCCGCCGGTATCCTCGCCCAGGACTGGGGTGTCACCGCCGACATCTGGAGCTGCCCGAGCTTCACCGAGCTCCGCCGCGAGGGGCTGGACACCGACCGCTGGAACATGCTGCATCCGGCCGACCAGCCGCGGAAGTCCTACGTGGAGGCCCGGCTCGAGGGACGCGAGGGCCCGGTGATCGCGTCAACCGACTACATGAAGGCATTTGCCGACCAGATCCGGCCGTTCCTGCCGCGCGGGAAGACCTTCCGCGTCCTCGGGACCGACGGCTACGGACGGTCCGACACGCGCGAGAAGCTGCGCCACTTCTTCGAGGTCAACCGCTACTGGGTGACGGTTGCCGCGCTGAAGGCGCTCGCCGACGACGGTGCCGTCAAGCCCGCGCTCGTGGCCGACGCGATCAAGAAATACGGCATCGATCCCGGCAAGCCGAATCCCGTAACCGTCTGACAAAAGGGGAAGGGGGACGACGAGCGCGACATGCGACGCCTCTCCCCCGACAAGACATGGGCGCCATGAAGGAAGTCTTCGTCCCCGACATCGGGGATTTCAAGAGCGTCGACGTGATCGAGATCCTGGTGAAGCCGGGCGACACGGTGCAACCGGAGCAGTCGCTGGTCACGCTCGAGTCCGACAAGGCGACGATGGAGATCCCGTCGCCGTCCGCGGGCGTCGTGAAGGAGGTCCGCGTCAAGGTCGGGGACAAAGTGTCCGAAGGCAGCGCGATCCTCGTCCTCGAATCGGCCGAGGCCGCGAAGTCGGCCGCAACCACCGAGGCCGCGAAGTCGGCCGCAACCACCGAGGCCGCGAAGTCGGCCGCAACGACCGAGGCCGCGAAGTCGGCCGCAACCACCGAGGCCGCGAAGTCGGCCGCAACCACCGAGGCCGCGAAGTCGGCCGCAACCACCGAGGTTGCGAAGTCGGCCGCAACCACCGGAGCCGCGAAAGCGTCAGCACCCTCCGAGCCTGCGAAACCGCCGACCGTGGCCGCCGCGCCGGGCGGCGTCCGCCGGGTCGACGTTCCCGACATCGGCGATTTCAAGAGCGTCGACGTCATCGAGATCCTGGTGAAACCCGGCGATTCGGTCGAGCCCGAGCAGTCGCTGGTCACGCTCGAGAGCGACAAGGCGACAATGGAAGTCCCGTCGCCGGCGGCGGGCAAGGTGAAGGAGATCCTGATCAGGATCGGCGACCAGGTCTCGCAGGGCTCGCCGATCCTGGTGCTCGAAGAGGTCGGCGGCGCGCCGGCGAGTAGGGCGGCAGCCCCGGCGGCAGCGCCTCCGGCCTCCGCAGCGAAGGCGGAGGCATCTGCGCCGGCCACCGCACCGTCGCGTCCGCCCCCGGTCGCGATCGAGCCGGCGGCAGAGCCGGCGGGCAGGCCGCACGCGAGCCCTTCGGTGCGCAAGTTCGCGCGCGAGCTCGGCGTCGATCTCGCCAGGGTCCGCGGCAGCGGGCCGAAGAACCGCATCCTGCAGTCCGACGTCCAGGCATTCGTGAAAGGTGTGATGGCGCATGGGCCCGCTCCTGCTGCCGCGGCTGGCGCCGGGCTCGGTCTGTTGCCGTGGCCGCAGGTGGACTTCGCCAAGTTCGGGCCGGTCGAAACCGTCCCGCTCCCGCGGATCAAGAAGATCTCCGGGCCGACCCTGCATCGCAACTGGGTGATGATCCCGCACGTTACCAACCACGACGACGCGGACATCACCGAGCTCGAGGCATTCCGGGTGCAGCTCAACAAGGAGAACGAGAAGTCCGGCGTCAAGGTGACGATGCTCGCCTTCCTCATCAAGGCGTGCGTCGCGGCGCTCAGGAAGTTCCCCGACTTCAACAGCTCGCTCGCCGCCGACGGCGCGGCCATCGTCGTCAAGAAGTACTGGCACATCGGCTTCGCCGCCGACACGCCGGGCGGCCTGGTCGTGCCGGTGGTCAGGGACGCCGACAAGAAGGGGATCCTGGAGATCGCGACCGAGACCGCGGAGCTTGCGAAGCTCGCGCGCGACGGCAAGCTCAAACCGGCCGACATGCAGGGCGGCACGTTCTCGATCTCGAGCCTGGGCGGCATCGGCGGCACCTACTTCACGCCGATCATCAACGCCCCCGAGGTGGCGATCCTCGGTGTCTGCCGCTCCGCGACCCGGCCCGTGTGGGATGGGAAGCAGTTCGCCCCGCGGCTCGTTCTACCGCTCTCGCTCTCGTGGGATCACCGCGTGATCGACGGCGCGTCGGCGGCACGGTTCAACGGCTACCTTGCGCAGCTGCTCGCCGACTTCCGGCGGGCGATGCTGTGAGGAGCGTCGCATGATCGAGGTCAAGGTCCCCGATATCGGCGATTTCAAGAGCGTCGACGTCATCGAGATCCTGGTGAAGCCCGGTGACGCGGTCGAGCCCGAGCAGTCGCTGGTCACGCTCGAGAGCGACAAGGCAACGATGGAGATCCCGTCGCCGCTCGCCGGTACGGTGAAGAGCCTCTTCGTCAAGGTCGGCGACAGGGTGTCGGAAGGCTCGCCGATCCTGATGCTCGATGCGGCGGTGGCAAACGCGGCCGCGTCACCCGCGGCGAAAGCGCCAGCGCCGCGCGCGCCGCCCGCAACACCGGTCGTCGCGCCGGCCGGCGCCGCCGGAATCGCAGCGGGTGGCGCCGACATCACTTGTGAAGTGGTGGTGCTCGGCTCCGGACCTGGCGGCTACACCGCCGCGTTCCGCTCGGCCGACCTCGGCAAGAGCACCGTGCTCGTCGAGCGCTACCCGTCGCTCGGCGGTGTCTGCCTGAATGTCGGCTGCATCCCTTCCAAGGCGTTGCTGCACGCGGCCAAGGTGGTCACCGACGCCAAGGAGATGAGCCACTTCGGCGTCGAGTTCGGCCCGCCGAAGTTCGACGTCGACAAGCTGCGCGGCTGGAAGGAATCGGTCGTCGGCCGGCTCACCAAGGGGCTGGTGGGCCTCGCCAGGCAACGCAAGGTGACCGTCGTCCAGGGCGTGGGCAAGTTCGAGTCGCCGAAGACGATGCTCGTACGCACACCCGATGGCGAGAAGCGCATCGCGTTCGAGTACTGCATCATCGCCGCTGGCTCGTCGGTCGCGCGCATCCCGGGGTTCCCGTACGACGATCCCCGGCTCGTCGACTCCACCGGGGCGCTCGAGCTCCGCGGCATCCCCGAGCGGATGCTGGTGATCGGCGGCGGGATCATCGGTCTCGAGATGGCGTGCGTCTACGACGCGCTTGGCGCAAAGGTGTCCGTCGTGGAACTGCTCGACGGCCTGATCCCCGGCGCCGACCGCGACCTCATCAGGCCACTCGAGAACCGGATCAGGAAGCGCTACGAGGCGATCTACCTCAAGACCAAGGTCGCGAAGCTGGAAGCGAAGCCCGACGGCCTGCTCACGACCTTCGAAGGCGCGAATGCGCCGGCGCCGCAGCGCTATGACCGCGTGCTCCTCGCGGTGGGCCGCCGTCCCAACGGGCGCGAGATCGCCGCGGAGAAAGCGGGCGTCGCGGTGAACGAGCGCGGCTACATTCCGGGCGACAAGCAGCAGCGCACGAACGTCCCGCACATCTTCGCGATCGGCGACATCTGCGGCGACCCCATGCTCGCGCACAAGGCAAGCCACGAGGCGAAGGTCGCGGCCGAGGTGATCGCCGGTCACAAGGTCGCGTTCGACGCCATGACCGTCCCGTCGGTCGCCTACACCGACCCGGAGGTGGCGTGGATGGGCCTCACCGAAACCGACGCCAAGGAGAAGGGCATCGCCTACGAGAAGGCGAGCTTTCCGTGGGCGGCTAGCGGCCGCGCGCTGTCGATCGGGCGCGAGGACGGCCTGACCAAGCTCCTCTACGACCCCGAGACGAAGCGGATCCTCGGCGCCGGAATCGTCGGCACCAATGCCGGGGAACTGCTCGCGGAAACCGTGCTCGCGCTCGAGATGGGGGCGGACGTGGAGGACATCGCCCTCACGATCCATCCGCACCCGACGCTATCCGAGACGTCGTACTTCGCCGCCGAAACGGCGGTCGGGTCGATCACCGACCTGTACATCCCGAAGAAGAAATAGCGGGCTACCAGCGGTAGCCGAAGGTCGTCCCGACCGTGGTCGTGTCGCGGCCGAGGCCCTGCAGGTTCTCGGCGTCCCCGTACGCGCGGTCGTAGCCCACCGTGGTGTTGAAGTAGAGGTTGCGATCGAAGCTGTAGAGCCAGGAGAGCCGCAGGCCGGCACCCGGCTCGCCGGCGCGATAACCGGAGCGCCAGAAGGCATCGGTTCCGTATGCCCCATAGTAGGGCGCGAGCGGAGTCGAAGCGCCGACGGTGAGTCCGCCGGAGAGCGTGATCAGGTGACGCGAGGTGACGTTGAATCCATAGCTCGCTCCGAGATCCAGCCGGGTGCCGCCCGCGGCAGCGCCCAAGCCCTGTCGGACGCTCGACGATAGCGTCCACCTGTCGCGCCGGTAGCCGAGATAGGCCCCGGCCTGCGCGGCGCCCAGCGGATCGACCGGCGGCCCGAGGTGAAGCGGCCGTGCCGACTCGGTGGGCAGTTGCGGGGACACCCGGAAACCCGGGTCGGGCATTCGCGCCCGGTCGGCATTGAAGCCCTGCCCGCCGACGAAAAGGCTGCTGGTCCAGCCCGCATCTCCGGCGCGCAGCCCTAGCGGGGTAGTCGCGGGGGGGATGCCCCCGATCTGCGCCGCTGCCGGCAAGCCGATCCCGGCGCAGAACGCGGCGGTGAGAAGGGCTTTAGCGCGCGACATCGGAAGCTCGATCCCAAAGAATGCTGTCATTTTACGCTCCTCCGCGTGCGGCGGCGCAAGGCAGTTTGACGCAGGCGTCCCGCGTAGAATCGGACCGTTGCGAAGACGACACAGGCGATGACGCAGGACGAGCTGAAAGCGGCGGCGGGACGCGCGGCGATTGCCTACCTCGTGGAGGACGCAATCATCGGCGTGGGGTCCGGATCGACTGCCGACTGCTTCATCGACGAGCTGTCACGGGTCAAGGGGCGCGTTCGCGGCGCAGTCGCGAGTTCCGAGCGGTCGGCCGCGCGGCTGCGCTCCCACGGCGTGCGCGTCTTCGACCTGAACGAGATCGACGAACTGCCGGTCTACGTCGACGGCGCCGACGAGATCACCGAGCGCCTGGCGATGATCAAAGGCGGCGGCGGCGCGCTGACGCGGGAGAAGATCGTCGCTGCCGTTGCGCGCACGTTCGTCTGCATCGCGGACGAATCGAAGCTCGTCGCCGCGCTCGGGCGCTTCCCGCTGCCGGTCGAGGTGATCCCGATGGCGCGGGGTCATGTCTCGCGCGAGCTTGCCCGGCTCGGCGGGCAGCCGCACCTGCGTGACGGCTTCACGACCGACAACGGCAACGTCGTCCTCGACGTCGCGGGCCTCGCGATCCCCGACCCGGCGGCGCTCGAGACAACGCTCAACAACATCGTCGGCACCGTGTCGAACGGCCTGTTCGCGCGGCGCGGTGCGGATGTGCTGCTGCTGGCGACGCCGCGAGGCGTTCGAACCCTGCGGCGCCCGGCGGCGGGTGCCTGACCCCCTGTCACAGGGCTGTCACAGTGATACCCTAGCCTGTCAGTTTCTGGATAGCGTCCCTGGGCCCGTGAACATGTCCGAGCACACTTCGAAGCAGTTCGACGCCGAGCTGGAGGCCGTGCGCACCCGCGTCCTCCAGATGGGCGGGCTCGTCGAGGAACAGATCCGGCGCGCGATCGACTCGCTCTCGACCGGCAACATGGAGGAGATCGAGCTCGTGAAAGCGAACGACCACCGGGTGAACGCCATGGAGGTCGAGCTCGACGAGGCCTGTAGCCACGTCATCGCGCGCCGGCAGCCGGCGGCGAGCGATCTCCGGCTGATCATCGCGGTCATCAAGACCATCACGGACCTCGAGCGCATCGGCGACGAGGCGGAGAAGATCGCCCGGATGGCGAAGCTGATTCACGAGGCCGACCGGATGCACATGCCGCGGATCGAGGTACGGCACGTGTCCGGGCTCGCGCTCGCCATGCTGCGCAAGGCGCTCGACGCATTCGCACGGCTCGACGTGAAGGCGGCCCAGGAAGTCGTCCGCCAGGACGAACTGGTCGACACGGAGTTCCGCTCGATCCTGCGCCAGCTCATCACGTTCATGATGGAAGACCCGCGCACGATCAGCCGGTGCCTGGAAATCCTGTTCGTCGCCAAGGCGCTCGAGCGGATCGGCGATCACTCGAAGAACATGGCCGAGTACGTGGTGTACATGGTCGAAGGTCGTGACGTCCGGCACCTGCGCGGCGACGATATCGCGCGCGCCGCGAATGAATGATGGACCGGCCGGACGCTGCGCACCCTCGCCCGGCCTGCTTAGCGGCTCTTGCGCAAGTTCCCCATTTGGCGCCCTGATCAGGCCGGCAGGGTGCCGCGCGCGTAGCGGCTCTTTCGCTAGCTGCCGATTCGGGCGCCCCGCCCCGGGCCCCGCTCGCGGCGCGAATGTAGGGGTCGTTACTTCTTCACCGGCACGTAGCCCGACGCCTCATCGGCGTCGCCGCCAAAGAGAAACCTCTCTGTCTGCTCGAGCAGGTATTTCCGGGCGCGCGGATCGGCAAGCTGCAGCCGGTTCTCGTTGATGAGCCGGGTCTGCTGCGCCTGCCACGCATGCCAGGCCTCCTTCGATACGTTCTCGTAGATCCGCTTTCCCAGCTCGCCCGGAAGTGGTGGGAAATCCAGGCCCTCGGCCGCCCGGCCGAGCTTCACGCAGTTCACCATCCTCGCCATTCAGGCCTCCTGTTTAAGCGGCTTGACGAGCACCTTCGACCGCCGCTGGAAGTTGTATAGCGCCTTCTTCCCCGCGGGCAGCGCCTCGACACCCGCCTCGCTGAACCCGCGCTCGACGAACCAGTGCGTCGCGCGCGTGGTAAGCACGAAGAGTCGCTTCATCCCCGCGGCGCGGCCGCGCGCCGCGATCGCGTCCATGAGCTTCTCGCCGTGACCGTTGCCGCGGTAGTCGGGATGGACGGCGAGGCACGCGAGCTCGCCCGCAAGCGCCTTCGGGAACGGGTAGAGCGCCGCGCAGCCGAGTATCAACCGGTCGTGCTCGAGCACCGTGAACCGGCCGATCTCCTGTTCGAGCAGCTCGCGCCCGCGCCGCACCAGCGTCCCGTCGGCCTCCAGCGGCTCGATCAGCCGCAGGATGCCGCCGACGTCATCGATCGTCGCCTCGCGCAGCCGCTCGAGCTTGTCGGCGGTGATCATGCTGCCCGAGCCCGCGTGGGTGAAGAGTTCGATCAGCAGCGCCCCGTCCACGTCGCGCGGGATCACGTGCGCGCGCGCGACGCCGCCGCGCACTGCCGTCACCGTGCGCGCGAGCGCGGTGCGCGTCTCGCGCGAGAGATGGCGGCCGTCGGCGAGCAGCTCCTCCGCGTCCCGCGCGGTCAGCTCGGGGCGCAGCGCGCCGTCGCGCTCCAGGACCGCCGCGTCGGACAGGAACACGAGCTTCGTTGCGCGCAGGGCGCAGGCGGTCGCGACCGCGACGTCCTCCATCGCGAGGTTGAAGACCTCGCCGGTGGGCGAGTAGCCGATCGGCGACACCACGACGATGTTGCCGGCGTCGAGGCAACCGCCGATCGCCTGCGCGTCGACCTTGCGCACCGCGCCGGTGTGCTGGTAGTCCACGCCGTCATCCACGCCGATCGGCCGCGCGCCGATGAAGTTGCCGGACACCGTGTTGATCGCGGCGCCCGCCATCGGCGTCGACGGCAGCCCGAGCGAGAGCAGCGCGTCGATCTCGACGCGCAGCAGCCCGACTGCTTCCTTCACGCACTCGAGCCCGACCGGGTCGGTCACGCGCAGTCCCTTGTGATAGGTCGAGCGGTGCTTCCGCGTCTTCAGCTGCGCCTCGATCTGCGGGCGCGAGCCGTGGACGAGCACGAGCCGGATGCCGGCGCTGTGCAGCAGGTTGAGGTCGTGCGCGAGCGACACGAACCGACCCTCGGCGACCAGCTCGCCGCCGAAAGCGATCACGAAGGTGCGGCCGCGGAACGCGTGGAAATAGGGCGCGACCGAGCGGAACCAGGTGACGAAATTGGCGTCGGGCTTCGCGGGCATCGGGTCGCGGTCGGGCTCGGAGGCGCGGATTCTATTCGATCGGCGCTGGGGTCAACGCCGGCGTAGACTCCCGCGTTAGCAGAGTCTTGACGAAAGAGGTTGCCATGTCCTGGAAGCAAGTGCTCGCCGCCGCCGTCGCCGCGCTCGGAATCGGCGCCGCGAACGCACAAAGCGCCCCGTCGCCTGCGACCGACTGGGCCACGTTCGGCCGGTTTCTCTCGCTCATGCAAGTCTTCATGCAGGCGGCCTGCCCGCCGGGCGGTGCCGCGTCGCAGGGCTGCGACCCCAACGCCGCGCAGAAGGCCTTCGACGACATCGCCAGCGGGCGCAACCCCGAGGCCAACGCGCTGATGCTCGATATCTTCGCCGGCGTGCCGGCGCCCGAGCGCGAGAAGATGCTCGCGATCGGCCGCTCGATGATGGCGATGAACCACAAGCAGATGACGGCCGAAGCGCAGGCGACGACCGACGTCAGCGCGATCCGGGCGCGGAAGGACCTCGCCGCGATGGGCCTCGTGTATCACGACCGCACCCAGTTCCTCGATGCAGTTAAGCGCCGGGATGCGATCGCGGTGCGCCTCTTTCTCGCTGGCCGCGGCGTGGATCCCAACGCGAAGGATCCTTGGGGCATGTCGGCGCTCGAACTCGCCCGACGCGGCGGCGACCCCGAGATCATCACGCTGCTGTCCGCCGTCGCGCCCAGGTAAGCGCCGCACCCGCCTCAGCAGTCGCCGTACAGCGCCTGCAGCGCGGCGAGCGCGGCCAGGGGTGCCGTTTCGGTCCGCAGAATCCGCGGACCGAACCGCACCGGCGTGAACCCGCGCGATGCCGCCAGCTCGCGCTCTTCGGGCGCAAGCCCGCCTTCCGGCCCGATCAGGATCGTCACCGGCGCGCGCGGTGCGAGCGTGCGCAGCGTTGCCTCGCCGTCGGGAGCGAGCAGGATCCGGGTACCGCCGCGCGCCGGCAGCGCCACAAACTCCGGGAAGCCAAGGCTCTGCGCTAACCGCGGGATGCGGTTGCGGCCGCACTGCTCGCAGGCGGCGATCACCACGTTCTGCCAGTGGGTCTCGCGGCGCTCCCTGCGCTCGGGAGCGAGGCGCACGATGGACCGCGCGGTGATCACCGGCTGCATCGACGCCACGCCGAGCTCGGTCGCCTTCTGCAGGACGAGGTCCATGCGGTCGCCGGCGCAGATCCCCTGCGCGAGATGGATCTCGAACGGGGATTCGCGCTCGGACGTTCGCCGTTCGCGGACGGCGGCGACGACGCCGCGCTTGCCTAGGGCGACGAGCGTCGCGATCGACTCCGCGCCGTCGCCGTTGAAGAGGACGACCTCGTCGCCCGTTTGCAACCGCAGCGCGGCGACGTGGCGTGCAGCGCGCTCCGGCAGCTCGAGGCTCGCACCGGGCGAGAGCACGGCTTCACAATGGAACCGGGGCGCGCGGGCGTGTGTTCGCTGCATGCTAAGATCGCGTCGCTTCTCTCGCAGGAAATTCTCCCATGGCGACGCAAACCCAGGTGTGCGATTTCGGCCGCAGAGCCGTCGATTTCGACCTGCCGGGCACCGATGGCAAGCGCCATACGCTCGCCTCCGCCCGCGGGCCCAAGGGTCTGGTCGTGATGTTCATCTGCAACCACTGCCCGTACGTCAAGGCGATCCGCGAGCGGATCGTGCGCGACTGCAGGGAGCTCGCCGTGCACGGCATCGGTTCGATCGCCATCATGGCGAACGATCCCGCCGACTATCCTGAGGACTCCTTCGAGAACATGCAGCGGGTGGCGCGCGAGCTCGGGTTCCCGTTTCCCTACGTGCTCGACGAGAGCCAGGAAGTGGCGCGCGCGTACGGCGCGGTGTGCACGCCGGAGTTCTTCGGCTACAACGGCGATCTCGAGCTGCAGTACCACGGGCGGCTCGACGCCTCGAAGATCGCACCCGTCGCGAACGCGCGCCGCGAGCTCTTCGAGGCGATGGTCGGGGTCGCGCAGACCGGCAACGGCCCCGCCGACCAGACGGCGGCGCTCGGGTGCTCGATCAAGTGGAAGCCGGACGCCAGCCGCTGAGCTTCTCGCGCGTTCGCGGATGACCGCCGTCGAGGCGGGCAGCCTCACCAAGCGCTTCGGCGCCGTCGAAGCGGTCAGCGACATCTCGTTCACCGTTGCGCGCGGCAGCACCACCGCGCTCCTCGGCGGCAACGGCGCCGGCAAGACCACCACGATCTCGATGCTGCTAGGCGTGCTGCTGCCGACCGCCGGCAGCATCGTCGTGCTCGGCGAGGACATGGCCCGACACCGGTATCGGGTCCTGCCGCGCATGAACTTCACCTCGCCGTACGTCGATCTGCCGCGCAAGCTCACCGTCGAGGAGAACCTCACCGTGTTCGCGCGGCTCTACGGCGTTGCGCGGCCGCGCCGGCGGATCGCGGAGCTCGTGGCGTCGCTCGACCTCGGCGAGTTCGTGAAGCGCGCCTACGGTACGCTATCGGCGGGACAGCGCACCCGGGTATCGATCGCCAAGGCGCTGCTGAACGAGCCGGATCTGCTGCTGCTCGACGAGCCGACCGCATCGCTCGATCCAGACATCGCCGACCGGGTGCGGAGCCAGTTGCTGGATTACCAGCGCCGCGCCGGTGCAACGCTGCTCCTCGCCTCCCACAACATGGTCGAGGTCGAGCGGATGTGCGACGCGGTGCTGATGATGCGTGCCGGCCGGATCGTCGACGCCGGCTCGCCGCGCGAGCTCATCGCGCGCTACGGCCGCCGAAACATGGAGGAAGTGTTTCTCGACGTGGCGCGCAGTCCCGAAGCGGCATGAGCTCGCCCGTGACCCTGCTCTCCCTGCGCCGGATCTACGCGATGATCCTGCGCCATCTGTACCTCTTCAAGAAGTCCTGGGTGCGGGTCGTCGAGATGGCGTACTGGCCCACGATGCAGATGGTGCTCTGGGCTTTCATCGCCAAGTTCCTTGCGACCAACTCGTCGCTGATCGCCCAGGTCCCGGGCGTCCTCGTGTCGGCGCTGCTGCTGTGGGAAGTGCTGTTCCGCGGCCAGCTCGGGGTCGCGCTGTCGTTCTTCGAGGAGCTGTACTCGCGCAACCTCGGGCATCTCTTCGTGAGCCCGCTGCGGCCGCTCGAGCTGGTCGCTGCGATGATCGGGGTATCGCTGATCCGCACGATCATCGGCGTGGGCACCGCGATCGCGCTCGCAATCGCCCTCTACCAGACGTCGATCTTCGACCTCGGCGTGCCCCTCGTGTCGTTCTTCGCCAATCTGCTGGTGACGGCGTGGTCGGTAGGGTTGATGGTCTCGGCGCTGGTGATGCGCTACGGGCTCGCAGCCGAGAACTTCGCCTGGGGTGCGATCTTCATCGCCGCGCCGATCAGCGGGATCTACTACCCGGTCGAGGTGCTGCCGAAGTGGTTGCAGGCGGTCGCGTGGTGTCTGCCGACGAGCCACGTGTTCGAGGGCATGCGCGCGGTCCTGCTCCAGGGCGTGTTCCGCTGGGACTACTTCTGGACGACCGTCGCGCTCAATTTCTTGTACCTCGCCGCCGGGATCGGCGTGTTCCTCGCTTCGTTCAACGGCGCGAGAAAGCGCGGGATGCTGCTGCAGATCGGCGAATAGTCTGCCTCCTCTTCCGGATGCGCATCGGCGATCCAGGACGCCCCGGCATCTCCGGCCGTCCGGCGGCGGCTAGAATCGCATTCGACCACCGCCGATGGAGCCCGGAATGCCACACGCCACCGTCAACGGCACGCGCCTGCACTACGAGTGCACCGGCGCCGGCGCGCCGCCGCTCGTCTTCGTCCACGGGTTCGGGTGCGCGTCCGAGGACTGGCGGCCACAGGTCGAGGCGTTCGGTACGCGGCACATGGTCATCGCCTGCGATCTGCGCGGCCACGGCGCCTCGCCCGGAGAGCCCGCGTCGTGCGACATCGAGACGTTCGGCGCCGACGTTGCCGCACTCCTGCGCGCGATCAACCTGAGCGGTGCGGTGCTCGTCGGCCACAGTATGGGTACGCGGGTCGTGCTGCAGGCGTGTCTCGATGCGCCGGATCGCGTCGCCGGCGTCGTGCTCGTCGACGGCAGCTTCCAGGCGGCCGCGGGCGAGCGCGCCGAGGAGGATCTGCGGCGGACCATCGCGTCCGGCGGCTATGCGGCGTTCGCCCAGGACCTCTTCGAGCAGATGTTTTTCGCGCCGAGCGCGATGGCCGACCGAATCCGTGAGCGCGCCCGGCGGTGGCCGCAGGCGGTCGGAGCGGCGCTGTTCCCGAGAGTGGTGGGTTGGGACGCTCGGCACATGGCAACCGCTCTCGGGCGCGTCGGCGTGCCGCTGCTCGTGATCCAGAGCACGATGATCACACCCGAACGCAAGCGCGTCCCGCTCGCGGCGGGGGCGAGGTCGCCGTGGCTCGAGATGGTGCGAAGCCGCGCGCCGAACGCCCGGATCGAGATCGTGTCCGGCGTCGGGCATTTCACCATGCTCGAGGCGCCGGACGCGGTGAATCGTCTTCTCGCCGAATTCGTCGCGCGCGTCACGGGTCCGTAGCGCGATCGTGCCGGACCGCCGCAACCGGCGGCCATACGCGCCAGGCGGGTACGGCCGATGCGACGCACCCGGCAGCGAGGTTACGAACGGGTGCCGACAGGCCCGCGGCAGGGCGGTGCTGTGGAATAAAAGTGCGACCCCGCGGAATCGGGCTGCCTGCTTGGCGGCGAGACGGCAGCCCGCCGGCTTGCGGGGTCGCGGCGGAAAACGGTTCTTCAGGCGGCTTGCGGCACCGACTCCGGGCCCATCATCGCGTGTACCACGCGATCCATGAGCGCCTCGGAGACCTCGACGATCCGCGCCCTCTTTTGCCGCAGGAGCTCGGCGAACGCCTTCGGCGCGAGCTTGCGCGCGCCCCCGGCGCTGGAGGTGAAGAGCAGGATCGTCTGCTTCGGACTCACCCACGACAGTTTCGCGCGCACCGCGGTCGTGCCGTCCATGAACTCGACCACCGCGCCGCGCTCGACCGCCATCGCGGTGTGGACGAAGTAGTCGTCGATCGAGGGTTCAATCCCGTCCGGCTCCTCGGGCAGACCGGGTTCGCTCACCGGCTCCTCCTCGACGCGGGCGATGTCGGCAGCCGTGGGCACCGGCTGGCTCTTTGCCTGCGACTTCGCGGCACTGATCGACGCCGTGTGGCTCTGCATCAGCTGGTTGAAGAAGCCGTGCCGCGCGTCGGCCGGCATCTCGATCGCGTTCATGCCGCGGAGGAGGCTGCGCATCAGCGTCGGCAGCATCGAAGCGAGCTGCTGAATCTCGCCGGTCTTGAGCGGCGAGACGCTCCACACCAGCGCGTCGACGGCCCCTAGCCGGTGGGTCCAGGAGTCGTCGCCTTCACGGTCCTTCATGTACGCGTCGACAAGGGTCTTGGTCCACCACTGGTACAGGAACTCGCGCACGAAGCCAGGCGTCTTGCGCGTGACGCGCCGCTTGATCTCGGCGAGCGCGGTCGCGTGCGCGATCTCGGCCTCTTCCTTGCGCTCGAGCTCGGTCGTGGTCGGCGCGAGCTCCTGCTGTCGCGTCTCGCGGTTCTCCTCGATCATCCGCTCCAGCGTGTCGAGCGCGGCGGTGAAGATCGCGAGGTCGTCGGTGAACCTGTGGACGATGTAGTCCACCATCGCCCGCAGCTCGAGGATGAACCGCGAGCCCTCCTCGGTCGCGATGTCCGGATCGGCCGCCACTTCGGCGATGCGGTCGAGGAACCGGCGCATCGGATGCTGGCGGCGCGCGAAGAACGTGCGATCGAGGATCGCCGCCTTGACCGCGACGATCTGCAGCCGGGATATCTCGCCCTTGACCGTCTCGGGAACGCTCCTGTCGTCGAGGATGTAGTCGAACACCATCGTCACCAGCTCGATCGTGAGCTGGTCGAGCGGATGGCTCTGGGCGCGCACCTGGTCGCCGAGCGCCGACATGAAGTCGAACGCGCCGCCGTCGGCGGGCATGGCCACCGACTGGAGCGCCGACAGCGAGGTCATCAGCGCGGGGCTCGCGGGCGTCGAGGCGAGCGCCGCCTCCATCGCGTACCGCGACGGGTCGGCGAGCATCCGGGTCACGTGCGCACGCGCGGCGCCGCCGTTCATCACGCCGGCGAGCAGCGCCGAGAGATCGAGCGGGCTGCTCATCGCGAGCGGGCTCTGGCCAGGGGCGCCGGGCATGAGCTGCCCGAGGTTCATCAGCTGGCTCCTGGTCATCGCCGCGGCGGCAGCCGCACCGCCTTGCCCGCCGCCCATCAGCTGGGCCAGGTTCATCGCCTGGCTCGCAGCGAGCACCGGGTGCGGGCCGCTGACGCCGACGTCGGCAGCGCGTTTCACCTGGTGCTTGATCCGCGGCAGGACGTGGTGCGAGATCAGGTTCCGGTTGACGTCGGCGTAGACGGTCGTGATGCCTGCTGCAACGTACGGCTGGAAGGCGTTCAGGAGCGAGCGCTTGACCGCGAAATCGCCGGGAATCTTGCCGCACGCAAGCCTGAGCGCCTCGAAGACCGCCTCGGGACAGAGCGGGTTGGCGGTGTCGTCCTCCACCTGCTCGCTCGAGAGAAGGTGCCCGAAGCGGGCGCGGATGCCGAGCAGCTGCTCCGGATCGATGCGGTTGCGGGTCTTGCGCGCGAGATCGCTGACGACGAGGTCCTCCTCCATCGCGGCGTCGTCGACGAGCGAGAGCTCGGCGAGGCCCGAGGCCGGCCCGCCCGGAGCCGCCCGGCCGCGGGTGGAGACCCGCCGA
Source organism: uncultured beta proteobacterium (assembly GCA_963820965.1). Taxonomy (GTDB): domain Bacteria; phylum Pseudomonadota; class Gammaproteobacteria; order Burkholderiales; family SG8-39; genus DATEDA01. The sequence continues at coordinate 27,834 of CAWGCC010000017.1, read as the reverse complement.
TCGTAGATCTCGATGAAATAGCGGTCGAACGAGGCCGCGATCTCGGCGCGGTAGTGCTTGACCTGCGCCATCGCTTCGAACAACACCTGCTGTTCGGCGCGCGAGGTGGAGGCTTCAGCCGCGGAGAAGAGGTCGTTCTCGACCTTGTCGAGGGCCTCGGTGACGATCCGGCTCAGCTTCGAGCGCGCGAGGTCGCGGCACTGACTGAGCAGCGCCTTGCTCTCGGTGGCCGGCCGAGGGCCGGAGTTGACGGCCGGACCAGTCGGCCGTGCGGGCGTTCCCATGACGAGACCCCTGCGAGAACCGTCCCCGCATCCCCCGGTGAATGAGCACCGCGGCGCGCTTCTTGCGCACGGCCGGCCGGCGACTGCGTGGTTGCGATTCTCTAGCGTACGAGCGTCTTCACCCGGAGGGTGCCAGCGGGAGACGCGAGACCGCCGGCCCGGTGCTGCCTGTGTTGTTATCTTTCGACGAGGCCGACTATGCCATAGGCCTATGCCGCCGTCATGGCCATTCGTGAGCTATTCACGGCCGTCCGGCGGCACGATTCCTCACCAGCGCGCAAGTTCCGTCGCCGGTGTCGGGACCGTGACGGCGGAGCGAGGAGCGGAACGGAGACGCCGGAGGATCGCCTGGTCAGCGCGTGCACGCCCAGGCGATGACGTGGCATTGCGGATCGATGCAGCGCCCGCGCGCTTTCACTTCCGCTTCGCGCGCGTTCACGCCTTCGGCGACCACCGGGCCGCCGGGGCCGTCGACGAGCACCGCGCAGCCGCTCTTGAACGCGATCGCGACCACGCATTGCGGCTCGCCGCAGCCGCTTATCGCGGCGATGCCTGCGTCGCGTGGCGTCGGGTAGTCGTAGCTGTAGCCGTACGCGCCGGTGGCGCGATCGTAGGCGATCGCGCCGTGATACTCCACCGGCGGGACGGCATAGCCCGGCACCACCACCACCGGCGCGGGGAGGACGATCGGACGCGCCGGCCGCGGGACGACGGTTTGTGCCGCCGCGGCGAGCGGAGGCGCGACGAGCAGGGCGAGAAGCAGGCGCGCGGCGCGCACGCCTACATCGTCGCGCCGAGGGTCCAGGGCGCGAACTCGTCGTCGCCGTAGCCCCACAGCTCGCTCTTCGATTTCTCTCCCGAGGCGGTCTTGAGGATCAGCCAAAGGCCTATCCCTTCGCTGCCTCATTCTCCCGTAGCCTCGCGAGCCCCTTCGCGAGCGCGGTCTGCATCAGCAACACGTCGATCCCGTAGGCGAGGATCCGAAACCCCCTGGCGCGGTAGTCGCTTGCCCATTCGTCGTCGGCGGCCATGAATCCCGGCGCCTTGCCGTGGCGCGCGCACGCGCCGACGAGCTCGTCCACTGCCTTCAGGTACCGAGGGTGGCTGAACTCGCCGGGGATGCCGAGGAAATTGGTGAGGTCGAAATGGCCGAGCCAGACGACGTCCACGCCCGGGACGGCGGCGATCGCATCGACGTTCTCGATCCCGATCGCGGTCTCGACCAGGCAGATCACCAGCGTCCGCGCGTGCGCCGCTGCAATCTTGTCGGTGACGCTACCCGGGAGGTAGTCGTCGTGCGGCGCGACCCCGAAAGCCGCCCCGCGCCGCCCGAGCGGCGGATAGCGCGTGTACGAGACGATCCGCTCGGCCTGCTCGCGGCCCTCGACCATCGGCACCATGATCCCCATCGCGCCCGCGTCCAGCATGCGCGCGATGAAGTGGTATTCGGTCGCGGGGACGCGCACGAACGGCGGCAGACCGATCCCGCGACAGGCGGCGAATTGCGCTTTCATGGTCTCGACGTCGGCACCGCTGTGCTCCATGTCGTAGAGCAGGAATTCGGCTCCTGCCGCCTTCACGATCTGCGCGAGGCTGGGCGTGAAGAACTCGAACGCCATCGTGCCGAAGGCGGCGCCGCCTGCGGCGAGATTGGCTTTCACCGGGTTGGGTTGCACGGCATCTCCGATGGATTGGTCAGCGGGGCGCCAGCTCGGCCGCCAGCCGCAGCGCCTCGAGCATGCTCCGCTCGTCGGCACGGCCGGTGCCCGCGATGTCGAACGCCGTCCCGTGGTCGACGGACGTGCGCAGCACCGGCAGCCCGGCGGTGATGTTCACGCCGGCGTCGAACGCGACCGCCTTGACCGGCGCGTGTCCCTGGTCGTGATACATCGCCACGATGAGATCGAAGTCGCCCTTGCGCGCACGGTGGAAGAGCGTGTCGGCCGGAAGCGGACCCTCGACCCGCCAGCCGCGCTCGCGGCATGCGCGGATCGCCGGCACGATCTTCGTCTGCTCCTCGCCGCGCCCGAAGAGCCCCCCTTCGCCGGCGTGCGGGTTGATGCCGCAGACGGCGATGCGCGGCTCGGTCGTCCCGGCGCGCTGGAGCAGGTGGCGACCGCGCCCGATCGTGCGCTCGACAAGGCCTGCATCGATCAGTTCGATCGCGTCCAGCAAGCCGATGTGCGCGGTCACGTGAATGACCCGCAGCCCGGGCGCCATCAGCATCAACGACACCTCCGCGGCGCCGGTGAGCTGCGCAAGCAGCTCGGTGTGGCCGGGAAAGCGATGACCCGCTGCGTTCAGCGCCTCCTTGTTGATCGGCGCGGTGCAGAGGGCGTCGACGTCGCCCGCGAGCGCGAGCGCCACTGCGCGCTCGATGAAGCGGTAGGCCGCTTCGCCGCATGCCGCGGACAGCCTGCCGAACGGCGCGTCCTCGGGCACGACCGCCAGGTCGAGGCAGTCGACCATGCCCGGGACGTACCGAGCGTCGTCGGCCACTTGGATCGGAGATATCGCGAGCGTCGAGCCGACGATCGCGCCGGCGCGCGCGAGCCTCCGCGCGTCGCCGACGACGAGCGGGCGGCAGAGCGCGTTGACGCCGGGGTGCGCGAGCGCCTTCATGATCACCTCCGGGCCGACGCCGGCGGCGTCGCCCATCGTGATCGCGATGCGCGGCCGGGTCACGTCAGTCGGCCGGCCCCTGCGGCGCGGCGACCGAGCGCACCTGGAACTTGCCGTCTTTGCGGTAGAGCCAGGTCTCGGCGAGCTCGAGGCGCCCGCTCTTCAGAAGCTCGCGCGGCGGGGCGGGCAGCGTTCCCACCGCGCGGACGCTCTTCGTCGCCGCGGCGGCGAGCGCGGCGTCGGGTGTACGGAGCGTCTTGACGCCGGTGAGCGTGCCTTTGCCGTCGATCGTGAGCTGGAGCACGATCACCGCGCGCAGCATGTGCGGCGGGATGCCCTCGAACGTGTGCAAGGCATTCGCCCTCAGGATCGCGATCGCGACCTCGCGCTTGTAGAGATCGAGCGGAGTGAGCGGCGAGGCGGGCTTGGTTGGTGCGGCCTGCGGCGCTGGCGGGGTCGCTGTGACCGGCGGCGAAGGCGGTTGTGGCGGCGGCGTAGGCGCGCCGCATGCGGCGAGAACGAGCGTGGTGAGCGCCGCCGCGCGGCGGGTCAGGCCTTTGCCGGAAGCGGGTGGCCGGGCATCAGCTCGTACGGATGAACCCAGCCCGGTTGCGACCTGATGCGTTCGAGCCATGCGCCGATGTTCGCATATTCGGCCCAGCTCACGCCGAACTCGTCGGGCCAGTAGAGGTAGCCGCACATCGAGAGGTCGGCGATCGTGAGCTTCTGGCCCGCGGCGAACGGCTGCGTCGCGAGGTGCTTGTCGAGGATGCCGAGCGCGCCCTTCATGCGGCCGCGCAGGAACTCGGTGACCGGGGTCTCGCCGGTCTTCTGGAACTGTATGAAGAAGCGCAGGGTCGCGATGTAGCTCGTGAGCTTGTGGTTGTCCCAGAGGATCCAGCGGAGGATCTCGCGGCGCTCGTCGTCGTTGGCCGAGCCGAACTTGCCCAGGGTCGCGGCGAGGTAGTCGAGGATCACGCCCGACTGCGCGAGCCGCTTGTCGCGGTGCTCGAGCACCGGCACCTCGCCCATCTCGTTGATCCGCTCGCGGTACTCGGGCGTGCGCGTTTCGCCGTTGAAGAAGTCGACGAACCGCGGCGCCCAGTCGGCGCCGCAGAGGTTGAGCATCAGCGCGGCCTTGTAGGCGTTGCCGGATTGGGCGAAGCAGTAGAGGGTGTACTCGGGCACGGCCGGATATTAGCAGCCGCTCGATCCTGCGCGCCCGGTCACCCGGGTCCGACGTACGGGTCGGTTCGCCGATCGAGGCTCGGCGCCTCGGTCGAGTTTGCGGCGCCCGGCACCGGGTATCCGGCGCCGACCGCGAAACACGCCCTGCGGATTCTCGAGCAGGTGGTGACGCTTTTCCGCCCGAACTCCTTAGTCCTTCGCCCGGCCGAAAGATCTATACGAATTCCGGAATCGGAACACTAGACTGCGGCCCTGGTGGAAGAGCGCGGCATCCGTCGCATCTCGCCGGCGGCGCGGGAGCTGCAGCGGACAATTCACGCAACGCATTGGAGAGTGGAATGGCTCGCAAGCAGCGTCGTAAGGGTCAACGCGCGGCGCAATCCGGGCTCGAGAGAGCTGCGCCCAAGGCAACTCGTGCCCCCGCGAACGAACGGCGCGCGCCTGCGCCGGCTCGGACGACGGCGGAGAAGATAAGTCGCAAGCTGGATGCCGTTCCCGATCGCATCGACGTTCGGGACTGGTTCTATCAGCCCGCGCTTGCGCCTTTGCCCGACCAGCTGATCAACATCGATCTCGTTCCGGAGGTCCTGGATCAGGGCACCGAGGGGGCGTGCACCGGCTTTGCCCTTGCAGCGGTCATCAACTTCCAGCTCGCGCAGCGGAATCTGATCAATGCGCGGAACCGGGATCGCACGGTGAGTCCGCGCATGCTCTACGAGATGGCGCGGAAGTACGACGAATGGCCGGGCGAAAAGTACGAAGGGTCGAGCGCGCGGGGCGGAATGAAAGGCTGGGTCGCGCACGGCGTGTGCGCCCGGAAGTCCTGGCCCGACGACCGGCTCGGCGCCCAGCACTTGACATACGAGCTGGGCGTCGAGGCTCAGAGCACGCCCGGCGGGGCCTACTACCGGGTCATGCATCGCAACATCCGCGACATGCATGCCGCCCTGCACGAAGCCGGTATCCTGTATGCCACGCTCATGGTGCATTCGGGATGGAATGAGCCCGGTCCCACCACGAAGAAGATCACCTACACTTCCACGAACAACCTCGTCACGCGGGAGCTTCCCGTGATCGTCCGTAAAGGCCGGGCGGACGGAGGGCACGCGGTCGCCGTCGTCGGCTACACCCGCGACGGCTTCGTCGTTCAGAACTCGTGGGGAGAAGGGTGGGGAACCGGCGGGTTTGCGCTCCTCCCGTACGAAGACTGGATGCTGCACGCCACCGACTGCTGGGTGGCGCAGCTTGGCGTTCCGGTAAGCCTGGACGTCTGGACGAAGGATCGCGGCGCGGACACGACCGCCGGCCTTCAGCGCGCGAGCCGGGCGATTCCGCTCAGCGAGATTCGCCCGTATGTCGTCGACATCGGCAACAACGGCAAGCTCTCCGATTCGGGTGACTACTGGACGACCGAGAAGGACCTCGAGCGGCTGTTCGAATCGATCCGGGAGCAGACCACGACCTGGAGCAGGCGGCGCGTGATGCTGTACCTCCACGGCGGGCTCAACAAGGAGGACGCCGTCGCACGACGGGTCGTAGCCTTCCGGGACGTTTGCCTCGAGAACGAGATCTATCCCATCCACATCATGTGGGAGACGGGTTTCTCGGAGTCTCTCAAGTCGAGCATCCTCGATCTCTTCACCAACGAGGATGAGCGGGCAGGCGCGGAATGGCTGAAGAAGCTTCGCGACGGGGTGGTCGACGCCAAGGACCGCACCATCGAGATCACCGCGGCCGGCCCGGGCACGAGGCTCTGGGACGAGATGAAGGAGAACGCGCGCCTGTCTTCGATCACCGGCGGGGGAATGAGTCTGCTCGCAAAGCAGGCGGTGCAGGCGCTCTCCGCGCTGACTCCGGCCGACAAGAAGAAATGGGAGCTTCACGTCGTCGCCCATAGCGCCGGCAGCATCTTCGCCGCGTACGCCATCGACAAGCTGATCAGCCTGGGCGCGAACTTCAGCACGATGCAGTTCCTGGCGCCCGCGATCACGGTCGAGGCGTTCAAGCGGCTCCTTCTCCCCCACATCACCAAGGGACTGTGTCCACGCCCCACGATCTACGCGCTTAGCGATCTCGGAGAGCGGGACGACACGGTCGGGCCGTACGGGAAGTCACTGCTCTACCTCGTGAGCAACGCCTTCGAGGGGCAGCGCGAAACCCCCATTCTCGGCATGGAGCGGTTCATCAGCTCGTCGAGCCAGGATCCGAACAAGGAGCTCGTGGACAAGGAAGTGGAGGCGATGCTCAAGAAGGACGTCGATGGCCTCCCGAGCCTGGTTATCGCCGGCGCCGGCCCGAAGGCGGCGATCCTCACCCCGAGTCTGTGTCGGAGCGAGACGCACGGCGGCTTCGACAACGACGAGCACACGATGAACTCGGTGCTCTTCAGGATTCTCAGGAACAAGCCCGGCAGGCCCTACACGCTGCGTGATCTCCAGTACTGATCCGGGCTGCAGATAACCGAGGAGGAATCATTATGTTCATGCGCGATGATCTGGTGGCGGTGATGCCGCGCGCCGCGAATGTAGCCGACCGAGTGACCCCAGCGCTTGCCGCCGCGATGGCGCGCTACGAGATCGACACGCCCGCGCGCATGGCGGCGTTTCTGGCGCAGCTCGCCCACGAATCGGGCCAGCTCCAGCGCTGGAGCGAGGACCTGAGCTACCGCTGGCAGCGTTTGCGCCAGGTGTTTCCCAAGTACTTCAAGACCGATGCCGACGCCCAGGCGTTCGACCGACAGAAGGAACGCATCGCCAACCGGGTCTACGGAGGGCGCCTGGGCAATGGTCCCGAAGCCAGCGGCGACGGTTGGCGGTACCGCGGTCGTGGGCCGATCCAGCTGACCGGCAAGGACAACTACCGGGCGTGCGGCGCGGACATCGGCGTCGATCTCGTGAATGAGCCCGAGCGGCTCGAAACGCCCGAGGTGGGCTGCCTCGCGGCAGCCTGGTTCTGGACGAAACGAGGTCTCAATGCTCTAGCGGACGCCGGCGACTTCGTGGCGATCACGAAGAAGATCAACGGCGGCCTCATCGGCCTCGAGGATCGCGAGGCGTTCTGGGAGCAGGCGAAGGCCGCCTTCGGAGTCGCCGCGCCGGCAATGGCGGCCGCGCGAACGCGGCGCACGCCATTGGCGGGGAAAGCTCGAACCCCAGCTATCGAGCCGGCGCGAGGACCGCGCAAGCCCCCGAGGCGGCCACCGACGAAGCGAGCGGCGCCATCGCGCTCCCCGCACCGTGGCGGTGCTGCGCGCGTGAAGACGAAGAAGCCCGTTACCGCCGCGAAGCGGGCGACTCCATCCCGTTCCCCGCACCGTGGCGGTGCTGCGCGCGCGAAGGCGAAGAAGCCCATGACCGCTGCGAAGCGGGCGGCTCGCTCGAGGAAGCGCACGAGGGCAAGTCCGGCTCGGGCGCGTGCACGTCGACGTTGACGCCTACGCTGGAAGGCCCGATCGAACCATGATGAGCGGCACTGGAGTTGCAATCGCGTTCGCTGATCCGAGGGCCAGCGGACCCGGGACCGGATACAGCGTCCTCGATTTCTTGGTGTCGTAGAGAGGGGAGGCCACCCGATGCGATTTCCTCAACTGTTCGAGCGAGCGGTCGTCCGCCTGCTGCCAGCGGCGTTGGCGCTGTCGACGATCCTTGCCGCCGGCTGCACCACCGTTCCGACCAGGGAGTTCGCGACCTACAAGGAGACGTTCACCATGGCCCGCGCCGCCGGCGAGGACGTCGTCCTCGACTACGGGGCTACAAGGGCGCAGGTCGAGGACCTGAAAGCGAAGCGCGCGGCTGAGAAAGCCATGCCGAAAAAGCGCGGCGAGCCTTTCGACCCGGCCGCGGTGGGCAAAAATGCGGCGACGGTCGATCACGTGCTGATCCGGATGAAGGCGTGGGACGTGGTGGCGCGCTACAACGATCTTCTTGTCGCGCTCGCCGAAGGTCGGGCCGCCGACGAGCTGGCGGGCGCCGTGGACGGGCTTTCGAGCAGCCTCGGCAGCTTCCCGATCGCCGCCGTCGCCGCGTCCTGGGCCGACGTGAGCGGGTACCTTGCTCCCTTGAAGCCGCTTGCGCTCGAGGCGGTGAGAGAGCGGTCGCGGCGCGAGTTCATCGCTGCGGTCGCAAAGGGGGCGCCGCTCATCACGGACAAGTTCCTCAAGCTGCTCAAGGACGACGTCAGAGATTTCTATGACCTGAAGAGCGCATTGAACGATCTGGAGCTCGCACCGAGTCAGGACTCGGCGAACGAGACCGGGAGACGCATCGTCGCGCTTGCCGGGGGCTTCCAGGCGAGCCCCGAAGTGGATGACTGGCTGAACCAGCTCAACACCGACATGGGCCGGCTGCCGGTCGAATCCAACGCGAAGCCCCTGGTCGTGCCGCTGAAGATCGCCAAGCATGGCGCCGGGACCTTGACCCCAGAGGCGAGGGCGCAGATCGGGAGCCTTGCCGGGGAAATGAAGGCCCAGATGTCCAAGGTGCTGGCGAAGGACGCCGAGCTGGACGCCTATCGCGAAGTGTTGAGTGCTTACGTGGGGCTGCTCAATCAGCTCGAACGAAGCATGCGCGCGCTGCAGGTGGCCGCCGAACAGGCGCAACCCGGTATTCCCCAAGGGGCGGATCTCGAACGAACCGTCATACTGCTGCGTCAGGCGTACATCGTGTACAAGGACAAGAGCAAGGAGTGAGCAATGCTGAGCAATCAAGAAGCCGACGAGGCCTACCAGAACGCCAAGTCGGCGCTGAACGACATCATTTCGTCTCCCGACACGACGGAAGAACAGCGCAGGATCTGCCAGGAGAAGCGGACAGACCTGACCCTCGCATTCATCGGACCAGGTGATCGACAGGATCGAAGAACGGACCGCGAAATTCCAGGAGTTCATCGGCGAGATGGAAGCGGTGATCGCCGAATTCGACCCCCGCACGACCATCGCCGGCATCATCCGGCTGAGAGAGGTCGTTGACGAGGCCGCGGTTCTCGTCGAGGCGGCCACTGCTGCCGTCCCCGCCACCAGGGCCGGGGTCTCCGCGCGCCGCGCGACGGATGCAACCCCCGAACGCAGGGCACCCGCGCCCGCGCAGGCCAAACGCCCGGCGAAGCGATCGAAGCGCCCGAAACGGCGTGCGAGCCCCAAGTCCTCGCGGCCTGGCAGGGCAGCCAAGGGCAAAGCGAAAGCCGCAAAGCGCGCTTCGGCTCCGCGAAAGCCCAAGCGATCGGCCGCAGGAACGAAGCGGCGGGCAGCGAAGGCTCGCCGCGCTCGGTGAGATAACTCGCAACCCGGCAGGCCGCGCCGCCGCCGTCGTCCTCTCGCGACCGGAGAGGCAGGCGCCTAATGGTTGTCCTTGGGCACCGCCGCGCCGCTCTTCCCGACGAGGAAGTCGAGATCGGCGCCCCTGTTGGCCTGCACGACGTGGTCGACGTAGAGCTTGTAGTAGCCGCGCCCGAGATGCTGGGGCGGCCCCTTCCACTCCGCCTTCCGCCGCGCGAGCTCGGCGTCGGAGACCTCTACATGGAGGCGGCGCTTCTCGACGTCGAGCTCGATCATGTCGCCGTTCCGGACGAAGGCGAGCGGGCCGCCGGCTGCCGCCTCGGGCGCGCTGTGGAGCACCACCGTGCCGTAGGCCGTACCGCTCATGCGCGCATCGGAAACGCGCACCATGTCCGTGATTCCCTTGCGCAGCACCTTCGGCGGCAGCGGCATGTTGCCGGCCTCTGCCATGCCGGGGTAGCCCTTCGGCCCGCAGTTCTTGAGCACCATGATGCAGGTCTCGTCGATGTCGAGGCTCTCGTCGTCGATGCGCTGGTGGAAGTCGGTGATGTCCTCGAACACGACCGCGCGGCCGCGATGCTTCAGGAGCGACGGTGTCGCCGCCGACGGCTTGATCACCGCGCCGTCCGGCGCGAGGTTGCCCTTCAGCACCGCGATTCCCGCCGCCGGCTTGAAGGGCTTGTCGTACGCGAAGATCACGTCGCGGTTGTAGCAGGGCGCATCCTGGTTGTTCTCCCAGATCGTCCTGCCGGTGGCCGTGAGCGCATTTTTGTGCAGCACGCCTGCCTGGCCGAGCTCGCGCAGCACCGCCGGCAACCCGCCCGCGTAGCAGAAGTCCTCCATCAGGTAGTGGCCGGAGGGCTGCAGGTTGACGAGACACGGCAGCCGGCTGCCGATGCGGTCGAAGTCCTCGAGCTCGAGCTTCACGCCGATGCGGCCGGCGATCGCGAGCAGATGGACCACGGCGTTGGTGGAGCCGCCGATCGCCGCGAGCGCCATGATCGCGTTCTCGAACGCCTCGCGGGTGAGGATCCTCGACATGCGGAGATCCTCCTTGACCATGTCGACGACGCGCCGCCCCGCCATGCGCGCGATGACGTTGCGTCGTCCGTCGACCGCCGGGAACGCCGCATTGCCGGGCAGGCCCATCCCTAGGGCTTCGACCATCGACGCCATCGTCGAGGCGGTGCCCATCGTCATGCAGTGGCCGTGCGAGCGGTGCATGCAGGACTCCGCCTCGAAGAAATCCTCGAGCGGCATGCGGCCGGCGCGGACCTCTTCCGACATCTGCCAGACGCCGGTGCCCGAGCCGGTGTCCTGCCCGCGCCACTTGCCGGAGAGCATCGGTCCGCCCGAGACGCCGATCGTGGGTACGTCGGCGCTCGCGGCGCCCATCAGGAGCGCCGGCGTCGTCTTGTCGCAGCCGAAGAGCAGCACGACGCCGTCGATCGGGTTCGCGCGGATCGATTCCTCGACGTCCATGCTGGCGAGGTTGCGGAAGAGCATCGCCGTCGGCCGCAGCATCGTCTCGCCAAGCGACATCACCGGGAACTCGAGCGGAAACCCGCCGGCGTCGAGCACGCCCTGCTTCACGTAGTCCGCGATGGTGCGGAAGTGCGAGTTGCAGGGCGTCAGCTCGGAGAACGTGTTGCAGATGCCGATCACCGGGCGACCGTCGAACTGGTCGTGCGGGATGCCGCGGTTCTTGAGCCAGCTGCGGTAGATGAAGCCGTCGCGATCCTCGCGACCGAACCACTGGGCGGAGCGGAACTTCGGTTTCTTCTCGTTCGGCATGCGGCGACTCCGGTGCGTGCGCGGTGCGCGGAGTATAAAACCGTGCACGAGGAATCGCATCCGACCGGTTGACACGCAGGAGGGGGTCGCGGAAGACACTGCCAGACTGGCACCGATCGTGAAAGCGTCAGGATTCCGCGCCGACGAGTAGCTGCCAAAGGCTCGGGCAATCCCGACGGCGCAAAGGAAAAGGCTCCCCGAAAGGAGCCTCGGTGGCAAGCAGCAGTCACGGTCCGCGTATCGATCAAGGCCATGCGTCGTGGATCGTCGTTTCGCGGCTGCGCTCGGCATTAGGCCGTTCAGTCGAATTGCGCGAGGCGTCCGGTTGCGCTATTGATCCCGGCTGGGACGTGCGAGGATGAACCATGGCTGAAGGTTCTGCGCTCGCGCTCGAAGTGTGCTCTTCCGACGCTGACGCGAGGGAGCTGGATGACGCGACCCGCCGGCTCCGCGACGAGATCGAGCGGGCGACCGACGTAGCGATCACGTGGCCCGCCGCCGTGGCACCCTCCGGCGCGAAGGCCGCGGACGCCGCGATCGTCGGGCAACTGCTGCTGGCAGCGATAGGCTCCGGCGGTGTCGCGGTTACCCTCCTCTCGGTGTTCAGGGACTGGCTCTCCCGGCACCGCGGCTTCAAGCTCAGGCTCAGGCGCGGCGACGACGAGATCGAGGTGAGCGGGCTCACGCCGCAAGAGTTCGAGGCGCTGTTGCCGAAGGTTCGGTCTTGGGGACTGGACGCGAATGGCCCCGAGCGGGGCTAGGGCTACGCGACATGCGCGGGCGCGCATTGCTCTTCGCGACCTCCCGCTACGGCGATTCCCAGCTCGCTGAGCTGCGGTCCCCGCCGGTAGACGTCGGCGAGCTCCGGGTCGTGCTCGCTGACCCCGAAATCGGTGCGTTCCAGGTCGAGACGTGCGTCGATGTTGCCGGCCAGGCATGGCGCGAGTGCCTGGAGGAGTTCTTCACGGAAGCCGCGCGTGACGACTTGCTCCTCGTCTACGTGAGCGGCCACGGCGTGAAGGATCGGGACGGCCGCCTGTACTTCGCTGCCACCGACACGAAGCTCAACAAGCTGATGTCGACAGGCGTCGCGGCGAGCTTCATCCAGGAAGCCTCCGCGCGCAGCCGCTCACGTCGCGTGGTGATGATCTTCGATACGTGCTTCAGCGGGGCTTTCGCGAAAGGTTACCAGCTGAAGTCCGGAGGCGCCCGGGTCGATTCGGGGCAGTACTTCAGCGAGGGCGGCGGCAAGATCGTCATCACTGCATCCGACGACATGCAATACGCCTTCGCGGGCGATTCGGTCGAAGGGACGCCCCTACCCTCGGTGTTCACGCGGCACCTGATCGAAGGGCTACGCACCGGCTCGGCAGACGTGAACGGCGATGGCACCGTGACCATCGACGACCTGTACCGCTACGTTTACGACGCCGTGCAGCGCGAGAACCCGTCCCAACGTCCGCAGCAGTGGGCGTTCGGCCTATCGGGCGACATCGAGATCGCAAGCAACCCGAGTCCGAGGCCGGGAAAGCTGCCCATGCAGTTGATCGAGCTGTTGACGCATCCGAATCCAGTCGTACGCAAGGCGGGCGTTGAAGAGGTCGCGAGGCTGCTCCGGAGCACGAGTCCGCCCTTGGTGATCGCGGCTCGGGAGGAGCTTCGACGTCTTTCTGAAGACGACAGCCGATTGGTATCCCGCGCGGCGTCGGAGGCGTTGCGTGGTGAGCCCACGGCCGCGAGCATCGCTCCGCCACAGCCGGGTTCGTCGGCGAGTCAGGCTCAGCCAAGTCATGGCAGCGCCGAGAAGCCCGTCGACGTCAAGCCGGCGAAGGAGCGCAAGGTACATGTCCCTCGGCACGAAGGAATAGGAGACGACACCCAGCAACCGGACGCCGGCGCGCAGCGGGCGACGCGCCCTTCACGTGCTCACGAAGCCATCTCCGCGGGACCCCGAACCAGGCTCTGGACCCGGCTTCTGCGGGGATCGGGCGTGATCGGTGCGGCGGCACTGTTTGCACTGGGTTTGATGGCGCTGAGGTGGGCGATGGGTTTTCAGTACCCGTCGTTCTTCATTCCGGCCGTGCTGCTAGTGACCGCCGGGGCGAGTGGCTTCGCGACACTCATCGCGCCCGAAGCGTGGTCCGGCACAAGAACTGGACGGTCGGTCAGCAGGATAGGCCTCCTGGCCGTCGTGGGAGCCGCCGCAACTGCGATCTCGGGTGCGGTAGGTGCGTTCGGCGGGTACCGCCTTTCCGTCATCGAACTGCTGGTGATCCTCGGAGCGGGTATGGTCGTCAGTATTGGAGTAATCTCTCGCCGCAGGGTCGCGGCAGATCTGCCCCATCCAACGCCGTAAGCGGAACCGCGGCGCGGGTCGAGGTCCCAGGTCGTCCTGGGCGATCCTGCTGAACGCGGCGTCGATCTTGCATCCGAGGCGGTTGAGGCTGAGTTCCGAAGCTTGCTAATCAGCCACTTGCGGTGGTGACGCCGGCGCCGCGACGCCGCTTCGGACCCGCTACCCGAATTGCAAGGTCCCTCGCACTTAGGTCTCAGGAGCGGAGGGAGAACCACCTGTCCCAAAGGTCAATACGGCCTATGCACCAAGATCCAATTCCCCGCGTTCGGGCCGAGGACGATCATGCCCAGCACTTTGCCGGCAGCGACACACCGGCCCGCACCACGAGAGCACTTCCGATGAGCGACAAGTACGGTGGTAACTCCGTTCCGGCTTGGCGGGCGGACCACCGGTTGGAGACTTGAGCCGTGAAGGGCGCGACACTTTTCGCTGCAGTGCTGCTCGCCACCACGGCGCAGGCACCGTTCGCGCAGCAAGCTGGTATGGCCGGCGGTGGCGCCGCGGCGACACCGCCGGGACAAGGGGCGGTCGCAAGCACCGCGCAGCTCATCGCAACGGTAGAGGCGATCGACGCTGCCGTCCGGAAGCTCACCCTGAGAGGACCGCAGGGCACCGTGCAGACGCTGCGCGTGGGCGACGAGATCCGCAACCTGCCGCAGGTGAAGGTCGGCGATCGGGTCGTCGTCACCTACGCGAAGGCACTCGCACTCCAATTGAAGAAGGTCGGCGCCGGAATCCGCGAGCGCGTCGGGCGCGAAGGCGGGGCGGGTGCCGCGCCGGACGAGAGGCCGCCGGCGACCGTCGTCGGCCGCGAGATCGCGGTGGTCGCCGACGTGGTGGCGGTCAACTACATCAAGCAAACAGTTACCCTGCGCGGGCCGAACCAGACCGTCAGGCTCGTCGTGCCGGATGCCGTGCACCTCAAGACCATCACCACTGGAGACCAGGTCCATGCGAGCTACGCCGAGGCGTTCGCGGTGGCGCTGAGAGCAGCGCCCAGGACACCGGGCGGCGAGTAGGCACGGTGCGCATGAGAGCTGGGCCGATCTGTCTCGAGAGTGTCCGCGCCGAGCGCGGGCAACCCGTTACGCGGGCGCCGGGGCGCGAAGCGGCTGGCCGGTCCGAAAGGGTGATTGCGCTCCTGGTTCTTGGTGTCGTGCTGGCTCTCCTGTGCGCCATTTCCGGGATCGCGCTGGCGCAGGATTCGGCCGCGGAGCTGAGCGTGGCGGCGCAGAAGGAATGCGACCTTGGCCGGGCGGCGAAGGGGCGCGCGGTGCGCCTTGCCCATTTTCAACAGAGCCAGGCACTCGCGGAACGGGCGGTGGCCGCAGACGACCAGCTTGCCGACGCACATTTCGCCCTCTTCTGCAGTCTCGGCGAGCAAATGCGCATCGATGGCGAGGGCTTCTCCTCCGTCTTCGGGTTCGCGCGAATGATGGCCGCGCTCGACCGGACCTTGGAACTGAACCCGGGGCATCTGGATGCCCTTTCCTCCAAGGCAACCTTCCTGGTCAGGCTTCCAGCGTTTCTCGGGGGAGACGCCGCCAAGGGCGAACGGATGCTGCGGCGGGTCATCCAGCAGGATCCGAAGGCGGTGAGTGCCCGCGTCACCTTAGCCAAAGTCTACGCGGCTCAGGGCGACCGCGAGCGAGCGATCGCTCTTGCGTCAGAAGCCCTGCAACTCGCGCACTCCGAGCGTCGCGCGGACCTTCTCCCCGAAGCGCAGGCGACCGTCGCGGAGCTGCGGTCTCGCTCACGCTGACGTCCTGAAGTCAGGATGGCCAAGCCCTAAGAGCCGCGACGAGAGCTAGCACTGCCCCGCCCTCGCGCCAAATCCGACCCTCAGGTGGGCACGCCGAGGGGGCACCGAAGAAAAATGCGGAATTCCGAATCGCGCGAAACCACGCGTGGATCCTGGTGCGCCCGGTGGGATCGAATCTGGGCACCGGGTTGAGGCGGTTCCGGTCCCCTGAACGGCTGCATCCGGACCCGACCGACAGGGGTCCGCCCAACCGAAGGACATGCGGCGGCGAAGAGTCTTCGCCCACGCCCCGTCCGAATCCAGGTGGTGGGATTGAACCCCGCGGCCGCCGGAGTTGGTGAATATTTGCGGCGACGGTCGGCAATGTTAACCCCCCGAGCCGCGCAGTTCGGACCATCCTGAAATCAAGCGCAAGGATTAGTCCAACTGGAGGCTCGAATGAATCTCTCCGACATCGCCTCAGTGACCAACCTGCTGCGCACCCGCGAGCGCATCGTCGGCATCGACCGGTGCGTACCGTTGCTCGACGGTTCGCTGCGGCCCTACGTGAACCTGGACAACGCCGCGAGCACACCGTGTCTCGGCGACGTACTGGACACCGTCAACGGCTTCATGGAGTGGTATTCCTCGGTGCATCGCGGGACGGGCTTCAAGAGCCGCGTGGCGACGCAAGCCTACGACGACGCGCGGGAGATTGTGGCGGGGTTCGTAGGCGCGAATCTGCGCGACGACGTCGTGATTTTCGGCAAGAACACGACCGAGGCCGTCAACAAGCTCTCCTACCGCTTCCCGCTCGGGCGCGACGACGTGGTGCTGGTGTCGCTGCTGGATCACCACAGCAACGATCTTCCCTGGCGCGCGCGTGCCCGCGTCGAGCACATCGGAGCGGATGCGCTCGGTCGACTTGACGAAGCCGACTTCGACCGGCTGCTCGCGAAGCACGCGGGCCGCGTCAAGCTGGTCGCCGTGACCGGCGGTGCCAACGTGACAGGCTGCATGCCCGATGTCCACCGGCTGGCCGAGAAGACGCACGCGGCGGGCGCGCAGATCCTGGTGGACTGCGCTCAGCTTGCGCCGCATCGCCGCATCGAGATCGGCGCGCTCGACGACCCGGCCCGTCTGGACTACGTGGTCCTCTCCGCCCACAAGATGTACGCACCTTTTGGAACGGGAGCGTTGATCGGTCGGCGCGACACCTTCGAGCAGGGCGAACCGGAGTACCGCGGCGGCGGCACGATCGAATTCGTCGGGGTGGATTCCGTCGCGTGGGCGGGAACGCCGGATCGGGACGAAGCGGGGTCGCCCAACGTGGTCGGCGCGGTCGCGCTGGCAGCAGCGGTCAAGGCCTTGCAGGGCATCGGCATGGATGCCATCGCTCGGCACGAGACGGATCTCACCGCTTACGCTCTGGAACGCATGGCCGGGATCGACGGCCTTCAGATCTACGGCGATCCCGATCCGCGAGGCACGGCCAACCGCCTCGGGGTGATCCCTTTCAATGTCGCCCACCTCTCGCACTTTCTCGTGGCGGCCGTCCTCGGCACGGAATTCGGCATCGGCGTGCGGAACGGCTGTTTCTGCGCCCACCCCTACCTCGCCCATCTGCTCGGCATGACGACTGCCGAAGCCCGTCAAGTCGGCGAATCGATCGCCATGGGCGACCTGAGCACGATGCCGGGGATGGTGCGGATCAGCTTCGGCATGTACAACACCTTCGACGAAGTCGACATGCTCGTCGGCGCGCTGGGCAAGATCGCGCGCGGCGCATACCGGGGCAAGTACGTGCAGGACCGGGCCAGCGGGGAGTATCGCGCGCAAGGCTGGTCACCCGAACTCTCCGAATACTTCCAACTACGAGCTTTCGTTCCGAGTTCCCATGCTCTTCGGGGAGTTTGATGCGGCCCCTTCGTGTTCCGCCTTGGCCCACCTGTTCGCGTTAACCCCGCTATCGCTACGTGGCGTTGGGTCGGTGGCCGACATGTGGGCTCGAGATTGCCATCGATCGAACGGGGTTTCGGGGATTTCCGGATTACCGACATGATGCAAATTGACGTACTCGGCTATCTTGCCGCGAGTCTCGTTTTCGCCGCGTTCTGGACGCGCTCGATGAGGAGCCTGCGCGGAATCGCAATCGCAAGCAATCTCGCCTTCATCGCGTACGGCTACATCGGCGATCTCATGCCGGTACTGCTTCTTCACCTAGTGTTGCTCCCGGTGAATGTCCTTCGGCTCGCCCAACTCGGTTTGGCTCGGAAGTGAAGACAGCCCGGAGACCCCTACGCGAGCACGATGCTCGAGGCCCGCGGGAGAAGCGCCGCGGAGCGAAAAGAAAAGGTCCTAGCTCACGCTAAGGCATCGATGCTCTGGCGCGGCCGGCAGGATTTGAACCCACGACCCCCTGGCCAGGTGGTCTGCGGCTCGCCGAAGGTGTTCGCACAGCTCCTGCAGCTCGCGCAGAAGACCCGCGGCGTCGGGACGTAGGCGGGACGTTCACGATCGAGTGCCGCGGCATCGCGGGGCGCGTGCACGCGCTCTCGTATCGCACCGAGGACGGCGTGGTGCTGCCGGCGGACGCGCCGCCGAAGCCGCGCGAGGCCGAACCGGTCGCGCGCTGACCGGCCGTAGCGCAGCGGCCGGTCCGTTGCGTCAGTCGAGCTTGGCCCCCGACGCCTTCACGACCTTCGCCCATTTGTCGATCTCGGCGCGGATAAACGCGTCGAACTGCTCCGGCGTGTTGCCCGACGGCTCCATCCCCTGCTGCGCCATCCGCTCGACGAGGTCGCTCGCCGCGAGCGCGCGGTTGATGTCGGCGCTCGCCTTGCGCACCACCTCGCGCGGCGTCGCGCTCGGAACCACTACGCCCGAGATGCTCAGGACGCTGAACCCGGGGAGCGTCTCGGCGACGGTCGGCACGTCCGGGACGGTCGGCGCGCGCTGCGGGCTGGTGATCGCGAGGAGCTTGACCTTGCCGGCCTTGATGTTCGGCATCGACGCGGACATCGGGTCGATCTGCAGCGCCACGCGGCCCGAGATCACGTCCGGGTAGGCCGGCGCCCCGCCCTTATAGGGCACGTGGACGATGTCGATGCCGGCCTGCGACTTGAGGAGCTCGCCGGCGAGATGCATCGCGGTTCCGGTGCCCGGCGTCGCGTAGGTGAGCTTGCCCGGGTTCTTCTTCGCGAGCGCGATCAGCTCGGGCACGGTGTTCGCCTCGAGGCCTGGCGTCGCAACGAGCGCGATGTGCTGCACGGCGACCATGGAGACGCCGGAGAGGTCGTTCATCGTGTCGTACGGGAGGTCGGTGCGCAGCCCGGGGTTGATGACGTGCGCGGTGATCACCACGCCCATCGTGTAGCCGTCCGGCGGCGATTTCGCGACGAAGTCGGTCCCGACAACGGTGCCGCCACCGGGCTTGTACTCGATGAGCACCGTCTGGCCCCAGATCTCGTGGAGCTTCTGGCCGAGCAGGCGCGCGATGATGTCGGTCGCGCCCCCGGGCGGGAACGGGACGACGAGCCGGACCGGCTTCGCCGGGAACGCCTGGGATAGCGCCGCACCGGGCAGCGCGGTTGCGACCGCGAGCGCAAGGGCGCGAACGAGATTCCTCATGCTCCCCCTCCTGGGTGTCGCCGGTCAGCGGCCGCGCTCGAGCTCCGACGCCCCGAGCTGCGCGTCGGGCACCCCGCCGGTCGCGCGGGGATCCTCGCTGTAGAGCTTCTTGAAGTCGAACGTGCAGCTCCGTCCCGGCTGCGGCGGGACGCCGTTGACGGCGAAGAGGTGCACTTCGCGCGGCACCGCGCGGAAGTCCTCCGCGTCGAGCCACAGGCGCACGAGGTGCCGCCGCCGCTCCGACTCCTGGAACTCGACGAACTTCGTCCGCGCGTGCATCACCGCGTAGTTGTTGATGACCAGCATGTCCCCGCGCTCGAGGAAGAACGCGAGGCGATGCTCGGGCGCTTTGGCCACCTCGTCAAACAGGTCCATCGCGGCGAGCTCCTGCTCGCTGAGCGGGATGCCGAGCGCGCGGTGCGCCGCCGCAATCCCCGAACGCTGATACCGCACGGTGAGCTGGCCGTCGTGGCGCGCGAACACCGGGATCCGGTAAGGCGTGACCGGCTCCTCGCCGGGACCCTCCTCGCCGAGCCGGTGATGATGGAAACCGCGGTACAGCGGTTCGAGCAGTTCGGGCGCGCGCCGCCTGATCTCGTCGTGAACCGTCAGCGCGCTGGTCAGGAAGCTCGCGCCGCCGCTTGCCGCCTGCTGCCAGCACGCGAGCGTGATCATCGCCGTCCAGTCGGTGTGGAGACGAAGCTCGAGGTTGCTCCGGTACATGCGCGGTGTCGCGTCCTCCGCGGTCGCATCGCGGACGTGGCCGATCAGCTCGCCCTGCGCGTTCTGCGACAGCGGCGACCCGAACCAGGCGCCGACGCCCCAGACCGCGCCGATGAACTCGTCGACGTCGAGACCGTCGACCGGCAGTCCCCGGAGCAGCACGAACCCGCGACCCGACCGCACGTCCTCGTACGCGCGGCGCAGCCGCTCGCCGAGCGCTCCGAACGGAAAGTCGGCGCGGGCGAGTACGTACGCCGGCGTCAGTCGTCCGCCGGTCCGCAGCCGACGGAGCGCAGCGAGGATCTCGTCCCGGTCGCGCGGCGTGAGCTCGACGGCGTAGTCCGCGGCGTCCGCGAACGAGTCGCGCTTCCAGGCTCCCAGGTTCGCTCTCTCGTCTGCGCCCATGGCTGCGGTCCTTTCGGTTCGACGCATATGGTGCCGCAGGCCTCGCGCGGCTGTCCACCTGCCGCGGGGCACCGAATAGCAATGGCGGCCGAGCGCGCGGCAGGAGCCGGCGCAGCAGCAGCGCCGTGAACAAGCCCCCCGACGCCCACACCCCGATGATGAACCCACGACCCCCTAATACGACCACCCACTGCTGTCATTCGACCAGGCCACGCTAGCAGGGGGATTGCATGCCCAGTTCCTCCGCAAACCCTCAATGGACGCGCGCCCTGTGCGAGGAGTATGGTGACGTGGCCAGCGCGGAAGCGGAGCGGCGAGTCTGGTACCTGTTCGAAGCGAGCCCATTCCGACAGCGAGCGCTAACAACTGTCCGGAGGCTTATGGCAAGTCGTTGGCCCTTGCATTTTTGCGCTCATTTCGGATCCGCTGCTTGTGAGCGCTTGTTGGAGAAAGGAGATTCATCATGGCTGATATGGCAGTGGCTGTGGTTCTTGTTCACGGTGGTTTCGTCGACGGCTCCGGTTGGGAGGACGTCTACAAGATCCTGAGGAAGGACGGTTACAACGTGAGCATCGTCCAGAACCCGACGTCATCCCTGGCTGACGACGTGGCGGCCACGAAGCGCATCCTCGCGGGGCAGAAAGAGCCCGTCATTCTCGTCGGTCACTCCTATGGCGGGGTGGTGATCACAGAGGCCGGCAACGACCCCACGGTCGCGGGGCTTGTCTATATCGCGGCTTTTGCTCCGGACAAAGGGGAGTCCGTGGCCGCGCTCATTAAGGATCCGCCGCCCGGCGCGCCCGTCCCGCCAATACTGGCCCCGCAGGACGGCTATCTATCTCTGGATAAGGCAAAGTTCGCCGCTTCCTTCGCCGGAGACGTGGCCAAAGAAAAGGCCGAGTTCATGGCCAATTCGCAGGTTCCCTGGGGCGTGGAGGCCCTCAACGGCACAATCAGCGAACCGGCGTGGAAGACCAAGCCGAGTTGGTACTTGGTCGCAACCGAGGACAAGATGATTCCCCCCGCGGCCCAGCAGTTCATGTCCAAGCGCGCGGGCGCGACGGTTGTCGAGGCTAAGGGCAGTCACGCGATTTACGTGTCGAAGCCAGAAGCGGTGGCGGCCCTCATTCAAAAGGCCGCCAAAGGTGTGAAATTGGCGAGCTGAATTTGGCGAAAAGGCGCCGTCGGCAGAATCCTGAGCGGGGGCCATGCCGGCGGCGGCATAAGCTTATTTCGAATTGATTTCTGAGTGTCCGCCGGATCCTGCCGTCGGCGCGGGCGCCAAAAAAACGGGAATTGCCCGGCCGGAGTCCCGCGGCGACGTCGCGGTCACACCCTGGTCACAGGCATACTGCTGACGATTGATCTCGTTGGGAAACGCCCCGGTTCGCAGCCAGGTGCTCAGCGCGGCTCCGCGGGCAGCGGGTGCTTTTCCCGGCCTTCATCACCGGTCCGGGGACATCGGTACCGACGAGTGCCGGTAGGCCGGACGCGGTGCCGCGACCGCGCGCTCGGCACCACTCCGGGTTCGCGACCAGCGCGACCTGGTTGACCTGCGGATTGCGTGTGACGCCGGCCATCACCGCTTCGGCGTCGGCGAGCGCGGGCACCGCGTTGGGGGAGACGCACGACGTGACCTCGATCTGATGGAGCCGGTCGCGGACCTGGGAGGCGGGTCCTGCTAATAGGTGGCCCGCCCGCCGGAGATGTCGAACACGGCGCTGGTCGAGAAGGAGCAGTCTGCCGAGGCGAGCCAGCACACGAGCGAAGCGACCTCCTCGACCGTCACGAACCGGTTCATCGGGATCTTCGACAGCATGTAGTCGATGTGCTGTTGCGTCATCTGGTCGAAGATCGCGGTCTTCGCCGCGGCGGGGGTCACGCAGTTCACCAGCACGCCGGTCTGCGCGAGCTCCTTGCCGAGCGACTTGGTGAGCGAGATGACGCCAGCCTTCGATGCGGAATAGGCGACCGCGCTCGGGTTGCCTTCCTTGCCGGCGATCGACGCGACGTTCACGATGCGGCCGTACTGCTGCTTCACCATATGTGGCGCGACCGCGCGGCAGCAGAGGAACTGACTCGTGAGGTTCACCTTGAGCACCCGCTCCCATTCCTCGACCGGGTAGTCGACCGTCGGCGCGTTCAGGCCGGCGATGCCGGCGTTGTTGACGAGCACGTCGATCCTGCCGAGATCGCGGACCGCGTCGTCCACTGCCTTGGTGACGACGGGCGCCTCGGTCACGTCGACCGTCGCGCCGCTCACCGGACCGGGGAGCGACGAGACCGCCTGGTCGAGCACCTTGCGGTCGCGGTCCCAGATCCGCACCGTCGCGCCCGAGTCGAGCAGGCGCTTCACGATCGCAAGCCCGATGCCGGCAGCACCGCCGGTGACGATGGCCGTGCGGCCCCTGAAGTCGAGCTGGTTCATATGGGTGGTCCCCTGCGGCGAAGGCGGCCAGTATAGCGCCGGGTTAGGGCAGCAGAACGCTCGCGCCTATCGTCCGCCGCGCTTCGAGCTCGCGGTGTGCGCGTGCCGCCTCGGCGAGCGGGTAGCGCTGGCCGATCTCGACCCGCAGCACGCCGCGCGTGACGAGGTCGAACGCGTTGCCGGCCATCTCGCGCAACAACGCCGGATCGGCGGTGTAGTGGAAGAGCACCGGCCGCGAGAACGTCGCCGACTTCGCCGAGAGCAGCGGGAGCGGCGGCGGCTCGGGGCTCCCGGAAGACTGCCCGTAGCTCACGAGGTGCCCCGGCGTCGCGAGCGCCTCGAGCGAGCCCGCGAGCGTGTCCTTGCCGACCGCGTCGTACACCACGTTCGCGCCGCGGCCGCCGGTGAGCTCGCGGGTGCGGGCGACGAAGTCGTCCTGTGCCGTGACGATCGGATGATCGCAACCCGCGGCGCGGGCAGCGCGCGCTTTCGCTTCGGTCGACACGGTCCCGATCACCGTCGCGCCAAGGTGCTTCGCCCACTGGCAGAGGAGAAGCCCGACCCCGCCGGCGGCCGAGTGCACGAGCACGAAGTCTCCGCGCTGCACGCGGTACACGCGGCGAACAAGGTACTCCGCGCTCATGCCCTTCAGCATCAGCGCGGCGGCCGCCTCGTCGCCGACGGCGTCGGGCAGCACGACGAGCTGGTCCGCCTTCAGCGTCCGGTACTGCGCGTAGGCGCCGACCGGCGGGCAGGCGTAGGCGACGCGGTCGCCTGGCAGGATTCCCGTGACGCCCTCGCCGACGTCGATCACCTCGCCCGCGGCCTCCATGCCCGGCACGCCGGGCGGAGAGAGCAGGGGATAGATGCCCGTTCGCACGTAGACGTCGATGTAGTTCACCCCGATCGCCGTCTGCCGCAGCCGCGCCTCGCCCGGGCCGGGCGGCGGAACGTCGATCTCCCGCAGCTTCAGCTCATCGGCGCCGCCGTGCCGGTCGATCACGATGGCGTTGCAGCGGATCGCGCCGCGGGCCGATCGCCGCGGCGCCGGGGCGGCCTCGGCACGCCGCTGTCGCAGATGGGTGCGCAAGCCCTCGAAGCCGGCTTCGTAAACGCCCTTGCCGACCAGCTCGGCGAACTCGCGCTCGCGTCCGCGCGGGGCGGCAAAAGTCGACTGCCAGTGCCAGAAGGTGCGATTGCCGTCGGTCACGCGCTTGAGCTGCACGGTCGCGACGTAGCGCTGCATCGGGAGCGTCGCGTCGAGGATGCAGTACGTCGAGACGTGGTCCTCGTCGGAGAGCGCGAGGAGCTGCTCCCGGATGTGATTGCCGTCCCGCAGCGTGAAGTTGCGCACGCAGCCGACCTGATCGGACGGCTCGCCGTTCTCGATGGCGGATTCGGCGACGATCGGGTGCCAGGCGGTGTGGCTGTTGAAGTCGCGCAGCACCGCCCATACGCGCTCGATCGGGGCATCGATTACGGCCGACCTGGTGACCTTGATCAACGAACCAGTGCCTTGAGCGAGTTGAAAGCGGCCTGGAACACGCCCTGCCCGATCTGCTGGGCGAGCGCGTGCTCGCGCTCGGGCGCACAGTCGAACTCCGCCGACCACTCGGCGAAGGTGCGATTGCCGTCGGTGACCGGCGTGAGCTTGAGCGTCGCCACGTAGTTCTCGACGCCCATGGGGCTCTCCAGGATCGAGTAGGTGCACTGGAAGTCGTAATCCGAGAGCGTGAGCAGCTGCTCGCGAATGACGCCGCCGTCCTTCAGCCGGAAGTTGCGAACGCAGCCGACCTTGTCCGCGGGCAGCCCACCCTCGATCCGCGACTCGGCGACGAACGGCGTCCACTTCGGCAGGCCGTTGAAGTCGCGGATCTGCGCCCAGACGGCATCCGCCGGAGCCTCGATGATGCTCGAGGTGTAGACCTTGATCATGTGTGCTCGGGTTCCCGGATTCCGGCTTCCGCCGGAATGACTGGCATCTACTCGCGCTCGCCTGCGCCCCCGCCGGGCGCACCGGCGAGCGCCGGCGCGCCGCCGCCCTGCCGCTCGAGCAGCCCGCGCGCGAGCTTGCCGACGTCGCCGCCCTCGATGCCGATCTCGCGCAGGAGCTGGTCGACGAGCGGCGCCTGCGCACGGTAGCGGAGCGCCGAGTTGACGACGTTGTCGGCGAAGCTGCCGCCGCCGCTGCCGTCGAAGCCCTCCGACCGGCCGCCCCCGCCGCCCAGCCCGTCGACCTGCAGGATCTTGATGCCCTCGATCCGCTCCAGCGGCTTCGCCGACTCGCGGATGATCGCCTCGAGGTTGTCGATCAGCTTGAGCCGCATCGCGGACATCCGCGCCTCGGGCGTCAGGATGTTCGCCGCCTGGTTCATCAGGCGCTGCCCCTCGGCCTCCACCTCGTGCCGGATCCGCGCCGCCACCGCGCGGATCTTCTCCGAGTCGGCCTCGGCCTCGGCCTCGGCGCGCACCGCCGCGCCGCGGTCGGCGGAGGCCGCGTTCTCGGCCTGCGCCGCGACCTTGAGCCGCAGCGCCTCCCGCTCGGCCTCCTGCGACGCGTTGATCAGCTCGATGCGCTTGCGCCGCTCGGCCATCTCGGTCTCGCGCGCGGTGAACACGCGCTCCTCCTCGGTCGCGGCGAGCGCGCGCGCCTTATCCGCTGCGGCCTGCGCTTCGGATTGGGCCTTCGACTGCTGGGCCACCGCGATCGCCCGATGCTGGTCCGCCAGCTCGATCGCCTGCCGACGCTCGATCTCCAGCGACTGGATGTCGCGTTCGCGCCCGATCCGTTCCTCCTCGACCGCACGCTCGGACGCGATCCTGGCCCGGTCGATCGCCTCGCGCGAGCTGATCTGTGCGCGCTCGGCCTCCTGCTCCTTCTGCGCGCGCTCGCGCGCCACCTCGGCGCGCTGCCCCGCCCGCGTCACTTCGAGCTCGCGTTCCTGCTCGAGCCGCGCGTACTCGAGGTCGCGGTCGATGTCGAGCGCCTGGCGCTCGGTCTCGAGGTTCTTGTTGCGGATCTGGATCATCGTGTCCTGCTCGATGTCGTTCCGCACCTTCTTGCGGCGCTCGATCTGCTCGGTGAGCTGGGTCAGGCCTTCGGCGTCGAACGCGTTCGACGGGTTGAAGAACTCCATCGCCGTCTGGTCGAGCTGGGTGAGCGAGACCGTCTCGAGCTCGAGGCCGTTCTGCAGCAGGTCCGCGGCGACGACGTGTCGCACGCGCTTCACGTACTCGCCGCGCTTCTCGTGCATCTCCTCCATCGTCATCTCGGCCGCGACGGTGCGCAGCGCGTCGACGAACTTGCCCTCGACCAGCTCGCCGAGCGCCTCGGGCTGCATCGTGCGCTGGCCGAGCGTCTGCGCGGCGGCTGCGATCGAGTCGACCACGGCCTGCACCCGCACGTAGAACTCCGCCTGCACGTCGACCCGCATCCGGTCCTTGGTGATCAGCGCCCGGTCGCGGCCGCGCGCCACCTCCAGCCGCAGCGTGTTCATGTTGACCGGGATCACCTCGTGGACGATCGGCAGCACGAACGCGCCGCCGTTCATCACCACCTTCTGCCCGCCGAGGCCGGTGCGCACGAACGCCCGCTCCTTGGACGAGCGGAGATACAGCCAGTGCAGCAGCCAGACGACGATCGCGACGACGATCGCGACGACGATCAAGCCCAGGATGAAAGTTCCGAATTGGGCGCCGGTCATGATGGTCTCCTCCGTGCTTCGTTTGCCTTATCGCCTGATGGCCTTGAACTTGCGGGTGGTCTCGGTCAGCGCCACCTCGGTCGGCAGCCGCTCCATGCTGGAGGCGCCGTAGAAGCCATGGCACTCCGGACAGTGCTTCAGGATGTAGGCGGCGTCCTCGGGGCGCGCGATCGGCCCGCCGTGGCAGAGCACGATCACGTCCGGGTTGACCTTGCGCGCCGCGGCCGCCCAGCGGTTGATCGAATCGACGCAGTCCTCGAGCTTCAGCGCGGTCTCGGCGCCGATCGCGCCGCCGGCGGTGAGGCCCAGGTGGCACACGACGATGTCGGCCCCCGCCCGCGCCATGTCGGCCGCGTTCGCCTCCGAGAAGACGTACGGCGTCGTCAGCAGATCGAGCGCGTGCGCCGCGCGGATAACGTCGACCTCGAGCCCGTAGCCCATGCCGGTCTCCTCGAGCTGGTCGCGAATGACGCCGTCGAAGAGGCCCACCGTCGGAAAGTTCTGGATGCCCGAGAACCCGAGGTCGGCGAGCCGCCGCAGGAAGTGATCGGCGATCATGAAGGGATCGGTCCCGTTCACGCCGGCGAGCACCGGCGTCTTCTTCACCACCGGGAGCACTTCGCGCGCCATGTCGACGACGATCTCGTTCGCGTTGCCGTAGGCCATCAGGCCGGCGAGCGAGCCGCGGCCGGCCATCCGGTAGCGCCCGGAGTTGTAGATCACGATGAGGTCGATGCCGCCCGCCTCCTCGCACTTCGCCGAGAGGCCGGTGCCGGCGCCGCCGCCGATGATCGGCACGCGGTGCGCGATCATGTCGCGGAACTTCTCGAGGATCTGCTTGCGCGCGATTCTCGGCATGGTCGTTCTCACGCTACGAGGGGGCAGAGCCGCTTCGCGGCGCCCCCTCGTGCTCCCCGAAGTCGGGAAAGCGATGCCTTCGGCATCGGTTTCATCGGACTAGATCCTCAACGCCCGCGCGCCCGCGCGGGCCTCGGCAATCTCGTCGAACGCGGCGACCAGCGCGTCGGCAAACGCCGGGTCGTTGATGTTGTGCGGCAGCCGCACGAGCCGCCGGTTCGGGCCGGAGCGGAAGCTCCCGGCGATCGCGTCGAAGAGCGCCTTGTCGGCGACGGGGTCCCAGAACGGCTTGTCGGGCGCGTCGATGCCCGACACGCCGCCCTCGGGGATGAGGAACCGCAGCGGCCCTTCCATGCGGTTCAGCTTGTCGACGATGAACTTCCCGATGCGCGCCGCTTCCTCCGGCGTGGTGCGCATCAGGGTGACGTTCTGGTTGTGCCGGTGCAGCTGGCGGCTGCGGAACCGCTCGGGCACGGTCGCCATCGCCCAAAAGTTCACCATGTCGAGCGCACCGCACGAGCCGACGTAGGGAATGCGATTGCGGATCATCGCGTCGAGTCGCCCCGGTCCCGCCGAGAGCACGCCGCCGACGAGCTCGTCGGTGATCTCGGTGGTCGTGACGTCGATCACGCCGGCGAGGAGCCCGGAGTCGACGAGCTTCTCCATCGATTGCCCCCCGGTACCGGTGGCGTGGAATACGAGGCAGTCGTAGCGCTCCTCGAGCTGCTTGGTGACCGCCTGCACGCACGGGGTGGTGAGGCCGAACATCGTCAGCCCGATCGCGGGCTTCGATTCGGACTGCGCCGCCTCGCCGCGCCCGTAGGCGATC
>CAWGCC010000016.1:0-42772 GCA_963820965.1 uncultured beta proteobacterium | reverse complement strand
TCGGTTTTGGCCGCAGCGAGCGCACTGATCGTGACGGGATACCCGTCCGGATCGCGAAGTGAATTTCTTCTGGTTCCAGTGCTCGGGTTCACGTGGGGCTCCTCTTCGAAACGAGTGACGAGGGTGCGGGCCCTTGGCAGGGCCAGGTCGAAATCATCGACGCGGAAGAAGGGAGGAGGCCGTTCCGGGCGTCGCCTGATCGGGGCTCATCAATGGGGGATGCTCGTGCGCGCCCCACTCGTGGAGGCAGATCAGGACCGTTCATCCGAGTCGAAGATTTGCCCGAAGTCGGCATGGTCGGGAGCCGCATGCGGCTGGCCGAACAGTGACTGGTACCATCTG
Source organism: uncultured beta proteobacterium (assembly GCA_963820965.1). Taxonomy (GTDB): domain Bacteria; phylum Pseudomonadota; class Gammaproteobacteria; order Burkholderiales; family SG8-39; genus DATEDA01. Next base: position 42,430 of record CAWGCC010000016.1, on the reverse strand, counting down.
AGGCTGCAGGGCACGTCGCGTACGCCGATGATCGTCCACGTGCGCTTCATTTGGGGGTCCTCCCTGCGGCCTAACACCACGCTTCAGGCGCCGCCGATAGCCGAAGCGAGGAACGAGCGTAGGCTACTGGCGGTTGCTTTGCAAGCGATTGTTCAAGGCGCATTAGTTAGTCTGGAATCTCTGGCTCGACAAGTTTCGCCAGAAAAGCGAGCGATTCCTGCCAGCCGAGATAGCAAGCATCCGTGGGAATGACATTGGGGATGCCTTCTTGCACAATGTCTATCTCTGCCCCACAGGATACTTTCTTCAAGGTAATCGTCGTTTGCATTTCTCCGGCCAAGTTTGGGTCATCGAACTTGCACGTGTAACGAATACGTTCGTAGGGCGCGAGTTCGAGATACGTTCCGCCGAAGGAAAGGCTACGACCTGTGGTGAAATTGGTGAACGACATCTTATACGTGCCACCGACTTTGGCGTCCATATGGTGAACCTTCGCAGTGAATCCGTTCGGTGGCAGCCACCTTGTCATTGCGTCCGCGTCAAGGAACGCTCGGTAGACTTTGTCGGGGGTCGCGCGGAGAACCCGGTGAAGCTGGACGGTGTTGGCGATCATGAGCAGTTCTCCTTTCGATGTATAGTGCGTGAAGCCGGTATGCACCGGCCGTGACATGTAATAGTCGAACGAGCAGGCTCTGAGTTCGGACAGCAGCGGTCGCGCCTGACGCTGCGTTCGGCGTCATTCGAATCGATGGTGAGCGCGAGCATGAACGAACGCGTTGCCAAGGAACTGATGGACGCATTCGTTTCGTTAAGTGTCGAGCCGCCCCATGGATGCGGCCGAGGTACTCGCCCCGTGGATCTTCTGACCCCAACTGGAACAGATGGCGACGCGAAAGGCCGTCATGCCGGGGTCGGGGTGTGCCTGGTCGTCGATTTTCAGGTCTCTTGTGCTGCGGTTTCATTTTCTCGGGGTTACGAACCCGGCGCGGTCGAGCCGAGAACACTCGATCTACCTCGAGGGCGGAGCCGGGGACGGCGAGGAAACAGCATGGAAACGTCGCCGTAGGCGCGACTACGTCGGCAGACGCCTGTCTCCTCGCCTCGGGACGCTCCTCGTTCCGACCGATCGGTGTGGCCGCGCCGGCTGAATGGTTCACGGCCGGTCGGGGACCCAACCTCCGTGGAAGCCAAAGGGCACGCGCACGGGAAGTTCAACGACCGCCAAAGGCGGACCGGCGAAGTCTTGAGCCGACAGAATCACAACGTCGCTGGCGTTGCGCTCCGCATCGAAGACGTAGGCCATGACATAACCATCGTCCTCGTCGGTTGCCCCACTGCGGGGCACGAACACTGGCTCCAGGGACGCGTGACCGGGGCCGAAGTCGTGCACTTCGGTGCGTCCGCTGCGTACGTCATGCTTGTAGACGGGCCCAGAGCTCACCTTGTCTCCCCACCAGTGCGCCGTGTAGGCGTAGCGATAGTTCTGTCCGCCGAGGCGGTCGTCAAAACGCGGAAATTCGACGCCGTGATCGTCGAGAACGCGCTCCGTAAGCCGGCCGCGGGCGCGATCCAGGGTCCAGCGCACTAAGACCGGCGTGCCCTCGTTCGGCCCCTGCCGGTCGTGATCGTGCGTGCGCGGGTGGCGCACCACGTCCACTACCACTTCGCCGCCTTCAGCCTCGTAGGCGTTCACGATATGGAAGACATAGCAGGCCGGTGCCTCGAACCAGATCAGGCCGTCAAGATCGCCGTTGCGCGGCAAGAGGCCGATGCGCGGGGCCTGCTGGTCATTCCAGAAATAAGGGAAGGTATGCCCCGGAACCCGTTGCGGCTGAAGCGTGACCGGCAGGTCGAGCACGATGATGAAGTTCCGAGTGAAGCCCACATCGTGCACCATCGGCTGATGCGGCGCGGAAATGTCGGCCCGAGTCTCGGCGCGGCCAGCAGCGTCCACTACCACATAGCGCAGCGTCGGCCGACCTGGCTCATAGGTGAGGGCGACGAATTCGCCCGTCACGGGATCACGCTTTGGATGCGCGGTGAAACCGCCTTCAAGCGAGCCGCCGAAGTCCGAGCGGGCGACGCTCTCCAAGTTGTAGTCCAATTCGATCGGCAGCTCACCGGCCTCCACGATGGCGAGGACACGGCCCCCGATGACCGTGACGTTGGTGTTCACGGCTGTCTGACCGTTGCCTGGCCCTGGAATCGGAGGTTTGCCCAAGGCCGCGGCCGCGTCCGCGCTCATTGTGAAGCGGCTGCGATACCATTCCGCACGCCCGCCGCGCAGGCGCAGGCCATGCACAAGGCCCGTCCCCGTGAACCAATGGTAGAGAGCCCGATCCACTGGGCCGATCGGGCTTGGGCCGATGCGCAAGAGCCTGCCTTCCAACTCCTCCGGGATGCGACCACGGGTCTTGAGGTCGAAAGCGGTGGTCTCGCAGGTCATCGGGGCGAAGTTGCCGCTGAGGTACGCATTCCCATCTGCACCGTGCGAGGGAGCCAACTGTGCTGTGGTGCGTTCGGACATACCGACCTCCTTTCCATGCCGGTGGAACTCATGCCTGAACGCCAGCGCTGAGGCGCGGCCGCTATAAGGCTTTCCTCGCCGGGCGGCCGGCGGCTCAAGCGCGAAGTTAGGGCACGAACTTTGCGGCTGTGCCCTCGCCGTACAGATAATCCATGATCCTATTTTATTGCGGTATATAGAAACCGAAGCAGGCGCTTCTCCGCGGTCAAGGTATGGACGCACTCAAGAAACCGCTGTACTCCGGCGAAATTTGCCTCGCCTTCACTCGCGACCAACGCAGCCTTTCTCTTTTTTCGCGCGCATCATGCCAACGTTTTGACAGTAGAGCGGCGCTGTCGGTAGTGTCGCGTGCCTCAATCTGTTTGAGCCCGGATTGTTTGATTAATCGTTCATTTTCGCCTGGTGGGCTGAAGAAATACATTCCAATAGAGCTTCGGGTCGCAATTTCTTCGTGCGAAAGCAGTCCTCCGATAATCAAGGCGTCGCTAAATAAAAGCCGCCCACCAGGCTTAAGCACGCGCCGCAGATCACTAAGTACTTGGCTGCGCCGCGGGACATGGCACAGTACATCATTAGAATAAATGGCATCGAATGCATTATCTTCGACGGGGAGACCCTGCGAGACATCGCATTGCTCAAACTTCACGCGGGCACCGAGCTTGTCTTTTTCAGCCAGTGCTTTTGCATTGCGCACACCCTCGGCATTTATATCGAGTCCCACCACCTGGCAGCCAATATGCTTCGCGAGATGTACGGCGTAGCCACCCGACCCGCATCCGATTTCCAGCACCGAGGAGCTAGATGATAGTTGGAGTAGCTTCGGTATCTCATGAGACTCCGCCGTCGTAACCCAGCTGGTCTGGCCATAGTCCTCGCCATAGGTTTCGAACCGGATCTCACTGTACGCGCCGAGCGCGTCAGTACCGTGCCGAGCTATTATAAAGATCAATCTTGGCTGCCATTTGGTCACGCTATTTTTGCCCTTCAACTCGCTGCCCTAACCAATAATATCTGGTTCCGTATAGAATCTCACAACTTCCGATAGCACGGCTGCTATAATAGCACTCGATCTACCTCGCTTTTACAGCTGAAGCAATAACTTGTAACGAGGCGCTTAAAAGTCGATCCAACAAATGCTTAAAGTTGTTTCCGTATATCACGATCATCTGAGATTGGACTGAACGACGCCTCGGGCAAATTTCGCAGAATGGAGTGCTCGGAGAAGTTAATCGCAGGTTCACGGCGGCTATGACTCTGGTATCCGGGCCGAATAAGGGCCGCTCGTCTCGTATTTCCCGAGCTACGTCATGGCCGCGGCGGACCTGTTTTCCCACGCGGACGAGGGCGTAGCCGTCCTGGTCGGTGGCTCCCTGCCACCGCCGGCCAGCCGGACGGTGTCTTGCCGCAGTTGCGAATGAGTTTTTGCCCGAGGGGTCACGCGAGAAAAGTCTAATTTATGGCTGCCTTGATCAATCAGTCGGCTCCGATCAGAACGAAGATGGAAGCTAGCTCGTCTTGTACGACCGATGGGTGTCTCTGTTGTGCCAGGTATCGCCTGAGAGCGGAACGATAGCCGCTAGTCCCTGACTGCGGAAATCTCCGGTATGGTCGCGTAAAACCAAGCGCCGCTCGACACAATAACCTAAAAATGGTACAACGTAATAACCTAAAGGTAGCACAACAAGATAACCTAATAAGCGCGCAGCACAATAACCTAACGGCAGAACAACATGCATGGCAACCCCGCAGGAAAAACTAGCCGAATCCCTTGAAGCTCTGAGGGAGCTTCAGGACCGGGGCGTCGTCGCCATCCGGCCCCCGACCTTTCGCGCGCGCACCGGGAACGCCTGCTCAAAAATGGCTTCCTACAAGAGGTCATGAAGGGCTGGTATATCCCGGCGCGTCCGGATGACGCGGCCGGCGAAAGCACCGCCTGGTATGCCTCCTTCTGGGCTTTTTGCGCCGCCTACCTGCGCGAACGCTTCGGCAGCGAATGGTGCCTTTCGCCCGAGCAATCGTTGTCTCTGCATGCCGGCAACCGCGCCGTTCCGCCCCAGCTTGTCGTGCGCGCTTCCAGAGGCGGCAACAAGGCCACGGCGCTCCCCCATGGAACGTCGCTGTTGGACATGCGCGCCACCGTGCCGAGGAAAAGGACATTGAGGTAAAAGACGGGCTGCGGCTTGTTCTCATTGCCCGCCGCGCTAATCGCCAGCTCGCCCGCGTTCTTCGAGCGCAACCCCACCGACGCGCGCACAGCGCTTGCGACGATCCGGATGCTTCGGACGTGGTGGACCGCCTCCTCGAGGGCGGCCACAGCACGATCGCCGGGCGCCTCGCCGGCGCGTTCCGCAACATCGGCCGCGAACGCATCGCAGACGATATCGTCAACGCCATGCGCGCCGCCGGCTACAGCGTGCGCGAACACGATCCGTTCAAAAACAGGATCGACCTGGCGCTCCCGCGGCGGAGGTGTCGCCTACGCCGGCCGCATCCGGCTCATGTGGCAGCAAATGCGCGGCCCGTCATCGAAAGGTTTCCTGCGCCGCCGGGACGCCCGAAAATATCGACATCTATCTCAAACGGGTGGAGGACGTCTATGTCACCGACGCCTATCATTCGCTTTCGATCGAAGGCTACCGCGTCAGCCCCGTGCTGATCGAGCGGGTGCGCAGCGGCACGTGGAACCCTGATGCTAACGAACAGGACCGCGAGCAGCGCAACGCGCTCGCGGCCCGCGGCTACTGGCTCGCCTTTCAGACAGTCCAGAAGAGCCTGCGCCGCGTCCTGCGCGGTGAGAACCCTGGCGCCGTCGCCGAGGACGATCACGCCGCCTGGTATCGCGAAATGTTCGCACCGAGTGTGACCGTTGGCTTGCTGCGCCGCGCGGATCTTGCCGGTTATCGCAGCGCGCCCGTTTATATCCGGCGCTCGATGCACGTGCCGCCTAACAGCGAGGCGGTGCGCGACGCCATGCCGGTGTTTTTCGAGATGCTGACGCAGGAGGCCGAGCCGTCAGTACGAGTCGTGCTCGGCCATTTTATCTTCGTCTATATTCACCCCTACATGGACGGCAACGGCCGCATCGGCCGATTCCTCATGAACGTGATGCTCGCGGCCGACGGCTACCCGTGGACGGTGGTGCCGCTGGAACGGCGCGAGGCCTACATGGCCGCTTTGGAAGAGGCGAGCGTGCGGCAGAACATCGTGCCATTCGCCGATTTCCTTGCGAAGCTCGTGAAGGAAGGACTCCGGGGCAAGCCCGTGGCCAAAGTGCCGGCAAGCTGAACCATTGGAACGAAACGATAAAAACGGAAAGCTGAAGAAGGGACTATGGAAAGCGCAGACGGAAGGATCAAAGGAGATTCCAACGGCAAAGATGAAAAGATGAGAGCTGAAAACGGAAGAATCAGAGGAGACAGCGTATCGGCTGGAGCTGCTGGAAGGAGCAAGATTTTGCGGACGAGATCAGTTGGAGCCTTTGGTAAACGCGGCGGACCAATTGATGGCGATTTTCGTAACGATTGTACGTAAGACTAAGGCTGGAATGGCAAAGCGTAAGTTTTAGAAAGGTTTCAGTTTTCATCCTTCAGCTTTCATCCTTTAACCTTAAAAATTCCCTTGTCAGATCAGGGTCATACAGATAAACTGCTTTCCGGTTTCATCCTTTATTCTTTTGCCTTTCTCCTTTATATGGGAGGTGGCAGTTACCAATACGGGGCGAGCACTGATCACGAGCACGGTGGTTTTCCCGAGCAGGAGACCCGGGCACGGCTCTTTGCCCTTCTTTCCGCTTTCAGCTTTGATCATTCATCCTTGTTCTGTAGTTGTTTGGTCTTTAAAGCGGTAGGAAAAGAATTGTCCCCTTCCACTCTTCCGCGGTAGTGGCTTTTGCGACGAGCACCAAGTCATCAATCACTTGTCCTAAAGCGGCAGTCTGACGCACCAAGATGAGGCCAGTCATCGGCAGTCCTGCTTTTAGCCGATCTTCCGCACAGGGACGCATGGTCCGGTGATCATGTGTGATTACAATCCGGCCCTGAGCCGCTGCCCAATCAAGGACCGCGGGGTCTGAGGTTTCAGGAAGATCTGCTTCCTGTACGGTCCTGGAGTCGAGATCAGATATTCTTCGGCGCACTCCGCGCACGATTCGCCCATTCAGATCTTCGTCGAAAAGATACTTGACCCGGCTCACGAAGGCGTGGGGGATTGGCGGTTGGATAATAATTGCTGGCGAAGCTTACTCAGGAAGTCTCTGTGACGACCGTTGAGTCCTGTTGGAGTTTTTCTGCGCCGTCACGTCCCGTCTGAAGGTAGGCATCTACCCTGTCTCGCTGTTTCAGGTAATAGGCGATGGCTTCATAGACCTGCGCCAGGGAGAGAGACGGAAAGTCCTGGCAAATTTCCTCCGGCGTCGCGCCTTCCCAGAAGGAATGGATCACGCTGTCAAGGGACACACGGGTGCCGGCGATACGCCAGGTTCCTTGTGGTGTACAGGTCAGCAAATCTGGCAGATCAAGATCGGGCTTCATACAAGCTATCTTAGACCAGCCATTGCTTGAGGGCAAATCGCTAAACAGACCATTGAGGATCCAGACCTTATTTTGCGAGGTCAGCGGCGCGCTAATTGCGATAAAGGTTCTGGGTAGAAGGAAATATCTAGCGGTGATATATAAAGAGCTGAGTCGGAAAGACGGTTTCGTTATCACTGCGTACTTCACGTCGCAGATTTCTAGGAGACTGATCAGGTGGAAAAAAGGACGGCCGTAGCTAAACCAGTGGACGATATCTCGGAAGCGGTGCCGCATCTGATCCGGTTGCCGCAAAAAAAAAGCCTGGATCGACTACGACGAGGCGGCCGATGTCTTGTACATCAGCCTCAAGCGGCCACAGAAGGCGACCGATACGAAACTCTTGGCCGAGAAAGGTATCCTGCTACATTATCGCGACAAGGAGCTGGTCGGCGTAACTGTCTTGGATGCTTCCAAGCCGCGGCGAGGAAGCAAACGCCGCGGTTAAACACCCTCACTATCAGAGTCAACAAGTTCAGCGGAAGCAAGTTGTTCGAAAGATCCCTGAGATTGTCATTTTGACGTTTTGAGAATTATCAAAACGTGGAAGTTCCGCAAGGAACGCGACGCAGTGTCCACAAATAGTGGACACTGCCTGAATACGCTAACCGGACTGAAAGCAAGTCAGCTTTGACCATTCATCCTTGTCTTAACCCGCTGGCGGCCCGCAGGTTTTAGTAATCCCATTCCGTTTTGTGAAGCCACAAGGGAAGCAAACTCTCATTTCGACGTTTCGAGAATTCTCGAAACGTCGAAGTTTCACACGTACGTTTTCCGCCGGTAATTGCTGCCAATGACTCAGGCATCACCTTTAAGTTTCCTGATCCCCAAGTTTTGACCGACATCCACCTATTTCGAGCCGATCTCGAACACTTCACAGAGTATGGGGAGCTCGCTACAGGGCTTCCTTGACAACTGTCACATTTTTTGGGTACACGTATCCATGGGTCGGTGGAAACGTCATGGCGTCATCGTCGTACTGTTTTCCACGGATCACGATCCAAAGCACGTTCATGTGTTTGAGGACAGGAAGCGCCTTCTCAAGTTCAATATTGAAACGTGGACGGTGATGGAGGGAAAGATGACGCCGAAGGCAAAGAAAGCTTTGGAGGCTTTACGGAAAGAGGGCATTCTATGAGAAACCCGAAATTCAAGGAAATCAAACCGAATTACCGAAAGAACGTCCTGGAGGTCACGCTGCGGGATGGAAAGAGGATAAAAAGCTACAGTTTACCCTTTGCAGTCTTCAGAGATGTGAAGATTAGCAGTAGGAATCGATTTAGGTCGATCACGATAGACCACGAGCTGGGTAACCAAGCCGTGTCCTTTGTTCTCGAAGATGGATCTAAGGGGGAGTTCCCGGCTGACTTCGTCTTATACTATTGTGATCCCACCTACCACTGGTCGCCGTTGAATCAGCTAAAGAGCGCATTGAAGAACAAGATTTCGACTTCCAGGCTATCTGTTTGTGTGATTGCGGACGCTCTTGATACGTCTCCTTCCCAGGTGGTGCGCTTGCTCCAAGAAAACAAAGCCTCCAAACAGATCGTCCAGCTCATTCGGCTGGCCGAACTGGCTGGCTATCAGATCGAGTTTTCCCTCAAGAAGAAGAGAGCAGCCTAGGATTGAAGGGAAAATAAGGAGAGATATCGTGATTGATCTCAAATACTCCCTGGTAATCGAAGCAACCGAAGATCCCACATTCTTTGGTTTTTATTCGCCCGACCTGGAGGGTTTCACCGGCATCGGTCACTCAATCGAGGATTGCCTGTATCAAGCCAGGTGGGGTATGGAGGAGCATATCGGATTGCTCAAGGAACAATCGCTTCCTGTTCCCCAAGAAAATCTCGATCCTAAAATCATCATTCAGAATCAAGAGTCTCTAGCCAGAGCCAGCTAAAACACGTTCAGCGCGGTTAAATTTTGTCATTTCGACGTTTCGGGAATTCTCGAAACGTGGAAGTTCCGCTAGGTGCGAGAAAGAACGAAACGATGAAAACGGAAAGCTGAAAAAAGGAGGAATCATGAAAAGCGAGAGCGGAAGGATGAAAGGAGACTTAAAGGAACGGACGAAGCAGTTCGCGTTGAATATCATCGCCCTCTATTCGCAGTTACCGAAAAGAAGAGAGGCCCAAGTCCTCGGTGACCAGCTATTGAGATCTGGCACCTCCGTGGGAGCACACTTTCGGGAAGCGCAGCGCGCCAAGTCCAATCCAGATTTCATTAGCAAGATTGAAGGAGGCATGCAGGAACTCGAGGAGACGGCCTATTGGCTGGAGCTACTGGAAGGAGCAAGATTTTGCGGACGAGATCAGTTGGAGCCTTTGGTAAACGAGGCGGACCAATTGATGGCGATTTTCGTAACGATTGTACGTAAGACTAAGGCTGGAATGGCAAAGCGTAAGTTTTAGAAGTTTCCGCTTTCATAATTCAGCTTTCATCCTTGCCTCTAAGCACGAGCACGAGCCACGAACACGGAACACAGGGTTTATGGATAAGACCAAGCCGCACGGTCTTTGTCTCAGGATAATTTTTTTCAAAACTGTCCACTATTAGACAGCAATCCCCTCCCGAGTCCGCCTACGCTAATTCCCTAAAAGGAATGCGAATCCATAGAGACGGTTCTCTCGCTCACGCTGAAGGATGGGAGCAATCTCAAATACTCAAAAAACTCCTTGTCAGATCCGGGCCATGCAGCTAAACTGCTTTCCGATTTCATCCTTTTGCCCTTATCCTTATATATATATAGGAGGTAAATAGGAGGTGGCAGTTACTTAAACGGGCGACCACGGATCACGAGCACGATCACGGTGGTTTCCTGAGCACGAGACCCGGGCACGGCTCTTTGTCTTCTTTCCGCTTTCAGCTTTGATCATTCATCCTCGTCTTAACGCGCCGCCGTCTCCGGAGGTTTTGGTAATCCTATTAAGCTCCGCCCTTCCGCACCGGAGCAAGTCAGATCTGGGGGAACGCAACGAATCTTCAAGACAAATGCAACTTCCAAACTGACGCTTGATGAAGCTTGAAGACATCCAACCGAATGCATCGGTCCGTGGCATCCTCCCTGACAGCCTTGTCACGGTTGTTAACGTGCAGTGGTTCGGTTCCGAAGCTCTCGAACTGACCTATAAAGATCCCGGCGGCCGAGTCGCTAACCAGTTGCTTTTCCGTCACGATGAGCCGCGACTTGAAATTGTTGAGCAAGGCCGGCCTTGGAGTTTTGACGGTGACGGAAGTCTTCTGCGGCTAGTATCGGAAGCGCACCGCATCCGCTTGGCGTATCTGTTTGATCCCGTGCTGGCCGTTCACACCTCGTTAGTCGATCCGCTACCGCACCAGATCACTGCTGTTTATGAGGCCATGTTGCCGCGACAGCCGCTGCGGTTTTTGTTAGCTGACGATCCGGGCGCCGGTAAAACTATTATGGCGGGGCTTCTCATCAAGGAACTAATTGTGCGCGGTGATCTTCAACGATGTTTGGTCGTTTGTCCCGGTAGCCTCGTCGATCAGTGGCAAGATGAACTCTACCGTCGCTTCCACCTGCCTTTCGATATTTTCACCAACGACAAGCTCGAAGCCGCCCGCACCGGCAACTGGTTCCTCGAAAACAACCTGGTGATTGCTCGTCTCGATAAGCTCTCCCGCGATGAAAGCGTTCAAGATAAGCTCAAGGCTCCTGACTGCCGCTGGGATCTCATCGTTTGCGACGAAGCGCACAAGATGTCGGCTTCATTTTTCGGTGGCGAGGTTAAGTTTACCAAACGTCACAAACTTGGGCAGATGCTTTCGCCCTTGACGCGCCACTTCCTGTTGATGACGGCCACGCCGCATAACGGAAAAGAGGAAGAGTTTCAGCTTTTTATGGCGCTGATCGACGGCGATCGTTTCGAGGGACGATTCCGCGATGGTGTTCACACCGCCGACGTTTCTGACCTCATGCGCCGGATGGTTAAAGAGAAGCTACTCAAGTTCGATGGCACGCCGCTTTTTCCCGAACGTATCGCATACACGGTTCCCTACAAACTTTCAGATGGCGAAACGCGCCTTTATAAAGAAGTTACCGAATATGTGCGCGAACAGTTTAACCGGGCCGAGGCCCTCCAGAACGACAAACGGGCTGGCACCGTCGGGTTTGCCCTTACTATTTTGCAGCGCCGGCTGGCTTCGTCGCCGGAAGCGATCTATCAATCACTGCGCCGGCGTCGTGAGCGTCTTGAGAAGCGCCTGCGCGAGCTCGAACTGCTCCAACGCGGCGCTGGGGCCCAGGCGATCGCCGAACAGGGTCCAACATTAGATGAGGAAGATGTCGATGATCTGGACGAAGCCCCGGACAACGAAGTCGCCGCCACCGAGGAACAAATCCTTGATCAAGCCACCGCCGCCCGAACCATCGAGGAACTAAAGGCCGAAATCGCGACGCTCCAGCATCTGGAGTCCATAGCGCTGACGGTGAGGCGCAGCGGGGACGATCGCAAGTGGCGCGAGCTCGCCAATCTGCTCGCTCATATCTTTACGCGGGCTAGCGCTGTGGATCGGGTAGGTGAGGAACCTGCGCCGTATCGATCGGGGGATATACCCAAGCCAGTGCCGTCGCCACGACAAAAGCTCGTCGTCTTCACTGAGCACCGCGACACGTTGAATTATTTAGAGCAACAGATCAGCACTGTTCTCGGCCGCAAAGACGCTGTGGTTCTCATCCACGGCGGGATGGGCCGCGAGGAGCGGAAAAAGGCGCAAGAGTCTTTCCTTCACGATCCGGAAGTCCAGGTCCTGGCCGCCACCGACGCCGCGGGCGAAGGCATTAACCTTCAGCGCGCTCACTTGATGGTCAATTACGATTTGCCGTGGAACCCCAATCGCATCGAACAGCGCTTCGGCCGTATCCACCGTATTGGCCAGACCGAAGTCTGCCACCTGTGGAATCTTGTCGCCGACGAAACTCGCGAAGGCGATGTCTATCGCACCTTACTCGATAAGCTCGAAGAAGCGCGCAAAACGCTCGGCGGTCAGGTATTTGACGTGCTGGGGAAATTGCAATTTGAGGGACGCCCACTACGGGATCTTTTGATCGAGGCGATCCGCTACGGTGAACAGCCCGAGATCCGTGCCCGTCTAACACAAGCCGTGTCACACGCCTTCGACCGTAAAGAACTCGAAGACTTGCTCGAAGAGCGCGCGTTAGCGCACGACGCCATGGACGCCAGCCGCGTGCGGCGCGTGCGCGAGGACATGGAGCGCGCCGAAGCGCGTAAACTACAGCCGCACTATATCGAGTCGTTTTTTCTGGAAGCTTTTAAACAGCTCGGCGGTGCTCTCCGCCAACGCGACCGCGTCGTTACCGAAGTCCCACGCACGTCCCTGCGCCCATACGCAATCGAGATCGTTTGATCGGTGTCGGTGAGCCGGTTCTGCAACGATATGAGCGTATCGCCTTCGAGAAGTCGCTCATAACACCCGTAGGCCAACCTGCTCGCCGCTTTTGTATGTCCGGGCCATCCCTTGCTTGACTCCGTGCTCGATCTCACATTGGAACGTAACCGCGATCTCTTGCGCCGTGGTACTGTGCTGGTGGACGAACGCGATGCCAGCGACACGCCACGCGTGTTGTTCTATCTGGAGCATGCCATTCAAGATGCGAGTCTCACGCGGGCGGGAGAACGCCGGGTTGTCTCCAAGCAGATGTTGTACGTAGAGCTGGACTCCGCCGGTAACACGCGTCATCTACAATACGCACCCTACCTCGACTACCGACCGCTCAAGCCGGAGGAGCCAGCCATCACAGATATTCTCACCCGCCCCGAATGTTCATGGATCACGCGCGAACTGGAACAAAAGGCACAAGGCCACGCCATCGCTCAGGTTGTCCCCGAGCATTTACAGGAGGTCCGCGGCCGGCGTCTCGAATGGATCGAGAAGACCCGCGCTGCCGTCAAAGACCGCCTAACAAAAGAGATTAATTACTGGGATCACCGCGCCGAAGAACTCAAGCTTCAGGAACAAGCCGGAAAAGCAAACGCCCGTCTCAATTCTCAAGAAGCCCGGCGTAGAGCTGACGATCTTCAAGGACGCCTCCAGAAGCGAATGGAGCAGCTTGAACTTGAAAGCCAAATATCTGCTTTACCGCCGGTGATACTGGGCGGCCTCGTCGTTGTGCCGCTTGGATTGCTAGCGAAGATCACCGGCCAACCCGTTTCCACAGTCAAAGAGGCCGTTGATAAGCTCGCCGTCGCGGCGCATGCCCGCGGCATCATCATGGATGTCGAGCGCAGTCTCGGATTCGAACCCATAGACCGAGAGTTCGAGAAGCTGGGTTACGATATCGAAAGCAAAGACCCGAAGACAGGGAACTTCGCTTCATCGAAGTGAAAGGCCGCGCCTCGGGAGACAGACTCTCACCGTCAGTCGAAATGAGATTCTCTATTCGCTGAATACGCCCGACGATTTTATCCTGGGCATGGTCGAGTTCATTCACGGGGACTCTCATCAAGTTCATTACTTGCGCCGTCCATTCCACCGCGAGCCAGACTTTCACGTTACGAGTGTCAACTACAGTTTTCCAGAGCTTTTTAGAGCGGGCGGAGCCGCCACGATGACCACCAACCCTCACGAGTTCGTCAGCGCAGTGCAGCGGGTTCAGGTATGTTATGATCATTGAACCGGGAAAAGTGCAGAGGGCTAAAGGATGAAACGGGAACTGGACAAACGACTTCAGACCATTGGAAGCAGAATTAAGAAGGAATACCGCGCGGAACGGGTTATTCTTTTTGGCTCTCATGCCAGGGGAATGCAACCGAAGACAGCGACGTGGACCTACTGGTCGTTGCGCCCACCAAGGAGCGGTTTTTCGAAAGAATGGCCAGCGTCCGGCGTCTCATTCGGGACTTGCGGGATGGCCTTGCCGTATCTCCAATAGTTTTGACCCCGGGGGAGTTAGAGAAACGAAGACAGGCCGGAGACCCGTTTGTCCAGGAAATTTTGCAGACAGGAGTTCCTCTGTGAGCAGCGGCTCTGTCCAGAGATAGGGAGCCGACACTTTCCGCTTCTTTGGCATCTCAAACAGCAGATGATGAGAATCGCAGAGGGGAGATGTGGCCAAAAAAATTGTTTACGGAAGCCACGCTGAAGAAAAATTCGAGATTTTAAGGAGGCACGGCTTCGTATTATCCAAAAACAGGTCCGGGACACGTTGCGAAAGCCGGACAAGATTGAAGGGGGATTTAGAGGGAGAAAAATCGCGCAACGGAGAATGTCCGAGAAACATGTTCTACGAGTTGTTTATGTGGAAGGGCGGAACGAGATTCGGGTCGTGACCTTTTATCCGGGGAGAAGGAGCCGCTATGAAAGTTCGATATAATCGGAAGGAAGATATTCTTATTTTAGAGGTGTCGAAAGCCTCGATTGATCATGCAGAGGAGTCAGGGCCTATCATCGCGCACTTTTCAGCGGACGACAGACTTGTTTTGTTAGAGATTCTAGAGGCAAGTGATTTTCTTGCTGATTTGACAAAGGCGACCATGAAAGCCGAGGGGCGGGGTTCAGTCGAACTGTAGGGAGCCGGTAGTTTTGGCGCGCCGCGCTCAGGATATTGCCAGAAGGCTCATCGAAGATTGGCCGCAAAAGGAAAAAAATATAAAGAGGCCCTGCGCTTTTTGGTGGAAAGCCTCCACGAAGCATTGGGTCAGAACGTGATTGCGATGGTGCTGTTTGGCTCCCGGCCCGTGGACCGAGAGTTTGAAAAGCTCGGTTACGATATTGAAAGCAAGGACCCTCGAACCGGAAAAGTCACCATTTATCGAAGTGAAAGGCCGTGCTTCGGGAGAGCAGACTCTCACCGTTACCCGAAATGAGATACTTTATTCACTTACATCCCTCGACGACTTCATTCCCGGTATGGTCGAGTTCGTTGTCGACGGAGGCCATCAGGTTCATTACTTGCGGCGATCCTTTCAACGCGAACCGGACTTCGGGGTGACCAGCGTGAACTACGGCTTTGCAGATCTGTTGGCGCGGCGGGAGAGCCATCATGATTCCTTTGAATCCACAGGTGCCTTACGTGTTTCCCGAGCCCCGTGCGCTCGAAGAGATCGGCGGGTACGAACACCAGCCGCCCTTTTCCCAGCTGGCCTTGGAAGCCAAGGCGGTGTTCGGTATTACATCGGCCTTGACCGCTAGAGGCGTGGACGTTCTAAGCTCCTGGCTCGAGCGAAATCCGGAATCTCAGCGCTCGCCTTATTTTGCTCGTTTATCCTGCCTGCGCCACCCGCCAGGCGGATCTCTCCAAGCTTCTTGATGTAGTCACGCGCAACTCGGACCGTGTGTCCGTCCGTATCCGCCCCCTTGAGCGAGTTACTGATCGTGGAGCAAATGGTCTCTGCTTTGCTGGATCAGCCCTCGGATGCCGCTGATCGTCACCGGACCAAGTGAGGATCTCGGCCTCGAACTGCCGACAGATGGGTGTGTCAATTTTGTTTTCCGGGCCGTTCCGACGCTGGTCGAATCCTTCAGACGCTACTTTGACTGGCTCTGGGAAACTCCCTCGACATCACTGCCAAGGTGGCCGTCCGAATCCCCGAACTGATCCTTCCCGAAGGGACTGAAGAAGCAGCGCAAATTTGGCAGGCTTATATGAATGCGTGCAGCGATGTTGTGCCGTTGAAAGGTACGCTGGGTGCGGTCGCCCATGTCGAGCCCGATACCGGGAAATCACCTTCATGTCCGACGATGGCAAGAAGATGTGCACGCCAACGGAAGAAATCGGTATCCGAAAGCTGGATCCATTGGCGGAGCGGATGGCGCAGCCTCTATGAGAAGGGACACTTGGTCAGCATCGACAAGCTGACCCGCATTCCGCCCTTGGACGCGCCACTGGACCCGAGTTCGTTCGGTGATGTCCCCGGAGCTTCACAGAGGCAACATTACCCGCAAGGTCAGCATGCGGGTGTCGATCATCGACGAAAAGTACCCTCAAGGAGATCGAGAATCGTCGCCAGGGTCTGCGTATCCTCCTCACAAAATTCACGTTCGGCCTCGCGGACAACATGCGATGGATGCCGGTTACGGCGCGCAAGCGTTTCGAGTCGGAATTTCAGCGGATCAATGAGGAGGGGCAGAATCTGATCTCAAACCTGCTTAAGGGTGACATCGATCAGTTCATTCAGGGAAAACGGCAGATGCCTCGTCGCCGACATCAATGGCATGTATACGGAGCTCGGAAGAGCCAGGACAGGTTACCGAGGCTGTCGTTAACCGCGTCGTCGAGAGCCTGAAGAACCGGCTTGACAAGGCGCGCTCTGGCAACTTCATGCCCAAACTCTCTTATGCAGGTGTCAGCTTTCCCTGCACCGAGAACACTGCGGCTTCGCCGTGGGGACAGGCGTCTTCTCCTGCTTATGCGGATATTGCCACGTTTCCGCGAAAAGCGTTCACGGACAGTTTCTTCTTCCGCGGCGCTAAAGGTCGACGAAGACGACCTCATCGAAGCCATGAACGTGGCCGAACGACGCGCTATGCCGTGACCTGCGGGCCCGCGGAATCAAGGATCGCTGCAGGCTCGAACTGGATCTTCTGTCTCAAATCGAGAAGACTTCTATGGAGGCGCGAGACCGGTGCGAGCTGGTCTGGCAGATTCTTACGGGAGTTCCGCCCAAGAAATTGATGGGATTGGCAGAAAAAGGATCTCGCAAGTGAAGAAACTCATCGAGGTCGCCCTACCGCTCGAGGCAATAAACAAAGCTTCGGCGCGGGAGAAGTCGATTCGGCATGGGCATCCTTCGACTTTGCATTTGTGGTGGGCAAGGCGGCCATTGGCGGCGGCGCGGGCGGTGATCTTTGCGCAGATGGTGGACGACCCGTCGGCGCATCCGGATATTTTCAAGACAGAGAAGGCGCAGGAAAAAGAGCGCCAGCGACTTTTCAAGATCATCGAGGATCTCGTGCTGTGGGAGAACACAACCAACGAGGAAGTTCTCCAGCGCGCTCGCGACGAAATCTGGCAGAGCTGGCGTGAACCTGCGCGGACAACGCGGATCATCCGCGCGCCAAAGAATTATTCGATCGGCACAAACTGCCCGCGTTTCACGATCCGTTCGCCGGTGGTGGAGTCATGCCGCTGGAGGCGCAGCGGCTTGGGCCTGGAGAGCCTACGCCAGCGACCTGAATCCGGTTGCGGTTCTGATCAGCAAAGCGATGATCGAGATCCCTCCGAAGTTCGCCGGCAAACCACCCGTCAATCCCGAGTCGCGGCAAAAGATCGCCTCACAGAGTGGGTGGAAAGGCGCGCAAGGGCTCGCCGAAGATGTGCGCTACTACGGCAAGTGGATGCGCGACGAAGCCGAGAAACGCATCGGTCATCTCTATCCCAAGGTCGAAGTAACCGAAGAGATGGCGAAAGATCGCCCTGACCTGAGAGCCATATCTCGGTAACAAGCTCACCGTGATCGCCTGGCTCTGGGCTCGCACTGTGAAGAGCCCTAACCCAGCCTTTGCGATGGTGGACGTGCCGCTTGGCTCCACCTTCATGCTGTCCACTAAGCCGGGCAAGGAGGCCTATATCGAGCCGGTGATCGAGAACGGCGGCTACCGCTTCACAGTGAAGGTGGGCAAGCCGAAGGATGCGGACGCGGTGAACAACGGCACCAAAGCTCGCGCGCGGCGCAAACTTCAAGTGCCTGATGTCGGGCACGCCGATCGCAGGCGATTACGTCAAAGCACAGGGCAAGAGTGGACGGATGGGTGCGCGGTTAATGGCTATTGTTGTGGATGGAGAGCACGGGAGAACGTATCTGTCGCCGACAGCGGCGATGGAAGCTATAGGCCGCAAAGCGGAGCCGGATTGGAAGCCCGAGGTCACGATTTCCGGCAGCACCCAGTATCTAGGCGTGAAACCCTACGGTATGGAGCGATTCGATCAGCTCTTCACTAACCGTCAACTTGTTGCTCTAGCGACTTTTTCCGATCTTGTGCAGAAAGGTCGTGAGCGGGTGAAACGTGACGGATTAGATGCGGGAGTGCATAACGATGGCGAACCACATTTCACCGAAGGTAATGGGGCGATGGTTTACGCCGACGCAGTGGCAATGTACTTGGCGTTTTCTGTAAGCAAGGCCTTGGATCGAAATACGACGCTCTGCACTTGGGAGCATCGAATGAACAGAGTAACGGGCACATGTTTACGCGTCAGGCTCTCCCGATGACATGGGATTACGTGGAGACCAACCCAATCGGAGGTGCGGGAGATATTTATGGAACGGCAGTTTCACTTTGTGAAGTTTTGGATAATCTCTTGAGCCGCATTCCTGGTCATTCGGAACAGAGCGATGCGTCGTCACAATCTCGAGCGTTGACCGAGTGGTTTCCACTGATCCACCCTACTACGATAATGTCCCCTATGCTGACCTTTCAGATTTTTTCTATGTCTGGTTGCGCCAATCCTTAAAACCTGTTTTTCCTGAGTTGTTTGCTACACTAGCAGTACCTAAAACAGAGGAGTTGGTGGCATTTGCTTACCGTCATGGCGGTAAGATAGGCGCCGAGGCATTTTTCCTCAATGGTATGACGCAGGCAATGCATCGCGTAGCTGAGCAGGCGCATCCAGCCTTCCCTGTCACCATCTACTACGCCTTCAAGCAGTCTGAGAGCGATAGCGACGCAGGAACAGCCAGCACAGGCTGGGAGACTTTCCTTGACGCTGTGATCCGCGCTGGTTTCGCCACCACCGGTACCTGGCCGATGCGAACCGAGTTGGGTAATCGTATGCGTGGTATGGACTCCAATGCCCTCGCTTCTAGCATTATTCTTGTGTGCCGTCCCCGCACGCAGCGGCAGGCAGAGCGACGCGCTGCAGGTCTACCGCGACGGCCGCCGGCTGCTCGCCGACGAGCTCGGGCTCGAGCCGGGGCCGGAGCTCCAGCGGCTCGAGCGCGCCATCCTGGCCCAGGATCCCGCGCTCGAGGCGCCGGCGACGGTCGCCACGCCGATCGCTCGACCCGAGCCCGCGAGCACGAGCAGCAGCCTGGGCCGGCGTGCGCCCCGCAATCGACGGCGGCTCCTGGCGCTCGCCGGCGTCGTGCTGGTCGCCGCGATCGCCGCGCGTGGTCGTATTCGCCCTGACGCGCGATTCGACTCCGGCAGCCGTGAAGATCGTCGCGCCGGCCGTGGTCGTCGTCGACCCGAAGACGAACCGCGTGGTGGCGTCGATCGACGTCGGCTCGAAGCCCGCGTCGATTGCCGGCGGCGAGGGTGGAATCTGGGTCGGCGACGCCAGGGATTTCACCGTGACGCGCATCGATCCCGCGACCCGGCGCGTCGTGAAGACGATCGGCATCGGCGCTCCCGCGATCGACCTCGCAGTCGGTGCCGGAGCCGTCTGGGTCGCGACGGGAGGCTTCGGCACCGTCGTGCAGCATCGACCCCGGGCTCGGAGGCGCCGGCCGATCCCATCGAGCTCGGAGATCCCGGCAATCCGTCGTGCCGGCTGCTTCCTCGATCGGCGTGACGCCAGGGCCGGGTCTGGGTCGGCGCCTTCAACGGCCTCGTCAGCATCGACCCGCAAATCGGGCAGGCGCACGGGCCGGGTCGACCTCGGCCGCACGGCCGCTCTGCAGATGGCGGCCGGGTACGGGGCAGTCTGGGCGACGACCCTCGGAAACCGCGCGAAGCGCGTGGAGGCGAGCTCGGCGAAGCAGACGACGGAGTTCTACGCGGGCACGTTCGTCGCGGCGATCGCCCGTGACCGTTCGGCGGTGTGGGTCGGGCGCCGGTGACAGCGGGCAGGTCTGGAAGCTCGATCCGGTCACGGGCGCCGCGCTGAGCACGGCGAACGCCGGCACGGGCACGAGCGGGATCGCAGTCGGCTCGGCGGCGGTGTGGGTGGCCTCGTGGCACAGCCGTACACTCGTTGCGCCTCGATCCGAGCGACCGGAGACGTGCTGGCGAGCATTCCGATGGGCGGTACGCCCGAGGACGTCGCCGTGGCGGACGGGCTGGTGTGGGTCGCCGTCCAGGACGACCCGCCCGGCGGCTAGTGCGGGGCAACTCCCGGGACGCGCAACTCGCCCGCGACGATCTGGCGGGACGAGAGCGTCGAGACGCGGCGCGCAGCGGAGGGCGGGCACCTTCGGACTGATGCGCCCGAGCGTCGCGCCGCGGTCGCCGAGCATGAGCGCTGTCGTGACCCCGCCCGGCATCTGCCCGTCGCGCACCTGCTCGAGCAGGGTGCGCATGACGCCGTCGTAGCGCTTGACGACACTCGTGAGGATGTGGGGGCCGAGGCCCGACTGGTCGGTGTCGACTCCGACGCCCCACACGCCGGCTCGCTTGGCGGCCCGCAGCGTGCCGAGGCCGCAGGCGCCCGCGACGTTGAACACCACCCCGGCCCCGCGCGCGATCTGGCTGCGTGCGATCGCCTCGCACTTGCTCGGGTCGGTGAAGTCGCCGGAGTAATCCGTGAGCACGATGCGAGCGTGTGGCGAGGCGCGCAGCACGCCGGCCGTGAAGCCGACGATGAAGTCGTCGACGGCCTGGAAGCTCACCCCGCCGACGACTGCCGACGACGTCGCGGCCCGGCGCGGCGCTTCTCCATCTCGCCGGCGAGCCAGCCCGCCAGGTAGGCGCGCCTCGTTCGTGCGCAGGACGACCGCCTGCACGTTCTTGGGCCGGCCTCGCACGAGGCTGAGCGCAACGTCGATGATCGCGAAGTGCGCCTTCGGGAATCTGGGGGCGACCTCGGCGAGGATGTCGCTCCAGAAGATGTCGACGACGATGAGGTCGTAGCCCTGCGTGGCCAGCAGCGAAAGGGTTGCGACGGGATCCTCACGCTCGTCGGGCGAGATGATCTTGCCGCTCACCCCCGTGCTCCGCAGCGCCGCCTCGAAGGGCGGGCAGAGGAAGTTGTTCTCGCTGCAGTTGTTCGTGACGAGGACCACGCGTGGATGCCGCTGCGCGCGCGTCTGCGCCGATGGTGAGCGCGGCCGCTGGCGACCAGGGCCGAGCATGAGCACGAGAGCTCGCGATCGCCCGCTCATCTCGCGCCTCGACTCCTTCCTGACGGTCGTCCGCTGCTCGGGGAATGGAGTCTGTCAGAGCCTCGTTACGTTTTCCGGGCACCGCCGAAATACAGAAGGCGTCCGCGCTCATCTCGTCGCGTCGCGATCGAGGAGGAGGGCGGCGAGGTCGTCCCGCTTCCGCGGCGTTCTGGGGGCGTCGCGGGAGCGGGGCGATCCGTGTCGCGATGGTTCGCGATCGGCGCGCAGGGTACGACGGTACTCCGACCTTCAGGAGGACCGTCATGGGCGACGCAGACGACGATCGTGTGAAGCCGAGCGAGCAGAGCGGCGGTACGACGCCCGACGAGGCCGAGATTCGCGAGAAGGGCGAGTGGTCGCGCTCCGCGGCAGAGGGGCTCGTCCCGCCGGAGCTGGCGGATCCGATGCGCCGCGCGACCTGCTCGGGGACGACCCGGAGCTCGGGAGCTCCGTGCTCGGTGAGACGACGGGGTCCGAGGAGCCGGCCACGGAGGAGGGCGTCGACCTCAGCGGCGGCGACCATGCCGACGCGACCAGCGACGGCGGGCCCGAGGTTCCCGAGGACGCCGAGCCTGCGATGAGAGACGCCGCGGCCGCGCAGCGCGAGGCCGAGAAGGAGCGTCGGGCTAGCCGACGATGACGGCCGCGACCTGGCGGGGGCCGTGGGCGCCGACGACGCGGATCTTCTCGATGTCCGAGGTCGCGCTCGCCCCGGTCACGAGCGTCATCGCCCGCGGCACCTCGCCGGCGTAGACCTGCGCGACCGCCTCGTCCAGTGTCGCCACGATCTTGTCGGCGCGTCAGCACGGCGATGTGCAGGTCGGGCAGCAGTCCCGTTGTGCGCCAGCGGCCCGTGCCGTAGGTCAGGACGAGCGTGCCCGTCGCGGCCACGCCGAAATCGGCGCCGGTGATGCCGGCGCCGGCCTCCGCCGGCTCGGTGACGCTGCCGAGCGAGGCGGGGTCGAGCGACAGTCACGAGCGGATCGCCGCTCCAGAAGCAGAGCGTCGTGTCGCGGCCCAGCAGCTCGGCCACCCACGCGCGCGCGGCCGCGGATGTCGGCGACGTGCACGCGCCTCGCCTGCCGTCGGCCTCGCAGCGCGGCGATGAACGCGTCGATCACTCGCCGTTCTCCAGGTCGCTCCAGCGCCGGTGGAACGGCTTGCGTGCTCGGCAGCGGCAGCGTCGCGCGGCCCGTCGAGCCAGCTTCGCGCCCGGCCCGAAGGCCCGCGCGAACGGCCCGGAGCGCGCACCGGCCCGCGCCGAGGCGCGGTACAGGCGGGGACTCGACCAGGCGCGCGCCCAGGCGCCCCAGGCGGCGCGCTCGCTGCGACCGGCCGCGCCGGCGCGGTTGGCGAGCGTGCGGTCGCGCACGAGCATGTCGTGCAGCGGGATGCCGACGGGGCAGGCGTCGGTGCAGGCGCCGCAGAGCGACGACAGGAACGGCAGCTTGCGGCCCTCGTCCGGGCTGCATGTCGGTCAGCAGCGGCGTCAGCACGGCGCCGATCGGGCCGCCGTAGACCGAGCCGTAGGCGTGCCCGCCGACCTTGGAGTAGACCGGGCAGACGGTCAGGCACGAGCCGCAGCGGATGCAGTTGAGGATCTCGCGCTCGTCGCTCTCGCGCACGCGCGAGCGGCCGTTGTCGACCACGATCACGACGAACTCCTCGGGGCCGTCGTCGCCGTCGGCGGCCGGCCCGCTGAGCCACGAGACGTAGCTCGGCAGCTCGCGGCCGACCGCCGCGAGCGTGAGCTGCTCGACCATGAAGGCGGCGTCGGCCGTCGTCTCGAGCACGCGCTCGAGGCCGGCGAGCACGACGTGGCAGCGCGGCAGCGACGAGACGAGCCGGCCGTTGCCCTCGTTCTCGAGCACGATCACGGTGCCGCGTCTCGGCGATCATGAAGTTGGCGCCGGTGATGCCCATCCCGGCCTCGAGGAAGACCGAGCGCAGCGCCTCGCGCGAGTAGGTGACGAGCCCCTGCGGGTCGTCGTCCATCGGGCGCGCCGCTGTGGACTGCGAGCACGTCGGCGATCTGGCCGCGCGAGCGGTGGATCACGGGCGCGAGGATGTGCGAGGGGCGCTCGCCGGCGAGCTGGACGATCCACTCGCCGAGGTCGGTCTCGACGGGCGTCAGGCCGGCGGCCTCGAGCGCGTGGTTGAGCTCGATCTCCTCGGAGATCATCGTCTTGCCCTTGGCGATCACCTTCACGCCGCGGCGGCGCGCGATCTCGAGCACCGCGCGCACGGCGTCGTCGCGGCGTCGCGGCGCGGATGACGCGGCCGCCGCGGCTCGTGATCGGCCTCCTCGAAGCGATCGAGCAGCTCGGGCGCGCGCGCCACGGCGTCGGTGCGGATGGCCGCGCGCGCGGTCGACGCGCGCTCGCCCAGTCGGGATGGCGCACCTCGACGGCGTCGCGCGGACATTCGATCAGGTGGCGCCGCGACGACTGCAGCGTCGTGCGTCAGGCGCGTGTCGGCGAGCGCCTTCTCGAGGCGCGCGTCGAGATCGCTTGTCGCCGCCGTAGACGAGGCTCACGGCGACCAGCCCTCGCGCTCGAGCAGCTCGGGCAGCGTCGTCGTCGCGAGCGGCGACGTCGCTTCTCGGCGGCCACGCCGCCGAGGTGCATGAGGCAGCCGAGGTCGCCCGAGACGAGCTCGCGGCGCCGGCCTCGTGCACGGCGTTCACCTTGTCGCGGCCCATCGCGGTCGAGACGCCGGCGAACTTGATCGCGAACGTGCCGCCGAAGCCGCAGCAGGCGTCGGCGTCGGCCTGCTCGACGAGCTCGACGTCCGGCAGCGACGAGATCAGCGTCGTGCCCGAGGTCGTGTCGCGCAGGCCGCGGCGCTGGTGGCAGGAGCAGTGGAAGGCCACCGGACGGCGCGCGCCGCTCTCGGCCCGGGCCGTCGCGGCGAGCGGCGCGAGGAACGCGCCGAACTCGACGACGCGCTCGAGCACGCGCGGCGGCGCGCGGATCGCCGTGCGAACAGCTCGGGCCAGGCATGCAGCATCGTCGCCGCGCACGAGCCGGAGAGCACGACGATCGGGCCCTCGCTCGCGGCCAGCGCGTCGAGCGTCGTCGCCGCCACGCGGCGGGCGTCGTCCGGGAAGCCCGGAGTTCCAGGCGGGCTGGCCGCAGCACGTCTGGCCTTCGGGGAACGTGACCTCGTAGCCGGCCCGCCGCAGCACCCGCACGGCCGCGACGCCGGCCTCGGGCCGCACGAGGTCGACCAGGCAGGTCGGCATCAGCGCGACCTGTGCCCCGGCTCGCTCACAGTCCACGCTCCTCGAGTGCGGCCGGCGTGCGCGGGGAAGCGCTCGTACTCGGCGATCACGCGCGCCGCAGGGCCGACGGCGGCGAGCCCGTCGGCGCTCAGCTCCGCCGTCGAGCTGGTGGCCAGGAACGTGCGCGCCGTGATGCCGCTCGAGACGGCCGCGTAGCCGCCCGACGGCAGCGTGTTGGGCACGCCGATCGTGAAGTTGGCGGCCGCCATGGGCGTGTGCTGGCCGATCAGGATCTCGGCCGCGTACGTCGATGCGCGCGAGCGTGGCCTCGGGATCGGCGGTGGCGATCTGGAGGTGCTCGACCGCGTAGTCGTTGGCGAAGGCGCAGGCCTCGGCCTCGTCCGCGGCAGATCAGGATGCCGCCGAGGTCGCTGAGCGCGGCCGTCGCGTGCTCGCGCTGGGCCTGCGGCAGCGCCGCCAGGCGCGGCTCGACGGCCTCGGCCACCGCCGCGGCCAGCTCCTCGCTCCACGTCAGCAGCGTCGCCGCCGAGTCGGAGCCGTGCTCGGCCTCGGTCAGCAGGTCGCAGCGCCAGCAGCACCGGATCGGCCGAGTCGTCGGCGATGATCAGGCTCTCGCTCGGCCCCTGCAGCATGTTCGTCGCCACGCCGTGCTCGACGGCCAGCAGCTGCGCGACGGTCACCGCCGGGCTCCCGGGCCCGACGATCTTGCGCACGCGCGGGATCGAGGCGCTGCCGAGCGCGGCGGCCGCGATGCCGCTCGGGCCGTTGACGCGCCAGACCTCGCGCAGCCCGAGCTGCGCGGCGATGTAGAGATAGGCCGGATCGACGCGGCCGGTCGAGCGCAGCGGCGGGCACAGGACGACGACCTGCGGCACGCCCGCGACGGCCGCCGGGACGCCGAGGTGGGCCATGACCGACGGGAACGAGCCCTTGCCGCACGGCACGTAGATCGCGGCCGAGGCGATCGGCCGCGCGCGCTCGCCGACGATCACGCCCGGGGCGATCTCCTCGCGCCAGTCGGCGTCGCGCAGCACGCGCTCGTTGTAGGCGCGCAGGGCGCGCGATCATGCTGTCGAGCGCGTCGCGCAGCTGCCGGCAGCGAGCTGTCGCGCCCGCTCCGTCGAGCTCGGCCTCGGACACGCGCAGGTCGTCCGGCGCGTCGCCTCGACGCCGTCGAAGCGCTGCAGCGCGGCGCACAGCGCGCCGTCGCCCGCGGCCGCGACGTCCTCGTAGAGCGAGCGCACCGACGGCCCACAGCTCGGGGTCGAAGATGCTGGTCGAGCGAGCGGTGCATGAGCCGATCGCGTTCGTCCGCGCCGAGCTCTGCGAGGCGCCGGATGGTCGGCTTCATTCGGCGGAGTCTATGACGTGCTCACCGCAGTCACGGCGCGAGGACCAGCTCACCCCGGCGCAGCGCGTGCGCGAGCGCGCTCGACCTCGGCCGAGAGCGAGCGATCCTGCTCGAGCCGCGGCGACGCGCTCGCGCACGGCGGCCAGCGCGGCCTCGAGCGCGGGCGTGCTCGCAGCGGCCGGTGGAACTCGATGCCCTGGCACGCGCACACCAGCTCGATGGCCACGACGTGCGCGGCGTTGTCGACGATCTGGCGTGCCTTGAGCGCGGCCCAGGCCCCCATCGAGTTGAAGTCCTCCATGCCGGCCGAGGTGGGCACCGAGCCGGCGCCGGCGGGGTGCGCGAGCACCTGGCACTCGTTGACGAGCGCGGCCTGCGTGTACTGCGCGATCATCAGGCCCGACGAGAGCCCCGGATGCGGCGTGAGGAAGCGCGGCAGCCCGGCGTAGCTCGGCGAGAGCAGCGCGTAGGTGCGCCGCTCGGCGAACGACGCGAGCTCGCACAGCGGCCAGCCCGAGGTGATCGAGCGCGAGCGAGAGCGGCTGGCCGTGGAAGTTGCCGCCCGAGCAGGCCTCGCCGTCGTCCGGGAAGAGCAGCGGGTTGTCGGTCACCGAGTCGAGCTCGCGCTCGAGCACGCCCTCGACGTAGTCGAGCGCGTCGGCGATCGCGCCGAGCACCTGCGGCACGCAGCGCAGCGTGTACGGATCCTGCACGCGCCCGCAGTCGGCGTGGCTCGCGACGATCGCGCTGCCCTCGAGCAGGGCTGCGCAGCCGCGCCGCCGACGGCGCCCTGCCCCGGGTGCCGGCGGAGATCGTGGATGCGCGCGTCGAACGGCGTCGTGGAGCCCATGAAGGCCTCGAGCGAGAGCGCCGCGGTCACGATCGCGGCATCCAGCAGGCGGCGCGCGTCGCGCAGGGCGAGCGCCGCCGCAGGCCGCCATCAGATGCGTGCCGTTGATCAGCGCGAGGCCTTCCTTGGCGGCCAGCTCGATCGGCTCGAGCCCGGCGCGCCGCAGCGCCTCGCCGCCGTCGAGCGCGCTCGCCGCGCGAACGTCGCCTCGCCCTCGCCGCAGAGCACGACGGCGACGTGCGCGAGCGGCGCGAGGTCGCCCGAGGCGCCCACCGAGCCGCGGCTCGGCACGACCGGCAGGACGTCGCGCTCGAGCAGCTCGAGCAGCAGCTCGACGAGCTCGGGCCGCACGCCCGAATGGCCCTTCGAGAGGCTGTTGGCGAGCAGCAGCAGCATCCCGCGCACGACCTCGGCGGGCAGCGGCTCGCCGACGCCGATGGCGTGCGAGCGCACGAGGTTGAGCTGCAGCTGCGCGGCGTCGGCCGCGTCGATGCGCACGGACGAGAGATCGCCGAACCCGGTCGTCACGCCGTACACGACGGCGCCCTCGGCGACCATCGCGTCGACCGTCTCGCGGCCGCGCACGAGGCGCTCGCGCTCGCCTCGTCCGCGAGCGCGGGCGAGCGCGCCGCCGCGCGCGACGCGCTCCAGCTCGGAGAGGGAGAGGCCCGTCACTCCCGCCCATCGTACGACTGCCTGGTAGCGTCAGGCGCCGTGAGCGACGCACCCGTCATCCGCGCGCCGCGCGGCAGCGAGCTGAGCTGCAAGGGCTGGCTGCAGGAGGCCGCCCTGCGCATGCTCATGAACAACCTCGACCCCGAGGTCGCCGAGGATCCCGGCCAACCTCGTCGTCTACGGCGGCACCGGGCGCGCCGCGCGCTCCTGGGAGGCGTTCCACGCGATCGTCGCGACGCTGCGCCGGCTCGAGAACGACGAGACGCTGCTCGTGCAGAGCGGCAAGCCGGTGGGCGTCTTCCGCACGCACGAGATGGCGCCCGCGGGTGCTGATCGCCAACAGCCTGCTCGTGCCCGACTGGGCCGACTGGGAGACGTTCCGGCGGCTCGAGGCCGAGGGGCTGACGATGTACGGCCAGATGACGGCCGGGTCGTGGATCTACATCGGCACGCAGGGCATCCTGCAGGGCACGTTCGAGACGTTCGCGG
This sequence comes from uncultured beta proteobacterium, assembly GCA_963820965.1. Classification (GTDB taxonomy): domain Bacteria; phylum Pseudomonadota; class Gammaproteobacteria; order Burkholderiales; family SG8-39; genus DATEDA01. The sequence goes on along the minus strand of CAWGCC010000016.1, from coordinate 14,705 downwards.
CCGTCGCGCGCAAGCGCTTCGACGGCAGCCTGCGCGGCCGCCTCGTGCTGACCGCCGGCTGCGGCGGCATGGGCGGCGCGCAGCCGCTCGCCGTGACGATGCTGGACGGCGTCTGCCTGGTCGTGGACGTCGACGCCGCACCGCCTCGAGCGCCGCGTCGAGCAGCGCTACCTCGATCTCGTCGCGCCCGACCTCGAGGCGGCCCTGCGCGAGGCCGAGGAGGCGCGCGCGGCCGGGCGACGGGCGCTCGATCGGCATCGTCGGCTCGGCGCGGCGAGGTCTTCCGCGCGCTGCTCGAGCGCGGCGTCGTGCCCGACATCGTGACCGACCAGACGAGCGCGCACGACCCGCTCGGCGGCTACGTGCCCGACGGGCTCTCGCTCGCCGACGCCGCGGAGCTGCGCGAGAGCGACCCGCGAGCGCTACATCGAGCTCTCGCGCGCCTCGATGGCCGCGCACTGCGCCGCGATGGTCGACGTTCCAGGAGCGCGGCGCCGAGGTCTTCGACTACGGCAACAGCCTGCGCGCCGAGGCTCGCACGGGCGGCTTCGAGCAGGCCTTCGCCTACCCCGGCTTCGTCCGGCCTACGTGCGGCCGCTGTTCTGCACGCGGCACGGGCCCGTTCCGCTGGGCGGCGCTCTCGGGCGATCCCGACGACATCGCCGCGACCGACGCCGCCGTGGGCGAGCTCTTCCCCGAGAACGCAGCACCTGCAGCGCTGGCTCGAGCTGGCGCGCACGCGCATCGCCTACCAGGGCCTGCCGGCGCGCATCTGCTGGCTCGGGCTACGGCGAGCGCCACCGCGCGGGCCTGCGCTTCAACGAGCTCGTGCGCTCGGGCGAGGTCAGCGCGCCGATCGTGATCGGCCGCGACCACCTCGACTCGGGCTCCGTCGCCTCGCCCTACCGCGAGACCGAGGGGATGATGGACGGCTCGGACGCGATCGCCGACTGGCCGATCCTCAACGCGCTGCTCGGCGTCTCCTCGGGCGCCGCGTGGGTCGCCGTCCACCACGGCGGCGGCGTCGGCATCGGGCGCTCGATCCACTCGGGCGTGCAGGTCGTCGCCGACGGCACCGACGAGGGCGCGCTGCGCGCTCGAGCGCGTGCTCACGAACGACCCGGGCACGGGCGTGATGCGCCACGCCGACGCGGGCTACGAGCTCGCGCGCGAGACCGCGCGCGAGCGCGGCCTCGACCTGCCGATGCTGCCGTGAGCCGCACGCTGCTCGTCCCCGATCTCGTGCTCGAGCCGGGCGGCGACGGTGCGCGCGGGGGTGGCCGTCGAGCTGGACGGACGGGCGAGATCGCCGCGCGTCGGCGGACGCGGCCGGCGCGGGGGAGCGGGCCGACGTCGTGCGCCTGCCGCGGCCGGCTGCTCGTGCCGGGCCTCGTCAACGGCCACTCGCACGCCTTCCAGCGCCATCTGCGCGGCCGCGTCGAGGTGCGCGCCGCCGCGGCGCCCGAGGACGACTTCTGGTCGTGGCGCGAGTCGATGTACGCGGCCGCCGAGGCGCTCGACCCGCGCGGCATGCGCGCCGTCGCCGAGGAGTGCTTCGACGCGGGCCGGCGCGCCGGCTACACGACGGTCGGCGAGTTCCACTACGTCCACCACCGCCCCGACGGGACGCCGTACGAGGAGCCCAACGAGCTCGCGCTGGCCGTCATCGACGCGGCGCGCGCGGTCGGCGTGCGCATCGTGCTGCTGATGGCCGCGTACGCGCGCGGCGGGCGCCGGCCGCGGGCCGAGCCCCGGGCCAGCGGCGCTTCTGCGACCGCAGCGTCGAGGCCTACCTGGGGCGGGTCGAGCGCCTCGCCGCGGCAGGTCGCGGGCGACCCGCTCGTGACCGTCGGCTACGCGCCGCACTCGCTGCGCGCGGTGCCGCGCGAGTGGCTCGTCGACGATCGCGCGGCACGCGGCCGGCACGGGCTATCCGCTGCACATCCACGCCGGCGAGCAGCCGCGCGAGGTGGCCGAGTCGCTCGAGGAGTTCGGCCTGCGGCCGATCGAGCACCTCGAGCGACTGCGGCGTGCTCGGGCCCGGCGGCGACCGTCGTGCACGCCACGCACGTCTCGCCGCGGCGAGCTCGACCTGCTCGCCCAGACGGGCTCGACCGTGTGCGCCTGCCCGACGACCGAGGCCAACCTCGGCGACGGCTTCCTGCCCGCCGCCGAGCTGTGGCAGCGCGGCGTGCCGGTCTCGTTCGGCTCCGACTCCAACGTCCGCCTCGATCCGTTCGAGGAGGCGCGCGAGACCGAGGGCTGCGCGCGCAGGCTGAGCGGCCGGCGCAACGTGCTCGTGGCCGAGGGCGATCGCGGGCCCGCGCCGTCGCTCTGGCGCTGTCTCACCGAGTCACGGTGCGCGCAGCCTCGGGCTCGCGCCGACCGGGCATCGCCGCGGGCGCGCCCGCCGACCTGGTCGCGCTCGACCTCGGCGCATCCCGAGATCCGCGGCGTCGAGCCGCAGCGACCTCGCGGCCGCCGTGCTCTTCAGCGGCACGGCCGCGCTCGTGCGCGAGACCTGGGTCGCCGGCTCGGCGGCTTAGAGCGGTCTCAGCGCGCGCGGGCGCGCGGGGGCTTGGCGATCGGCCGCACGCCGCTCGCAGCTCGTCCTGCGCTGCGGCAGCGTGCGCCGTGCGGTCGGCGCTCGTCGCTCCGCCCGCCGCGAGCCAGCCGGCGGCGACGCTGGCGCGCACGTAGGCGCCGGGTGCTCCGGGCTGGCCGCACGTGCCGCCGAAGCTCGTGAAGCCGATCACGACGCCGTTGCCCGGTCGCGCCGGCGACCAGCGGGCCGCCCGAATCGCCCTGGCACGTGTCCCGGCCGCCCTGGGGCACGCCCGCGCAGAGCATCGTCGCGGCGTCGTAGCCGTCGCCGTAGACCGTCGCTGCAGGCGGCGTCGGGCTCGATGCCGATGTCGGTCTGGCGCAGGGCGTCCGGGAACTCGCCCGGCTGCGGACGGCCGTCGTCGAGCCCCAGCCGAGCGCCAGTGCCGTGCTCCCGACGATGGCGGCGGAGCCGTCGTCGAGTCGCGCGCTGCCCGCGACCGGGTGCGCGAGCTCGAGCAGCGCGAGGTCGTTGGCGAGGGTGCCGGGATTGAAGCCTGGGTGGATGCGAACGTCGACGACGTGCACGCGCGCCGCCGATGCGCCGCGTCAGCCGCAGCCGGCCGGCGACGACGTCGAGCGCGCGCTTGCGCGGCTTGGCCGATCCGTCGACGGTGACGCAATGCGCTGCCGTCAGCACCTCGCGTGGCGACACGACGACGGCGCCGCAGATCTCGCCCGCGAGCGTGTCGCTCATCGAGGCGTCGATCAGGGCGGCGGCGAACGGCCAGGCGCCCACGGGTGCCTGCTGGCCGCCGATGACGGCGCCGGCCGGTGGGACGAGGAGGAGGCCGAGAACCAGGCACCCCAGGAGCACGGACCGTACGGTGGTATAGGCCACCTACACACACGTAGTGCAACTTCGCGCGCGCTGTGTCGGGCAACCGCAGCGGGGCGCCCGTGCGCTCGCGCCTGCCGGCCATCCGGCAGATCCCTCGCCCGGACGCTCGGCTGGTATGCTCCCGGGCGGACGCGGACATGTCCGCTCCACATCAGGAGAGGTCGAGGGTTCCGGCCCGATGACGCCTCGGCAACCTGCCCACTGGGCAAGGTGCCAAACCCGGCGAGCCAGGTGGCTCGGAGGATGTCGAGCGTCGAGAGGAGCCGTACCGCGCACCACTGATCCTGCCAACGCGATTGCGCCCGCCTGAAACAAGTTCGGGGCGTCTGTCGTTTGGGCTAGCACGCGCGTCGCCAACGCCCGCCTGAGTGCGACGTCGTGCATACACCGTATCCCGCAAGGGCGGCAGCTGCATGCCGTCATGGAGGTGTCCGTGAGCACGACCGTCCGACCGCGACGCGAACGACCCGAGGCCGACTGGGACCTCGTCTACAAGCGCAACCCCGTCGAGCGCATCAAGCGCGACAAGGCTCCCCTCGGCATCCGCGACGAGCTGCCGGCGCTGATCGCCGCGGGCTACGAGGCGGTGCCCGAGGAAGACATCGTGCGCCTCCAGTGGTGGGGCCTCTACCACGACAAGCCGAAGATCGGCACGTTCATGCTGCGCGTCAAGCTGCCGGCCGGCTTCGTCGAGCCGGCCAAGCTGCGCGCGATCGGCGAGGTCTCGAATCGCTACGGCAAGGGCGTCGGCGAGCTCGCGACACGTCAGAACGTGCAGCTCCACCACTTGGCCTTGGACAGCCTGCCCGACGTCTTCGCGCACCTCGACGCGGCGGGCATCACGACCGCCGGCGGCTGCGGCGACACCGTGCGCAACATCACGGGCTCGCCGGTGCAGGGCATCGACCCGCTCGAGTTGTTCGACTGCACCGACGTCATCCAGCAGGCGGCCGATTTCTTCTACGGCAACCCCGACTTCTCCAACCTGCCGCGCAAGCACAAGTACTCGATCGCGGCCACGCCCGACCGCGACAACGCGCCCGAGATCAACTGCATCGCGCTCGTGGGCGCGCTGCACGAGGGCGAGGAGGGCTTCGGCGTGCTGGTCGGCGGCGGGCTCTCCTCGGTGCCGCGCATCGCACAGGAGCTCGGCGTCTTCGTGCCCAAGGACGAGGCCGTCGAGGTGCTCGCGGCGATCACCGGCGCCTGGGCGGCCGACCTCAACTACCGCGTCAGCCGCGTCAAGGCCCGCCTCAAGTTCATGATCGACGACATCGGTCCCGAGGGCATGCGCGAGCGGGTCGAGGAGCGGCTCGGACGGACGCTCGCCGACTTCCGCCTGCCGGCGCCGGCGCTCGCCCCGCGCGATCACCTCGGCGTGCACGCGCAGAAGCAGCCCGGGCTCTCGCTACATCGGCGTGCCGGTGCACCTCGGCCTGATCTCGGGCGAGCAGATGCTCGCCGTCGCCGATGCTGCCGAGCGCGCCGGCGCGGACGTGCGCATCACCCGCCAGCAGAACTTCATCGTCGCCAACGTGCCCGACGACCGCGTCGACGGCGTGCTCGCCGAGCTCGAGGCGATCGGGCTGTCGCTCGAGGTCAACCACGTGCGCGGCCGCTCGATCGGCTGCACCGGCGAGCCGCACTGCAACTTCTCGGTGACCGAGACCAAGCAGCGCCTCGGCCGGCTGATCGAGCACCTCGAGGCGCGCTTCGGCGATGCCATCAGCTCGCTCGGCCTGCAGCTCGACGGCTGCCCGCACGCCTGCGCGCAGCACTGGATCGCCGACCTCGGCTTCCAGGGCACCACGGCGCGCGACGCCGACGGCAAGCGCGTGCAGGCCTACGACATCTTCGTGCGCGGCGGCCTCGCGCCGGATGCGCAGATCGGCAAGGCGTTGTTCCGGCGCGTCCCGAGCGCAGAGCTCGACGCGGCGGTCGCAGGACTCATCCAGGGCTGGCTCGACGGCCGCGAGGGCGAGGACGAGTCCTTCCCGTCCTACGCGCGCCGGCAGAGCGACGAGGAGCTCGGCCTCGCGGCCGGGCTCGAGCCCGTCAAGGGACGCGTACGCGAGGAGGCGGAATGAGCACGGAGCTGTTCGACGAGCTGGAGGCCGGCGAGCTGTCGGTCGAGTTCGAGGGCGAGGAGCCCGAGACGGTGCTCGAATGGGCCCTCGAGCGCTTCGACCGCATTGCGATCTCGACCGCGTTTCAGGTCGACGGTTGCGTCTTGATCGACATGGCTGCGCGCATTCGCCCGGACGTGCGCGTGTTCAGCGTTGACACCGGGCGCTTGCCGCAGGAGACGCACGACCTGGCGGACGCGATCCGCCTGCGCTACCCCGAGCTGCGGCTGGAGCTGCTCTCGCCCGACGCGGGGCAGCTTCAGCGCCTCGTCGCGCGGCAGGGCACGAACGGCTTCCGGAGCTCGGTCGAGCAGCGCCTGATCTGCTGCAACGTGCGCAAGGTGCAGCCGCTGACGACGCACCTGCAGGGGCTCGACGCCTGGATCTCCGGGCTGCGCCGCGACCAGTGGGCGACGCGCACGAACATCCGCAAGGTCGAGATCGACCACGACCACGACGCCATCGTCAAGCTCAACCCGCTGGCCGAGTGGACCGAGGACGAGGTCTGGGACTACGTGCGCGAGAACGACGTGCCCACGCACGCGCTCTACGAGCGCGGCTACACGTCGATCGGCTGCGCGCCCTGCACGCGCGCGATCGCGCCGGGCGAGCAGGCGCGCGCCGGGCGCTGGTGGTGGGAGAGCGGGGCGCCCAAGGAGTGCGGCATCCACTGCGCGATCGAGACGGGCGGCTTCGAGCACGAGCTGCACGCGATCGTCGGCGGCGACAGCCATGAGTGAGGCGGACGAAGCCCGTCTCGCTGCAGGGCGAGGCGGGCGAGGTCGCGCTGGCCGAGGCCACGGCCGTGCTCGCCATGGTGCAGGACGAAGACCGGCGCGGCCGGCTGGCCGACCTGATCGCCGCGATCGAGGACGGCGCCGTGCAGGGCGAGAGCGCGCAGGCGCTCGAGGAGCTGCTCGAGCTCGGCCTGCAGACCGGGCGGCTGCGTGCGCTCTACGGCCCGGCCGGCGAGCAGGCGGCGCTCAAGACGTACCGCCGCCTGCCCGGGCGGCAAGGAGCTCGCCGAGAGCGCGCGCGAGGTCTCGCAGGCGCTCTCGGCGCTCGCCGGCTCCACGCTCGAGCAGGTCTCGCTGAGTGCGGTGGGACCGGGTGCGTACTCGCTCAATCTCGTCGTCGAGGGCCGCGAGCTCTCGCATCCGGCTCGACCGCTCGGGCGCCCGCATCAACAGCATCGTGGCCTGATCAACCCTCGATATGTCATCAGGATTGCTTCTCACGAGTTGAAGTGCTACTAATGCCGCTGGCCGCCGGGAAAGCTCGCCTATCGACTAGGTGGACATCCGCCCGCATCGGCGTACACTCGTGCGGAAATCCAAGGAGGAACGGAATGACGTCGATCGCAAGATCCGTGCACAAGGTGGGAATTGGTCGTCGCGTGCTGGTCGCTGCCCTGGCCCTGGTGGCCGTGAGCGCGGCCGCGACGAGTGCCGCTCAGGCGCGCCGGACGTCCACGAACCTCTCGCTCGTCGCCTATTCGACTCCCGCTGGAGCCTTCAGCAAGATCATTCCCGCCTTCCAGGCCACGCCTGCCGGCAAGGACGTCTCCTTCAAGCAGTCCTACGGCGCCTCGGGCACGCAGGCGGCCGCGGTGCACAACGGGCTGTCGGCCGACGTTGTCAACCTCTCGCTCGCCCCGGACGTCTCGGTGCTCTCGCAGGCAGGCCTGATCGGCACGAACTGGAACAAGGACAAGTTCGGCGGCATGGTCACCGACTCGATCGTGGTGTTCGTCGTGCGCAAGGGCAACCCGAAGAACATCAAGACCTGGAACGACCTGATCAAGCCGGGCATCCAGGTCATCAACCCGAACCCGTTCACCTCGGGCGGAGCGCGCTGGAACGTCATGGCCGCGTGGGGCGCTCAGATCAAGCAGCACAAGACCCCGACGCAGGCCAACGCCTTTCTCAAGTCGCTCTACAAGAACATCGCCGTGCAGGACTCGAGCGCACGCGCCTCGATGAACACCTTCGTCTCGGGCAAGGGCGACGTGCTCCTGGCCTACGAGAACGAGGCCATCCAGGCCCAGCAGTCCGGCGCGGACATCCAGTTCGTGCGCCCGTCGGCGACGATCCTGATCGAGAACCCGATCGCGGTGCTCAAGGGCACGAAGAGCCCGACGGAAGCCAAGGCGTTCGTCGACTTCACCCGCAGCGACGCCGCGCAGAACATCTGGGCCACGTATGGCTACCGCCCGATCGTGAAGAGCGTCTTCGACAAGTGGGCGAAGACGTTCCCGGTGCCCAAGCAGCTGTTCACGATCCGCGACGTCGTGAAGGGCGGCTGGCCCGTCGTTCAGCCGAAGTTCTTCGATCCGAACAACGGCATCGTCAAGCAGATCCAGAGCACCTGATCGCTCGTGGCGGCAGCTGACGCAACGCTGAGCACGCCGCCCGTTCGACGGGCCAGGCCGAGGGGCGCGCGCGTTGCGCCCTTCGGCCTCGGCCTGCTCGCGGCCACCTACGGCGGCGTGATCATCCTGCTGCCCATCTCAGCGCTGATCTGGACGGCACAGGGCCTCGGGCTCGAGGGGCTCTGGAACACGCTCTCGGCGCCCGACGCGCGCGCCGCGTTCGAGCTGACGATCGCCTGCGCGCTGATCGTGGTCGTCGTCAACGCGATCTTCGGGACCATGCTCGCGTGGGTGCTCGAGCGCGACGAGTTCTCCGGCAAGCGCTTCGTCGATGCGGTCATCGACCTGCCCTTCGCGCTGCCGACGATCGTCGCCGGGCTGACGCTGATCGCGCTCTACGGCCAGCGCAGTCCGATCGGCATCAACATCGCCTACACGCGCACGGCCATCGTCGTCGCGCTTGGCGTTCGTGACACTGCCGTTCGTCGTGCGCAGCGTGCAGCCCGTGCTGCGCGAGCTCGACCGTGAGGCCGAGCAGGCGGCCACGTCGCTCGGGGCGACGCCGTTCGTGACGTTCCGGCGCGTGATCCTGCCGGCGCTCGTGCCCGCGATCGCCAGCGGCTGCAGCCTCGCCTTCGCCAAGGCCGTCGGCGAGTTCGGCTCGGTCGTCCTGATCAGCGGCAACATCCCGCTCAAGACGCAGGTCGCCTCCGTCGCGATCTTCGGCCACCTCGAGCCCGGCGACACCGCGGGCGCGACCGCTCTGGCCGTCTGCCTGCTCGCCATCTCGCTCGGCATGCTGCTGCTGATCGGCGTCATCGAGCGGCTCGCGAGGCGCCATGAAGGCTAAGCTCGTCCGCTACGGCGTGCGCTTCGTGGCGCTCGGCTACCTCGGTGCCCTGCTGATCGCGCCGCTCGTGCTGATCTTCAAGGACACGTTCGCGCACGGCATCGGCCCCGTCTGGGACGCGCTGACCGAAGTCGACGCGCTGCACGCGGCCAAGCTCACGCTCTACGCGATGCTGATCGCGGTCGTCGCGAACACGCTCTTCGGAGTCGCGATCGCGCTCTACCTCGCACGTCGCAAGGGCTTCTTCGCGACGGTGCTCGGCGCCTTCATCGACCTGCCCCTGGCGCTCTCGCCGGTGGTCGTCGGCCTCGCGCTGCTGCTCGTGTTCGCCCAGACCGGATGGTTCGGGCCGTGGCTCAACGAGCACGGCTTCCAGGTCGTGTTCGCGTTCCCGTCGATCGTCATCGCAACGGCCTTCGTGTCGCTGCCCTTCGTCGCGCGCGAGCTGATACCGGTGCTGCGCGAGATCGGCGAGGAGCAGCAGCAGGCCGCGGCCACGCTCGGCGCGACGCGCACGCAGACGTTCTTCCGCATCACGCTGCCCGCCATCCGGCCGGCGCTGACCTACGGCATCGTGCTGACCGCGGCGCGTGCCCTCGGCGAGTACGGCGCCGTCGCGGTCGTCTCGGGCGCCATCCAGGGGCAGACCGAGACGCTCACGATGATGGTGGCGCGCGACTGGAACAACTTCGACCAGACCGGTGCCTACGCGACCGCGCTGTTGCTGGCCGCGATGGCCGTGATCGTCCTGATCGTCCTCAACCTGGTGAAGCCGGCGCATGAGCGCCAGGAGGCCACATGACCATCCACGCCGAGCACATCACGAAGCGCTTCGGCGACTTCACGGCGCTCGACGACGTCGGTGTCGAGGTTGCGGACGGCTCGCTCACGGCCCTGCTCGGGCCGAGCGGCAGCGGCAAGTCGACGCTCCTGCGGATCATCGCCGGGCTCGAGACGCCCGACACCGGGCGCGTGCTGATCGGCGACGAGGACGTGACCAACGTCGTTCCGCAGGAGCGCGGGATCGGCTTCGTCTTCCAGCACTACGCCGCCTTCAAGCACCTCACCGTGCGCCGCAACGTCGCCTTCGGCCTCGAGATCCGCAAGCGGCCCAAGGCCGAGATCCGCGAGCGCGTCGACGAGCTGCTCGCGCTCGTGCAGCTCAACGGCTTCGCCGACCGCTATCCCGCGCAGCTCTCGGGCGGCCAGCGGCAGCGCATGGCGCTCGCCCGCGCGCTCGCCATCGAGCCCAGCGTGCTGCTGCTCGACGAGCCGTTCGGCGCGCTCGACGCGACCGTGCGCAAGGAGCTGCGCGTCTGGCTGCGGCGCCTGCACGAGGAGCAGCACGTGACGACCATCCTGGTCACGCACGACCAGGAAGAGGCCATGGACGTGGCCGACCAGATCGTCGTCATGAATCACGCGCGCGTCGAGCAGACGGGCGATCCGCGCGAGATCTACGACCACCCGGCCAACGAGTTCGTGATGGGCTTCGTCGGCCCGGTCGCGACCGTCGGCGACGAGCTCGTGCGCCCGCACGACGTCGACCTCGCGCTCGAGCCCGCGCACGACCACAGCGAGGCGATGGTGCAGCGCATCGTGCACCTCGGCTTCGAGGTGCGCGTCGAGCTGCTGCTGGCCGACGGCTCGCTCGTCTCGGCGCAGATCACGCGCGAGGCGGCCGAGCAGCTCGAGCTCGCCCGCAACCAGATCGTCTACATCCGCCCGCACCGCACGCGCAGCTTCGCCGCCGCGGTGTAGTGCACGGCTAGTGCGAGCTCCAGGCCTCGGGGTCGGCCGTCAGCGCCTTCACCTGCGGGGGTAGCTCGCCCTGCGCGAGGTCGGCGACCGTCGTCGTCTCGAGCACGGTGCGCAGGCTTGCGCGCACGGCGATCCAGAGCTCCACGAGCGCCTTGGCCGAGCCCTCGTAGGCGAGCGTCTCGGGCCGGTGGCCGCGCACGTTCGCGAGCGGGCCCTCGAGCGCGCGCATGACCTCGGCCAGCGTGATCTGCTCGGCGGGGCGCGCCAGCCAGTAGCCGCCTTCGACGCCGCGCTGCGTGGCCACGATGCCGGCGTTCCGGAGCTCCGAGAGGATGTTCTCGAGGAACTTGATCGGAATGGCCTGTGCGGCCGCGATGCGGTCGCCCTTGGTCGGCCCGTCACCCGCGACCGCGAGCTCGGTGCACGCTCGCAGCGCGTAGTCGACCTTTGCGGAGATGCGCATACGCAGGAGATTGTGCGCCTCCGGCGCGTCGCATGCCGCAGTCGGCGCTTGTATTATCTCCACTAAATTGATAGACATTAGGACAAGACCGGCTCCGGGCAACGCGATTCGAGAGGGGTGACGGACTCGATGTTCTTCCGCCAGTTGATCGACGCAGACCTCGGTTGCGCCTCCTACGTCATCGCAGACGCGGGCGAGGCGATCGTCGTCGATCCCGGCGATCGCGATCGACCAGTACCTCGATCTCGCCTGCCGGCATCGCTTCGGCATCGCGCACATCGTCGAGACGCATACGCACGCCGACCACGTCTCCGGCAACCGCCGACTGGCGGAGTTGACGGCGCGGTCATCCACGTCAGCGCGGCGGCGGATGCCGAATTCGCGAGCCGCCCGCTGCGCGCGCGGCGATTCGATCGCCGTCGGCTCCGTCGAGTTGCTCGCCAGCGCGACGCCTGGACACCGCCCAGAGCACCTCGCGTTCGTGCTCCGCGATCGCTCGCGCGCCGACGCGCCGCTGGCGCTCCTGAGCGGCGATGCGCTCCTCGTCGGCGACGTCGGCCGGCCCGACCTCGCCGTCGAGCCGCGCCAGGGCGCCCAGGCGCTGTACGCCGCGCTGCACGGCCTCGAGCGACCTCGACGACGCCGTGGAGGTCTGGCCGGGCACATCGGCGGCTCGCTCTGCGGCGGCTCGAGCCTGAGCCAGAAGCCGAGCTCGACGCTGGGCTACGAGCGGCGCGCGAACCCGTATCTCGAGATCCGCGACGAGCCGTCGTTCGTCGACCGCCTGATCGGCTCGCTGCCGCCGCGGCCGCCCCAGGCCGACCGGGTCGTCGCGCTCAACCGCGCCTCGGCGCTCCCGGTCGTGCGCGAGCCGCGAGTGCTCGGCGCGGCCGCTGTCGGCCGCCTCCTGTCGGCGGGCGGCGTCGTCGTCGACGTGCGCCCGGCCGAGCGCATTCGACGCGGCTCATCTCGCCGGCGCCGTCAACCTGCCGCTGCACTCCGGTTCGATCGGTACGCGCGCCGGCTGGCTGATCGACGCCGAACGGCCGATCGCGACGCTGGGCGAGAGCGAGGAGGACGGCGCGCCGCGCCCACTGGATGCTCGCCGCCGTCGGCCTGTTCGGCGTCGCGCGGCGTCGTCACCGAGCGCGCCCCGCGACATGGCGGACCGCGGGCCTACCGGTGCGAGTCGGCGAGCCGATCGACCCGGTCGCTGCGGCGCGAGCGTTCCAGTGCGGGCGAGGTGCACGCTGCTCGACGTGCGCGAGCCGAACGAGTGGGAGCTGCCTCGGCGATCCCCGGCTCGCAGCAGCGCGCGCTCTGGCAACTCGTCCGACTGGCGAGCCGTCCGAGCGCAGCCCCGTCGCCGTCGTGTGCGCCTCGGGAGTGCGCGCAGCGATCGCCGCCAGCGTCCTCCGCGCGCGCCTCCCCCAGCCCGTCCTGCGCGTCGACGGAGCAGTCGCCGATCTCCAAGCTGCCCTGATCCGAGAGCCGCGCCCTCTGACGCAACGTCGGCCAGACCCGAGCGTTGCACGCAACGTTGCAACACGAGGGCCTGACCCGCACGTGCGGCCTGGCACGCAACGTGCGGGCCTGGCACGCAACGTGCGGGCCTGGCCGCAGCGTTGCGGCCTGACCCCGAGCGTTCGCGCGGCTCCGGCTTTCGCGTCTGCTTTGATCACGCCATGAAGACGATGAAGGGCCCCGCGATCTTCCTTGCGCAGTTCGCCGGCGACAAGGCGCCGTTCAATTCGCTGCCGGCGATTGCCGGCTGGGCCGCGTCGCTCGGGTACAAGGGCGTGCAGATCCCGACCTGGGACGCGAGGCTGTTCGACCTCGAGAAGGCGGCTCGCTCGCAAGACCTACTGCGACGAGGTCGCCGGCGTCTGCCGCGAGGCCGGGGTCGAGATCACGGAGCTCTCGACGCACCTGCAGGGACAGCTCGTGGCCGTGCACCCGGCCTATGACGCCGGCTTCGACGGCTTTGCGGCGCCGCAGGTGCGGGGCAATCCGAAGGCCAGGCAGCGCTGGGCCGTGAAGCAGGTGCTGGCCGCCGCCAAGGCCTCGCAGAACCTCGGGCTGAAAGCCAGCGTGACGTTCTCGGGCGCGCTCGCCTGGCCCTACGTCTATCCGTGGCCGCCACGCTCTCCTGGCCTGATCGAGGCCGCGTTCGACGAGCTCGCCAAGCGCTGGAAGCCGATCTTCGACGCCTACGACGATGCCGGCGTCGACATCGGCTTCGAGCTGCATCCGTGTGAAGACCTCATGGACGGCGTGACCTTCGAGATGCTGCTCGAACGGGTCGGTGGCCATCCGCGCTGCGGCATCAACTACGACCCCTCGCACTTCGTGCTGCAGCAGCTCGACTATCTCGACTTCATCGACATCTACCACGAGCGCATCTACGCCTTCCACGTCAAGGACGCCGAGTTCAACCCGACCGGGCGCCAGGGCGTCTACTCGGGCTACCAGGGCTGGGTCAACCGCGCAGGGCGCTTCCGCTCGCTGGGCGACGGGCACGTCGACTTCCCATCGATCTTCTCCAAGCTCGCCCAGTACGACTACGACCGCTGGCCCGTGCTGGAGTGGGAGTGCGCGCTCAAGCACCCCGAGCAGGGCGCGGCCGAGGGCGCTCCGTTCATCGAGAGCCACATCATCCGCGTCACCGAGCACGCGTTCGACGACTTCGCCGGCGGCGCGACGGACGTCAAGGCCAACAAGAAGGCACTGGGGCTGAGCTAGATGCCGATCACCGGACGCAGCGAGAACTTCACGGGACGCATCCGCCTCGGCATGGTGGGCGGCGGGCAGGGCGCCTTCATCGGCGCCGTGCACCGCATCGCATCGCGGCTCGACGATCAGTACGAGCTCGTCGCGGGCGCGCTGTCGTCCGAGCCCGAGCGCGCCAAGGCGTCCGGCCTCGAGCTCGGCCTGCGCGAGGACCGCGCCTACGGCAGCTTCGAGGAGATGGCGCGGCGCGAGGCGCGGCTCAAGGACGGCATCGAGGTCGTCGCGATCGTGACGCCGAACAACATGCACTTCCCGGTGGCCAAGGCGTTCCTGCAGCGCGGCATCCACGTGATCTGCGACAAGCCGCTGACGGCGAACCTGCGCGACGCCAAGAAGCTGGCCGAGCTGGTGCACAAGTCGGGCAAGGTCTTCGCGCTCACGCACAACTACACCGGCTATCCGATGATCCGGCAGGCGCGCGAGATGATCGCGGCGGGCGAGCTCGGCGAGATCCGCCTCGTGCACGCCGAGTACGTGCAGGACTGGCTGACGACCGACGTCGAGTCGACGGGCCAGAAGCAGGCGGCCTGGCGTACCGATCCGGCGCGCTCGGGCGTGGGCGGGCGCTGTCGGCGACATCGGAACGCACGCCTACAACCTCGCCTGCTTCGTCTCGGGCATCGAGGCCGAGACGATCTCGGCCGATCTCTCGAGCTTCGTGACCGGCCGGGCGCTGGACGACAACGTGCACGTCATGCTGCGCTACGCGAACGGCGCGCGCGGCATGTTGTGGGCGAGCCAGGTCGCGCCCGGCAACGAGAACCGCCTCGTGCTGCGCGTGCACGGCACCAAGGCCGGCCTCGAGTGGGGTCAGGAGCAGCCCAACGAGCTGTGGTTCGGGCCGCTCGGGGAGCAGAAGCGCCTGATCACGCGCGGCGGCGCGGGCACCGGCGACGCCG
>CAWGCC010000015.1:0-118468 GCA_963820965.1 uncultured beta proteobacterium | reverse complement strand
TGGTCTCGCCGCCGTGCTCAACCGCCGCTGCGGCACGTGGAGGCGTTCCTGCAAGGACGAGAAGGCGCGCGACGTGCTCGCGGACTTCGTCATCCTCGCTGATGGTCGGCATGGTGGTGCTGCTGTACATCCGCACGCGCGACCAGCACGACGCCGAGCGTGAAGGAGGCGGCGCGAAGTTCGGCGACCTGAGCGCTGTTCCCGACCTCCGTCCTAATTCACCGTGCCGGCCTCGGGATGCTGTGAGTACCACGTGTACATGCTGGCTCGTCGGAGAGTTCGCGAAGCCGCTGGTCCGGCGGTGGCGCTGGAACAAGGTCGACCTGGCGTCGTCAGCAATACCGACGTCGACGGGTACGGCATGTCGGAGCTCGTGGAGATCGCTATCGGCGGCGACATCGTCGCGCCTGCGACGCCGTAAAACGCGGGTCTGCCGTATGTGATCGGGCTCCGTCGCAGCGGAGGGCTAGCCGCGCGCGCTGTCGACCGTGAGATCGTCCTGCTGCTGATGATCGGCGAACGTGCTCTCGCACCGACGGAGAAGACACGACGACGACCCGCACGCCGTCGATGTAGCGCCGCGTGACGATGTCGAAGACCTCCGCCGGTGACGCGCTGATCGCAGCGTACGTCGCGAGCCAGAAGCGGTCGACATCCTGTTCTGGTGAAGCGCGGGCGCTCCTGGTTCGCGGCCGCGGGGGTTCCTGGCGCTGGTGCTCGGCACCTTCTGGAAGCGCGCCCCACGAAGCCGGGCGGCATCCGGGATGGTCTCAAGGATCCCGATCACCGTGTACTACATGGCCGACGACCCAGCCGTGGATGCGGACTGTTCGCTGTTGATCTCGCCGATCGCTGGCAGACATGTGGCTCCGGGGAGTCCTGCTGATCTCGGCGGGCATCTGGGGCGGTGCCGCTGGGCTTCGGAGTGATCATCATCGTGAGCCTGGCCGACGCCGCTGATCCGCGAGACGCAGGCGCTCGTCGAGCATGTGCGCACCCTGCACCTGCGCGGCGACATCGACACCATGGAACCTCATAGTTCTAACAAGCTCGAGGAACATGGTCCCGCGCAGGACCATCCTTGCGCGGGCCACGGAGCAACCTGGGCCCGCTCCGCGGGCCCTGTTTTTTCTGCTGTACCCTGCTGGTACCAGGAGGGATGTCCGCGAAACGGGCCGGATGGTCCTCCAGCGCATCCGCACAACCATGCCTACCGATCTGCTTCTTGTCACCATCGCCAAAGCCCTCGTGGAGCTTGCAGGTCTCTTCATCCTCGGCCAGGGCGCGCTCTACGTGCTGCGGGCCGGAACCGCGACGGCAACTTTTTCTATCAGCTCATGCGGACGCTGACGCGCCGCGTCTATGCAGTCGTGCGGTTCGTCACGCCGAAAGTGGTCGTCGACCGGCACATTCCGATGGCTGCATTCATCGTGCTGTTCTGGCTGTGGGTGTTCCTCACGATCGCGAAGATCCAGATCTGCGTGGGCTACGGCGAGCTGTGCAAGCCGAAGGAAGGGCAGGGTGCCGGGCTCGGCATCGAGCGCGTCATCACATCTGGCGAGGGCGGCGGGCCGCGGCTATAATCCGCGCCTCTCCAAAGCGCCGCGCGGTTCCCGAACGCGGCGTTCCGGATCCGGCCAAGTAGCTCAGTTGGTAGAGCAGAGGACTGAAAATCCTTGTGTCGGCGGTTCAATTCCGTCCTTGGCCACCACTACTTCAACTGCTTACGCACGCGTTTCGTCCTTTACTCGGCGCCGTGCGCCCTAGTGGACGGCGTGGAGGCTTTGCGCCCCTCCGCGGCGACGCTTCCGCATAGGCGCAACAGGCGTGAAGGCCCGGGTGACAGGCTCAGTATGTGCAAATTTTGCACATACTGCCGCGGACGGGGAGACGTACCAAGTCGAGTACTCCAACCTGGACGTCATCATCTAGGACCATCCCCCGGGCCTGGTCGTCCCACGTGGGCGGGGCTATTGGCGGTACTTGCCGGCGCGAGAACTCGCCGCGTTTGGCTCGCAGAAAGGCAGCAGCCCATCGATTGCAAAACCCTTGCGAATGCGTAAGAATGCGTGGCATTTGCAACGCAAGGAGCCGAAATGAAGACCGCCACGTTCCCGTCCCTACGCGTCGATCCCGAGCTTCGGGATGCGGCAGAGGGGGTTCTGGAGGAGGGTGAGAGCCTTTCGAGCTTCCTCGAGCAGTCGATTCGGGAGAGCATCGAGCGACGAGAGGCTCGGCGCGAGTTCATTGCGCGTGGCTTGCGCTCCCGCGATGAGGCGCGCCGCACGAGCACATACATCAAGTCTGAAGTAGTGATCGGGCGTCTCGAGAAGATGCTTGCCCGCGCCAAGACGTCGGCCAAAGGCCGCAGGTGAGCTATCGGGTCCGGTTCACCGAGCAGGCGGAGGCCGACCTAGTCCGACTCTACGAGTTCATTCTTGAGCGGGACGAGACCGACTGGGCAGTGGCTGAGCGGGCGCTAGAAGCGATTCGGAATGCGGTCAGAAGCCTTGAGCTCTCGCCGTTCAGTTACCGAAAGGCAACCTCGAGCAACCCGTTCCTGCGCGAGGTCGTGATCCCATTTGGGGCGTCCGGGTACGTCGCATTGTTCGAGATTGACGACGACAAGACCGTCAGCATCCTGGCGGTACGCCATCAGCGAGAAGACGACTACCACTGAGCCGCGGCGGCTGGAGCGCCGCGTGAATTTTGCGGGGATCAGCTGTGCAAAGCGATGCATGGTGCTGCAAAGAACGCAACGGGCGTCCTCGGAAGTCACTGATCTAACAACCACTTCTTCAGCCAAAGCCGAACTCAAAATCCTTGTGTCGGCGGTTCAATTCCGTCCTTGGCCACCACTGCAGAATTTCTCATGCAATAAGGTGCTGCACGAGCGGGTCGTCCTGCTCACCGTAATCATTCGAGAGATCCCTTGGGTGCCGTCGAGCGAAAGGATATGGGTCGATGTGCTCGGCCAGGGCTTCTACCGCATGACGGTGTACTTCGGCTTCATGGACCGCCCCGACGTATCGCAGGCGCTGCGTCTCAGCAAGAAGAGCGGGTTGGCGCTGGATCCCGAGGAGACGTGGTTCCTCCTCAGCCGCACGACGGTCGTCCCCTCGCCCAAGAAGGGCATGGCGATGTGGCGCGAGCGGCTGTTCGCCGCCATGGCCCGCAATGCACGCACCGCGGCCGACTACTTCAACATCCCATCGGGCCAGGTGATCGAGCTCGGCACGAAACTCGAGATCTGACCGAACACGGACGCCGCCGCCCTGAGCGGTGGGGCACATAGCTGACAAACGAGTCCGGGAACATGTCTGACAGATTTCTGCCCCGCTAACGTGCGTTCGGTGGGCACCGTGCCGAACGCAACCGTCCTTAGGCCTCTTCGATTCGCATGTGCCGCTCCTGACATTTGCAACGCAAGAAACTGAAATGAAGACCGCGACGTTCCCGTCCCTGCGCGTAGATCCCGAGGTTCGGGATGCAGCGGAGGAGGTCCTGCAGGAGGGCGAGAGCCTCTCGAGCTTCCTCGAACAGTCGATTCGAGAGAGCATCGAGCGGAGGAAGGCTCAGCGCGACTTCATTGCGCGAGGTTTCCGTTCCTGCGATGAGGCGCGCCGGACCGGCAAATACGGCAAGTCGGATGCGGTGCTCGGACGCCTCGAGAAAACGCTCGCTACATCAATGCCTTAGTGCGCCATGAGCGAGTTCTCGTCGCGCGCTGCGAAGTCGGCGAGCATGGTCGGTCGGGCTCTCGCCGTTATTAAATAGCTTCCAAGGGGGCCCCTCATCGTGCGCGATCTCCACGCTCTCGCCGCCGGTTTTATCGCCGCGGCCTGCCTTGCCTCCGGACCGGCGGCGCTCGCGCAGGAAGAGGCCGGCCTCGCATCGGTCTATTCGCCCGACCTCGAGGGCCAGCTCACCGCGAGCGGCCGACGCTACGACGGGACGCGCCTCACCGCCGCGCACCGGACATTGCCCCTCGGCACCCGGCTGCGCGTGAGCGATCCAGCATCGGGGCGCAGCGTGACCGTGCTCGTCAACGACCGCTGGGGCGGTGGGCCGGGGCGCGTCGTCAACCTGTCGCGGCGCGCGGCCGACGAGCTCGGCATGGGGACCGCCGGCGAGTTGAAGGTCCAGCTGGCGGTGCAGCAGCTCGGCGACGGCCGGCTCGACCCGCTCCCCGAGGACAGCGGCATCGTGCGCGAGCCGCTCCCGGCGCGTATCGGATCGACGGGCAACGACCCCGATACGCGCACCGCGCGCTGCCGCAACGAAGCCGCGATCCTGGGGCTGAAGGATGCCTGGCTCGACGCCCATGTGCGCAACTGCCTCGCGCGGCAGCACCGCCGCTAGCCGCTGCCGCTTTCCTGACTCGCGCGCGCCGGTCGCGCTCGAGGCGAGTCTGCGCGCGGCCTGCGTGGCCGCATTCGCGGCGGGTGCGGGGCTGTCGCATGGCTACCTGAACGCCGAACGATGGCGTCGGACGGCGCGAGCCTGCTCGGACTCGCAGGCGCGTTGACGGCAGTGTTCTGCCATGGTGCGGCCGGAAAGGCGAATGCGGTTCTCCGGCGTAAAATCCGGCCTCCGCGCCCAATCGCAGATCGTGGTCCCGGCCCCCGGTAAGG
Organism: uncultured beta proteobacterium; assembly: GCA_963820965.1. Lineage (GTDB taxonomy): Bacteria > Pseudomonadota > Gammaproteobacteria > Burkholderiales > SG8-39 > DATEDA01. Next base: position 113,834 of record CAWGCC010000015.1, on the reverse strand, counting down.
TGCCCGCCAACATCTGCGCCTGCCGGTGTAGATATCGCGTGAGTCGGTTCTGCGCAGTGTTGCATGCTGCGGGTGACGCAACGGGGCGTCCTCGGAGGTTGCTGATCGATCAAACACTGCCGCGGCCACAGGCGACATTGAAGGTCGTCGTGTCGGTTCAATTCCCTCGCCGGCCGCCGGCTTTTCCCCGCGATAGGCGCTTGGCCTGCCTGACATGAGCGGCCCGCTCGCCGTGCGCGCGCTCCTCTGGCGCGCTCAGTTCTGGTCGTTCCTGAAGCGCGACCGGCGCGCGATCGAGGATTTCCGTGCGGCGCTCGCGCTCGAACCAAAGCGCGTCGATGCCTGGCGGTGCATCGGGTTCCTCTACGCACAGCAGCAGGAGCCGGCGCGCGCAATCGAGGCGCTGGCGGAGGCGGTACGGCTTGCGCCTGACGATGCCGACACGCGCTTCAACCTCGGATTTCTCTACCATGAGCGCGGCGACCTCGACCGCGCGGTCGCGGAGTTCAAGGAGGCCATCCGCCTCAAGCCGATGCTCGATCGCGCGTGGTACGGGCTCGGCGTGATCTATCTCCGCCGCGGCGAGCTGGGGTCGGCGATCGAGCATCTGCAGGAAGCGGCGAAGCAGCAGTATTTCAACCCGCACGCCGGGCATGAGCTCGCGATCGCCTACCACCGGGCAGGGCAGCAGGACAAAGCGGTCGCCGAGCAGAAGCGGGTCGAGGGCTACGATCCGAAGATGGGCGCGCAGATCGCCCGCGACATCGGTCTGCGCTGACGCGCGGCGTCCGGGCCGACCGCCCGCCGACAGTGCTGACGACGCCTGCGACACGCCTGGCGTCGGGTGGCGCCCGAAACGAGAACAACTTCACACCGCGGGCGCACGCACGGGCTGGCACCGTGCTTGCATGGCAGGTCCGACGATACCGCCGGGCCGACCATGGAAGCCATCATCCGCACTGCGTTCCAGCCGATCATGAGCGACCGGGGACACGTGGTCGCCTACGAGGCGCTGCTGCGCTTCCGCGAGGGGCTCGACAAGCCCGAGTCGCGCGAGACGATGATCCGGCGGTGGGAGGACTGCGGCTACATCGGCACGATCGACGTCTCCGTGCTCAAGCAGGCGAACGCCGCGCTCGACATGCTGCATTCCTCGCTGATGGTGAGCGTCAACGTCTCGATGGTGACGCTCGGCGCGCACCGCGCGCGGTACCTCCGCCATCTCGACGATCTCGGTGACAAGGCGAAGCGGCTGATCCTCGAGGTCACCAACACCGCCTCGGCGAGCGATCCGACGGTGCTGCTCCAGTTCGCGCGCGAGTGCGCGGCGCGCAACGTCCGTCTCGCGCTCGACGATTTCGTTCCCAACCGGCCGAAGGCGATGGAGACCGTGCTCCGGCTGGTCCGGCCGAGGCTGATAAAGCTTGACCGGAAGGCGGTCTCGGCCGCGTTTCAGAACCTGATGGACAGGGAGATCCGCGACCTCGTCGAGGCCGCGGCCGCGGTGAGCTCCCGCGTTGTCGCCCAGGGCATCGACAGCCAGGAGAAGCTCGACTGGGCGTTCGGCCTGGGCGTGCGCTACTTCCAGGGGTTCCTCATCGGGCATCCTCGGCAGTTCCCGCTGCTCGATACCCAGGCGTCGTTCCGCGACATCGAGGACTCGGTGCTGCCGGACGAAATCGCCGCGTAGCGGCGCACGTCGCGCGCCATTCGGGGCGGCCGGCAGCTCGAGTTCGGGGGGCGAAGCGCCCCGCCGCCGCGAGCCGCCCGGTAGAATAGCGGCGCGAAATCAAGCGCCGTCCACCATGCAGCTCTTCACGCTCGGCCTGAACTACCAGAGCGCGCCGCTCGCGATCCGCGAGAAGGTGGCGTTCAGCGCCGACGGCCTGCGGGCGGCGCTCGGCGCGGTGGTCAAGGCGCGGCCGGCGGCGGAGACGGCGATCCTCTCGACCTGCAACCGCACCGAGCTCTACTGCGCCGCTGGCGAGCCGACCGAGGCGCTCGCATGGCTCGTCGGGTACCAGCAGCTCGACCCGCAGGACCTCAAGCCCTACGTCTACACGCTGCCGCGCGAGGAGGCTGTGCGCCACGCGTTCCGCGTCGCCGCCGGGCTCGACTCGATGGTGCTCGGCGAACCGCAGATCCTCGGCCAGATGAAGGACGCGGTCAGGCTGGCCGAGGAAGCGGGCACCTTGGGCGCGACGCTATCGCGGCTCTTCCAGCGCTCGTTCGCGGTCGCGAAGGAGGTGCGCACCAACACCGGCATCGGCGCGAGCGTCGTGTCGATGGCTGCGGCCTCGGTGAAGCTCGCCGGGCGGATCTTTCCCAGTCTGCGCGAGACGAGCGTGCTGCTCGTGGGCGCCGGCGAGATGATCGATCTCTGCGCCACCCACTTTGCGGCGCAGCGGCCGCGCGCCATGACGGTGGCGAACCGCACGCTCGACCGCGCCCAGCATCTCGCGCACCGGTTCAACGCCCGGGCGATCGAGCTGCGCGAGTTGCCCGAGCGGCTGCACGAGCACGACATCGTCATCTCCTGTACGGCGAGCTCGCTCCCGATCCTCGGCAAGGGAACGATGGAGCGCGTCATCAAGGCCCGGCGCCACGCCCCGGTGTACATGGTCGACCTTGCCGTCCCGCGCGACATCGAGCCGGAGGTGGGCGAGCTCGACGACGTCTACCTTTACACCGTCGACGATCTCGGCGAGATCGTGCGCGCCGGCCACGGCGAGCGCGCCTCGCACGTCGCGCAGGCCGAGGCCATCATCGACACGCAGGTCGGCTCGTTTCTCCACTGGATGGACGTCCGCGAGCTCGTCCCGACGATACGCGCGCTGCGCGACAGCGGCGAAGCCGCGCGGCGGAACGAGCTGGAGCGGGCGCTCAGGATGCTCGCCCGCGGCGACGATCCGAAGGCGGTGCTGGAGTGCCTCTCGCACAGCCTCACCAACAAGCTGCTGCACGCGCCGACCCAGGCGCTGAGCGACGCCCCGGCCGCGGACCGCGCGAGCTTCCGCGAGCTCGTCGCGCGGCTCTACAGCCTGCGCTCCGGGCGTTAGCTGGACCCGAGCGCGGACGACGGCACATCGCCGCCATGAAACCTTCCATCGCCGCGAAGCTCGACCAGGTCGCACGCCGGCTCGAGGAGCTCAACGGCCTGCTTTCGGCGGAGGGCGTCACGCGCGACCTCGGCGAGTTCAGGCGGCTGTCGCGCGAGCACGCCGAGCTCACGCCGATTGCTGCGCGCTACGGCGAGTACCGTGCGGCCGAGGCCGACCTCGCGGCCGCGAACGAAATGGCCGGCGACCCGGAGATGAGGAGCTTCGCCGAGGCCGAGGCGAAGAGCGCGAAGGAGAGGATGGCCGCGCTCGAGGCCGAGCTGCAGCGACTGCTCCTGCCGCGCGACCCGAACGACGATCGCAACATCTTCGTCGAGATCCGCGCCGGCACCGGCGGCGACGAGTCGGCGCTCTTCGCCGGCGATCTCTTCCGCATGTACTCCCGCTTCGCCGAGCGGCGCGGCTGGGGGATCGAGGTGCTGTCCTCGAACCTGTCCGACCTCGGCGGCTACAAGGAGGTGATCGCGCGCATCATCGGTGACGGCGCGTACTCGAAGCTCAAGTTCGAGTCCGGCGGTCACCGGGTGCAGCGGGTGCCTGCGACCGAGACGCAGGGACGCATCCACACCTCGGCGGCGACCGTGGCGGTGATGCCCGAAGCCGACGAGGTGGCCGACATCGAGCTGAACCCCGCCGACCTCAAGGTCGACACCTTCCGCGCCTCGGGCGCGGGCGGGCAGCACGTCAACAAGACCGACTCGGCGGTGCGCATCACGCACCTCCCGACCGGGATCGTGGTCGAGTGCCAGGACGACCGTTCGCAGCACAAGAACCGCGCGCGCGCGCTGGGGCTTCTCGCTGCGCGCATCAAGGACCAGCGCGAGCGAGAGCAGCGCGCGAAGGAGGCGGCGACCCGGAAATCGCTGGTCGGCTCCGGCGACCGTTCCGACCGCGTGCGCACCTACAACTTCCCGCAGGGCCGCGTCACCGATCACCGCATCAAGCTCGATCTCTACAGGATCGCCGCCGTGATGGATGGCGACCTCGACGAGATCGTCGACGCGCTCGCCGCCGAGCATCAGGCCGAGCAGCTGGCGGCGCTGGGCGAATGAGCCGCCGCGCAGGGGCCCCGCGCTTGCGCCGGGCTGCGAGCAAGGCGAATGAGACCGCCGCCGACCGCGCGGCACTTCAGCGCGCTTGGCCTGTCGGAGGCGGCGGCGAGAGCGCGGCGGCTTGAGTACCACGGTCAGCTCGATCCTCGGCGGAAGCGGCCTGCCGCCCATCGAGTCCCAGGTCCTCGCGGCGCACGCGCTGGGACTCTCGCGGGCGCGGCTGCTCGCCGACTCCCAGCGGATGCTCGACGCCGAGACCGTGCGCGGAATCGAGCGGCTTTTCCTGCGCCGCCGTGCCGGCGAGCCGGTCGCCTACCTCACCGGCGAGCGCGAGTTCTATGGGCTCTCGCTGAAGGTGACGCGGGACGTGCTCATCCCGCGACCCGAGACCGAGCTCTTGGTCGACCTCGCGCTCGAGCGGTTGCCGAACCGCGCCGGCCGCGTGCTCGATCTGGGCACCGGCTCGGGGGCGATCGCGGTCGCGATCGCGCACGCGGCACCCGACGCCGAGGTGATCGCGGTCGACGTATCGCAGGCAGCGCTCGCGGTCGCGCGGGAGAACGCCCGGCGACACGGGGCGGCGATCCGCCTCGTGGAGGGGGTGTGGTTTGCCGGACTGGGTGGCGAGCATTTCGACGTCGTGGTCTCGAACCCGCCGTACGTCGCAGCCGGCGATGCGCATCTCGGCGAGGGCGACCTTCGCTTCGAGCCGCGTACCGCGCTCGTGGGCGGACCGGACGGGCTGGACGCGATCAGAGCGATCGTCGCCGGCGCGAAGAGACACCTCGTCCCGGGAGGGTGGCTGCTCTTCGAGAACGGATCCGGCCAGGCCGAGCGGTGTCGGAGCCTGCTCGCGATGTACGGCTACGCGGGGATCGCAAGCTGGCCCGATCTCGCGGGGATCCCGCGGGTGACCGGCGGGCGGGCAGCGTGATCACCCCCTGCGGCGACGCGCGCGGGGACGGTCTTCGGCGGGGTTACCGATGATATAGTCCTCCGCGCCGGATTCCGTCCCGTCGCCATGCGCTCGCTACGCTCGCTTGCCCGCTCGCGATTCGCGCTCGCGCTGCTGCTGTTCGCGAGCCTCGCGCAGCAGGTCGGGGCCGTCGCGCACGGCGTCATGCTCGCGCGTCCAGGGCTGCCGGCGGGCGTGCTCCACGAGGTCTGCACGAGCGGCGGCGTGGTGCGCGCTCCCGAAGCGCCCGAGCCGACGAAGTCGCCGGCGGGCGCCGGCGGGATGTGCGATCTCTGCGCGGCGGCGAGCATGCCGCCGCTTCCATGGGCGCCCGACCACTCGCCCAGCGTCGTGCCCGCGTTCCGCGACGAGCCGGCATTCCCGCCGGTCCCGCATCTCGCCTCGCCCTCGCAGCGCGCTTATCGCTCGCGCGCACCACCCGTCTCGTTCCTCGTCTGACTCCGCAGCAGGTTCGCGCCGCGCCGCAAGGGCGGCGCGAGTAAGCCGTTTTTCCTGGGAGGGAGACCCATGCCACGCACGCCTTCGTGCCTGCGTCCCGTCGCCGCTGCGCTCGCCCTCGGCACGGCGGCCGCCGGCCACGCGCAGACCGCCGGCGAGCCGCACCGGCTCGAGCCGGTCGTCGTCCGCGCCGAGGCGGAGAAATCGCTGACCGTACCGTCGATCGATCGCGCCGAGCGGGAGATCCGCCGCATTCCGGGCGGCGCCGAGGTCGTCGACCCGAAGACCTACGAGACCGGCCGCAGCTCGACGCTTTCGGACGCGCTGTCCTTCGCGCCGGGCGTGTTCGTGCAGCCGCGCTTCGGCGCCGACGAGGCGCGCATCGCGATCCGCGGCTCCGGCATCCAGCGCACGTTCCACGGCCGCGGGATCATCCTGATGCAGGACGGCGTGCCGCTGAACCTCGCCGACGGCAGCTTCGACATGCAGGCGGTCGAGCCGCTCGGCCTGCAGTACATCGAGGTGTTCCGCGGCGCCAACGCGCTCCAGTACGGCGCGACCACCCTCGGCGGCGCGATCAACTTCGTCGCGAACACCGGCTACACCTCGGACCTCCTGCGGGTGCGTGGCGAGCTTGGCAGCTGGGACTACTACAAGGTGTTCGGATCGACCGGCGGCGTGAGCGGCAACGTCGACTACAACGTCATGGCGTCCTACGCCGCCCAAGACGGGTATCGCGACTGGGCGCAGCAGGAGAACGCCCGGTTCTTCGGCAACGTGGGCATCCGGATCAACCCCGACCTCGAGACCCGGTTCTACTTCACCGCGCTCAACAGCGACTCGCAGCTGCCGGGGACGCTCACGAAGGCGCAGGCCCAGGCAAACCCCCGGCAGGCGAACCCCGGCAACCTCGCAGGCCAGCAGAAGCGCGACTTCCCGCTTTACCGAGTCGCGAACAAGACCGCGTACCGGATGGGAGAGGGGGTGCTGGAGGCAAGCGCCTTCTACTCCTACAAGGACCTGTGGCACCCGATCTTCCAGGTGATCGACCAAGTCTCGAACGACTACGGCATCGCGCTGAGATACGTGACCGAGGCGCCGCTGGCCGGCCACCAGAACCGCTTCGTGGTCGGGTTCATCCCGCAGTGGGGCACCGTCGACGACAATCGCTACGTCAACGTGCAAGGCCAGGCGGGTGCGCGCACCGGGCAGTCGAAGCAGGACTCGTCGAACTACGTGCTGTACGCGGAGAACAGCTTCTACGTCACGCCGCAATGGGTGGGCGTCCTCGGCCTGCAGGCGACGCGCGCGGAGCGCAAGCTCGAGGACCAGTTCCTCCAGGACGGCAACCAGAGCGTGGATCAGCGCTACGACCAGCTCTCGCCGAAGGTCGGCGTGCTCTACAAGCCGTCGCCGGCGATCGACGTGTTCGCCAACTACAGCGGCAGCTACGAGCCGCCGACGTTCGGCGAGCTGACCGGCGGGCCGAACGTGACGCCGCTGAGCGCGCAGAAGGGCAGGACGTTCGAGATCGGAACCCGCGGCTTCCTGCCCGCGGTGCAGTGGGACGTCGCGTACTACCACAGCGACCTCGACAACGAGCTGCTCTCGCTCACCAGCCCGACCGGCCAGCCGCTCGGCACCGTGAACGCGCCGAGCACGATGCACCAGGGCATCGAGGTCGGGCTCGTCGTGACGATCGCCGAGCAGGTCGTGTGGCGGAGCTCCTATCTCTGGAACGACTTCCGGTTCCGCAACAACGCCGTCTTCGGCGACAACCGGCTCCCCGGCATTCCGCCGCAGTTCCTGCGGAGCGAAGTCCTGTACCAGCCCCCGGGCGGCTGGTATGTCGGCCCGACGATCGAGTGGTCGCCGCAGGCCACCCCGGTGGACATGGCGAACACCCTCTACGCGGACGGCTATGCGATCTGGGGCCTCAAGGGCGGCCGCCAGGTGGCGAAGGGGCTGTCGTTCTTCGTCGAAGGCCGCAACCTCGGCAACAAGAAGTACATCGCGACGACCGGCGTCATCGCGAACGCGAACGGGCTCGACCAGGCGCAGTTCTGGCCGGGCGACGGCCGTTCCGTCTACGCCGGGCTCGAGTGGCGGATGTAGCGTCGATGTTCAACCGACTTGCAAGGGCGTACCTCATGACCGGATCGCACCTCCGCTCTGCCGCGCTCGCGCTCACCGTCGCGGCCGCAGCCCCGCCCGCCGCGGCACACGTCACGATCGACCCGCGCGAGGCCCCCGCCCACAGCTACCTCAAGGCGCAGCTGCGCGTCGGGCACGGCTGCAAGGGGTCCCCGACGGTGCGCGTGCGGGTGCGCCTCCCCGAGGGTGCCGTCTCGGTCAAGCCGCAGCCCAAGCCGGGCTGGCAGGTCGAGACGACGCGCGTGAAGCTCGCGCAGCCGGTCGATGACGGCCACGGCGGCAAGATCACCGAGGCAGTCGGCGAAGTCATCTGGTCGGGCGGACGCCTGCTCGACGAGCACTTCGACGAATTCGCCGTGGTGATGCGGCTGCCGGACCGGCCCGGGGTAACGCTCTACTTCCCGGTCGTACAGGAGTGCGAGCAAGGCGTGCACCGGTGGATCGAGATCCCGGAGCCAGGCAAGTCCGCGCGCGATCTTCGCGAGCCCGCGCCGGCGCTGCGGCTCACGCCCCGGCAGTGATTCGGTTCGTCGCGCTTGCGTTCGCGCTCGCGGCGGGTGATGCGCTCGCGCATGCGTCGCTGGTCACATCCGAGCCGGCCGACGGCGCCGTCCTGGAACGGGCGCCGCCATCGATCGTGCTGCGGTTCAGCGAGCCGGTGGGGCCGATCGCGATCCGCCTGCTCGATCGCTCGGGGTCGAGCGCGCCCCTGACCGCGGCGGCCGAGGGCGACACGGTGCGCGCCGCGCTGCCTCCGGGACTGCCGCACGGTCCCTACCTGGTGAGCTTCCGCGTGACCTCGCTCGACTCGCACCCGGTCGGCGGCGCGATCGCGTTTTCGATCGGCAGGGCGGAGCGGATGGCGGTGCCGCGCGAACTCGACACGGTCGGCGCAGGCGCTGCGCTGCGTGGTGCGCTCCGCATCATCCACGATCTGTCGTTGCTTATTGCGGCTGGCGGCGCCTTGTTCGCGCTTGCCGTCCGGCCGTTCCCGGGCCAGCGCGTCGTGCTGATGGTCGCCGCTGCGACCGCTGGCGGGAGCGCAATCGCAGCTGTCGGCCTCCACGGCGCGGCGCTGCTCGACGCGAGCATCCGCGACGGCGCGTCCTGGCGCGTGGGATTCGCGACGACGCGCGGGATCGCCGCGATCGCGACGAGCGCTGGCGCCGCTTCGATCGCGGCCGGCGCGTTCGGCTCGGCGAGCCGCGGGAATAGCGTGCTGCTCGCCACTGGCGCATTGCTGTCGATCGCGGGCTTCGCGCTGACGGGCCACGCCGCCGCTGGCGAGCCGCGCGCGATCGCGGCGACAGTCATTCTCTTGCACGTTCTCGGCGCGGCGTTCTGGGCCGGCTCGCTCGTCGCGCTGCTCGCCATCCTCTGCCGCGCGATCGGTCCGGAGGCAGCGAGCGCGCTGCGGCGTTTTTCGAACTTCGGCGCGGTCGCGGTGCTGGCGCTGATGACGGGGGGCGTTGCGTTCGCCGCGATGCAGTTGGATTCCCTGGACCAGCTCGTCGCGAGCGGCTACGGACGCTGGATCGTCGTCAAGTCGGCGCTGCTCGCCGGTTTGCTCGCCCTTGCCGCACGGAACCGCTTGCGACTCTTGCCTTCCCTCGAGCGTGATGGGGCGGATCCCGCCGGCGGGCTGCGATGGACGGTCACCGGGGAGCTCGTCCTGATTGCCGGAGCCATCGCCGCCGCAGGCCTCCTCGCGCAAACGCCGCCCCCGCGGGGGGCGCTCGTGGAGCTCGCGCAGGGCGAGTACTCGGCGCGGCTGGAGGTCGCCCCCGCGCGTGCCGGCGCAAACGCGGTCACGGTCTCGTTCCGCACCGCCGGCGGCGCGGCGTTCGACCCGGCCGAAGTCGTCGTTGAGTTCGAGAACGCGGCGGCCGGCGTGGAACCGATCCTCCGTCAGGCGCGGCGTTCGGGGCCGGGCGAGTACCGACTCGAGGGCGCCGAGCTCGCGTTCGCCGGCGACTGGTCGATCACCATCCACGCGCGCCTCACCGACTTCGACGAGCTCGTGCTGCACACCCGGCTCACAGTGCGCTGAGCAGCGCACGGGGCGACGCAGGTGAAGCAGCCGCTCGCGCGCGAGCTCGCGCCGCGACGCCCGGCAAGGCAGGACTGGAGTTGTTATATCTTCCAGAATATTACGCGAGCTAGTGACGCTGGCCCGTCCGGCTACCGGTTTGGGGCGCGGGGTGTCCGGCGGTGGGTGGTCGAGGCCCGGCCGTCTCAGAAGCCAGGCTATGGACGCGCCCGGTCTAGATACATGACCGGCCGGGCCGCTGGAAGCGGGAATCCCGCCGGGATTGCGACCAGACGTTATATTCGAGAGAATACGACGAAGCCGTCAACCCATTTGGCGAGGGAGTGCTGCCCGTGCTTCGGTTCCGCCTGACCCGCCGGGCGTTCGCCGCCGTCGTGCTCGCGTCTGCCGCCGCCGCGGCCGCCGCGGCCCAGGACGTCACCGTGTTCGCCGCCGCGTCGCTGACCAACGCGTTCGAGGACATCGCGAAGGCCTACCGGGAGAAGGGCGTGGGAGCGGTGAAGTTCTCTTTCGCGGCCAGCTCCACTCTCGCCAAGCAGATCGAGAGCGGCGCGCCGGCCGACATCTTCGCGTCGGCCGACGAGCAGTGGATGGACTACCTGGCGAAGCGGAACCTGATAGAGGCGTCGACCCGGTCGAGCCGCCTCGGCAACACGCTGGTGCTGATCACGCCGACGAGCGACAAGCGCACTGTCGACATCAAGTCCGGCTTCGACCTCGCGGGAATGATCGGCGGCGGGAAGCTCGCCACCGGCGATCCCGCGCACGCCCCGGTCGGCCGTTATGCCCAGCACGCACTGACGAAGCTCGGCATCTGGGATGCCGTGGCACCGAAGATCGCCCGCACCGACAACGTCCGTGCGGCACTTCTGCTCGTCGAGCGCGGCGAGGCGCCGTTCGGGATCGTGTACGGCACCGACGCTGGGGCGAGCGGCAAAGTGAACGTCGCCGGCACGTTCCCGGCCGATTCGCACCCGGCGATCAGCTATCCGTTCGCGATCCTCGCCAAGCGCGACCGGCCCGAGGTCCGGAAATTCTTCGATTTCCTGACCGGTCCTGAGGCGCAGGCCGTGTATCGCAAGGCCGGGTTCAGCGTCAAGTAGCCGTGCTCACCGACGCCGAGCTGCAGGCCCTCTGGCTGACCTTCAAGGTCTCCGCGCGGGGCGTGCTCTTCGCCCTGCCGTTCGCGATCGCGTGCGCATGGCTTCTCGCGCGCCGGAGATTCCCGGGCAAGACGCTCTTCGACGGGATCGTCCACCTGCCGCTCGTGGTGCCGCCGGTCGTGGTGGGCTATCTGCTGCTCGTCCTCTTCGGGGTCAAGGGTCTGCTCGGCCAGCCGCTGAACGAGTGGTTCGGGATCCGGCTCGTCTTTACCGCGGCCGGCGCATCGCTCGCGATCGCGGTCACGACGTTCCCGCTCATGGTCCGCGCGATCCGGCTGTCGATCGAAGCGATCGACGCGGGCCTCGAAGACGCGGCGCGCACGCTCGGCGCCCAACCGGTCGATCGCTTCTTCACGATCACCCTGCCGTTGATGCTTCCGGGGGTCCTCGCCGGGGCGGTGATTGCATTCTCCGCGGGTCTCGGCGAGTTCGGTGCGGTCATCACGTTCGTGTCCAATATCCCCGGCGAGACGCAGACGCTCCCGCTCGCGATCTACACCGCGACCCAGACACCGGGGGGAGAGGCTGCCGCGGCCCGGCTCGCCCTGCTCTCGATCGCTCTCGCCCTCACCGGGCTCATCCTGTCCGAGCATCTCGCGCGCCGCCTGAAGCGGATGCTCGGCGGCTGATGGATCGCGGGTCCGCAGCCGCGGTCGCGCTGCCGGCTGCCGCATATGCGCGACAATCCGGGCCGATGCTCGACATCGCCGTCCGCAAGCAGCTCGGCAGCTTCCGCCTTGACGCGGCGTTCCGCACCGACGAGCACGGGGTCACGGCGCTCTTCGGGCGATCCGGCTCCGGCAAGACCTCGATCATCGCCGCGATCGCGGGGCTGCTCCGCCCCGACGAAGGCCGGATCGTGGCGGACGGCGACGTCCTCTACGACTCGACGAACGGAATCGACGTGCCGGTGGAACGACGGCGCATCGGCTACATCTTCCAGGACGCGCGGCTCTTCCCGCACCTCACGGTGCGGGACAACCTGCGGTACGGCTGGAAGCGGGCGCCGCGGACCGACCGGCCGATTGCATTCGACACGGTGGTCGACCTGCTCGGCATCGCGGATCTCCTCGACCGGCGGCCCGCGCGGCTCTCCGGCGGGGAAAAGCAGCGCGTCGCGATCGGCCGCGCGCTGCTAGCGCAGCCGCGCGTGCTGCTGATGGACGAGCCGCTGGCCTCGCTGGACGCGGGACGGAAAGACGAGATCCTGCCGTACGTCGAGCGCCTGCGCGACGAGCTGCGCATCCTGATCGTGTACGTGAGCCACTCCCTCGAGGAGGTGGTCAGGCTCGCGAACACGATCGTCGCTGGTGGACGCGGGGCGCGTGGCGGCGCAGGGCACGCCCGGGTCGCTGTCCGGGCGACTCGACCTGCGACCGCTGCTCGGTCGTTTCGAGGCTGGCGCGATTATCGACACCCGCGTTGCGGGCCACGACGACGAGCGCCTGATCACGCGTCTCGAGTTCGGCGACCAGATCCTCATCCTGCCGCGCCTCGACGCGGCGCCGGGCGCGCGCCTGCGCATCCGCATCCGGGCGCGCGACGTCATCCTCGCGGTGGAGCGGCCGACGGCGCTCAGCGCCCAGAACGTGCTCGCCGGCCGGATCGTCGAGATCGCGCAGGAGACCGGGCCATATGCCGAGGTCAAAGTGGACCTCGGCGCGGGCGCGATCGTCGCGCGGATCACGCGGGATTCGATCGACCGACTGGCACTTGTGCCCGGGCGGCCGGTTTACGCGGTCGTGAAATCGGTGGCCATCGACGGTCATTCCGTCACCGCCGCGCCGCTCGACCTCGATTGACGCGTCAATGGCTCCTGACGCGCGCGGCGCGCGACAGCCGGGGAGGGGGGACGGCCGCCCCCGGTCTTCGCCCATGAGACCGCGCCACCGCCTTCGTGCGCGACTTGAGCGCGGCAAGATCCCGAGCGATCGCCTTGCGGGTGCCAGCCTCCATGCGACGGAACCGGACGATGATCTCGCGGCCGAGGCGCGTCAGCACGGCACCGCCGCCCTGCATGCCGCCGACCGCCGGCGTCAGCACCGGCTCGCGGAACATCGTGTTCATGTTCTCCGCGAGCAGCCACGCGCGCCGATAGCTCATGTCCATCGCGCGCGCGGCCGCGGAGATCGAGCCGAGCTCGTCGATCAGTTCGAGCAGGCGCACCTTGCCCGGGCCGATGTGGTGCCGGCTCGTGAGCGCTACCCGCAGCATGATGTCCTGCATCACCGGCAAGATCTCCTTGGTCCGCGTCGGCGCTCCCGGGGAGCGCCCGGACGACATCGTATGCCAACGCGCGGTCCCTGCCGATTACCGCGTCGGACCATGACCCGACCGCTACAATCGAGGTGGCGCTGCGCCTGATCGGACCCGCTAGGCGGACCTCTTGGCAGGGCGCAGTTGCCGGCAAGGAAACTGATGCGCAAGGACGTGCCCCCTTCAGCCGACGTGCGCATGCACGGTTTCAGGCAGCGCAGCGAGGTTCCAGCCGTGCTGGGCTGGATCGATCGGCACGCCTCGCGTCTGGACGACGAGGCGGTGCCCCTGGACGAGGCAGTCGGCCGCATCCTCGCCACCGACGTAATCGCCCCGCTGGACGTGCCCGGGTTCGATCGTGCTGCCATGGACGGCTATGCCCTGCGTGGCGCCGATACTGCGGGTGCCAGCGAGTACAACCCGCTCGCCTTGCCCGTGCTCGGTCAGGCCCTGCCCGGCCAGCCGTTTGCCGCCGCCGTGCGGCGCAACGCGGCGGTGCGGATCATGACCGGCGCCCCGATGCCGGAAGGACTCGATTCGGTCTTGCCGGCGGAGTACGCGTCGGAGACTGCGGGGCAGATCGAAATCACGCGCCCCGTCGCCCCTGGCCAGCACGTCGGACGCCGCGGCGAGGACATCCGCCAGGGTTCGCCGGTGCTGCGCACCGACCGGCGCCTGCGCCCGCAGGACGTCGGGCTGCTCGCCTCCCTCGGGCTGGCGCAATTGAACGTGGTCCAACGGCCGCGCGTTCGCATTCTCGTCACCGGCAATGAAGTGGTCGCGCCCGGAACGCTGAAAGCCGACTACGAGGTGTACGACGCGAATTCGTCCATGCTGCGCGGGCTCGTCGTCCGCGACGGCGGCCTGGTCGAGAGGCACTACAGGCTCGGCGATGACCCCGAGCGAATCCGCGACGCGCTCCTCGCTCGAGGGGCGGACGTCATCCTGGTGTCGGGAGGCTCCAGCGTCGGAGCCGAGGATCACGCGCCCCGGCTGCTCGCCGAGGCGGGCGAGCTCGCCTTCCACGGCGTCGCCATGCGGCCTTCGAGTCCAGCCGGCGTGGGCCGGATCGGCGCGGTCCTCGTCTTCCTGCTGCCCGGCAATCCCGTTTCCTGCCTTTGCGCCTACGATTTCTTCGCCGGCCGCGGCATTCGGCTGCGCGGCGGGCGCAAGCCCGACTGGCCGCACGCCACCCGCCAGGGCGCTGTCGCCCGCAAGATCGTCTCTGCCGTGGGCCGTGTGGACTACTGCCGGGTCCGGCTCGTCGATGGCCGAGTCGAGCCGATCGCACTGAGCGGCGCCTCGATCCTCTCCTCGACGACTCGGGCGGATGGCTTCGTGATCGTTCCTGCGGAGAGCGAGGGCTACGGCCCCGACGCCGAGGTCACCGTGTATCTGTACGACTGAATGCGTTCGCAACAACCGATGCATGCCGCCGGCGTCGAGAAGGGTCTGGAAGCGCAATCCGGCCAGACCCAGTTCCTTACCGTCATCACCCGCGACGAAGCGACTGCACGCTTCCAGCAGCACCTGCGGCTCGAGCCGCTCGGCAAGGAGACCGTGCCGCTGGCGGGTGCTCTGAACCGTGTGCTCGCCGAGGATGTCCTCGCCGATGTGGACGTACCTGCCTTCGATCGCTCAAACGTCGATGGTTTCGCCCTGGTGGCGAGCGATACGTTCGGGTCCATGGAGGAAAAGCCGCGCACCGTGCGGCTGACGGGCGAGGTTCTCGCGCCTGGCGTCGCCCCCGAGAGCACGGTCAGCACTGGCGTTGCGACGGCGATCGCGACGGGCGGCATGCTGCCCCGTGGGGCCGATGCGGTCGTGATGGTCGAGTACACGGAGGTCGCAGCACCCGGCGACGGCCGGCTGGTGGAGATCAGGCGCGCCGCCACGCCGGGTGAGAACGTGAGCTATTCGGGAACCGACATCGCCAGGGGCGAAACGGTACTTCGTACCGCACAGCTCCTCACATCCCGGGAGATCGGCGTGCTGGCCGCCCTGGGGCTCGCCGAGGTCGCCGTCTACCGCCGTCCTCGGGTCGCGATCTTCTCCACGGGCAACGAGATCGTGGCGCCGGGCAACCCTTTGCGTACCGGCGCCGTCTACGACTCCAACGCCGCGATCATCGGCGCGGCCGTCGAGGAGCTTGGGGGAACTCCGGTGCAGCTAGGGGTCGTCCCCGATGACGACGAGGCGCTTGCGGGCGCGCTCGCCCGAGGCCTGGAATCCGACCTCGTCGTCTTCTCGGGTGGTACGTCCAAGGGGGCCGGCGATCTCTCGTACCGCGTCGTGAGCCGCCTCCGCGATCCCGGTGTCGTCGCCCACGGCGTCGCGCTCAAGCCCGGGAAACCGATCTGCCTGGCTGTCACTGGCGGCAAGCCCGTCGTGATCCTGCCGGGGTTCCCGACGTCCGCGATCTTCACTTTCCACGAGTTCGTAGCGCCGGTGATACGCGCCTACGCCGGCTTGCCGCCCGAGCATCGGCAGACCGTTTCCGCGACGTTGCCCATGCGCGTGAACTCCGAACGGGGGCGAACCGAGTATCTGCTGGTCGGGCTGGTGCAGGGGAGGGAAGGACTCGCGGCCTATCCGATGGGGAAGGGTTCCGGGTCGGTCACCACGTTCAGCGGCGCGGACGGCTTCATCACCATCGATCAGCACACCGAGATCGTGGATGCTGGCAGCACCGTCGCCGTACAGCTCCTCGGTCATCGGCTCGAGCCCGCCGACCTCGTGATCATCGGCAGTCATTGCGTCGGCCTGGATCTCCTGGTGGGGAAGCTGATCCGCTCGGGTATCCGCGCCAAGTCGCTCTACGTGGGAAGCATGGGCGGTCTGGCCGCGGCCAAGCGCGGCGAATGCGACCTCGCCGGCGTCCACATCATGGATCCGGCAACGGGCGAATACAACCGCCCCTTGCTCACCGATGCCTTGTCGCTGGTGCCGGGTTACGGCCGCATGCAGGGCATCGTGTATCGCGCGGGGGATCCCCGCCTTGAAGGAAAGAGCCTCCAAGGGGCCCTCGAGGGAATACTGCGGGAGCCTGACTGCGTCATGGTCAATCGCAACGCCGGCAGCGGCACGCGGATCATCATCGACAAGCTGCTCCAAGACAGGAGGCCCCCGGGCTACGGAGTACAGACCAAGTCGCACAACGCGGTTGCCGCGGCCGTGCGCCAGGGGCGCGCGGACTGGGGCGTGGCGATCGACACGGTTGCCCGCCAGTACGGATTGGGGTTCATCCCGATTCAGGAAGAGCGCTACGACTTCATCGTGCCCAGGTCACGCCTCGAACGTCCCGCAGTCCGTGCCTTCTGCGAGTTGCTGGAGGATGCGCGGGTCCGCGAGGAGTTGACTGCGCTAGGATTTCGCACGGCGCGCGATACGATTTCCCAGCCGCCCTTCTCTGCAAGCGGAGGATGATTTCGCTCTGGACGCGGTCCGGAAAACGACTCGACGCCGCCCCGCACCCGGCATCGCCCGGTCGCGCCGACCTGACGCGTTGACCATCGGCGCCGGCAGCCGGTACAATTCCGAGCGTTTTGGTCAAGAATTGGGAAGGACGGACGATGGACGCGCAAAGCACGATCAAGCAGCAGGTCACCACGCACCCGGTGGCGCTCTACATGAAGGGCACCCCGCAGTTCCCGCAGTGCGGCTTCTCCGCGACGGCGGTGCAGATCCTGTACGCCTGTGGCGTGAAGGACTTCTTCAGCGTGAACGTGCTCGAGGAGCCCGAGATTCGCCAGGGCATCAAGGAATACGCGAACTGGCCGACGATCCCGCAGCTCTACGTCGACGGCGAGTTCGTCGGCGGGTCGGATATCCTGCGGGAGATGTACCAGTCGGGCGAGCTGCAGAAGCTGCTCGCGGCGAAGCAGACCGCGTAACCCGCGTAGCTCCCGACAAGGCCCGCACCGATGTGCGGGCCTTGTCGTTCTACAGCGGGAAGATCAGGCACGTCTCCGTGCCGTGCGCGTAGAGCTTCCCGCCCGCATCCACGAGCCGGCCCTCTGATGTCGCGATCGTCCGCCCGGCGTTGATCACCTTGCCCTCGGCCCGCAACGGGCCGGCGTCGGGCATGACCGGGCGTACGATGTTCAGCTTGAATTCCACCGTCGTGTAACCCTGGCCGGCGGCGAGCGTCGTGTGCACGGCGCAGGCCATGCACGAGTCGAGCAAGGTCGCCGTCCAGCCACCGTGGATCGAGCCGAGCGGGTTGAAGCAAGCGGGCTTCGGCGTCCCTTGGAACACTGCCCGACCGCGCTCCACCTCGATGAGGTAGAAGTTGAGGGTGTCGTTGATCGGCGGGCGCGGCACCCGGCCCTCGAGGATCCCGCGGAGGAAGTCGAGCCCGGGCTGCGCCCGCAGCGTCTCGACCGGGCTCACG
The DNA here is from genome assembly GCA_963820965.1 of uncultured beta proteobacterium. GTDB lineage: Bacteria > Pseudomonadota > Gammaproteobacteria > Burkholderiales > SG8-39 > DATEDA01. Next base: position 96,233 of record CAWGCC010000015.1, on the reverse strand, counting down.
CCCGGCCCGGTGAACCGGCCGAGCGCTGCCTTCATCTGCGACTCCCAGTCGTTGCCCGTCATCGTCGCCTCTCGGACCGCGGTCGAAGCGGCGAACATTGCCAGACTCCGGGGACCGACGTCGAGCGGCGTCAGCCTTGCGGCGTCAGGTCGAGCGCCGGCACGATGCGATCGAAGGGGATCTTCGCCTGCTCGTTCAACGTCTTCACCGTCGCCGGATCATCGGCCGCGAAGAGACACATGCAGCAGCCATCCTCGGGCACGAAGGTGGAGCGGATGTAGCGTACCGGCTGCCCGTCGCGGGAGAGTTTCTCGGCAGTCTCGATGGCACGCTTCTGCGCGGCCGCAAGATCGTCCATCGCGATGCCCTTCAGGGAACGTTCGACCATATAGACCTGCATGGTGTCCTCCGTCGGTTGTGGTGATGCGGACGAAGCATAGGCGCCACGCGCGCGATGTGGAAGCGGCTGGCGGTTATCGATCCATAACCGTGGCCTGTCGCAACGCGGTCCTCGCCCAGACGTACGACTGGCATGCCTGACCTAGCACGGCTCCGTCAGCAGCCGTTCCATCATCCGCTCGGCCCGGGTCAGGTACCCCGCGCCGAAAAGGTTGAGGTGGTTGAGGACGTGATAGAGGTTGTAAAGCACGCGGCGCACCCGATAACCCGCGCCGACCGGCCGGACTTCCCGGTAGCCCTCGTAGAAGCTCGCCGGGAAGCCGCCGAAGAGCTCGGTCATCGCGAGGTCGGCTTCCGCATCGCCGTAGTACACCGCCGGGTCGAACACGACCGGCGCGCCGTGGCCGAGGAATCCCGCGTTGCCGCTCCAGAGGTCGCCATGCAGCAATGAGGGCGCCGGCGCGTGCCCTTCGAGGAGGTGCGGCACCGCTTCGATCACCCGCTCGCCGAGCGCTTGAACCGCCCCGCGGTGGCCGTTCCGCGCCGCGAGCTCGAGCTGCGGTGCGAGCCGCGCGCGGCGCCAGAACTCGCACCACGAGGCCTGGCGCGCGTTCGGCTGCGGGGTGAGGCCGATGAAGTTGTCGCGATGCCAGCCGAACTCGCCGCCGTCGTGCTCGTGCAGCCGCGCGAGCCGGCGCCCGAGCTCGCGGAAGCCCGCGTCGGCTCCGTGGCCGAGGGCGAGATGCTCGAGGACGAGAAACGCTTTTCCGTCCGCCTCGCCTTGCGCGACCGGCCGCGGCACGCGCATGCCCCCGCCGGCGAGCGCCACGAGGCCGTCCGCTTCGGCGGCGAAGGTCGCGGCGAGCCGCGCATCGTTCGTTTTCGCGAAGTAGCGGCTCGCCCCCGACTCGAGTACCCAGCTCGAGTGGATGCACCCGCCGGCGGCCGCGGTGGCGCGGCTGATCGCGAACGGCGCGCCGGACGCGCGGACGATAGCGTTCTCGAGGGCAGTGCGGAGGGAGTCGGACAACATGGCGCCGGTCCGGCGCCGGAAGACTACACCGCCGTGAGGCGGTTGTTCGCGAGCGTAAGGCGCTCGACCAGGATCGACATGAACGCGCGGTCGAAGCGGTGCCGGCAGGCATCCGACGCATGCGCGAGGTCTTCCACGCGGATCGTGATGACGCGCGCGGCCGAGAGGGCGATCACGTCGGCGCTCCGCTCGTTCGTCTGGCGCGAAAGGTAGGACATCTCGCCGAAGCACTCGCCGGCGTTCAGGATGTTGAGCAGCTTCTGGCGCTTGGTGACTTTCACCTCGCCGGAGGCGAGGATGCTGAAGAAGTCGCCCGCGTCGCCTTCCGCGATCAGCGCCGTCCCGGGCCCGGCGTCCTGCCAGGAGCTGATGCGCAGCACCTCCCACAGCTCGGCGTCGGTGAACTCGGCGAAAAACTCCATCGCGCGCAGCGTGTTGAACTTCTCGCTGTCCGCCACCTCGTCGGACCGCCGGCGAATCTCCTCCGAGCGGAAGATCTCGGCCAGCTCGAACGACATCTCGTCCCAGCTCTGGAAGCGCCGCTCGACGTCCTTTTCCATCGCCCGCTTCACGATGGCGTCGAGCGCCGGCGGGATCTCCCTGCGGTGCGCCGACGGCGGCGGCGGCTCGACCGTCGTGATCTGGTACATCATGCTGAAGTTGTTCGTGGCGCTGAACGGCAGCACGCCGGTCAGCAGCTGGTACATCACCACCCCGAGCGAGTAGACGTCGGTGCGGTGATCGAGCGGCTGCTCCTTGATCTGCTGCGGCGACATGTAGGCCGGCGAGCCGATGCCGGTCACCTGGGTCGTGTCGCCCGAGCTCATGATCGCCGAGCCGAAGTCGCTGATCTTGATGTCGGTCCCGCCGGCCCCGACGAGCAGGATGTTCGCCGGCTTGATGTCGCGGTGGGTGACGCCGAGCTTGTGCGCGAAGTCGAGTGCGCGCGTCGCCTTGAACCCGATCTCGATGATCTTGTCGAGCGGCAGCAGGTTCTCGGGCGCGCAGAACGGCTCCAGCGTGCCGCCGGCGACGTACTCCATCACGATGTAGGACATCTTGTCGCCCACCACCGCGTCGTAGATCTGCGCGATGTGCGGATGGGCGAGCTTGCCGGCGAGCGACGCCTCGGTGACGAAGAGCTTTCTGAAGACCTTCCCGCCCTGCGGGTCGTTGAGCCGGTCCTGGTAGACGATCTTGACCGCGACGTCGCGCCCGGCGAACTCGTCGTGGCAGAGGTAGACCTCGCTCGTCGCGCCGTCGCCGAGCTTGCGGATCACCTGGTACTTGCCGATCCGTTCCGGCGGCGGAGCGTCGAGGAGCGGCGGTTCGAACTGGGCGGCGGCAGCGGACATTGCCTCGAGTCGGAAGGATCGGGGTGGAGGGGCGTTTGCCCCCGCGGGTCGGGAAGATCCTACTTACCGCTGCGGGCGCCAGAGTTCAAGCGGGCGCCTCCCGCCTACCGTGAAAGTTCCGCACGCGCCCGCCGGACGGCCGCGTGAACTTGTTCCGGTGCCGTTCCGCCGGGGTGGTTGCGGGCGGCGAGCGACCCTTCGAGCCCGAGGGCCGCGTGAACGTCTTCACCGGCGAGCGGGGCGAACCGTCGCAGCAGCGGCAGCGGGAGGTCCGCGAGATCCAGCCCCGCGGTCTCCGCCTCGCGCACCGCGCGCGCGACGGCCTCGTGCGCATCCCGGAAGGGCATGCCCTGCTTCACGAGGTAGTCGGCGAGATCGGTCGCCGTGGCGAAGCCTTCGCGCGCGGCCGCGCGCATCGCGGCCTCGTCCGCCTCGATCCCCGGCACCAGTGCGGCGAAGATGGCGAGCGTGTCGATCAGCGTGTCGGCGGTGTCGAACAGCGGCTCCTTGTCCTCCTGGTTGTCCTTGTTGTAGGCGAGCGGCTGGCCTTTCATCAGCGTGAGGAGCGCGACGAGATGTCCCACGACGCGGCCGGTCTTGCCGCGCGCGAGCTCCGGGACGTCGGGATTCTTCTTCTGCGGCATGATCGACGACCCGGTGCAGAAGGCGTCGGGGAGGCGGACGAAGCCGAACCGCGGGTTCATCCACAGCACGAGCTCCTCGCAGAAGCGCGAGAGATGCACCATGACGAGCGCGGCGCACGCGGCGAATTCGATCGCAAAGTCGCGGTCGGACACCGCGTCGAGCGAGTTCGCGCAGATGCCCTCGAAGCCGAGCTCGCGCGCGACGCGCTCGCGGTCGATCGGGTAGGTGGTGCCGGCGAGTGCGGCGGCGCCGAGCGGGAGCAGATTCACGCGCTTCCGGGAGTCGGCAAGCCGCTCGCGGTCGCGCTTCAGCATCTCGTAGTACGCGAGCAGATGGTGGCCGAAGGTTACCGGTTGCGCGACCTGGAGATGCGTGAAGCCCGGCATCGGCGTGGCGGCATGCTTCTCCGCGAGGTCGACGAGCGCGCTGCTCAGGTCCTTGAGCGCCCCCAGGATGTCGTCGATCGCCGCGCGCAGCCACAGCCGGATGTCGGTCGCAACCTGGTCGTTGCGCGAGCGCGCGGTGTGCAGCCGCTTCCCGGCGTCGCCGACGAGCGCGGTGAGCCGCCGCTCGATGTTGAGGTGCACGTCCTCCGCCGCGAGCGACCATTCGAACGCGCCCGCCCGGATCTCGTCGCGGACGAGAGCGAGGCCGCGTTCGATGTCGGCGAGATCGTGCGCCCCGATGATGCCGCACGCGGCGAGCATCCTCGCGTGCGCGAGCGAGCCCTGGATGTCGAACTCCGCGAGGCGTCGATCGAATGACACCGACGCGGTATACCGCTCGACACGGGCGTCGACCGCTTCGGCGAAGCGGCCGGACCAGGGGGTGTGACCGTTTTCCTTGGCGGGCGGCATGACGGCTTGAAAACCTTCGGGCAACCCGGAGAATGCCCGGCGAGACAACGCATTACGTGCCTCTTTCTACTTCGAATTCTATGCGATCCTGGTGCCGCAAGCGACGGCCCGCGGCGCCCGCTCGAGCGTGACTGCCTACGGTCGCCCGCGATGAACGGTTCCCCGACGCCGAGCCAGGTCCCCGACGCGCTGCCGGACTTCCGCAACCTCGGCGTCATCGCGCGCATCCTGGTCGTCGTGATCGTCGCCGCGTTCCTCGCGGCAGCGATCAAGGCACAGACGTTCGCGCAGCTCGTCGACGAGTTCCTCGAGCTCACGCTGGTCGTCGGGCCGGTACTGATCGCGGGCCTCGTCCTGCTGTCGGCGGGAAGCCCGTGGCTCGCGAAGCTGCCGTACTGGATCGCGGTCACCGCGATCGCCGTTGGCGCGATGTGGCTCACCGCCGGCGTGCAGTGGGTGCGCGCGAGCGTCGACAGCGAGCCGCTCGGCATCATCCGCGCGGGGGGCTTCGCCCTCCTCATCACCGCGTTCCTCGCCGGCTACTTCCACCTGCGGAACCGCGCTTTCTCGCCGGCGCTTGCGGAGGCCCGGCTGCAGGCGCTCCAGGCGCGCATCCGGCCGCATTTTCTGTACAACACGCTGAACGCGGTGCTCTCGCTCATCCGCAAGGACCCGAAACGGGCGGAAACCGCCCTCGAGGACCTTGCGGAGCTCTATCGCGTGGTGATGGCGGACGCGAAGAACCTCACCACGCTCGCGCAGGAGCTCGACCTGACGCGCCAGTACCTGAACCTCGAGCAGCTGCGGCTGGGACCGCGGCTCGTAGTGCAGTGGCAGACCGGGGAGGCGCCCCGCGACGCGCTCGTACCGCCGCTGCTCCTGCAGCCGCTCGTCGAGAACGCCGTCTACCACGGCATCGAGCCCGGCACCGGCCCGGGGATCATCGAGATCTCGATCCGGCGCGAGCGCGACCGGGTGCATGTGAAGCTCACCAACCCCTATCACCCCGAGCACCAGCACCGGCAGGGGAACCGCATGGCGCTCGCCAACATTCGCGAGCGGCTCGCGCTCCATTTCGACGTCGAGGCGAAACTCGAGACCGGGGTGCTGGGCGTGAACTTCGAGATCGCGATCGCGATGCCCTACCGCAAGGCCTCGCCCGCCACGCTGCCCGGCGAGCGGGCGGCGGCCCGGGAAGAGCGCATGACCGCCTCTCTTCAAGGCGTCAGCCGGTGAGCGCAGCGGCTCCGCTTCGCATCTTCCTCGTCGACGACGAGCAGCCCGCGCGCGACCGGATGAAGGAGGTGCTCGGCGACCTCGGCGATACGCTGCCCAACGTCGTCGTCGGCGAGGCGGCGAACGGGCATGAGGGGCTCATGCTCGTGCCCACGCTCACCGTGGATGTAGCGTTCGTCGACATCAACATGCCGCAGATGAACGGCATCGAGTTCGCGCGGCACCTCGCAAACTTCGAGCGCCCACCGGCGGTCGTGTTCGTCACCGCGCACGACCAGTACGCGATCGAGGCGTTCGAGGTGAACGCGATCGACTACCTGCTGAAGCCGGTGCGCGCGGCGCGCCTGTCCGCGGCGCTCGGGAGGGCGCGCGCGGACGGCGCGGTCCGGCGCGAGCCGCTCGAGCGCGCGGCCGCCGCTGCCGGTCAGGGCCCGCGGCGCTTCCTGTCGGTGAGCGAGCGCGGGCGGATCCATCTCGTGCCGGTCGCCGACATCGTGTACCTGAAGGCCGAGTTGAAGTACGTGACGATGCGCACGGCCGAGCGCGAGTTCCTGCTCGAGGAGTCGCTCGCGAGCCTCGAGCAGGAGTTCGGCGCCACTTTCGTGCGGGTGCACCGCTCGTGTCTGGTCGCGCGCGGGCGCGTGCGCGGCTTCGAACGGGTCGTCGACGGCGACGGCGAGGGCGCCGGCTGGGCGGTGGTGCTCGACGGCGCCGCGGACAAGCTCCCGGTGAGCCGCCGCCAGTGGTCGGTGGTGAAAGGGCTAGGCAGCGGCTGATGCTGTCGACGCGGATGCTCCGCGAGCTGTGGTCGGGCGTGAAGATCTTTGCCGCCGATCGCCGCAAGATCGCTGCCGCGATCCGCCGCGCCGCGTGGGAGGCGTCGGCCAAGGACGTGCGCGACTGCTGGTTCATCACCGTGAGGAACCTCTCCGACGAGAACCTGCTGGTGACGCGGGTGTGGTTCGAGTCGTCGCCGCGCACCGAGGTCGACCGTCGCCAGCGCCGGCTCCCCAAGGCGCTCGCGCCCGGCGAGGTCTGGGAGACCTGGCTCGAGGTCGACAAGCTGCCCGAAGATGCGCGCGATCGCGCCCACGCGCTTGCCCGCGTCTCGCTCGCGAGCGGGACGGTCATCCGGCCACAGCGGACGAGCTGAAGCCTCCGGCGAGAAGGGCGCGAGAGAACGCGAAAAACCGCAGGGAGAGACGAAGGTGCTTCTCTGCGTCGTCCGCGGTGAAGCCTTAGAATCGTTGCGCGCATCGCGCGCATCCCCGTGCCGCTCCCCGACCGCATCGTCATCGCCTCGCGCAAGTCGCGGCTCGCCCTCTGGCAGACCGAGCACGTCCGCAACCGTCTCGCGAGCCTCCATCCGGGCGTGCGCGTCGAGATCCTGCCGCTCAGCACGCGCGGCGATGAGATCGTGGACCGGTCGCTCGCGAAGATCGGCGGCAAGGGGTTGTTCGTGAAGGAGCTGGAGGCTGCGCTCGCGGACGGTCGCGCCGACATCGCCGTGCACTCGGCGAAAGACGTGCCGGTCGCGATGCCCGCGGGTTTCGAGCTTTCCGCGATCCTCGCGCGCGAAGACCCGCGCGATGCGTTCGTGTCGAATGCGTATTCGAGCCTCGATGCGCTGCCGCGCGGCGCCGTCGTCGGAACTTCGAGCCTGCGCCGCGAGGCGCAGCTCCGGAGCCGCCATCCGGGACTCGACGTCCGCCCGCTGCGGGGCAATGTCGAGACGCGGCTCGTGAAGCTCGACCGCGGCGACTACGGCGCCGTCGTGCTCGCCGTGGCCGGGCTGAAGCGCCTTGGGCTCACGGCCCGGTTGCGCTCGGTCCTCGACCCCGAGGTGAGCCTCCCCGCACCCGGGCAGGGCGCGCTCGCGATCGAGTGCCGCGCCGGCCGCACCGACCTCGCGGCGCTGCTTGCACCGCTCGACGATTCCGCGACCGCCGCGTGCGTGCGCGCCGAGCGGGCCGTGAGCCGTGCGCTCGGCGGCAGCTGCCAGGTGCCGCTCGGCGCGTACGCCGAGATGGCGGACGGCGTGTTGCGCCTGCGGGGCGTCGTCGCGAGCCCGGACGGCGCGCGCGTCGTGCGCGGCGAGGTGCGCGGCGACGCGCGCACGCCCGAACGGGCGGGCGAAGCGCTCGCCAGGGAGCTTCGCCGCCGCGGTGCCGCCGAGATCCTCGCGGCGCTCGGCTGAGATGAGCGCGGGGGACCTGAGCGGGCGCCGGATCGTCCTCACGCGGCCGGCCGGACGGAACGAGCGTCTCGCCGAGCTCATCCGCGCTGCAGGCGGAGAGCCCGTCGTCTGCCCTGCGATCGAGATCCTCGATCCCGAGGACATCGGCCCGCTCGCCGCCGCCGCCGACCGGCTCGACGACTACGACTTCGCCGTCTTCGTGAGCCCGAATGCCGTCGACAAGGCGATGAACGTGATCCGCTCGCGACGCGAGTGGCCGGCCGGTTTGCGGGCCGCAACGGTCGGCAAGGCGAGCGAGCGAGCGCTCGCGCGCCATGGCGTCGGCGAGGTCATCGCGCCCGCGGACCGATTCGACACCGAGGCGCTGCTCGCAATGCCGGCGTTCGCCGACGTCCGCGGAAAGCGTGTCGTCGTCTTCCGCGGCGACAGCGGTCGCGAGCTCCTCGGCGACACCCTGCGCCGCCGCGGCGCGACGGTCGGCTACGTCGAGTGCTACCGGCGGGCGCGGCCGCGAGCCGACGTCGGCCCGCTTCTCCGGGCGTGGGAACGCGGCACGATCGACGCGGTGACGGTCGGCTCGAGCGAAGGCCTGCGCAACCTCTTCGAGATGGTTGGCGAGTCCGGGCGCGAGTGGCTGAAGCGAACCCCGGTCTTCGCGCCGCACGCGCGCATCGCTGCGGGCGCCCGCGCGCTGGGTTGCGAGCAGGTGGTCGAGACGGCGCCCGGCGACGACGGGATCGCCGCCGCCCTCACGGCGTTTTGGGCGAGAATGTAACCGTCATATCGAAGCGGTCAGATGAATCCCTCCGAAGCGCCCCTGCTCGTGCGCGCCCGCGGCGGTATCGAGCGCTGGCTGCCGGTCGCGATCGCCGGCCTCGGCGTGGCAGTGATGCTGCTCGCCTGGGGCTGGTGGGGGGCGCGCGGCGAGCTCGTCGAGCTGCGCGAGGGAGTGGCGAAGCAGCTGCGCGAATCCGGAGCGGAGGCGCGCGACAGCCGCACCCTCGCCAAGGAGGCGCAGGACGCCGTGCGCGACGCGCTGGCGCGGATCGGCGCGCTCGAGGCGAAGCTCCTCGAGTCGCAGAGCCAGCAGCTCGCGCTCGAGTCGCTCTACCAGGAGCTGTCGCGCTCGCGCGACGAGTGGCTGCTCGCAGAGGTCGAGCAGACGCTCGCCATCGCGGCCCAGCAGCTCCAGCTCGCCGGCAACGTCCAGGCCGCGCTGACGGCGCTGCAGACCGCCGACGCGCGGCTCACTCGCTCCGACCGCCCGCAGTTCCTGCCGCTCCGCCGGGTGATCGCGCGCGACATCGAGCGTCTGCGGAACGCGCCGAGTCTCGACGTCGCCGGGATGACGGTGCGGATCGACCAGGTGATCGCCGCCGTGGACCAGCTTCCGCTCCTCGTCGAGGGCCGCGCGCAAGGCGCTGGCGCCCGACTCGAAGGCGGCGGAAGCGAGCGCGAGCGGCTGGCAGCACGCGTGGCGCGGGCTCTGGGTGGAGTTGAAGGGGCTCGTCCGGGTGCAGCGCCTCGACGCCTCGGATCCGGCCCTGATCGCGCCCGAGAACCGCTTCTTCCTGCGCGAAAACCTGAAGCTGCGTCTGCTGCACGCGCGCCTCGCGCTCCTGCAGCGCGACGAGGCAGCGTTCCGCGGCGACATCAAAGCCGCGCAGAGCTGGCTCGGCCTCTGGTTCGACGGCAAGGCGAAGCCGGTCGCGACCGCGGCGCAGACGCTCGCTCAACTCGGCGCCGCGGCGGTCAACGTCGAGCTGCCGACGATCACCGACAGCCTGAACGCGGTCCGGAGCCTCAAGCTGCCGCGCGAGAGGGCGATCAAATGACCTTCTTTCCCTCCCGCACAGGCGGCGGTGTCTCCGGCTTGACCACCCCGGGCCCGTTCCGCCCGGCCACCCCTCCCCAGAGAGGACGGGGGGCCTAACCCAACGTGCGCTGGCTCGTCACGCTCCTCTTCGTGCTCGCGCTCGCGGTCGCGCTCTCGCTCGCGGCGCGCTACGGTGAAGGCTACGCCCTCGTCGTCTACCCGCCGTATCGCATCGAGATCTCGCTGACGCTCGCGCTCCTCGGGCTGGTCGCGCTGTTCGCAGTGCTGCATGCGGTGCTGCGGCTCACCGCGCATACGGTGCGGCTGCCGTCCTACGTTGCGGCCTACCGCCGGCGCAGCCGCGCCGTCCGCGGGCAGAACGCATTGCGCGACGCCTGGCAGGCGTTCCTCGAGGGCCGCTTCGGCCGCTCGGAGAAGTTCGCGGCGAAGGCCTATGAGCTCGACGAGTCGCCGGCGCTCGCGGCGCTGCTCGCCGCCCGTTCGGCGCACCAGCTGCGCGATCCCGAGCGGCGGCGGATCTGGCTCGGGCGCGCCGAGGGCGCCTCGGGCGCGAGCCGGAACGCGCGCCTCGCTACCGAGGCGGAGCTCGCGCTCGACGAGCGCAGGTTCGAGGAGGCGGGCGAGATCCTTCGGGAGCTGCACGCGACCGGCCCCCGCCACGTCGCGACGCTGCGCCTGCTGCTGCGCGCCGAGCAGGGGCTGCAGAACTGGGACGAGGTGCTGCGTCTCCTGCGGCTCCTCGAGAAGCGCGGCGCGATCGCTCCGGAGCCGGCCGCGCAGCTGCGGATCACCGCGACGATCGAGAACCTGCGCAAGAAGGCGCTCGATGTCGAAAGCCTCGCGGCGTTCTGGCAGAAGGTCCCCGCCGCCGACCGCGTGCAGCCCCGGATCGCTGCCGCTGCCGCGCGCCTCTTCATGGCGCTCGGGGCCTGCCGCGAGGCACACGTGCTGATCCGGGCGGCGCTCGTGGCGGAGTGGTCGTCCGAGCTCGTCGCGCTCTACGGCGAATGCGCGCACGAGGCGGACGCGCTCGAGCGCCTCGAGCAGTGCGAGCGCTGGCTGAAGATCCATCCGCGCGACGCGGCGCTGCTCGCCACGCTCGGGCGGCTCTGCGCCGAGCGCGGGCTCTGGGGCAAGGCGACGAGCTATCTCGACGCGAGCCTGTCGATCCAGCCGTCGCGCGCGGCGCACGTCGCGGCGGCGCGCGTCTACGAGCGCATCGGGCGGGAGCCCGAGGCGAACCGGCACTATCGCGCGGCGGCCGATCCCGGCCTCGCGGCGTAAGGCACACCGGTCCTGCTAGCGGCGCGGAACCCATGGACGTTCTGATTATCGGCGCCGGGATCGGCGGTCTCACCCTGGGGCTGATGCTCCACGCCCGCGGCATCGCCTGCCGCGTGTACGAGGCGGCGCCGGAGATCAACCCGCTCGGGGTCGGGATCAACGTTCTCCCGCATGCGTCGAAGGAGCTCGGCGAGCTGGGGCTCGAGGCGGCCCTCTCGCGTGTGGCGGTCCTCACGAAGGAGGCGGCGTTCTTCAACCGCTTCGGCCAGCTCATCTATCGCGAGCCGGTGGGGCGACACGCGGGCTACGAGTGGCCGCAGTACTCGATTCATCGCGGCGATCTCCAGGCCGTGCTTGCCGCTGCGTTCCGGGAGCGCGCCGGCCCTGAGCGGCTGCACCTCGGCTGGAAGTGCGTGCGCGCCGGGAACGGCGCGGATGACGCCCCGGCGCATTTCGTGCACGGCGCGACGGGCGAGGCGCTCGCGCTTCAGCGCGGCCGCGTCGTAATCGGCTGTGACGGCGTGCATTCAGTGCTGCGCAAGCAGCTCCATCCGGGTGAGGGCGGCCCGGTCTATTCCGGCGTCAACATGTGGCGCGGCGTGACGCGCTGGCCGCCGATGCTGTCCGGCGCGACGATGGTGCGCGCCGGTTGGCTCGACCCCGGCAAGATGGTCATCTACCCGATCCGGGAGCACATCGACGCGCAGGACCGCCAGCTCGTGAACTGGCTGGCCGAGATCGAGACGCCGCACTATCTGCCGAAGCGCGACTGGGCGCGACCGGGCCGCATCGACGATTTTCTCGGTCCCTACCGCGACTGGCACTTCGAGTGGTGCGACGTGCCCGGCCTGATCCGCTCGGCGGATGCGATCTACGAGTACCCGATGGTGGACCAGGACCCGCTCGACCGGTGGAGCTTCGGGCGCCTCACGCTGCTCGGCGACGCGGCGCACCCGATGGTGCCGCGCGGCTCGAACGGCGCGGGCCAGGCGATCCTGGACGCGCGGACGCTCGCCGACGAGCTCGCCGCGCGTCGGGACCCCATCGAGGCGTTGAAGGCGTACGAAGCCTCACGGCTGCCGGCAACGTCGAGCGTCGTCCTGACCAATCGCACGATGCCGCCGGATGCGATCTTGCGCGAGGTAAAGGTGCGGAGCGGCGACCGGCCGTTCGATCGCATCGAGGACGTGATCAGCCTCGACGAGCTGCGGGGGATGTCGGAGGGTTACAAGAAGGTCGCGGGCTACGACCGTGCTTCTCTCGGGGGCGCCCGAAAGCCGGCCTGAGAGGGGCGGGGCGCGTGCGCCGGGGGCCCGTCAGCGCTCCGTCTGACGCAGGGGGAACAGTTCGTCGAGGAGCGGGACGAGCGCCTCGCCCAACCCGCCCTTGCCGACCACCGCGTCCGCTCCGGCGGCCGCAGCGGAGGCGCGGTACGAAGCGTCGTCGTCGTCGAGCAGCGCCACGATCTTCGGCGGTGCCGGGCGCAGGCGCATGAGCCGGCAGGACTGCTCCGCGGCAGGCTGGGGCAGGCTCCAGTCGATCAGGACGAGCTCGGGCATGAGCGTTGCGGCCTGGATCACGGCGTCGTCAGGCGATCCGGTCGAGCCGACGACCTGCACCGCGGGCTCGGTGGCGAGGAACTGCAGCAGCGCGTGCAGCAGCCGCTCGTTCTCTTCGACCACGAGGATCCGGATGCGCCGGAGGATGGTCCCCGGCTGCCAGGGGCGTGTAGTCACCGGAGTCCAAGCGTAGCGAGCGCGGCGGAGCTGGCCCATCAGGAAAACCCCTAAGTCGGCCCGGGAGAAACCTTATCTCCGGCGCCGCTAGCTAGCCGCGTTCGAGCCGGACCGGCTCGACCAGAGGGGAGTCGGGACCGTTCAGCTCCATCAGGCGGGCGCGGAGCAGCGCGGCATTCTCCTCGTTGAGATCGCGGAGATCCGCCAGCGCGTCTGCCACCCGCTTCCAGGCGGTGACCAGCTCGCCGCCGCGTGTGCCGGCGGCCGCGGCGCACGCCGCGAGGCCGCTGGCGTCGGCTGTGAACCCGAGCGCGGCGAGATAGCGGGCGCGTTGCGCCGTGTACAGCTCGAGCGCGTGCAGCTGGACGAGCGTCTCGGCCGAGATCGCGTCGAGGCGTGCGATCTTCCCGGCGACGAGGTCGCGGTGCTCCTCCCCGGCGAGGGCGAGCATCTGCTTGAGATGCATGTGCTGGAGGTCGAACTCGCGGACGAGCGCGGCGAACGGATCGGCGGGTGCGGTGAGGCTCATCGGGTGCAGCTACTGGAAAAAAAAGGTGTGAACTCGAGCGCGAACCGGTCGCTCCCCGACGGCCAGTTTCCCGGCACCAGGAGGCGCGCGGGATCGGCGACGAACTTGGCCCGGCTCGAGTTCACGGCGCGAGAGCGTACGCAATCGCGCTGCGCTGCCGAATCGGGGAACCCCTGAGATTGGCCCGACCGGGCCCTGAAACCGGGGTGCGGCCGTGGAAAAGTGCTTATCGGCCGTCGCTGACGAGCCCGATGCGGATCGCGTAGCGCGTGAGGCCCGCGACGTCCCGGATGCCGAGGCGGTCCATGATCTGGGCGCGATGCGTTTCGACGGTCTTGACCGACAGGTGCAGCCGTTCCGCGATGTCGCGCGTCGAGCGGCCCTCGGCGATGAGCTGCAGGATCTCGCGCTGGCGCGGCGTGAGCGCCGGGCCCGGCTCCGCCGCATCCAGACCACGCACGTAACCTTCGATCACCTGTTTCGACACCCGCGGATCGAGGTAGCGCTCGCCGCGCAGCGCGGCGCGGATCGCCAGTTCGAGCTCCTCGACGCCCGCTTCCTTCAGCACGTAACCGGCGGTGCCGGCCTGCATCGCCTCGCGCACGTACGCCGGATCGGTATGCATCGACAGGATCAGCACGCGGACTTCCGGACACTCGGCGTTCATCCGGCGCGCCGCGTCGAGCCCGTTCAGTTCGGGCATCGCGATGTCGAAGAGCGCGACATCCGGCTTGAGCGTCTTGGCGAGCCGTACGGCTTCGCGGCCGTTCGACGCCTCGGCGACGACCTCGAACCCGTCGGTCGACTCGATCAGGGACTTCATGCCCGCGCGCACGAGCGCGTGATCGTCCGCGAGCAGGATACGGATCTTCACCGGGGCTCCTCGGCCAGCGGGAAGAGCGCCCGCACTTCGGTTCCCTGACCGGGGGCGGTGTCCATCTCGAGCCTGCCCCCGGCGAGCTGGGCCCGCTCCTCCATCCCCGACAGCCCGGCGCTCTCGCCGCGCGCCGCGCGCGCGGCGGCGGCCGCGAGGTCGAATCCCTGCCCGTCATCGCGGACCGAGAGCACGAGCTCGCCGTTGACGACCCGGAGCGCGACCGCGAGACGACTCGCCGCGGCGTGGCGCATCGCATTGGTCATCGCTTCCTGCACGATCCGGAAGCACGCCGTCTCCACCGCCGGGTCGAGCCGCCGCTGCGGCAGGCGGATGTCGGCATCCAGCTCCAGCTCGGCGCGCACGCTGCTGCGCTGCAGATGCGAGCGCAGCGCCGCCTCGAGCCCGAGGTCGTCGAGGATCGTCGGGCGCAACCGCGTCGACAGGGCGCGTACCTCGGCGATCGCGCTCTCCAGCAGCATGAGGCTGTCCTCGAACACTGCGCCGAGCTGGGGCTGCGCGGCGCGGCGCCGCAGCGTCTGCAGATTGAGCCTGACGGCGGTGAGCACCTGCCCGAGCTCGTCGTGCAGCTCGCGCGCGACGGCGCGCCGCTCGTCCTCCTGCACGGCGAGCACGCGCCGCGACAGCGTCCCGAGCCGCGCCGAGTACTCCGCGAGCCGGCGCTCGGCGGCCTTGCGCTCGGTGATGTCGAAGCCCGACAGGACGACGCCGGTGAACTTGCCGGCCGCGTCGCGCAGCGGCCCCGCGTTGAGCAGGATCGTGCGCGACACGCCCCCGGGCAGGACCAGCTGGAGCTCGTAGCCGTGCAGCGCGGACTCGCCACGCCGAAGCCGCTCGAGCGGCAGCTCCTCGACCGGCAGGGGGCGGCCGTCCACCGCGAGCCGCGCCCAGGGCATGTCGCCCTGGCGAAAACCGACGATCCGCTGGCGCGGCCGGTTCAGCAGCAGCTCCGCCTCGCGGTTGACGAGCTCGTAGTTCCCGTCCGCGCCGATGATCATCACCGCCTCGGCCATCGTCTCGATGATGTCGCGCAGCCGCTGCTCGGCGTTCTTGCGCTCGGTGACGTCGGTCCAGGTCGCGACGGCGCCGTCGAAGCTATGCGCGGCGTCGTGGAGCGCGGCCGCGTTGGTCGAGATCGTCCGCACGGCGCCCTGCGCGGTCACGACCCGGTACTCGTAGTCGCGCAGCGGCGGTTCGCCGCGGCGCAGCCGCTCGAACGGATGGTCGGCCGCACGGAACGGCGTGCCATCGGCGGCGAGCCTCGTCCAGGGTGCCTCGTCGAACCGGACGCCGAGGACGCGCTCCCGTGGAAAGCCGATCAACTCTTCCGCGGCGCGGTTGAAGAGCTCGTAGCGCCCGTCCGGCCCCACGATCGCGAGACCCTCCGCCATGGTCTCGATGGTTTCGCGCAGCCGCCGCTCGGCGCTTTTCCGGTCGGTGATGTCGACCCACGTCGCGACGATACCGTCGAACCGGCCGGCCGCGTCGCGCAGCGGCATCGCGTTGACCGAGACCATTCGCGGCCGGGCGTCGGGCGGGACGAACTGGATCTCGCGGTCGCGCACACCGGTCTGCCCGCGGCGCAGCTGCTCGAACGAATGGTCCTCGAGGCGATACGGGGAGCCATCGGCCGCGAGACGCGTCCAGGGCGCCCGGTCGTAACGGAGGCCGATGATGCGCTCCCGCGGCATGCCGAGGATTTCCTCGGCGGCGCGATTGACGACCTCGTAGCGGCCATCCCTGTCGATCAGGAAGAGCCCCTCGGTCATCGTCTCGATGATGTCGCGGAGCCGCCGCTCGGCGCTCTTCCGCTCGGTGATGTCGACCGCCGACAGGACGGCGCCGTCGAACTTGCCGGCCGCATCGTGGAGCGGCATCGCGCTCGCGAGCACCGTGCGCGCCTGCCCCTGCGGCGTCACGAACTGCATCTCGTAGTCGCGCAGGGCCGGCTCGCCGCGGGCGAGACGCGCGAACGGATGGTTCTCGACCCGGAACGGCGAGCCATCCGCGGACAGGCGTCCCCACGGGACCTCGTCGAACCGCACGCCGATGATGCGGTCCCGGCTCACGCCGAGCAGCTCCTCCTGCGCCCGGTTGGTGAGCTGGTAGCGCCCGTCCGCCCCGATCAGCATGAGACCTTCGCCGAGGGTCTCGATGAGATCGACGAGCCGCCGCTCGGCGCTCCTGCGCTCGGTGATGTCGACGCCGGTGATGACGGCGCCGTCGAAATTGCCGGCCGCATCGCGCAGCGGCACGGCGTTGAAGGAGATCAGCCGTGGCGCGCCGCCCCCCGGCGGCACGACCTGGAGCTCGAGGTCGCGGATGCCCGGCTCGCCGCGGCGCAGCCGCTCGAACGGATAGTCCTCGTCGCGCAGCCGCGAGCCGTCCCCGGCGAGACGCCCCCAGGGCACGCGGTCGAAGCTGCGGCCGATGATGCGCTCGCGCGGCGTGCCGAGCACTCGTTCCATGGCGCGGTTGGTGATTTCGAAGCGTCCCTCCGCATCGAGGATCGTGATCGTTTCGGTCATCGTCTCGATGACGTCGCGCAGACGCTGCTCGGCGGTCTTGCGCTCGGTGATGTCCACGCCCGTCATCACGATGCCGTCGAAGCCGCCGGCCGCATCGCGCAGCGCCGCGGCGTTGACCGACACCATCCGCGCCCGGCCCTGCGGCGTGACGACCTGGAACACCTGATCCCGCACCGTCCGCTCGCCGCGGCGCAGCCGCTCGAACGGATGATCCGCGAGATCGAACGCCGAGCCGTCGGCCGCGGCGCGGCCCCAGGACACCGCGTCGAATCGCACCCCGATGATCCGATCCCGGGGAACGCCGAGCAGCACTTCCTCCGCGCGGTTGGCGAGCTCGTAGCGCCCATCCGGTCCCATGATCAGGACGCCTTCGGCGATCGTATCGATGATCTCGCGCAGCCGCCGCTCGTGCGCTTCGGCCCGCGCCAGCGCGTCGTGCCGATCCGATTCGAGCCGCCGGCGCGCCGCGATCATCCGGTTGAACTCGGCGCTGATGAGCGCGATCTCGCGCGGGCCGGTCTCGGGCGCGGCTGCATCGGTCGCGCCGGACGCGGCGCGCTGCATCGCCGCCACGATGCCGGCGACGGGTTGGCTCAATCGCCGCGCGACGACCCACGCGAGCGCCACCGCGCTCAAGACGACGAGCGCCGCGAAAGCGAGGGCGAGCTGCATCGCGCGGTAGATCGGGGCGAGCGTCTCCGGCCTGGGCAGACCGGCGGCCACGTACCACCCCGCGAGCGGCAGCAGGACTGCCAGCGGGACGACGACGGCCGCGATCATCGCGAACAGCGTCGCGCGCAGGCTGACGGAAGGCAGCTTCATCCCGGTCGCGTCCCGATAATGCCGCAAGCATAGACCACTGGCGGCTCGGGCGCGCTTGCTCAGCGCCTCCGGAACACCGCGTCCCACACGCGGTGACCCAGCCCGACGCCGCGACGCTCGAACTTCGTTTCCGGCCGCGAGCCGGGACGCGGCGCAAACCCGCCTGCGCTGTTCTCGAGCGCGGGCTCGGCCGACAGCACGGCGAGGATCTGCAGCGCGTAGTCCTCCCAGTCGGTCGCGACGTGCACGTACGCGCCCGGCTTCATGCGCCCGGCGGCGAGCTTCACGAACCCGGGCTGGACGAGGCGCCGCTTGTGATGGCGCTTCTTCGGCCACGGGTCGGGGAAGAAGAGATGGATGCCGTCGAGCGCGTCGGGCGGGATCATCCGCTCGAGGACTTCCACCGCGTCGTGCTGGATGATGCGCACGTTCCCGAGGCCGAGGCTCTCGATCCGGTTGAGCAGGCTGCCGACGCCGGGCGAGTGGACCTCGATCGCGAGGTAGTCGGTCTCCGGATGCGCGGCAGCGATCGCCGCCGTCGTCTCGCCCATGCCGAAGCCGATCTCGAGCACCTTCGGCGCGGCGCGACCGAACACGCGCTCGAGATCGAGCGGCTCCGGCGCGAACGGGATGCCGTAGACGGGAGCGAGCCGCGCTCGCGCCCGCGCCTGCGCCGGCCGTGGTGCGGCCCTGGCGCAGGACGTAGCTGCGGATCGAGCGGTGAGCGGCGGTCGGTCAGTCAGCCCTTCGGGGCGATCACGCCTTCGATCGGGGAGCTGGGCGTGGCCGAGTACAGCTTCCTCGGCATGCGGCCGGCGAGGAAGGCCTCGCGGCCGGCCTCGACCGCCTTCCGCATCGCCTGCGCCATGCAGCACCGGATCCTGCGCCGCGGCGATCGCGGTGTTCATGAGCACGCCGTCGCAGCCGAGCTCCATCGCGATCGCCGCGTCGGAGGCGGTGCCGACGCCGGCGTCGACGAGCACCGGCACCTTCGCCTTCTCGATGATGAGCCGCAGGTTCCAGGGGTTGAGGATGCCCATGCCGGAGCCGATCAGCGAGGCGAGCGGCATCACCGCGACGCAGCCGATCTCCTCCAGCTGCTTCGCGATGATCGGATCGTCGGTGGTGTACACCATCACCTTGAAGCCTTCCTTCACCAGCGTCTCCGCGGCCTTCAGCGTCTCGACCACGTTCGGGATAGAGCGTCTGCGGGTCGCCGAGCACCTCGAGCTTCACCAGCTCGTGGCCGTCGAGCAGCTCGCGCGCGAGCCGCAGCGTGCGCACGGCGTCGTCCGCGGTGTAGCAGCCGGCGGTGTTCGGGCAGGAGCGTGATACCTCGACGGCGGCAGCGCATCGAGCAGGCTCGGCTCGTTCGCGTTCTGGCCGATGTTGGTGCGGCGGATCGCGACCGTGACGATCTCGGCGCCGCTCGCCTCGACCGCGCGGCGGGTCTCGTCGAAGTCCTTGTACTTGCCGGTGCCGATCAGCAGCCGCGAGGCATAGGCCTTGCCCGCGACCAGCAGCGGATCGGCCAGAGCTTGCGTGGGAGCGTTCATCGGTGTTCAGCCTCCGCCGACGGCGACGACGATCTCGAGCCGGTCGCCGCTCGCGAGCGGCGTCGCGGCGTAGCGGCTGCGCGGGACGATCTCGCCGTTGCGTTCGACCGCTACCTTTCTCCCGGCGAGCGCGAGCCGCTCGAGCAGGCGCGCGACGTCGAGCGCGCCATCGAAGCGCCTCGTCTCGCCGTTCACGGAGAGCTCGATCATGGGCCGGGAATCATAGCACCGGCCGGCGTTGCGGCGTCCCGGGACGTCGGCTAGAGTCCGGCGAAGCGGTCAAACGGAGGAGCGATGATGCGATCCACACCCGGTGGGCGGGCGCTTGCGGCGGTCGCGCTCGCCGCATTCGCCGTGGCGGCCGCGGCGCAGGACTACCCCAGCCGGCCGGTCAAGATCATCGCGCCGAATCCGCCCGGCGGCGGCTTCGATTTCGTCGCCCGGGTCGCGGCCGAACGACTCTCGGCGCAGCTCGGCCAGCAGTTCATCGTCGAGAACCGCGTGGGCTCGGGCACGGTCGTCGGCACGACGGCGGCGGCGCGCTCGGCGCCCGACGGCTACACGCTCGTGGTCGGTGGCTTGAGCAACATCGCACTGAACCCGGGGCTGTACAAGGAGCTGCCCTACGACCCGCTCGCCGACTTCACGCCGGTCGGTCTGATCGCGACCTATTCCTACACGCTCGTCGGCCGCAAGGACCTGGCTCAGGCCTCGCTGAAGGAGATCGTCGAGCACGCGCGCGCCAACCCGGGGAAGATCAACTTCGCCGTCGGCGGCCCCGGCACCGGGCAACAGATCGGCGCGGCGATCCTCGCACGGCTCACCGGCACGACCTTCCATTTCGTGCCGTACAAGGGCGCGGGCGCGGTGTATCCGGATCTCCTCGCCGGACGCGTCGATCTCTTCTACGACCTCACCGGCACCGCGCGGCCGTACATCGACGGCGGGCAGGTGAAGGGCATCGCCACCTCGTCGGCGCAGCGCAACCCGCTGCTTCCGGCGGTGCCGACGATCAACGAGAGCGGCGTCGCCGAGCTCGAGATGGAGACCTGGTTCGGCCTCTTCGCGCCTGCGAAAACCCCGCCGGCGATCCTTGACCGCCTGCGCGCCGAGACCGCGAAAGTCGTCGAACACCCCGACGTCGTCGCGCGCTTCGAGAAGGCGACCGCGCGGGTCGTGCGCATGAGCCCGGAGGCGACCGACGCCTACGTGAAAGCCGAGATCGCGAAATGGACCCGGCTGGTCAGGGAGGCCGGCATCACGGCGGAGTGACGCGCGCGGCTGCACGTTCCGCACGACGCGTGTAGCGACCTCCGCGCAGGCAGCCTACACGTCCCCGCGGGCCGGCCGGTTAGGATCGGCCCGCCCGTCTTCCAGCATCGACCCGATCGTCAATTGCTTATCCACGCGGTCGATCCGTTTACTGGCAAGACGGCGTGTTCGCGTCAAGCCATGCACGCTGCGCTCGCGCCGACCGCCGCCGACGTGCTGTTTACCGGGGACCTGAACGGCGATCTCCTTGCGTGCTCACGGCGGCGCGGCGATTCCGCTGTCCGGCAGTGCGAGCATCCTGATCTTCGGGCTGTAGCGGTTACAATCCAGGCGCTTGCCGGTTTCGTCCGGCACGACTTCCTTCCGAAGCTTTGTCAACCTCTGCGCTCCACCCCTGTACCAGAACCCGCCGACGGCGCCGGCTGGTTCACACCGGATCAGGAACCAGGGCCGATGTCGGCCTACTTTTGGGCAGAGCTGCGGAACCTGCCACGGTGCGAACCTGGAAGCGCGGCGTGCACCGGCGCTCAAGTGGAACAGCGTCTCAACGCCCAGTCGGAAACGGCAAGACGCTCCACGCGTTCTATTCCTACGTACATTCGCAGATGCCGCTCGGTGCCGCCGGCTCCCTCAATCGGCGCAGGACTACGTCAATGTCGATCGCCTACCATTCTCGCGCAGAGCGGCGTGCCGGCCGGCAACCAGAAGCTCGGCGTGCGATCGCCCATCGGCATCGCGTGCTTGTGCTCTCGGACACGCACCGCTTCGGGTTCCCGGCGAGCCTCCAGCCCGCCGGCAGCGGCCGAGCTGAACGCGCTGATCGCGTCTGCTCACACCAGCCGACGAGTTCCGGGCCGACGCAGGCCGAGCTCGATGCGTTGCCGACTCGGCCACGACGAGCTGGCTGATGTACAACAAGGGCTATCGCGGCGAGCGCTACTCGCTACTCCGCCGGGTCGAACGTCCGGAAACGTCCGCGACCTCCGCCCGGTGCTTTCCGTCCAGCTCCGTGGCGCTCGACCGTGGCCGGTGCATGTTCCGACGGCCGCTGCGCCATCTCCCGCGGTGCCGTACGCAAGGTGTCGACGCCAGCACCTGGACTGGATCGAGCCCGTCGTCTGCGAGCCGCATCACCACATTTCCGCAGCGGCCCGGAGATGAACGCCACCAACAAGGGCTTGTGGCCGATTCCGCCGGCGCGGCGCGCAGTGCAATCCGCGCGCACCCAAGACGGATTCCTGCGCGCTCCGACGCGAAGCTACCGCGGGCGATATGCTCTGGGCGCCTGCCCGAGGTCGCCGCCTCGGCGCAGCCGCGACGGGCATGCGGCGCGATTGTGCGTCCGTGCCGCGCGGATGCGAAGTGATGCAGCGCCCACCGTGGAACGGCGCTTCACGTGTCCTCGCCAAGGCCGGCGGCGACTGGGGCATCCAGGGCCGCCTGATGGCGTTCAAGGCCGAGGATGGCGCGCCGGTCTGGCACTTCGATCTCATCCCGCACGGGCAACGAAGCCGGTGCCAACACGTGGCAGACGCCCGGTTCCGCCGAGCACGGCGGCGGCGCCGCCTGGACCGCTTACGCGCTCGACCGCGAGACTGGCAACCCTCTTCCTGCCCGTGGGCAACCCCGGCCCGGACTACAACAAGGCCATGCGGCAGGGGGCGAATCTGTTCACGATCTCGGTCGTCGCGCTCGATGCGCGTGCCGGCAAGCTCAAGTGGTGGTATCAGCTCCGCGCAAACGACGATCACGACTGGGATGCGACGGTGGTGTCGCTATTCGACTCGGGGGGCAAGAAGCTCGTCGCCACCGCGGGTAAGGAGGGCATCCTGCATGTTGTCCAACGCGAGGACGGCAAGCTCGTCTTCAAGCTACCGGTCACCACGGTCCTCAACCACGACGTGCCGATCACGGGCGAGGGAGTGCGCGTGTGCCCGGTCGCCGGCGTGCAGTGGAACCGGCGCGGCCGCCCAGCCCGAAGACCGAACGCCTATACGCTCAAACGCGCATCGACTGGTGCACCTTCTTCAGGCTGCGCGCCGGATCCGAAGCCTGGCGAGGCGCGCCGACCGTCCCCTACACCGCACGATCTCGCCGACGGCTGGCGCACCAACGAGCGCGAGTTGCGAATCCGTTCGTGTCTTGCGCCCGATCGCAGCCACCCGCAGCTTCGTGATCGCGTGGGTCTCAACCGGTCGATCCGAACCCGCTTGACTGGGCAACTGAGATGTCGTGGCGCTCAAGCGCGTCGATCGCCGAGCTGTACGCCCAGTGCAGCACGATGTTTGAGTCGCTGCAGGAGCAGATCCTCGCGCTGCGACCGCCGCGTGCTGCAGTGGCTGCAGTTTGGGCGAAGAGCGTGCTGTTTACCGGGCCTGGACGAGCGATTCGCCTTGCCTGGCCGCGAGCGCAACGGCAAGGAGCGCGAACGCCCGCTTCAACACCGGCGGACCCATCGCCGGCGGCATCATCACCTACGAGCAGCAAGGCAAGCAGTACATCGCAGTGGCTACCGGTCACAGCGGCGGGTCGATTCCGCTGTCCGGCAGTGCGGCCATCGTGATCTTCGGGCTGTAGCGGTTACAATCCGGCCGCTCGCGATACTGATGCTAAGTGTGGTGCTGGACGGTTCCGCCCGAGCGGGCGTCGTATAACGGCATTACCCCAGCTTCCCAAGAAGCGAAATGGCGGCCGCCGCGCCACTGTAGCCTGGTCAAGCGGTCAAGCTCGCGTACCGATAACACCGGCGTCGCACGATCGGTCGCCGCCGATCGGGCTCGGCGCGATCTGCTTCGCCCACAACTTTCGTCTCGGATGTAGGTCGGGGCGCACCAGAACCGCTAATGAAGGCAGGAGGTTAGCTTCAACGGCGGTCAGGTGCGCCACCGATGGGTCGAGTTTGGGGATCGACCGGTTTTGATGAAGGCTTGGCGCTAGACGATTCCGCCCGAGCGGGCGTAGTTCAATGGCAGAACGGCAGCTTCCCAAGCTGCATACGGGAGTTCATCCTCTCGCCCGCTCCACTCTTCTTCCCTCAGATCGTCCTTACGCCCACGACTTCGGGGATGTGGAGCCGGGACTACTTTGTTCGACATCGACATCGACATCGACATCGACACGACGCGCAAGCAGGTGGCAATCCAATCGCCGCCGGGACAGGGCGCGCTTGTGGCAACTGGATCGCTCACGGTCGATCCGGACACGCCGGTCGGATTCGACATCTATTCGATCCCGAAGAAAGGTGTGGCCGCCCGGAACAGCGGGTTCGCGTCCCTGGTAGTCGACGGGGTCACCGGCCTCTATCGCGTGAACCTGCTGGCTGGAAAGGCGGACCTCATCGGCCGCTTCAAGGACAAGGTCGACGCGCAAGCAGGTGGCAATCCAATCGCCGCCGGGACAGGGCGCGCTCGTGGCACTGGATCGCTCACGGCCGATCCGGCATGCCGGTCGATTCGACATCTCTTCTATCCCGAAGAGGTGTGGCCGCCCGGAACAGCGGGTTCGCGTCGCTGGTAGTCGACGGGGTCACCGGCCTCTATCGCGTGAACCTGCTGGCTGGGTAGGCGGACCTCATCAGCCTGAAGGACAAGGGATCGACATCGCCCTTCCCGCTCAATCGTGATGGATCTCCGACTCAGCGGATCCATCACGATCGTCCGCGATTCAGGCGCTACGTGAGCCGTCTTGATCACCGCCAGCATCGGGCCCTCCAGAGCGGCGCCCGGTCTTGCTCCTCCGGACCGCGCGAGCCGTGCCGCGTCCCGGCTAATCCGCCACGGGCTCGACATCCAGCCGCGCGACGATCCCCTCGAGTGAGCGGTGCGGCGCCGGGTAACGCTTCAGCACCAGCGGATCGTGCCCGGGGATGACGTGCGCGCGCGAGCTCGCGAGCGCGTACGCGCGCTTGTGGCCCGCCAGCATGTCGGCGACGTTGTAGACGATCGGGAACGGCCGCTCCTGCTCCATGTTGGCGTAGTAATGGCTGGCGTCCGACGCGAGGACGACCCAGCCGCGCTTCGTCCACACTCGCACCATCTGCAGCCCCATCGTGTGGCCGCCCACGAAGTGCACGCTGATCCCGGGCGCGAGCTCCTCGTCGCCGTCGTGGAAGGCGACCCGGCCGTCGTAGACCCGCCGCACCATCTGGACGACGTCGTCGGCATCGAACGCGTACCGCAGGGGCTGGTGGCACATGCAGCGCCCGGTCGCGAAGAACATCTCCTTGTCCTGGACGTGATAGCGCGCGCGCTCGAAGAGGCGGTGGTTGCCGCAATGGTCCCAGTGCATGTGCGTGATGATCACGTCCTCGACCCGGTCGGGATCGATCTCGAGCGGCTTCAGCGCCGCGGAGGGGCAGCGGATCGCGTTCCGCTGCCGTCGCTTCCCGGCCGCGGCGTCGAAGCCCGTGTCGACGATCCAGGTCTTGTCCCCACCCTTGATCGCCCAGACGAAATAGTCGATCGGCATCGGCCCGTTGTGCGGGTCGCCGCCGATGAAGTTCTCGCTGGCGAGCCGGTGATGGTCGCCGTACTTGATCGCGTAGATCTCGTGAGGCTGCAGCTCCGCCATCGCTTCGCTCCCGTTTCAGCTTGCCTTGACTTCCACACCCGCCGCGCGCTCGACGAGCTGCACGATGGCGGTGAGGTCCGAATCCGCGCCCAGCTCTGCTTGCGCACGCGCCCACAGTGCGCGTACCGCGTCCGCGACCGGCATCGGCACCCCGGCGGCCGCCGCCTCCTCGAGGCAGAGCGTCACGTCCTTGTACATGAGGCCGGTCGTGAAGCCGTGGCTGAACCTGCGCGGCAGGACCTGGCGCGGGAACTTGTCCTCGGTGGCGGTATTGCGGCCGCTGCCCGCGTTGATCACGTTGCACATCACCGCCGGATCGAGACCGGCCTTGACGCCGAAGACGATCGCTTCGGACGTTGCCGCCATCGCCGTCGCGGACAGCAGGTTGTTGGCGAGCTTCATCGTCTGGCCCATGCCCGGCCGCTCGCCGACGAAAAAGACCGTCCCGAACTGCGCGAGCATCGGCTCGAGTTCGGCAAAACGCGCGCGCTCGCAGGCGACCATTACGGCGAGCGTGCCCTTGGCCGCGCCGGTCACACCGCCGCTCACCGGCGAGTCCACCGCGGCGATGCCCTTCGCCGCGAGCGCGCCCGCGATCTCGCGCGCCATGCGCGCGCCGGTCGTCGAGAGGTCGATCATTGTCTTCACCTTGGATCCGCTCCCCACACCGTCGGCGCCGAGCGCGACCTCGCGCACGATCGGCGGCGTCGGCAGGCTGAGCAGCACCGTGTCCACTGCGGATGCGACGGCACTCGGCGACGCTGCAGCGCGCGCCCCTCTTGCCACGAGGGCGTCGACCGCATCGCGGCGGGCGTCGTGCACGGTGAGCTGGTAGCCGGCATCGACGAGCCGCGTGGCCAGCGGCCGCCCCATGTTGCCAAGCCCGATAAAACCGACATGTCGCGACATCAGCGCTCCTTCATCCGGCAAACCGCGGCTCCGGAAGCCCGCGCACGCCCAGGCCCGTGACGCGGAACAGGCTCCCGGCGAGGAACTGTGGCTGCGCTTCCTTCGCGAAGCGATCGTGCACCGCCGGGTGCTTCACCCGCGCCATCGACGTGACGTACAGCTCGTCGAGCCGGTCGCCGCCGAACATGACGCTGGTGATGTTGCGCACCGGCATGCCGATCCGCCGCTCCACCGATCCGTCCGGGGCGTAGCGGACGAGATCGCCCGCGATCAGCTGCGCGTTCCAGACGCAGCCCTCGTCGTCGATGGTCGAGCCGTCGGCGACGCCGGCGTCGTCCTTGAACGACGCGAACACGCGCTTCCTCGAAAGCGTGCCGGTCTCGATGTCGAAGTCGTAGGCCCAGTACTCGCCCTGGAACGTGTCGGCGAAGTAGAACGTCCGGTCGTCGGGGCTCCAGCAGGGTCCGTTCGAGCAGATGATCCCGGCATCGACCTTGGTCACGCGGAGGTCCGGATCGAGCCGGTACAGCCCGCAGATCGCGAGCTCCTCCTTGTCGTCCATGCCGCCGGCGTAGAAGCGGCCGCGGCGGTCGCACTTGCCGTCGTTCAGCCGCGTCCGCGACACCCCGGCCTCGACGCGCTCGATGAGGTCGAGCTTGCCGCTTGCGAAATCGAAGAAGTAGAAGCCGTCGTCGAGCGCGAGCACCGCACCGCCGTCCCGGCGCAACGCCATTGCGCCGACGTCACGGCCGAGCGACCAGTTCTCGACCTTGCCGGTGCGAGGGTCGAGTCGCCAGATCGACGGCTTGCCGACCCGGCGCCCGGTACCGTCGACCCAGTAGAGCCGGCCTTCCTCGACGTCCCAGACGGGCCCTTCGCCGAGATGGTTGCCGCATTGCAGGACGCATTCGATACCGAGCGGCATGGCTCAGTTGTCGATCCGAGCGCCCGAAACTCTGACCGCCTGCGCGTACTTCTCGTTCGCGGCGCGGATGCGCGCCGCGTAGTCGTCGGGCGAGCTGCCGACCGGTTCGATGTCGAGCTGCGCAAACCGCTGCGCGACCTCGGGCGACTTCAGCGCCCTGGCGACTTCCTGGGACATGCGGTTGACGATCGCGGGCGACGTTCCGGCCGGCGCGAGCAGTCCGATCTCCGGCGCGAAGTCGTAGCCCGGTATGCCGAGCTCGGCGACGGTCGGAACGTCGGGCGCCGTCGGCGAGCGCTTCGCCGTGCTGACGGCGAGCACCTTCACGCGACCGGACTTGACGTGAGCGGCGATCGAAGGCATCGCCGAGTACGCAAGCGACACGTCCCCGCTCACCAGGGCCGGGATGGACTGACCGGTGCCCTTGTACGGGATGTGGACGATGCTCAGCCCCAGCGCGCTCTTGAGCGATTCCATGCTGAGGTGGTGGATGCTGCCGACGCCCGACGATCCGTAGTTGAGCACGCCCGGCTTCGCCTGCGCCAGCGCGACGAGCTCGGTGAAGTCCTTGACCGGCACGGACTGGTTGGCGACGAGGAAGAGATTCGCCGTCGCGAGCAGGCTGACCGGCGCGAGGTCTTTCGCGGGATCGTACGGGAGCTTCGCGTACAGAAGCGGGTTGATCGCCACCTGGCCGACGTCGGCCACGAGGAAGCTGTAGCCGTCGGGCGCCGCGCGCGCGACTGCCTCGGTGCCGGTGATGCCGCCGGCGCCGCCGCGATTCTCGATCGTCACCTGCTGGCCGAGGTTCTCGGCGAGCTTCTGCGCGAGCACGCGGCCGATGGTGTCGGGCAGCCCGCCGGCGGCGTACGGGTACGATCCAGCGCACCGGTTTCGACGGATAGCCGTCCTGCGCCGCGAGCGGCGCGCACACGGCGGACGCCGCAGCGAACGCGAGCGCCGCTGCGGCGGACTTCGGCAGACGAGCCATGGCACCTTTCCTCCTCCGAGCAGGCCGGAATATACGCCGCCCGGCGCTGGGGCTAGAATCGGCGGCGCCGGCGGCGATTTCCCGCCGATGCTCCCCGATGCCCGTTTCATTCGACGGCAAGCTCGTAGTCGCCATCTCCTCCCGCGCGCTGTTCGACCTGGAGGAGTCGAACCGCGTGTTCGAGGAGGAGGGCGTCGAGGCGTACCAACGCTACCAGCTCGCGCGCGAGAACGACGTGCTCGCGCCGGGGATCGCGCTGCCGCTCGTGAAGAAGCTGCTCGCGCTGAACACGCTCGCGCCGGCACGGCCGCGCGCCGAGGTGATCCTGCTCTCGCGCAACACCGCCGAGACCGGCCTGCGGATCATGAACTCGATCCAGCACTACGGGTTCGACATCACGCGCGCGGCATTCACGGGGGGCGAGAGCACCTATCCCTACGTTCCGGCGTTCGATGCGCATCTCTTCCTGTCGGCGAACGGCGAGGACGTGCGACGCGCGCTCGACGCGGGCCACGCCGCCGCGCAGATACTGCCGGCGAACGTCGGGCAGAACGTCGCGTGGACGGACGAGCTGCGGATCGCGTTCGACGGCGACGCGGTGCTCTTCTCCGACGAGGCCGAGCGTGTCTACAAGAAAGACGGGCTCGACGCGTTCACGGCGTCCGAGGTCGGGTCGGCGAAGGAACCGCTGTCGGGCGGACCGTTCAAGAACTTTCTCGCGGCACTGCATCGCATCCAGTCGGAGTACCCTGCCGACCACTCCCCGATCCGCACGGCGCTCGTCACCGCCCGCAGCGCGCCGGCACACGAGCGCGTGGTGCGAACGCTGCGCGCGTGGGGCATCCGCATCGACGAGGCGCTGTTCCTCGGCGGGCTCGAGAAGGGCCCCTTCCTGAAGGCGTTCGGCGCCGACATCTTCTTCGACGACCAGCACACGCACATCGACTCGGCGCGCAAGTACGTCGCCGCCGGTCACGTGCCGTTCGGCATCGCCAACGAGAGGTGAAATGAAAGCTTTGAAGTGGATTCTCTGGATCGGCGGCGGGGTCCTCCTCGCCGCGATCATCGCGGTCGCGATCTTCGCGGCGACGTTCGACCCGAACCAGTACAAGCCGCAGATCGTCGATCTCGTGAAGGACAGGACCGGCCGCACGCTGACGATGGACGGCAAGATCGGGCTCACGTTCTTCCCCAAGATCGGCGCCGAGGTCGAGAAGGTCACGCTGTCGGAGCCGAAAAGCACGAGATCCTTCGCCCGCATCGAGGAGGCGCGGGTCGCGCTCGCGCTGCTGCCGCTCCTGAGGAAGCAGGTGATCGTCGACCAGGTGACGCTCTCGGGGCTCGCCGTGGATCTCGTCCGCTACAAGGACGGGCGCACGAATTTCGACGATCTCCTCGGCAAGAAGAAGCCGGATGAACCGGCGCCGAAAGCCCCTGCCCCGGCCGGTTCGCCGCTCGAGATCGACATCGGCGGCATCGCGCTCAGGAACGCGACGATCGGCTGGCGCGACGAGGGCGACGGCACCGACGTGCGGATCTCGAACGGAAACCTGAAGACCGGCCGCATCGCGAGCGGCGTTCCGGGGAAGCTCGAGCTCGAGGCGAAGATCGACGGCCGCCAGCCGAAGGCGGCCGTGCGGGTCAACCTCGACACCGGCTACCGATTGAACTTCGAAACGCAGGCGGTTGCGCTCTCCTCGCTCGACCTCAAGGCGACGGGCGACGTACCCGGCCTCTCGGGCCTCGACGCGCGGCTCAGCGGCGACAGGGTCGACTACGATCCGGCCGCGGAGCGGATTGACCTTGCCGGTGTCGA
This sequence comes from uncultured beta proteobacterium, assembly GCA_963820965.1. GTDB lineage: Bacteria > Pseudomonadota > Gammaproteobacteria > Burkholderiales > SG8-39 > DATEDA01. Next base: position 66,842 of record CAWGCC010000015.1, on the reverse strand, counting down.
ACTGGCCGCGAAGTCGAAGGACGGGCTCGACGCGAAGTTCTCGATTCCCAGGCTTCAGCTCGCGCCGGAGCGGGCCGAGAGCAAGGCGATCACCGGCGAGGTGAAGCTCGCCAAACCCCGGCAGGTCATCGACGCGAAGCTCATGCTCTCCGCGCTCGAGGCGAAGGGCAAGCAGATCCAGTTCTCGCGCTTCGACGTCGACCTCGACGCGAAGCAGGGGGATCTGGCTGTGCAGGGAAAGATCGGAACGCCGGTGACGCTCAGCCTCGAGAGTCGGCAGATCCAGCTCCCGGGCATTGCCGGCGACCTCACGGTCAGCGGTCCCGACGTGCCCGGCAAGTCACTCAAGGCGGCGGTGAAGGGCGGGGCGCGCGCGGACTGGGGCAAGCGCAACGCGAATGCCGAGCTGGCCGTGAAGCTCGACGAGTCGAACATCCAGGCGAAGCTCGGCGTGGCGAACTGGGCGCAGCCCGCGGTCAGCTTCGACCTGGTCGCCGACCGGCTGAATGTCGACCGGTACTTCCCGCCTGCGAAGCCGGCGCCCGCGCTTGCCGGCGGTGCCGGAAAAAGCGGCGGCGGTGCCGCCGGCGAGGAGAAGCCGATCGATCTCGCGGCGCTCAAGACGCTCAACGCCACCGGGAGCGTGAAGGTGGGCGCGCTGCAGGTGCGCAACATCAAGGCCGACAACGTCGCCGCCGGGATCAAGGCGGCCGGCGGTCGGCTCGACGTCAATCCGATATCGGCGAGTCTTTACCAGGGCACTCTCGCAGGGACCGGCGCCGTAAACGCGAACAACAACAGCTACGCGGTGAAGCAGACCCTCGCGGGGGTCAGCGTCGGACCGCTGCTGCGCGATGCGGCCGGCAAGGATCTTCTCGAAGGCCGCGGCAACGTCGCGCTCGACGTGACCGCCGCCGGCAATACCGTCACGGCGCTCAAGAAGGCGCTCGCGGGCAGCGCGAACGTCGCGCTTAAGGACGGCGCGCTCAAGGGTGTCGACATCGCCGGCGCGATCCGGCAGGCGCGCGCGCTGCTCGGCTCGAAGAGCGCGCTCGAGCAGCAGGCGAAGGGCGGCCAGAAGACCGATTTCAGCGAGCTCACCGCGAGCTTCGTGATCAAGAACGGCGTCGCGCACAACGATGACTTGAAGGCGGCGTCGCCGCTGTTGCGGCTCAGCGGAGCGGGTGACGTCGACATCGGCGAGGGCCGGATGAACTATGCACTGAAGGCGACCGTCGTCGCGACTTCGACCGGCCAGGGCGGCAAGGACCTCGCGCAGATCGCCGGCGTCACGGTGCCGGTCAAGGTGACCGGGCCGTTCGACAGCCTGAGCTACACGGTGGACATCGGGGCGCTCGCGACCGACGTCGCGAAAGACGCGCTCCAGCGCGAGCTCGAGCGACGGCTTGGCGGCGGCAAGACCGGGCAGCCCCAGCAGGGAGGGAGCAGCGTCGAGGAGGCCGTGCGGGGTCTCTTCGGCCGGAAGAAGTGAACGCGATGGACCGCCCCGGCGTGATGGACCCTCTGGCGCTTCGCACCCTCGCCGGGGCTGCTTGACTGTGCCCTCGCAGGTTCCGGTTCCGGCAAGCGGAGGCGCCGGGGTGCGCGAGATCTGTCGGTGAGCGCTTTGGCGCGCACGATCGTCCGCTGGCAGCGCCGCCACGGGCGGCACGACCTGCCGTGGCAGGGCACGCGCGACCCGTACGCGATCTGGCTCGCCGAGATCATGCTGCAGCAGACGCAGGTGTCGACCGTCGTACCGTACTACCAGCGCTTCCGCGAGCGGTTCCCCGACATCGCCAGCCTCGCGGCGGCGAGCGAGGACGAGGTGCTGCGGCTGTGGAGCGGGCTCGGTTACTACTCGCGGGCGCGAAACCTGCATCGCGCGGCGCAGCTTGTCGTGGAGCGGCATGCAGGCAGGTTTCCGAGCGCGCCCGCCGACATTGCCGCGCTGCCCGGGATCGGCCGGTCGACCGCGGCGGCGATCGCCGCGTTCGCGTTCGGCGCGCGGGCGGCGATCCTCGACGGCAATGTGAAGCGGGTGCTCGCGCGCCATTTCCTGGTGGCGGGGTTTCCGGGCGAGCGCGCGGTCGAGCAGAAGCTCTGGGCGCTCGCCGAGGCGCTCGTCCCGGCGCGCGACAACGAGACCTACACCCAGGGGCTCATGGATCTCGGGGCGACGGTGTGCACCGCGCGCGATCCGCAGTGCACCCGCTGTCCACTGCGGGAGACCTGCGGCGCCTACGCCGGGAATCGGGTCGCGGATGTTCCCGCGCCACGCCCCCGCAAGGCGGTCCCGACGCGGCGGACGGCGATGCTCATCCTGCGCCATGGGAACGACGTGATGCTCGAGAAGCGCCCGTCCGTGGGGGTCTGGGGCGGCCTGTGGAGCTTTCCGGAGCTTGCCAGCGGCGAAGATGGGGCCGCCCTGAGCGCGCGGCGCTACGGCTGTGAGACCGGTCCCATCGAGCGCCTAGGCGTTCTGCGGCATGGTTTCACGCACTTCACTCTGCACATCACGCCGCTCGTGGCGGAGGTCCGGCGAATTGCGCCGCGCGCGGCGCAGCCCGGCATCGTGTGGCTTCCGATCGCCGAGGCGCTCGGGGCTGCGGTGCCGGTGCCGGTGAGGAGGCTCCTGCGCGCCTTGGGCGGCTCAGCGGCGGCCGACCAGCCCACGCTGTTCCAGGAAGCGGTAGAGGATCTGTAGGCGCGTGATCGCGCCGTCGAGCTCGAGCAGCTTCTGCTTGGCCGCGAGCGGCACCGGCAGGATCTCGCACAGGCGGTAACCGACCCACGAGGCGCTGCCGAGCGCATGTGGCTCCGCGAATACCGTCTCGCTCTTGTCGGCGATGACGAGCCGCAGGAGATCGGCGAGCGCGGTGTATTGCTCCGGCAGGTCGGCATCCTCCTCGTCCGCGACCAGCTCGACCCGCGCGCGCAGCAGGTTCTGCGCGGCGACGCTCGCATCGAGAATGCGAAAGCGCTGCCCGCCGAGCGTGCGCAGCTGCAGCAGGCCGAGCTGCTGCATGTCCCACTGGGTGATGGTCGCTAGGCAGCCGACGGGCTCCGGCGTCGCCGGCGCGCCGACCTCCTTGCCGCTGCGGATCAGGCAGACGCCGAAGGGCTGCTCCGCCTTGAGGCATTCCCGCGTCATGTCCATGTAGCGCGTCTCGAACACGCGCAGCGGCAGCAGCCCGCCGGGAAAGAGCACGGTATTGAGGGGAAAGATCGGCAGGCTGCCGAGGTCGGGCTGGGACATGGCGGGGCGCAGTCTAACGCTTCGGCGCGCGGCCCCACCGTGCAGATATCTCGTTTTCCAGGCCGAGATGATCGAGGATGCGCGCGACCACGAAATCGACGAGATCCTCGACCCGCTGCGGGCGGTGATAGAAGCCGGGGTTGGCGGGAAGCACGACCGCCCCCGCACGCGCGAGACGGGTCATGTTCTCGAGATGGATCGCCGACAGCGGCGTCTCGCGCGCGACGAGCACGAGCGTCCGGCGCTCCTTGAGCGCGACATCGGCGGCGCGCTCGATCAGGTTCTCGGCGAGGCCGCAGGCGACGGCGGCGAGCGTCCCCATCGAGCAGGGGCAGATCACCATCGCATCCGACGGGTTCGATCCCGAGGCGATCGGCGCGTACCAGTCGTCCCGGCCGTAGACCTGCAGCAGCTCCGCCGGCGCCCGATAGCGCTCGAGCAGGAACGCGGCAGCCTCCTGCGGCCGCGCCGGCAGCACGAGATCGAGCTCCTGCTTCGCGACGATCTGCGCCGCCTGCGAGTACACGAGCGCCACGCGCACGCGCGCGGCGAGCAGGCACTCGAGCAGCCGCAGGCCGTAGGCCATGCCGGAGGCGCCGGTGAGTCCGAGCGTGACGTTGCGCGGGGCGGCGACGTCCGTCATTCGGGGCCCGGTAGCTGCCGGTGCCGCACCAGCACCCGCGTCGTGGCGCGGAACCTCGCCGCGAGCTGCTCGGCGAACCAGACCGAGCGGTGCTGTCCGCCGGTGCAACCGAGCGCGACCGTCAGATAGGCGCGGTTGTCGCGCACGAACGACGGCAGCCACCGCTCGACGAAATCGCCGATGTCGGCGAGCATGGCCTGCGCCGCGGGCAGCGCCTCGAGGAATCGCGCCACCGGCGCATCGAGGCCGGTCAGCGAGCGGAGCTTCGGGTCGTAGAAGGGGTTCGGCAGGCAGCGCACGTCGAATACGAGGTCGGCGTCGAGCGGGATGCCCTGCTTGTAGCCGAACGACTCGAACGCAAGCGTCAGCCCCGAGCGGTCGACCGCGACGAGATCCTTGATCCACGCGCGCAGCGCATTCGGCGCGAGGTCGCTCGTGTCGAGCCGCTGGCCGAGCTCGTCCACCCCCGCGAGGAGCTCGCGCTCGCGCCGAATCGCCTCGTCGACCGTCGTATCGCTGCCGGCGAGCGGATGCGGGCGGCGGGTCTCGGAGAAGCGCTTGACCAGCGTCTCGTTGCCGGCGTCGAGGAAGAGCAGCCTTACGTCGATGCCGCGCGCCTTCAGCGCGCGGATCGATGCCGGCAGCTCGGCGAGCGCCGCGCCGCTGCGGGAATCCACGGTGACCGCGACCCGGTCGTAGCCGGCGTCGTCGAGGAAGTCGATCGTCGCGGCGAGCAGCGTCGCCGGAAGGTTGTCGACGCAGTAGAAGCTCGCGTCCTCGAGCACGTTCAGCGCCACGCTCTTGCCGGAGCCGGAGAGGCCGCTGATGACGACGAGCTGCATGGCGGGTCGAGCATAGCGCGTTTTCCGGGGCGCCTTTGACAGCGGGCCGGAAATGGCGGGTAATGCGTGCCCGAGCCGAAGCGTTCCCGAGACCGCCAGGAGCCACCGCGATGAAAGCAGTCGTCCTTCCCGGAGATCGCAAGGTCGAGATCCGCGAGTTCCCCGATCCCACGCCGGGTGCCGGCGAAGTCGTGCTGAAGATCAAGGCCTCAGGCATGTGCGGGAGCGACCTCAAGTTCTACCGCGCCGCCGGCGGTGCCGCATCGCTCGGGTTCAAGACGAGCGCCGGCCCGGTGATTGCAGGGCATGAGCCCTGCGGGGTCGTGGTCGCGGTCGGACCCGGAGTGCCCGAGAACCAGGCCCGCACGGGCGGCGGAAGCCTATCGGCTGTTCGACACCCAGACGACCGGAAAAGGGGTGATCCACCCGTCGTGAGCCCGGCGAGGTAGCCGGGCGCGGCGATAGGGAAAGCGCGCAGGCTGCGCGCGCGTTCACCCTTGCTGTCCGGCGATCAGCCGCTCAGGCAGGTGCTCATGAATTTGTTGCGGTCGTCGCCCTTCATCCCCTTCTCCGAGGCCTGCTTGCTGCAATCGCCCATGCGCTTCTGCTGCTCGGTCATCCCCTTCTCCGGCTCGCCCTGCTTGTCCTGGGCAAGCGCGGGCGACGCGCACAGCGCGGTGGCAAACAGGGCTGCGACCAGCTTCATCATGCTGCTCCTCCGGTCATGGGCGGAACGAGGCGGGGCGATCCCCGGCCACGAACGCTTCAACGCCCGGCGTCGGTCCCGGTCGACGCGTCGCGCCGCATCTCGGCCTGCTGGCGCTCCATGAACTCCTCCGTCGAGTTGTAACCGCGGAGCTGAAGGATGTGGTTGCGCACGGCCGCCTCGATCAGCACCGCGAGGTTGCGGCCGACCGCGACCGGGATGCCGACCTTGCGCACCGTGACGCCGAGGATCTCCTCCGAGAGCGCGTGCAGCGGCAGCCGCTCCGCCGGCGGCGCCGCCGAGGGCGTCGGGCGCTCGAGATGCACCATGAGCCGCAGGCTCAGTTTCGGCCGCACCGCCGTCTCACCGAAGATCGTGCGGATGTTGAGCACGCCGAGGCCGCGCACCTCGAGGAAGTCCTTGAGGAGCGGCGGACAGCGGCCTTCCAGCGTGTCCGGAGCGACGCGCGAGATCTCGACGACGTCGTCGGCCACGAGACCGTGACCGCGGCTGACGAGCTCGAGGCCGAGTTCGCTTTTTCCCACGCCGGAATCGCCGGTGATCAACACGCCCAAGCCCAGCACGTCCATGAACACGCCATGACGGGTGGTGGTCTCGGCAAGGCTCCTGGTGAGATAGCGGCGCAGCTTGTCGATCAGCAGCGCGGCAGGAAGCGGCGAAGCGAGGAGCGCGATGCCGCGCGTTTCGGCGACTTCGGCGAGCCGGGGGTGTCCCGGGACGCCGTCGGCGAGCAACACCGCAGCGGGCGAGCCCTGCAGGCCGAGCTCGATCAGCCGCTCGATCCGCGCGCCTTCGAGCGCCGTGATGTGCACCTGCTCGTGACGCCCGAGCACCTGGATCCGGTTCGGGTGGATGAGGTTGAGATGGCCGACGAACGCGGCCGACTCGGTGGCGTCCTGGCGGATGACCGCGGCGCCGCCCTGCTTCCCGCCTACCCAGGCGAGCTGGAGCTTCTCGGCGGTATCCTCATACAGCCGCGCGACGCTGGTCTGCAACATACGGCTGCCACGCTGAGATCATCTGGTGAAGGGCGGCGGCGTCGGCGACGGTGGAAAGGTCTTGCCGCAGTCCCCGGTCGCTGAACATCTGCGCGAGCTCGGAGAGGATCTCGAGATGCTGCTCGGTCGCCTGCTCCGGAACGAGGAGCACGAAGATGAGATTGACCGGGCGCCCGTCGGGGGCATCGAAGGCGACCGCGGTCTTCAATCGCAGGAACGCGCCGATCGGCTCCTTCAGGCCCTTGATCCGGCCGTGGGGAATCGCAACGCCCTGTCCCAGGCCGGTCGACCCGAGCCGCTCGCGCGCGAAGAGGCTGTCGAACACGAGGCTGCGGCTGATGCTCTGGTGGTTCTCGAAGAGGAGGCCTAGCTGCTCGAACATCCGCTTCTTGCTGCTCGCCTCGGCGTCGAGGACGATGTTGGACTGCGGGAGCAGCTTGGCGATCAGGTTCATGCGGCGCGTCCGCGGTTGTTCCTGCTTGTCGCCCCGTTCCGCCCCTGCGCTTGCCGGCGCGGGGTACGAGGCCGCGCTATTGTACTGCGCGGCCGCATCGCACCCCAAACATCGCAAAATCGCCGTTCACAAACGGCGGCGGAGCGGTGCCGCCGCCGGTCTCGTCCGGAAAAGCTAGCTCTCGGAGTGGTGCTTGAGCGCGTCGTGAGGCTTCGCGTACGCGCGATCCTTGTACTTGATCAGCTTGCGGTCGAGCTTGTCGGCGAGCGCGTCGATCGCGGCGTAGAGGTCACCGTCGACGTGCTCGACGAACACGTCCTGTCCGGGCAGGTGCACGTTGACCTCGGCCTTCTGGCTCAGCTTCTCGACCGTCAGGATCACGCTGACCGCCGTCGCGTGGTCGCAATGGCGCATCACCCGCTCGAGCTTCGACTCGACGTAGGTGCGGATCGCCGCGGTAACGGCGACGTGGTGGCCGGTGACGGTCAAGTTCATCTCGTCCTCCTTGGTTACAGCGACTTGCGGAGATTGACCGGCGGGATGTGCATCGACTCCCGGTACTTGGCGATGGTGCGCCGGGCGACGACAATACCCTGCTGGCCGAGGATCTGCGAGATCTTCGAATCGGAGAGCGGTTTCTTCGCGTCCTCTGCGGCGACCAGCTGCTTGACCAGCGCGCGGATCGCGGTCGCCGAGCACGCGCCGCCCGCCTCGGTGGCGACGTGGCTGCCGAAGAAGTACTTGAGCTCGAAGATGCCGCGCGGCGACGCCATGAACTTCTGCGTCGTCACGCGCGACACCGTGGATTCGTGCAGCCCGAGCGCATCGGCAATCTCGCGCAGCACGAGCGGGCGCATCGCCACCTCGCCGTGATCGAAGAAATGCCGCTGGCGGTCGACGATCGCCTGCGACACGCGCTGGATCGTCTCGAAGCGCTGCTGCACGTTCTTGATCAGCCAGCGGGCCTCCTGGAGCTGCGATGCGAGCTGCCCGCCCTGGCCGCGGTTCGATTGCAGGATGTCGGCGTAGATGCGGTTGATGCGCAGCTTGGGCATCGCGTCCGGGTTGAGGCTCGCGGTCCAGACGCTCTTCAGCTTGCGCACGACCACGTCGGCGACGACGTACCGCGTCTCGAGCGGCGCGAACGCCGCGCCCGGACGCGGGTTCAGGCTCTGGATCAGACGGTGCGCCGTCCGCAGGCTCGCGTCGTCGCAGCCGAAGAGCTTCTTGAGCTTCGCGAAATCGCGTGCCGCGAGCAGCGGCAGCTGCTCGCGGACGATCCGCAACGCAACGCTGCGGCCCGGGGTGAGCTCCGGCAGCCCGGCGAGCTGCAGCTCGAGGCACTCCGCCGGCGAGCGCGCACCGACGCCGGTGGGGTCGAGGTTCTGCAGGTGCTTGAGCGCGATCGCGAGCTCGTCCGGCTCGATCGCGAGCTCGTCCGGCAGCATCGCCGCGATCTCCTCGAGCGGCTGCGTGAGGTAGCCGTCCTCGTCCAGTGCGTCGACGAGCAGCGCGACCAGTCTTCGGTCGCGGTCGGGCAACGGCGTGAGCGAAAGCTGCTGCAGCAGATGGTCGCGGAGCGAAGGTGATTCGGCGGCGAGCTGCGGGTAGTCGGTGTCGTCGGCGTCGTCGCGCGCCGCGCCGGTACCGGCGCTCTCGAGATACCAGTCCGCGTCCGGGCTCCGGACGTCGTCGTCGGGCGCCGGTGTCTCCGGCTTGTCCGCGGTCGCGACGGTTTCCGTCGTCGTCGACGCGCCGTTCAGCCGCAGCGCAGGCGCCGATTCCTCCTCGCCCTCGTCGCGCTCGAGCAAGGGGTTCTCGGCGAGGAAGCGCTCGAGCTCCTGATTCAACTCGAGGGTCGAGAGCTGCAGGAGCCGGATGGATTGCTGCAGCTGCGGCGTCAGCGTGAGATGCTGAGTGAGCTTGAGCTGCAGGGTCTGCTTCATGCAGGAGATGGGGGGGTGGTGAGTGCGGTTTCGCTGGCGTCCGCGTCGTGCTCGCTGCTGCCGGCGCGGCGCCGAACCCTGCCGGCCGCGGAGCGCGGGCCGGAACGGATCCTGGCGCTAGAGACGGAAGTGCTCGCCTAGATAAACGCGCCTGACATTTTCATTATAAACAATCTCCTCCGGCTTGCCGGAAGCCAGCACGGACCCTTCGTTAATTATGTACGCCCGGTCGCAAATTCCCAGGGTTTCCCGGACGTTATGGTCGGTGATGAGAACCCCTATCCCGCGCTCCCGCAGGAACCGGATGATGCGCTGGATGTCGAGGACCGCGATCGGGTCGACTCCGGCGAAGGGCTCGTCGAGCAGGATGAACACCGGCCGCGTCGCGAGCGCCCGGCAGATCTCGACCCGGCGCCGCTCGCCGCCGGAGAGCGAGAGCGCCGGGGCGTCGCGCAGATGGGCGATGTGCAGCTCCCCGAGCAGCTCGTCGAGCCGCGTCTCGATCTCGGCCGGTTCGAGCGCCATCAGCTCGAGCACCGCGCGCACGTTCTCCTGTACGGTGAGTCGGCGGAACACCGACGCTTCCTGCGGCAGATACGACAGCCCCAGCCGTGCGCGCCGGTGGATCGGCAGGCGAGTGATGTCGCGCTCCTCGACGAAGATCCGGCCGCCGTCGGCGGCGACCAGGCCGACGATCATGTAGAAGCACGTGGTCTTGCCGGCGCCGTTCGGCCCGAGGAGGCCCACGACCTCGCCGCTCATCACGTCGAGCGAGACGTCGCGCACCACGGTGCGCTTCTTGTAGCGCTTGTTCAGGGCGGCGGTGCGCAGACGGCTCGCGCGCCCGGGCGCGGGCTGAACCGCAAGCGTCGCGCGCGCCAGCGGCTCGTTCACTGGCGGCCCGCTTCGAGACCGGGCGCGGGCTTCAGCTCGAGCGCCGGCTCGCGCCGCGTGGCGTCCTCGTCCTTCTTCTTCGGCTGGATCACCGCGCGCACCCGGCCGTCGCGCCCGCCGGGCGCGGGCTGCAGGTCCTTCGCGCCCTGCACGCGGTAGATCTCGGAGCGCATGTCGTACGAGATGTAGTTGCCGCGCACCTCGTCCTTGTCGCGCGTCACGCGCGCCCTGTCGAAGAGCTCAACCCGCTCTGCCTTCCCGTCGTACTCGATGCGCTGCGCCTCGCCGTCGATCCATTCGTCGGCGCCGTCGCGCTTCTGGCGGAACTTCGCCGGACTGCCGACTGCCACGCCGGCCTGGAAACCTTCCTTGTCCTGTCGCACGGTCAGCGTGTCGGCACGCAGCACGAACGTGCCTTGCGTCAGCACGACGCGGCCCTCGAACACGACCGTCTGCTTGCCGTCGTCGGCGAGCATCCGGTCGGCCTCGATGTTGACCGGCTTGTCGCGGTCGAGGCGTTCGGCACGCGCCGGCGCGCCGCCGAGCGCCGCGGCGGCGCCGAGGAGGGCGAGCACGAAGCAAAGCAGCCCGCGCACCGTCATCCCTCCGAACGGGAGAAGATGCCGTTGACCCGCGCCTTCAGCTCGAACTGGCGCGTCTTGCTGTTGAAGTCCATGCCGACGCCGGTGAGGCGCGAGGCGCCTTCGGTGATCACTACCGCCTCCGGCGTGCGCGCGATGTCCTGCTTGGGGAAGACCTGGAGGTAAGTTGTTTCCATCTTGAGCTCGGGGCGGGTCTTGGTCGCCTCGCGGCGAACGACCACGTTACCGTAGAGGCGCACTTCCTCGCCGTCCTTGGTCACCGTGCCGCGCTCGGCCGAGATCCGCACCGGTGGTCCGGGCTCGCGGAACTGGACGAGCCGCGGCTCCTCGAGCTCGGTCGTCTGATCGTCGGGGTAGTGGACCATCCGGCGCGCGGTCAGCCGCGACTCCGGGCGCCCGCCCTTGTCGAGGCTCGTCGCGGTGAAGCGCTCGACGATGAAGTCGGGTTCGTGCTCGAGCCCGCTCGGATGGCTGCCGGTCGGCGCCTGTACCGCGCGCTCGAGCCACATCGTAAGGGCCGCAAGGCCGGCAGCGAGCGCCAGCGAGAACAAGGTATTCGTCCGCGCCTTCACGCGAGATACCTTCGCACGGCGCCTTCGAGCGCATCCTGCGCGGCGAGGATCACCTCGCATACTTCGCGCACCGCACCGCGGCCGGCGGAACGCCGGCTGACGTAGTGCGCGCGCGCGCGGACTACCTCCGGTGCCTCGGGCACGGTCGCCGCGAAGCCGCAACGCACGAGGAGCGGCAGGTCCGGGAGATCGTCGCCCATGTAGCCGCACGCGCTCAGGTCGAGCCCGAGCCGTGCGCGCAATCCCTCGAGTATCGCGAGCTTGTCCTCTGCCCCCTGGAAGAGATGGGTGATCCCGAGCTCCGCCGCCCGCTTGGCAACGACCCGCGAGCTGCGCCCGGTAATGAGCGCGAGCCCGACGCCGGCTTCCGCGAGCAGCTTGAGCCCGAGCCCGTCGAGCGTGTGGAAGCGCTTCATTTCCTCGCCCGCGTCGGTGAGGTACAGCGCGCCGTCGGTGAGGACGCCATCGACGTCGAACGCCATCAGCTTGAGGCCGCGTGCGCGCTCCAGCGCGGTGTCCATCGCTCAGAGGACTTTCGCGCGGAAGAGGTCGTGGATGTTCAGCGCGCCGACGAGCCGCCCCTCCGGGTCGACCACCGGCAACTGCGTCGTCTTGTGCTTCTCCATCAATTCCACCGCTTCGGCCGCGAGCGCCTCCGGGCGAATCGAGCGCGGATTGCGCGTCATCACCGCGTCGATCGGCGTCGCGTGTACATCGACGCCGCGCTCGAGGGCGCGCCGGAGATCACCGTCGGTGAATATGCCGATCAGTCGCCGGTCTGTGCCCACGACCGCCGTCATGCCCATCCGTTTCCTGGAGATCTCGAGCACTGCGTCGGCGAAGGCCGCGTCCTCGCCGACCATCGGCACCTCCTCGCCGGTGCGCATGACGTCGCGCACGTGCGTGAGCAGACGCCGCCCGATCGTTCCGCCGGGGTGCGAGCGCGCGAAGTCGTCGTGGCCGAATCCGCGGGCGTCGAGCGCTGCAACCGCGAGCGCATCGCCGAGCGCGAGCGCGGCGGTCGTGCTCGCAGTCGGCGCGAGGTTGAGCGGGCAGGCCTCCTTTGCCACGCCGGCGTCGAGCACCACGTCGGCGAGGCTCGCGAGCGCGGACTGCGGATTGCCGGTCATGGCGATCAGCCGCGCGCCGAGGCGCTTCACCAACGGCAGGATCGGTGATCAGCTCGTCGCTTTCGCCCGAGTGCGAGAGCGCGAGGACGACGTCGTCGTGCGTGATCATGCCGAGGTCGCCGTGGCTTGCCTCGCCGGGATGGACGAAGAATGCCGGCGTGCCCGTGCTCGCGAGGGTGGACGCGATCTTGCGCCCGATCTGCCCGGACTTGCCGACGCCGGTCACGACCACCCGGCCGCGGCAGGCCAGGATCATGCGCAGCGCGTCGAGGAACCGGCCGTCCAGGCGCGAGGCGAGCGCGGCGACCGCTTGCGCCTCGATCTCGAGCACCTCCCGCGCCAAGCGGAGCGCGTCCTCCGACACCGCCGGTTGGTCCACGCTCGATGGTGTCGCTATCATCCGGAAAAGTATAGCAAGGGAGGCTTCCGACCGCCGTGGGCCACGCGCTCGAACTCGTCCTCATCCTGCTCGCGAGCGCGGTGCTCGTCGTCGTGGTGTTTCGCACCCTGCACCTGCCGCCGCTGCTCGGCTATCTGATCGTCGGGGTGGCGATCGGGCCGCATGCCTTCGGCTGGATCACCGAGGACCGCAATACCGCGTATCTCGGCGAGTTCGGCGTCGTGTTCCTCATGTTCACGATCGGCCTCGAGTTCAGCCTGCCGAAGCTCGTGCAGATGCGCCGGCTCGTGCTCGGGCTGGGCGGGCTGCAGGTCGTGCTCACCACCGCGCTCTTTGCGGCGCTGCTCTTCGCCGGCGGCAGCCGGTGGCAGGCGGCGCTCGCGCTCGGCGCGGCGCTCGCGATGTCCTCGACCGCGATCGTCGTGCGCATGCTCGCCGAGCGGATGCAGACCGAGACGCCCCACGGCCGCGAGGTCATCGGCGTGCTCCTTGCGCAGGACCTCGCGGTGGTGCCGCTGCTTGTGCTGGTGCCGGCGCTCGCGCAACCCGCCGGCGAACTGGCTGGCGCCATGGCATTCGCGGCGCTCAAGGCGGCGGCGATCCTCGGGGCGGTGCTGTGGCTCGGCCAGAAGCTCATGCCGCCGTGGTTCGACCTGGTCGCGAAGCGCCGCTCGCACGAGCTCTTCATCATCAACGTGCTGTTCATCACGCTCGGATCGGCGTACCTGACCGAGATCGCCGGCCTCTCGCTCGCGCTCGGCGCGTTCGTCGCCGGGATGCTCATCTCGGAGACGCAGTATCGCCACCAGGTCGAGGACGACATCAAACCGTTCCGGGAAGTGCTGCTCGGGCTGTTCTTCATCACCGTCGGGATGCAGCTCGATCTGCGCGTGGTGGCGTCGCATTCCGGCCTGGTGGCTGCCATGTTCATCGTGCCGCTGGTGGCGAAGTTCGCGATCGTCGCGGGACTGTCGCGGCTCCTCGGCGCAACGCCGGGCACGGCGCTCCGGAGCGGGCTCGCGCTCGCGCAAGCGGGCGAGTTCGGGCTGGTGCTCGTCGCGCGCGGTGCCGAGTTCTCGCTCTTCGACCCGGAGCTCGTGCAGGCCGCGATCGCGGGGATGGTCCTGTCGATGCTCGTGGCGCCGTTCCTGATCCAGTACAGCGATCGCATCGTGCTCCGGCTGTCCGGCTCGGAGTGGATGCTGCGGTCGCTCCAGCTGCACCAGGTTGCGGTGCGCAGTATCGGCACCGAGCGCCACGTCGTCCTGTGCGGCTACGGTCGCACCGGCCAGAGCCTTGCGCGCTTCCTCGGGCGCGAGGACATCAACCATATCGCGCTCGACCTCGATCCGGAACGCGTCCGCGAAGCCGCGGCCGCGGGCGAAACGGTGGTGTTCGGCGATGCGTCGCGCCGGGAGACGTTGATCGCGGCGGGCGTCGGCCGCGCGGCCGTGCTGGTCGTCACCTACACCGACCTGCCGTCGGCGCTCAAGATCCTTGCCCACGCGCACGAGATCAATCCGGCGCTCCCGGTGATCGTGCGTACGCGGGACGACAGCGGGCTCGAGCAGCTCGAGCACGCGGGCGCGGCGGAGGTCGTGCCCGACACGTTCGAGTCGAGCCTCATGCTCGCCTCGCACGCGATGCTCATGGTCGGCGTTCCGGTGCGACGCGTGGTCAGCCAGATCCGCGCCGTGCGCGACCAACGCTACCGGCTGCTCCGCGGGTTCTACCACGGCGCGTCCGACGAGGCTGTCGACCTCGACGAGGCGAGTCAACCCCGGCTGCACACGGTCAGCCTCGAGCCCGGGGCGTACGCGGTCGGGCGCACCCTGGCGGAGCTCGGCCTCGAGCGGCTCGGGGCGGAGGTCACCGCGGTCCGCCGGCGCGGCATCCGCGCCGATGAGCCGGGCCCGGAGACGCGCTTCGAGGCGGGTGACGTGGCCGTCCTGCTCGGCCGGCCGGACGCGCTCGAGAAGGCGGAGACGAGGCTGCTGCAGGGATAGCCCGCGGCTCAGTCGAGCCGGCGGCACAACACGTACTGGTCGTCCTGGCCTTCGGCGTACGCGGTGACCGTAACCGTGTCGACGAGCTTCTGGTTCGGCGCGGTCTGCTTTCGGCCCCGTACGATGCCCCCGGTCGGGCTCAGCTCGTCGATCTGGCTGTCGACGCCGATCGCGACCACTCCCGGCAGGTTCGCCTGACAGAGCACCGGCACCTGGAAGGCCGATCGCGTTCGCCTGGACGCCGATCACGCCGGCGAAGTGGTTGAGCGGCTGCGCGACGACCGACACCTCTCGCCGGCAGGCGCGGGACCAGCTCGGCGAGGCGCAGGTGCCACCAGTAGGTCAGCGTCTCGCCCTGCGACGCGTTCACCGTCAATTCCGTCATCGGATCGCCGGCGGGAGGGACGTCGCTGTACAGGCCGGCCAGCAGGCCGTCGCCCGTGCCGTTCTTCGTGCCAGACGTCCAGCGCGCCGCCGCCTGGGGATCGTCGCCGGGCAACTGCGCGTAACGATCGACATACTGAAGGTGCGCGGCGTGCAGGCCGTTGAACTGGTTGACGACGAGCTTGATGCGGGCCTGCGTCGACCATCGACCAGCCGGCCACGATGCCGCCGACCAGAAGGCCCATGAGCACCGCGACGATCGCGATCTCGGCCAAGGTGAAACCAGCCTGCGGGTGACGCATTTGCGCGAGCGCGGGGAGAGGAAGTGGAAGATGTGTGGATTCTCTCGTTCGCGCCTTCGCGTCGACCGTGACGGACTTTGCAACACGCGCGCCGTCGCCGCGCGAAGATCAGCGCGCAGCAGTCGTATTGCCCGGGTGTGGAGGCTCTCGACGCGCGCGTCCGTAGACTGTCGCGCGGCTCAGACCGACGCCGTAACGTTGTCCTTGGCGGCTCGGAACGATGGTGAGCGTCTTCGACTCGCCCGGCGATCATGTGCCATCGACGGCGGCAGAAACGAAAAGCCCGCGCCGTCGGGCGCGGGCTTTTCGCAAACGAGGGCGTCAGATCTTCTTGCAGATCACGTACTGCGTGCTGCCCGTCTCCACGTAGTTGGGTGCGGCAGTCACCGAGTTCACGTCCGTCGCCGCCGTGTCGCCCGACGTCATCGTGTACGCCATCATCTGGCCGGTGTTCGATCGCTGGTCGTCGACCTGGGTGTCGACAGCGGAGGCCACCTTGTCCGGCACGTTGGCCGAGCACATCACGACGCCGGTGAGAGCGGTCATCGCGTTGGTCTGCACCCCGACGAGGCCCCCGACCGCGTTCGTCGGCTGGCTGTAGGCGGCTTGGCCCGCTCGTGGCGCCGGCAACGAACCCCGACAGCCGGAGATGCCACCAGAAGTTCCACGATTCGCCAGCGGCATTGGTGACATCCGCTTGGGCGAGCGTGCCGGGAGATGTCACGCCATACAAGCCGCTGATCTGGCCGTCCGAGTCGCCGTTCAGCGCGCGGGGACAGTGTGTCCAGCGAGCGCGCGACGCATTGGGGTCATCACCCGGGACGGCCTTGTAGCGGTCCATGTACGAGAAGTACGCTGCGGTGATGCCGTTGAAATCGTTCACGACGTTCTTGATCCGGGCCTGGGTGATCATCTCCTGACCCTTCAGGATCCCCCCGAGCAGCAGCCCGATGATGACCAGCACGATCGCGATCTCGACCAGCGTGAAGCCTGTCTGGTAGCGCTTGGATTGCATTGTTCGTCTCCTCGACACGGTGCCCGGATGGCTAGTGCCAGGAGAGGAGCAAACTCAATGCCAGCGCTTTCCCTTGATTTGTGACCGAAATCACGGGGGATTGTGGAGGCTCGTTGTCGAGGCGGCGTCAACAGCGACGGAGAGCCGACGAAGCGCGTCACGCCCAAGGTCACTTCGCTTTCAAGCGCTCCTCGAGTTCCTTGAGGCGCCGCTCGAGGAGCTCGAAATCCCGGCGGTCCTTGACCTGGCCGCTCGCCAGCAGGCCCCCGATCAGCACCCGCGCTGCTTCGAGCTCATTCATTTCCTCGAGTATGAACGGCTCCATCTGCCGGACCCAGCCGGGCGCCTCGGGGGTCGTCGTATGCTGCTGAAGCGCCGTGGCATATTTCCGCGCCAGCGGCAGATCCTTGAGCCGGTGCTTGGCGAGGATCGTCGCGTGCGCCAGCCAGGGCCAGCGTCGGTTGGGATCCTTCAGGTACTCGCGGTAGACGAACTCGAGCATCGTGCGTTGCTTTGGCGGCATCGGGGATGTCGGCGTAGAGACGGCTCGCGCTCATGAGCGGATACTGCCCCGCCGGGTCGAGTTCGAGAATCCGGGACAGCCAGTCGATGAGGCGGTCGTAGTCGAGATTCCGATACGGCACGCGCGTGCCGGCCTGGTAGTCGAACGCCTGCAGGTACAGCATGAGCAGATTCGCGAGCGCAATCGGTTCGCCCAGCGCGGCGAGCCGCAACGTGCTCGCGCCCGGCGCCGGGCCGAGATCCTCCGCACGGGCGGACGGCCGCGGCTGAAGCCAGGCGACGCCGATCTGCAGCGCCAGCGCGAGGGCGAGTCCGGCCCCGACCCAGCGGGGCACATCGGCGAGCGGCCGTTCGCGCATGGCGTCAGAGGTTCTGGCGATGGAGATCGAACTGCGCCGCCGTGACGAGGAGCGCCGTGTAGACCGCCGCCTGCGCCAGCACGCTCGCGATCGCGCCGGCCGCGGGCGGCGCGTCGACCAGCCAAGCCGTCTGCGTCATCAGATCGAACCTCGGCAGGATCGCGGCGATCCCTTGCACGATCCAACTCGCCAGGCGGTCGGCCCAGTCCTGGGAGGCCTCCGAGGCCTGGGCGATGATCTGGATCGCGGTCATGGACCGGCCCAGCACGTAGAAGCCGAGGACGGCAGCGAGCGCCGGCACCACGTGGGTGAGGGTGATCACGCAGAAGAGGCTCATCGACGCAAGGATGACAAGCTCGCACGCGAGCGACAGCGCCCAGACGGCGACGCGGGAGGCCGGGGCGAGGAGAGCGAGGGGGACGCTGACGATGGCGGCGAGCAGAAGGGCGGCTGCCGAGAATCCGACAAACTTGCCGAAAAGGTAGGCCGCCCGCGGCCAGGGTTGGGCGAGCATCAGTTCGAGCACCTTGTCGTTGAACTCGCGGACCATGCTCATCACGACGAACGCCGCTACCAGGAATCCCGCGCAGCCCCGTAGCAGGGCTGCGATAATCGCCGCCTGGATCCGGGCCGTCTCGGTGATCGCGACCTGCTGCAGGAACGCCGCGGAGGCCGCCGCGACCAGCAGGAGCACGCCGACCAGCCACAGCATGCGGCTGCGTAGCGCTTCCAGCAGGGTTGCGCGGGCGATCGAGAGTACGACCTTTGTCATCTTGGGCGTGAAGCCGCGGCAACGCTTGGCACGGAACCTGCGGTCGCGCGAAGCCTAAGGGCCCGGGCGGCGGGACGCAAGCGGGGAACCTTGCACACAGTGAGCGAGGGCGCATTCGATCTGGCGGAGCAGCGTGCGGGGCGCTGGCGGTGGCTCACGCTCGCGATGCTCGTATGCCTGCACCTCGCCGCGACGCGCGGGGTCGAGGACATCTGGGCGCGCGGCCTGATGATGGCCCATCTGGGGCTCTTCCTCGTCTGGCAGCCGTTCATCCAGGTCGGCCAGCGTCTGAAGGTCAGCGAGATCGTGCTGATCGTCCTCATCACCGTCGGGATCCTGGCGTTCCTCAACTGGTGGATGCTCGGGCTGTGGGTCGTGGTGCTCGCCGGGATCGTCGGCGGAAAGGTGTTCCTGTTCCAGGCGCGATGGCTGCGCATCTTCTATCTGACCGTCTTCTCCTATCTCGTCGCGCTGCTCCTGCTCTGGATCGTGCCGAGCGGGTTCCCGAACACGCGGCCGGACGAGATCATGGGAGTGCTGGTGCAGTACGGGCTGCCGCTCCTGTTCCTAGCCATGGCGGCGATCCCGGTCGAGTCGGACACCGCCGAGCCGCAGGTCGTCGACTTCTTCTACGCCAGCATGATCTTCCTGCTGCTCGTCGCGCTGGTGCTCGGCAGCTTCGCGTTCATGACAGTCGGCGGGAAGGGGTACGTCCTGTCGTTGATGTTCAGCCTGTTCGTGATCGCCGGCGTGCTCCTGTTCCTGAGCATCGCGTGGAATCCGCGCGCCGGATTCTCTGGCCTGCAGATGGTGTTCTCGCGCTATCTGCTCTCGATCGGGCTGCCGTTCGAGCAGTGGCTGCACTTTCTCGCCGAGCTCTCGCGCAGCGAGTCGCGACCCGAGCACTTCCTGAAGGAGGCGTGCGCGGGGCTCGGCCGGCTGCCGTGGACGACGGGCGGCACCTGGATGACCGCGAGCGATTCGGGCGAGTTCGGGACGCCCTCCAAGTACACCGTCGACTACACCGGCCGCGAGGTCAGCATCCGCCTCTACTGCCGTCACCGGCCGAGCCCGTCGCTCGTCTGGCATTTCAACCTGCTCGGTCAGCTCGTCGGTCAGTTCTTCGTCGCGAAGCAGCGCGAGCTGAAGCTTCAGCAGCAGACCTATGTCCAGGCGCTGCACGAGACCGGGGCGCGCATGACGCACGACGTCAAGAACCTGCTCCAGACGCTGAACGTTCTCTGCTCGGCGGCCGAGCGCGACCCCGACGGCGACCCGGGAGCGCTGCAGGGACTCATGCGGCGGCACCTCCCGACCGTGCTGCAGCGGCTGCAGCAGACGCTCGACAAGCTCCAGCGCCCGCAGATGGACAGCGGCCGCTTCATCACCACCGAGGCGTGGTGGGAGTCGCTCCAGAAGACCTACCAGCTGCGCGGGGTGCGCTTCGAGGCGACGGCGCTGGACGGCGGCATCCTTTTGCCGAAAGATCTCTTCGACAGCGCCTCCGAGAACCTGCTCCAGAACGCGCTCGAGAAGCGCAAGGTGGACCCGGGCGTGGAGGTGGTCGTCTCGCTCGTCTGCGGCGACGAGATCGTCCTGCGCGTGTGCGACAGCGGCAGGCCGGTGGCGCGGAACGTCCTCCCGGGCCTGCTCAGGGGGCCGGTCCCGTCCGAGACCGGGTACGGAATCGGCCTCTACCAGGTGGCGCGGCAGGCCGAGCTTTCGGGTTTCAGGTTCCGGCTCGCGGGCAACGAGCAGGGGCAGGTGTGCTTCGAGTTGCGCGGAGAGGTGCGCCGCGGCGGGCCGGCACTGCGCGCCGGACCCCGCCCGGCTGCGCATGAGAGCGCCGCGACCTAGCCGCCGTCAGGCGGCGGCTTCCTGGACGGTCGCGGTCTTGCGCGTCTTCAGGGCATAGACGGTCGTGTCGCCCTTGCCCTTCAGGTAGATCGTCTTGGGCGGCTCGAACTCGAACCTCGTCCGCAGCCGGCGGTAGGTCGTGACGTCGACCTGGATCATCCCCGGCACGCTCTCGGCGGTGATGCGGCTCGCGAGGTTGACCGTATCGCCCCAGAGGTCATAGATGAACTTCTTCTTGCCCACCACGCCGGCGACCACCGGGCCGGTGCCGATGCCCATCCGGATCTCGAGCCGATGGTCCTGGATCGCCAGGTCCTTCGCGAGCAGGCCGCGCATCTCGAGCGCCATGTTGGCGATCGCCTCGGAGTAGTTGATCACCGAGTCGTCGTTGATGCCCCCGGCGACCATGTAAGCGTCGCCGATCGTCTTGATCTTCTCGAGCCCGTATTTCTCGGCCAGCGCGTCGAACGACGAGAAGACCCTGTTCAGCATCGCGAAGATCTGGTTGGGGGAGAGGCCCTCGGCGAGGGTGGTGAAGTTCACGATGTCGGCGAACATGACGGTCACGTCGGCGAACCCGTCGGCGATCGTGCCGTCCTCCATCTTGAGGCGCTCGGCGACCGGTCCGGGCAGGATGTTCAGCAGCAGCCGCTCGGACCGCTCCTGCTCGTTCTGGAGCAGCCGGTGGGCCTCCTCGAGCCGCGCCTTCGATTTCTCGCGCTCCACGGCCGCGAAGCGCAACAGGAGGTACACGATGCTGGAGATCGCCACGAAATTGAGCGCGAAGAACACGACGATCGTCTTCGGCGAGACCGGCGGCGGCTTGACGCCTTCGGAGAAGATCCAGTAGTCGTAGGTTGCCGCCCCGATGATCAGCAGCACGTAGGCGCCGAACCAGGGAATCGAATCCCGCGGGCCGTAGAGGAGGATCGCGCCCACCGGGGCGAGGAGCCCCCAGAGCACGAAGCCGCTCGCGGTGATGAAGTCGCCGAGCGTTGCCTGGAGCACGAATGGGAACGCGAGATACAGCGACAGCTGCATGACGCGGAACAAGTCGAAGTTGCGCGTGACCAGGTAGACGAGCAGCGTGCCGAGCGAGACGAGCTGGTAGCCGATCGGGACGGCGGTCGGGATGTTCAGGCCCATCGACTGGTACAGGACCAGCCAGAGCACCGGGGCCGCCGTCGTGAGCCCCATCGCGAAAATCAGTAGCGACTTCCTGAGCTTGATCTCGTCCGAGTCGCCCGGCTCGATACCGGCCGTCTTCAGGCGTCTCCACAAGTCCGACAGGTAGCTCATCGAGGTGCTGTTCCGGGCTGGCCGCCGCGGGGAGGCGCTGGCAAGCGCCATTCCGGCGGCATAATGCAAACGATTGTACGATGACTCGGGAGCCGATCGTCGACGAACCCCGGGCCGCTGCGGAAGACTTGGCGTTCTGCCAGAGCGCACTGCGGTCCGCAGCGGGCGGATGCCTCAGATCGCGCCGGCCGCGACCATCCGGTTGACGAGCACGTTGACCGACAGCCAGGTCAGGAGGTCGTCGAACTCGCCGCCGGCTGCCCCGGCGGGCCGCGGCTCGTGGCTCACGAAATCGTTGTTGCTGTCGAAGTTCGCGAGCTCGTCCGCGCCGACGGGCGCGACCGCTCCGGGTAGCGTCGAGCGCCGGTTCTTCCCGGCGGAGAAGATCACCGCCGGTACCGTGTTGGCGCTCGTGAGGACCTGGCCGGTGCCGCAGGCGGCCGCACTGCACATCCGGAACGCCGGATTGAGGGCGGTGATTCCGGCCGCCGCCAAACCGCCGCTCTTGGTGAAGGCGTTCGCATTCCAAGCGGTCGCCGAATAGAAAACGGGGTTATCCCAGGCGTCGAGGAGGAATCCCTGGGCATCGGTCGTGCCGAGCCCGAGCGTGAGGGCGGGCAGCAGGCCGTGCGCGGTGAAGCACTGACCCGTCGCGGCGCCCTGGCCGGATACGAACCCTTCCTCGCCCGTGCCGTCGACCCGCTGAGTCGTGCTGCCGTCGCGGTAGGCGAGCTGGCCCGCTGCGACCGCGGGGCACGGCAGGCGGCCGTTCCGGAGCGCGAAGCCGACGAGCGCTTCCTGAGCGAGATCGAGCCGCGCACGCGTCTCGGCGAACTGTCGCGCCTCGTATTGCGCCGAGAGCGTGACCAGCAGCCCGCCGATCAGCAGCCCGACGATGATGAGCACCACCGCGAGCTCGGTGAGCGTGAAGCCGTGGGCACGCGCCGAGCGAGACGGGACGCTACGGCGCGAGGATCGCGATGTTGTCATTGCGAGGGTTGGGCGGGAGTTTGCGCGGCGGGCCGCTTTCGAACGACCGGTCGTTGATAGTCCGGTTCGCGCCTTCGGCGTAATCGTCCAGGAGGGCCGATGGTCGGGTTGAGCCGTTGAGCGCGCGGCCGGCGAGCAGCAGCAGCGCGCGCGTGTCGCTGGTCGGCGCTGCAACGGTGCTCACTTCGAGGCAGTCGGTACCGGGCGTGCAAGTTCCGCTGCCGCCGAACGCGACGCCGGGTGCAATGGCGTAGTAGGTCTGCCGGTACCAGCCGTTCTTGACGAACCAGATCGCATCGCATTCACGCGGCCACGCGTAGTTCATGTCGTCCGCGGGCGGAGTGCAGTCACTCGACGGCGGCGGCTGGGCGAGCCAAGGGTAGTTGACGTCGGCCCAGTAGGCGAGATCGACGTGCAGCCACACCGTCAATGTCCCTGAGCCGGGCGTCGGCGGTGTCGTCGCCGTGAACTGTACGTTCGCGTTCCCGAACGCGTCCGACCCGGTGGTCTCCAGGTCGCGGATCCGAGCCCAGCGAGCGTACCCGCGTAGTCCGCCTTCCACCCGACGTCGTTGAAGCTGAGGCCCGCGCCAAGCGCCGCGACGTCGATGTTGAAGGCGATCTGGCCCGTATGGGTGATGTCGCACTTCAGCCAACTCGGATCTGGCTGGACGGCGCACACCGCGTTGTCCAAAGTGCCCGGCCCCGCCGCCAGGCTCGCGGTCGGGCTCTGCCATTGGGTCGCGGGAGCGGTGGATGCGTACGCCCACGGCAGCGAGCCTTCATAGGTCCCCGCGACGCTCTTGGCGCCGACGCCGCCGGGATTGAAGGGCATCGCAAACGGGTACCGCGTCCACTTTGCCGCAAGTGCCTGCATCTTCGGCACCAGCGTCTTGCGCATGCGTGCGAACACCGCCTGATCGACGACGGTGAAGAGATCCGCGTGCGAGATCGGCAGGACGATGTCGTTCGAAGCGTCCAGGCGCCGGTATTGGTACACGTTCTTCACGAAGGGGCCCGGATCATCGTCGACGGCGGTCGGGCTCGTCGTCTGCAGCTCCAGGTACTGCGCCGGGGCGGCGCCCGGTCGCGTCTGCCCCGCCTGGATTCGCCCCGGGGCGATCACCAGCGCAACGACGTTCGACGCAATGACCGCGTCGCTCGCCGAGCGCAGCTCGATGTCGCCGTGCGTGTCGCTCTCGCTGTCCCCGTCGACGTCGGCCGCGGTATCGCTGTTGAGCCCGGTCGTGTTCGTGGCGCGGGTGTTGTTCGATACGACATACCAGAGGAGCTCGCCGCTGCCGTCGCGCAGTTCCGGGAGTCCGAGCGTACGCCAGGGCAGCCGGCCGATTCGCGTTGCCGATGCGCTGGTGCAGTTATACGGGAGGCCCGGAGGGTCCATCGGCGTCCCGTCCGGGACCGCCTTCGGATCCGGGCAAGGCAGGCTTCCCGGGCGGTTCTCGTCCCGTGCGGCATAGCCGATCAGCGCCGCCTTGGCCTGCGCGAGCGCCCGCTCCGTGATCCGGTCCCGCTCGACGCCCCGCTGTGCGCTCTCCACGCTGCTTACCAGCAGGGCGCTCCCCCCGAGCGCGAGCAGCAGGAGCGACAGAATTACCGCGTAACCTTCGTGCTGCGCCCGCGGTGTGGGTGAGCTTGTTTGCATCGGTCGCTGGCGGACGGGTTCCGGTCCGGCGCGGCGCTGCGCGCCTAGCGCGATGCGCTGCCCGCGGGACGGTTCACCTTGACTTCGCCGCCGCCGAGCTGATCGCGTACCTCGCCCCGCGTCCGATCGAGCGTCTGGCCGATCTTGAGCGTCTTGTCCTCGAGGTGAACGCGCGCCGAATCGCGCCCCGAGTAGGTGTCGTACTGCGGTACCCCGTTCACCCAGGTCGTGGTCTTGCCGCTCGATCTGGCGACGTGACCGTTCACCGTCACCGAGCTCTCGACGACGACCTCCTTCTCCTGGATGTTGCTCTCGCGGCGGCGATCGAGCTCCTGCCGCTGTTGCGGCGTGAAGAAGAGCCGGCCCAGCTCGTCGGCGGAAACAGGGCGCGGCGGCAGGAGGCCGGCGCCGGCGGCGAGCACCAGCGCGAGCAGTGTCCGCGCGGCGACGCGCGGCGAGTCTTTGCATCCGGCAGTCGTGCTCATGCGGGCCTCATCTTGCGGTCGCGGATCGTGACGAGATCGATGTCGCAGCTCGCCTGCAGCCGCGGAGCGAGGCCGCGCTCGGATGTCGCGCGTTCGTTCCGCCGGAGGCTGCACGACTTCACGACCACGTGCGCGCTCAGCGCGCGGCGCAGATCGTCCAGGAACCGGAACAGATCCTCTTCATGCAGCAACGACATCTCGAGCTTCATCGAGCTCGCCATGAACTGGACGTCGCCTGCGCCGGCAATCCCGGGATAGTCGACCGGACGCTGCGCCTCGATCGAGTACTTGACGTCGAACAGCTTGCGCGCGGTCTTGATGTCGCCGATCCGCTCGACCCAGTTCAGGCGCTGCTCGTCGCCGATCACGCCGCGCTCGAGGAGCCGGCGATAGTCGACCAGGCGGTCGCGGATCTCGCGCTCCTCGTCGGTTGCGCGCACGAGCCGGTCTTGCGCAGCTTGCCGCTCGGCGGCGACGGTCTGCCGCTCGCCGGCGGCTTTCTGCACCAGCCGCTGCGTCAGGACCACCGCTACCGCACCGCCCGCGATCAGCGCCGCCGCCAGGATCGCCGGCGCCGCGAGGCGCTGACCTGCGCCCGGGGGAAGCTTCATTCGCCGACCCTCCGTGCCACCGTGACCGAGAACGGCGGCACCGCAGCGGGCGCCTCGGCGCCGATGTCACCGCTGAGCCGCGTCTGCGAGCCGACGTCGAACGGCATCTTCGCCTGCAGCACCTCGACATCGGGACGCTTCCGCAGGGCGTCGAGGAACTCGTTGATTGCGAGCGTAATGCTCCGGTAGTCGGACGCTTTCACGCCCATGACCCTGCCGCTTAGCTCCACCACCTCATACAGGGCGGCACCGGGAGCGGCGGGGATCCCCTGCGCGGGCGCCGACGCGGCCGATGGCGCACCGCCCGGCGCGCGCGCCGCCCCGGCGTCCTTGATGCGCTCCTTCGGATTCACGGTAAGCGTCCACTGCATGCCGTCGACCTCGATCTTGGGCGAGGCTTCGATCGCGCGGGAAACTTCGACGATGAGCCGCTCCGGTGCGACGGACCGCTTGGTGAGCAGGCCCCATTTCTGCATCGTCACGCGGAGGTTCTCCGTCGTGGTGGGCAGCTTGGGGAAGCGTGCCGTCACCCGGGAATAGGACTCCACCGCCGTACGAACCTGCTGGCGGTACTGGGTCGCCTGGTCCTCCAGCCGGAAGAACTGCGCGAGCTGTGCGCCGGCGTAGCCGAGCATCAGCAGGCACACGATGGCCCCGCCGGTAACGAGCCCGGCGCGAAGCTGGCGCAGGCGGTAGAACTGGCGGAGATTCTCGCCGGCGTACTGCTCCGCCGGCGCACGCTGCGCGAGGAGATGCAGATACAGCACCTCCGCGCCCGACCCCTCCGGGTAATTCTTGAGTCCGATCGCGCTCGCCGCCTCCCCGAGCTCGATCACGCCGATACGGACGTGCGGCATGCTCGGCGCGGCGGCCTGCAAGCGCCGCTTCTCGCCGCGGGGCGCGATCAGCACGGCGTCGATCGGTCCGCCCTCGCGTGCAACCACTCGCATCGCCGTGAGGTACTGGTACACGCGCGTCGTCTCGCGATCGAACGCTTCGGCGACCCGGCTCGGGTCGGCCGCGTCCGCCGCGTCGAGCGGCCCGAGGCGGCTGAAGCGGATCTGCCCGCCGTCGACGAAGCTCTGCCGCAGTCCGGCCTGCTGCAGCGTCACGAGCAGCACCGGCGCCTTCTTCGGGCCGATCTTGAGCGCGAGGCGCGGTGCGACCAACGCCGTCGAGTAGACTCCGGCGACCGCTGCCTCCTTCTCGCGCAGCACGTTCAGCCACGGCTGGAATTGCGCGTTGTTCGTGAACGAGCTGAGCAGCAACCGTTCGTCGCGTCGCTGCGTCTTCTCGAATCCCAGCGAGAGCGCGAGCGCGAGGCTGGTGTCGCGGTAGCGCTGCGTGAGCTTGCGGCCGACGAGCGTCCTGCGGTCGCCGCCGCGCACGAACGGGATCGTTTCCTGGTGGAAGTCCTCTTCCACGATGTCCACCAGGACGTAGAAGAGGCCAACCGGCCTCGCGCGGAGGTGGGCCGCGAAGGACTGTGCGCCCTCCTCGTTGTTGGCGAACGACGACTCGAGCGCGAGCCGCCCGTGCGCCCAGCGGTACAGCACCGCGCGCGTCGCGGAGAAATAGAGCAGGCGCTTCTCGGCCATGGGTCAGAACTTGAGCTTGGTGATCGTGTCGTAGATCGGCCCGAGGACCGACAGCATCACCCAGCCGAGCAGGACGCCCATGACGACGGTCAGCGTCGGCTCGATCATCACCTGGATCCTGGCGATGCCTTCGCGAACTTCGCGGTTGTAGAAGTAGCTTACGTTCGCAAGCGCGGTGTCGAGCGCGCCGGTGCTCTCGCCGACGCGGAGCATGCGCACCACGAGCGGCGGAAACATCCCCACCTCCTGGAACGCCGCGGTGACGTTTTTGCCTTCGCCGATTTCCTGGCCGACGCTATGCAGGGCCTCCTGGATCACCACGTTGCCGGTGGTCTCCTCGGAGCTGCGTATCGCATCGAGGATCGTGATTCCGGACGAGTACATGAGCGCGAACACGCTCGCGAAGCGCGACAGGATGATCTTGCGGAGGATCGGGCCGATGACCGGCAGGCGCAGCTTGAGGGCGTCCACGCGGTACCGCATGACGGGGTTCGTCTGCACTGAAAACTTCAGCCCGAAGAAGATCAGGACCGGCGCAGCGAGCACGATCCACCAGAAATGCAGCAGGAAATCCGAGACTGCGATCAGCGCCCGGGTATGGAGCGGGAGGGTCTGGCCCATGTTCTTGATCAGGCTGACCATCTGGGGCACGAGGTAGATCATCAGGAAGAAGGTCACCCCGAGCACGACGACCCCGACGAACAGCGGGTACATCACGAGCTTCTTCGTCTGCGCCTTGAGCTCGTCCTCCCACTTCAGGTTCTCGGTCAGGCTGCGCAGCACCTCCGGCAGCCGGCCCGTGTCCTCGCCGGCCTTGATCAGGGCGCGGAACACGGGGCTGAATACCTCGGGGTAGTTGCTGAGTGCGCCCGAGAGGTTCTGCCCCCCCTGGATTCCCTCGATCAATCCCGAGATCACCTCGCGGAACCGGGGATTCTCCACGCTGTCGCGAAGATCAGTGAGCCCTTCGACGACTGGCACGCCCGATGAGCTCAGCTGCTCGAGATGGAAGCAGAAATTGATCAGCTCTGGCCGTTTGACCCCTCGGCCGAAGCCGAGGGCGCGCTTCGTCGGCCCGCCCACTACCAGGTCGAGACCCATGCGCTTCAGGCGCAGTTCGAGATCGACGACGTTCAACGCCTCGATCTGGCCGAGGATGGCCTTCCCGTTCGCGTCGATCGCCTTGTAGTTGAAGAGCGCCATTACCGCGAAACTTTCCCAAGAATGAAGCATAACGCTTTGGCGCGCCGAGGAAAACTCAACCGTCCCGGTCTCGTGATCCTCGTCACGGGCGCAACCTGCCGGGGCTACATCCGGTCGGTGAGGTCGACCACCCGCATCAGCTCGTCGATGGAGGTCGAACCGTCGAGCACCCTGCGGGCGCCATCGTCGGCGAGCGTCCGGAAGCCCTTCGCGAGGGCCAGCTTGAGCAGCTCGCGCGCGGTCGCGCGATTCGCCATCAGCTCGTCGATTTCCCCGTCGACCTTGAGCAGTTCCATGATCGCGAGCCGCCCGCGGTAGCCCTGGTAGTCGCAATGGTCGCAGCCGACTGCGCGGTAGAGCGTCGGGGGCTTCGCGTCCGGCTTCACCCCGAGGAGCTTGCAGTCGCTGGCGTTCGCCACGTAGGGCTGCCGGCAGTGGCGGCAGAGCTTGCGGACGAGGCGCTGCGCTACGACGCCGATGATGTTGCCGGCCATGATCTCTGGC
This sequence comes from uncultured beta proteobacterium, assembly GCA_963820965.1. Classification (GTDB taxonomy): domain Bacteria; phylum Pseudomonadota; class Gammaproteobacteria; order Burkholderiales; family SG8-39; genus DATEDA01. Next base: position 38,806 of record CAWGCC010000015.1, on the reverse strand, counting down.
GAGAGGCCGATGTCGACCAGACGCGGGATCGCGCCGAGCGAGGAGTTGGTGTGCAGCGTCGAGTAGACCTGGTGGCCGGTCATCGCCGCGCGGAAGGCCATTTGCGCGGTGTCCTCGTCGCGGATCTCGCCGACGAGGATCACGTCGGGGTCCTGTCGCATCAGCGACCTGATGCCGTTCGCGAAGTCGAGCTTCGCTGCCTCGTTCACCGACGTCTGGCGGATCAGCGTCATCGGGTACTCCACCGGATCCTCGAGGGTCATGACGTTGATGCCGTCATGGTTGATGTGGTTGAGGATCGAGTAGAGCGTGGTCGTCTTGCCGCTGCCGGTCGGGCCGGTCACGAGGATGATTCCTTCCGGCCGCTGGATCATCTTCTTCAGGCTCCCCAGCTGCTCGGGTTGCAGCCCGAGCTGATCGAGCGGGACGATGCCCTTCTGGCGGTCGAGGATGCGCAGGACGATGTTCTCGCCATGCGTCGTGATCTGCGAGGCGACACGGAAATCGACCTGCCGGCCGGTGAGCGAAAGCGAAATGCGTCCATCCTGCGGCGCACGCGTCTCGGCGATGTTCATCTTGGCCATGACCTTGATGCGCACCGCCATCGCCGGCCAGTAGGTCTTGTGGAGGCTCCTGATCTGCCGCAGCACGCCGTCGATCCGGTACCGGATCCGCAGGAAGTTCTGCTCCGGCTCGAAGTGGATGTCGGAGGCCGCGCGCTCGACCGCATCGGCGAGCAGCGCCGAGATCAGCCGCACGACCGGTTGCGAGTACTCGTCGCCGCTCGCCTGCAGGCTCTGGTAGTCGATCTCGCCGGTCTCGATCTCGTGCAGGATGCCGTCGATCGAGAGCTCGTGACCGTAGAACTGCTCGATGGCACGGGCGATCTCCGACTCGCCGGCCAGCCGCAGCTCGATCTCGTGCTCGCCGCGGAGCTGCGCCCGCACCTGGTCGAGCGCGACGATGTTGTTGGTGTCGGAGATCGCGAGGATCAGGCGCTTGCGCTCCTTGTCGAGCGCGACTGGGAACAGGTTATGCCGCTTGGCGAACTCCCGCGGCACGATCCGGATTGCCCCCGGATCGACGACGATCTGCGACAGGTCGACCGATTGCAGCCCGAGCTTCTCGCTCAGCGCGTCGCGGAGCGTCGCCTCGGAGACGAACCCGAGCTGCACCAAGAGCTTCCCCACCGGCTGGCGGGATTTGAGCTGCTCGAGCAGCGCGATCCGCAGTTGATCCTCGGTGAGGATCCCCTGGGAAATCAGAATCTGCCCGATGTGCCGCTTGGCTTGCGGAGAGGCCGGGGAATTCATCGAACGGGGGGGGCCCGTCAACGCGTCAGTTCGCGGATTCTTGCTTCGACTGGGGCGCTATTGAATCCCACTGCGCGGTTCCCGGCAAGCGCCAGCGCGCGGCGGTAATACTCGAGCGCCAGCTTCCCCTGGCCGAGGTGATCCAGGCTGACCGCGAGGTTGTAGGCGTAGTCCGGGTTGTCCGGGTCGGCGGAAAAGGCCCTGAAGTAAGCCGCCTGGGCATCCGGCCAGCGTCCCTGGGCGGCGTACTGGTTGCCGAGCGGGAAATTGAGGAACGCCGCGTCCGGCTGCTGCGCGAGCATGTTCTTGATGCGGCTCTCGGACTGGAGCGGATCGGTCTGGCCACGCAGCGCGATGAGGCCGGCATGCGCGTACGGGTCGCGCGGGTCGAGCTCGAGCACGCGCAAATACCGCGCCTCCGCGCTGTCGAAATCATGGCTGCGGGCGTCGATCGTCGCCATCCCAAGCAAGGCGTCGCGGTCGCGCGGGTTTGCGCGCAGCACGCGCTGGTACGCGTCCCTGGCGCGCGGAAGGTCGCCCGCCTGAAGTGCTTCCCACGCGCTCTCGACCACCGGATCGACTCGCGGGCCGCCGCCGGTGACGCGGACCGAGCGCGGCGCCGCCGGCGCGGGGCGCGGCTCGGTGGACGCGCCCGCAGCGCTCTCGGCAGTCGCGGCCGGTATGGGCCTCGACGCCGCCGGGCGCGATGGCTCGGGCCGGGTCGCCCGAGTCGAGCCCGAAGGCGTCGATTGCGGCGTCGCCGGGACCGGCGCTGCCCCTGCCGCCGGTGCGGCCTGCGCCGAGGCGCCCGGCGCAGGGCTCGGTGGCGGTGCCGAGGCGGATGTCGGTCGGCGCCTGCGCTGCGACAGGCGCTTGCGGCGGCGTGACCGGTGCCGTCACCGATTGCGGCGCGTTCGCCGCGGCCCGCGGGGTGTAGAAGGACGGCCGGGGTCCGAAGTACTCCCAGGCGAAGTAACCGAGGGTGCCGACGATGGCGATGCCCAGCAGGCCGACGACCATGAAGAACGGGCGTCTCGGGTCGTAGTCGGGGGTCTTGGCCTCGAACAGCTGTCGGGCCGAGGCGCGTTCTTCGTCCGCCGGCACAGTCGTTGCGCTCGCGGCCGACGTCGCGGGCGCGACGTTGGGCGCAGCGGTCGGTGACGGCACCTCGCGGCGCGCACCGGCAGAGGGGAGGTCTTCCGAGAGGATCTCGAGCGGCTGCGTGATGTCGGGCAACCGGTCGCGCGTGATGAGCGTGCGCTCGACGGGAGCGCCGGGTACCGACTCGACGGCGAGCCCGCTCCCCGGGTCGGCCGGTCGCAGCAGTGCCGTCGCCGTGCGGACCTGCGGCGTTCTGCTTGGCGAGCTCCGCCTTCTTCAGGGCTTCAAGCAGCAGGCTCACTGCGGGCACCCCGGATCGATACGGAAGTCGCAGGGGCGCTTGCCCGGATTCGGTTGGGAGAGGAAGTCCTCGTTGGGGAGGAACACGCGGTAGCCGCGGTAATCGCCCTCGAGGCTGGGGTCGCGGATGACGAGCGGGCGGAGGAAGATCACCAGCTCGGTCTTCACGTTCAGGATATTCCGGTTGGACAGCGCATCGCCCACGAACGGGATCCGGTTGATGAACGGAATCGAGTCTTGGTTGTCGGTGAGGTCGTCCTGGATGAGCCCACCCATGACTGCGACCTGGCCGCTGGTGAGCTTGATTACCGATTCCATCTCGCGGATGACGATCTGCGGGATCCGGTTCGGGATGGTGAGGGACGGGTTCGGATCGTTCACGAAACCGTTGATACGCGACACGCTCGGCTTGACGTTGATCAGCACCGCGTCGTTATCAGCGACCTGCGGGGTCACGTTCAGAACGATGCCGACGGGCACGGTCTGCGGCGTCGTGTTGAAGGTCGTTAGCGTGCCCACGTTCGCGGCCTGGCTTGTTTGCGCGGTGACGTTGAAGTACACGAAGTTCTCGACGACCTTCAGGATGCGCCGTCTGGTTGTTGATCGCGCTGATGCGCGGGCTCGAGAGCACCCTCACGGTCCCGAAGGTCTCGAGCAGCTGGATCGTCGCCTTGAAGTCTCGGGAATTGTACTGCCCGGTCAGGATGTTGGCAGTGGGGGTCGCGGTGAGGCCGCCGACTGGCGGCAGCGGTCCCACGGCGGGGGGAATGGTGCGGTACAAGCCGCCCTGCAGGAACTGGAAGCCAGCGAGGCCGCTGAAGATACCCCAGTCGATGCCCTGCTGGTAGTTGTTGCTGAGGCGCACCTCCACGATCGTCGTCTCGATCAGCACCTGGCGCCGCGCGTTAGCGAGCACCTGGTCGAGGAACTCCTGGATCTTCTCGTGCTGTCGCGAAGTAGCCCGGAGCGTCAGGACCCCGGCCTCCGGGTTGGCAATCACGGAGGCCGCCTCGCGGAAGCTCACGTTGGGGCCCGCGCCGATCGCGGCCACCTGGGTGCCCGCCGCACCGGGCGGGCCGCCTGCTGCGGCTGGCGCCGCCACTGGCACCGCAGCGGCAGGTCCAGTCGGGATGATCTTGTCGGTCTCGCGCAGGATCTCCTCGACGTTCCTGACCAGCGTCTCCCAGAAGCGATTGGTGCCAGTGTTCTGGACCGACACCCGCGAGGTGTTCTGTCCCGCGCCGCCGCCCCCTTGCGCTGCGCCGCCGCCGGCACCCCCGCCGCCGCCCTGCTGCCCGATGATCTCGGAGGAAACGCTGACCTGGCCCTGCGTCTGCCGGATCATGTTGACGTAGTCAATGCGGTAGATGCGCAGATACGGCGAGTCCGGCATCACGAGCAGGTTCGGACCGTCGAGCTCGTACCGCATATCGACCTGCTTCGAGATGCGGTTGAGGAGCTGGGGCAACGTCTGATCGATCGCGTTCAGCGTGACCGCGCCGGTGATCCCGGGGTGAATATCGACGTTGACTTTTGCATCGCGCGCGAGCGCGAACAGCAGCTCGCGGACATTCACGTTGTTGACGACGACGCTGTAGGTTTCGGCGCGCGTCGTCGGCCTGGGCTTGGGCGGGGCGGGAACCGCCTGAATCGGTGGCGGGATCGCCGCGGCAGTCGCGGTCGCGGTCGCGTCCTGCATGTGGCCGGTCGAGGGCTTCATCGGCTGGAAGCACCCGCTCAAAGCGATCCCCAGACCGCAGACGAGCAGCATTTTGACCATGACTCGCCTACTCCCCCCGCGCGGAGCCCGTCAAGGACTCGAAGAGATAGTATAACAAAACACTCTAAGAAACTGTTTTATCGGCGCAAAGCCTTTGTGCCCTAGTGCCGGATCCACATGACAAGTCATTCCTGGTTCTGCCGGCGCATGACGCCGATGCTGCGGTGAAACGGTCCCCGGGATTTGAACGACGTCGGCAGGTCGCCCATGGCCGTGATCGTGTCCTCCAAAGTCGGGTAGTTGCCGTAGGTGACGCCGTAGAACCTGCCGGCCGTTCTGCTTCACGCCGTAGAGATACATGTCCTCGAGCTGGACCGCCTGCGCGGCCTCCTCCAGAAACCGTTCGATTGCCTGCGAGTCGCCGGCCGTCATCAGCTGGATCGTCCACGTACCGTTCGGCGCGGTCTTCAACCACTTCTGGGTTGCTGCGAATCGCTCCTGGGCGAGCTTCCCGGAGGCGGGAGGCTGGGCGCCGATGGATCCGCCCGTCGGTGAAAGCGCGGGCGAAGAGCGTGACGACAGCCTGCTGGGGCGGTGGCGACGGCGCGGATGGCGATGCCGCGCGGGTCGCGGGTGGCTGCGGCTCAGGGCTTACGACGGCTGTCGCAACCACCGGAGCTGGTTCCTGGATCGCGATGGCCGGTGCGGGCGGCGGCACCGTTGGCGTTCGCTCGACCGACGCGTTCGCCTCGGCGGGGCGGTCGCGTCGCCCGATGCTCCGCATTGCACCGGCTTGGTTCGCAAGGTGCAGACCTACGCCGACCAGCAAGCCCGCAGCGAGTCCGGCGCCGACCAACCACCACGGGTTCGGAACATCCCGGCGGCGAGTGCCGAAGGCCGAGTCGCGGACGGCGGCGCGCGTGTGCTTGGCCGTGACCTGGTGCGTGCCGTCCGCGAACGCCGCGAGCAAGGATTTGTCGGCGAGGATGTTGACGCGGCGCGTCAGCCCCTGCGACGCCTGGGCGATCAGCTTCATGGCCGGCGGCGCGAACACATTCGGGCCGCGATAACCCGCCGCGCGCATGCGGAAGTCGACGTAGCTCTCGACGTCGGAGCGCACCAGCGGCTCGAGCTTGAAGCTGTGCGTGATCCGCTCCTTCAACTGCCGCATGTTCGGAAGCGCGAGATGCTGGTCGAGCTCGGGCTGGCCGAAGAGGACGATCTGCAGGAGCTTGTGCCGGTTCGACTCGAGGTTCGAGAGGAGGCGAATCTCCTCCAGCGTCTCGACCGGCATCGCATGGGCTTCGTCGATCAGCACCACGACGCGCCGTCCGGCGGAATAGAGCCTGACGAGACGCTCCTGCAGCGCGCGGAGCAGGATCGTGACCCGCTCGCCGCGCGACTCGACCTGCAGGTCGGCGGCGATCACGTGGAGGATCTCGTCGCGCGAGAGCGACGGGTTCGCGAGATAGATCGTCTCGACGCTCTTCGGCAGACGCTCGACGAGTACCCGGCAGAGCATCGTCTTGCCGCTGCCGACCTCGCCGGTGACCTTGACGATGCCCTCGTCGTGGGTAATCGCGTAGAGCAGTGCCTCGAGCGTTGCGCCGCGGTTCGCCCCCGAGAAGAAGAACTCGGTATGGGGCGTGATCCGAAACGGCGCCTCGTTGAGGCCGAAATGGCTCAGGTACATGGGCTTGCGCGCATTATGCCACTCTCATATTGAGCGCGGACCGGGGGTTTTTTCAAGAGGGTTCGCAAGCGACCCCCTTTGGGGAGGTCGCACGGACGGGGGAGACGCCGCTCGTAGCCCCGCAAGGTGGGGCTTGCCGCCCGGTTCACGAGGCCATGGCGCCGCCGCTTACTGCTTCTGGAGCGATTCCATGCGGCTGTAGAGGGTGGTGCGGTTGATGCCGAGGAGCTTCGCCGCCTGGCTCACGTTCCCGCGGGTCAGCTTCATCGCGGCCTCGATGTAGCCCTGCTCCCACGCCTTCAGCATGCTGTCGAGGTTGAAGCTGCGCTCGCGCTGGAGGTGCGCTTGCGCCTGCTCGATCAACGTGTCCGGATCGCTCGGGGGGCCGAACTCGGCGGCCGAAGCGACCGTGACATCGAGCTCCGGCTCCAGCTCCTGGGCCGACAGCTTCTGCCCGGCGTACTTGGTCGTGAGCCGGATCACGATGTTGCGCAGCTCGCGCACGTTCCCCGGGAAGTGATAATCCCGCCACAGCCGCGTCGCGCTCTCGCCGAGCGAGAACGGCGCGAGCTTGGCCTGGTCGGCGTAAAAGTTGCAGAAGTGCTCCAGCAGCAACACCCGGTCCTCGTCCAGGTCGCGCAACGGGGGCACGTTGATCGTGAACACGCTGAGGCGGTGGTAGAGGTCGGCGCGGAAGTTGCCCTTCTTGATCTCCTGGCGGAGATCGCGGTTGGTCGCCGCGATCACGCGTGCGCGGCTGAACCGCCGCTGGGTCTCCCCGACCCGCTGGTACTCGCCGTTTTCGAGCACCCGCAGCAGCTTCGCCTGCAGCTCGAGCGGCAGTTCGCCGATCTCGTCGAGGAAGAGGGTGCCGTCCGCCGCGTCCTCGAAATAGCCCGACTTGTTCGTCATCGCGCCGGTGAAGGCGCCCTTCACGTAACCGAAGAGCGTCGGCTCGACGAGCGTCGGCGCGATGGCGGCGCAGTTCAGCGCGAGCGAGGGCTTGTCCCGGCGGCTCGAGAGCCGATGCAGCGCGGTCGCCACCATCTCCTTGCCGCTGCCCGACTCGCCCTCGATCAGCACCGGAAACGGCGAGTCGGCGCACTGCGAGGTCTGGCTGCGGAGCTTCTGCATCGCCGGGCTGCGCCCGATCAGCATCCCTTCCTCGACCGAGCTCGACCCGGAGAGCTCGGCCGCGCGGAACTGCAGGGCGTGCTGCAGGATCCGCTTCAGGTTGATCGGGTCCGCCGGCTTCGCGACGAACTCGGCCGCCCCGAGCGCGCGCGCGTGACGCGCGTTGGCGGCGTCGTTCTGGCCCGAGAGCACGAGGATCTTCATGCTCGGCGAGTGAGCGAGGAGATCGCCGATGAGCGCGAAGCCCTCGTCCGGGCGGTGGGGCGTTGGCGGCAGTCCAAGGTCCACCAGCGCAAGGTGCGGCGCGTGATCCATCTGCCGCAGCAGGCTGACGGCGTGGCCGCGCGAATCGCTCGCCACGACCTCGAAGTCCTTGCCGAGCGCGTATGCGAGCGTGTCGGTGATGAGCGGATCGTCGTCGACGATCAGGAGGGTAGGCTTGGCGGTGGGGTCGGACATGGGCGAGCGTCTCCGATGCAGCGGAGAAAGGCTCTCTCCGTCGAAATCTCGCCATAATGTTCGCACAGGGCTCGGGGCGCTCCTGAGAAATACGGCACACCTTGGTGCAGGACGACCATCCGGTCGCAGATCTCTTCGACGTCCGCCAGGGCGTGGGAGGTGAACAGCAAGGTCCGGCCGTGCGCGCGGAGGTCCGCCAGCAGCGCCTTCACACAAGCGCGCGCCTTAGGGTCGAGGCCGCTCATCGGCTCGTCGAGGACATAGAGCTCCCGCCGCGCGAGGAAGCACGCTGCAAGCCCGAGCTTTTGCGTCATACCCTTCGAGTAGGCGCGTACCGGCTTCGCCAGCGCCGTCGCTTCGAGGTCGAGCGCCTCGAGCATGGCCATGACCTCCGCCTCGTCGTAGCGTCGTTGCTGCAGTTGCAGCATGAACGACAGGAAGTCCCGGCCGCTGAGGTAATAGGGCGGGACGAACCGTTCGGGCAGGAACGCGAGCCGCGCGCGCGAGCGCGGCTCGGTATGGCGGATGCCGAAGAGCTCGATCCGGCCGGCATCGACCGCGCAGAAATCGAGCAGGCACTTGATCAGGGTCGTCTTGCCGGCGCCATTGACGCCCGCGAGCCCGAGGAACTCGCCGGCCGCAAGCTCGAGATCGACGCCGCCGAGAACTTCGGCCTTCCCAAAACGCTTGGTGAGTCGGCTGACTCGGACAACGGGATCGGACATACCGGTGGGTGTTGGCGCGCGAATGATATAGCAGCCGCGCGGCATCGCTGTTGGCCACGGTGGTTCCGGCGCCTTCTTTCCTTTAGAATTCAGCCCTTTGTTTTCGACTCCCCCGCGACTTTGTCACCTCCTAACCTGGTCGAGGTCGAGAACGTGACGTTCTCGTATGGCGGCGCCCCCGTCCTCGACGGCATCTCCCTCACGATCCCGCGCGGGCGCCTCGTCGCGATCATGGGCGGCAGCGGGAGCGGGAAAACGACGCTGCTCCGGCTGATCGGCGGGGCGCTCCGGCCCGCACGGGGCGAGATCCGGGTGTTCGGCCACCCGCTCAGCCGCATCCGGACCCGGAAGCTCTACGAGCTCCGGCGGAAGATGGGGATGCTGTTCCAGTTCGGCGCGCTCTTCACCGATCTCTCCGCGTTTGACAACGTCGCCTTTCCGATGCGGGAGCGCACACGTCTCCCCGAGCCGGTCATCCGCGATCTGGTGCTGATGAAGCTGCAGGCGGTGGGCTTGCGGGGCGCGGCCGACCTCATGCCGCAGCAGCTCTCCGGCGGAATGCAGCGGCGCGTCGCGCTCGCGCGCGCAATCGCCCTCGACCCGGCGCTCATCATGTACGACGAGCCGTTCGCCGGCCTCGACCCGATCTCGCTCGCGGTGACCGGCAAGCTCATCCGCGACCTGAACGACGCCCTCGACGCGGCCTCGATCGTGGTGACCCACGACGTGCACGAGTCGCTCGCGATCGTCGACTACATCTACTTCCTCGCGGACGGGCGCGTCGTGGCCGAAGGAACGCCCGCCGACGTGCGGGCGTCGACCGCGCCGTTCGTCCACCAGTTCGTGCACGCCGAGACCGACGGGCCGGTGCCCTTCCACTACCCGGCGCCCGACTACGCCGGAGCGCTGCTGGCAGCGCGCTGATGCTCGCTCGGGTCCTCTCCTTCTTCGAAGCGCTCGGCGCGCGGGTGAATGGCATGGTCGCACGGCTCGGGTTCGCGAGCCGGTTCTTCTGGATCATGCTGCGGCTTTCGGGCACGAGCTTCCGGCGCCTGCCGCTTACCATCCGCGAGATCTATTTCGCCGGAGTGCTCTCGCTCATCATCATCGCCGTTTCGGCGCTATTCGTCGGCATGGTGCTGGGGTTGCAAGGCTTTGACACGCTGGTGCGCTACGGTTCCGCGGACGCGGTGGGGACGCTGGTCGCGCTGTCGCTGACGCGCGAGCTCGGCCCGGTGGTCTCGGCGCTCCTCTTCGCGAGCCGTGCCGGGTCGGCGATCACCGCCGAGATCGGCCTCATGAAGGCGACCGAGCAGTTGTCGGCGATGGAGATGATGGCTGTCGACCCGATTGCGCGCGTCGTGGCCCCGCGGTTCTGGGGCGGCGTCGTCTCGATGCCGCTGCTCGCAGCGCTCTTTTCCGCCATCGGAATCTTCGGCGGTTATCTTGTCACGGTGCAGCTGATCGGCGTCGACGAGGGCGCATTCTGGTCGCAGATGCAGGCCTCGGTCGACCTGCACGAGGACGTCGTGAACGGCATCATCAAGAGCGCGGTGTTCGGCGTCGCGGTGACCTGGATCGCGGTGTTCGAAGGCTACGACGCCGCGCCGACCGCCGAGGGCGTGTCGCGTGCGACCACGCGCACGGTGGTGACCTCGTCGCTCGCGATCCTCGCGCTCGATTTCGTGCTGACCGCGTTCATGTTCAGAGGAGCTTGAGGATGATGACGCGCAAGGTGCTCGACATCTGGGTCGGCTTCTTCGTCGCGCTCGGCTTCGCGGCGATCATGTTTCTCGCGCTGAAGGTCGCGAGCTCGACCACGCTCGCGGCCGCCGGGGGCTACGAGGTAAAAGCGAAGTTTGATAACATCGGCGGCCTGAAGGTCCGCGCCCCGGTGAAGAGCGCGGGCGTGGTGGTCGGGCGCGTTGCCGACATCCGCTTCGACAATCAGAGCTTCGAGGCGGTGGTGACGATGAACGTCGACATGCGCTATCTGTTCCCGAAGGACACTTCCGCGAAGATCCTCACCTCCGGCCTGCTCGGCGAGCAGTATGTCGGGCTCACGGCCGGTGGGGACAGCGCGCACCTCGTGAACGGCGACACGTTGAAAATTACCCAGTCGGCGCTCGTGCTCGAGAACCTGATCGGGCAGTTCCTGTACAGTAAGGCGGCTGAAGGCGGCGAGAAAAAGCAGTAGCCGAATGAGAAGAACACTCCGACTGGGCGCGGCGGCGCTCGCGATGGCCGCGCTCGCCGCCTGCTCGACGGTGCGCACGCCCGACCCGCGGGATCCGTGGGAAGGCCTGAACCGCGCGACTTTCGAGTTCAACGACGGCTTCGACAAGGTGCTGATGAGGCCGGTGGCCGAGGGCTACCGCTTCGTCCTACCCACGCCGGCGCGGACCGCAGTCACCAACTTCTTCTCCAACCTGCAAGACCCCTGGGTTGCGCTGAACCAGCTGATGCAGGGAAAGGTGCGGCTTGCCATCGACGATTTCGGCCGCTTCGTCTGGAACTCCACGTTCGGCCTGCTCGGGCTGATCGACGTCGCTTCCGACATGGGCTTGCCGAAGCACAACGAGGACTTCGGCCAGACGATGGCGGTGTGGGGCGTCGACTTCGGGCCGTACTTCGTGATCCCGGTGCTGGGACCCAGCAGCGTGCGCGACGCCGGCGGCACCGCCGTGGGTGCCTTCGCGTACCTGCCGTGGCAGATTCCGAAGTGGGCCGATTTCGACCACAGGGTCACGTGGCAGTGGTCGCTTACCGGTCTCGATCTTGTGCAGACGCGTGCAGACCTGCTCGACGCGACCGATCTCCTCGAGGAGGCAGCGCTCGACCGGTACGCATTTCTGCGCAACGCCTACTTCCAGCGCCGCCGCAACCTGGTCTTCGACGGTAACCCGCCGCCGCTCCCGCCCGACAAGCAGTCGCGCGCAGCGCCGTTCGCCGACCGGGCCCCGGCGGAGCAAACCGTCGAACCCAAGGTGCCCGCCAACTACCCGGCCATAATCGCCGATGCGCCGCGCGTCGTCGCCGCGGAGTAACGTTCACGATTGGATCGCCATGACACGAGCCCTGCTGCTTTTCATCCTCGTCCTGATCGCGCCGGCCCCGTTTGCCCAGGAGACGGCGCCTGACGTCCTCGTGAAGTCCGTCACCCAGGAGGTGCTCGGCATCATCAAGCAGGACAGGGACATCCAGGCCGGCAACCAGAAGAAGACGATCGCGCTCGTCGAGGACAAGGTGCTGCCGCACTTCAACTTCACGCGGATGACCGCGCTCGCGATGGGGCAGAACTGGCGTAAGGCGACCCCCGAGCAGCAGAAGGCGCTGGTCGAGGAGTTCCGGACGCTGCTCGTCCGCACCTACTCGAGCGCGCTCGCGGTGTACCGGAACCAGGTGATCGACTTCAAGCCGCTGCGCGCCCAGGCCTCCGACAGCGACGTCGTGGTCCGCTCCGACGTGAAGCAGTCCGGCGGCGAGCCGGTCACGATCGACTACAGCATGGAGAAGACCCCCAACGGGTGGAAGGTCTACGACGTCTCGATCGGGGGCGTGAGCCTGGTCACTACCTACCGCGACACGTTCGCCAACGAGGTCCGCACCAGCGGGGTCGACGGGCTGATCAAGGCGCTCGCGGACAAGAATCGCCAGCTCGCGACGAAGAGCGGCTAGGCTCGACGCCGACGTCGTCATTGCCGTGGCGCGGCGCGAACGGGACCGCCTGCTCCTCGAAGGTGAAGTGACCGTCGATACGGTCGCACGGATCCTCGCCGAGACCGGCCGGGAAGACCGCGACGCCGCCGCGGTCGTCGACTTCGGCGGCGTGACGGAGGTGGATTCGGCCGGGGTGGCCCTCGCGCTCGCATGGCTGCGCGAGGCGGATGCCGCCGGACGCACGCTCCGATTCGAGAACCTTCCGCCGGCGATGGCGAAGCTCCTCCGGCTCTACGCCCTCTCCGGTCTCATCCCCGGCGCGAGCGCCTAGGCGAGGCGCCGACGCCCCCGCCGGTCGCCGCTTGCCGGCGGGTTCTATTCGATCCACTCGTTGCCCGGTTTCTGGCAGCGGGTCTCGCACCTCAACCCGTTCTTCTACATGATCGACGGCTTCCGCTACGGCTTCATCGGCGTCTCGGACGTCGATCCGGTGTTGAGTCTTGGCGTCGCCGGGGTGTTCCTGGCGGGGCTCACGGCGATTACACTCGCGTTGCTCAGGGCGGGCTACCGCCTGAGGTATTGAAGGAGTGGCCCACATGGTCCGTCCCGAGGACGTAAAGCGGTACATCGAGCGGGGTCTTGCCTGCGATCGCGTCGAGGTCGCGGGCGACGGGCATCATTTCGAGGTGGTCATCGTCAGTCCGGCGTTCCGCGGCAAGAGCCGCGTGCAGCAGCATCAGCTCGTCTACCGGGCGCTGGGCGACCGGATGCGCGAGGAGATCCACGCGCTGTCGATGCAGACCTACACGCCCGAGGACTGGGCGACGCGCGCGTAGGTAGCGACCGATGCCTCTTTTTCGCCAGATTCCCGGCGGATACTCCGCCGGGTGCCTCCCACCGAGCTTCGCGTGGACAAGCTAGCGATCCAGGGCGGCGTGCCGCTGCGCGGCGAGACCCGCGTTTCGGGCGCCAAGAACGCGGCGCTGCCGCTGATGTGTGCGGCGCTGCTTTCGTCGACGCCATTGCGGCTCACCAACGTCCCGCGACTGCGCGACGTGCGGACGATGATGGAGCTCCTCGCGCAGATCGGCGTGGCGGTCGAGCGCGACGGCGACGCGGTGCTGCTCGCGGCCCGCCGCATCGACCGGCCGCTCGCCCCCTATGAGCTTGTGAAGACGATGCGCGCATCGATCCTCGTGCTGGGGCCGCTCGTCGCGCGCGGCGGCGAGGCGCGGGTGTCGCTGCCCGGCGGCTGCGCAATCGGTCTGCGTCCGGTCGACCAGCACATCCGCGGGCTCGAAGCCCTCGGTGCCGCCATCACCGTCGAGCAGGGATATATCCACGCCCGCGCGTCGCGCCTGACAGGCGCGCGGTACGAGATGGATCTAGTCACGGTTACCGGCACCGAGAATCTGATGATGGCCGCGACGCTCGCCGATGGCACGACGGTGCTCGGGAACGCGGCGCGCGAGCCCGAAGTCGTCGACCTGGCGAACTGCCTCAACGCCATGGGCGCGCGCGTGACCGGCGCCGGGAGCGACGTCATAACGATCGAAGGGGTCGAGCGGCTCGGAGGTGCCGTCCACCGGATCATGCCCGACCGTATCGAGACCGGTACCTACCTCGCGGCGGCCGCGGCGACGCGCGGCGCAGTGACGCTGCGCGATGCCGATTCGGGGCTACTCGGGGCGGTGATCGCGAAGCTTCGCGAAGCGGGCGCCGAGATCGAGGCGAGCGCGGGAACGATCCGCCTCGAGATGCCACGTGCCCCGCGCAGCGTCGACGTTCACACCGCGCCGCACCCCGGCTTTCCGACCGACATGCAGGCGCAGCTGATGGCGCTCGATGCGGTCGCCGAGGGGGTCGCGACGATCACCGAGAACATCTTCGAGAACCGTTTCATGCACGCGCTCGAGCTCGCGCGCCTCGGCGCCGACATCGAGACCGCGGGCAACACGGCGATCGTGCGCGGGGTGGGGCGCCTCCAGGGCGCCACCGTCATGGCGACTGATCTCCGCGCCTCGGCGAGCCTCGTGATCGCCGGGCTCATCGCCGAAGGCGAGACCGTCGTCGACCGCATCTACCATCTCGACCGCGGCTACGAGGCGATGGAGGCGAAGCTCGCCGGCCTGGGCGCGCGCATCCGGCGGGTCAAGTAGGGAGCGGCTCTGGTTTTCCTTTAGAATCGGGGCTTTGCAGAACAAATCCAGAGCCCTGTGGCCGGCATCACGCTCGCGCTCTCCCTGGGCCGGATCTTCGACGAAACGCTCCCGCTGCTCGAGGCCGCGGGCATTGCGCCCGCCGAAGACCCGGAAACCTCGCGCAGGCTCATCGTCCCCACGCGCCGCCCCGACGTGCGGCTCGTGTTCGTGCGCGCGTCCGACACGCCGACCTACGTGCAGTACGGCGCCGCCGACCTCGGCGTCGCCGGCAAGGACGTGCTCTACGAGCACGGCGGCGCCGGGCTCTATCAGCCGCTCGACCTCAGGATCGCCGCGTGCCGGATGGTGGTGGCCGTGCCGGAGGGCTTCGACTACGCGCACGCGGTGCGCCAGGGCGCGCGGCTGCGTGTCGCGACCAAGTATCTGCGCGTGGCCCGCGAGCACTTCGCCGCGAAGGGCGTGCACGTGGACCTCATCAGACTTTACGGGTCGATGGAGCTCGCGCCGCTCACCGGGCTCGCCGACGCGATCGTCGACCTCGTCGCCAGCGGCAATACGCTGCGTGCGAACGCGCTGCGCGCGGTCGAGGACATCATGCCGATATCGAGCCGCCTGATCGTCAACCAGGCGGCGCTCAAGCTGAAGCGCGAGCGCGTGCAGCCGCTGATCGAGGCATTCGAGGCGGCGGTGGCCGCACATGCCTGATATCGCGCGCCTCTCCACCTGCGAGCCCGACTTCGATCGCAGGCTCGCGGCGCTTACCTGCCTCGAAGCGTCGCAGGACGAGGCGGTCGAGCGCGCCGTCGCCGCGATCGTCGCCGACGTTCGTGACCGCGGTGACGCGGCGGTGCTCGCCTACACGCGCCGCTTCGATCGCGTCGACGCCGCGAGCGTGGCGGAGCTCGAGATCCCGGCGGCCGAGCGCGACCGCGCGCTCGCAGGTCTCGACCCGGGGGTACGGGACGCGCTCGCGGCGGCGGCCGCGCGGATCCGCGGCTACCATGAGCGCCAGCGCGCCGAGTCCTGGACCTACACCGAAGCCGACGGCACGGTGCTCGGTCAGCGCGTGACGCCGCTCGATCGCGTCGGGCTCTACGTTCCGGGCGGCAAGGCAGCTTATCCGTCCTCGGTCCTGATGAATGCGCTGCCGGCGAAAGTCGCCGGCGTCGGCGAGCTCGTCATGTGCGTGCCGACGCCGGACGGGGAACGGAGCCTCTTGGTGCTTGCCGCCGCGAGCCTTGCCGGGGTGGATCGCGTCTTCGCGATCGGCGGCGCGCAGGCCGTCGCCGCGCTCGCGTACGGCACCGCGATCATTCCTGCCGTCGACAAGATCGTCGGTCCGGGGAACGCCTACGTCGCCGCTGCGAAGCGCCGCGTGTTCGGCACGGTCGGGATCGACATGGTCGCCGGGCCTTCCGAGATCCTGGTGATCTGCGACGGCTCGACCGATCCCGACTGGATTGCGATGGATCTATTCTCCCAGGCCGAGCACGACGAGGTCGCGCAGGCCATCTTGCTGTCGCCGGACGCGGGGTTCATCGACCGCGTCGCGGCGAGTATCGACCGCCAGCTCGCGGCGATGCCGCGCCGGGACGTGATCCGGGCTGCGCTTGCAAATCGCGGTGCGCTCGTGCTCGTGCGCGATCTCGAGGAGGCATGCGAGATCGCGAACCGCATCGCGCCCGAGCACCTCGAGCTCTCGGTCGCGCAGGCCGAGAAATGGCTCGACCGGATCCGCCACGCCGGCGCGATCTTCATCGGCCGCTACAGCTCGGAAGCGCTCGGCGACTACTGCGCGGGTCCGAACCACGTGCTGCCGACGTCGCGGACGGCGCGCTTTTCGTCGCCGCTCGGCGTCTACGATTTCCAGAAGCGCTCGAGCATCGTGAACGTGTCGCGTGAGGGCGCCCGCTCGCTCGGTCGCATCGCGGCGGCGCTCGCTCGCGGCGAAGGGCTCGCCGCGCACGCACGGTCGGCGGAGCTACGTCTGGAGACCGAATCGTGAAGCGCGACCCGGTGAAGCTGGGGCCCGGCGACCTCGTGCGCGAAGAGATCCTGTCGCTCAAGGCCTACCACGTCGCGCCCGCGACCGGCATGATCAAGCTCGACGCGATGGAGAACCCGTACCGCCTGCCCGAGCGGCTGCGTGAAGAGCTCGGCCGGCTGGTGTCGACGCTGCCGATCAACCGCTACCCGGATCCGGCCGCGCCGGAGCTGGCGGCGCGGCTCCGGTCGACCTTCGGCATCGGCGACGAGCACGGGCTCCTCATCGGCAACGGCTCGGACGAGATCATTCAGTTCGTCGCCCACGCGCTCGCGCGGCCGGGTGCGGTGCTCCTCGCCCCCGAGCCGTCGTTCGCGATGTACCGGATGAACGCCGTGATCGCGCGCATGCGCTACGCCGGCGTGCCGCTCAACGCCGACTTCACGCTCGATCCCGCGCGATTCCTCGCCGCGATCGGGGAGCACCGGCCGGCAGTCGTCTTCCTTGCGTACCCGAACAACCCGACCGGGAACCTCTTCCCGGAGAGGGCGGTGGAGGCGATCCTCGCCGCGGCGTCGGGTCTCGTGGTGCTCGACGAGGCCTATCACGCGTTCGCCGGGAAGACGTTCATGACCCGGCTCGGCGAGTTCCCGAACCTGATGGTGATGCGCACGGTGTCGAAGCTCGGGCTCGCGGGCGTGCGTCTCGGCTACGCCGCGGCGCGCCCCGAATGGATCCGGGAGCTCGACAAGGTGCGGCCGCCGTACAACGTGAGCGTGATCGCGCAGCACGTCGCCGAGCGGCTCCTTGCGCATATCGGCGTCCTGCACGGCCAGGCGGAACGCATCAAGAGCGAGCGAGCGGCGATGTTCGATCGGCTCGCGGACCTGAAGGGCGTCGAGGCGTTCCCGAGCGACGCGAACTTCATCCTGGTCCGCGTGCGCGATGCCGCCGCCGTCGATGCCCGGCTGAGGGCGCACAACATCCTCGTTCGGAACCTTCACGGCAGCCATCCGCTGCTCGTCAATTGCCTGCGCCTCACCGTGGGCACGCCCGGCGAGAACGAGCTCGCCCTTGCTGCCCTAGCGGAGAGCGTATGAGAAGCGGCGCGGTGACGCGCAAGACCGCCGAGACCGAGATCCGTGTCGCGGTGAATCTCGACGGCACCGGAAGCGCGAAGCTCGCCACCGGCGTGCCGTTCCTCGACCACATGCTCGATCAGGTGGCGCGCCATGGCCTGATCGATCTCGACGTCGAGGCGAAGGGCGACCTCCACATCGACGCCCACCATACCGTTGAGGATATCGGGATCACGATCGGACAGGCGGTCGCGAAGGCGGTTGGCGACAAGAAGGGCATCCGCCGGTTCGGCCACGCCTACGTTCCTCTCGACGAGGCGCTCTCGCGCGCGGTGATCGACTTTTCCGGGCGGCCGGGCATGGAGTTCCACATCGCGTTCGTGCGCGCGCGGATCGGCGAGTTCGACGTCGACCTCGTGCACGAGTTCTTCCAGGGCTTCGTGAATCACGCGCAGGTAACGCTGCACATCGACAACCTGCGCGGATCCAACGCCCATCACCAGGCGGAAACGGCGTTCAAGGCGTTTGCGCGCGCGTTGCGGATGGCGGTCGAGCCCGACCCCCGCGCCCGCGGCACCGTGCCTTCGACGAAGGGAAGCCTCTGAAGCGGGTCTTCTCGCCATGACGCACATCGCAGTCGTCGACTACGGCATGGGCAACCTGCGTTCGGTGTCGAAGGCGATCGAGCACGTCGCCGGCGACCGGCAGGTCCGGGTCACGTCCGACGCCGCGACGGTCGAAGCGGCGGAGCGCGTCGTCTTTCCTGGCCAGGGCGCTATGCCCGATTGCATGCGCGAGCTGGAGCGGGCAGGGCTCCGCGAGGCGGTTGTCCGCGCCGCGCGCGCGAAGCCGCTCCTCGGGATCTGCATCGGCGCCCAGATGCTGTTCGATTGGAGCGCCGAGGGCGACACCCCGGGGCTGGGGACGTTTCGCGGGCGCGTCGTCCGGTTTCCCCCCGACCGCCTGCACGCCGCGCCCGGCGGGCCGCTCAAGGTGCCGCATATGGGCTGGAACCGGGTGCACCAGACGGTCCCGCACGCGCTCTGGCGGGGGATCGACGACGGCGAGCGCTTCTATTTCTGCCACAGCTACTTTTTCACGCCCGCGGAAGCCGGTCTCGAAAGCGGGCACGCGGAGTACGGCCTCCCCTTTACGTGTGCGGTGGCGCGCGATAGCATTTTCGCGGTACAGTTCCACCCGGAAAAGAGCCACTCCGCAGGATTGCAGCTTCTCGCAAACTTCGTTTCCTGGAAGCCCTGAGCGCCCGATCCTCGGCGGCGCACCGGCGCCGTACCCCGTACTGCCAAACCCCGCCTACCGCCACCGCCCCGCGATGGTCATCATCCCGGCGATCGATCTCAAGGACGGCCGCTGCGTCCGCCTGAAGCAGGGCGAGATGAAGGACGCGACCGTTTATTCCGACGACCCCGTCGGGATGGCGAAACACTGGCTCGCGCAGGGCGCTCGCCGGCTGCACGTCGTCGACCTGAACGGCGCGGCGGCCGGGCGGCCCAAGAACGAAGGTGTGATCCGCGAGATCGTCAACGCGGTAGGCGCCGACATGCCGATCCAGCTCGGCGGCGGCATCCGCGACCTCGACACGATCGAGAAGTATCTCGACTACGGCGTGGCCTACATCATCGTCGGGACGGCGGCGGTCAAGAACCCCGGTTTCGTCTCGGACGCCTGCACCGCGTTCGCGGGACACGTCATCGTCGGACTCGACGCCAAGGACGGCAAGGTGGCGGTCGAGGGCTGGTCGAAGCTCACCGGCCACGATGTGATCGACCTGGCGAAGAAGTTCGAGGAGTACGGCGTCGAGGCCGTGATCTACACCGACATCGGGCGCGACGGCATGCTGACCGGCGTGAACGTGGAGGCGACCGTGCGCCTCGCGCGCGAGCTGCGGACACCGGTGATCGCCAGCGGCGGGCTCATCGACATCAAGGACGTGAAGGCCCTGTGCGAGATCGAGGCCGAGGGCATCATGGGCGTGATCACCGGCCGGGCGCTGTACCAGGGAACGATCGACTTCAAGCAGGCGCAGGCAGAAGCCGACAAGCTCAGCGAAGCGAAGGGCAACGGGTGATTCAGTAGTGGACAGCGGGTGACCGGTCGGGCTACCCGTCGTCCATCATCCGCAACCGATCCCATGGCCCTCGCGAAGCGCATCATTCCCTGCCTCGACGTCACCGCCGGCCGGGTCGTGAAGGGAGTGAACTTCGTCAACCTCCGCGACGCCGGCGACCCGGTCGAGATCGCGCGGCGCTACGACGATCAGGGCGCGGACGAGCTCGCGTTCCTCGACATCACTGCCAGCTCCGACGAGCGCGACACCATCGTCCACGTCGTCGAGGCGGTCGCGGCGCAGGTCTTCATTCCGCTCACGGTCGGCGGCGGCGTGCGGGGCGCTGCCGATGTGCGGCGACTGTTGAACGCCGGCGCCGACAAGGTGTCCATCAACACTGCGGCGGTCCAGAACCCGGGGGTCGTCGAGGAGGCGGCTGGCCGCTTCGGCTCGCAGTGCATCGTGGTCGCGATCGACGCCAAGCGCGCGGGCGCCGGTTGGGAAGTGTTCACCCACGGCGGGCGGAAGCCCGCCGGGATCGATGCCGTCGAGTGGGCACGCCGGATGCAGGCTGCCGGCGCGGGCGAGATCCTGTTAACGAGCATGGATCGCGACGGGACCCGCGCAGGGTTCGATCTTGCGCTCACGCGCGCGGTCGCCGAAGCGGTGGACGTGCCGGTCATCGCGAGCGGCGGAGCCGGCAATCTCGACCACCTCGCCGCCGGCGTGATCGAGGGAAAGGCCGACGCGGTGCTCGCGGCGAGCATCTTTCACTACGGCGAGTACACGATACGACAGGCGAAGGAGGTCATGGCCGCGTGGGGGATCGAGGTTCGGTGGTGAGCTGGCTCGATGAGGTGAGATGGGACGAGCGTGGCCTCGTGCCGGTCGTGGCACAGGAGGTCCTCAGCGGGCGCGTGCTCATGTTCGCCTGGATGGACCGCGCGGCGCTGGCGCGCACCGCCGAGACGGGTGAGGCCGTGTACTACTCCCGCTCCCGCGAGCGGCTGTGGCGCAAGGGCGAGGACTCCGGCCACATCCAGCGCGTACGGGAGATCCGTATGGATTGCGACAACGACGTCGTCCTGCTCAAGGTTGAGCAGGCAGGTGGCATCGCCTGCCATACCGGGCGGCCGAGCTGCTTCTTCCAGAAGCTCGTCGACGGGCGCTGGGTGACGGTCGAGGCGGTCGCGAAGGACCCACGGGAGATCTACCGAAAATGAGCGACATTCTGGAACGCCTGGCCGAAGCGATCGAGAGCCGCAAGGGCGGCGACCCGCACGGGTCATACGTGGCGCGGCTTCTGGTGCGCGGCGAGGACGCGGTGCTCAAGAAGATCGGCGAGGAAGCGACCGAGGCGGTGATGGCCGGCAAGTCCGGGGACCGGCTGCGGATCGTCGGCGAGATGGCGGATCTCTGGTTCCACTGCCTGGTCGCGCTCGCCTACTACGGTCTCGGTCCGCACGACGTGCTCGCGGAGCTGCGGCGGCGCGAGGGGATCTCGGGGATCGACGAGAAGGCCTCGCGCAGCGACGGGATCCGCATCGAGGCGGAGAAGGAGTAACTCGCCATGTCCGACGGCACCGAGAGCTGCATCTTCTGCAGGATCATTCGCGGCGAGATTCCGTCGCAGAAGGTCTACGAGGACGACGAGGCCCTGGCGTTCAAGGACGTCCGCCCGGCCGCGCCGGTACACGTCCTCCTCGTTCCGAAGCTGCACGTCGCTTCGCTATACGAGGTCGAGGCGGGCCATGCGCCGCTCCTCGGACGCCTGCTCGGGCTCACCGGCCGGATCGCCCGTGAGCAGGGGGCGACCGACGGCTTCCGGACGATCGTCAACACCGGACGAGTCGGCGGGCAGGAGGTGTATCATCTCCATATCCATGTGATCGGCGGTCCTCAGCCCCTCGGGCCGATGATCGTCAGACGGTAAGCAAGGGAATCGCCATGGGATCCTTCAGTATCTGGCATTGGCTCATCGTGCTGCTCATCATCGTGCTCGTGTTCGGCACGAAGAAGCTGCGCAACATCGGCTCGGACCTCGGCAATGCGGTGAAGGGGTTCAAGGACGGCATCAAGGGCGGCGCGGCCGAAAGCGCGCCGGGCGGCGGTGGCACGCCACCGCAGGTGTCGGGCCAGACCATCGAGGGCGAGGTCAAGAAGGAGTCGAGCACCAAGGCCTGACGCGAAGCCGCGTCGGGAAACGAGGATGCCGGGGCCACCCGGCGTCTTTTTTTGGACCCTCGTGAATCATGTTCGACATCGGCTTCTCAGAACTGCTCGTCATCGCGGTGGTCGCCCTGCTCGTGATCGGCCCGGAGCGGCTGCCGAAGGTGGCACGCACCGCCGGCATCATGTTCGGCCGTCTGCAGCGCTATGTGAACGACGTCAAGGCCGACATCCAGCGCGAGATCGAACTGGACGAGCTGAAGAAGCTGCGCTCCCAGTTCGAGGATGCGGCGCGTTCGGTCGAGCAGTCCGTCAGCGAGGTCGACAATCAGGTGCGTGCGGTCGGCGACGATCTCAACCGTTCGATCGCGGACCCGGTCGCCGGGGCCAATGCCGCCGCGTCGCCTACCGCGTCCGCATCGGACGCCGCGCTGCCCCCGTCGACCGAGAGTCCGAAGGCGCCTGCGGAAGCGAAGGTGTAGCGCCGGCAGGCCATGTCCGAGCAGCAGGACACCTTCATCTCCCATCTTGTCGAGCTGCGCGACCGGCTGCTGCGGTCGCTGCTCGCAGTCGGGCTCGCGTTCATCGTGCTCTTCTTCTACCCGGGTTCCGGGCCGATCTACGACTTCCTCGCGGCGCCGCTGATGCAGGCGCTGCCCGAGGGGACGAGGATGATCGCAACCGGGGTGATCACGCCGTTCATGGTGCCGGTCAAGGTGACCGCGTGGGTCGCGCTGATCGTCGTGCTGCCGTATGTCCTCTACCAGGCGTGGGCGTTCGTCGCGCCAGGCCTCTATGCCCACGAGAAGCGCCTGGTGCTGCCGCTGGTGATCGCGAGCTCGGTCCTGTTCCTCGCCGGGATCGCGTTCTGCTACTACTTCGTGTTCGGCAAGATCTTCGCGTTCATCAACAGCTTCGCGCCGCAGAGCATCACGCCGGCGCCCGACATCGAGGCCTACTTCAGCTTCGTCCTGACGATGTTCCTCGCATTCGGCGTGACGTTCGAGATCCCGGTGGTGGTGGTCGTGCTCGCGCGCGCGGGCATCGTGACGATCGAGCAGCTCAAGTCCGCGCGACCTTACGTGATCGTCGGCGCATTCGTCGTGGCGGCGATCGTCACGCCTCCCGACGTGCTGTCGCAGCTCCTGCTCGCGATCCCGATGTGCCTGCTCTACGAGCTGGGCCTCCTGCTCGCGCGGTTCATCGTGAAGCCCGCGGGCGAGCCCGGCTGGAAGGCGCCTTCCGACGCCGACATGGACCGCGAGCTCGACCGGGCCGAGGCGGAGAGCAAGGACCTGAAGTGACTGCGCAACGCGCCGGTGGAGCCGGCGCCGCGCGCAGTCATCCCGGCGAACGCCGGGATCCAGCAAGCCTTTCCTAGACTCCGGCTTGCGCCGGAGTCACGGCCTACGAGGAACTACTCCCGCACGCCGCGCCGCGGCTGCGCCGGCGGCCGCTTGCCGACAGTGACCTGCAGGTCGAGCTCCTTCTGCTCGCGCCGCAGCTTGAGGCTCGCCTGGCTCCCCGGCTTGAGGTCCGCGACGGTGTCCAGCATCGTCGCCGCGTCGGGGGTCGGCACCGCGTTGACCGCGAGGAGCACGTCGCCCGCCTTGACACCCGCTTTCTCGGCCGGGCCATCCCGCTCGACACCGGCGATCACGACGCCGGACGTCTTGGCGGCCCGGAACGACTCCGCAACCTCGGACGATCCCCCCTGCGTCTGCACGCCGATATAGCCGCGCGTCACGCCGCCCTGCTCGACGATCTGCGCGAGCACGGTTTTCGCGGTCGATACCGGGATCGCGAACCCGATCCCGACCGAGCCGCCGGTACGGGAGAAGATTGCCGTATTGATGCCGATCAGGTTTCCCGCGGCGTCGATCAGGGCACCGCCCGAGTTGCCGACGTTGATCGACGCGTCCGTCTGGATGAAGTTCTCGTAGGTGTTGAGGTTGAGCCCGCGCCGGCCGAGCGCCGACACGATGCCCATTGTCACCGTCTGGCCGACGCCGAACGGGTTGCCGATCGCGAGCACCACGTCACCGACGCGCACCGCCTCGACCGCGCCGAACGTGATCGCCGGCAGGTTCTCGCGGTCCACCTTCAGCACCGCGAGGTCGGTTTCGGGATCGGTGCCGACCAGCTTCGCCTTCAGCCGCGTCTTGCCGTCGGCGAGGAGGACCTCGATCTCTTCCATGCTCTCGACGACGTGATTGTTCGTGAGCACATGGCCTTTTGCGCTCACGATCACGCCCGACCCGAGGCTCGCGGCCCGGCGCGGCTCGTCGAGCGAATCGCCGAAAAAGCGCCGGAAGACCGGGTCGTCCGGAAACGGATGGCGCGCGCTGCGGACAACGCCCGAGGAGAAGATGTACACCACCGCCGGCGCTGCCTTGACCACCGCATCGCCGTAGGAGCCTGCCGTCGCGGCGCCCTCGCGCTGGGGCGCCGCCTGCTGCACCACCACCGGCGCCGGAGCCGCGTCGCGGGCTGCGAGCCACTCAGGCTTCAGCGTCGCGACGACGAAGAGCGCTGCGACCGCCACGGTTGCGGCCTGCGCGAAAACCAGCCAGAGCTTCTTGAGGGTCATGGCCGGGCGTCTAGAATGCGGTTCGGAGAGGGAATGGGAGCGGACCGGCGATGAACCGTGACGAGCTGGCGCGTCATCTCGACCAGCTGCTGGATGTCTCCCGGATACGGGATTATTGCCCAAACGGATTGCAGGTGGAAGGTCGGCCGGAGGTGGGCCGGCTCGTCTCCGGCGTCACCGCGAGCGTGGCACTTATCGAGCGCGCCGTCGCCGCCGGGGCGGACGCGCTGCTGGTCCATCACGGCTATTTCTGGAAGGGCGAGGACCCGCGGCTCGTCGGGCCGCGCAAGCGCCGCATCGAGCGGCTGCTCGCCGCAGGCCTGAACCTCTACGCGTACCACCTCCCGCTCGACCTGCACCCGGAGCTCGGCAACAACGCGCAGCTGGCCACGCGGCTCGGGCTGCGGATGGAAGGGCGAACGGGCGAGCAGGACCTCGTCGCCTACGGTGCGCTCGATGCACCGACGGATCTCGCCGGGTTCGCGGCGCGGGTCAGGACGCGGCTGGGTCGCGAGCCGCTCGTCGTCGGCGAGCCGGGCCGGCCGGTCTCGCGCGCCGCGTGGTGCACCGGGGCGGCGCAGGGGTTCTTCGAGACGGCGATCGGGCTGGGCGTCGACGTGTACGTCACCGGCGAGATCTCGGAGCAGCACGTGCATCTCGCACGCGAGTCGGGGGTGGCATTCGCCGCCGCCGGGCACCATGCGACCGAGCGATTCGGGGTGCAGGCGCTCGGCGAGCACCTCGCGCGCATGTTCGGCCTCGCGCACCAGTTCATCGACATCGACAATCCGGTTTGACGCGCCCTCCCGGCGGCGCGTTTTTTGCGCGTTTGGTCAACAGGTTACGTGCAAAAACTTTCAATCGATAACGGCCTTGGCTATAATCGCGCGTCCCGCCGCGCCCAGCTTTCCACACTGAACGCCAGACAAGGATCTCCATGAGCACCTCCTCGCAAGCGACCTTGCCGCACGGTGATGTCGGCGACGACCAGGTCGATCAGACCCGGCGCACGCTCCTGGTCGCGACGTGCGTTGCCGGCGGGGCGGCGACGGCTGCGGCGACCTGGCCGTTCATCGCGAGCATGGAGCCGTCGGAGCGCGCCAGGGCGCTCGGGGCGCCGGTCGAGGCCGACATCTCCAACCTCGAGCCGGGCGCGATGATGGTGGTCGAGTGGCAGGGCAAGCCGGTGTGGATCGTGCGCCGGACGCCGGCGATGATGGACACGCTGAAGAAGGACGAGGCGCAGCTCGCCGACCCGCTGTCGAAGCGTTCGTCCCAGCCGGAGTACGCGCAGAACGTCTGGCGCGCCCGCGAGGAGAAGAAGGACATTCTCGTGACGGTCGGCATCTGCACCCACCTCGGCTGCTCACCGACCGCCAGGTTCGCACCCGGGGATCCGAGCATGGGCGCGAGCTGGCCGGGCGGCTTCCTCTGTCCGTGCCACGGCTCGCGGTTCGACCTCTCCGCGCGCGTGTACGCGAACTTCCCCGCGCCGGACAACCTGCCGGTCCCGCGCTACAAGTACCTCTCCGATCAGAAGGTGCTGATCGGCGACGACAAGGCCTGACGCGATGGCGAACGGCACAACCTCCAGGGGCGCCTGGGTGCGCGAGCTCTTCGAGTGGGTCGATGCGCGCTTTCCGCTCTCGGCGCTCTGGAAGTCGCAGCTCAGCGAGTACTACGCGCCGAAGAACTTCAACTTCTGGTACTACTTCGGCTCGCTCGCGCTCTTCGTGCTGGTGCTGCAGATCGTCACCGGCATCTTCCTCACCATGAACTACAAGCCCGACGCGCTCCTCGCGTTCGCGTCGGTCGAGTACATCATGCGCGAGGTGCCGTGGGGCTGGCTGATCCGCTACCTGCACTCGACCGGCGCGTCGTTCTTCTTCATCTGCGTCTACCTGCACATGTTCCGCGCGCTGATGTACGGCTCGTACCGCAAGCCGCGCGAGCTCACCTGGCTGTTCGGCGTCGCCATCTTCCTGTGCCTGATGGCCGAAGCGTTCTTCGGCTATCTCCTGCCCTGGGGCCAGATGTCGTTCTGGGGCGCGCAGGTGATCGTGAACCTCTTCGCCGCGATTCCGATCGTCGGCGAGGACCTCGCGATCTGGATCCGCGGCGACTACGTGGTCGGGGACGCGACGCTCAACCGCTTCTTCGCCTTCCACGTGATCGCGGTTCCGCTGGTGCTGCTCGGGCTGGTCGTGGCGCACCTGATGGCGCTGCACGAGACCGGCTCGAACAACCCCGACGGCGTCGAGATCAAGAAGAACATCGATCCGCGCACCGGCCACCCGGTCGACGGCATCCCCTTCCACCCCTACTACACGGTGAAGGACCTGTTCGGGGTGATGGTGTTCCTGCTGGTGTTCTCGCTCATCGCGTTCTTCGCGCCCGAGTTCGGCGGCTACTTCCTCGAGCACAACAACTTCATCCCCGCCGATCCGCTGAAGACGCCGCCGCACATCGCGCCGGTCTGGTACTTCACGCCGTACTACTCGGTGCTGCGGGCGACCACCGACGATCTGAAGTGGGTGATCGGCGTCGCGGTCGCGCTCTTCATGGTGTGGGCGTTCCTGCGGCGAGGCAACAACATGCTGCGCATGGCGATGGTCGGCGCCGGCGCCGTCGTCCTCGTGCTCCTCTATCTCCTCGAGGCGAAGGTGTGGGGCGTGATCCTGATGGGCGCCTCGGTCCTGATCTTCGCGTTCCTGCCGTGGCTCGACCGCTCGCCGGTGAAGTCGATCCGCTACAAGGGCTGGATGTACAAGCTCGCGCTGACGATCTTCGTCATCTCGTTCGTGGTGCTCGGGTACCTCGGCATGCTGACCCCGACCGACACGCTCACGCGCATCGCGCAGGTCGGCACCATCCTGTACTTCGGCTTCTTCCTGCTGATGCCGTGGTACACGTCGATCGACAAGACCGAGACGCCGCCGGAGAGGGTGACGTGAGAACGACCAGACGCCTCGCCGCGGCGCTCGCCGCGATCGTGCTCGCCGCGGCGTTCGCCGCCGGTCCCGCCCGCGCCGCGTCGGAGGGCGTCAAGCTCGACGACATCGGCACCGACGTCACCGACGTCGCGAGCCTCCAGTCCGGCGCGCGCACGTTCGTCAACTTCTGCCTGAACTGCCACAGCGCGTCGCTCATGCGCTACAACGCGCTGCGCGACATCGGCCTCACCGAGGAGCAGATCAAGGACAACCTGATGTTCACGGCCGAGAAGATCGGCATGCCGATGGCGATCGCGATGTCGCCGAGGGACGCGAAGGACTGGTTCGGCGCGACGCCGCCCGACCTGTCGGTGATCGCGCGCTCGCGCGGTCCCGACTGGCTCTACACGTACCTGCGCAGCTTCTATCGCGATCCGGCCACCGCCGACGGGGTGGAACAACCTCGTCTACCCGAACGTCGGCATGCCGCACGTCGCTGTGGAGGCTCCAGGGCGAGCGCATCGCGAGGGAGGAGGCGGTCAGCAGGGATGGCCGGCCGATCCTCGGCGAGGACGGCAAGCCGCTGAAGATCGTCAAGCTCGAGCCGCTCACCCCCGGCTCGCAGTCGAGCTCGAGTACGACAAGACCGTCTACGACCTGGTGAACTTCCTCGCCTGGATGGGCGAGCCGCACCAGATGGCGCGCAAGCGCGCTCGGCATCTGGGTGCTGATCGGCCTGACGGTCCTGATATTCCTCACGTACTTCCTCAAGCAGGCGTACTGGAAAGACGTGCACTGAAGCCCCAACTAGGGATGGGCGCGAACGCCCGCGCCCGCCTCACCTTTTGAGCCCCCGCCCGCGGGGGCAAGGCCAGTCCCATGATGAACCTCTACTCCGGAACGACCTGCCCGTTCTCGCAGCGCTGCCGCATCGTGCTGTACGAGAAGGGCATGGATTTCCAGATCATCGACGTCGACATGTACAACAAGCCGGAAGACATCGCGGTGATGAACCCGTACGGCCGCCTTCCGGTGCTCGTCGAGCGCGACCTCATCCTGTACGAGGCGAACATCATCAACGAGTACATCGACGAGCGCTTTCCGCACCCGCAGCTGATGCCGGCCGACCCGGTGATGCGGGCGCGGGCGCGGCTCTTCCTCTTCAACTTCGAGGTCGAGCTCTTCAGCCAGATCGACCACCTCGAGCAGGGCAACGCCAAGCAGCAGGACAAGTCGCGCAGCCACGTGGCCGACCGGCTCACCGAGCTGTCGCCGGTGTTCACGAAGCAGAAGTACATGCTCGGCGACGAGTTCTCGATGCTCGACGTGGCGATCTCGCCGCTGCTGTGGCGGCTCGACTACTACGGCATCACGCTGCCGAAGTCGGCGGCGCCGCTCGCGAAGTACGCCGAGCGGCTGTTCAGCCGGCCGGCGTTCATCGACGCGCTCACGCCGTCCGAGAAGGTGATGCGGAAATAGTGCCGCGCGCGGTCGGCCTGCCCGCCCGACCCCGGCGTACACTCTCGCGCATGGCCGAGCCGGTCCCGACCAAGCCGTACCTCCTCCGCGCGCTCTACGAGTGGTGCGTGGACAACGGCTACACGCCCTACGTCTCGGTGATCGTCGACGCCGAGACGCGCGTGCCGGTCGAGTACGTCCGCAACGGCGAGATCGTGCTCAACATCGGGCCGCTCGCGGCGCACAAGCTGAAGATGGGCAACGACGTGATCGAGTTCGCGGCCCGGTTCGGCGGCGTGCCGCGGGACCTTTCGATCCCGGTGTCGCAGGTGGCGGCGATCTACGCGCGCGAGAACGGCCACGGCATGTCGTTCGAGACCGGGCGCAAGGAAACCGCCTGGGAAGCGAGCGGCGAGGCGCTGTCGAAGGAAGGCCCGGCCGCGCCCGAGCCGCCGTCCGCGCCCGGGCGGCGGCAAGCCCGAACCTGCGCGTCATCAAGTGACGCGCCCGGCGGGCAGCCGGATCGCGCCGCGTATAATCGCCGCGGCCGTGCCGGCTTAGCTCAGGGGTAGAGCAACCGCCTTGTAAGCGGTAGGTCATCCGTTCAAATCGGATAGCCGGCACCAGAATCAAGCACTTGCGTTTGCGCGGTTTGCCAATTCCCCGGAATTGCACAATTCCGGTCCGCGCCGAAGGCTTGCCGGATCTACTCGAGCGGCGTCTGCCGCTTCGCTCTGCGAAGATAGTGCCGCTGCGTCACCTTGCCGTCCGTGTGGCTTGCGAAGGCGACCGGATCGCGGCCGCGTTCGGCGGCGTCATCGATCGCCTTCGAGCGCAGGTCGTGGAAGGTGAGCCCCGTGATCGCGACGCCGGCATCGGCGAGCTGCCGGTTCGCCCGCCGCAGCGTCGCGCGCCAGAGCGACTGCAACCCCCACTCCGTGAGCTGTCCGCCCTTGCGCGTGCAGAACACGTAGTGAAGCGACCGCACCGCCCCACGGAGCGCTTTCGCCTCTTCGACGATCGCCCGGAGCTCGGGCGTCCACTCCCATAGCTCGCGCTTTCCGCCCTTCGCGCGCTGCAGCCGGATACCGCCGGGCTCGACCTGGCGATGCTCGAGCGAGCGAATCTCGTGGCCGCGCCAGCCGGTGATGCGCACGAAGCGGATCATCAGCGCGAGCAGCGGGGACGCCGCAGCGAGCAGCGCTTCGACCTCCCACGCCAGCGCCTCGCGATCGCGCGGGAGCTCGGTATTGCGCTCTGCCCCCTCGCACGGGTTGTACTCGGTGAGGCCGACGTCGCGCGCGTACTCGAAGACTTGCGAGAGCGACCGAAACATCCTTGTTCGCCTGCGTCGGCGTCTTGGAGTTACGGAGAAACTGCACGACGTTCATCCGGCGGAAGCAGTCACCAGCGGAGGCCTCGACGGCGTTCCGGGCGTAGCGCATCGTGCCGATCCGCTCCTCCCACTTGCCGAGCTGACGCCGATACTCGTCGCGCGTCTTCTCGGTGCGCTTCGGTTGGCGGGTGCGCGGATCGACGCGATCCACCTCCTCCTTCCGATAGCGCTCGATGAGGTAAGCGACGGTATTCTCGACCGGCGCGCCGTCAGGCGGATTGAGCCGCACCCACGCTCGACGCATCTCCGCCGGATCGGAACCCAGCGGGACGGTCGCCTTCAGCCCCTTCGCTTTGCGGGCAGCGCGCTCAGCCGCGCTCGTCGGCTTCCAGTAGTAGCGGCCGTCGATTAGACGGACGCCCGGCGGCAGGTCTTTGTTTCGTTCGCGCGGTCGTCCCATCTTGATTGGCATTCTAGCCCTCCACACTCAAGGCTTGCCGGACGCGCTCGAGCTGCGTGAGCTCACGCTGAAGCTCTGCCTCGACGCGCTCGGTCGTGTGCCACCGGTGGCCGCATCGATCGCACCGACGGCGTCGTCGGATCGCGGTCGGCGACCTCTCCGTCCGTACGACGTAGTGGTCCGGATGCGAACAGACCGGGCAGTTCATCCTGGGCGTCTTAGCGACCGAGATAGGTTCCGGTGACTTGGCCGCGACCGTGGCCGAGCTCGAGCGAGATCTCGAGGCGTACGCGCTGATCGATCGAGCGCTGCTCGGGCGTGAGCTGCTTCTTCGTCGGGCCGCCGCGCGCCGGGCACTGCCAGCCGGTCTTCTCGAAGTAGCGCGTCTGGGCGTAGCGGTGCCGCAGGCCGTGATTGCGGTTCAGCCCGACGCGCTGGCACTCCGCCTTGTAGGCGTCGAGCTGCTCCTTGTAGGTCGAGGCCTGGGGGATCAGGCTCCGACCGGCCGCGAGCTTCTTCGCCTCGTCGAGAACGACGCGCTGCGCCTCGGTCCGGATCGGGAGTTCCCGATCCCGCCCGCCCTTGGTCCAGGAGGCCTTCAGGCGAAGGGCGTTCCCCTGGTCGGCCCAGCCGGGGCGGATCTTGATCGCCTCCTCCCGCCGCAGGCCGAAGGCCTCCTGCAGCCGGAGCGACATGGCGACGTAGGGCGAGCGGATCCGGTCGACCTGGCCGTGGTCGAGGTCCTTCCCCTTGTCCCGGTTGGTGACGTACTGGCGCCGCTCGATCCCGTAGGCGTCGTTGTCCCGGGCGACCACGTTCGGCTTGCCGATCTTCTCGGCCCACCAGCGCAAGACGGAGAGCCGGTTCTTGAAGGTCCCCGCCGAGATCCCCTCGGCCTTCCAGCGCTCGATCAGGGCCTCGACGTGCTTGGGCTTCAGGCTGTCGGCCCGCATGTGCCGGAACCCCATCTCGCGGAGCTGGTTCGCGAAGAGGGAAAGCATCCGCTCCCGGTCGGCCTGGGTGGCGAAGCTGCCGTCGCGGTTGCGGCGGCAGAGCTGCTTCAGCTGATAGTTGAGATCGCGCATAACGCCTCCTCGCTGCGTTTCTGTCCGGCTCTTCCTGTTTCGTTGCCGTCGTCCGTCGTCGGTGTGATCGCTTCGGTAAGTGTTTCTGTCCGTCCCGCCGGCCGTGGCCAGGCGAGAACATCAAGGGACACGGGACACCACTCCCGGTAAGTGCAGGTGCTCGGTGACTTGAGCTGCCGCCGCTGCACGTCGGCATTGGCTGCCGATGCGCGTCTCGTGGAACGAGACCGCCGCATCGGGGACCATTGACCCAGGGTCCGAGGAGCGCCGGTTAGGGCGCGGAGCGATTGCCGTCCGAGTGGACGGCGTGGAGGCATTGCGCCTCCCTCCTTGGGCGATGTGATGGGGCCGTGAGGGCCCCGTCACTTCTCTCCCCACGCTGAATCGCGTGCGCGAAGGCCCGAAATGTCAGGGCCTTAGACGCGTCGTCACTGACACAGTGACGACGCTCGCCGGCGACGCTGCTGTGCGAGGCGTGGTCAGGCGAGCGGTGAGCTCGGCCGGATCACGCGCGCATCACACGTCGTGGCTGTCGCGCAGCGGTTCACGCATGGGGACGACGACCGATGCGGGGCTCGGTGGCCCTGCCAGTCGTCTCTCGGGATGTCGGTCGAGCCGACATCCGAGTGGCGCCGTGGGAACTGCTTGGCGCCCGCTACTACGGCGCGATCGGGGTCCTCGAGGGACTGTCCGATCGCCGATGACAGGCCGCGCGTCGTCGAGCGATGACGCGGCCAGGACTCAGGGTGCTACTTCTCCTACTTCTCGTCGCTCCCGGACTTGCCGGGGCGTTCAACTCCAATGCGCTTATCGAGCGCCGCGCCTGGGTATCTCAACCCAGGGACCCGCGAGGGGCCTCGCACGAATCAGCACCCGGTGGGCCCTGATCCCGTGCACTCCGATGACGATGAGAGTGTAGCGGGCTTCGGGCCGGATCAAACACCCGGAAAGAGGGGGGTAAATGCAGGGGTCTCCGAAGCTGAGAGGCTGGCGACCGAGCAGCTCTCGACACGCGTAGCGGCATCTCACTCAAGTCGCGCGACGGCTGAAGTACTCAATCAGCGCCTTCAATTTCGTCGGCTGATTGCGCCTGCTGGGGTAGTACAGGTAAAAGCCTGGATACGTCGGCGAGAACGAGGCCAACACCCGCTTCAGCCGCTTGGCTCGGATATGGGGCAGTGCCAGTTCCTCGAAGGTGTAGGCCAATCCGACGCCCTCGAGTGCGGCGTCCAGGCTGAACACCGTGTCGCTGATGGTCAGGTTGCCGTTGACCTCGTACTCCACGATCCGGCCATCCACCTGGAACTCCCATTTGAAGATCATGCCTGTGCCAGCAAAGCGTAAGCGCACGCAGTTGTGACGCACCAGTTCATCCGGATGGCGTGGCGCAGGCACCCGCCGCAGGTACTCCGGTGAAGCGACCACCGCGACGGTGACCGGTCCTCCGAGGGGGACGGCCACCATGTCGCGTTGGACGCTCTCGCCCAAGCGGACACCGGCATCGAAACCTTTCTCGACGATGTCGACGAAGCCCTCGTCGTTGGTCAGTTCGAGCCGGACATGGGGATGCTCCTGGAGGAAACCGGCCAGCACGGGTTGCAAAACCATCGCAATGGAAATCCTTGCTGCATTGAGGCGCAGCGTGCCGGCGGGGCGTCCCTGGAGGACGTTCAGCTCCTCCCCCGCCTCGATCACCTGGCCAATCGCGGGACCAACCCGCGCGACGTAGGCCTCGCCGGCTTCCGTCAGGCTCACGCTTCGCGTCGTCCGATTCAACAGCCGCACGCCCAGGCGGGCTTCCAGCTGCCGGATAGCCTGGCTTAGGGCAGAGGGCGAGACTTCCAGTTCTGCGGCAGCCGCAGTGAACCCGCGGTGTTCGGCCACTTTCCAGAACGCCATCAATCCGTCCAGCTGCTTCAGCTTCATACCTTGAAGCTTACCTTCACAAGGCGTGCAGCGTTAGGCGGTTTTTCTATTTAAAGCCCGCGCCTATAGTCGCACATCAACAACGGAGTACATCGTGAGCAAAGTCTGGTTCATCACGGGTGCCGGTAGCGGCATCGGCGCCGGCACAGCCAGGGCGGCGCTGAAGGTCGGCAATCGCGTCGTCGCCACCGGCAGGAACGTGGAAAAGGTGCGCAATGCGCTGAAGGACGTCGCGGGCGGGAACCTGGAGGTTCTCCAACTGGACGTTTCGGACGAGGCGCAGGCCAAGGCCGCGCTCGACCAGGCGGTGAAGAAGTTTGGCCGGGTCGATGTCGTCGTGAACAATGCCGGCTACAGCCTGCTCGGCAACTTCGAGGAGCTGACGCAACCAGGACTTCGAGCGCCAGTTCGCCACCAACTTCTGGGGCGTGCTGAACGTGATGCGGGCCGCGCTGCCTGTCATGCGCAAGCAGCGCTCCGGCCACATCATCAACATGAGTTCGGTGGCCGGCGTCGTCGGCCTCAAGCATTGCAGCGCGTACGGCGCGAGCAAGTTCGCCGTCGAGGGGCTTTCGCTGTCCGTGGTCGAGGAAGTCGGGAAGTTCGGGATCAAGGTCACGGTTGTCGAGCCGGGATTCTTCCGCACGGACCTGCTGGCCGATTCCAACGCGAAGTGGGCGGGCAACCGCATCGACGATTACGCGGCGACCGAGGTGAGCGCCAAGGAAATGTGGTCTCCCTACGCGGGCACGCAGCCGAACGATCCCAGCAAGCTCGGTGAGATCCTGGTACAGCTTGCGGGCATGGAAACTCCGCCGCGGATATTCGTGGCGGGGGCTGACGCGATCGCGGCCGTTGCGCCGACGGTAGAAGGCTCGACTGAAGGCGGTGCATGCCTTCGAGGAGCTTTCGAATTCAACCAGCGGGAGCTTCTGATCATGCGAGCAACTAGCCGGCGTGACTTCTTGGCCACCACGGCCGTGATCGGGGCAGGACTGGCCGTCAAGCCGTTGTCGTGGGCCGCATCGCCCGAACGGCCCAAGGGTATCGCCCATCGGAGCGGGAAAATGAAGACGCGAAAACTCGGAAAACTGGAAGTCTCGGCGATCGGTGCTGGGTGCATGAGCATCAGCGCCAACTACGGACCTCCCGCGCCAAGGAACCAGGGCATCGAGGTCATTCGGGCCGCCTACGAGAAGGGCGTCACGTTCTTCGACACAGCCGAGGTCTATGGCCCGTTCACCAACGAAGACCTGGTCGGAGAAGCGCTCCGCCCATCCGCGACAAGGTCGTTGTCGCGACCAAGTTCGGTTTCGACCTCGACAAGGGCGGCCTCAACAGCCGGCCCGAGCACATCAAGAAAGTGGTCGAGAGCCTCGCTCAAGCGCCTGAGGACCGACCGCATCGATCTCTACTACCAGCACCGGGTCGATCCGAGCGTGCCGATCGAGGACGTGGCGGGTGCGATCAAGGACCTGATCAAGCAGGGAAAGGTGTTGCACTTCGGCCTCTCCGAAGCGAGCGCAAAGACCATCCGCCGGGCGCATGCCGTTCAGCCCGTCACCGCGGTCCAGACCGAATACGCGGTGTGGGAAAGAGATCCGGAACGCAACGGAGTGCTCAGAGCCTGCGAGGAGCTGGGAATCGGATTCGTCCCATGGGGCCCGGTCGGCATGGGGTATCTCACCGGGAAGATCGATGCCCGCACGAGGCTCGACCCGAAGACGGACCTTCGATCCGGGTTCGACCGTTTCTCGCCTGCAAACATGGCGGCGAACCAGCCGGTTGTCGATTTGCTGAAACGCATTGCAGAAAGGAAGAATGCGACGCCGGCCCAGATCTCGCTGGCATGGCTGCTGGCGCAGAAGCCCTGGATCGTTCCGATCCCCGGCACACGCAACATGAGCCATCTGAGCGAAAACCTGGCGGCGATCAATGTCCAGCTGACCTCCGCAGATCTTCGCGAGATCGACATCGCGTTGTCCAAGATCAAGGTGCACGGTGGCCGCATGAATGAAGAGCAGATGCGGGTCGTCGATCAAACGGTCTGACCACCGCGACTTCTGATTTCCCCAGAGACCTGGCGGACCTGCGGCCTTGATGCATGGGCGCACGATGATAAGTAAGAGGCGCATTCTCCTCATCGCGATGGGTGCGGCCGCCCTTGGGGGCGCCGGCGCCTTCACCGTCATGGCGGTGAAGGACCAGACCTACGTCCCGAGCGACCCTTACGCGCCGCTGGGCGAGCCCAACCGCGAGATCGCGGTCGTCTACTACTCTCGCTCGGGCCACTCGGAGGCCGCGGCCCGCGAGATCGCACGCCTGTTCATCGCGCCCATCGCCCGGATCGACGCGGACTATCCCCGTGACTTCTCGGGCCAACGAAAGGCCGTCTCCGACGCGAGGGCGCGTGCGCTTCCACAGATCCGCGTCGAGCCGATCGACCTCGCTCGGGCGCGCCGCGTTTTCCTCGTGTCGCCGACCTGGATGTTCCGCCCGGCGACGCCGCTCTGGGCCTACGTGGAGCAGGCTGAGCTGACGGGCAAGGAAGTCGTGCTCGTAACGACCGGCAACAGCCGCTTCGAGCAGGCGGAGACCGACGCGTTCGCGAAGCGGGTCGAGGCGCGCGGCGGCCGCCTTATTCGGCACGTCTTCCTGCGCCGTGGCCGCATCTTCTGGCAGAAGAGCCGTGAGGAGCTCCTGAAGGAGGTCCGAGCGGAGATGGCGTCAACTTAGGAGACCATCATGAGCACGCTCAACGTCAACGGACGCAACCACACGGTCGACGCCGACCCAGGCACGCCCATCCTCTGGGCCTTGCGCGACTCGCTGGGCATGACCGGCACCAAGTTCGGTTGCGGCGCCGCGCTGTGCGGAGCTTGTACCGTGCACATGGACGGCCAGGCGACTCGTTCCTGCGTCACGCCCATTTCGGCGGCGGCGGGCAAGAGGATCACCACCATCGAGGCCGCTACAGACGGCAGCGACCGCGTCGGGGCCGCTGTACACGCCGCATGGGTGAAGCACGACGTGGCGCAGTGCGGCTATTGCCAGAGCGGCCAGATCATGAGCGCGACCGCCTTCCTCAAGTCGCTTCCGCGCGGCAAGCAGCCCACCGCCGCCCAGATCGATTCGGCCATGGCCGGCAACATCTGCCGCTGCGGCACCTACGCCCGCATTCGCGCCGCAGTGGCCGACGCCGCCAAAGCCCTCGCCTGAAGGAGCCGTCATGTTGCCCAATTTCGACTACAGTGAAATGCCGCGCGTCCTGCAGCGCATCCTGGCCCGGGGCCAGGCCGGCGAACCCGCCACGCTGTCGCGCCGCAGCTTCCTGAAGCTCGCCGGTGCGGGCGGCCTGGCGCTTGGTGCTTTTCCTCGCCTCGCCATGGCGCAAGCCGCCGGCGGCGGCCAGGCAAGCGGCGCCCTGAAGCCGACGCAACAGCCCTCGGCCTTCGTGCAAATCGCCCCGAACGGCGAGGTCACGGTGACAGTCAACCGGCTGGAGTTCGGCCAGGGCGTACAGACCGCGTTGCCGCTGATCCTGGCCGAGGAACTCGACGCGGACTGGAACCTGGTGCGCAGCCGGCACGGCTCGAGCGATGCCGCCTACGTCGATCCGCTGTTCGGCATTCACCTCACCGGCGGTTCCCATTCGGTCAAGAACAGCTTCACGCAGTATCGCGAGCTCGGCGCGCGCGCCCGGGCCATGCTGCTCGGCGCCGCCGCGGCGCGCTGGAAGGTGGACGTGGCCACGCTGCGCACGCAGGCGGGCACGGTGCTGGGGCCGGATGGTCGCAAGGCGGGTTACGGCGAACTGGCCGACGCAGCCATGGCCCTGCCCGTGCCCGAGAAGGTCACGCTGAAGAATCCCAAGGACTTCCGCCTCATCGGCCGCCCCACCACGCGCCTGGACGCGCGCGCCAAGAGCAGCGGGCGCCAGGACTTCGGCATCGACGTTCGCCGGCCCGGCCAGCTGACGGCCGTGGTGGCCCGGCCGCCGGTGTTCGGCGCCCGCCTGTCCTCGGTGGACGACAGCGCCGCGCGCGCCGTCAAGGGCGTGAAGGCCGTGCTGCGCGTGCCGCTGGACCGTGGCGCCGAGGGCGTGGCCGTGGTGGCCGACGGCTATTGGCCGGCCAAGCTTGGGCGCGATGCGCTGAAGCTGCAGTGGAACACGGCCGCCGTCGAGAAGGTGGACAGCACGCGGCAACTGGCCCAGTACCGCGAACTGGCCGGTCGCCCTGGCCCGCGCCAGTTCGACGCCGACATGGCCCCGCTCGCCACGGCGCCCCGGAAACTGGAAGCCGAGTTCGTGTTTCCCTACCTGGCCCACGCGGCCATGGAGCCGCTGAACTGCACCGTCGCGCTCGCCGAGGGAAGCGCCGAGCTGTGGACCGGCTCGCAGTGTCCCGGTCTGGACGCCGCCGCAGCCGCGCGCTCGCTGGGGATCAAGCCCGAGCAGGTGAAGGTGCATGTGCAGATGGCGGGCGGCGGCTTTGGCCGGCGGTTTGCGAGCGGCAGTGACTTCGTGGTCGAGGCCTGCGAAATCGCCAAGGCCGCTCGTGCCGCCGGCCTGAACGCGCCGGTGCGCACGCTCTGGAGCCGCGAGGACGACATGCGTGGCGGCTACTACCGCCCCATGCACCTGCATCGCGCACGCATCGGCTTCGATGAGCGCGGCAACGTGCTGGCCTGGGACCACGTCATCGTCGGCCAGTCCATCACCACGGGTTCAGTGTTCGAGCAGTTCCAGGTGAAGAACGGCATCGACGCCACGACAACGGAGGGCATGCGCGATCCCTACGCGGTTCCGATGCGCCTGACCGTGCATCACCCCAAACTCAACGTGCCGGTGCTGTGGTGGCGCAGCGTGGGTTCGACCCACACCGCCTTCGTGATGGAGACCCTGCTCGACGAGATCGCCCGTTCCACCAAGCAGGACCCGGTGGCCTACCGGATGCGGTTGTTCGGCGACAAGCACCCGCGCCACCGCGCCGCGCTGCAGCTCGCGGTGGACAAGAGCGGCTATGGCAAGAAGCGCCTGCCTGCCGGCCGCGCCTGGGGCGTGGCCGTTCACGAGTCCTTCGACTCGGTGGTGGCCTACGTGGTGGAGGCCTCGGTGCGTGATGGCCAGCCGGTGCTGCATCGCGTGACCGCCGGCGTGCACTGCAACCTCGCGGTCAACCCACGCAGCGTGGAAGCGCAGGTGCAGGGCGCCGCGGTCATGGGGCTGTCGATGTGCCTGCCGGGTTCCGCCATCACGCTCAAGGACGGCGTCGTCGAGCAGGGCAACTTCGGCGACTTCGCGGTGGCGCGCATCACAGCCATGCCCGACTTTGACGTCCACATTGTGCCCAGCGCCGAACCGCCGACCGGCATGGGCGAGCCCGGCCTGCCGCCGCTGGCGCCCGCGTTCGCCAACGCCATCGCGCGGCTGACCGGCAAGCCCCTGCG
>CAWGCC010000014.1:0-246239 GCA_963820965.1 uncultured beta proteobacterium | reverse complement strand
TGCCGCGTAGCGGCTTACTTGAACCCGTCGTTCGAGCGGACGCGTGGAAGCGTGGTGGGTGTGCGTTTAACGCCGTCGCTTGCGTGGGTCGGTGCGCGCGCCGCTCAGCTCAGGCGTTGGGCCGCATGAAGCGAGTGGCGATATTCGGAAACGCGGGCGGCGGTAAGTCAACTCTCGCCCGTGAGTTGGCGGCAATCACCGGATTGCCGCTTTACGTGATCGATACAATCAAGTTCCGGCCGGGCGGTTCTGAGGTTCCGCATGAAGAGTATCTTCAGTTGCATTCGGTGCTGGTGAGTCGCGACGAATGGATCATCGACGGTTTTGAATCTGTCAAGCTAACGTGGGAAAGATTTGAAGCAGCAGATACGCTGGTTCACGTTGACTTACCTCTGGCGGTGCATGCGCTGTGGGTCACGAAACGACTTGCCAAAGGGCTGTTCGTCGATCCACCAGGCTGGCCCAAGGGAAGTCCGGTCATCAGCAGCTCAATTCAGAGTTATCGGGTGCTCTGGCCCTGCCATACGCGTCTTACACCACGGTACCGATCTTACGTGTCGCAAATGGCACACCAAAAGAGAGTCTTTCACCTTCGCTCCCGCGAGGAGCTAAGGAGCTTCCTTCAAGCGATGAAGGACGAGTACGCGCATGTACGCGCGAACGCGGCCCAACCACGCGTTGCAGCGGACGCGCCGCAAGCGTCGCGCCGCTGAACTCGGTCGTTGGGCGTCAAGAGAATATCGAAAAGGGAGAAACATCATGACTTTATTGCTTCGTCTTGTAATCGTTGCGCTATGCATGGCGTACGCGCCTGCGGGCGTTGCGCAGGAACTCAAAGCGGTGAGGCTGATCACCTTCCACGCCCCGTTCACTTGGCCTATCTGGGTTGCGCAGTCCAAGGGTTTTTTCGTGAAGCAAGGAATCGATCTGCAGTACACGCCGACCCCGGATTCAACGGTTCTTTTTCTCGGCCTGATTGAAGGGAAGTTCGACGTTGCAATGGCTGCAATGGACAATCTGATCGCTTGGCGCGAAGGACAGGCTGAGGTAGCGGGGGACGGCTCGGATCTGTTCATGATGATGGGCGGGAGCAGCGGTTTCCAGCGCCTCGTAACCGTGCCTGAAGTGAAATCTTTCGCCGAGTTGAAAGGCAAGACGCTGTCGGTTGACACGCTTACATCCGGATTCGCACTCATTCTCCGGGAGATGTTGGAACGAGGTGGCCTTAAGGACACCGATTATCATTTCGCACGCGTGGGGGCTGGCTCGCGTCGCTTCGAGGCGCTACTCGCAAAAGAACATGCGGGAACGCTGGTGACGGCGCCGCAGGACGTTTTTCTCAAAGCGCGGGGATACAACGTGCTTGCCAGCGCAGTCGGTACTTTTGGCAGCTATCAGGGGAACGTCGGGATAAGCCGGCGTGCGTGGGCACAGAGTAACCGCGATGCACTCGTTGGATATATCGCCGCGGTGATCTCGGGTGTCGAATGGCTCTACGACCCGGCGAACAAGGATGAAGCGCTCGCTATTTTTAGCGCGAACCAGAAGATGGCCACACCACAAGTCGCCCAGAGCGCATACGCAACGCTACTCGACCCGAAGGAGGGGTTTGCGAGACAAGCTAAAGTCGACATCGAAGGCGTACGGACTGTATTGCGACTTCGTTCTAAGTACGGGATTCCGCCGAAAAAACTTGGCGATCCGGAAAATTACTACGACCCTGACTACTACACGAGAGCGCTAGGACGGTTCGGCGGAAAATAGCGATTCAAATTCGATGCGGCCTTGGCTATTTGACGCCCAACCTGGCAGTCCACCGGACGCGCCGCAAGCGGCGCGCCGGTGACTTCGACGTTGGGCCTCAGCCGGCAACCCCATCGCAGAGGTATCATTGTCTGAGTCAAGGTAGTCGGAGGTCTCCGATGTCGAACCAAGTTGAAGCGCTGGAAGCGGAAGCAATGAAGCTCTCGCCCGAGGAGCGTGCCCGCCTCGCTGACCGCTTGATCGCGAGCCTGTCCGAGGACGCTGAGATCGAAGAGGCGTGGGCCACCGAAGTCGAGCGACGCATCGCCGAAATTGAGGCCGGCCGTGCGCCGGTGGTTCCCGCCGCTGAGGCGATCGCGCGCGCCCGTGATGCGCTGAAGTGATCCCCTCCGTCAGTCTCGAAGCTGAGCGCGAGCTGATTGACGGAGCCCTCTTCTACGCACGAGAAGCCAATGCCGAGCTCGGACTCGCATTCATCGCGGAGTTCGAGCGTTCTGTCGGCGTCCTTCGCACCTACCCGCGTCTCGGCCCCGTCTGGCGCGGAAACACGCGTCGCTTTCCTCTCCGGCGCTTCCCCTACAACATCATCTATCAGCTCAAGCCCGATGAAATTCGGGTTATCGCGCTCGCTCATCAAAGACGAAGGCCGGGCTACTGGCGCGGTCGCAAGTGACGGCTCTGCTTGGCCTCTCGCGAAGCTGAGGCCCAACCCGTCGTTGCACCGGACCCGCTACAGCGGGCTTCGCCCGCTTTCGCGGGCCGGTGAACTCTGGCGTTGGGCGGTTCAATAGTCACATGGCTCGACTGAAAGCACGCAAAGCCCGACTGGTACCTGACCACGGATGGCGCGCTCAGCCGAACCATAAGATTCTCGTGCTCGGGCGCGGCGCGGTTCGGCTAGAGATTCCGGAAACGTGGGTTGTCGAGATGAGCGATGACTGCGTCAAGGTGTTCGACAAGAATCCCCCCGATGACGACTGCACCTTGGCTGTCTCCTATCACCACTGGCCTGCGATGGGCCAGAAACTGTCTGTTGCCTCCCTGGTTCGCAGCGCGCTCGAAAGCGACGAACGGTCTTTCGTCACGATCGATCCGGTAGTTGAGGAGACCAAGATCGATATTGCTCTTGCGTGGGCTCAGGGCAAGTTCATCGACTCGCGCACGAACGGCGAGGCATGTGCGCGCTTGTGCATCGCGCGAAAGGGCGAGATACAGGCCTTGATCACCTTCGACTTCTGGTCGTCAGACTTGGCGTCGTGCGATCCGCAATGGAACATGTTTCTCGCAACACTTCAGCTTGGGCAATGGGTCGCAGATCCGCTGCGCGGTCCGTCGTTGTCGTGAGCGCGACGCCCAACCCCTATGAGGCCCGGCCTGTCAACAGGTGAAGCGTTCCCGACGCGAGGCGTTCGATCTCGCGCACGGTAGTTCCGACCGCGATCTCGCGTGCTGCGCGCCCCTGGCTTGATTTCAGGCGGCGGGTTTTGCAGGCAGTGCCTGCACCAAACACCTATCGAGGGTCAGGCGTCGAGCCGGAGCTCGACGTCGTCGCCGTACATGGCGACGCCCTAGAAACGACTACTTGCCCTTGTGCCGGCGCATTCAAAGCGTCGGGCTCGGGATCGAGGATCCCATCGAGTTAGTGCAGCGCTCGGGGAAGGGGCAGGTCACGCATCACACGAGTGATCCAGTCGATTCGGACGGCAGAGGACGAAAGCGCTCGGCCAATCACTGCCGCTGGGCTGCCGGGCGCACCCGCTTGCGGCCAGGCTCGCAGGTCGTGCTCGCAGGCACAGTGAGTTGGGTCGAGCTTCGTTCAGGCTGCGCGCCCTGTACAGCGGCCCCAGTTGGGACGTTCAGGCTCGAGTCCTTCGTCCCTGCCGAACCGGAATGCGCGAAGAAGCGCTCGGCATCGAACGGCATTCTTCGCTTGAGCATGAAGTACACCGCACGGGCGAGCCGCGCGGCGATGATCGCGAGACTCTTGCCCTTGCCGTGCTTGGCGGCCAGTCGCACGCGCAACGCCTGGGCGCGACGATTCCCTCGCAGGAAGCACACTGCGGCTTCCGAGAACGCCCACTTCAGGTGCGCGTTGCCGATCTTGCGGCCCGAGTGGCCGAGGATGCTTGCCGGCCGATTCCTTGGTCGGCTTCACCAGCCGGCCATAGGACAGGAAGTCCTGCACCCGCGGGAAGCGCTCGATGCGCTCGATCTCATAGACGATCGATAGCCCCAGAATCTCGCCCAACCCGGGCACCGTTCTCACCAGGGCTAGGGCCACCGGATCGTGGCCGTGGGCGCTCGACTCGATATAGCGCTCCAGCCCCGGCAGCGCCCGGTCGTAGTGATCGATCAGCGACACATCGAGCTCGACGCTCTTCCTCACCGCCGCTTCCGGAAAATGGCTCGCCGCCTCGCGCCGCAGATGCGGCTTGGCAATGCGCGCCCCGAACGCCGGCAGGTTGTATTGGCTGTTGGTGTTCTGAATGTGAACCAACAGCTCCGAACGCTTTCGCATCAGATGGTTGCGCCGGCGCATCAGATCGCGCGTAGCCCGCATCGCCCTCGGGTAGACGTAGGCCTGCGGCATCATCCCACCGCGCAGCAGCGCCGCGATCTTGTGGGCG
This sequence comes from uncultured beta proteobacterium, assembly GCA_963820965.1. GTDB lineage: Bacteria > Pseudomonadota > Gammaproteobacteria > Burkholderiales > SG8-39 > DATEDA01. The sequence continues at coordinate 241,848 of CAWGCC010000014.1, read as the reverse complement.
TCGATGCGGTCGTTCTTCGCCTTCCCGCCGTGGATCGCACGCATGTACAGCGCGTGCCCCAGCACGAACACAATCTCCTCGCGCCGGGAAACACCGCTGGTAGCAAACCGCGACTGGCCGTCGTCGGGCAAGAGGACATCGCCGGGGCGGTGCGCGCCGCGTTCGCCGAGCAGAGTCAAGTGCTGCTGCCGATACTGGAGTTGGTCGAGAACGCGAGAGCGAGCATCGACGAGCTGATGAACGGGGCCGCACGAGGGTTTGTCGAGCAGCTCTTGGTGCTCTCGGCGCAGGAGGTCGCCGGGGCCAAGCATCCGGGTCGGCGTGTGGGTGAAGTGCTCTGGCATGGCAGCCAGGCCGGACGGGTCGTCCTGGCCGAGAGGAAGCTCGCGCTGCGGCGGCCTCGTCTTCGCCGCCGCGCCGGCGGCGGCAAGGAGGTCGCCATTCCGGTCTACGAGCGGCTGCAGGCCGAGCCGCGGCTGGGCGAACGCATCCGCGACATCCTGGTGCGGGGTGTCTCGACGCGCAAGTACGCCGAGGTGCTGCCGCGCATGGCCGGAACCGTGGGGATTGCCAAGAGCTCGGTGTCGCGGCGGTTCATTCGGGCCGCCAGAGACGCGGTGGAAGCGCTGATGGGCCGTCGCTTCGACGGGGTGGACATCCTGGCCGTGTGGATCGACGCGATCATCGTCGATCGCCACCACATCCTGGCCGCCGTCGGCGTCGATGCCGAGGGAAGGAAGCATCTGCTTGGGCTCCGGCAGGGCTCGAGTGAGAACGCGTCGGTGGCCAAGGACCTGCTCTCGAGCCTCATCGAACGCGGGATCGGTCCGGATCGGGTGCGGCTGTTCGTGATCGACGGCTCGAAGGCCCTTCGCAGCGCGATCGAGGAGCTCTTCGGTGCGCAAGCGAAGGTGCAGCGCTGTCGCATCCACAAGATGCGAAACGTCACCGAGCGGCTGCCGAAGCCGATCGCCGCGCAGGTGAGAGCCGTGATGCACGCGGCCTACACGCTCGCCGAAAAAGACGGTATCGGGAAACTGAAGCAGCAGGCCGCCTGGCTCAAGACCGAGCACCCCGACGCTGCGGCGAGCCTGCTCGAGGGGCTGGAGGAGACCTTCACGGTGAATCGGCTGAAGCTCACGCCCGCGCTGATGCGCTGCCTGGCGAGCACCAACGTCATCGAGAATCCGAACGGTGCGGTGCGTCGCGTGACCCATCGCGTCAGTCGCTACCGCGATGCCGAGATGGCGATGCGTTGGACGGCGACCGGCTTCCTGGAAGCTGAGAAGGCGTTCCGCAAGATCCAGGGACATCGTCAGCTTTGGGTGCTCGGTACTGCACTCGAGCGATCGATCGTCGCACAGATCGGCAAGCCAGTACCACGTGAACATGCATTCGGCGGCGACCGCCAGATCCTCGCGGTAGGGCGCAATCAGCTCGAGGAACGGTTCCGGGCTCGCGGGAATGTTCTTCGACACCAACACCGTCCCCTCGGCGTCGAGAATGCACACGTACATCGAGCGGGCGTGAAGGTCCACGCCGCAATAGTGGCGATGTTGCCGGGTATAGAATCGCATCGAGGCCTCCTTTCCAAAGTGTCCGTGTCTCCAAACACGTCATCGGATGGTAGCGATCAGCTGCCAAGCCCGCCGGAAACGGGGGCCTCAATCAGTATCACCGCGATGCAGCGGCCCGCTTCACAGCGGGCTTGCGCCCGCTGTTTCGCGGCCGCTGATCCCCGACGTTAGAGCGCAACGGCATCGAGGAGCGGGCAAACACTATGAGTAGTCCGGATACCGACAAAGTCTTCAGTGGCTCAATTGCCAAGCTTTACGAAACGTATCTCGTTCCGCTGATCTTCGAGCCCTACGCTGCGGACCTGGCGAATCGGCTAGCTTCGAGGTCTCTTACTCGCGTGCTCGAAATTGCAGCCGGCACGGGTGTCGTGACTCGTGCTTTGGCATCCGTGTTACCTCAAGGCGTGTCCATCGTCGCGACGGATCTGAATCAGCCGATGTTAGACCACGCCTCCGCGCTCGGGACCAAGCGCCCTGTGGAGTGGCGTCAGGCGGATGCCATGCAACTGCCTTTCCAAGACGAAACGTTTGACGCGGTTGTGTGCCAGTTCGGAGTCATGTTCTTCCCCGAAAGGCCGAAAGCGTTTTCGGAGGCACGTCGAGTGCTCAGGTCTGGAGGCGTTTTCATTTTCAACACGTGGGATCGGATCAAGGAAAACGAATTCGCGGACACCGTGACGACGGCACTCGAATCCCTATTTCCTAAGGATCCGCCTCGCTTCCTCGCGCGCACACCCCACGGCTATTGGGACCCTCTGACCATCAAGCGAGATCTTGCAGACGGCGGGCTCACTGGGTCACCTCAGATCACCACGGTTGCAGCGCGCAGTCGGGCAGAATCTGCCCGGGTCCCAGCGATCGCGTACTGCCAGGGGACACCACTACGAAACGAGATCGAGGCGCGCAACGCCTCGCTGCTCGGCGAAGCCACCGACATCGCGGCCGAAGCGGTCGCCCAACGGTTCGGGCGGGGGGCTGTGGACGCCAAGATCCAGGCGCACATTGTCACCATAGAGAACTGACAGTCGCGAGTTGAAGGTGTTGCGCTCTAACATCCGCTTGCAGGGGACGCGCCGCAAGCGGCGCGCCCCTGAAGCGGCGCGTTAGGCTCCACAGGACTCCGCTGCGATGCTTCATCCGAAGCAATTTAAGGTCAACGAAGCGTGGCTTGCGTTCAAGTTGAACGAGTTACCGCTTCGCACCGAACTAGAAGGTGACTTCAATTGCATCGCGCTCATGGATGCCGCGAGCTGCTTCATCTTGGGCAATACGTTCGCCCCAACCCAAGAGGCGGAGCCGTCGAAAATAGCAGTTCGACAACTCCTCAAGGAAGCAAGAGCGCACAAGCATCAACTGCCCAAAACGCTCTTCATCCCAACCGGTCAGTTCAATAGCATCTTGCCAGCGGAAGCAGAGCGCCAGGGTATTGCTGTCGTCCGTGTGCCGGAGGATCAGTTGCTTGTGTTTATCGGCGAGGCTCGCGAGTCGTTCAAGGAGCACTTCGGCGGAGGCAGCGTGCAGTGAAGCCTAACCTGCGGTTCGACCCGACCCGTTCCGGCGGGCTTCGCCCGCCTACATGGAAACGACCATCGGGCTGCACAGGGCTCCGGCGCACCAGTAATGCCTCGACCAACAAGCGGCGGTTGATCGAGCGACCCCTGCGGGTGTCCTGGTGAAGCGAACAATCGAGGCCGCCGGATTGCGAGAGGTTCAGGTATCACCGGCTGGAAACAAGAGCGACGCCCCTGAACAGCGACGTTAGGTGCCCTAAGAAAGCACAGACGATGCGGGAACTCAGCTGGGCAGCGACGTGGGCCGGACTTACGGCTTTCGTCTGGTACGCATTCGGGGCGGTGCCACTGCACATCGGGGTTTCCGAACAGATGGGCCTCAGCACGGCCCAGACATCAAGCTGGATATTCATTGTCTGGTTCAGCGGCGCAGTTTCAACGATAGCCGCCTCGCTCTACTTCCGACAGCCGATCCCCATCACCTGGACGATACCCGGGCTGGTTTACCTGGGTACACTGTCCGATCGGTTCAGTTTCGAGGAGCTCGTAGCGGCCAATCTGGCTGCCGGTGTCCTCCTTCTTGCCTTGGGGGTTTCCGGCATCGGTGGAAGAATCATGAAGTGGCTCCCCCTGCCGATCGTAATGGGCATGTTCGGCGGGAGCATCCTTGAGTATGTGACTCGCATGGTGGTCGCTACGGTCGGTGATCTGGCGATGGCCGGGACCACGGTCGCATGCTACTTGCTGGGACGATTGATCAATAGCCCGCGGCTGCCTCCGGTCGGCTTGGCGGTAGTCGGTGGCGGCATCGCGGTCGCTCTGAGTGGAGCCACGGGTATGTCGGCCGTGGAATGGGCGCCGCCCGCGATCGTCATGCCGCGCATGGATTTTTCGCTCGCTGCGTTCGTTGCGGTAAGTGTGCCGATGGCGGTGATGGCGATGGGCCTCGGGAACATTCAGGGATTGGGATTCCTCATGGCGCAGGGCTATAGCGTTCCTGTCAACGCCGTCTCGACGATTGTCGGCCTCAATTCCATGGCAAACGCGGTTTTCGGCGGTCACGCAGCGACCGTCGCGCGAACGGGCGTAGCAATTGTCGCGGGGCCTGATGCGGGCGCAGTTTCCGGCCGCTACTGGGCTGCGGTGATTTCTGCGGCGCTTACGATCGTGCTCGCGTTTGCGTCTACACCCGTTGCCTCGCTGTTGAACGTGCTCCCCAAGACCTATGTCCTCGCTCTGGCGGGAGTTGCGATCCTGTCGTCGCTGCAGGACGCGCTGGAGAAGGCGTTTGGCGGAAAGATGCGTTTCGGCGCGCTGGTTGCGTTCGCGGTCGCCGCCACCCCATTCGCGATCCTGGGAGTCAGCTCCGCATTTTGGGCGATCTTCGCCGGCATTCTGGCCTCGGCACTGGCGGAGCGGCAACAGCTTGTCGAGTTCTGGAACGACGGACGGGCGTCTGACCATCGGCTCCAGCCGACGCAAACGACGCGCGGCTGAGCCTGCTCGCTAGAGGGCACAGGCGGAGATGGCCGTGGTCGACGCCGCTGACGCAGCCACCCGCGCCGGCATCCTGGGCCTTCTCACCTCCATGCCGCCCGCCCCTACCCAGTCAGAATCGGCTTGAGCGCTTCGCCTTCCTCGATGATGAAGTCGAAGAAGGCCGACACTCGCGGTGTGCGCCGCAGATCGGGATGCGTCAGCAGCCGCCAGATCCGCGCGAGCTCGGGAACCGGACCGAGCACCCGCACGAGATCCTCCTCCGCATCGCCGAGAGCCGTCGGAAGCGGGGCAAGCCCGACGCCCGACTTCACCGCATAGAGCAACCCAAGAACGCTGTTGTTGCGCGCCACGACCTTGGCATCCGGTGCCACCTGGCGAAGCCATTTGGCGGCGCGATGGTTGGCCATCGTCTCGTCTAAGCCGACCACCGAATGCTGGTTGAGATCTTCGACGCGATCCGGCTTGCCGTGCCGCTCGACGTATTTGTGGCTGGCGTACACCGCCCAGAGCGAATCCGCGATCTTGCGTCCGACGAGCTCATCGGCATCCGTATCACCTGAGCGAAGCGCAACGTCGGCCTCACCCTTCATGAGATCGAGATACTTGTCGCTCATCACGAACTCCACGCGCAGTCGAGGATAGCGCGCATGAAAGCGGTCGAGCAGCGACGACTGTGTAATGCGGTAGACCAAGGGCTCGGGGCAGGTCACCCGAATGACGCCTACGACATCCCGCCGGGCTGCTTCGAGATGCTGCTCGAATCCCATCACGGCGTGCTCAATACGCTCGGCGTAAGGGACCATCTCCTGGCCGAGTTCCGTCAGGCGGTAACCGGTCGCGTGACGGCTTACGAGCTTGCGGCCGATCCGCCGTTCGAGCTCCGCCAGTCGGCGTTGCACAGTGGACTGACTCAGCTTGAGCGCACGGCCGGCCGCGAGCGTGCTGCCATGGCGGGCGACAGCCAGAAAGTATCGGAGATCGTTCCAATCAAACATGGTTATGCACTTATGCGGTCCCGCCTTGCAATCCTGCGGCTTACGCCGGATGGGGTCAACCGCATAGACTTTGCGTGTCGATCGCCGGGATCAAACCACCGGCGAGCGTACATCGGGTGACCCAGCAACGACTTCAGGAGAACAACCATGCGCAGGATACATTGGCTCGGCAGCGGCATTGCAGGGGCGATGATCGGCCTCGTGACGGCCGCCTATGGGGACGACCTTGCGAAACCCAACCTTACCTTGCATCAGGTCGTCGAAGCGATGCCGACCGGGCAGCGGCAAGACGTTCGCGTGCTCACGGCGACATTCAAGCCCGGTGACCGGACGGTCACCCACACCCATCGTTTCCCGGTGACGGTCTACGTTCTTGAGGGCGCCTTTACGCTGGAGCTCGAGGGGCGCGAGCCGATCATCGTCAAAGCAGGCGAGGCGCTCGTTGAGCCGCCCCTGGTCAAGATGACCGGATACAACCGGAGTGCCAGCGCGCCAACGAAAGTCGTCATCTTCTATGTCAGTGAGATCGGCGCCCCTTTTCTCGACCTCGCTCATCCTCACTAGCGGCTTTGGACGACGGAGAACGCCTCATGACGATGGCACCGGCATTTGACCAACAAGCCTTCAAGCTTGCGACGCGCAACCAGTGGGAGAAAGCCGCTCGAGGCTGGAACGATCAAACGCCCCAGATCCGTGCGTGGCTGCGCAGCGCAACCGACGCCATGCTCGATATGGCCGGGATCAAGCCCGGGTCTCGCGTGCTCGACGTTGCCGCAGGCGCCGGCGACCAGACACTCGACATCGCGGAACGGGTGGGTCCCCAGGGCTTCGTGCTTGCGACCGATCTCTCGCCCGCCATACTCGAGTTTGCAGCGGTCAATGCACGGCGCGCGGGTCACGGCAACGTCGAAACGCGGGTGGTGGATGGTGAACGCCTCCAGGTCGACGAGGCAAGCTTCGACGCGGCGGTATGCCGGCTGGGGTTGATGTTCTTTCCCGATCCCCTGCAGGGACTTCGCGAGATGTATCGGGCGCTGAAGCCTGGAGGTGGCGTATGCACGATGGTGTTTTCGAGACCGGAGGCGAACCCTTGCATTACGATTGTCATGTCGACCGCGCTCGAGCATGCAGGTCTTGCCCCGCGCGATCCTTACCAACGCGGGGGTCTGCTGAGCCTGGGCAGATCCGAGTTGATCGACGCAATTTTCAGGGACGCGGGGTTCAAAGACGTGGCAACCACCAAGATCGACGCTCCGTTCAAACTCCCGTCTGCACTGGACTATCTCAGTTTCATCCGAACTTCGGCGAGTCCGATCCAGCAGATCCTGAGCAAGCTGGACGCCACCGCAACGGAATCAGCCTGGGCGGCGATGGGGGCGCGCCTCAAGGTGTTCGAAACTGCTGCCGGGTGGGAAGGTCCCAACGAACTTCTGCTGACGGCGGCGAGGCGATGAGCAACGGCGGTTGGCAGGAGGTTCGCTCTCCTATCGCGGCCCTGACCCCGGTTCTGGTTTTTGGCGCTCTGACCCGGGTTCTCAGGACGGCGAATGATTGAACGTGTAGTCGCCGATCTGCTTCTCCCCCGCCGCGCCCACCGCGATCAGCCGCATCCGCATCGTGAACGCCGGCATCGTCTTCAGCCACGCCGCCGACGGGATCATGAGCACCTCGCCCGTTTCCGCATCGAACGGCACGTCGGCAAGGCGCACTTCCGGCTCGCCGCCGCCTCGCATGCGCACGACGTCGAGGCGCTTCACGCCGGCTAGCGGCGCGCGGATGCGCGAGATGACGGCGTCGTCGTCTGCGCGGATGGTGCAGTTCACGCTGCCGCCGGGCTCGAGCCGGTATTCGCGCAGGCACAGGCCCGCCTGCTTCATCGCCTCGACGAACGGTTCAGAGACCACCATGCTCACCTTGCCGTCCTTCACCGCTGCGCGCACGCCCGAGGCGAGCGCGGCGAGTCCCTCGAGCCGCTCGGTGCAATACGCGCAGCTGAAGAGGTGCTCCTCGAGCATCGCTTCGCGCTTCTCCGGCACCTCGCCCAGCCAATAGGCGACGAGCGTCTCGAAGCCGATCGGGTTTTCGCAGGTCATTGCTCGTCCTCCCCCGCACCCATGCACTCGCGCAGGCGCGCCAGCGCGCGGTGGCGGATGACGCGCACGTTCCCGCCGCTGATCGACAGCTCCGCGCCCACCTCGTCCGCCTGCTTGTCGGCGAAGAAGCTGAGCACCACCACCGAGCGCTCGCGCTCGGAGAGCGCTTCCAGGCATCCGGCGAGGCGATCGGGGTCGAGCGCCAGCGGCTCCGGCGCCTCGAAGGCCTCGGCGGCGTCGCCCCAGGTTTCGAGCAGCGCCTCGCGCCGCCGCGTCCCGCGCCGCATCTCGAGCACCGTCATGCGGCAGGTGCCGAGCACGAACGAGGCGATCCTCTCCGGCTCGCGCAGCTTCCTGGCGCGCAGGCGCTCGAGCGTGATGAGGAGCACCTGCTGCACGAGGTCCGCCGCCGCCTGCCGGTCGCGCAGGTGGCGCAGGCCGTAGAGCCGAACACGCGGCCCAAGGCGGCGGTAGAGCTCTGTTTCGGCTGCCGAATCGGGCGCCGCGCCGGCCTCGGCAATACGCCGGGCGAGCGCGCCATCGTCGAGCGCGACGAGACCGGGAATCCTGGGGCACGGGCCGAGCATAGCGACCATTTCGCAGGATGTGTAACGACCCGGCGCCTCGTTACACATCCCCGGCATTACCAACCCGCATCACAACCAGGAGAAACCCATGATCACCAACACCTCGAGCGGCACCAACCTCCACGAGATCGCCCCGGGCATCTACCGCATCAACACGCCGGTCGAGATCCCGGGCGGGATCGGCTTCAACTTCAACCAGTACCTGGTCGCCGACGACGAGCCGCTCCTCTTCCACACCGGCCCGCGGCGCCTGTTCCCGCTCATCGCCGAGGCGATCGGCAAGATCGTGCCGCTCGAGCGGCTGCGCTACGTCGCGTTCTCGCACTACGAGGCCGACGAGTGCGGGTCGCTGAACGACTTCCTCGCCGCCGCGCCCGCCGCCGTTCCCGTCTGCAGCCAGGTGGCCGCGATGGTGTCCGTCGACGACGTTGCTGCCCGCCCGGCGCGCGCCCTCGCCGACGGCGAGGTGCTCCGCACCGGCCGCCGCGCCTTCAAGTGGCTCGACACGCCGCACGTGCCGCACGGCTGGGAGTGCGGCTTCATGATGGAGCTCGAGACCCGCACCCTGCTCTGCGGCGACCTCTTCACCCAGGGCGGCTCGGGCGCCGTGGCGCTCACCGAGGCCGACATCCTCGGCCCGAGCGAGGCCTTCCGTCGGTCGATGGACTACTACGCGCACGCCCCGCAGACCGGCGCGACCCTCGAGCGCCTCGCCCGCGAGCAGCCCCAGGTCCTCGCCTGCATGCACGGCAGCGCCTGGCGCGGCGACGGCGCCTCGCTCCTGCGCGCCCTCGCCCGCTCCCTCGCCAGCCCCGCTACTATGCTGGCAGCTGCGTAGATTGATCCGGCCCCCTGACAAGGGGGCCGCGAGCTTGTTGCTTGCGAGCGGGGGTTTGATTGGCCCAGAAATTCGACGCCCTCATCATCGGCACCGGCCAGGCCGGCCCCGCCCTCGCCGCGCGCCTCGACAAGGAAGGCCTGAAGGTCGCCCTCGTCGAGCACGGCAAGTTCGGCGGCACCTGCGTCAACGACGGCTGCACGCCCACCAAGGCGCTCATTGCGAGCGCCTACGCCGCGCACATGGCGCGCCGCGCGGGCAAGTATGGGTTGGTGTCAAATCAATCTCGGTAAACATGACGCGCCTCAAAGCGCGCAAGTGCGGGCGAGCACTGCGAAATGCGCAATCGCTCGCTGGTCAATCGTCGCGCCCTCGATTGGCTCGACGAGACCTTGGGCATGACCGGCTGAGCGGTCGCAACGCCCCGTGCATGCGGGCCACAAGATGCGGCGATGCTCTTGCTACCCTTTCGTTGCGCGTCGCAAAAGACTGTCGTCCGTGTTCTTCCATGCGCCAGTTGGTTTCATCTTCACCATCGATTCCGCACTAACGAAGCACAGCTGGCTTGATCTTGGTCTCTTCCTCCAGAACATCACGCTCGCCGCCCACGCCCGACGCTTGGTCGGCTACGCGGATAAGCACGCTGCGGTCAACCGATCGGGGATGACTCGAGAACCGCTGGAGGTATTCACACGCCGGCTCGGCTTTGATGAGTAGCCTACACACGCGTGATCGCAAGCCGAGGTCTAACCCCGCGCCTCGGCCCGACCCGTTCCGGCGGGCTTCGTCCGCCTACACGGGCGAGTCAACCGCAACGTTGGCGTCAAAGAAATGAGCCTCCTCACACGTTTTGGCTCGACCAGGACAACTGTGTGATCCCTAGAATCGTGATCTGTCCCCTTTTCTTACCTCCAACCAGACCATGTTGACGATTGACGATGTCCGGGCAATCCCGCTGTTTTCGACGCTCGCAGCGCCCGAACTCGAGCGTCTCGCGCAGACGTCCGCCGACCTGCACCTGGGCGCCGGGGAATTCGCCGTTCATGAAGGTGGAGACCGTGCGCTCTTTGCGGTTCTCGCTGGCAAGATCGAAGTCGTCAAATTGGTCGACGGAATCGAACGAACGCTGGGCTGGCGCGCGCCTGGCGCAATTTTCGGCGAAGTGCCGATCGCCATTGGTACCGCGTTTCCAGGCGGGTATCGAGCGTCGGAACCCTCCCGCGTCATGCGCGTCGATCCTCCGCAGTACTACGCCATTGCGGCGGCATCGCCGGAGATCTCTGTGCAGGTCGGCACGCTTGCACGCGAACGCCTCGGAGGGCTCCAAGGCATCGCTGCCGAACCGCCCGTGCCGCGCGTAACGATGGTCGGGCACCGCTGGGACACCGCCTGCGTCGAGTTGCGCCGGTTCCTCGCGCGGAACCAGATTACCTTCGACTGGATGACGCCCGATTCGCCCGAATTGTCAACGCGTTGGCCCGGAACCCGGCCACCGGAGGACGATTGCCCTGTCCTCCGGCTGGCCGACGGGACTCTGATCAGTCGACCGGAGGCACGCGAGGTGGCCCGGCTTCTCGGCCTTCAGACGGGTGCACGCCTTGCTGAATACGACACCATGATCATCGGCGGCGGGCCGGCTGGCCTCGCAGCGGCGGTGTACGGCGCGTCCGAGGGACTGCGCACCGTGGTTGTTGAGCGCGAGGCGCCAGGAGGTCAGGCCGGGACGTCCTCGCGGATCGAGAACTATCTCGGGTTCCCCAGCGGAGTCTCCGGCGACGAGCTCGCTAGTCGCGCACTCCAGCAGGCAAGGCGACTCGGGGCGGAGATCCTGGTCACGCGCTCCGTCGCCCGCATCGATCCGACAACGCGTCAGGCTTACCTCGATGGTGACGATGTCGTCCGGGCGCGGACCGTCATTCTCGCCACTGGCGTTACCTGGCGTCGCCTCGCGATCCAAGGCTTCGATCGACTCATCGGCAAGGGTATCTACTACGGAGCGGCACGCAGCGAAGCGGGCGCGACCCATGGACTCGACGTCTATCTCATCGGTGCCGGCAACTCGGCCGGTCAGGCCGCTTTGCACTTTGCCAATCATGCACGCGTGGTCACGCTCGTCGTTCGGGGCGATTCGCTGGAGAAGAGCATGTCTCGCTACCTGATTGAGCAGCTCCGCGGGAAGTCGAACGTCGCGGTCCAACTGCGGTCGGAAGTAGTCGCCGCGCACGGCGACAACCACCTGACAGCGATCGACATCCGCGACGGCGCGAGCGCGACGGTGCGCCGGCACGACTGTGGCGGCCTTTTCGTCTTCATTGGAGCCGACGCAGAGACTGGGTGGCTGCCAGCGGACATCGCACGCGATGCACGAGGCTATGTGCTGACCGGTGACGATGTGGTGAAGGCTGGGCGCTGGTCGCACAACCGCGATCCCTATCTCCTCGAATCGAGCGTCCCCGGCGTTTTCGCGTGTGGGGACGTGCGGTTGAGCCCGGTCAAACGGGTCGCCTCCGCGGTCGGAGAGGGCAGCATGGCGATCGCTTTCGTCCACAAGTATCTGCAGCAGGACGCGCGATAGCGTGGAAGCCGGAGCTAGAGGCCCCGCAGCGTGTTGCCGAGCTCGACGGAATGACGGTTGACGTCGAGCGTCTAACGCCCTGCGTCCGTGACGCCGAGCCCATCGATGCACCGGACACGATACAGCGGGCTTCAGCCGCTTGCGGTCCCCTCGTCGCTTCGCTCCTCGGCGGCGGCACAGCGCGAACGTTGGGCATCTTGCGCAACGTCATGAAGTGGTCTACTCGAAACGCGGAGAGGTCATTCCGGTACCACGGCGCGCATCGCGCCATTTCCTCGTCCTCGCGCTCATGCTCGTGACACAGAGTGCAGCTCAGAGCACGGTGGACAATGAGACTACTCCTGCCGTTGCACCAGGGATCCGTCCGCGGGTTTCGTCTGGGTAACGAATGGCTCCCGCTCCAGCCGTATGACAGAGGGTCCGCGGATGAACCTGCTCGTGAACATCGACGTGGACGATCTGGAGAAGGCGACTCGCTTCTACACTTCCGCCTTCGGGCTGAGAGTCGGCAGGCGTTTCGGGTCGTTTGGAGTCGAGATGCTCGGCACCTCAGCGCCCATCTATCTCTTGGTCAAGGCTCCGGGGAGTCCACCGTCGCCGGCAACCACCCAGATCCGAAACTACAGTCGCCATTGGACGCCCGTGCATCTTGATTTCGTCGTCGAGCAGATCGAGCCGGCGGTCGAGAAGGCTGTCGCAGCGGGAGCACGACTCGAGAACCCAGTCGCCGCGCACAGGTGGGGCAAGCTCGCACTCCTGGCCGATCCATTCGGCCACGGGTTCTGTTTTGTGCAGTTTCTTGGACGGGGCTATGACGAAATCGCGTCGTAATTCACTTTCAGTGCCGCCCGATAACGCAATCGAGCGGAGTGCCCAACAGCGGGGCCGCTGCTGCGTTCCCTCGTCGCTTCGCTCCTCGGCATCCGCTCATTCCGAGCGTTATCCCCTACAGGAGACGTTGATGCCGAACCAAAAGCACGAAGGTGCATGCCAGTACGGGGCTGTGCGATATCAAATCCAGGGCGATCACGAACAGGTATCCGACACCTGGGAGCGCGGAAGCCTCTACGAGCGGTACGTCGGCCGGTGGAGCCGCCGGGTCGCGCCGCCGTTTCTCTCGTGGTTGGGAATTCCGGCCGGACGGAAGTGGCTCGACGTGGGATGCGGTACGGGGGCACTGTGCGCCGCGATCGTGGACAGCTGTTCGCCCTCTTCGGTCGCCGGCGTCGAGCCTTCGGAGGGATTTCTCAAGACCGCAAAGGAGAACCTGGCGGACCGGGCGGTGCTTCACCAAGGCAGCGCGACGGCGATCCCGCTCGGCGATGGGGCGGTCGATGTGGTGGTCTCCGGACTGGTCCTGAACTTCGTTCCGGATCAGCGCGCCGCTCTCGCCGAGATGGCGCGGGTCACGGGCAAGGGAGGCACCGTCGCGGCGTATGTCTGGGACTACGCCGGAAAGATGGAGCTCATGCGGTACTTCTGGAATGCGGCGGTCGAGCTCGACCCGGACGCTGCAAAGTTGGACGAAGGCCTCCGTTTCCCCCTGTGCCGACCGGAGGCCCTCGAGAAGCTCTTCGCCGGGGCCGGACTGAAAGGAATCGAGGTGAAGCCCATCGACATACGCACACCGTTCACGAACTTCGATGACTACTGGCAGCCTTTCCTCGGCGGCCAGGGGCCGGCCCCCGCCTATGCCATGTCCCTCGATGAGACCGCGAGAGCGCGCCTACGGGACCGAATACGAGAACGCGTGCCACTTGAAGCAAACGGGTCGATCTCGTTGACTGCTAGGGCTTGGGCAACTCGCGCAACCGTTGCAGCGTAGGCGATTCCCAACCCATCGCTCCAGCGGACGCGCCGCGGCGGCGGGCCGCTGACCTGGCGGGTTGGGCCGGCCGTAGAGATCCCGCTGCGCATCGGATCGAAAGCCGTGATCTCGATACTGGAGCGCGACCCGCGCTGCAAGATGATTACACTTGATCCCGATACGGGTGAATCGAGTTCCTGCGGAAGGTCACGCAAGCCCACAATGGCATGGCCGGCGTCTACGGTGCCGTTCTCGTGGAGAGCACCCTCCGGAAGCGTGACGCCGTCGAACTGCTGGACTAGGCGGCACTGTGCCGCCGTCGATTGCGTATTCGCCGCCGTGAATCAAGGCTGTTCGATCCGAGACGAGGAAGGCGACTGGCTCTGCCACCATCGATGCGCCAGACCCGCCACAGCGCGTGATCTCTGGTCTTGGCCTCCCTCACGACCCTCCCTTTCGCGCCTGCGACGATGAAGCATCTCCTCGACAACATCAGCTGGCACACGCTTGCCGGTCCGCACGCGAAGTACGCTGCAGGCACCGAAGACGCGCGTCGGTACGCTCAGGGCTTCTCGCCTATCGTCGGCTTCGCGAATCCCGAGCACCCCAACTTCGCAGCACTGGCTCGATTCTGCGAACCAGGCGAGCACTTCTACTGTGACGGTTGGTCAGGTGCCGCTCCCACCGGCTGGACCATCGATGCCGAGTCCACCATGTTCAAGATGCTCTGGGAGGCGGGAATGCCCGCCACCGACGAGGCGCCTGAAGCCGTCCCGGTCGGCCCGCAGCACGCATCACAGGCGCTTGAGTTGGCCGCCTTGACCCGTCCCGGCCCGTTCGGTCCGAGAACCATCGAGCTCGGCGAGTACTTTGGCTGCTTCGATGGTCAGCGCCTCGTGGCCATGGCTGGCGAGCGGATGTGCGCTGGCTCGCTCCGGGAGATCAGTGGCGTCTGCACGCATCCGGACTTTCAAGGCCGCGGCTATGCGCGTCGGCTGATGTTCAAGCTCATTCGTCGTCAGATGCAGCGCAACGAAACACCGTTCCTGCACGTCATGCGCGACAATACCGGCGCTCGCCAGCTCTATGAGCGAATGGGCTTTCGCAACCACCGGGAAACCGTTGTACGCGTCATTTCGCGGTGCTGATTTTCGCCACCGCCGCGGGGCCCGTCGGAGCGAGAGCCGGAGAGCGCACTCGAGTCGCCTCGCTCTACAACGATGTCGAAGACTGCCCCATGTCGACGCCAACTGGTCAGAAAGCGAAAATGCTTGCGGGCGAGCTCTATGTCGCCAGTGACCCTGAGCTCTGTGCCGCGCACCTTCGGGCGCAGGAGATTCTGGCGAAGTTCAACACAACCCCAGCGGGTGCCGCCGAGGAGCGTCGCGCCTTGCTGAGGTGCTTGTTCGCAAGATTCGGCGAGGGAACTGTGCTGAGGCCTACGCTGCGCTGTGACTACGGCTTCAACATCTCCATCGGCGACCGGACCTTCATCAACTTTGACTGCGTTCTCCTCGACTGCGGTCGAATCACGATCGGCCATGAGGTTCAATTCGGGCCCGGGGTCCACATCTACACCGCGACGCATCCCATCGACGCGAAGGCACGACGTTCCGGCGTCGAGTACGCGCTGCCCGTGTCGATCGGCGACGGTGCCTGGCTCGGTGGCGGCGCCATCGTTTGCCCTGGCATGACCATCGGGGAGAACACCGTTGTAGGCGCCGGAAGTGTGGTCACGCAGGACTTGCCACCAAACGTGGTAGCTGTGGGCAATCCCTGCCGCGTCTTGCGGCAACTGTGACTGATCGCGGTGACGCCGACCCCTGCATCGAGCGGCGTCACCCCGGCCTACGGCAGACGGGTTGGTCAGGAACATGACGTTCGCCCGACGCATCGAGTCGACGCGGCAGGACGAATGCGACCGGCCGGCCGGGATCGTCGCAGGGCGAACAGCGGCCGGTTGATTGCCGGTCCGGCTCGCGGTCCGCAAAGCGCGCCGCGAACGGTCGGTCAGTAGCGCTCCAGGCTGACCCGAGGGTTGGGAACCTTGATGGGAACACCGGATGCTCGTACGACAGCACCGCGGGATGGGAGCTGTTGCGGTTCGCGCGACCGTCTTCGATTCGCGACTGACCCGGTCGGACGCGGTGCGGGCTGGTGGATGGCTGACGGATCGAGACCGGGGCGCACGCGAGCGGGAATCGGCCTGGAAGGCGCGTGAAGGGTCGCTGCACGGGTCGGCCGAATGGCCTAGGTGAGGACCGCCGTCCCGCCCGCGTCAACCAGCTTGAAGCCTACGGGGAGCGGGCCGCACGCCCTGAAGCCGGGTACTGCAGCCGTGCGGACCCCACCCGTTGGCGAGGTACGGCGCGACGCGACGCGCGGAGTAAGATGCCAACGAACGAACGCCGTTGACCTGCCGTTGACGCCATGCGCTTGAATCAGGCTCGCGTCTTTCTCCCGGTCGTGAATAGGGGCAGCATACGGGGCGCGGCGCGGGAGCTCGACGTCTCTCCGCCGGCGATTTTGCGGGGTCTCCGGCAATTCGAGGACGCACTTGCGCGTGCGACTCCTGGCGCCGACGCAGCACGCCGTCGAACGTGGACGAACGTGCAGTGGAAATTGCAGCCTGCACCCCGTTAGACCCCACCCAGCCGCGTCGCGATGGCGCTTGGCTGTTGCGCGACAAGGGTCAAGGTGAGCGAGGATGTGCCTCTTCGGGTAGACGACACTTTCCGGGAGCGGTTCGGGATGACGAGCTTCGTGGCCATGATCACGGGGCACGGCGATGGTGTAACGCGGGTGCGGGAATTGCTCGACGGGCTGGCCCGGATGCACCGGCTCCATCCCGACGTTGTGGCGGACATGCAGGTCGCCCTGGACGAGGTCTTGAGCAACATTCTGCGGCACGGGTTTGTCGACGACGCCCCGCATCGGATCGAGGTTGCGCTCTCGGTCGACGCGCAGACGCTCACCGCCGATGTGGCGGATGATTGCGCCCCCTTCGACCCGCTCGCGGCCCCACCGCCGGAGCGGGGAACGTCATTGAAGGATCGGCAGATCGCAGGGTTGGGGGTGCATTTCATCAGGAGTCTCATGAACGAGGTCGGCTATGCGCGAGTCGGAGCGCGCAACCAGCTCGTGCTCAGAAAGTCGCTAACCGATAAGGTGGTGCCAATGGAGCTGCATGAGGAAGAGATCAATGGCGTAATAGCGCTGGCGGTGAAAGGGCGGATCGACAGCACTACCGCGCCCGCCCTCGGGCAGAAGCTCGAGTCCGTCGTCGCGGATCCCGCCAGCCGGGTCGTCGTCGACTTCCGGGAGCTCGAGTACATCAGCAGCGCCGGGTTTCGCGTGCTGCTCGTCGCCGCGAAGCGCGCGGACGAGGTGGGAAGCAAGCTCGTCCTGTGCAGCCTCTCGGCGAAGGTTCGCCAGTTCTTCGAACTCGGGGGATTCCTGGAAATCTTCACCATCACCGCCTCCCGGGACGACGCCATCGCAGCCGCCAAATAGGCGCTGCGTCGAGAAGCAGTCGTGAGAAAGCCGCCGAACATCGTCTACGGAGTCGACGAGACCCCGCCGCTCGGCGTCACCGCGCTGTCCGGCGTCCAGCACGTCGGCCTCATGTCGATCAATCTCGTCTACCCGGTTCTCGCAGCGCAGGCGGCCGGAACGTCGGCGGATGTTGCGGCGGCCATGGTCAGCATGACGCTGATCGCCCTCGCCATCGGCACGATCCTGCAGGCGATCCCCCTCGGCCCCGTGGGCTCCGGCTACCTGTGCCAGCCGGTTTCGAGCATCATCTACTTCGTGCCCTCGCTGGTCGCGGCGAAGCACGGCGGCCTCCCGGCGGTCTTCGGAATGACCATCGCGGCGGGGCTGTTCGAGGTCGCGCTTGCGCCGGCCCTACGCCGCCTGCGCGCGCTGTTCCCGCCGGAGATCGCGGGGCTGGTCGTCCTGCTCGTCGGAATCGCAACCGGAGTGGTCGGGTTGCGCACCGCGCTCGGGGTAGGCGAGGACTCGGGCGGACCGGCTCTGACCGATGTGGCGCTCGCGCTTGTCACGCTCGCGATCATGGTGGGGCTGAACGTTTGGGGACGGGGAGGGTTGCGCCTGTTCTGCGTGTTGATCGGGATGGCGATCGGCTATGCCGCTGCGTGGGGACTTGGCAGGCTCGAGACGGGCGGTCTCGCTAGCATTGCAAGCGACACGATATTCGCGATCCCGTCGCTCGCTCATCTCGGCTGGAGCTTCGATGCATCTCTCGTGTTGCCATTCGCCATCGCGGCGGTCGCGGCGTCATTGAAGGTGGTCGGCAACGTGATGACCTCCCAGAAGGCGAACGACGCCGACTGGGTCCGCGCCGACATGCGGTCCATCAGCCGAGGCGTGGTTGCCGACGGGCTCGGCTCGGTCGTGGCGGGCGGGCTCGGCGCCCACGGCGTGAACTCTGCTACCGCAGCGGTCGGGCTCGCCACCGCGACCGGCGTCACGAGCCGGTACGTTGCCTACGCGGTGGCGGGGGTTCTGCTCGTCCTCGCGTTCGTGCCCAAGCTCGGGTTCCTGTTTTACCTCATGCCGCGTCCGGTGGCCGGCGCGGCGCTCGTATTCTCCTCGACATTCATCGTCGTCAACGGGCTCGAGATCATGACCTCCCGGCTGCTCGACGCCAGGAAGACGCTCGTCATCGGGCTCGCTCTCGTGTTCGGGCTGGCGGTGGAGGTATTTCCGGGGTTGCTCCAAATGCTCCCGCCGGCCGCGCGTGTGGCGCTCGGCACCTCCCTCGTCCTCGGCACGCTCGTCGGGCTCGGTCTGAACGTGCTGTTTCTGATCGGGCTGCGGCGAACGGCGTCCATGACGGTGCAGCCGGGCGCCGTGGCCCCCGGCGCGCTCGAGCAGTTCCTCGACGCGCAGGGTGCCGCCTGGGGCGCGCGACGCGACGTGATCGAGCGCGCGAAGTTCAACCTCGAGCAATCGATCGAGACGCTTGTTTCCAGCGGCGTGGCGAACGGGCCGCTCGCGGTGGAGGCGTCGTTCGACGAGTTGAACCTCGACGTCCGTGTGTCGTACGACGGCCCGCCGCTCGAACTGCCGGAGAAGCGCCCCTCGAACGAGGCGATCATGACGTCGGACGAAGGGGAGCGGAAGCTCGCAGGCTTCATGCTGCGGCGCTTTGCCGATCGGGTCGCGGTAACCAGCAAGGGCCGCCGATCGACGATCCTTTTCCACTTCGATCACTGAGTCCTCCTGCCGGGGTTGCCGGCATGGCGGTGCTCAGCGGGCGAGAATCGCGCGGCACCGGCTCATAGCGCTGCCGCGGGAATCCGCGTTCCCGGCCTGCCCGAGCGATACCTCAGGACGCAACTCCAGAGTCGACCCTTGCCCACGGTCGCTCGGGTCAACGACGCGGCGATCTCCCCGCAGGCGTGACCACCAAGGGGAAAAGCGCGTGGCCCGCGGTAGCGAAGCCAATCAGCCGGCAGCACTGACCGGCGCCTGATACACTGAAGGCCCCTTCCAGGACTAAATACCTTGATCGACACCCTGCAGTGCCTCAAGAAACATGGTGAGCGGCTCGATTCGGAGATTGCCGAGGAGATGGGCTTGCCGCTTGCGACGGTGCGTGAACGTCTGGCGCGCCTGGCAGCCGCGGGTGAGATCATCACCTGCGACCTGACGCGCTTCGAAAGCGGCAACCCGGTCGAAGCGTTGCTATGCCGCGTGGCGGGCTACGTCCCCCCTAGAGCACCCGGTCGAAAACCGTCCCCGACGACGTAGCCAGCGTCGGGCGTTGCGGCCTCCGGCTCGATCAGCCTCGCGTCATCGTTCTTCGGGCTGTTGACCGGCCTGAAGCGGTACCCGGTTGATGGACGCCACGATGACTTATGAGCGTTGTCCACGCTCGGGGCCGGTTGGGTCGCTAGCGACGAACGGGGAACGGGGAACCCGCCGGCGGCGGCCAACGCGGTGCAAGCTCGTTGGACAATCGTCTCTGGTCGTTCTTGTCGGCGCGCCAGCGCCGCTCGGTTGGCCGCGTCACTTTTGTGAGGCGTGCAGGGTCTACCAATCTGGCGTACAGGGGCCGATTTCACCTCGCCCCGCAACAAGATGGACGATTCCATCGTCGGAGATGCGTATCACCCGTCCATTGTTGGCATCTGCAATGATCAAGCCATCAGCAACGACAAGGATATTCTCGGGATTATCAAGTGGGGACTGTCGGGCAACCCCGCCGATCAATGCCCTGCCGGGGAAGCCGGTGCCGATCACGGTGGAGATTATTCCGTCCGTGTCGACTACGCGAACAGCGTGATTCCCCTTATCCCCGATAAAAAGCCTTGCGTTCGAGTCGACAAACAGATTCTCGGGAAATCTTAGGCTCGCTTCGGTCGCGAGTCTGCCGTCGCCATCGAATCCCTGCCGCCCAGTCCCGGCAAGGGTGGTCAGCCGGCCGTCGTGCTCAACGCGACGGACGCGGTGGTTTGCACTATCTGCGATTAGCAATCTATTCTGAGAATCTAGTCCTAGGCCCCAGGGCGTATCGAGCTGGGCCCGTACCGCGGGAGTCCCGTCAGGAGCAAAGCCTGGCTCGCCGGTGCCCGCCACCGTCATGATCCGACCAGAGGGATCGACCTTACGAACGCGATGATTGCGAACATCTGCTATGAAGAGATTGCCCGTTCGATCAACGCGGATATCGGCGGGGCGGAACAGTCTCGCATGGGAGGCGATGCCTCCGTCACCAAAAAAGCCTGGAGATCCCGTTCCCGCGACTCGTCCCACCCGTCCGTCAGGTTCGATTCGGTAAACCGAGTGGTTGAAGCCATCGGAAAGAAAGACACTGCCATCCGCAGCGACGGCCAGCCCCGTGGGCCTTTCGAGATTTAGCTTCAGAGCCCAACTTTCGGTTGCTTTGCCAGGGCGGCCGGTTCCGGCCACGATGCGGGCGTTCCTTTTGGCATCAATTCGCCACACAACGCGTCCGCGTCCGCGGCCGCGATCTGAAATCAGGAGCTCTCCGGCCCGATTGATCGCTAGCCCGATCGGGTAGCACAAAAGAAGCGCCGACGCGGGCCGTCCGTCTCCCAGGTAGGCGGGGCGAAGCCACGGCGTCAACATCATCTGTTTGGCCGCAACGACCCAGTATGAGGAGGACCTCATCCAGACGACAACAACGGCTCCCACCGCGAGGACCGAGGCGATGAGGATCAGTGCGAGTAATCGAACGCGCAATTCCACGCTGATTCCTAGGCTCGTGGGAAATGGGGGGCGTGCAACCCACGTGTGGAGCAAACGCGAATCGCCTGCATGGTGGCGCGCAGCGGTCGGCGAGAAGCATCGCTTCGGTCGATGAGAGTACCCGCGCCCGAGCGCACGAGTCAAAGGCTTCGCGGGCTGCTGTCGGGCCTGGGCGACAACTATTCCTGAGAAAGGGACCTCACATTAGCCAGTTACAGTGGTCTACCGGACGTCCCCGGACGGTCCGAGCATCCGCTCGACGTAGCGCGCGAGGAGGTCCACCTCCAGGTTTACGTGCGCGCCGGGCGCCAGCGCCTTCAGCGTCGTGACGGCGAGCGTGTGCGGGATGAGATTGATCTCGAAGTCGGTGCCCTCGATCCGGTTCACGGTCAGGCTGACGCCCTGCACGGCGATCGAGCCTTTCCGGGCGATGTACTTCGCAAGCTCCGCGGGCGCGCGGACGACAAGGCGATGGCTCTCGCCCACGGGTTCGAGCGAAACGATCTCGCCGACGCCATCGACGTGGCCGCTGACGAGATGGCCGTCGAGGCGGTCCGCGAGCCGGAGCGACTTTTCCAGGTTCACATCTCCGGGTGCGTCGAGGCCGGCCGTGCACGCGATCGTTTCCCGCGAGACGTCGGCCTCGAATCGCAGACCGGTGAGGCTCACCACGGTCAGGCAGCAGCCGTTCACCGCGATCGAGTCGCCGATCGCAACGTCGCCGAGCTCGAGCGTGCCGGCGTGGATCACGAGCCGCAGGCCCTGCACGCGCGGCTCGACGCGCTCGATGCGGCCGATCGCGGCGACGATTCCGGTGAACATGGCGGCGAAGGTTACACCAGCCTGCCAAAAAGAAAGCGCCGCGTGCGCGACCCTTCTCGGCGTGCTTGCACGGTTGAGTGACCGGTCACGTGGTCATGCCACCACCTCCGGATCTCCTCGTCGAACGATATCGCCCATGCGGCGAGCAGCACGAAGAGCGCCCTCACGAGCACGGCGTTCCATGCCGGGACGCCTCGGCCTGATGCCCGCGCGCGAGCAGCCGCACGATCATCTACACCCCGGGCAGCAGATTCACCCACTCCTCCCAGGGTTTCGACATGTCGACCTCGATGGACGCGTAGGCGACGACGGCGACGCCGACGATCGCGGCGTTCCAGGTCGCCCAGTCGTTCCCCGGAAACTCCAGCACCCACGGCGAGAGCGCCGCGAGGCGTCCGGCGTTCCGCCGCTCAGGGGATCAGTGGCGCTCGAAAATCAGCGCGTCCGGCACCGCCGTCACCGCCTTCCGCAGGCGGCGCGACTCGGCCGCGTCGCGAATCACGACGAAGCCGTCTTCGTCGGCCTGGAATCGGTCGAGCACCGCCCGCACCGCGTCGTCCCGACCGCTGCCGAGGTGAGACGTCCAGCCGAACTCGAGCAGCAGGAGATAGCCCGGCACCTTCGGCAGGTGCTTGCCGTGCTTCCTGACGAGCCACGCGCGCCTTACCTTGCGCTGCCCGGCGATTGCCTCGGCGAGCTTCGCCAGCGTCGGCGCGGAAATGCCGTGCCGCTGGAGGGGGTCCTTGGGCGCGAAGCGCATGAGCTCGCCCTGCGCCTTGGCGCGCGTTTCGGCCAGCCGCTCGAGCGTCGCGTGCCACCGATCCATTCCGGCGACGTCCTTGCGGCCGCGGTAGAACTCGAACAGTAGCTCAGCGCCCGACTGCTCGGCGCCGGCATCCAGCGCCATCGCGTTCTCCACGATCGCGACACCCTGCTCGTCGCAACCCTGGACAAGTATCCGGCCGTATGCGTATACCGTCGGCGCATGGTCAGGATGACGCTCGACGAGCTGGCGATAGAGCGGGAGCGCCGCAAACCGGCCGTACAGCGACTCGGCGAGCCGCGCGCGCTCCCGCGCTGCCTCCAGCGGAAGATCGCCGGCGGCCGCCTGCCCTTCCAGCGCCTCGAAGCGCTTCCGTTCCGCGGCGACTGCCGCATGGCGCTCACGCCATGCCGGTCCCACCTGCTCGTGCCACCGCCGGTCCTGCTCGACCGCGAGCGCCGCGAGCGCCGACCCGAGCAGGTCGTCGGCCGCGGATCGGTCCAGGTCGAAGCGCGTGCGCGCCGGGACGCCCAGCGCCTGCAACCGTTCGGCGAGCGACGGGTGCGTGTCGTTGAGGTCGGGCTTCGCATCGAGCGCGACCTTTGCGTACGCCTTGCCGACTTCGGCGGGGAGAGTCTTGCAGCGCGCGAGCAGGTCCGAGAACGGCGCCGACGGCGGCTCGGCGCGATCGCGAACGCCCGCCCAGAGCTTCTCCCAGTATTGGCTGTCGAGATACGCGGCCTTGGCGTGCACGGCCACGAGCGCGCTCCCCGCGGCACTGGCGCCCGCGACACGCGCCGAGGCGCCGTCCGCCTCGTACTCGTTGGCGCGCGCAAGCACGAAGCTATAGGCGTTGAAGTACGGTGCGTACCAGTTGAAGAACTTCGCGAACATTCGCGTCGAGAAGCTGCCCTCGCGCTCGAGAATCGCGAGCAGGCGGTACCAGGTCTGCCGGATGCGGTAGATCCAGTTCCCGAAGCGCGCGTGGTGCCGCGAGAGATGGCCGAGCTCGTGCGCAAGGACGGCACGGAACTCCTTGCGCGTCAAGCTAGCCATCAGCGGCAGCCCCACCATCAGATAGTTCTGGGGCCAGCCGAGCAGCCCAAGGCGCGGCACCTGCGCGACCGCTGCATTGAATTCGGGCGTGACCACCACGCGGTGGATCTCCTGCGCGCCGACGCTCTTCCGCACCGCCTCGATCTCGTCGAAGAGCCGCGGCGCCTCGCGGCGGACGAGCGCTCGCCCTTCCGGCGGCGGGATCCGCACCCACATCGCCTTGAGGATCATCCAGGCGAAAACAAGCGGGATCCACGCGACCTTGATCAGCACGAACTTCTTGGAGACGAGGACCAGCGCAGCGACGCCGATCACCAGCCCGGCCGCCGCCACGAAGGCCGCCGCGATGAACCCGATCCCGAGGACGGCGAGCAACCCCACCCGCCACAGGTAGCGGGTCGGCGCATCCGCCGCCAGTCGCTCGAGACGGAGGATGAGATCGTGGTATTCGGCGATCGATCGCATGGGACTTTTTCCGCGGACCGCGACTGGCGACGACGTTCGGGCCAACAGACTTCGCACGAACGAGGGGAGATTCCCTCCCCGATGACGGTATGAGGGCGCGGAACCCGCGTGGCTCCCCCGCTACGCAGTTTCCGCCGCGGCGCTCGTAGCTCCGCTGGCTAGACTAGCGCACGCGCGCAGCGCTAAAAAGCGCCGCCGCACGTCCGGCGTGGCGGAATGCTGCTCGCATAGGCCGCGGCGCCTACGCCGGCGTCGCATCGGCGCCGTTTCGGTCGACTTGCGGGACTAGTTCCTCCGGGAGATCGAACGCAGGTACGCGATTTGCACTCCAACCATGCATGACTCATGACTCTATTCCTGGCTCGCAGCCGCAAGCCCCGGCCACCCATGAGGGTGCGCGCCCGGTGCGGATCGTCGGCGTGGCGAGCGGCCTCGGCGCCGCCGACCCCGGCTGCGGCGACGGTCCGGCTCGACTCCGCCTCGCCGGCCTCGACGCACATCTCGTCGCGCGCGGCGTGCCCGTCACCTGGGGTGAGACGCTCTTTCCCGACCAGGCCCCCGGTGAGCCGGTAGCGCAGGTCGTCTGCCGGCTGTGCGAGCGGCTCGCCCGCGCGGTGACGAAGGTAGTCCGCGGCGGCGCGGTGCCGCTCGTGCTCGGCGGCGACCACAGCATCGCGATGGGCACCTGGCGCGGCGTCGCCAATGCGGTTGAAGGAACCCTTGGCCTCGTCTGGATCGACGCCCATCTCGATGCGCACACGCCGGAGACGAGCCACAGCGGCAGGCTCCACGGCATGCCGCTCGCGGCGCTGCTCGGTCAGACAGGCGATGCGCTGTGCGAACCGGGCGCAGCGCTCGCGCCCGGGCACGTCAGCGTCATCGGCGTCCGCTGCTTCGAGCCCGAGGAAGCGGCGCTCGCCGCCGCGCTCGGCGTGCGGATCTACACCATGGCGGAGATCGACCGGCGCGGCCTCGGCGAGGTGTTGCGCGAAGCGATCGAGCGCGCGCGGAGCGGAACCGCCGCGTACGGCATCACCCTCGATCTCGACGCGATCGACCCCGAGGACGCGCCGGGCGTCACGACGCCGGTCGTCGGCGGCTTGCGCCAGGCGGCGCTGCTGCCCCAGCTGACCACGCTAGCGAAGGAAGCGCCGCCGATCGCGGTGGAGATCGTCGAATACGAGCCGCATCGTGACCGCGGCGGCGCGACTGCGAGGCTTGTCGAGGAGCTCGCCTCGGCGATGCTCGGCGGTGGCGCGGCGCGCTCGGTCGTCGACCTCGAGCGGCGCTACAGCGCACCGAACTACGACCCGCTGCCCGTCGTCCTCGTGCGCGGCCAGGGCGTCCACGTGTGGGATCAGACCGGACGCCGGTACCTCGACATGATGTCGGCATACTCGGCGGTGAGCCTCGGCCACGCCCACCCGCGGATCGTCCGCGCGCTCACCGAGCAGGCGAAACGGCTGGCGGTGACCTCCCGCGCCTACTACAACGACCGGCTGCCGCCGTTCCTCGAGCGGCTGTGCCGGCTGACAGGCATGGACCGTGCCCTGCCGGTGAACACCGGACTGGAGGCGGTCGAGACGGCGCTGAAGGCCGCCCGCAAGTGGGCGCACAAGGTGAAGCGCGTGCCGGACGGCCGCGCCGAGATCATCGCCTGCGAAGGCAACTTCCACGGCCGATCGATCGCGATCACCGGCATGTCCTCGGAGCCGCAGTATCGCGACGGCTTTGGGCCGTTCCCGCACGGCTTCAAGCTGGTGCCCTACGGCGATCCGCAGGCGCTCGCGCGCGCGATCACGCCCGATACGGCCGCGTTCCTGGTCGAGCCCATTCAGGGCGAGCGGGGCATCATCGTGCCGCCGGCGGGCTATCTCGCCGAGTGCGCGCGGCTCTGCCGGGAGCGGAACGTTCTCTTCATCGCCGACGAGGTGCAGACCGGACTCGGGCGGACCGGCAAGCTGCTCGCCTGCGAGCACGACGGCGTGCAACCCGATGGGCTCGTCCTCGGCAAGGCGCTGGGGGGTGGAGTGCTCCCGGTGTCGGCGTTCCTCGCTCGCGACGAGGTGATGCAAGTGTTCCGGCCGGGCGACCACGGCAGCACCTTCGGCGGCAACCCGCTCGCCGCAACCGTGGCCCTCGAGACCCTCAACGTTCTCGTCGACGAGCGTCTCGCCAAGCGGGCCCACGCGCTCGGCGGGCGCCTCATCACCGGCCTCGGAGCGATTCGGAGCCCGCTCGTTCGGGAGGTGCGCGGCAAGGGCCTGCTGATCGGCCTGGACATGGACCCGCGCTATGCCACCGCGCGGCTGGTCGTGGATCGCCTCCTCGGGCGTGGCATCCTCTCCAAGGACACGCACGATACCGTCGTGCGGTTCGCCCCGCCGCTCGTCATCGCCCGCGAGGAGATCGACTGGGCGGTCGCGGAGACCCGGAAAGTGCTCGAGGAGATCGAGCGCGAGGTGAAGCGCGCGGCCTAGGGAAGCGGAGCGGCCACGCTCTGTGGCCGCTTTTTTCCGTCTCAGCCGAAGCGAGCGATCAGCCGCACGTCGTTGCCGATCTGCGTCGCGTCCATCAACCGCAGCCGCCGCGCCTCGGCCAGCCGTTCGATCGCCGGCAGGTTGAACATCCCCCGCCCGGTCTCGCCGATCATCTTCGGCGCGATGTACACGAGAAGCTCGTCGACCACTCCCGCGGCGACGAGCGAGCCGTTGAGCTTGAATCCGGCCTCGACATGAACCTCGTTCAACGCGCGCCGGCCAAGTTCGCGCACGAGATCCTCCAGCTCGACCTTGCCCGAGGCGCTTGGCAGCACGATCACCTCGACACCGCGCGCGCGCAACGCACCGATCTTCGCCCGGTCCTCGACTGCAGCCGCCACCAGCAGATTCCCGCCGTCCAGGATCCGCGCCCCAAGCGGCACTTCGAGGCGCGAGTCCACCAGCACGCGCAACGGCTGACGCGGCGTCTCGACGTCCCGCACGGTGAGCTGCGGATCGTCGTCCCTGACCGTGCCGATGCCGGTGAGAATCGCGCAGGCCCGCGCGCGCCAGCGATGGCCGTCGCGGCGCGCCGTCTCGCCGGTGATCCACTGGCTCTCGCCGCCGGCGAGCGCCGTCTTCCCGTCCAGTGTCGCGGCGACCTTCAGCCGCACCCAGGGCCGTCCGCGGGTCATCCGTGACACGAAGCCGACGTTCAGGTCGCGGGCCTCGTCCTCGAGCAACCCCAGGTCGACCTGGATCCCGGCGGCGCGCAGGGCGTCGACGCCTTGCCCCGAGACCTTCGGGTTCGGGTCGCGCATGGCGATGACGACGCGCTTCACCTTCGCCGCGACGAGGGCCGGGACGCAAGGCGGCGTACGGCCATGGTGGTTGCACGGCTCGAGCGTGACGTAGACCGTTCCGCCCCCCGGCCGGCTGCCCGCCGCGCGGAGCGCGTTGACTTCGGCGTGCGCCTCGCCGGCGCGCTCGTGGAATCCCTCGCCGATGATCTCGGCGCCGCGTGCGACGACGCAGCCGACGCGCGGATTGGGCGTGGTGGTGAAGAGACCCTGCTCCGCGAGCCGGAGGGCCCGCGTCATGAAGTCGCGGTCGGCGCTGGTGAACATGCGGCGATGCGCGCCGCGCTCGTCGGTCAGCTCCGCCGCTCGGCCGCCCGCCGCACTTTCCGGCCCGGGCGCTTCAGCTCGAGCACCTTCTCGCGGAACTCGTCGACGCGCTGGAAGTCCTCGTACACCGAGGCGAAGCGGATGTAGGCGACGTGGTCCATCTTCTTCAGCTCGGCCATCACCATCTCCCCGACGGTGCGCGAGCCGATCTCCCGCTCGCCGCGCGCGAGGATCTTCTGTTCGATGCGGTCGATCGCGGTGTCGACGTACTGGGTGGGAACCGGGCGCTTGTGGAGCGCCCGCATGAAGCCGGTGCGGATCTTTTCCCGGTCGTAGGCGGTGCGATAGCCGTTCGCCTTTACGACTGCCGGCATCGCGAGCTCCACGCGCTCGTAGGTGGTGAAGCGCTTGTCGCAGTGCTCGCACTCCCGCCGGCGGCGGACGCTGTCCCCGTCCTCCGACATGCGCGTGTCGATGACCGCGGTGTCATCGTGCTTGCAGAACGGGCACCGCATGGCGGAGCCGCTACGCCGCCTTCTCCACCGGCACGCCCATGTGCACCGCGTCCGGGTAGACGGGAAACCGGCGGCAGAGCGCGCGCACCTGCTCGCGCACGCGCGCGACGTTCGCCTCGTCGCGAGGCGCGTCGAGCACGTCGGCGATCAGGTTCGCAACCTGCTCGGCCTCGATCTCCTCGAAGCCGCGCGTGGTCATCGCCGGCGTCCCGATGCGAATCCCGCTGGTGATCGTCGGGTTCTGCGGATCGTTCGGGATCGCGTTCTTGTTGACGGTGATGTGCGCCTCCTCGAGTACGTCCTCGGCTGCCTTGCCGGTGGTGTTCTTCGCGCGTAGGTCGATCAGGCACAGGTGGCAGTCGGTGCGTCCGGAGACGATCCGCATGCCACGCTCGGCCAGCACCTTCGCCATCACGCGCGCGTTGGCGATCACCACTTCCTGGTACAGGCGGAACTCCCTGGTCATCGCTTCCTTGAACGCGACCGCCTTGGCGGCGACGGCGTGCATCAGCGGGCCACCCTGGAGCTGCGGGAACACCGCGGCGTTGAGGAGCTTCTCGTGCTCCTTGCCGGCGAGGATCAGGCCGCCGCGCGGTCCGCGCAGCGTCTTGTGCGTCGTGCTGGTAACGAAGTCGGCGATCCCGATCGGGCTCGGATAGAGGCGCGCCGCGATGAGGCCCGCCGGGTGCGCGACGTCCGCCATCAGCCGGGCGCCGACCGCGTCGGCAATCCTGCGGAAGCGCTTCCAGTCGATCGTGAGCGAATAGGCCGAGCCGCCGGCGACGATCAGCTTCGGCTTGTGGCCCTTCGCGAGGTGCTCGACCTGCTGGTAGTCAATCTCCTCGCGCTCGTCGAGACCGTAGAAGAACGCCTCGTAGAGCCGGCCGGAGAAGTTGGCCGGCGAGCCGTGCGTGAGGTGGCCGCCGTGCGCGAGCGACATCCCGAGCATCACGTCGCCCGGCTTCATCACGGCGTGGTAGACGGCCTGATTCGCCTGCGAGCCCGAGTGCGGCTGGACGTTCGCGTATTCGGCGCCGAAGAGCTTCTTCGCGCGCTCGATCGCCAGCTCTTCGGCAATATCGACGTACTCGCAGCCGCCGTAGTACCGTTTCCCGGGATATCCCTCGGCGTACTTGTTCGTGAGCACGGATCCCTGCGCCGCGAGTACTGCGGGGCTGGCGTAATTCTCGGATGCGATCAGCTCGATGTGGTCTTCCTGGCGGCGGATTTCCGCCTGCAACGCCTGCCACAGCTCGGGGTCGGTCTTCGCGAGGGGTTCGTTGGGGAACATGGCGGCGGCGCTCAGGTCCGGGACGGCGGTTAGTCTAGCATGCTGCACTGCAATACGGCAGGATCCACTATATATAAGCATGCCTGTCCGGAAGACGATCGAGCAAGGCGGCGTTCCGGTCCACGTGTGGACCGACGACATCGAGGGCGAGGCGTTGAAGCAGCTCGTCAACGTGTCGCGGCTGCCGTTCGTCTTCCGCCAGGTCGCCGCGATGCCCGACGTTCACACCGGAATCGGCGCAACCGTGGGCTCGGTGATCCCGACGAAGGGCGCGATCATTCCCGCGGCGGTCGGCGTCGACATCGGTTGCGGAATGGGTGCCGTGCGCCTCTCGCTCACCGCTGCCGAACTTCCCGACAATCTCGGCCGCACGCGAGGCGCGATCGAGGCCGCGGTGCCGGTCGGCTTCGACCAGCACGATCCGCGGGACGCGCTGAGCGCAGCGGCAAAACCGTTCGCCCGCGCGCTCGACCGCATCGCGAACAAGCACCCCGGGCTCGCGAAGATGCAGAAGCGCTTCGACGAGACCTGGGTGCGCCAGCTCGGAACGCTCGGCGGCGGGAACCACTTCATCGAAGTATGCCTCGACGAGGAAGCCCGGGTCTGGGTGATGCTGCACTCGGGCAGCCGCGGCATCGGCAACTGCATCGGCCGCTACTTCATCGAACGGGCGCGGGAGCGCTGCCTGAAGCTGGACGTGCGGCTCCCCGACCGCGACCTCGCCTGGCTCGACGAAGGCACGCCGCTCTTCGACGACTACGTCGAGGCCGTTGGCTGGGCCCAGGACTACGCCGCCGCCAACCGCCGCGCGATGATGGAGCTCGTGCTCGAGGCGCTCGGACGCGTGCTGCGCCCGTTCGCGGCAACCGAGGAGGCGATCAATTGCCATCACAACTACGTCGTGCGCGAGCGCCACTTCGACGAGTCGGTGCTCGTCACGCGCAAGGGCGCGATCCGCGCGGGCGCAGGCGAGCTCGGGATCATTCCGGGCAGCATGGGCGCGAGGTCGTACATCGTGCGCGGGAAGGGCAGCGCACAGGCGTTCGACTCGTGCTCGCACGGCGCCGGCCGGCGCATGAGCCGCACGGAGGCGAAGCGGCGCTTCTCGTGCACCGATCTCGAGCGCCAGACCGAAGGCGTCGAGTGCCGCAAGGACAAGGGCGTGATCGACGAGATCCCGGGCGCCTACAAGTCGATCGACGAGGTGATGGCGAACCAGACGGACCTGGTCGAGGTGGTGCACACGCTGAAACAGGTCGTCTGTGTCAAGGGCTGACGAGACGGCCCGGCGGCTGCGTCAGGGCCCGAAGCTCGATCCGGCCGGGCCGGACTTCTGGGATGCGCGGTTCCGCGAGGGCTATACGCCGTGGGACGCGGGAAGCGTGCCGGCGGCGCTGCGGGAATTTCTCGCGCGCGAACGCGCGCAGCTTCGCGTGCTGGTCCCCGGGTGCGGCAGCGCCTACGAGGTGCGCGCATTCGCCGAGGCCGGCCATGACGTCGTCGCCATCGACTTCAGCCCGGCTGCGATCGACGCAGCCCGGCGCGTACTCGGCGATCTTGGGCGTCTTCTGACCCTGGGTGACTTCTTTGCGCACCCGGTCGGTGAGTTCGATGTCGTTTACGAGCGTGCCTTCCTGTGTGCGCTGCCGCGCACGCATTGGCGGCGCTGGGCCGTGCGCGTCGCCGAGGTGCTGCGACCGGGCGGGCGCCTCGCGGGCTTCTTCTTCTGGTCCGAAGACGCGGGCGGGCCGCCCTTCGGTCTGAAGCGCGGCGACCTCGAGGCACTGCTCTCGACCGCGTTCGACCCGATCGAGGACGCTCCCGTCGCCGACTCGATCCCGGTGTTCGCGGGGCGGGAGCGATGGCAGGTCTGGCATCGACGTTGACGGTTCTCCGTCAGTCGCGCCACAGACCTGTCGTACGGCCAACGTCTCGGCACGCGTTGCCGGTCTCAAGGGCCGCATCCAACGCGCGTCCCGTGTGACGAAACTCACGCCGCGACTGCCGAGCCTGTGGCGGAGCGTGACCGATGCGACGCTCGGGTGCTCCGGTTGGCACCACGCTTGCTCGCGCTGGCGGTGTCCGTGCCACACAAGGAGCGAGAAAATGGCTGACGCGACCACCGAAGTTACCGCAGGCGTCGAAGTCGAAGAACTCGTCGCCGACGAGCAGCATCCCGACACCATCCTCCCGAGCACCGGCTGGCCCTGCCAGCAGCGCCGCAAGGGTCGGTCCGCCGAGTTGCCCGCCCCGCAGCGCTATCTCGATCTCCCGATCTGGATGAGCGCGCCGGCGCGCCGCCGAGACCCGGAAGAAGAGATCGTCTAGTCGCGCGAGACAGCCGAGCATCCCGCGCCGACTCCGGCGGCGATCAGCCGATCAGGCGGCAGGCCGTCTGCAGGTCGACGTTGCCGCCGGAGAGCACCACCCCGACGCGCTTCCCGGCGACGTCGCGGCCACCCTCGAATAGCCCCGCAGCGCCGAGCGCGCCGGTGGGCTCGACCACCATCTTCAAGCGTTCCCACAGGTAGCGCATGGCGTCCAGGAGCTCGCGGTCGTCCACGGTCATCATGTCGTGGACGTATGCGAGCACCAGCGGGAACGTGATCTTGCCGAGCGACGGCGTGCGGGCGCCATCGGCGATCGTGTCCGGGTTGTCGACCGTCTGCAGCGTCCCGGTCCGGAACGAGCGCGTAGCGTCGTCGCCCGCCTCCGGCTCGACGCCGATCATCCTGCAGCCGGGCGAGAGATGCGCGGCCGCAATCGAGCAGCCCGACAGCAGTCCTGCGCCGCCGCACGGCACGAAAAGATAGTCGAGCCGACCGGCTTCCTCGATCAGCTCCTTCGCCGTCGTGCCCTGCCCGGCTACCACGTGCGGATGGTCGTAGGGTGGGATGAGCGCAAGCCCGCGCTCCGCCGCGATGCTCGCCGCGAGCGTTTCACGCCTGGTCGCGTGCTTGTCGTAGGTGATGACCTCGGCGCCGTAGCCACGGGTCGCCGCGAGCTTCACCGACGGGGCGTCCTGCGGCATCAGGATCGTGGTCCTGATCCCGAGCAGCTCACCGGCGAGCGCAATTGCCTGCGCGTGATTGCCCGACGAGTAGGCGAGCACGCCGCGGCGCTGCTGCTCCTCGGAGAGCTGCGCGAGCGCGTTGTACGCGCCGCGGAACTTGAACGCGCCCATGCGCTGAAGGTTCTCGCACTTGAAGAACACGTCGGCGCCGGTTCGCGCGTTCACGGCGCGCGAGGTCAGCACCGGCGTACGGTGCGCGTGGCCGGCGATTCGCGCCGCGGCGGCCTCGACGTCGGCATAGGAGACCGGAAGTGCGTGTGACGGCGCGTTCACGGCCGAGCAAATAACACGGCAAGCGCCGCGCGTCGCAGGCGTTTCATCGTGCCCTCTCCTCAGGCTGAAGCCGCGTCCGGCGAGCCGCAGGCGCGTTCAGACCCCCGATTTGACTCCGCCGGCCCCGGAGGCCGCAAGCACGATCCGCCCCTTCCCCACGGGCTCGGCAGAGCGGCCGGGAACCGTCAGCCCCAGGTTCCGCGCGCATCGAGGCTATACCTCCCGTGCGGCTACTCGTCGTCGAGCACACCTTCCGGCAGGTGACCGGTGTCGGCCCAGCCCTCGATCAGCCATTGCCTGCCGCCGATCCGTACCCGATTCACTGCGGCGTTTGGCACGCTGAAGGTGCGCGGGATCTCGAGCGGGATGTCCTTCGCGTGCCGATACACGACCCCGAGCACGCCGCCGTGGGTGACGACCGCGACGGTCTCGTTCGCGTGCCTGCGTGCCAGATGCTCCAGCGCCGCGACGACGCGATCGCGGAACTGCCTGCCGCTTTCGCCGCCTGGCACGACGAACTCCGGATCGCGGGCGGCGAGCCGTTGATAGTCACGCGGCCGCGCACGTTCGATCTCCGCCCAGGTCATGCCCTCGAACTCGCCGTAACAGCGCTCGCGCAGGCCCGCGTCGAGCCGCAAGCCGACACCGAGGCGCGCGGCGATCGGTGCCGCCGTCTCCCGGGTGCGGCCGAGATCGCTCGCCACGATCGCGTCGACGCGCTCGTCGCCGAGGCGCGCCGCCAGCGCGCTGGCCTGCGCGCGGCCCGCCTCGGTCAGCGGACTGTCCTGCCAGCCCTGCAGACGGCCGTCCCGGTTCCACAGCGTCTCGCCGTGACGAAGGAGCAGAAAGGTGGTCAAGATCGTTTGCGAGTACCGCCAGCCAACGTGAAAAGTACCTGTCGCGCGCCGCGGGCCGCAGCAGCCTTTTCCCTGATCCGGTAGTGTAACGAAGCAGGATCGACCCCAACCTCATGCCCGTTTCCCTCGACGCGACCACCGGCCAGCACATCGGTGACCGGCAGGAGCAGCAGGACCGCGTCGCGATCATTCCGAGCCGGCGGCTGCGCGGCACGGCGCTCGTGATCGTCGCTGACGGCGCCGGCGGCTACAAGGGCGGCGCGGCCGCCGCCGAGCAGGTGATCGGCACCGCCGCCAATCTGTTCGAGGTCTACTCGCCGAAGGACGAGAAACCGGAGGACCTGCTGCGCGAGATCGTCCTCGAAGCGCACACTGTCATTCGCCTCAACCGCGTCCTCACCGAGGAGGAACCGCACAGCACCATCATCGCGATGGTCCTCCAGCCGGACCGCGTCGACTGGGGCTGGGTCGGCGACAGCAGGCTCTACCACTTCCGGGGCGCGACGGTGCAGCACCGGAGCAAGGACCACTCGTACGTCCAGCAGCAGATCGACGAGGGCCAATGGCGCGAGGAGGATCGGCACAAGCACCCGAACCGGAACCTCCTGCTCCAGGCGCTCGGCCACTCCGAGTCGCCGGCGCCGGGCTTCGGTTCGACCGCGCCGCTCGTCCCCGGCGATGCGTTCCTGCTCTGCTCCGACGGCCTGTGGGACTACTTCACCGATACCGAGATCGGCAAGGCGCTCGCCGCGCTTCCGCCGCGCAAGGCCGCCGAGATGCTGATCAGCTCGGCGCGGGTGCGCGCGAAGGGCAAAGGCGACAACCTCTCGCTTGCGATCGTCAAGCTGACGGCGAGCTAGAAAGAAACCGACGCCGAAGGCGTCGCTTTCCTGGCTTCGGGGAGCACGAGGGGGCGCCGCGTCAGCGGCAGGGTGGGGCGGAGGGGCCCCACCCCTCCCTGGGCCCCCTCGTATCGTGGCAACCACCTAACTAACGCCCCAGCCACCCTCGCCGCAGGGCGGCGGCGCGCGCCGGTGCTCGCTTGTCGATCCGCAGCACGCAGGTGTCTGCCGGCGCCGCGGCAAAGGTTATCCCGATCTCGTGCAGTTCGTCGCGGCGAAAGACGTGCAGTCTCGCACGGTCGCCCGGCCGTAGTTGCGCGAGCCGGCGCTCGAGCGTGTCCGGCGTGACGCGGATACCGTCCATCGCGACGATCAGGTCGCCCGCGGCCAGTCCTGCGGCGAGCGCCGCGCCGCTGTTGAGAACGTGGGTGAGCTTCACATCGTTGCCGTCGGCGGCGGTCCGCGCGCCCAGCCCCACGCGGGACGCGAGCGCTGCGGCCGGCTTCGACGCCGGCCGGCCGCCGCGGTCGGTGGCGCTTTCCGCTGGCCGCACCTCCATCTCGATGCCGACCGTTGCGAGCATCTCAGCGAGCGGCAGCTCGGCGGTGGAACGCACCAAGCGGTCGAAGAGGGTGCCGAGCTTCAGGCCGCTCACCTCCTCGGCGACGCGCTCCACGCCATCCTCCGGCACGCCGAGACCGCTCCGCCCGTAACGTCGCCATAGCGCGCGCATCACGTCGTCGAGCGAGCGGTGGCCGCGGTGCGCTGCGGATCGTGAAGATCGAGGCACAGCGCGACGAGCGCGCCCTTGCCGTAGTAGCTCACGATCGCGTTCGGCGAGTTCTCGTCCTGGCGGTAGTACTTGATCCACGCGTCGAAGCTCGACTCGGCGACGCTCTGCCTGCGGCGGCCGGGTGTGCGCAGGAGCTGGGTGATCGTGCGGGCGACGGCCTCGAGATAGCTCGCTCGGGCGTCGATCAGGCCGCTGCGCACGAGCGCGAGGTCGTCGTAGTACGACGTGATGCCCTCGAACGCCCAGAGCTGCGTGGTGTAGTTCTCGCGCGCGAGGTCGTAGGGTACGAACGCTGCGGGCTTGATGCGCTTCACGTTCCAGGCGTGGAAGTACTCGTGGCTCGCGAGGCCGAGGAAGGCGCGGTAGTCGTCGGTGAGCGCTCTTCGCCGGGGCGCGGAAGATCGTCGCGGCTGCACAAGAGCGCGGTGCTCGCGCGGTGCTCGAGGCCGCCGTAGCCGTCGCCGATCGCAGTGACCAGGAACACGTAGCGGTCGCATCGGGGCCGGCCCGCCCCAGAACCGGATCTGCCATTCGCACAGGCGCCTGAGATCGCGCGCGAGCCGGTCCAGATCCACGTTGACGCCGGCCCGGTGATCGCGACCTCGTGCGGGATCGCCGCTCGCAGTGAACGACGTGTGCGCGAAGACGCCCATCTCGACCGGATGGTCGATCAGCTCGTCGTAGTCGGCAGCGGCGTAGCGCGCCGAAGCCGAGCGCTCGCGCGCCGTTGCGCGGGAGCGTCGTCGCGACGCGCCAGCCTCCGTAGCGGCGCCCCGATGGCAGGATCTCCACGCTCGCACGCGCGCGTCCTCGCGCCCTCAGCGCGCGCAGGAAAACGCACGGGCCGTTGAAGTAGCCGCGAGTCGCGTCGAGATATGCACGCGCGCACCGACAGATCGCACGCATATACCTCGGCAGTCACGGTGAGCGGCCCGCGGCAAGGCGCCGCGCGCCAGGTGTGCTTGTCGAGCTTCACGAGCGCGACGTCGGCGCCGCGCGAGCCGGCGTGGATCGAGACGACGTGGCGCGCGAAGTCGCGGATCAGGTAGCTGCCGGGGATCCACGCCGGCAGGGCGAAGCGCTGCCCCGCCGGATCGGGGTCGTCGACGGTGCACTCGACTTCGAAGAGATGCGCCGCGGGGTCGCCCGGCCGGATGCGGTAGCGAATCGGAGGCCTGCTCTTCATCCTTGTTCTGTCAGAATGCGCGGCCGTCCGGCCGGCCTCCATTGCAACGCCACACCCTCTTTGCCGCGCTCGCAGCCATCGCCCTCTGGGGGGTGCTGGCCGCGCTCAGCCTGCGTTTGCGCGGCTGGCCGCCTTTTCTCCTCGCCGGTGCCGCGCTCCTGGTCGGCAGCCTGTGCAGCATACACAGGCTTGGCGCGTGGCGGGTGCCGGGCCGCGCGCTTGCGCTCGGCGTGTATGGCCTCTTCGGTTTCCACTTCCTGCTGTTCGTCGCGCTCCGGCTCGCGCCACCGGTCGAGGCGAACCTCGTCAACTATCTCTGGCCCCTGCTGATCGTCGTGCTCGCGCCGGTGATCGTGCCGGGGGTCAGGCTCCGCGCGCGGCATGTCGTCGCCGCAGTTCTCGGCTTCACGGGCGCCGCGCTGCTTGTGACCGGTGGCGAGTTCGGCTTCACCCCGGGGCACGCGGCGGGCTACGCCGCGGCGCTCGGTTCGGCGCTTGTCTGGTCAACGTACTCGCTCGCGACCAAACGCTTCGCCGCGCTCCCCACGGCGACGATCGGGCTGTACTGCGCCGTCTCGGGCCTCGCCGCGCTCGCGTGCCATGCCCTGTTCGAGACCCGATACGTGCCGCAGCTTGCAGAGCTACCTTGGCTCCTCGCACTCGGGCTCGGGCCGATGGGCGCCGCGTTCTTCCTGTGGGATTTCGCCCTCAAGCGTGGCGACCCGCGCGCGATCGGCGCGCTCGCCTATCTGGCGCCGCTGCTGTCGACCCTCGTCCTGGTGGCGGCAGGCGAAGGCTCGCTGGGTGCGTTGACGCTCGTGGCGATGGGGCTGATCATCGGCGGGGCCGTTCTCGGGGGATGGTCCTGACAGTCGTCAGAGGCACAACAGCCCGCGCCGGATCTCTTCGGCCAGGCCGCTCGCATGCGCGAGCCCTAAGAGGCCGAAGCCGAGCACCACGGCCCCTGCGGCGAGGCGCACCGGGCGGCGTCGCGCCAACCCGCGCAGGCGACCGGCCACCAGACCCGCCGCGAGCAGATTCGGCAACGTCCCGACGCCGAAGGCGAGCATGACCAGCGCCCCGCTACCGGTGCTGCCCGCGAATGCGGCCGCCGCAAGGGCGCCATAGACAAGGCCGCAGGGGAGCCAGCCCCACAGTGCACCGGCGGCGAACGACTGCGGCACCGTGGTCGCGGGGAGCAAGCGGGCGGCAAGCGGCTGGAGGCGACGCCAGAGGGGCGCGCCGAGCGCTTCAAGCCCGACGACCATGCGCCCCGCCCCAGCAAGGTAGAGTCCCACCAGCACGAGCATGACGTTGGCCAGCACAAAGAGGATCGTTTGCGCAGGCAGCGCGCCGGAAAGCCAGACGCCCACGCCTCCTAGGCTGCCCACGATCGCACCGGCCGCCGCGTAGCTTGCGATTCGCCCGATGTTGAAGGCCAGTTGGCGCAGCCAATCGGGGGTGACGCCACGCGCGCCTTCGCGCCGCGCAGCGAACGCGCCCACGATGCCGCCGCACATCCCGAGGCAGTGCACGCCGGACGCGAAGCCCGCGACGAGCATCGCGAACGGCAACGCCAGGGAAACGTCGAACGCCATCAGATCACCCTGGAGAAGCCCGCGCGCTCCCGGCTCACGCGGAGGTAGCGGTCGAACACCATGCAGACCGCGCGCACCAGCAGCCGGCCCCTCGGGGTGACGCCGATCCACTCCGGCGCAAGCTCGACCAGTCCGTCTCCGCAGCTCCTTCAGCACCTGCGAGCTCGCGGCGAAGTAATCGTCGAAGTCGATGAGGTGGGCGATGGCGATCGCTTCGATGGAGACTTCGAAGTGGCACGTCAAGGCCTGGATCACCGCGCGCCGCACCAGATCGTCGGCGCTCGAGCTCGAGCCCGCGCACGACGGGCAGCGCGCCGCTGTCGAGCCGCCGCGTAGTATTCGTCGAGCGTCTTGAGCGTTCTGCGCGTAGACTCGGACCGACCGTGCTGATCGCCGAGACGCCCAGCGCCGAGAAGGTCGCCGCTCCGGCTGCCCGAGTAGCCCTGGAAGTTGCGCGTGCAGCCGGCCCTGCCGCTGCGCCACCGCGAGATCGTCCCCGGGCTTCGCGAAATGATCCATGCCGATATAGACGTAGCCTGCGAGAGGTCAGCCAATCGATTGCGAGCGTGAGGATCTGCAGCTTGATCTCCGGGGCCGGCAGATCGGCCTCGGCGATACGTCGCTGCGGCTTGAACAGCGTCGGCAGATGCGCGTAGGAGTAGAGCGCGATGCGGTCCGGGTTCAGGCGTCGACGACCGTCGAGGGTGCGCGCGAACCCTTCCGGGGTCTGCTTGGGCAAACCGTAGATCAGATCGACGTTCACCGAACGGAAGCCGCTCCCTCGCGCCGCGCGTCGACAGCCTCCTCCGTCTGCTCCACGCTCTGTATCCGGTGGACGGCCTGCTGCACCTCCGGGATCGAAATCCTGCACGCCGATGCTGATGCGGTTGAAGCCCGAGTTGCGCGAGAAGCGCGATGTGCTCCGACTTGACCGTGCGCGGGTCCACTTCGATCGAGTACTCGCCGCGCGCGTCGAATTCAAACTCGGAGCGCAGCATGCGCGTCACAGTCCGTCGAGCTCCGCGTCGCGCGAGGAACGTGGGCGTGCCGCCGCCCCAGTGCATCTGGCTGATCGCGCGGTCCTCGCCCAGACACTCGGCGACCAGCCTGGCTTCGCGTCCGAGGTATTTCACGTACTTCGCCGACTTGCCATGATCCTCGGTCAACGATCTTGTTGCAACGCGCAGTAGTAGCAGATCGTGCCGCAGAACGGGAGGTGAACGTATAACCCCAGTCCCGGGCGAATCCGCCGATCGTTCCGGTTACGCAGCCGGCGGCGATATGCCGCGGCGTCGAACGCCTCGACGAACCGGTCCGCCGTCGGATACGACGTGTAGCGTGGACCGCTGACGTCGTATTTCCGGATCAGGACCGGGTCGATGACGAGATCGGAAACCGCGTTATGCATCGCGCCACTATGCCGGGGCGGCGGTCGGGGTGGTTGACCTACGTCAAGCCGCGCTGGACCGACCGGTCGGTCCGCGTGAGGCGTCGGGTGCGCAGGCCGCATTGGGCGGCTCCAGCATCGGAAAACTCCTACCCCCCATGGCGATTTCCCGATGGCCGATTTCGGCGCCGGCCGATGGCGCGCGAGGCTACGCGGGGCGGCACACTTCCCGCATGCCGAGGGGGATGGATGCGGCAGGGCGGCCGACCGAAGCGATCCCGACCCCAGCACCGGCTACGCCCCGACTGAACCGATCAAAGGACTGACCATGCAAGCCGCCGCCCCCAGGACGCCGACGCAACCCATGAGCGAAACAGGGGAGAACCGCGCCGCGCGCCGGCTCGAAGTCACCTGCTCCGGCTGCAACATGCGCGAGTTTTGCCTTCCCAACGGGCTCGGCGGCGAGGACCTCGTCCGCATCGAGCAGCTTGTCTACGCCCGTCGCCGCGTCCGGCGCGGCGAGACGCTGTTCCGCGCTGGCGACGAGTTCGCGTCGATCTACCCCATCCGCAGCGGCTGCTTCAAGACCGCCGCGATCAGTGCTGACGGCCGCGAGCAGGTGACAGGCTTCCACCTGCCGGGAGAGCTCCTCGGCATGGACGGCATCGGCTCGGGCGCCTATCACGGCAGCGCGGTCGCGCTCGAGGACAGCGAGGTCTGCGTCCTGCCGTTCGCGCTCGCCGAGGCGCTCGGGCGCGAGATCCCGGCGCTGCAGCGACACCTTCACTGCATCCTGTCGCGCGAGATCGTGCGCGACCACGGCGTGATGATGCTGCTCGGCTCGATGCGTGCGGAGGAGCGCTTGGCCGCCTTCCTCCTGAACCTCTCGCGGCGCTTTCGGCGCCGGGGCTGGTCGCCGACCGAGTTTCACCTCCGGATGACCCGTGAAGAGATCGGCGGCTATCTCGGCCTGAAGCTGGAGACCGTGAGCCGGCTGTTCTCGAAGTTCCAGGAAGACGGGCTGATCGAGGTGCAGCAGAAAGCACATCCGGATCCGCGACGTGCCCGGTCTGGAGGCGGTGCTGAGCTCCGGTCGGTAGACCAGCGGTGCGGCCTGCAACGCCCGGGAGACCGAGCGCGGCGATTAGACCTAGATGAAGAGCCCGATCGCCGATGCGCTAACCTAACGGCCATCAAGGCGACCGCGGGAGACGCCACATGTACCAGCACATCCTGCTGCCCACGGACGGGTCGGAACTCTCGACGCAGGCCGTCCGCGCGGGTATCCGCTTAGCGAAATCCCTCGGCGCCCGGCTGACGGCGCTGCACACGACGCCGCAGTTCTACCCGTCCAAGATGCTCGCGAGCGAGATCATCGAGCGCGCGCGCGAGTATGAGAAGCAGACAAAAGAGGAGGCTGCGCAGGCGCTTGGCGCGATCGAGGAGGCAGCACGCGAAGCGGGGGTCGCCTGCACCGCGCTCCATCGCGCGAGCGACAGTCCGTGGGAGGAGATCATCAACGTCGCGACGGAGCAAGGCTGCGACCTGATCTTCATGGCCTCGCACGGACGCCGCGGCGTCAGCGCGCTGCTGCTCGGCAGCGAGACGAACAAGGTCCTCACGCACTCGAAGATCCCGGTGCTCGTCACCCGGTGATCGCGCAGGGCGGCGATCGGGTTCAGCGATAGACGAGAACCGGGATCCTGGTGTGCGCGAGCACTTTCTGCGTCACGCTGCCGAGGAGGAGCGACGCGAGCCCGCCGCGGCCGTGCGAGGCCATGAAGATCACGTCGCATTTCTGCTTCTTCGCGGCCGCAATGATCCCCTGGTAAACCGTCGCGGGTTTCGTGACGAGCGTCTGGCACGGGACGCCCGCCGCCTGCGCCGCTTTCTCCACTTCGGCGAGATGTTTCGCCGCCTCCTCGCGCGCGCGCTGCTCCATGTCTTTCAGCGTAGCGGTCGGGACGAGGTAGCCGTCGGAGTACGTGTATCGCTGGGCGCTCTCGAGCGAGTAGTACGCCGTGACCTTCGCGCCGAGCTCCTTGGCGAGCGCAATGCCCGCCTTGATGGCCTTGCGGGCGACCGGGGACCCGTCGGTGGGCAATAGAACGTGCTTGAACATGCGCGCCTCCTCAGGCGTTGAGTGGTGCTGCGGAACCGCTCGCGAGCGTCAGAGCGTACTGCGGCGGCGCGGCTTGCGCTAGCGGCATGCATCCGCGTCCTGGCGACCGGGACAGACCGCCGGCCGCTCGCCTGGCGGAAACGGGCACCGGTTGATCTCCTCGGCGCGGCGCTGCAGAAAACAGGTGAACGCGCTCGACGACGCCGCGAACGCCCAGAAGAAGAGGAACCCGAGTGTGTACGCCGCGAGCCGGCTGACGCCCGCCGGCTGGCCGAAAAGGTGGATCTCGACCGGGTCGACCACCGTAAAGAAAAGCACCTCCGCCACCCCGGCGACGATAAACCCGGGCCAGAGGATCCAGATCGCCTTTTTCATCGCTGCACCCCCGTTCCCACCGCGGCGAGCCGGAACGGCTCAAAGGTGCCGGCCCAGTAGCCCGCCACGCGCCACTCTCGGCGCGGGTCCTCGATCGAGAAGCGCCAGCGGCCCGCGGGCAGCACCGGCAGCTCCGCCTCGTAGACGTCGTCCGCCATCGGAGCGAGGCGCAGGCGGATGTCGTTGTCGGCGCGCGTGGCGTGCGCGAGCTGGACGAAGAGGGCCTCCGGCGGCCGCATGCCGCCCGCAACGCGCACCCGGATGCGCCCGGGTGAGGGCTCGACGCGCGCTGTCACCCCGTAGCGCGCGGCCGCCTCTTCGCGATGGATCACCTGGTTGATCGCGAGACCGCGCTTGTAATAATCGTCGGCGACCAGGCCGTCGGACGAGGCGAAGGCGATCCAGATCGTCGCCGCCCCGGCGAGCACCACGGCGGCGGGGCCGGCCATCAGGATCCACGGCCAGGGCTCGCGGTACCAGGGGAGGATGACTTGCTCGGATCTCGTCACGACCGCTCCTATCGCACGATGAAGACCGACTTCTCGCGCACGGCGACGCCGTCGGTGCCGACCGCGCTCACGACGAAATCGATCCGGTGCGTCCCGGGCTGCACCTCGCCGGGCGGCACGCGCA
Organism: uncultured beta proteobacterium; assembly: GCA_963820965.1. Classification (GTDB taxonomy): domain Bacteria; phylum Pseudomonadota; class Gammaproteobacteria; order Burkholderiales; family SG8-39; genus DATEDA01. The sequence goes on along the minus strand of CAWGCC010000014.1, from coordinate 199,468 downwards.
CCCGCACCGGCACCATGCGGCTGGCGGCGGCTTCGATCCCCACGCGCGCCTCGCTCGCGACCTGGATGCCGGGCAGCCCCTCCACGCGGATATCGAAGTGGCGCTCGGCCTCGGCGGTGTTCATGATCTGCAGCCGATAGACGTTCTCGATCAGTCCGCCTTCGACCTCGCGCGAGATCGCCGCGCGGTCGCGGATCACGTCCACCTTCAGCGGCACGCGCGCCCACAGGCTCAGCGCGGCGGCGATCACGATGCCGGCGAGAATCGCGGCGTACACGAGCGCCCGCGGCCGGAGCGCCCGCGCCAGCGTCTGCTTGCGCGTCAGATGTTGCGCAACGGCGTTCTCGGTCGAGTACCGGATCAGGCCGCGCGGATAGCCCATCTTGTCCATCACCTGGTCGCAGCCGTCGATGCAGGCCGCGCAGCCGATGCACTCGTACTGGAGACCGTTGCGGATGTCGATCCCGGTCGGGCACACCTGGACGCAGATGCCGCAGTCCACGCAGTCGCCCAGGCCGAGCGCCTGGCGATCGGCCGCGCGCGAGCGCGAGCCGCGCGGCTCGCCCCGGCCGCGGTCGTAGGTGATGATCAGCGTGTCGCGGTCGAACATCGCGCTCTGGAAGCGCGCGTAGGGGCACATGTACTTGCACACCTGCTCGCGCATCCAGCCGGCGTTGCCGTAGGTGGCAAAGCCGTAGAACAGCATCCAGAACGTCTCCCAGGGTCCGGTCGTCAGCGTCGTCACCTCGGTCCACAAGTCGCGGATCGGGGTGAAGTAGCCGACGAAGGTGAAGCCGGTCCACAGCGCGATCGCGAGCCACGCGCCGTGCTTCGCCGACTTCAGCGCGAGCTTGCGGACGGTCAGGGGCGACTGATCGAGCTTCATGCGCGCCGTGCGGTTGCCCTCGATCCGCTCCTCGACCCACATGAAGATCTCGGTGTACACCGTCTGCGGGCAGGCATAGCCGCACCACAGGCGGCCCGCGAGCGCGGTGAACAGGAAGAGCCCGAGCGCCGAGACGATGAGCAGGACGGTGAGGTAGATGATGTCCTGCGGCCAGAACACGAGGCCGAAGATGTAGAACTTGCGGTGGACGATGTCGAAGAGCACCGCCTGCCGGTCGTTCCACTGCAGCCACGCGCCGCCGTAGAACACGAGCTGCGTCGCCCAGACGAGCGTCCAGCGCCACGCCGCGAACCAGCCGTGCACGGCGCGTGGATAGATCTTCCGTCGGACCTCGTAGAGTGCCTGCTCAACGGCCGGCGCCGGTTCGCCCGCCGCGGCGGACATCGCGGCGCCGTTGCGTACCGTCGCCGGAGCAGGGAGATTCATCGCGCGCTCCGCTACTTCGACTTCGCCGCCTGCGGCGCCCTCGCCTGCGCCGAGAGCGAGTAGACATATCCGGTCAGCAGGTGGATCTTCGCGTCCGACAGGAAGCCTCGGTGGGCCGGCATCTGGTTGTTGCGACCGCGGGTGATGGTCTCGATGATCGCGGGTTCGCCGGAGCCATAGAGCCAGATCCGGTCGGTCAGGTTGGGTGCGCCCAGCGCGGGATTGCCCTTGCCGTCGGCGCCGTGACAGGCCGCGCAGCTCTGCTCGAAAAGCGGCTTGCCGCGCGCGACGCGGATGCTGTCGCTCGGCGCGCCGGAAAGCGACATCACGTAGTGCGCGACGTCCTTCACGCCCTGCTCGCCCAGCACGGGGCCGAACGGCGGCATCACGCCGGTCCGCCCGTCGGTGATCGAGGCCTTGATCGTCGCGGGATCGCCGCCCCACAGCCAGTCGCGATCGGTCAGGTTGGGGAAGCCGCGCGACCCGCCGCCGTCCGAGGCGTGGCACTGCGCACAGTGGTTGAGGAACAGCTTCTGCCCGACCGCGAGCGCTTCGGGGCTCGACGCGAGTGTCTTCGCGTCCTGCGCGACGAACTTGTCGTAGAGCGGACCGTACTCGGCGTTCGCTCGCGCGTCCTCCTCCGCGAGCTGCGTCACCTGAGTCCAGCCGAGGGCGCCGCCATAGCTGCCGAGCCCCGGGTAGAGCACGAGGTAGACAAGCCCGAAGACGATGGTGATGTAGAAGAGCCACGACCACCAGCGCGGCAGGGGGTTGTTGTACTCGCCGAGGTCGCCGTCCCAGGTGTGCCCGGTGGTCTCGGTGGTCGAGCCGCCGACTTTGCGCACGCTCTGCATCTTGAGCAGCACCGCGCAGGCGAGGATCGAGACGATCGTGATGAGCGCGATGTAGACGCTCCAGAAGTTGCTCGTGAACTCGCTCATCGACGCTCTCCCTGGCGCGATTCCTCGTCGAACGGGAGCAGCGCGTCGCGCTCGAAGCGCTGCCGGCGCCCGGGCCCGTAGGCCCACCACACGATGGCGAGAAAGGTGGCGAGCGCCGCCACCGTGACCAGGCCCCGCACGAGATCGATGTCCACGGCTCCTCCTACCTTGCCTGCGGCTTGATCGCGGTGCCGAGCACCTGCAGATACGCGATCAGGGCGTCCATTTCGGTCTTCCCGCCGAGCGCGCCCTTCGCCTTGGCGATGTCCTCGTCGGTGTACGGCACGCCGACCACCCGCAGCGCACGCATCTTGGCCTCGATGTCCGCAGCGTTCGCGGGCGTGCGGGCGAGCCACGGATAGGCCGGCATGTTCGACTCGGGCACGACGTCGCGCGGATTGAGGAGATGGATCCGATGCCAGTCGTCCGAGTAGCGGCCGCCGACGCGCTGGAGGTCCGGGCCGGTGCGCTTCGAACCCCACTGGAACGGATGGTCGTAGACGAACTCGCCGGCGACCGAGTAGTGGCCGTAGCGTTCCACCTCCGCGCGGAATGGCCGCACCATCTGCGAGTGGCAGTTGTAGCAGCCCTCGCGGATGTACACGTCCCGTCCGGTGAGCTCGACCGGCGTGTAGGGCTTGAGCCCGACACCGGCTCGGTCACCGACCGCTGGAACCACAGCGGCACGATCTCCACCAGGCCGCCGACCGCCACCACCAGGATCACCAGGACGATCAGGAGCGCCTGGTTGCGCTCGATCATGTCGTGCGTGAGTTTCATCGTCGCCTCGTCAAGCGTGCGCGGCGGCGGGCGCCGGGATCGACGCATCCACGGGCTGCGCGCCGGCGATCGTCTTCGCCACGTTGTAAGCCATGATCACCATCCCCGACAGGTACAGGATCCCGCCGGCGAGGCGGATCGCGTAGAAGGGATAGGTGGCCTTCACGCTCTCGACGAAGGTGTAGGTGAGCGTGCCGTCGGCGCCCACCGCGCGCCACATCAGCCCCTGCATCACGCCGGCGATCCACATCGCCGCGATGTACAGGACGATCCCGACCGTCGCGACCCAGAAATGCACGTTGATGAGCGGCACGCTGTACATCTCGCTGCGGCCGAAGACCCGCGGGATGAGGTAGTAGATCGAGCCCATCGAGATCAGTCCCACCCACCCGAGCGCGCCGGCGTGCACGTGGCCGACCGTCCAGTCGGTGTAGTGCGAGAGCGCGTTCACCGTCTTGATCGACATCATCGGCCCCTCGAAAGTGGCCATGCCGTAGAACGACAGCGAGACGATGAGGAACTTCAGGATCGGGATCGGTGCGCAGCTTGTACCAGGCGCCGGAGAGGGTCATGATGCCGTTGATCATTCCGCCCCACGACGGCGCGAGCAGGATCAGCGAGAACACCATGCCCAGCGACTGAGTCCAGTCGGGGAGCGCGGTGTAGTGCAGGTGGTGCGGGCCGGCCCACATGTAGGTGAAGATCAGCGCCCAGAAGTGCACCACCGACAGGCGGTACGAGTAGATCGGCCGGCCCGCCTGCTTCGGCACGAAGTAGTACATCATCCCGAGGAAGCCGGCGGTGAGGAAGAAACCCACCGCGTTGTGGCCGTACCACCACTGCACCATGGCGTCCTGGGCGCCGGCGTACACCGAGTAGGATTTCCAGAGCGTCGCGGGCATCGCGGCGCTGTTCACGATGTGCAGCAGCGCCACGGTCAGGATGAACCCGCCGAAGAACCAGTTCGCGACGTAGATGTGCGCGACCTTGCGCTTCGCGATGGTGCCGAAGAACACGACCGCGTAGGCGATCCACACCAGCGCGATCAGGATGTCGATCGGCCATTCGAGCTCGGCGTACTCCTTCGACGTGGTGATGCCGAGCGGCAGCGTGATGGCCGCGGCGACGATCACCGCCTGCCAGCCCCAGAAGGTGAACGCGGCGAGCGCGTCCGAGAAGAGCCGCGCGTGGCAGGTGCGCTGCACGACGTAGTACGAGGTCGCGAACAGCGCCGATCCGCCGAACGCGAAGATGACCGCGTTCGTGTGCAGCGGCCGGAGCCGGCCGTAGGAGAGCCAGGGGACATTGAAGTTGAGCTCCGGCCAGAGCAGCTGCGCCGCGATGACGACGCCGACGAGCATCCCGACGACGCCCCAGACCACGGTCATGACCGCGAACTGCCTGACGACCGTGTAGTTGTAGGTGGCTTCGGCTTGCATTCGAGTGAGCCCTCCGTTCGGGCGCGCGCGCGCCGGTACCAGCGGCGATCCTACTGGGGTGCGAAGAGCGGAACTTGACTTGAGTCAAACGGGCGGCGTCAGCCGCCGCTGCCGCCGGCGCGCGGGCGGTCGTCGTCCATCAGCACGTCGTGCGACGGTCGCTCGAGATCGTCGAACTGACCGGTCTCGAGCGCGCGCCAGAACACCCAGCCGATGACGAGCACCAGCGCGACCGAGAGCGGCACGAGCAGGTAGAGGCTTTCCATGGGTCAGGAGGGCGCCGGCGCCAGCGTGAGGATGCGCGGCTCTTCCGGCGCGGCGGCGAGCGGGCGCAGCGCGTTCATCACGACGACGACCGAGCTCGCCGCCATGCCCAGCCGCCGCTTCCCAGGGGCCGATCCAGCCGAGCGCCGCGAGCGGCAGCGCGGCCGCGTTGTAGGCGAGCGCCCAGCCGAGGTTCTGCCGCACGAGCCGCATTGCCTTGCGGGCGATCGCCAGGCCGTCGACGACCGAGCGCAGACGGCTGCCGAGCAGCACCAGGTCGGCCTGCGACTGTGCCGCGTCGGCGCCGCCTGCCAACGCGACCGAGACATCGGCGCCGGCAAGCACCGGCGCGTCGTTCAGGCCGTCGCCGATCATGATGACGACGCGCCCCTCGCGTTGTAGGCCCGTCACAAAGGCGAACTTGTCCTGCGGCGTCGCCCCGCCCGCGAACGAGACTATGCCGAGCCGGCGCGCGACCGCCTCGACCACGGCCGGGTCGTCGCCGCTGCAGAGGTGAATGCGCAGGCCGCGCGCCGCGAGCGCATCGACCAGCTCGCGCGCATCGGCGCGCAGCTGGTCCTCGAGGAGGAACGCGGCCAGCCAGCCTTGCTCGTCGGCGAGGAAGACCGGCGTGAAGAGAGCGGCAGACTCCGCGAACCGCGCAGGAAGCGGCTCGCCGGCGAGCTCGGTGCAGAAGCGCTCGGTCCCGAGCCGCACGCGCCTGCCGTCGGCAGTCGCCTCGACGCCGTGGCCGGGAAAGTCGCGTGGCTCGCTCACCGGCGACGTCGGGCCTTCGCCCGCGAAGGCGCGCGCGATCGGATGGCGGCTGGAAGCCTCGAGCGAGCGCGCGAGCGCGAGGCACCGCTCGGCGGCGACGTCCGAGAGCGGCATGGCGCGCGCGATCGTGAACCGGCCGGTGGTCAGCGTGCCGGTCTTGTCGAGCACGGCGTCGCTCGCCCGTCCCAGCGCTTCGATGGCGTCCGGGCGGGTGAGCGCGACGCCGCGGGCGAGGAGCTGCGCATTGGCGCGCGCGAGGACGATCGGCGCCGCGAGCCCGAGCGCACAGGGGCAGGTCGCGACCAGCACCGCCACCGCCACCCACGGCGCGCGTCCGGGCGAGAGCTGAAGCCACCACAGGAACGCAGCCGCGGCGACCGCGAGGACGATCCACGTCAGCGCGCGCGCGATGCGGTCCGCGCCCTCGACGAGGCGCGGCCGCCCGGCCGCCGCGCGCTCTACGAGCCGGGCGATCGCCGCGGCCCGGGTGTCGGCGCCCGCGCGCGTGACGCGCATCACGAGCGGCTGCTCCAGGTTCACCGTGCCGCCGATCAGCTCGGCGTCCGTCCGCTTCGCCACCGGTCGCGACTCGCCGGTGAGCAGCGATTCGTCGCAGCTCGATGCGCCCGACACCACGATGCCGTCGGCGGGGACACGCTCGCCGGCCGGCACGAGCACGGCGTCGCCGGCGCCGAGCCGATGCGCGGCGATGCGCTCCGCGCTGGCGGTATCGCCCGGGTCGCGCAGCCGCAGCGCGAAGGCCGGCGCCCAGCGCGCGAGATGGTCGAGCTCGCGCGCGGCGCGCTGCCGCGCCGACAGCTCGACGTAGCGCGCGCCGAGCAGCAGGAAGACGAGCATCGCGACGGAATCGAAGTACACCTCGCCGCCGCCGGTAACCGTCGCCCAGGCGCTCGCCGCGAACCCGGCGGCGAGACCGAGCGCGATCGGCGTGTCGAGGCTGATCCGGCAGTGCCGCAGGTCCCGCCACGCCCCGGAGAAGAACGGCCCGCAGGCGAACAGCATGACCGGCACGGTGAGCACGAGGCTCGCCCAGCGCATGAGCTGCTCGCCATCGGGCGCGAGCGTTCCGGCGCCGTCGTCGATGTACGCGGGAAACGCGTACATCATCACCTGCATCGCGCCGAAGCCGGCGACGAAGAGCCGCCACAGCGCGCGGCGGCGCTCGCGGCGCTCGAGCTCGTCCTGCCGCCGGGGCTCGTAGGGGTAGGCGTCATAGCCGATCGCGCGGATCGCGTCCAGGATTCCGCTCAGCCGCGCGCGCCGCGTGTCCCACGCCACTTGCGCGCGGTGCGTCGCGTAGTTGACGTCCACGCGCAGCACGCCTGGTAGACGCCGCAGGTACTGCTCGTTCAGCCAGAGACAGGCCGCGCAGCGGATGCGGTCGAGGATGAGCGAGGCTTCGCGTTCGTGCTCGCCCGGGACGGCGACGAACTGCCGCTGCGCGACCGGATCGTCATAGACCGCCGCAGGCGGCAGGCTCTGTGCGGTCGGGACGAGGTCGGCCTCCGGTCCGGGCGGCTGGCGGGTCTCATAGTACGCCTCGAAGCCGGCCGCAACGATCGTGCGCGCGACCGCCTCGCAGCCCGCGCAGCAGAATTCGCGCGCCACGCCGAGCACCCGCGCGCAATGCCGTCCAGCGTCGACGACGGGCAGCCCGCAGTGGAAGCAGGCGGGTACCGGCGCGGCGGGAGCGCCGTAGCGCTCGAGGTCTGGCATTGCATTCGTCCTGGCTGGGGCGCGCCCGGCTCAGCCGCGGCCTGGGCGCGAAGGCCATGCTATGGGCGGCCGGCGTATGCCTTTTGACGTGGATCAAGCCGGACGATTCCGACAGGCCAGGCTGGGCAAAGCCCATCGTGGCCGCGGCCATGAAGTGCGCCGGGTTCGCCTGACTCAGTCCGTCTGAGCGAGCAGCGCGGCGTTGCCGCCCGCGGCGGCGGTGTTGACGGTCAGCGTTCGTTCGACGGCGAAGCGAGGCAGGTAGTGCGGCCCGCCCGCCTTCGGGCCGGTGCCCGACAGACCCTCGCCGCCGAACGGCTGCACGCCCACGACCGCGCCGATCATGTTGCGGTTCACGTAGGTGTTGCCCACGCGGAGCCGGGCGCGCACGCGCTCGACGAACCGCTCGATGCGGCTGTGGATGCCGAGCGTGAGCCCGTAGCCGGTCGCGGCCACGGCGTCGAGCGTCTGCTCGAGCTCGGCGGCCCGATAGCGGACGACGTGCAGGACCGGCCCGAACACCTCCCGCGCGGGGAGATCGGCGAGATCGATCTCGAAGGCGACGGGCGTCACGAACGTGCCGTGCCGCGCCTCCTCCGACAGCCGCACCGCTGCGACCAATCGCCCCCGCGCCCGCAACCGCGCGATGTGCGCCTCCAGCGCCGCCTTCGCGTCGGCGTCGATCACCGGGCCGACGTCGGTCGCGGGCATGGCCGGGTCGCCGACCCGCAGCTCGGCCATCGCACCCGCGAGCATCTCGACGATCCGCGGCGCGGCATCCTCCTGCAGGAGCAGGAGCCGCGAGCTCGAGCAGCGCTGTCCCGCGCTCTGGAACGCCGATGCCAGCGTATCGGCGACCACCTGTTCGGGCAGCGCCGACGAGTCGACGACCATCGCGTTGAGCCCGCCGGTCTCGGCGATGAACGGCACGAGCGGCCCGTCGCGCGTGGCGAGCGCCTGGTTGATCGCCCGCGCCGTCTCGTACGAGCCGGTGAACGCGACGCCGGCGACGAGCGGATGGCGGACGAGCGTCGCGCCGACTGCCTCGCCCGCGCCGGCGACGAGGTGCAGCACGTCGCGTGGGACGCCCGCTTCATGAAGAACCGCCACGGCGCGCGCGGCGATCAGCGGCGTCTGCTCCGCCGGCTTTGCGACCACGGCGTTGCCCGCCATCAGCGCGGCACTGACCTGACCGGTGAAGATGGCAAGCGGGAAGTTCCAGGGACTGATGCATGCGAAGACGCCGCGCCCCGCGAGCTCGAGCCGATTCGACTCGCCGGTCGGACCGGGGAGTGGAATCGGCGCGCCGAAGTCGGCGCGGCCGCGCGCCGCATAGTAGCGGCAGAAGTCGGCTGCCTCCCGTGCCTCCGCGACCGCATCGGGCAGCGTCTTCCCCGCTTCGCGGACGCACAGCGATATCAGCTCGTCGGTCATCTCCTCCAGCAGCCCGGCCGCGCGCTCGAGCGTGCGCGCACGTTCGTCCGCGGGCGTCGCATCCCATGCCCGCCACGCCGCGCCGGCCGAGCGCACCGCCGCGTCGAGCTCGGATACGTCCGTATCCCGCACCGCCCCGACGGTCCGGCGGCGGTCGGCGGGCTCGGTGAGGGCGCGTGCGGCAGTGACTGGGCTCGCCGCGGCACGATCGGCCGCGATCCGCCGCGTGAGCCGCTCGAGCACCGCGCGATCCGAGAGGTCGACGCCGCGCGAGTTGAGCCGGTCGGGAAGCAGGAAGCGCGGCTTCGGCACGCGTGGATGCGGCGTGTACGGCCTGGGCAACGCCTCGATCGGGTCCGCGACCAGCCGCTCGAGCGGTGTGTCGGGGTCGCCGACCTGGTGAACGAAGGAGCTGTTGGCACCGTTCTCGAGCAACCGGCGCACGAGATACGCGAGCAGGTCGCGATGGCCTCCGACCGGGGCATATACCCGGCACCGGATGCCGGTTTCGGGCACGAGCGCGTCGTAGAGCGCATCGCCCATCCCGTGCAGCTTCTGGAACTCCAAGTCGCGCCGTCCGGCGGCGCACTCGAGGACCGTCGCGACCGAGTGGCTGTTGTGGGTCGCGAACTGCGGGAAGATCCGCTCGCCCGCCGCGAGCAGCGTCTGCGCGCAGGCGATGTAGGAGACGTCGGTCGCCTGCTTGCGGGTGAACACCGGGTAATCTTCGAGCCCGAGCACCTGCGCGAGCTTGACCTCGGTGTCCCAGTAGGCGCCCTTCACGAGCCGCACCATGAGCCGCCGCCGCGTGTCGTGCGCGAGCGCAACGAGCCAGTCGCAGACGTGGACGGCGCGCTTCTGGTACGCCTGGACCGCGAGGCCGAGCCCGTCCCAGCCGGCCAGCGTCGGGATTACGCGCGAGGCGCTCGAAGAGTTCGAGCGAGAGCTCGAGCCGGTCGGCCTCCTCCGCGTCGAGCGTGACCGGGACGCCGGCCGCGACGGCACGGGCGGCGAGGGTCTCGAGCCGCGGCAGGAGCTCGCCGAACACGCGCCCTTCCTGCGCGACCTCGTAGCGCGGGTGCAGCGCCGAGAGCTTGATCGAAATGCCCGGCCGATCCTCGATCCTCGGCGCGGTGCTGCCGGCCCGGCCCACCGCTTCGATCGCGTCCTCGTAGGCGCCGAAGTAGCGGTCGGCGTCGGCCGCGGTGCGGGCGGCCTCGCCGAGCATGTCGTAGGAGAAGCGGTAGCCGAGCGCTGCGCGGGGCGCGGCGCGGTCGATCGCGTCCTCGATCGTCTCGCCGACGATGAACTGCTCGGCCATGATCTTCATCGCCTGGCGGACCGCGCGGCGCACGAACGGCTCGCCCGCGCGCGCGACGAGCCGCCGCACGATCGCCGCCGGGTCGTCGCGTGGATCGTCGGCCCACGCGGTGAGCGTGCCGGTAAGCATCAGCCCCCAGGTCGCCGCGTTGAGGAGGAGCCCGCCCTCCCCCCGTGCCTCCGACTCCCACTGGGTACCGGAGAGCTTGTCGCGGATGAGCTCATCCTGCGTCTCCGCGTCGGGTATGCGGAGCAGCGCCTCGGCAAGGCACATGAGGACTACGCCCTCGCGCGACGACAGCCCGAACCGCCGCAGGAACGCCTCGGCGCCGGAGGACTCGCCGGCGCGCCGCCGGATCTCGCGCGCGAGCGCGAGCGCGCGGTCGGCGATGCGGCGGCGCGCCGGCTCGTCGAGCCGGATGCGCGCCGTCAGCGCTGCGACGGCCTCCGCCTCGTCGACCCGGTACGTGCGCCGGATTGCCTGCCAGCTAGCCGCGTTCATCGGTTCTCAGCCCCGGTCTCGCCGTCTTCGCGCGCTCGGCCGTGACCATCGACTGCAGCCAGGCCACGAACGCGCCCACCTCCGGCCGGCCGGCGGCACGCGGCGTGACGACGACGAAGTACGCGCGCGATTCCGCTGCAGTCGTGCGCGAGCGGCCGAACGGCGCGACCAGTTCCTTCGAGCGCAGCAGCTCATCGACGAGCGGCACTCGCCCGAGCGCAACGCCCTGCCCCGCCACCGCGGCCTGGATGATCTGGTGATACTGCGTGAACTGCAGCGTTCCCGCCGGGTGCGGCATCGGCACCTTCATCGTCTCGAACCAGACCGGCCAGGTCAGCCAGACGGTGTGCGGCACGCCGTCGTACTCGAGCAGCACGGCGCGAGCCAGGTCCTCCGGCCGTTCGAGCTTGAGCCGCGCCTGGACCTTCGGGCTCACGACCGGCAGGACCCGCTCGCCGAAGAGCCTGGTCGCACCCCGCCCCGCCAGCGCAGGCGGGCAGTAGCGGACGGCGATATCGATGCCCTCGCGGTCGAGGTCCTGCATGCGGTTCTCGGCCACCAGTCGGACCTGCACCCCCGGCTGCACGCTCTGGAAGCTCGCGAGCTTGGGCACGAGCCAGAGCGAGGCGAACGTCACCGTCGTCGTGACGGTGAGCGTCGCCGCCTCGCGCGTGGCGCGTACCGACGCCGTGGCCGCGCGCAGGCCGTCGAGCGCGCCGCGCACCGCCTTGTAGTAGCGCTGCCCCTCGTCGGTGAGGAGCAGCGCGCGCGTGCGCCGGTGAAAGAGCTTGACGCCGAGGCTCTCCTCGAGCGCCTGCACCTGGCGGCTGATCGCCGACTGGGTGAGGAACAGCTCCTCGCCGGCCTTGGTGAACGACAGGTGGCGGGCGGCGGCCTCGAAGCCCTTGAGCAGGTCGAGCGCCGGCAGGTCACGCGCCATGAGCATTCCCCTCGCGCATGCATGCCATGCCGAGAACTCGTTTGCCCCGCAAGAAGCGGAAGCGGACACTTCCTCTGCGCGCGCGGCCGCAGATGCATGCGACCGGCGCATTATCAGGAGCAACGCGATGAACATCAAGGCCCGTATCGCCCGCCTCGCGCTCGCCCGGCGGGACACGCTGAAGCTCGAGGCCGCGCGCGGCGCGCTGGTGCGCTGCATGGAGGGCCTCGTGTGGATCACCCAGGACGGCGACCGCTCCGATCACTTCGTCGCCGCCGGAGACACTTTCCGGGTCGATCGCGACGGCCTGGTGCTGGTCCAGGCGGCGAGGGCGGCGAGAGTTGCCATCGAGTCGCCGCGCGACGAGGCGCCGGGGCGCTGGTGGGACCCGTTCTCGCGCGCCGCGGGCGGGCACTCCTAGAGCCGGGGGACGCTACTTCTTCGGCCGGCCCGCGCGTCGCTTCGCCTGCGCTGCCAGGCCTTCTGTCAGCTCGCCCCTGAGCGGGGCACGGCTGTACATGTTGTTCACGTGCACGAGCTCGGTGATCATCTCCATGAACTTCCGCTGATCGGCCTTGCCGAGCGGCGCCAGGATCCGCGCGTCGCTGCGATCCAGCATCGGCTGGATCTGTTTCAGCACCTCGAGCCCCTTCGGCGTCGCATTGAGGTGGTTCGTCCGGCGGTCGGTGGTGGAGCGCGTGCGGGTGATCAGCCCCTTGTCGACCAGCCGGTCGAGCACCTTCACGATCGTGGTCTTGTCGAACGCGATCATGTTGCTCAGGCTCACCTGGTCGATGTTCGGCACTTCGCGGATCATGTTGAGCGCGGCGTACTGGACGGTGGTGAGCCCGAGGCTGCCGGTCTCCTCGAGGAAGAGCGCCACCGAGATCTGCTGCAGGCGCCGGATCAGGTGGCCCGGCCGCGAATAGAATTTGTGGATGGTCACGCGCGCGCTCCTCGCTCCCATTATGCCGCCCGGATCACCGTCCCCGGGCAGTCTTGACAGGCCATAGATAGTTGGTATGCTTACCATTTTGCCACACACCGGAGACGGACTCGATGGGCAAGCTGCGGATCACCCTCGCCTGCTGGGGCTATGACCGGGTGGCGCCGCTCGTATCGGGCGCGGTGCAGCCCGACGGCGTCGATCTCGTCTTCCTCGACCAGTCGGTGGAGGAGACGTTCTTCCGGATGGCGCGCCACCGCGAGTTCGACGCCTCCGAGATGTCGCTCTCGTCCTACACGGTGACGCTCGCGCGCGACGATCCGCCCGTTCATCGCGATCCCGGTGTTTCCCGTCGCGGGTGTTCCGCCACGGCAGCATCTTCGTGTCGGCGAAGAGCGGCATCCGCGACCCGCAGCGAGCTCGTCGGGAAGCGCATCGGCGTGCCCGAGTACCAGATGACCGCGCCGGTCTGGATCCGCGGCATCCTGTCCGACGACTACGGCGTGAAGGCCGAGAGCGTCGAGTATTTCAGCGGCGGCGAGGAGCAGACCCGGTCGCGAGGAGAAGCTCAAGCTCGACCTGCCCGCGCAGTTCAAGGTGCGGCCGCTCGGCGCCGACCAGACGCTCTCGCGGATGATCGCGGCGGGCGAGATCGACGCGCTCTACACGGCGCGCCCGCCTTCCACGTTCGAGTCGCGGCCGCAGGACGTGCGACGCCTGTTCGAGAACTACGTCGAAGCCGAGCGCGAGTACTACCGGCGTACGCGCATCTTCCCGATCATGCACACGGTCGTCATCCGCCGCGACGTGTATCGTGCGAACCCGTGGGTCGCGCAGTCGCTCTTCAAGGCGTTCGTCGAAGCGCAGCGCCGTACCTACCACGATCTCCTAGAAGCGCATGCGCTGAAGGCGATGCTGCCGTGGCTTCCGGCCCATGTCGAAGAGGCGCGGCGCGAGCTGGGCGACGACTGGTGGCCGTACGGCTTCGCCGCCAACCGGCACGTGCTCGACACCTTCCTCCGCTATCACCACGAGCAGGGTCTCTCGCCGCGGCGGCTCGCGCCGGAAGCCCTCTTCGCGCCGGAGACGCTCGAGAGCTTCGTGATCTGACACGACCCCCCAGACAAGGAACGCAGAGAGCGCCGGAGACCACGAAGAGGCTGCCTGGCTTTCTCTGCACTATCCGCATTGAATCTCCGTCAGGGCGTCAGCCCGCAGCGAGCTCGTACGCCCGGTCGATCAGCCGCACGGCGCGATAGCAGTCATGGACGCTCGCCGGAGGCGGCTCGCCGCGCTGCCAGCGGTCGAGCGCGTCCTTGAGGAGCCGATACGACGGGCTGCCCTCTGGGGTCCCGGGGATCGTCTCCTCGGCGTTCGCGGTGACGACGCGCATCTCGCCGTCCTTCGCCATCAGCAGCGCGTCGCGGCAAGCTCATCAACTGGGTGATCGAGGTATCGCGGCCCGAGCCAGGTCTCGGCGATGATCAAGGACGGCCGCATCCGCCCGCTCGCGGTGACCGACTCCAAGCGCTGGGCGGCGTTCCCGGATGTGCCGACCATGGCCGAGGCCGGCTATCCCGACGTGGTCGTCAATTCCTGGTTCGGCGTGGTCGCGCCCGCGGGCACGCCGAAGGCGGTGGTGGACCGGCTGCACGCGGAATTCGTGAAGGCGCTTGCCGCCCCGGACGTGCAGAAGCGGCTCGCGGATCTGGTCAACCGGCCCACGCCGAGCAAGTCGCCGGAGGAGTTCGCGGCCCTGATCGCCGCCGAGCGCGAGCGCCATGGCAAGATCGTCAAGTCCGCCAACATCAAAGCCGAGTAAGGCCCGTTCATGGCGCTCCTTGGAAAAGCCGCTGTCGTGATCTGGGCCGACATGGAGGCCGGCATGCTCGGCCAGCACGACGTCTGGCACTCTACCGAGCACCTGCCGGAGCGCATGGGCGTGCCCGGCTTTCTGCGCGGCCGGCGCTGCGCGGCGGTCGATTCGAGTGCCCAGCCGCGCTTCGTGCTCTACGAGCTCGAGGACATCGCCGTGTCGACGTCGGCGCCGTACCTGGAGCGCCTCAACAATCCGACGCACTGGTCGAAGCGCGTCATGGCGAACTGCCGCCTGAGCCGGACGCTGTGCCGCGTGGCGGCGAGCCACGGCGAGGGCGTCGGAGGGGGCATGCTCACAGTCCGTCTCGTCCCGCAACCGGGCAAGGAGCGGGCGCTGCAGTCCTGGCTCGTCGACGAGGTCCTGCCCGAGCTCGCGAAGAAGGAGGGCGTGGTCGGCGCCCACCTGCTGCAGAAGGACGCCTCGACGGTGAAGCCGTTGACCAACGAGGAGAAGCTGCGCCCCGGCGGCGCCGACGCCAGCGCCGACTGGGTCATTCTTGTCGAGGCATTCGGCGCGGAACTGGCGGCGGGCGCAGCGGCGGGGCTGCTCTCGCAACTGGGGGAGCGAGGTGCGGCGGACGGCACGATCCCAGCCGCCTACACCGTCTCCCACGTCATGACCTCGTTGCGCCACCGTTAAACAGGGAGACGGGAATGAAGCTCTGCCGCTTCGACGACAACCGGGTTGGCGTCGTCCGCGACGACCAGGTGTTCGACGTCACCGAGCTGTCCGACCCGGATACCTGCATCCTGGCACTGCGCCCGGGCCTCAATCTGGCGCGCCGCGCGAAGCGCCCGCTCGCATCGGTTCGTCTCCTGGCGCCCGTCCGCGCGCCGGGCAAGATCGTCGCCGCGCCGGTGAACTACCGGGCGCACATCGAGGAGATGCACAAGAGCAACGTCTCGCCCGGGCACAACATTCCGGACATCGACCGAGCCGGCCTGTTTCTCAAGGCCACCTCGTCGCTGATCGGTCCCGCCGCGGGCATCGCGCAGCGCTTCCTCGACCGGCGCACCGACTACGAGGTCGAGCTCGTGGTCGTGTTCGGCAAGGAAGCGAGCGAGGTCGGGCGCGACGAGGCGCTCGACTACGTCGCCGGCTACTGCGTGGGCCTCGACATCACGGTGCGCGGCACCGAGGACCGCAGCTTCCGCAAGTCGATCGACACCTACACCGTGCTCGGTCCCTGGCTGACGACCGCTGACGAGATCCCGGATCCGGACAGGCTGCAACTCACGCTGCACCAGAACGGCGAGCTGCGGCAGAACACCAACACCTCGGACCTCCTGTTCGGGGTGAGGCGCCTGATCGAGTTCGCCACGAGCTTCTACACCATGCACCCCGGCGACGTGCTCTTCACCGGCACGCCTGCGGGCGTCGGACCGATCAAGCCGGGCGACCGCCTGCGTGCGGCCTGCGAAGGGCTCGGAGCGATGGAGGTCGACGTGCGCGAGTTCCGCGGCAGGACTCTTTCCCCACCTGCAAGAAAGGAAGCCGCAGGATGAATCCGAGCAAGGCGCTCGCCAGATAGCCGCCCGGGCCTCGAAGTCCCCGGACGGTTGTCGGGGCGGCGCGTGCGCGGATCCCGCGGCGCGAATCTTGAGGTTCTCGATTCCGGGTAGTACTATTTGACTACCCAACCCCGGTACCACGCAATGAGCGTATCCGCGACGAGCCTCAAGCTTCCGCGCAGCCTGAAGAGCCGGATCGAGAAGCTCGCACGCCTTTCCGGCGAGTCGGCGCACGCGCTGATGGTCCGGGCGCTCGCCGATCACGTCGAGGCCGCCGAGCGCCGGCAGGCCTTCCTCGGGGACGCCGTGCGTGCCGACGAGCGCATGATGAAATCGGGCACCGGCTACGCGATGGAGGAGGTGCACGCGTATCTCGGCGCCAAGGTGCGCGGCGGCGCTGCCAGGCGCCCGCGGGCCGTCCGGTGGCGCAGGTAATCTACTCGACGGAGGCCCTCGCCGACTTCGAGCGCATCATCGAGCATCTGCTCGAGTACTCGCCGACTTCGGCATCCGCGACACTCGGGCGGATCCGCAGCGCGATCGAAATCCTGCAGGACCATCCGGAGATCGGCCGTCGCGTCGATCCGGACCGGCGCGAACTCGTCATCTCGCGCGGCCGCAGCGGTTACCTCGCGCTCTACCGCTTCGAGCCGGCCCTTGACGTGGCGCGCATTCTGCGCATCCGTCACCAGCGGGAAGCGGGCTACCCGGAATAGGTCGCGCTGCGAACGATCGTCGCCGCTGCGACTGCGGCGCTCGCCAGGCAACGTGGACCCGGCAGGCCGTCACGACTCCGCGCTGCACCCGATCGCCTTGATGAGGCTCGCCATTCGTTCGCGTATGCCTCGAAGCTTCGCGAGCGCCTTTGGGCTCGAGAAATGCACCTCCAGCCCGAACTGCTTGCCGAACTCATCGAGGTCGGGCCGCGCGAGCACCGGTTGCAGCGATCGGGGCCCGAGTAACGAGAGGACTCGCTCGGCGAAGACGCGCGTGGAGCGCCCGGCCTAGCCGGCCTAGCCCGCGTGCGCCGCGCACGCCGGAATCCATAGCGTGAACCGCGATCCGCGTCCCGGTTCGCTCACCACCGTAACCTTCCCGCCGTGCTTGTCCGCCACCGCCTTGACGAACGCGAGCCCCAGCCCGCTGCCGTCGATCTCGGGATGACGCTCGACGGCGAAGCGCTGGAACGGCTCGAACAGGCGCGGCATCGCCTCCGGCGGGATGCCTTCGCCCTCATCGGCGACCGTGCAGGCGATGCCGCCCGCTTGCCGCTCGAGGCTCACGCGTACGCAGGTATGGGACGGGCTGTACTTGATCGCGTTCGATAAGCAGGTTCGCGAGCGCGCGTGCGAGCAGATCGCGGTCGCCCCGTACCCACGGCTCCTCGACGTCGAGCTCGCGCTCGATGCGGATGTGCTTCGCCTGGGCCTGCGGCCACGCCTCGTCGGTCGCGTCGCGGGCCAGCGCCGCGAGATCCAACGGCTGGAGCTCGACCGGGTCCCGCGCCTGAGCGCGGGCGAGCTGGACGAAATCGTCGGCGAAGGTCAGCGTCCGGCGCGCATAGCGCTCGATCTGCGCGAGCGTCTCGTCGTGGGACGGCGGCGTCCGGCGAGTGTCGCTGCAGCGCGACCAGCATCAGGATGGAGACCTGTGGCGAACGCATGTCGTGGGAGAGGAAGCGCAGCAGCTCCTCGCGCTGGCGCTCTGCCTCCTTGAGCGGCGTGATATCCGCGAGCCGGACGATGAGTCCGATGCGCCGTCCGTCGTGGGTGGTGCACGGGACCAGATTGAGCAGCAGGTCACGGCCGTCCGGGTGGCGCGCTTCGACGCTCGACCGGCGCCGCGACGGCGACCTCGCCCCACGAGCGCTCGCCCGCGATCCGGAACGGTGCCAGCTCTTCGGCGAGCGGCCGGCCATGCAGGGCGCTCACCGACCGGACCTGCAGATACTCCGCGGCGCGGGTGTTCGCCGTGAGCACGCGACCCGCGTTGTCCGCCACCAGCAGGGCGTCGGGAAGGCTCATGCCGATGTCGGTCAGGAACTGCCGCAGGTTGCGCAGCCGCTCGGTCGCCGCACGCACTGCCTGAAGGCGCGCATCCACGGCGTCGACGGCGAACGCCGGCGCTGCGGCCGGCTTCTGGAAGCACCCCGGGCTCGGCTCGCAGGCGGGCGAGCTCCTCGTTCAGGTAGCGCTGCGTCGCCTCGAGCCTGCGCCAGCTCCACAACGGATAGCAGAGGACCATCCCGGCGAGCGCGGCTGAGGGCGCAACCCAGACGTGGAGGTAACGCGCCGCGAGCGCTGCAGTCGCGACGGTAAACACGAGCGCGAGCCCCGCGGCGGCGAGCGATTGCAGTGGCGTGAGCCAGAGGAACGCGACCAGCAGAACTGCCACCGCCAGCGCCGAGAGCGTCCAGTGCGCCCAGCCCTGCAATGTCGTGATCCCGATTCCCGATATCAGCGCGTCGAGGACGTGGGCGACGATCTCGACTCCCGGCATCGGCCGCCCCTCCGCGGCACGCGGGGTCGGATAAGCATCGCCCGCGCCGGTGGCGGTCATGCCCACCAGCACCAGCTTGTCGCGCAAAGCGTCGGGCCGCACGTCGCCGCGCAGCACGTCGACGTACGACAGCTGGCGGAAATGTCCGGGCGGTCCGGCAAAGGCGATATGCATCCAGCGGTCGCGGATCCAGACCCCCGGACGCTCGGCACTCGAGGGGTTGCGCTCGCCGCGCAGCACGGCGGCCCGCGCCGGGTCGGCCACCTGCAGCAGGGCGCCAGAAAGATGCGGCCAGCGCGCCCGCCCGAGGCCTTCCTCGAGGTAGACGCTGCGCGCAACGCCGTCGCCGTCCAGCGCGATCGAGATGTGGCCGAGCGCGGCCGCGTGAGCGGCGAAGGCGGGAACCGGAAGCGTCTCGCTCAGCATGCCCCGGGGTCCCGCCTCCAGCACGACCGGCAGCACGGTGCGCCCGCTTCGCCGGAGCGCTTCCGCCAGCGCCGCGTCGCTCGCGGGGTCGCGCAGGTCCGGCTCGGTGAGGATGAGGTCGAGCGCCACCGCGCGTGCGCCCGCGGCGCCGAGCCGCTCGAGCAGGGTCGCGTGCACCGCGCGGCGCCAGGGCCAGCGCCCGATCTCGGCGATGGAGAGGTCGTCGATCGCGACGATGACGACGTCGTCGGGCGCCGGGCGCGCCCAGAGCGCGAGCGCCGTGTCGTAGAGCACGAGATCGAATCGCCAGAGCCAGCGCTCGCGCGCGACGACCGCCGTCGCCGCGACGAGCACGGCGGCGACCACGAGCCAGTCGACGATGATTCGATGGCGCCAAACGAGACGCAGGATCACAACAGCAGCGGCAGGAACGGGAGGAGGAATATCCACCACAGGACCGGATCGCGCGCCACCTCGAAGCGCTGGGTGGCGGTGAACGGACCGACGTAGCCGTCCGGGTCGGTCGCCTGCACGCGCATGAAGTAGATGCCGGGCTCGGGCTTGGGAAGCGAAGCCTGCGGCTCGTCGACCATCAGGTCGGCGACGAGCGTCGCAAAGCGCTCGTCGCGCGCGACCTGCAGCCGGAATTTCTGTCCCGGCTCGGCCGCCCAAGTGAAGTTGAGGTTCTTCTCGTCGGCGCTGGGCGCCTCGGGCATCGGCGGCAACGGCTTCTGGGTGAAACGCTGGGTATCGCCGAACGGACCCTGGTCGTGATCGGCGCGCACGCTCGCCACGCGCCAGAAATAGTCGCCGGGCGCGAGGCTGCCGGCGCGGAACTCCGTCGCCGCGACCGCGCGCTCGTCCGCGACCAAGTCCTTGAAGCCGCGATCCCGGGCGAGCTGCACGCGATAGCTCGCGGCTTCCGCGGCTGCCGACCATCTCAACTCGACCGCGTCGCCGCTCGCCTTGCCGTCGTCGCGGGGCGCGGACGGAAACGGCGGCTCCGGCCGGGCCTTCAGGCGAAACGCGTGGTAGCCGTCTGCGCCTTCGAGCGCGCGCTCGTCGAGCGCTCGCACCCGCAGCCAGTAGCTGCCGTCGGCCACGTCGCTGAAGCGCAGCTCCGGGCTCGCGAACGCGCCCTCGGCCACCACCGCCTGGAACTCGCGATCGCGCGCGATCTGTCCGCGATAACGGCTCGCGCCGGCGACCGGCTCGACGTCGAACCGGACGACCACTCGCTCCTGCAGCGCGGGGAGACGCCCGAGATCGGGCGCCGGCAGGAGCTTGACCGGCGGGATCGGCGTGCGGCGCTCGTCGACCACCGTGCCGAAGCCCGCGGCGACGGCGATCGGCACGCCCGCGCCCTCGACCGCCACGCTTCCCGTCAGCACCTCGCTCTGCGTGCGTTTCGCTCCATCGTCGCTCGCCACCCGAAAGTTCGTGCCGCGTACCGCCGTCGTGGCGAGCGGCGTGCGAATCTCGAATCGCCCGCCGCCTTTCTGCGGGGCGGCCAGGGACTCCACGCGCCCGTCCTCGACCTCCACCGTCGAACGGTGCGCATCGAGCTCGGGATAGCGGACGATCGCCCTGAGCCGCAGCCGGCTTTGGGCCTGCAGGACCAGACGCGAGCCGTCCGCGAGCTCGATCGTCACGTAGCCATCCTTGCCGGTCGCGACCTCGGACCCGGGACCGAGCAGCGCCCCCGGCGCGAGCGCGGCACCGCCGCTTCGCGCCTCGCCCTCGACATGGACCACCCGCGCCTGCGCGGGAAGCGCGCGCGCCAGCCCGACCGGAATCAGGATCTTCATGCCGATCGGGATCCGGCGCGGCTCCTCGATCCGGTTCAATCGCTGGATCTCGCGCCAGCTCTGCGGGTCAACGAGCAGGCGCTGACCGAGTCCGATCAGCGTATCGCCCTGGCGGGCGACGTAGACGAGGTCGTCATCGGCGGCCGGCGCGTTTCCCGCGCCCGCCAGGCAAAGCCCGGCGATGAGCGCGCTCCCCAGGTGCCGCATTCCGTTCCGGGTTATCCCGGGCCGGCCGGCTCGAGCCGATAGCCGTAACCGTACACCGACACGAGCCGGAAGCCGCGCTCGGGCTGGAGATCGAGCTTCGACCGCATGCGGCTCACGTGGCTGTCCACCGTGCGCGTCGTGACCTCGCTGCCCTGGCCCCACACCGCTTCGAGGAGATGACCGCGCGAGGTGAGCCGGCCGAGATGCTTGAACAGCAGCCATGCGACCTCGAACTCTTTGGGGGTGAGGTCGACCCGGGCGCCGTCGAGGTAAGCACGCCGCTCGCCGAGGTCGAGCCGGTACGGCGGATGATCGAGCAGCTTGGGCTCGGCCTCCGCGCCGGACGCGCGACGCCATAGCGCATGCACACGGGAAAGCAGCTCGAGGCGCCGGGGCGGCTTGATCAGATAGTCGTCCGCGCCGGCCTCGAGCGCATCGACGATGTCGCGCTCGCTGTCACGGCTGGTGACGAACAGCACCGGAACGCGCGTGCCGAGGTCGCTGCGCACCCGGCGCAGGACTTCGATGCCGGAGAGGTCCGGCACCTGCCAGTCGAGCATCAGGAGGTCGAAGCTTTCCCGCCGCAGCTCGGCGAGCAGCTGCCGCGAGGTCTCGTAGACGTGACAGACATGCCCGGCCGCGCTCAGCCACTCCCGCAGGACCCGGGCCTGGGCGGGGTCGTCCTCCAGGATCGCGATGCGCACGAGAGCCTCACTTCTGCTGCCTCAACAGTTTCTTACAAAGCCGTACCACTTGTCGACAGTATCCCCCGGGCCGCCCTCGTAGCATTCGTCGCATCCGGAATGCCAATAAGGAGGCACGTTGTGCAGATGACATATGTAGCGGCGGCGCGAGGCGAAGACACACCGGGCTTCGTGGCCGCGGGCGTTGAGACGGATCAGGGACCGGGCAGCGTGGCGGCGGCGGACGAGCTTGCGCGCGTGCTCATGGAGTCGCCGTTGTACGGCGTCATCCTGGCCGATCGCTCGGGCCACGTGCGCTACGTCAACGCGATGGCCGAGCGGGCGAGCGGCTGGAGCGAGGCACAAGCGCGCGGCAAGCCGGTCGCAGAGGTGCTGCGGCTCGTGGACTCCCCGACCCAGGCGCCGATGCCATGTCCCGTGACCCGGGTCCTCGCCGAGGACAGCCCGATACGTTTCGGAGCGGCGTCGCTCGTCTCGTGCGAGGGTTGGCGGACACCGGTTCAAGGCATCGCCGCGCCCCTGCGCGCGCGCGACCGCACGCTTTCGGGCGCCGTCCTCGTCTTTCAGGACATGACCGAGTTGCGCCAGCTCGAGCGCCACCTTGCCTATCACTCGCGCCATGATCCCCTCACCGGCCTCGTGAAGCGGGCGGCATTCGAGCGCGCGCTCGCCCGGGCGGAGAGCGCAGGGGAACCGGGCGCGCGTGCGCTGCTGTTCCTCCACCTGGACAATCTTGCGGCGTTGAACGAAACCCTCGGCCGCAACGTCGGCGACGGCGTGCTCCGTGCGATAACCGCCCTGCTCGAGTACAAGGCGCGCGGCGGGGACGTGGTCGCCCGCCTTGGCGGCGACGAGTTCGGCATGTTGCTCAAGGATTGCTCGCGCGAGCAGGCGGTCGCTCTCGCCCGCGAGATCGTCGCCGAGGCGGACGGCCTCTGGCAGGCGCGCAGCGTTCAGGCGGACGGCGTCGGCCCGTGCCTGTGCGTGGGCGTTGCCACGTTGACGAGCCGTGCGGCGAGCCCAGCGCTTGTCGCCGCTCAGGCCGCGTGCGAGGCTGCCAGGGCCCAGGGACGGAACCGGGTGAGCGTCTGGCAGGATCGCGATGGGGATGCAGCCGAGCGCAGGCTCGCGCTGCATTGGGTGCCGCGCATCAACGCCGCCTGGCGCGACCATCGTTTCTCTTTCCGCCTGCAGGAGATCCGTCCGCTCGCCCCGCGCAGCGCGCCCACTCACTACGAGGTGCTGCTGCGAATGCAGGACGAACGTGGTCAGGAAGTCCCGCCGAGCGAGTTCATCCCCGTGGCGGAACGCTATGGGCTGATGCCGGAGCTCGATCGCTGGATCATCCGCTCCGTCTTCGAGATGCTTGGGCGGAGCGGCAGCAATTCCGGCCGCGCATTGGGCGCCACGTACTGCATCAACCTCTCGGGCGCCTCGCTCAACGACCCCACGCTGCTCGACTACATCCGCGACGAGCTCGCTCGCGTCCGGTTGCCGGCGCAGGCGATCTGCTTCGAGATCACCGAAACCAGCGCCGTCACCAATCTGCGCGAGGCAGGCGCCCTCACGCGCAGCCTAAAGGCGCTGGGCTTCAAGCTCGCGCTCGACGATTTCGGCGCCGGACTCTCATCCTTCGCCTATCTCAAGAGCCTGGCCGTGGACTATCTCAAGATCGAGGGCAGCTTTGTGCGCGACGTCGCGACCAACCGCGAGAGTCGCGCGATCGTCGAGGCGATCAACAACGTCGGTCACGCGCTCGGGCTGAGGACGATCGCCGAATGCGTGGAGAACCGCGCAGCCCTCCTCGAGCTGCGCGAGATCGGGGTCGATTTCGCGCAGGGGTACGGCGTCGCACGGCCGCAGCCGCTGAGCGGGTGACTGCGCTCAGCCGCCGCCAGCCACTGCCGTGAGCATGCTGAGCGACCGCTTGTCGATCCCGTCCGCCGCGAACGACATCGGTTCGTCCTCGCTCTGGAGCGCGGCGACATACAGCAGCGGCAGGTAGTGCTCCGGCGTCGGAACGGAGAGCGCCGCGTCCTCTCCCTACTGCCTGTAGCCGGGATCCTTCGCCTCGATCGCGCGCACCAGCGCCGCGAACACGAGGTCGCAGACTCCCGGCTCGGCCGGGCCGGCCTCCCGCACCGCCTGATGAAGCGCGCGTTCGCTGACCGGGTTCATCGCGCCCATCGCCGCGGACGCCGCCTGCACGTCGCACGCGCGCTGCAGCGTCCACAGCGTCATGAACGCCTCCGGCACGCTCGACCCCCAGGCCAGCAGGCCGTGGTTGCGCAGGATTACCGCGCGCTTGTCGCCGATGCTCGCGAGCATCCGGTCCTGCTCGCGCTCTTCCACCGTGATGCCTTCGAACTCGTGGTACGCGACCCGGCCATAGAGCTGCGCGCCGTTGAAGCTGTAGTGCGAGAGTCCGCTCTTCAGGCACGCGACCGCCATCCCGCTCGTGGTATGCGTGTGCATCACGCAGTGCGCCTCGGGGAGCGAGCGATGGATGGCGCTGTGGATGACGAAGCCGGCGCGGTTGACCGGATACGGCGTCGGCCGCACCGGGTTGCCGTCGACGTCGATCGCCACCAGGCTCGATGCGGTCACCTCGCGGTAATGCAGGCCGAACGGGTTGATGAGGAAGACTCTTCCGGACCGGGCACGCGGAGGGTGATGTGATTGAAGATCATCTCGGTCCAGCCGAGGTGGTCGAAGATGCGGTAGCAGGCGGCGAGCTCGACGCGCGCGGCGCGCTCGGCGTCAGTGAGCGGCACCTCCCGCCCCGGCCTCGCTTCCTTCTCCATCAAGAGCGGCATGTCGTTCTCCTCAGCGGATGACGAGCGTGATCCGGTAGTCCCCGCGCAGCAGCGAGACGCGGAGCGGCTGCTCCGCGGTCCGCAGCGTGTCGGTGAACTGCTTGACCGATCCCACCCGCGCGGCGCCGACACCGACGATAACATCCCCGACGCGCAGCCCGTTCCTGAACGCCGCGCTCTCGCGGTCGACGCCGGCGACGAACACGCCCTCCAGCCGTCCGTGCATCGGCATGCCGGGCTGGATATCGGCTACCTTCAGCCCGGCGAGCTGCGGGATCGACTCGCCGGCCACGCTCGTCGACTGGAACAGCTCGCCGACGCGCGCACGGACGTGGATCTGCCGGCCCTCGCGCAGGACGGTCATGTCGACCTCCTCGCCGATCGGGGTGAGGCCGACGCGGTTCCGCAGCTCGCCGGAAGCGCGGATCGGGCGCTCGTTCACCGCCGTGACGATGTCCTTGGGGCGCAACCCCGCCTTCTCGGCGGCGGAGCCTTTCTCGACCCGCAGCACGACCGCACCCTCGGAGATCGTCACCCCGAGCTCCTTCGCCGCGTCGGGGGTCAGGTCCTGTGTCTCCACACCGAGCCGCCCGCGCCGTACCTCGCCGAAACGCACGATCTGGTCGATCACCGCCCGCGCCATGTTGCTCGGGATTGCGAAGCCGATCCCGACGTTCGCGCCCGAGGGGCCGAAGAGCGCGGTGTTGACGCCGATCAGCTCGCCCCGCAGATTCACGAGCGCGCCGCCGGAGTTGCCGGGGTTGATCGAAGCGTCGGTCTGGATGAACTCCTGGTAGCCCTCGATCCCGGCCCCGCCGCGTCCGAGCGCGCTCACGATGCCGGAAGTGACGGTCTGCCCGATGCCGAAGGGGTTGCCGATCGCGACCACGAAGTCGCCGACGTTCGCCGCGTCCGAATCGCCGAGGCGGATGGCGGTCAGGTTCTCGGCCGGGATCCGCAGCAGCGCGACGTCGGTGCCGGGATCGGAGCCGACAAACTGCGCCTTGAACACCCGCCGGTCCTTCAGCAGGACGACGATCTCCTGCGCGTCCTTGACCACGTGATGGTTGGTGATCACCAGGCCGCGCCCCGCGTCGACGATCACGCCCGAACCCGCGCTGCGTTCCTGGCGCTGCTGCCGGTCCGGCCGGTCGAAGAACGGCCGGAAGAACGGGTCGCGCTGCAGGGGGTTCGCACCCTGGGTGCGCGAGAGCACCGCGATGTTGACGACCGCCGGCGTGACCTGCGCCAGCATCGGCGCGAGCGACGGCAGCGGCTGGCCGTCGACTGCGAGCGGGAGCGCGGCGAAAGCGGCGGACGCTGCGGCAAGCGCAGCCGCGGCGAGGAGCGTCACAAGCGGTACCATGGCCGGTTGATTCTAGCCTCGCTCGCCTCACCGCACGATCGCGAAGCCGGAACTCCTCGGTTAGCCGGCGAGGTCGGCCGGCGTATCGACGTCGCGCACGACGCCCGGGTCGTCCAGATCGAGCAGTTCGAGCGCGCCGGCCTCGGCGCGCAGGAGGTCGCGCGCACCGGCGTCGCCGGTCAATGCGGCAAGTGCATCGCCGAAGCGATGGGCAAAACCGACCGGGTGGCCGCGTCGGCCGGCGCAGCGCGGCGCGACGAGCGCTGCGCCGGCCTCCAGCCGCGCCGCGACGCGCCGGATCGTATCCGGGCGAATGAACGGCATGTCGGCGAGGGCCACAACCCAGCCCGACGCATCGCGCGATGCCGCGACGGCGTGCGCGAGCGTTGTCCCCATGCCTTCGTCGGCGCGATCGCAGATCGCGACCTCGGCGCCGCTCTCGCGCAGCAGCTCGGCGAGCGTCTCGGCGCCGGGTCGCACGACCGCCACGACGCGCGGCAGCGCTGCGTGCAGGTTCCGGAACGACGCGACGGCGATCGGTGTGCCGTCGGGAAGCGCGTGGAGAAGCTTGTCGGACCCGAAGCGCGTGGACGCGCCGGCGGCGAGCAGGATGCCGACGACGCTCACGAACCTCTGACAGTCAGCGCTCGGTGACCTCGCACCCGGCGACGACGTTCGGGTCCGCAGGCTGCTCGAGCGCGGGCACCGTCACGCCCCGGCGGACCGCGGTCATCTCGGCGAGGATCGCGACCGCGATCTCCGGCGGCGTCTTGGCGCCGATCTTCAGACCCACCGGTCCGTGGAGCTTCCCGATCTCGCCGTCGGCGAGATCGAACCCCGCCAGGCGCTTGCGCCGCGCGTCGTTGTTCTTCTTGGAGCCGAGCGCGCCGACGTAGAAGCACGGCGACTTGAGCGCTTCGAGCAATGCGGCGTCGTCGAGCTTCGGATCGTGGGTGACTGCGATCACCGCGAGGTGAGCGTCGGGGTTCATCTGCACGACCACGTCGTCCGGGTAACCGCGGACGAGCGTCGCGCCAGGGAGGTTCCATTCCTCGGCGTACTCCTCGCGCGGGTCGCAGACCGTGACGTGATAGTCGAGCGCCATCGCCATCTGCGCGAGATAGCGGCTGGTCTGCCCGGCGCCGATGATCAGCAGCCGCCACCGCGGCCCATGCACCGTTTTGAGCACCTTGCCGTCGAACGCGAGCGCATCGGACCACTTGCCGGGCTCGAGCCGGACCGCGCCCGAGTCCATGTCGAGCGAGCGGGCCACCAGCTCATGACGCTCGATGATCTCGAGCAGGTCTTTCAGCTTCGAATCGCGGGTGACCGGCTCCAGGACGAGCTGCAGGGTGCCTCCGCAAGGCAGGCCCCACCGCGTCGCTTCCTCGTTGGTGATGCCGTAGGTCGTGACCTCGGGTTTCCCGGCTGCGAGCGTGCGAGCCTTGACCTTGTCGATCAGGTCGTCTTCCACGCAGCCGCCGGATACCGAGCCGATCACGTGGCCGTCATCCCGGATCACCAGCATCGCACCGACCGGCCGGGGCGCGGAGCCCCAGGTCCGGGTGACGGTGCCGATGGTCGCGCCGTGACCGGCCTCGACCCAGGCCACAGCGGCCCGCATGACTTCCATGTCTACGCTATCCATACCCTGCGATCCCCCGCTACGGTTCCGGGCACCCGTCTGACAAGGGAGCCGGAAAACCGGGTTGCAATGCACTGATTGTAGGCGCGGCATCCGCCCGCGTCGACCACCGCACCCAGGTGGCGGCGGGAGCGCCGTTTCCAACCCGCAGCGCGGTTGCTTCGCCATGGACCATGGGCTAGCATTGTTTCGCCATTCGCGACGCCACGGAGGAACGAGCAAGTGGGCGATGGGCCCTGTTGTCGTTCCCAGACCGCGCTTCGCGCGCCGAAGCGAAGCGCTCGCGCACATCCTGGAACGCCCGATCGAGGGGAGGAAGCTCGCCGACTAGTCGTCCGTAACCCGCCCCCAAGAACATCAACATGCAACCGCAAAAGGAGGCTGTATGACCATCCGAGTTTCCATGACCGTGAACGGCAAGCCCGCCGCGGCCGAGGTCGAGGAGCGCACGCTGCTCGTCGAGTTCATCCGCAACGAGCTCCGGCTCACGGGCACCCACGTCGGCTGCGACACCGCGCAGTGCGGCGCCTGCACGATCCACATGAACGGCCGCGCGGTGAAGAGCTGCAACATGCTCGCGATGCAGGCCGAGGGCGCGAACCTCCTCACGATCGAAGGCGTCGCCAAGCCCGACGGCACTCTGCACCCGATGCAGGAAGCGTTCCGCGAGCACCACGGGCTCCAGTGCGGGTTCTGTACTCCCGGCATGATCCTGAGCGCGATCGACCTGGTGAGGGTCCATCCGAACCCGTCGGAAGAGACGATCCGCGCCGAGCTCGACGGCAACCTCTGCCGCTGCACCGGCTATCACAACATCGTCAAGGCCATCAAGGCCGCAGCCGCCAAGATGTGA
Organism: uncultured beta proteobacterium; assembly: GCA_963820965.1. Lineage (GTDB taxonomy): Bacteria > Pseudomonadota > Gammaproteobacteria > Burkholderiales > SG8-39 > DATEDA01. The sequence continues at coordinate 171,341 of CAWGCC010000014.1, read as the reverse complement.
CGGAGAACGCCATGGCCACCAACTACATCGGTCAAGCGGTCAAGCGCCGCGAGGACCTGCGCTTCATCACCGGAGCGGGACAGTACACCGACGACGTCGTGCTGCCCGGACAGACGTTCGCGTACTTCATCCGGTCACCGCATGCGCACGCGAAGATCAAGTCGATCCGGAAGGACAAGGCGGCGAAGTCGGCCGGCGTGGTCGCGATCTTCTCCGGCGACGACACCAAGGCGATCAACGGCCTGCCCTGCGGCTGGCTGATCACCGACGTCAACAACCAGCCGATGAAGGAGCCGCCGCACCCGGTGCTCGCCCAGGGCAAGGTAAGGCACGTCGGCGACCAGGTCGCGGTCGTGATCGCCGAGACGCTGCGGCAGGCAAAGGACGCCGCCGAGCTGGTCGAGATCGACTACGACGTGCTGCCGGCAGTCGTGGACGTCGCCGACGCACGCAAGCCCGGCGCCCCGGCGCTGCATGACATCGCGCCCGACAACACCTGCTACGTCTGGGGGCTCGGCGACAAGGCCGCGGTCGACAAGGCGTTCGCGGGCGCGGCGCACGTCACCACGCTCGAGTTCGTCAACAACCGCCTCATCCCGAACGCGATCGAGCCGCGCGCGGCGACCGCGAGCTACAGCCGCGCCGACGACGGTTACACGCTCTACGTGGCCAGCCAGAACCCGCACGTCGAACGGCTGCTGATGACCGCGTTCGTGCTCGGCCTGCCCGAGCACAAGGTGCGCGTCATCGCGCCCGACGTCGGCGGCGGGTTCGGCTCGAAGATCTATCTCTACGCCGAGGACGTCGTCGTCACCTGGGCCTCCAAGGAGGTCAACCGTCCGGTGAAATGGACGGCCGAGCGCAGCGAGTCGTTCATGTCGGACGCGCACGGCCGCGACCACCTGACCAAGGCCGAGCTGGCGATGGACAAGGACGGCAAGTTCCTCGCCATGCGCGTGCACACCACGGCGAACATGGGCGCGTATCTCTCCACGTTCGCATCGTGCATCCCGACGATCCTGTACGCGACGCTGCTTGCCGGCCAGTACACGACGCCCGCGATCTACTGCGAAGTGACCGCGGTGTTCACCAATACGGTGCCGGTGGATGCGTATCGCGGCGCCGGCCGGCCGGAGGCGACCTATGTCGTCGAGCGGCTGGTCGAAACCGCGGCGCGCGAGATGAAGCTCGACCCGGCCGAGATTCGCCGGCGCAACTTCATCACGACCTTCCCGTACCAGACCCCGGTCGCGCTGCAGTACGACATCGGCAACTACGACGCCACGCTCTCCGAGGCGATCAAGCTCGGCGACGTCGCCGGCTACGCCGTCCGCAAGAAGGAGTCGGAGGCGCGCGGCAGGCTGCGCGGGCTAGGCTACTGCTGCTACATCGAGGCGTGCGGGATCGCGCCCTCCGCGGTGGCCGGCAGCCTGGGTGCGCGCGCCGGCCTGTTCGAGGCCGGCGAGGTCCGCGTCCACCCGACCGGCAAGGTGACCGTTTTCACCGGGTCACACGCGCACGGCCAGGGCCACGAGACCACGTTCTCGCAGGTCGTCGCGTCGCGGTTCGGCATCCCGCTCGAGGACGTCGACATCGTGCACGGCGATACCGGTCGGGTCCTGTTCGGAATGGGCACCTACGGCTCGCGCTCGATCGCGGTCGGCGGAACGGCGATCGTGAAAGCGATCGACAAGGTGGTCGCGAAGGGCCGGAAGATCGCCGCCCATCTGATGGAGGCGGCCGAGAGCGACGTGGAGTTCAAGGACGGCCACTTCCAGATCGCCGGCACCGACAAGAAGAAGGCGTTCGCCGAGATCGCGCTCACCGCGTACGTGCCGCACAACTTCCCGCACGACAAGCTCGAGCCGGGGCTGAACGAGAACGCGTTCTACGACCCGTCGAACTTCACCTTCCCGGCCGGGAGCTACGTGTGCGAGGTCGAGGTCGACCCCGACACGGGCATCGTGAAGATCGACCGGTGGTCCGCCGTGGACGACTTCGGAAAGATCATCAACCCGATGATCGTCGAGGGCCAGGTGCACGGCGGGCTCGTGCAGGGCATCGGCCAGGCGATGACCGAGGTCTGCCGCTACGACAAGACGACCGGGCAGCTCCTGACCGGCTCGATGCTCGACTACACGATGCCGCGCGCCGACGACGTGCCGTCATTCAAGGTCGGCACCAAGGAAACGCCGTGCACGCACAACCCGCTCGGCGTGAAGGGTTGCGGGGAGGCGGGCGCGATCGGCTGCGCCCGCGGCATTGATCAACGCGATCACCGACGCGCTCGGGATCAAGGACATCCCCATGCCGGCGACGCCGCAGAACGTGTGGAAGACGATCCAGAACAGAGTCAAGAAGCCGCCTAGTTCCGAAGAACAAGGGGGCGATGGCCCCTTGTATATCCCCCGAGCCAGGCTGAGCGCACAAGGAGATACGATGTACGCATTCACCTACCAGAAAGTGAAATCCGTCGCCGATGCGGCCGCTGCGCTCGGCAAGAACCCGGACGCGAAGCTTCTTGCCGGCGGCCAGACGCTGGTCGCGTCGATGAAGCTCCGGCTCGCGAACCCCGGGCAGGTCGTCGACCTGGGCGACGTCCCGGAGCTGAAGGGCATCAAGGTGAGCGGGACCACGGTGACGATCGGCGCGATGACGCGTCACGCGGAAGTCGCGTCGTCCGCCGACGTGAAGAAAGCGATCCCGGCGCTCGCTGCGCTCGCCGGCGTGATCGGCGATCGCATGGTTCGCAACATGGGCACGATCGGCGGCTCGGTCGCGAACAACGACCCCGCGGCCGACTACCCGGCCGCGGTGGTCGGGCTGAACGCGACCGTGCACACGAACAAGCGCAAGATCGCGGCCGACGACTTCTTCAAGGGGATGTTCGAGACGGCGCTGCAGGCCGGCGAGATCATCACCGCGGTCGAGTTCCCGGTGCCGAAGCGCGCTGCGTACATGAAGTTCAAGAACCCGGCCTCGCGCTACGCGATCGTCGGCGTGTTCGTCGCCGACGCGGCTGGCGGCCCGCGGGTCGCGGTGACCGGGGCCGGTCCGAGCGTGTTCCGCGAGAGCGCGATGGAGAAGGCGCTGGCATCGAAGTTTGCACCGGAATCGGTCGCGAACATCAAGGTCGCGGACAAGGACCTGAACTCGGACATCCACGCTTCCGCGGAGTACCGCGCACATCTCGTCACGGTGATGGCGAAAAGGGCGGTGGCAGCAGCCTTGGGTTGATCGTCAGCCCGGCAGTCCGGCGGCAGCCACCCATGCTCGTTGAGCCGCGGGCGCCTCCCGGCGGAGGTCGGACAGGACAGCTGGCACGGGTTCGTTGACCTAAGAGTCAACGAATCGTGCTGTCGATCGACTCTTGACGCGACCGGCAGTCAGCGCGAGCGCAGCGGCCTGAAGAACTCGCGGATCTCGCGCGCGAGCGCCGCCGGCTGCTCGAGCGCGGCGAAGTGCCCGCCCTTCTCCAGCACCGTCCAGCGCCGGATGTCCTTGAACACCCGCGCGGCGACGGATCGCGGCGGGCGCAGGATCTCCTTCGGGGACTCCACGTAGCCGGTGGGCACGTCGATCGTCGCACCCTCGGGGATCGGCCATGGCCCGTGCATCCGGGCGTAGTAGGGCCAGAACGACGAGCCGATCGCGCCGGTCGCCCAGTAGAGCGTGATGTTGGCGAGCATGTCGTCGCGGCTGATCGCGTCCTCGGGGTTCCCGCCGCAATCGGTCCACGCACGGAACTTCTCGACCAGCCATGCCGCGAGCCCGACCGGCGAGTCGGTCAGTCCGAACGCGAGCGTCTGCGGCCGCGTGCCCTGGATCCACTGGTAACCGGTCTCTTCCTTCAGCCAGTGGGTCGAGCTCGGCGAGATAGCGCTGCTCTTCCGCGGTCGGGTTCGACAGCATCTTCGGATCGCGCCGGACCGGAAGCAGGTTCAGATGGATGCCGATCATCCGCTCGGCGAACTGGTAGCCGAGCCGCGAGGTGACGAACGAACCCCAGTCGCCGCCCTGCGCGGCGAAGCGCGGGTAACCGAGCACGTCGGTCATGAGCTCCGCGAAGACCTCCGCGATCGTCTCGACCCCGAAGCGCCGCTGCCCGGGCGTCGAACGAGAGCGTGTACCCGGGCAGCGACGGCGCCACGACGGTGAACGCATCGCGCGCGTCGCCGCCGTGGCTCGCGGGATCGGTCAGCATCGGGATCAGCCGCAGGAACTCGATGACCGAGCCCGGCCAGCCGTGCGACAGAAGGAGCGGCATCGGCGCCGGCCCCTTACCCTCCTCGTGGATGAAGTGCAGCTCGATCCCGGCGAGCGGGACCTTGAACTGGCGGAAGCCGTTGAGCCTCGCCTCCTGGGCCCGCCAGTCGAAGCCGCTCCGCCAATACTCGACGAGGCGCCCCAGGTAGGCAACGCTCGTCCCGGTCGACCACGGTTCGAGCGGCGGCTCGTCGGGCCACCGCGCGCGACGCGAGCCGCGCCTGCAGGTCGGCGAGGACTTCGTCGGCGACTTGCAGCGTGAACGGGCGCGGTCGCAACGAGTCGGTCATCGCGTCAAGCGGCGAGTGAAACTACCGAATCCTCGTACCGCCCCGAGCCCATCGCGCCCTCGGGAAGGAGCTTGTGCCTCGCGATCCACTCGAAGGACTCGTCGAACACTTCCTTGGCGTCAGCGGAGCGCCGCGACACCCTCGGCGCGCGTGCCGCAGATCCGGAAGATGTCGAGGAAGCCGCCGAGGTCGAAGAACTGCCGGATCTTGCCCGAAACGCCCGACAGGACGATTTGGGCGTCGGTCTCGCGCGCACGTCTCGCGGCGAGGAGGAGCACGCGGAAGCCCGCGCTGCTGATGTACTCGAGCTGTGAGAGCTCGATCAGGAGCCGGCGGCCGGGGGCGGCGAGCGCACTGGATAACCGCTCGCCCAGGTCCGGTGCCGTGAGGCTGTCGAGTCGCCCTTTGACGGCGACGATCGTGACTGCGCCTTCGCTGCTCTCGTTGACTTCCACGTCGCTCCCCGGACGTACGTTGTCGTCCCCATGAAGCGGACGATTTCCGCGGCGAGTGTACTTCTTTCCCGCAGGTACTACATGCCGGCAGCCATCGTAGAATGGCCGCCGTTTGAAAAAGCCTCCACACATCGCCTACGCGGTCGAGGACCGCCCACCTCTCGCCGTGACGGTGCTGAGCGGCCTGCAGCACGTCGGAATCATCGCGATCGCTCTGGTCTATCCGCTCATCCTCAGCCGTGAAGCGGGACTGTCGATCGACCAGACCTCCGACGTGCTCGGGGCGACGATGCTGATCCTGGGGCTCGGGGCGGTGCTCCAAAGCCTTCCACGCGGCGATCTCGGCGCCGGGTATCTGTGCCCCCCCGTGTGCACCGCGGCGTACCTCGGACCATCGCTGCTCGCGGTCAAGACCGGCGGCGTTTCCCTCGCATTCGGGATGCTCGCGTTCGGCGGGCTGGTCGAGGCCGCGCTCTCGCGCCTGCTGCGGCCGCTGCGGCCGTATCTGCCGCCGGAGATCTCCGGGCTCGTCGTCGTGCTGATCGCGGTGGCACTCGGCAGCCTGGCGTTCCGCAGCCTGCTCGGCATCGGCATGCCGCAGCCCGAGCACCTGCCGCACTTCGTCGTCGCCGCGGTCACGCTCGGCACCATGGTGGGCTTGAGCGTGTGGAGCCGGGGCATCCCTCGACTCTTCTGCGCGCTGATGGGCATGGCCGTCGGCTATGCGGCCGCAGTCGCGAACGGCGCGCTCACGACGGCCGATCTGGAGACGGTACGGGCCGCGCCGTTCTTCTCGCCGCCGGGATTTGCGGCGCACGGCTGGGCGTGGAACGCCAACCTCGCGATCGCGTTCGCGGTCGCGGCGCTCGCGAACTGCGTGCGCACGATCGGCGACGTCACGATCTGCCAGAAGATCAACGACGCGGACTGGGTGCGCCCGGATATGCGGTCGATCAGCGGCGGGGCGCTGGCGAACGGGATCACCAACGTTCTGGGTGGGATGGTCGGCGCTCACGGCGTGAGCACCTATACGAGCAGCGTCGGTCTCGCCGCCGCGACCGGCGTGACGAGCCGGCAGGTCGGCTACGCGATCGGCGGGATCTTCATGCGTCCTCGCCTTCATGCCGAAAGCGAGCGCCGTGTTCCTGGTCATGCCGGCGCCGGTCATCGGCGCGGCGACGCTGTTCACGTCGGCGATCATCTTCATCAACGGCTTGCAGATCATCACCTCGCGCCTGCTCGACGCGCGGCGCACGTTCGTGATCGGGCTCGCGTTCATGGCCGCGATGGCGATCGAGCTATACCCGTCGTTCTTCGGCGCGCTGCCGGCGGCGACCAGCGTGTTCTTCGGCAGCTCGCTCGTGCTCGGCACCGTGACCGCGCTCGTCCTCAACCTCGTTTTCCGGCTCGGCGTGCGCAGGACCCAGCAGCTCGTCGTCGACCCGCAGCACGTCGATCCGGTCGCGATCGAGGCGTTCATGGAGACGCACGGCGCAGCCTGGGGCGCGCGCCGGGACGTCATCGACCGGGCGGGCTTCGATCTCGCGCAATCGATCGAGACGATCGTCGACAGCGGCGATCGCCACTGGCCCGCTCGAGATCGAGGCGAGCTTCGACGAGTTCAGCCTGGACCTGCGGGTGTCGTACCAGGGCCCGCCGCTCGAGCTGCCCGAGGTGCGGCCGTCGAACGAGGAAATCATGGCGTCCGAGGAGGGCGCGCGCCGGCTCGCCGGCTTCATGCTGCGCCGTCATGCCGATCGCGTGCAGGCGACGCACAAGGCCGGGCGGTCCACGATCCTCTTCCATTTCGACCATTGAGACCATGCCTCCCGCCACGCTGACCGCCGAGACGATCGCCGCCTGCCGCCGGACGATCGCCGCCTGCCGCCGGAGGCGTCGCCGCCACCACCGGCACGCGACGGTCCGCGCGAAGGCGCCGCGCTGGATTCGCCGGTCTTCCCGGTGGTCTGGCGCGAGGACGTCGGCCGCGTTTACGAGACCGCGCCCCCCTCACTTCGGGACGAGGAACTCTCGGCCACCGCATGGCGCGCGAGCGTCGCACCGGGGCGCGCGGACGGGTGCTATCCTTCGCGCGATCCCCACGGAGCCCGAATGCAGCAGCCCGACCTCCCCGGCTCGATCGACGATACCGCCAAGCTGCTCGCGGAAGCCGACTACGTCGCCGAACGCAGCCTCGCAACCGCGGTCTTCCTCGCGCTGCGGATGAAGCGGCCGCTCTTCCTCGAAGGCGAAGCGGGCGTCGGCAAGACCGAGATTGCCAAGGTCCTCGCCGCCACACTGGGGCGCAAGCTCGTGCGCCTGCAGTGCTACGAGGGGCTGGACGTCGCCTCCGCCGTGTACGAGTGGAACTACTCGCGCCAGATGATCGAGATCCGGCTGGCCGAGGCGGCGGGCACCCACGACCGCGACGCCATCGCCCAGGATATCTTCTCCGAGCGCTTCCTCATCCGCCGGCCGCTCCTGCAGGCGCTGGAGGGCGATCTCGCGGGGGCGCCGGTGCTGCTGATCGACGAGCTCGACCGCACCGACGAGCCGTTCGAAGCCTATCTGCTGGAGGTGCTCGCCGATTTCCAGGTGACGATCCCCGAGATCGGGACGGTCAAGGCGGAGTCGCCGCCGATCGTCGTGATCACGTCGAACCGCACCCGCGAGATCCACGACGCGGTGAAGCGCCGCTGCCTCTACCACTGGGTCGACTACCCGAACGCCGAGCGCGAGCTCGAGATCCTGCGGCGCAAGGCGCCGGGCGCGGCCGATGCGCTCGCCCGCGAGGTGGTGGCGTTCGTGCAGCGGCTGCGGAGGATGGACCTCTTCAAGCTGCCGGGCGTGGCGGAGACCCTCGACTGGTCGCAGGCGCTCGTCGCGCTCGATGCGCTCGCGCTCGACCCGGAAACGATCAACAACACGCTCGGCGCCCTGCTCAAGTACCAGGACGACATCGCGCGGGTGCAGGGTAGCGAAGCGGCACGCATCCTGTCCGAGGTGCGAGCCGAGCTGGCGACGGCCTGACCGGCCGATCACGAGAGGAGGAGTGCATGTTTCGACGCCTGATCACCGGCGCGGCGGTGGCCGCGTTCGCCGCGGCCGCGTCCGCACAGCAGTTCCCGACCAAGCCGGTCACGCTCATCGTCCCGTGGTCGGCGGGCGGCTCGACGGACGGCTCGATGCGCGCGCTCGCCGAAGCGACGGCGAAGTACCTGGGGCAGCCGGTGATCGTCGAGAACCGCCCCGGCGCGAGCGGCTCGCTCGGCGCGGTCGCGATGCTGAACGCCAAGCCGGACGGCTATACGGTGACGCAGGTCGCGATCAGCGTACTGCGTCTGCCGCACATCCAGAACACGCCGTACGATCCGCTGACCGATCTCACCTACATCCTCGGGGTCTCGGGCTACACCTTCGGCGTCGTCGTGCGGAGCGACGCACCGTGGAAGAGCTGGGCCGACTTCGTCAGCTATGCGAAGGGAAACCCGGACAAGGTCTCGTACGGCACGCCGGGCGCGAACACGAGCCTGCACATCACGATGGAAGAAATAGCGGCGAAGCAGAGCATCAGGTGGCTGCATGTGCCGTACAAGGGCGCCGCCGACAACATGACCGGATTGCTCGGCGGACATGTCGTCGCGTCCGCCGAATCGACAGGCTGGGCGCCGCACGTCGACGCCGGCAAGCTGCGCCTCCTAGTGACCTGGGGCGAAAAGCGCACCAAGCGCTGGCCGGACGTGCCGACGTTGAAGGAGCTCGGCTTCGAGATCGTCTCCAACTCGCCCTATGGGCTGGCCGGGCCGAAAGGCATGGATCCGAAGGTCGTGAAGATCCTCCACGACGCCTTCAAGAAGGGGATGGAGGACCCGATTCATCTGACGGCGCTCGATCGATACGACCAGGAGCTGTGGTACCTCGGCACCGACGAGTACGCCCGCTATGCCCGCGAGACGTTCGCCGCCGAGAAGGCGACGATGGAGCGGATGAAGGCGCAGGGGAAGTAGCCCGCTACAGCGGGCCGGGCCCGCCGCCGAGCTCGAGCATCGCCAGCCCGAACGCGCTCGGCTGCTGGCGCGGCGCGCGGTCGAAAACCGCGTAGAGGATCGGATAGATGCCGTGGCAACGGGCCGTATCCATCACAGTCCGGCGAGCTTCTGCACCTCGGCGCGCGGCAGTTTCAGCTTGTCCGCGGAGACGAGGATCTCTTCCCAGGTCGTCGCGTCGACCGCGATGCCTTCGGCGGTGCGCTTCTTCCGATTCTCGCGCTCGGGGTCGCCCGCGAGCTTGACGCGGTCGACGCCGGCGGCCGCCGGCGAGGCGAGGCACCATTCGATGAACGCCTCGGACTGGTCGGCGAACCCCTCGGCGCCGAGGCGCTTCGGCTCGATCAGGATCGAGAGCATGCCGTTCAGCACCCGCCGCTTGCCTTCGTCGGCAAAGCTCTGCGTCGCGCCCGCCGCGAGCGCTCCGCCGAGCAGCTCGGCCGCGACCGCGAGCCCGTAGCCCTTGTGCTCGCCGAACGGCAGGATCGCGCCGTATGGCGGGATCACGGTGTAGCGCGGGTTCGTCGTCGGGTCGCCCTTGTCGTCGATGATCGTGCCGGGCGCGAGCGGCTTGCCCTGGTTATGGGCGACGCGCGTCTTGCCCTGCGCGATGCGGCTCGTCGCGAAGTCGAGCAGGAACGGCGGCTTGCCGGCGCGGGGAACGCCGATGCAAACCGGGTTGGTGCCGAACCGCGGGTCACGCCCGCCCCAGGGCGCGACGATCGGCCGCGAGACCACGTTCACGAAATGCAGGCTGACGAGCCCGGCGCCGACGCACTGCTCGGCCCAGTGCCCGATGCGGCCGAGGTGGTGCGAGTTGCCGAGGGCGACGATGCAGGTGCCGTGCTCGCGCGCCCGTTCGATGCCGAGCGCCATGGACTCCATGCCGATCACCTGGCCGTAGCCGCTGCGCCCGTCGAGCCGGAGCATGACGCCGGTGTCGAGCTTGACCTCCGGATGCGCGTTCACCGCGAGCCCGCCTTCGAGCACCGCGTCGATATAGCGCGGGATCATGCCGACCCCGTGCGAGTCGTGGCCGGTGAGGTTTGCCTCGATGAGGTTGCCGGCCACGAGCTCGGCCTCGCGCGGCGAGGAGCCGCCTTTGACGACGATCGCTTCGATCGCGTGTTTCAGACGCTGGGCGTCGACGACGATTTCCTGGGGCACGCTCGCCTCCTTTGCGACAGGGCCGCTACTGTCGCACAGCCGCGCGCGCCGCGCACGGTGGGATAATCGCCCTCCAATGGCCCAGATGCAGATCCCCCGCCCCGGCGGAGCCGGGAAGCTCGCGGAGAACGTCATGCACTTCGCGCGCGTCCTGCGCGCGGCCGGCCTCCCGGTCGGGCCCGACAAGGTCATCGATGCGCTGAAAGCCCTCCGGATCGCGGGCGTGGAGCGGCGCGACGACTTCTACTGGACGCTCGCCGCCCTCTTTCTCGACCGGCGGGAGCAGTTCGAGCTGTACGACCAGGCGTTCCACATCTTCTGGCGCGATCCGAAGATGCTCGAGCGCGTGATGGGGCTGCTGCTGCCGCAAGTGCACGGCCGGACTCCCGACGAGGAGCCCGACCTTCCCAGCCGGCTCGCCGAGGCGCTGCTGCCGCAGCAGAAGCCGGGGGCGGAAGCGCACGACGCGCCGCAGAAAATCGAGCTTGACGCGGCGTTCACGATGTCCGAGCGCGAGGTGCTGCAGCGCGCCGACTTCGAAACCATGACGAAGGAGGAGCTCGCGCAGGCGAAGCGGCTGATCGCGGGCCTGCGGCTGCCGATCCCCGAGGTGCGGACGCGGCGGCTCGTCGCCGATCCGCGCGGGCGGCTCGTCGACATGCGCGCTTCGCTGCGCGCCTCGCTGCGCGCGGGCGCCGACATCATCCCGCTGCGGCACCGCTCGCAGGAGGTGCGCCATCCGCCGCTTGTCGTCCTGTGCGACATCTCCGGATCGATGAGTCGCTACTCGCGGATGTTCCTGCACTTCCTGCACGCGATCACGAACGACCGTGACCGCGTGCACACGTTCGTCTTCGGTACCCGCCTCACCAACATCACGCGCCACCTCAGGCATCGCGACGTCGACGTCGCGCTCTCGGGCGTCGCCGCCGCGGTTGCGGACTGGTCGGGCGGGACGCGCATCGGCACGAGCCTCAAGGAGTTCAACCTGCGCTGGTCGCGGCGCGTGCTCGGCCAGAACGCGGTCGTGCTGCTCATCACCGACGGCCTCGACCGCGACCTCGGGAAGGACCTGGGCACCGAGATGGAGCGCCTGCACAAGAGCTGCCGGAAGCTGATCTGGCTCAATCCGCTGCTCCGCTACGAGGGCTTCGAGCCGCGCCCGCTCGGCGTGCGGGTGATGCTGCCGCACGTGGACGACTTCCTGCCGGCCCACAACATCGACAGTCTGATCGCACTGGGGAAAGCGCTAGCTGCCGCCCCGGCGCGCGAGCCGAGCGCTCGGAGGGCAGCCGCCTAGCCCGGCCCCGGACGACGCCCTGTCCCCGAGCGATGAAGCTTGCGCGCCCGTATCGGCGTGTTGCGCGCGGAACTTTCCCTAGCCCGGAACCGGGGTCGCAGCCCCCGCGTCTCACCAATTACCGCGGAAAACCAAACGGAGGAACTGATGAGAACCATCGTGATTGCCGCGGCGCTCGCGGCGGGGACGGCGCTCGCCCAGGCGCCGCCCGACTATCTCAAGCGGGTCGCCGACAACTATCGCGCCACGTTCGCCCTCTACGAGCGCGACGGCGTGGTTCTGCGCGCGCAGGTCCGCGGGGATCTGTTCCTCGAGCCGCGCTTCGACGACATCGACATCAATCGGGACGGCGTCATCACCCGCGCCGAGCTCGACCGCTTCCTCGCGAACCTGCCCGCGTACGCGACCTGAGGCGGCACGCGCCCTTTGCGGCAGAATATGGGTTTCGGCCGCGAGCTCGGCCGCGACTTCGTCGCCAGGGAGAACACGCATGGAAATGACCGGCGAGCAGCTGATTCCGGTGCCGCAAGCGCGCGTCTGGGCGGGCCTCAACGACCCCGAGGTGCTGAAGGCCTCCATCCCGGGCTGCGAGTCGCTCGAACGCGTGTCCGACACCGAGTACAAGGTCGTGATCACGGCCGCGGTCGGGCCGGTAAAGGCGAAGTTCAACGGCAAGCTCCTGCTGTCCGACGTCAACCCGCCGACCTCGTACCGGATCTCGTTCGAAGGCTCGGGCGGCGCGGCCGGGTTCGGCAAGGGCAACGCCCAGGTTTCCCTCGCGCCCGACGGCGCCAGCACGAAGCTCGGCTATGTCGCCAATGCCCAGGTGGGCGGCAAGCTCGCGCAGGTCGGCTCCCGTCTGATCGACGGCGTGGCGAAGAAGATGGCCGACGAATTCTTCCAGCGGTTCAACGACAAGCTCGCGGGGCCGGCGCCCGCGCCGGCGACGACGAAGGGGGAGGCCGTATCGACAGCAGAAGGAGTGTGGCTCACACCGGTCTGGGCGTTCGTCGGGTCGTTTGTTGTCACGCTGCTCGTCATCTTCGTCGCCGCCTGAGCGGCGGCGATGCGTCGCTTCCTCGTCGCACTCGCTGCCGCGACGCTTGCCGCCGCTGGCGGCAGTGCGCTGGCACAGGACCGCCATCGTTGAAAGCCGGCGCGGCTGGTCGGCGTTATTCCGAGGAGTTGAGAGCAATGAAGAAGGCGACCCGCAGCGAGGGCTCGCTGCTCCTCGTCGGCACGCGCAAGGGACTGTTTATCCTCGCAAGCGATCGAGCGCGACGCGCCTGGCGGCTCTCGGCGCCGCATTTTCTCGGCCACATCGCGCACCACGCGGTCCTGGATCCCCGCGACCGGCGCACGCTACTTGTCGCCGCGCGGGCGGGCCACCTCGGTCCGACGATATTTCGCTCCACGAACCGCGGCCGGACGTGGCAGGAGGCGTCGCGCCCGCCAGCATTCCCCAAGGCGGCCGCGGGAGAGACGGGTCTCGCGGTGGAGCACGTGTTCTGGCTCTCGCCCGGGCACGCGAGCGAAGCCGGCGCTTGGTATGCGGGCACCTCGCCCCCAGGGCTGTTTCGGTCGGCGGACGACGGCGATACCTGGCAAGGTGTCGATGGCTTCAACGCGAACCCGATGCGATCGGCTTGGGTCGGGAGCCCGCAGGATGCGCCTCCCGACGGCGCGACGCTTCACTCGATCAACATCGATCCGCGCGACCCATCGCATCTCTACGTCGCGCTCTCGCTGGGCGGCGCATTCGAGAGCACCGACGCCGGGGCGAGCTGGCGCCCGCTCAACAAGGGATGCGCGGCCGACTTCCTGCCGTCGGCGGACACGGAGTACGGGCACGACGTGCATGTCCTCCGGCTCTCGCCCGCCGCACCCGACGTCCTGTACCAGCAGAACCATTGCGGGATCTACCGCATGCAGCGCGGCGCCGGTCGCTGGGTACGTATCGGCGAGAAGATGCCGAAAGCGGTAGGCGACATCGGCTTCCCGATCGTCGTGCACCCGCGCGATCCGAAAACCGCATGGGTGTTTCCGATGGACGGCACTGCAGTCTGGCCCCGCACGAGCCCCGGCGGGAAGCCGGCGGTGTACGGAACGCGGAATTCCGGCGCGACCTGGCAGCGTCTCGCGCAGGGCATGCCGTCGAAGGACGCGTGGTGGACCGTGAAGCGGCAGGCGATGTGTGCGGATGCGCGCGACCCGGTCGGGCTCTACTTCGGCACGACGAGCGGCGAGGTCTGGGCGAGCGCCGACGAGGGCAAGCGCTGGCAGTGCATAGCGCGGCATCTGCCGCATATCTACTCGGTGGAAGCGGCGCAAGCGTGAGCACGGTCGTCATCCCCGCGCCGCTTCGTTCCTACACCGGGAACCGCTCCCAGGTGACGGCAGCGGGAGCGACCGTCGCCGAGCTCCTCGGCGACCTCGACCGCCGCTACCCGGGCATCCGCTTTCGGATGATCGACGAGCAGGACGTCATCCGGCGCCACATCAGGATCTTCGTCAAAGGCGACCAGGTCCGGCGCCTCGACGCGCCGGTCGGCACGGCGGACGAAGTGATTATCATCACCGCGCTCAGCGGGGGCTAGCTCCGGCGCTCGTACACCAGCCGTGCCGCGCACAGGTCCTCCAACGCGGTCCCCACCGACTTGAACAGCGTCACCGCCGCGGGCGACTCGCGCCCCGGGTGACGCCCGGTCACGAGGTCCGCAAGCTCGGCGCGAACCTGCTCGCGCGCGATCGTGCCTCCCGCGATCGGCTGCACGATATCCCCGGCTTCCTGCAGCGCGCCGGCGAAAGTATCGACGAACACCTCGGCGCGGCAGACCAGCGCGTCGTCGCTCTCGCGCATCTCGGGCGTGAATGCGCCCACGAGATCGACGTGCGTGCCGGGACGCACCTGCGCGCCGCGCACCACCGGTTCGCGCGCGGTCGTCGCGCAGGTGACGATGTCGGCGAGCGCGAGCCCCATGTCGAGGTCGGCGCAGGCCTCCGCCGGGAGCCGGTCGGCGGCGAGTCGCGCCGTGGTCGTCCGGGCGTGCTCGTACGAGCGGCCCCAGACGAGCACGCGCTCGATCGGCCGCACGGTGTGGTGCGCGGCGGCCATGTACGGCGCCAGCGCTCCGGTCCCGACGACGAGCAGCACCTTCGAGTCGGCGCGCGCAAGATACGCTGCCGCGAGCGCCGACGCCGCGGCCGTGCGGCGCAAGGTCAGCGCCTCGCCGTCGATCAGCGCGAGCGGATGCCCGCTCGCGCCGTCCAGCAGAAGGTAGAGCGCCGAGACGCTGGCGCGACCTCGTGCCCGGTTGCCGGGAAAGACGGTGACGATCTTCACGCCCAGGCTGCCACTCGCCCACGCCGGCATAAGGAGGAGCCGATCGCCGGCGGCAGTGACGGGATAGCTCGAGCGCACCGGCGCGTTCGCGCCCACGCGGAACGCATCGCGCAAGGCATCGACCAGCACGTGCCACTCGAGCGCGGCGTGAACGCGCCCGGCGTCGAGAAACGGAATGTGCGAGGAAGCGCTCAGCCGCCGGGGACCGCCGGCGCGCGGGCGCGTGCCGGCCCGCCGCTCACGAGCGCGAGGAGGTCGCGCACCGCCGCGTGATACCTGTCGTACGCGACGTACGAGACGTTGCTGTGATTCCCGCTCTCGACGAGCAGGATCCGCTTCGGCTCGCGCGCGGCGGCGTAGAGGCGCTCGCTCATCTCGGGCGGGACGAACCGGTCGGAGGTGCCGTGCACGAACAGCACGGGCGAGACGACCTTGGCGATCTTGGCGAGCGAATCGAAGCGCTGTGTGAGCATCAGCCCGAGGGCGAAGTTGCCGTACCCCATCGCCTCGGCCATGTCGCGCATCGAGGTGAAGCTCGACTCGACGATCAGCCCGGCGACGTCGTCGTTGCGGGTCGCCAGGTCGATGGCGACCGCGCCGCCGAGCGAGTGGCCATAGAGAAAGCGCCGGTGCGGGTCGGGCTCGAGGAGGCGCAGGTGCTGCCAGGCGGCCTGGGCGTCGGCATACGCCTGGTCCTCCGACGGGAGCTCCCCGTCGCTGCGACCGAAGCCGCGATAGTCGATCGCGAGCACCGCGAAGCCCATGCGCTGCAGGCGCTGGATGCGGAAGAGGTTGTTCGAGAGGCTCCAGCGCGCACCATGGAGATAGAGCAGCGTCGCCGCCTTCGCGTCGGGACCCGGGATCCACCAGCCGTGGACGCGCTCGCGCGTGCCGTTCCCCTCTTCTGCCACCGTCAGCCAGACCTCTTCGAACTTCAGGCCGTAGCTCTCCGGCGTCGAATGGATGTCGCGCTGCGCGCGGAAGATCCACTCGCGCTGCTTCGTGTCGAGGTAAGCGCAGCCGGCCGCCGAAACGATCGCTATCGCCGCCATTCCGGCGGCGAGCGAGCGACCGGCGCGTGCCCGGATCATCGTTCGCTCAGCGCTTCGAGGCGGTCCAGCGCGCCTCGGCGCCGTTTTCCGGCTTCACCGTCCCCTCCATCGTGTCCCCGCTCACCCGACCCGTGAACTCCCGCTTGACGCCGGCCGCGTCGACGAAGGCGAAGTCGATCTTCTCGCCCTTCAGTCGCGTCTCGCGCAGCCCGGCGTTGATGGCGCCCAGCTTGACCGAGCCTTCGAGCACCTGGTACTTCTGTTCGAGCGCGAGGTCCCAGGCGTCGCCGCCGGACTGGACGCGCCAGTTGCCCTGCACCCTCGCCGGCACGAGCCAGAAGTAGGCGCGGCGGCCGTCGAGGTTGGTCGTCTCGTCGGGCTGCCAGTCGTCCATGTTGAACTGGTGCGAGACAACGCGCGTTCCCGGCTTCATGTCGAGGATGCGGGGCCGCAGCTTCACGTTGAGGCCGGGCAGGAGATACATCGTGACGACGGTCGCCTGGCTGAAGTCGGCCTCGAAGATGTCGCCGCGGACGAACTTCGCCTTGGCCGTCACGCCTTCGCGCGCGGCGTTGCGGGTGGAGAGATCGACCATCTCGGGGTTGTACTCGATGCCGAGGGCGCGCGCGCCGAACCGCTTCGCCGCGGCGATCACGGTGCGGCCGTCGCCGGAGCCGAGGTCGACGACGAAGTCGTTGGGGGTCGTCTGCGCCATCCGCAGCATCCGCTCGACCAGATCGTCGGGCGTCGGCACCCAGATCACATCCTTGCCCGCCTGGCCGACCTGGGGCTGGAAGTCCTTCTTCTCGGCTTGCGCCTGTGCCGTCGCGGCAAACGCCATCGCGGCGAGGAACGCGACCGCCCAGCGGCCGACGGCGCGGAATTTAGCAGTGCTCAACTTCTGCTCCTTCGGGTAGAGGGCCGGACGGCGGACCGCCGGGCAAGGCGGGGGATTCTATCAAACCCGAGTGGCGCAAACGAGTCGCTCCGCCCGGAGGCAGATTTCCACATCGAGCGCAGTCCGCCCGGCCGGAACGGCCGCAACCCCCTCCATAATCGCGCGATGAAAGGAGAGAGCCTGGCGGCTGCGCCCGCCGCGATGGATGCATTCGAGCTCGCGGGGACCGGCATGCTCGTCACCAACGAGTCCGGGCTCATCCTCCGCGCGAACCGGGCCTTCTGCGAGCTCCTCGGCCGCCGCGAGGAGGAGCTCGTCGGCCATCCTTTCGTTCACGCCTTCCCCAAGACCGCCCAGCCGCTGGCGCGGCGTGCGCTCAAGGCGGCGCTCGAGCCCGATGCGCTGCCGATGCCGAGCCACTGGACGCTAGTGCGCCGTGACGGCCGCTCGGTCGCGGTACTGATCACCGTCCGCGCCACCGGCGGCGAGCGCGCGCTCGCGGTCGTCACGGTGACGGACGTCACCGCGATGGCGGCGATCGAACAGCGCCTCACGGCGGTGCTCGACGAGCAGCGGCTCATCCTCGATCACGCGCAGGTCGGCATCCTGTTCTCGCGCAGCGGGCGGGTCATGCGGGTGAACGCGGCCTGCGCGCGCATGTTCGGCTTCCCGGAGCGCGACCTCGTCGGCCAGCCGACGACGGTACTCGTGCCTGCGATCGACGGCACCGAGCCGCCCGGCGGCGAGCCCTGGCACGCCGAGCTCGAGGTGCAACGCCGCGACGGCACCGCCTTCTGGTGCGAGATCGACGGCCAGCCGTTCAGCGCGGCCGGCGACCCGGTGCAGTCGATCTGGACGCTGCGCGACGTCACGGGCCGGCGCCGCGCGCAGGAGGACCTGGCCCGCGTGCTCCTCGACCAGAGGGCGCTGCTCGACAACGCCTCGGTCGGCATCGTGTTCACGCGCGACCGCACCGTTCAGCGTGTCAACCGCAAGACCGAGGAGCTGCTCGGCTACTCGCACGGCGAGCTCGTCGGTTGTCCGGGCCTCGTTTTCTACCCGGACGAGGCGGCATACGCCGCGCTCGGGACCCGGGCCGGCCCGGTGCTCGCGAGCGGCGAGGCGTTCCAGGCCGAGCTCGAGCTGAGGCGCAAGGACGGCACGCTGTTCTGGTGCCGGCTCTCCGCGAAGGCCGTCAATCCGCGCGCGACCGGCGAGGGCACGATCTGGATCATCGAGGACATCACGGAGCAGCGGCGCGCCGCGGAGTCGCTCAACCGGCTCCTCCGCGAGCTCTCGACCATACTCGATACCGCGACGGTCGGCATTGCCTACGCGCGCAACCGCATGCTGCTCCGCTGCAACCGCCGTCTCGAGGAGCTGTTCGGCTACGCGCCCGGCGAGCTCGTCGGCCGCAGCACGGTGATGCTATTCCCGAGCGACGACGCGTTCGAGCGGTTCGATGCCGCGGCCTTCCCGGTCATCGAGCGCGGCCAGACGTACGAGGCCGAGGTGCTGCACCGGCGCCGCGATGGCACGCAGGTCCTCTGCCACGTCTCGGGCCGCGCGATCGACCCGGCCGACATCGCCCAGGGCGTGATCTGGATCGCGCACGACGTGACTGCTCAGCACGCGGCGCAGGAAGCGCTGGTGCGTGCCCGCGATCAGCTCGAGCAGCGGGTCGCCGAGCGCACCCGCGACCTCGCGGAGAAGAACGTCGAGCTCGAGACCGAGATCGCCGAGCGGCGCCTGGCCGAGGAGCTGCTGCGCGTGCGCGGCGAGCGCCTGCTCTATCACCGCAACCAGCTCCTCGCGCTCGCGCGGCGCGATCGCTCCGACCTCGACGAGGCGTTGAAGGAAATCCTCGCGGTCGCCTGCACGACGCTGCGCCTCGACCGCGCAAGCTATTGGCGGATGCTCGCCGACGGCGGCGCGATCCGCTGCGAGTTGGTGCACCGGGCGGACGGCGCGGTGGATCCGGCGCCGGCCGTCGACACGATCGAGGCGGTCGATCACCCTGCGTACTTCGGCGCGATCGTGGCGAACGAGATCGTTGCCGCGGAGGACGCGGCGAGCCATCCTGCCACGCGCTCGCTCGCTCCGGTCTACCTGGGGCCGCTCGGGATCGCCGCGACGCTCGACGCACCGGTCTGGCTCGACGGACGGGTGGTGGGACTGGTGTGCTGCGAGGTGACGCGGGCGACGCGCGGCTGGCAGCCGGAGGAGATCGACTTCGCCTCCGGGATCGCCACCATGATCGCCCTCGCGCTCGAGGCGTCGCAGCGGCGCGGCGCGGAAGCGCAGCTCATGCGACTCGCGCACTACGACAGCCTCACCGGGCTTCCCAACCGCAACCTGCTCGCCGACCGGCTGCGGCAAGCGCTCGTGTTCGCAAGCCGGCACCGTTCGCGCGTGGCGCTGATGTTCCTCGACCTCGACCGGTTCAAGAACATCAACGACTCGCTCGGCCACTACGTCGGGGACCAGATCCTGAAGGAAGTGGCGATGCGGCTGACGCGAACGCTCCGCGCCGGCGACACGGTGGCGCGGCTCGGCGGGGACGAGTTCGTCGTCGTGCTGCAGGAGGTGCGCGACCCGGCCGACGCCGCGACGGTGGCGCAGAGCCTCCTGCGCGAGCTCGCTCCCCCCTACCACGTCGAGGGCCGCGAGCTGCATCTCTCGGCGAGCGCGGGCATCACCCTCTACCCCGACGACGGCCGCGACGCCGACGTCCTGATGAAGAATGCCGACGTGGCGATGTACCACGTCAAGGACAGCGGGCGGAACGGGTTCCAGTTCTTCGCGGCGATCATGAACCACACCGCGAACCGCCGGCTCGCGATCGAGAACGAGCTGCGGCTCGCGATCCGGCGCGGCGAGCTGGTGCTGCACTATCAGCCGCAAATCGACCTCGCTCGAGCCGCGATAAGGACGGTCGAGGGACTCGTGCGCTGGCGCCATCCGGAGCGCGGCCTGGTCATGCCGGGCGGCTTCATCGGCGTCGCCGAGGACTGCGGGCTCGCGCAACCGCTCGGGGAGTGGACCTTGCACGAGGCATGCGTCCAGAGCCGGCGCTGGCAGGAGGCGGGCGTCGCGCCGGTGCCGGTGGCGGTGAACCTCTCGGCGCGCGTTTTCCGCGACCGGTCGTTCGTCACCTCGCTGCGGGCGATCCTCGACGAGACTCGACTCGACCCCCGCTTGCTCGAGCTGGAGATCACCGAGAGCGCGGTCATGCAGCAGTCCGACGCGACCTCCGCGACGCTCGAGGAACTGTCGGCCATGGGGATCCAGCTCGCCGTCGACGACTTCGGCACCGGCTATTCGAGCCTTGCCTACCTCAAACGCTTCCCTATCGACAAGCTGAAGATCGACCGCTCGTTCGTGCGTGGCATCCCGACCAGCGCCGACGACACCGCGATCACGCGCGCGATCGTCTCGCTCGCCCGAAGCCTCGGTCTGCGCGCGGTCGCCGAAGGCGTCGAGACCGACGCGCAGCTCGGGTTCCTGAGCGCGCACGGATGCGACGACGTGCAAGGCAACTTCTTCTGTCCGCCGTGCGACCCGCTCGAGACGGCGCGGATCTTCGGCTGCGCGCAGGTGGCCGCGCTACGCTAGAGAGAAACCGACGCCGAAGGCGTCGCTTTCCTAGGTTCGGGGAGCACGAGGGGGCGCCGCGTCAGCGGCTTTGCCCCCTCGTATCGCGACAACTAGCTAGGCGCGGCCCCCGCACCGTGCCGCCGCACTTGCTGCGGCCCGTTCCGTCCAGGACGAGTCAGGCCCGCCTTTCCCCGCTCAATCGACGGTTGCGCCCGATGCTTTCACGACCGGCGCCCACTTCGCGATCTCGGACTTGATGAGGGCTCCGAACTTCTCCGGCGACCCGGCCACCTCCGCCGATCCCATCTCGGCAAGTCGTTGCTTGACCTCCGGATCCCGGAGCGCCTTGTTCATCTCCGCGTTCAGCTTGTCGACGATCGGCTTGGGCGTCTTGCCGGGGGCCACGACCCCGTACCAGGCGGTGGACTCGTAGCCCTTGACGCCGGCCTCGTCGAGCGTCGGCACGTCGGGCAGCAGCGCCGAGCGCTTGAGCGAGGTGACCGCGAGCGCCCGCACCTTGCCGCCCTTCAGCTGCGGCAGGATCGGGATCAGGCTCTCGAACGCGATCGGGACCTGGCCTCCGATCAGGTCGTTGATCGCGGGGCCACTGCCCTTGTACGGTACGTGCACCATCTTTGTCCCGGTCAGCTGCTTGAAGAGCTCGGCCGAGAGGTGCTGCGGCGTCCCGTTCCCGGCCGAGGCGTAGCTGTAGCCGTCGGGCTTCGCCTTCAGGAGCGCGAGGAGCTCCTTCACGTTCTTCGCGGGGAACGAGTCGTGCACGACGAGCACCAGCGGCACGGAGGCCACGTGGATCACCGGCGCGAGGTCCTTCTCCGGGTTGTACGGCAGGGCCTTGAACAGCGTCACGTTGATCGAAAGCGGGCCGCTCGCCGCCATGAGGATCGTGTACCCGTCGGGAGGCGCTTTGGCGACGAAGTCGGTGCCGACGTTCCCGCCCGCGCCGGCCTTCGACTCGACCAGGAACGGCTGGCCGAGCGACTGCTGGAGCTTGGTGCCGACGAGCCGCGCGAGGATGTCGGTGGTTCCGCCCGGCGGATACGGCGTGATGAACTTGACGGGTTTCGTCGGGTAGTTCTGTGCCGCCGCGGGCGCGGCGGCGAGGACGGCGACGGCGACCGTCAACGCGAGCTTGAGAGTGCGGTTCATTTCCCTGGGGGCCTCCTTGGTCGAAGCACGGATTCTACGCTGCGCGGGGAGAAATCCTGCCGTTGCGTCGGGCGCGGCGGCACGCGCTGCAGTACACGGTCTACGGCCCCGGCGAGCGCTTCGACTGGCACATGGACCTCGGCCCGGGGCCAACGAGCGCGCGGAAGCTCAGCATGACGGTGCAGCTCTCGCCGCCGGACGACTATGCCGGAGGCGACCTCGAGTTCGTCGGCAACCGACACGCGGCGGAGCGCGAGCTCGGCGCGGCGACGATCTTTCCGGCCTATGTGGGGCACCGGGTGACGCCGGTAGAACGGGGTACGCGTCGGTCGCTCGTTGCGTGGGTCTACGGCCCCTCGTTCCGCTAGGCGCGGCTCAGCTCCCGCCGATCGTCATCCCCTCGACCAGAATGGAGCCGCACGTGCGCGAGCCGCGCGTGAGCACGTCGCCGCCGACGGCGGCGACGTTGCGGAACATGTCGCGCAGGTTCGAGGCAACCGTGATCTCTTCCACCGGGTAGCGGATCTCGCCCCCCTCGACCCAGTAGCCGGACGCCCCGCGCGAGTAGTCGCCGGTCACGGCATTCACGCCCTGCCCCATCAGCTCGGTGACGAGCAGCCCGGTGCCGAGGGCCTTCAGCATCCCGACGAAGTCGCGCTCGCCCGGCGCGAGGATCAGGTTGTAGTTGCCGCCGGCGTTGCCGGTCGTCTGCATCCCGAGCTTCCGCGCCGAGTAGACGCCCAGAAAGTAGCCTTGGACCACGCCGTCCTTCACGACGTCGCGCGGCGAGCTCGCGACGCCATCGTCGTCGAAGCAGGCGCTCGCGTGCCCCCGCGGGAGATACGGCTCCTCGCGCAGGTTCACGATCGGCGAGAAAACCTTCGTGCCCAGGCTATCGAGGAGGAACGAACTCTTCCGGTACAGGCTGCCGCCGCTCACGGCGGAGACGAAGTGCGCGAGCAGGCCGTTCGCGACCGGGGCTTCGAACAGCACGCGGCCCTTGCGCTTGCCGAGCTTGCGGCTCCGCAGCCGCGCGAGCGCGCGCCGGCCGGCGTAGTCTCCGATCGCCTCCGGGCTCGCGAGGTCGACGGCGGCCCGCTGCGAGGAGTACCAGTCGTCGCGCTGCATCGCGTCGCCTTCCGCGGCGATGACCGCGCACGAGATGTAGTGGCGGGAGCTCGCGAAGCCGTCGAGGAAGCCGGCGCTGTTGCCGGCGATGAACTGGGACTGCTGGGTAGAGACGCTCGCGCCCTCGGAGTTGACGATGCGCGGATCGAGCCGGAACGCCGCGGCCTCGCATCGTTTCGCCATCTCGATCGCCTGCTCCACCGGCAGGTCCCAAGGATGGAAGAGATCCAGATCGCGGCTCGACCGCGCGATCAGCGTCGGGTCCGCGAGCCCGGCGGCCTCGTCGGCGGCGGTGAAGCGCGCGATCGAGAGCGCCGCCGCGACCGTGTCGCGGATGGCCTTCGGCGCGAGGTCCGACGAGCTCGCGTAGCCGCGCTGCTTGCCGATGTAGACGCCCACACCGAGACTCTTGTCGCGGTTGTACTCGATCGTCTCGACCTCGTTCCGCCGCACGGTGACGGTCTGGCCGTACCCCTCCGAGACGTCGGCTTCGGCCTCGGTCGCGCCCTGCTCCCGCGCGAGCTTGAGAACCTCCGCGACCATCTCGCGGAGGGTGTCGAGCGAATAGGTGAAGCGAGCGTCGGGCATCGGCGGGAGCGGCGGGCGGGGGAACGGGCGGCTATTATACGGGCCCGCAACTGCCGCCCCGACGATGCAGGACGAGCGCCCCAGCAAGACCGAACGCAAGCGGGAAGTGCGCGCTCTGCAGGCGCTCGGCGAGCGTCTGGTCGCGCTCAGCGCCGAGCAGCTCGCGGCGGTGCCGCTGCCCGAGGCCCTGCGCGAAGCCGTGCTCGAGGCGAAGCGGATCCGCAGCCGCGAAGGTCATCGCCGCCAGCTCCAATACATCGGCAAGCTCATGCGCGAGGTCGACCCAGAGCCGATCCGGGCGCAGTTCGAGCGCTGGGACGGCCAGTCGCGCGAGGCGACGGCCGCGCACCATCGAATCGAGCGCTGGCGGCTGCGCCTCCTCGATGACGACGGCGCGTTCACCGAGTTCGCGCGCGAGCATCCGCAAGCCGATCTGCAGCGGCTGCGAGCGTGCGTGCGGGAGGCGCGCAAGGAGCGGCTCGCCGGAGCCGAACCCCGGCACTTCCGCGATCTGTTCCGGCTGATCCGTGAGGCAGAGCCCGGGACCGGCGCAACGCCGTCGTTATAATCCGCACGCCATGGACGCTCCGGATCGCCCGTTGAAGGTGGGCCTCGTCTCGATCAGCGATCGCGCCTCGCGCGGCGTGTACCAGGACGAGGGACTGCCCGCGCTCAAGGAATGGCTCGGCCGCGCGCTCGCGAGCGAGTGGACGTGCGTCGAGCGGCTGATTCCCGACGAGCAGCCGCGGATCGAGGCGACGCTCGCGGAGCTCGTCGACGTCGCAGGCTGCGACCTCGTGCTCACGACCGGCGGCACCGGGCCCGCGCTGCGCGATGTGACGCCCGAGGCGACGCTCGCCGTCGGCGACAAGGTGATGCCGGGGTTCGGCGAGCAGATGCGCCAGGTGAGCCTCGCGTTCGTGCCCACCGCGATCCTTTCGCGGCAGGTGGCGGTGATCCGCAAGCGCGCGCTCATCATCAACCTGCCCGGCCAGCCGAAAGCGATCCGCGAGACGCTGGAGGGCGCGAAGAATGCGGCGGGCGAGACGCTGGCGCAGGGCATCTTCGCCGCCGTGCCGTACTGCGTCGACCTCATCGGCGGGCCGTACATCGAGACGCATGAGGCCGTCGTGAAAGCGTTCCGGCCGAAGTCGGCGCAGCGTGCAAAAAAACAATAGACAGGACCCGCCGGAGTCCTGTCGAATGCCGTGAATACTGTCGGCTCCTCCCATGCCCGAACTGCTCGACGCCATCCAGCTCGAAACCGGCCGCAACCCGGATCGAAGCGTCATCTGGCTGCACGGTCTTGGCGCCGACGGCCGCGACTTCGTGCCGATCGTCGGCGAGCTGGATCTGCCCGCGGCCCCGATCCGATTCGTCTTCCCGCACGCGCCGATGCAGCCCGTAACGATCAACAACGGCATGACGATGCGCGCGTGGTACGACATCGCCGGGAACGACCTCGTACGGCGCGAGGACGAGCGCGGCGTGCGCACGTCGCAGGGACTGGTCGAGGCGCTCATCGCCCGCGAGCGCGAGCGCGGCGTGCCGGCATCGCGGATCGCCCTCGCCGGGTTCTCGCAGGGCGGCGCGATCTCGCTGCAGACCGGCTTGCGGCACCCGGAGCGGCTCGCCGGGATCATGGCGCTCTCGAGCTACGTGCCGATCGCGGCCACGCTCGAGGCGGAGCGGAACCCGTCGAACCGCGACGTGCCGGTCTTCATGGCGCACGGCACCCAGGACCCGATCATCCCGCTCGCGTACGCGCGCCACTCGCGCGAGCTGCTGGAGCGGCTCGGCTACCCGGTGGAGTGGCACGAGTACCCGATGCCCCATTCGGTGTCGCCGCAGGAGATCCACGACATCGGCGCCTGGCTTCGCCGCGTCCTCGGCTGAGGCGCGCTTGGCCCGCGCGCTGGCCGTCGTCGCCGCGCTGGCAGTCGCGTCGCTGGTCGGCCTGGGCGCCTGGCTCTATCTGTCGCTCGACTGGATCGTCAAGCACGCGATCGAGAGTTACGGTTCCGACATCCTCGAGGCCGCGGTCGAGGTCGACGAGGTTCGCGTCTCGCCGGTCGACGGCGCGGGGAAGATCAGGGGCCTGCGGATCGGCAACCCGAAGGGGTTCAGGACGCCGAGCGCCGCGACGGTTACGAACGTCGAGCTGAGCCTGGACCCGTCTACGGCGGCATCCGGCGTCGTATTGGTCAGGCGGATCGTCGTCGTCGGGCCGAGTATCACCTATGAGCCGGGGAACGCCGGCGCCAACTTCGATGCCCTGCAGCGCAACGTCGCGAAGTACATGGGCGCCGAGAAAGGAAAGCAGTCGACGCCGAGGAAGCTGATCGTAGAGAGCCTCACGATCCGCAACGCCCGGCTCACCTACGCCCCCCAGGTCGGGCGCGGGACGGCGACGATCTCGTTCAGCCTGCCCGACATCCAGCTGAAGGACGTCGGCAAGAAGCGCGGCGGCGTGACGGTCGGAGAGCTCGCGAAGATCATCCTCGATGCGCTCGTCGCGCGCATCGCCGACGCGATGGGCCGCGCCGCATTACAGCGCAGCCTCGGGAACGTGCTCGGCCGGTAGCCTCGGCGGCTCAAGCCGCGTCGCGCACGAGATGCCGGCAGCGCAGGAGCTCGTAGTCGTGGCGCCGCTCGGCGACGCCGATCGGCAGGAGTATCGTGCGCAACCCGTTGTAGTCGAAAATGAAGCTCTGGCCGGGCGCGTGGACTCCGGGCGGGAGCAGCACCTGCACCTCGCCGCCGAGCTGGTGCGCGTCGAGCAGGATTCCGCTTTCGGTACCGGCCGTGGCCGTGTTGCCCATCTGGACGCGGAGCTCGACCGGAACGGCCCCGCGCGCGAGGGTCTGGATCCCGACCGCTGCCTGTGACAGCGACGGTCGCGACAGCCGGCGGATCACGCCGACCAGCCAGTTGTCGCCGCCTTCCGGCTGCATGGCGATGAGGCAGCCGATGCGCAGCCAGTCGCCGCGCACCTGCGGGACCAGCGCGCCGAATCCGCCGACGCTCACGTTCTCGACGATCCAGCTCTCGTAGTTGGAGCCGTCGAAGCTGAGCGAGTTGGTCGGCGCCAGGACCTCCTGGATGCCTTCGAAGCCCCAGGCGATCGTGAGCCGCGACTTGACGCGGTGACGCGGATGGCGGCGCTCCGGCAGCTTCGGCGACCAGCACTGCTCGAGATGCTCGAGCACGCCGATCGCAGTGTCGGGCGAGCAGGTGCCGCCGAGCGTGAGCGCGGCGGGCACGTCGCGGGTGTTGCGGATGTGCTGCGCCAGCGAGTCGATCTCGGCGAACGCGCGACCGGCGCCGAAGAACCGGATGCTCGGCGCAGGCAGCGGGGCCCGCGCGACGCGCGCCGGGCCCGCCGCCTGCGCGAGATCGATCCAGTAGGGCGTCTCGGGCTGGTGTTGCGATACCAGCAGAAACCCGGGCGAGAGCTGGGTGATCACGCGCTCGGCGATCTCGATCTCGGGCGGCAGCAGGCTGTCCGGCGAGCACGCGCTGAACATCACCGCGCGAACGAACTCCAGTTCGGGAGTCGACTCCGGGCCGAGCCCCGGATACGGCACGACCTTCGCCCGCGCGAGCTTTTTCGACTCGAGCAGCGCGTAGGTGCGCGACATCATCGTCCAGAGCCGCTCGTTCATCGGACCGTAGCGGACCTGCACCCACTTGAGCTGCTGCGCGAGGGCACGGAGCGCGCGCGCGCCGAGCAGCGCGACCGACCCCTTCAGTCCGTCGCCGCCCTTGGCGCCGGTCGCATAGGCATCGAGGCAGGTCACGTAGCCGAGCGCCGCCTCGTTCCAGAACGCGTGGATCACGTTCCAGAGCCGCTGCTCCTGCTGTTTCCCCTGGCGCGCCGCGGCGAGGTATTCGCGGCCGAGCTTGCGGGCATGGGGCTGGCCGGCCTCGTCGAGAATCTGCACCGCCTGGGCCCGGTTCTCGGGCTTGAACGTCGCCTCGCTGCGGACCGACTCGAGCCAGTGGGCGAGCTCCTCCAGGGATGCGAACGCGTCGCCGACAGGGAGCGCCGCCGCGATGCGTCTCGCCTCCTTCAGGTCCGCCAGCGGATGGCCGGACTGGGTGCTGCCAAAGATGCCGAGCATTGCTCCCCTCCCCGGGGCTCCTGCAAGTTCTCAATATCGTCCGGCAGTGCAAAAGCAATCGCCAAGCCAGTGGTCGGGAGAGCGTGAACTACGCCGCACGGAGCGGCCCGGCGACCGCGAACATCTGCCGCTGGCGCGCACCGGGGAGGCGTGCCATCGGCAACGTCGTCGCCGGATCGACAACATCGGCATTAACGACGCCGGCCAGGTCGGGGGTGAGAACATTGCTACCCGGACCGGTAACGACTAGGCTTGGCCAATGAACGATTCAGCGGAGAAAAGGGCGAGCTTCGTCCGCTCTGCGTGAGTCGCTTAACCGCGAAATTAGAGGTCATCACGCCCTATGCGTCCCGTCCTCATCTCAATCGCTGTTCTTACGACGGTGCTCCTGATTCCCGCTTGCAAAAGCGAATGGGTTCAGCGCACGGTTAATCCCGTTCAATACTGGAATACGAGGGCGAACAGGCTCGAGGAGCTCGTTACGTTCTACCAAGACGGGATCCGCTCATGTCGGCTTGAGCTGGAGAGGTTGAGGCGCGCTCGGGAGATCGAGGTTGTGCTGGAACGCCTCAAGGGAATGCCATCTGTAGAAGACCCGGGTCTGGAGTGGAAGATCGCGGTCGATCTCTGCGAGATGCGACGATCCCTCTTGGAGCTCACGTCTAGAGACCTCGAGGGTGCGCGGGCGGAGATCGACCGTGCCAAGAACCGATGAATTCTAAAGGCTGCAACATGTGGGCGCGGCTAGCCGTCGTTGCCCATCGAGCAGTACGACGACGCGAAGCTGATCGAGCCAGAGGCTGCGCAAGAGCTGGCTGTCCGCAGGTCCGGTCTCGGTTCTCGTCGATTACCAGACGTACCGCACTCCTGCGACGACCGTTTGGGCCGTCTGGTGGCTATTGAGCGTCGCGCTGTAGTGACGGCGATCCCGCGCGGGTAACGACTTGATTTGGTGGTGCTGCTGGCAGGAATCGAACCTGCGACCTCATGATTACGAATCAAGCGCTCTACCAACTGAGCTACAGCAGCGTTCTCCTGCGCGTTCCCTACGCCTAGGCCGGACGCGTACGGATGATGACGTCGACGCCGTCGGCGACGGTGCCGGGCGGCAGCGGCGGCAAGTCCGCGATCTGGACCGCCTCCGCCGGGATGTCGGTCAGCTGCCCGGTCACGACGTCGTAGAAGTGATGGTGCGGCGCGGTGTTCGGGTCGTAGAACACGCGCGTCGGGTCGACGACCAGTTCGCGGATCAGTTTCTTCTCCAGGAACAGCCGCAGCGTGTTGTAGACCGTCGCCTTCGACGTCTCGGCATGACGCGCGTTCACCGCGGTGAGGATCTGCTCCGCGGAGAGGTGCTGCTTGCGCTCGAACAGCACGTGCCCGATCTCGATCCGCTGGTGCGTGGGCGCAATGCCGCGCGAGCGGAGGAGCTCGGCCAGCATTTCGCGCGTAATTGCCTGAAATTCCATAGGCTTTGATGGTACCGCAACCGCCCGTTGGTGTCTAACGCGGGCCGCGTTCCGCAATCCCCCCGGACGGTCCATGCCAACGTCCTAGCGGCGTGAAATTGTTCCGCTCCCTTGCCCGTCCGCCGCCGTTCGTCCCGCCGAACTGCCCGACCATCGGCCCGCGCTTTCAGCGGCCTCCGGCCCTTCCTAAGATGCGCTCACCTTGCAAGGGGACATGAACATGAAGATGCGCATACAGCACGGCTTCACCCTGATCGAAGTCATGGTCGTCGTCGCGATCGTCGCGATCCTCACGACGGTCGCGTATCCGTCGTACCAGGACTACATCACCCGCGGACAGATCACGGAGGGCACGTCGACGCTCGCCGACATGCGCGTGCGCATGGAGCAGTACTTCCAGGACAACCGGACCTACGTCGGCGCGCCGATCTGCACGACGCCGCCGGCCGCACCGACGGTCAAGCACTTCACGTTCGCGTGCGCGCCCACAGCGACGACCTTCTCGCTCACCGCGACCGGGACCGGCGCCACGACCGGCTTCGTCTATACCGTCGATCAGACGAACCAGCGCCGCACCACCGGGGTAAAGACCGGCTGGGGCACGGCACCGGTGAACTGCTGGGTGATCCGCAAAGGGGGAGGCTGCTCGTGACCGCCCGTCGCGCCCAGCAGGGCTTCAACCTCATCGAGATCGTGGTCACGTTCGTGATCCTCGCGCTTCTGGTCACGTTCGGCATGCCCACGTACACGGCCTGGATGCAGAACAGCCAGCTCCGGGCGAGCGCCGAATCGATCATAGCGGGGCTGCAGCACGCGCGCAGCGAGGCGGTGAGGGTCAACGACACCCAGGGCGTGAGGTTTTCGCTCACTGCTGGCAATGCCTGGAACGTCACGCGTGTGTCCGACGGCTCGGTCGTCCAGCAGGGCGGTGGTCTGGACCTCGCGAAGAATGCGGTGGTCACGCCCGACTCCGCAACCACCGACGTCACCTATTCGCCGCTCGGCCTCACCAATCCCGCGGTCACGCTGAATATCGACGTCACCCACGTCGATTCGGCGCAGAAGTGCATCGCCGATGGCGGCGACATGCGCTGCCTGCGCGTGCAGGTGCGTCCCGGCGGCCTGGTGCGGATGTGCGACTTATCGGTCGTGACCGTCGGCGACCCGCGCGTGTGCCTGCCCTGAGGAACCGGATATGAAAACGACCGCTCCGCGCTCGCGCCAGAACGGCATGTCGCTCCTCGAGGGTCTCCTCGCCGTGCTGATCTTCTCGGTCGGGATCCTCGCCCTGGTCGCGCTGCAGGCGACCTCGGTCCGCGCGACGACCGACGCGAAGCTGCGCGCCGACGCGTCGTTCCTCGCCAGCCAGCTGATCGCCCGGATGTGGACCGACTTCTCGAACATGAACGGGTACGCCTACAACACCGGCGGCGCGAACTGCGCCTTCGCCGGCGGCGGCGGGAACGCGTCGGTGAACGACTGGGCGACGAGCGTGCAGGCAGCACTGCCCGGCGCGAACGCTCAAGTTACCGTGAGCACCGCCGCGGCCACCTTGAACATGGTGACGATCACCATCTGCTGGCCGGCCGGCGACGAGACGCGCCGGTACCAGACCGTCACGCAGATCAACCTGTGAACGAGGCACCCCGCATGCGCTACTCGAGAACGCCCGCAGCTATCGCGCGCGGCTTCACGCTCGTGGAGATCCTCGTCGGGCTGGTGCTCGGCCTGATCGCCATCATCATCATGTACCAGGTCTTCGCCACGTTCGAAGCCCAGCGGCGAACGACCGTAGGAGGCGGGGACGCCCAGTCGGCAGGGCATCTGTCGATGTACCTGATGGAACGCGAAGTTCGTCTCGCCGGCCTGGGTCTCATGTTCCTGTTCCGCGACGTGGACAGGTACGACGGCCAGCTCGCGTGCCCGGGCGGGATCGCAACCTACTCGGCCAAGGCGGGCAGCGTCACGGCCGCCAGCGGCGTCCCGACTGCTCCGGTGCTGATCACCGATGGCGGGGGCGGCGCCGACTCCTTCATCGTCACCTACGGGCCTTCGGCCGCGGCGGCGGCACCGAACCTCCTGCTGAACGCGGTTGATAGCGCGACCCTCGGCGGCGGCATCCGCGTCGGCGCCGCGCCGTTCTTCGACACGTCCTCGGCGCCGCCGAAGAATGCCGTCTTCAACAAGGGCGACATCATCATGGTGGCGCAGCCGGGGCTCAAGAAGAACTGCGTGCGGCTCAAGCTGACCGATGTCCAGCCGGTTGGCGACCTGCTCCGGCCCGACACGCTGCTCAAGGCGGATCCGCCCGAGGAAGAGAACCCGCCGGCGGGCACCGCCAACTTCATGCCGGTGGGCGGCTACACGGTCGATCCAGGCACGCCGAGCTTCGTCATGCATCTGGGCAGCGCGCTCGCGATGACCGAGTACAAGATCAATGCGAGCCAGCAGCTCACCGTCGGGGCGCCCGGGCAGCCGGGCACCGCGATCGCGGAAGGCGTCGTATCGCTCCAGGTTCGTTACGGGGTCGGTCCGAAGATCCCGCCCTTCGGCGGCCCGGAACTCGGTTGCAACACCGCGCTCGATGCCGCTTGCCAGCGCATCAAGGCGTGGACCGACGCGGTCAACTACGACACGGTGAATTGGAGCCAGCTCAACACGGTCCCGGCGAACGTCGACCAGCGGCTCCACGACCTCAAGCGGATCAAGGCGCTCCGGATCGCAGTCATCACGCGCAACCAGAACCTCGAGCGCGACGTGCTCTACGGCGCCGGGCTCGCGATCGAGCCCAAGGCCACCTGCACGGCCGGGGGCGACGTCGTCGGGGCCGCCGGCGCGTTCCGCGTCTGCGCTTGGGCGGACGGCACCAATCCGGACGGCACCGCGTCGCCCGCGCCGCGCGTCGATCTTACCGGCATGGCCGACTGGGATCGCTATCGGTACCGGGTCTACGAGACCGTGATTCCGATGCGGAACGTCATCTGGGGCAGCAAGGGATCGTAAGGAAGCAGCCATGAACTCGTTCAACCGTTCCCTCCGCCAACCGGCCGCACCGCGTGGCCAGCGCGGCGTGGTGTTGATGGTCGCGCTGATCGTGCTGGTCGCGCTGACGCTTGCCGGGCTTTCGATGGTCCGGTCCTCTGACACCGGGGTCGTCGTCGCCGGCAATCTGTCCTTTCGTCAAGCGGCGGCGCAGGCGATGGATGCCGGCGTCGAGGCGGCGGTCACGGCCATTCCATCGGATCTGGTGCTGAGCGGGAACGCGGTCGCCGGCAAGTACTACGTCTACATGCTCGCCGACAGCGACGGCGATGGCATCCCGGACGGCGTCAACTGGGCGAACGCCTTCAGCATCGCGGACCCGGGCGGCCTCACCGGGTACACGGTCCGCTACATCATCGAACGAATGTGCTTCGGGGGCGTGGCCATCGCGACCGACCTCGACGCAGAGGGCCGCTGCAACATGGAGCAGAAGAGTCCCGGGTTCCAGTCCAACAAGCGCGGTTCGGCCGACCTGGGCGAGTTTCGCAAGATCAACTACCGGATCACCGTGAAGGTGGAAGGGCCTCGCAACACCGAGACCTTCGCCTCGGCGGTGATCTCCAAGTGAATGAAGCAAGGAGCAGCGTCATGAAGACCCCGCGAACCTTCCTCAAGAAAGCCCTCGTCGGCTGGCTCACCTATGCCATGACCTTCGGTCCCGGCACCCCCGGGGCAATGGCAGCCGGAGAGCCCGACAACTTCTTGACGTCGACCGACTACTCGAACGTGCCGCTGCCGGCGAAGAAACGGCCGAACCCGAACATGATCATGGCGATCGATGATTCGGGCTCGATGGACGGCGAGATCGCCGTCGACGCGAACGACGGCGCTGCCTGGTACGCCACTCCGGCCACGCCGACGGCTCGGTGGGGCTTCCGTCGACGACATGCCGCGGCTTCATCGGCTACAACAGCCAGGACCAGTATGTCGCGCCGACGCGGGGAGCTTCAACTACAACTTCAACAACGACGGCGCCGCCGACGACGCGGACCCGACGTTCAAGAAGTACGTCTACCTGTTCCCAAACGGCGTTTGCGGGGCCAACTGCGACACCCGCAGCTACGACGACGCGAACCACTCTCACTTCGCGGTGCCGCCCACGCCGCAGTTCGCTTCTTTCCGGAGCTCGGACCACAACAAGCAGTACTACAACCCGACGACTACCTGTACCTGCCCTGGAAGCCGTACAACGACGGTTCCGGCAACTGCCCGTCCGGCACCGCCACCGGAAGCGGGTCGACCTATCTCTGCACGCCGGGCAACGCCGACTCCGACGACGGTGCGCAGCCACCCGATCTACGGCAGCGACGAGCATGAACCTGACGGCAACGGTCCCGCTGAAGAACGAAACCAGCACTACATTCCGCATGTACGATCGGGATGTCGATCCTCGACGGGCGCCGACTACCGCGCGCTGCTCGGGACGCGAACGACGGCGGACACCTGCGAGAGCTGGAGGACAAAACACGGGCAGCTCTCTGTGCATCGACGACCTTGCCCGCCGGCCGCGCTACACGGCGTGCCACGAACGGTGGCGTTTCGAACGCCGTACTGTCGGGGTCGGGCTACGACCACGTCGACAGCCGCGATCGAGTACTTCCCGGCGACGCTACTATGTCGCACCACGACGACCTTCGTCAACTACGGCGCCTACGCCGCTTCCCCGCTCAACAGCATGAACGGCGTGGCCGATCTGAAGGGTCCCGACCTGCGCTCAGATGTGTACCTGGTCGAGATCAAGCCGACGACATCACGTACCCGAAGGCGGCCACCGCACGACTGTGCCGGGCCACCTGCACCTACGCGGAAGAGATGCAGAACTTCGCCAACTGGTTCCAGTACTACCGCAAGCGCCACTTGAGCCTGAACGCCGCGATCGGCAACTCGATGGACGGCCTCAACGCGCTGCGCGCCGGCTACTTCCTGTTCAACAACCGGTCCAACGTCACGATGTACGACTTCGACGTCGTCGGCAACTTCACGGCGAACGAGCGCCGGCTGCTCGGCAACATCTACCGGACCAAGGGCAACGGCGGCACGCCGACCCGCGAGTCGCTGGACTGGATGGGCCGGCAGTATCAGCGAACCGACAGCGGCGCGCCGATCACCGCGCCGTGCCAGTTCAACGCCGGCTTCATCATCACCGACGGCTTCGCGACCCAGAGCGGTCCGACGACCTACGGCAACATCGACAACGCTACAGCCGGCGCCAAGGGACCGATCGGCGTGGGCTACACCGATCCGATCACGGGCAGTCCCCTAGCACCGCGGCCGGGCGATGCTGACTTCTTCAACCAGCAGATGGGGCCGAGCGCGGGCCTGCCGGATCCGACCGGAACCGGTGTGACCGCGCCGATCGCGGACAACTGGTCGAACACGCTCGCCGACATGGCGATGAAGTTCTACACGACCAATCTCCGGCCCGATCTGCAGACCGGGCGGGTCCCGGTCGACGTGAACGATCTCGCGCCCGACGCGGACAAGAACCCCAACCTGCACATGAACACCTACGGGCTCGTGCTGGGGTTGTCGGGGCTGATGTTCGGGAATCTGTCCACCTCTGCGCTGCAGGCGATGAACAGCGATCCGTATACGAACAACCCGAATTGGAACGCGATCAACCCGACCAGCACGCAACGCAGCCCGTCGGCGATCGACGAGCTCTGGCATGCGACGATCAACGGCCGCGGCACGATGCTCAAGGCCGACTCGCCGGAAGAGACGCGCAACGCGGTCCTCGACGTGGTGAACAACGTGGTCGCCAAGGGCGGCGCTGCCGCAGCGGTATCGGTGTCGAACGCGATTCCGACCACCGGCGACAACTTCCTCTACCAGACGAGCTACAACGCCGGCGCGTGGGCGGGCGACCTGAACGCCTACAACATCGATCTTCAGAGCGGCGCAGTCAGTGCGACGCCCGCCTGGGCGCTGTCGGCACAGCGGCAGCTCGCCGACCGCGACTGGACCACTCGCCTGATCGTGAGCTACGACCCGAACGCCACGCCGACTCCTGCCGGGGTGCCGTTCCGGGCGACGAGCGGCATCGGCGCGACACAGCTCGCCGCGCTCGGCGGCATGACCGTCGGCCCAACCGCAGTGCAGCCCGCGTGGGTGCTCGACTGGCTGCGCGGCGACCGCAGCCGCGAAGGCCAGACCCTGCGCAGCCGCGGGCCGCGCAAAGATCCGACGACCGGGCTGTGGAAGAACAACGTCATCCCCAACAACGTCGCGGTCCTCGGCGACCTGGTGAACGCCGAACCGGTGTACGTGCGCGAGCCCAGGGCGAACTTCTTCGACGAAGGCTATAGCACCTACAAGACGAGCTACGCGAACCGGACCCGGGCGCTGTACGCCGCCGGCAACGACGGCATGGTGCACGTCTTCGACGCCACCACCGGCGCCGAGAAGTGGGCCTACGTGCCGAGCTTCGGCTTCCAGGCCCAGAGCGGGTTCACCACCCCGGGCCTGCGCAACCTCGCCGACAAGGAGTTCTTCAGCCACCGCTTCCTGGTCGATGCCACGCCGGTCACGAGCGACATCGACCTCGCCAAGGCCGGCAACACGACCACCGGCTCGTCGAACTGGGCGACGATGGTGGTGGGCGGCCTGGGCAAGGGCGGCCGCGGCTACTACGCGATCAACGCGACCTCGTCGGACGCGGCGAACGAAGCCGCAGCCGCGGCGAAGATCATGTGGGAATTCCCGAACAGCGCCACGCCCGCCACGACCAGGGCGAATGTCGGCTGGACATTCGGCCGGCCGGTGATCGCCAAGACCAAGGCAGCGGGATGGGTGGTCCTCGTGTCGTCCGGCTACGAGAACGGCAACGAGACCGGCGGCGACGGGCGCGGGCATCTCTTCGTGCTCAACCCCCTCAACGGCAATGTCATCGCCGACCTGCAGACGCTCGACGCATCGGACGGCGCGAACGACATCACCGACCGCAAGGCCAACCCGCGCGGGCTGGCGTACATCTCGGCGTTCTCCGGCAACCCGAACACCGACCCGTCGATCGACTACGTCTACGGCGGCGACCTGTACGGGAACGTCTGGCGCTTCGACCTCTCCGGCGCGTACACGACCGACTGGAACGTGACGAAGCTCGCGACACTCACGGATGGCAGCAACCGGCAGCCGGTCACGTCGGAGCCGGAACTCGGCGTGGTCGGCAGCAGCCGGGTCGTATATGTCGGCACCGGCCGCTACTACGGCGACAAGGACATCCCCGGGGCGACGGGTGCGTTCGTGAGCGCAACCGGGACGCAGACGATGTACGCCCTCAAGGACGACCGGAGCACGAACCCCACGATCGCGGGCCGCGCGGAGCTCGTGGGGCAGACGGTGACCAAGTCCGGGGGGTTCGCCAACGTCACCAACAACGCGGTGGACTTCAGTACCACGAAGGGCTGGTATGTGGACTTTCCGGACGCGGGCGAACGGATCATCACCAACCCCTCGCTGGCGGCGGGCGTGCTGGCGATCGCGACCAACATCCCCGACGGCAGCGACGTGTGCCTGCCGGGCGGCCGGAGCTGGCTGTACGCCTTCGACTACCGGACGGGCTCAGTCATTCCCGGGGCGACCTACGCCGGCAAGTTCCTCGGCGACGCACTCGCGAGCCGCGTCAACATGATCCGGGTCGGGTCGGGCGTCAAGGGGCTGATCCGGACGAGCGCCGGCGACACCAAGGTCGCCGACGAGCCCGGCCGCTCGCCGGCATTCTCCGCCAAGCGGAAAGCGTGGCGCGAAATCCTGCGCTAGCCGGGAAACGACCCGATCAAAGCCCGGCCCTTGCGGCCGGGCTTTTTCTTGCGAGCTACGCCCCCAACCCCTTCGGCATCGGGAAGACCACGTTCTCCTCGACGCCGTCGAGCTGGCGGACGCTCTTCGCCCCGAGCGACCTGAGCCGGGCGAGGACGTCCTCCACCAGCACCTCCGGTGCCGAGGCGCCGGCGGTGACGCCGACCCGGGGGTGCCCTTCCAGCCACGCCGGGTCGAGCTCGGCCGCGTTGTCGATCATGTACGCCGGCACCTGCAGCTGCTCGGCGACCTCGCGCAGTCGGTTGGAGTTCGAGCTGTTCGGCGAGCCGACGACGATCACCACGTCGCAGCGCGGCGCCATGACCTTCACCGCATCCTGGCGGTTCTGCGTCGCGTAGCAGATGTCGTCCTTCTTCGGCCCGACGATTCCCGGAAAGCGCCGCCGCAGCGCCTCGACGATCGCCGCGGCGTCGTCCACCGAGAGCGTGGTCTGCGTCACGTAGGCGAGCCGCTCCGGCTCCCGCACCGCGAGCCCGGCCACGTCCTCGACCGTCTCGACGAGGAACATGCCGCCCTCCGCCTGACCCATCGTTCCCTCGGACTCGGGATGGCCGCGGTGCCCGATCATCACCACCTCGCGCCCGGCCTTCAGCATCTTCGCCACTTCGACGTGCACCTTGGTGACGAGCGGGCAGGTCGCGTCGAAGACCTTCAGGCCGCGCGCCTCCGCGTCGCGCTGCACCGCCCTCGAGACGCCGTGCGCGGAGAAGATCACGGTGCTCCCCGGCGGTACCTCGTCGAGCTCCTCGACGAACACCGCGCCTTTGCTGCGCAGGTCGTCGACGACGAACTTGTTGTGCACGATCTCGTGGCGCACGTAGATCGGCGGGCCGTGGCGCTCGAGCGCGCGCTCGACGATGGCGATCGCGCGCTCGACGCCGGCGCAGAAACCGCGGGGGTTGGCGAGGAGGACGTCCATTGAGAGCCGGCGTGCGGTGACCGAGCGCGAAATTCTACTCTCGTCTCCCGGCGCCCTGCTCTTCGCGCCTTCCACGCAGCGCATCCCAGATCAGCAGTCCCGCGCCGATGGTGATCGCGGAATCGGCGACGTTGAACGCCGGAAAGTGCCACCCGCCTGCGTGCAGCAGCACGAAGTCGACGACGTGCCCGAGCTCGATGCGGTCCCAGAGGTTCCCGATCGCGCCGCCGAGAATCAGCGCGAGCCCGGCGCAGAAGAGGTGCTCGCCGGAATGACGCGCGAGGAGCCACACGATCATCGCGATCGCGGCGACCGCGATCCCTATGAAAAAGCCGCGCTGCCAGCCCCCCGCGCCGGCGAG
This sequence comes from uncultured beta proteobacterium, assembly GCA_963820965.1. Lineage (GTDB taxonomy): Bacteria > Pseudomonadota > Gammaproteobacteria > Burkholderiales > SG8-39 > DATEDA01. The sequence continues at coordinate 133,308 of CAWGCC010000014.1, read as the reverse complement.
AAAGCTGAACGCGGCGCCGGTGTTGAAGACGAGCACGAGGTCGGCGAAGGGCAGCACGGGGATCCGCTGCCCCGGCGCGAGCGAGGCCTGGACGAGCGCCTTCGTCGCCTGGTCGGCGGCCGCGACCAGCGCCGCGATCGCGAGCCAGGGCGCGAGCTTGCGGAACGCGGTCAAGCGAACCGGCGCGCTTCGCCCGCGCCGTAGAGGTTCGAAAGGCAGCGTCCGCAGATCGACGGGTGAGCGGGGTCGGCGCCGACGTCGGCGCGGTAGTGCCAGCAGCGCTCGCACTTGGCGTTCGGGCTCGGCGTCGCGGCGATCGTCTCTCCGCCAGCGGCGACCTTCGCCACCGCCACCTGCGACGTGATCATCACGAAGCGCAGCTCGTCGCCCAGCGCGGCGAGCGCATCAAACCGCTCGCCCGACGCGCGTAGCTCCACGTGCGCCGCGAGGGAGGCGCCGATCTTCCCGGCGGCGCGCAGCGTCTCCAGCTCCTTCTGGACCTCGGCCCGCGCGGCCCGGATCTCCCGCCAGCGCTCGAGGAGCGCGGGTGCGTCGGCAACCTGCGCGAACGCGTGCCAGGTGTGGAAGAAGACGCTGTCGTCCGCCTTCCCGGTCAGCACCTCCCACGCCTCCTCGGCCGTGAACGACAGGATCGGCGCCATCAACCGCAGCAGGCTGTGAGTGATGTGGTAGAGCGCGTTCTGTGCCGAGCGGCGCGCCGGCGAGTCGGCGCGGCTCGTGTAGAGCCGGTCCTTGAGCACGTCGAGATAGAACGCGCCGAGATCCTCCGAGCAGAAGGTCTGCAGCTTCTGCACGACGTGATGGAACTCGTAGCGCTCGTAGTGTCCCGCGAGCTCCGCCTGCAACGCCGACGCAAGCGCGACGGCGTAGCGGTCGAGCTCGACCCACTGGGCGACCGGCATCGCATGCCGCGCCGGATCGAAATCCGCGACGTTCGCGAGCAGGAACCGCAGCGTGTTGCGGATGCGGCGATACGCCTCGACCACGCGCTTCAGGATCTCGCTCGAGATCGAGAGTTCGCCCGAATAGTCGGTGGCGCCGACCCAGAGCCGCAGGATCTCCGCCCCGAGGGTGTCGGATACCTGTTGCGGGGCGATCACGTTGCCCAGCGACTTCGACATCTTCCGGCCGCTGCCGTCGACGACGAAGCCGTGCGTGAGCAGGCCCTTGTACGGCGGCACGCCGTTCAGCATGCACGATACGAGGAGCGACGAGTGAAACCAGCCGCGGTGCTGGTCCGAGCCCTCGAGGTAGAGGTCGGCGGGGAACTCCGTCTCCGCGTGGTGCGACCCGATCCGGCGCCTGCGCCCCTCCGGTCCTCCCATGACCGTCTGGTGCGTCGAGCCGGAGTCGAACCAGACGTCGAGCGTGTCCTTGACCTTCACGTACTCGCCGGCATCGGGGCCGAGGAGCTCCGCCGGCTCGATCCGCTGCCATGCCTCGATTCCGTCGCGCTCGACCGCTCGCGCGACCTGCTCCAGCAGCTCGAGCGAGCGCGGGTGCAGGGCGCCCGTTTCCTTGTGGATGAAGAACGGCATCGGCACGCCCCATTGCCGCTGGCGCGAAAGCGTCCAGTCGGGCCGGTTCGCGATCATGCCGTGCAGCCGCGCCTTGCCCCAGCGCGGGAAGAACTCCGTCGCCTCGACCCCGCGAAGCGCAGTCGCGCGCAGCGTTTCCGGCGGCTTCCGGCCGGCGAACCCGGGCACCTCCTCCATCCCGGCAAACCACTGCGTGGTCGCGCGCAGGATGACGGGCGTCTTGTGACGCCAGCAATGCATGTAGCTGTGGACGTACGGCTCGTCGTGGAAAAGCGCGCCGACCTCGCGGAGCTTGGCGACGATCCTCGGGTTCGCGTCCCAGATCGACATTCCGCCGAAGAACGGCAGGCTCGCGGCGTAGCGCCCGTCGCCCTGCACCGGGTTCAGGATCTCGTCATCGCGCATGCCGTACCGGCGGGAGGAGTCGAAGTCCTCGACGCCGTAGGCCGGCGCGCTGTGGACGATGCCGGTGCCCGCATCCAGCGTGACGTACTCGCCCAGATGCACGGGCGCGAGGCGGTCGTAAAAGGGATGGCGGAACGCGAGTCCTTCCAACGCCGCGCCCGCGACCGAAGCGACCGTCGTTCCCGTGAGACCGAAGCGCGCGAGACACGCTTCCTGGAGGTCGGCGGCGAGGAGGAGATATCCCCGCGGCGTGTCGACCAGGTTGTAGACGTGCTCGGGATGGACGTTCAGGGCCTGGTTGGCGGGAATGGTCCACGGCGTCGTCGTCCAGATCACCGCGAAGCCGGGCTTGTCGTCCAGGCGCCCGAGCCCGAACGCGCGCGCGAGCTTGTGCGCATCGCCGAAGGGAAAGCCGACGTCGATCGCCGGATCTTCCCGGTCCTCGTACTCGACCTCGGCCTCAGCGAGCGCCGAGCCGCAGTCGAAGCACCAGTTCACGGGCTTCAGGCCGCGGTAGAGATAGCCCGCTTCGAGCAGCCGTCCCAGCGTCCGGATCTCGTCCGCTTCGTTCCCGTACGCCATCGTGGTGTACGGTTCGCCCCAGTCGCCGAGCACCCCGAGCCGCTGGAAATCCACCTTCTGGCGCGCGATCTGCTCGGTCGCATAGGCGCGCGAGAGACGTTGCGTCTCCTCCGCCGAGAGATTCCGGCCGTACTGCTTCTCGATCTGCACCTCGATCGGCATGCCGTGGCAATCCCAGCCGGGCACATACGGCGCGTCGAACCCGGCGAGGGTCTTCGACTTGACGATCATGTCCTTGAGGATCTTGTTGACCGCGTGGCCGATGTGGATGTCGCCGTTCGCGTACGGCGGGCCGTCGTGCAGCACGAAGCGCGGCCGGCCGCTGCTCACAGCGCGAAGGCGCCGGTAGAGGCCGGTCTCCTGCCAGGCCTTCACCCGGGCGGGCTCGCGCTTCGCGAGGTCACCGCGCATCGGGAACGGGGTGTCGGGGAGATTGAGCGTGTTCTTGTAGTCGGACATGGGGAGCGATGGAGAGTTACACGGCCGTCAGCAGCGCCCGCGCGGCATCGCAGTCGCGCGCGATCTGCGCCTTGAGCATGTCGAGATCGGCGTAACGCTCCTCGTCGCGGATCTTCGCCAGGAATTGGACCCGGAGGTGCCGGCCGTACAGGTCGCCGGTGAAGTCGAAGAGATGGACCTCGAGCACCGGCCGGCCGTCGGCATGCACGGTTGGCCGCACGCCCAGACTCGCGACACCGTCGCGCGGCCGGTCCGCTACACCCGCGACGCGGACGGCGAAGATACCGCCGAGCGGCGGCCGATTGCGCTTGAGCTGCACGTTGGCGGTCGCGAAGCCGAGTGCCCGGCCGAGCTTCTCGCCGTGCACGACGCGGCCGCTGATGCCGTAGGGCCGACCAAGCAGCTCGGCCGCAAGCGCCAGGTCGCCGCGGGCGAGTGCGTCGCGCACCGCGGAGCTCGAGACGCGCACGCCGCCGTGCGTGACCGTCGGCATGGCTTCGAGCTCGAAGCCGCGCCGGCCGGCCTCCTCCGCGAGCGAGCCGAAGTCGCCGGCGCGCTTCGCGCCGTAGCGGAAGTCCTCGCCCACGAGCACCCAGCGCGCGCCGAGCAGGCGCGCGAGCGCGCGTTCGACGAACTCGTCCGGCGAGAGCGCGGCGAACGCGCGCGAAAACCGCTGGACATGCACGTGGTCCACGCCGTGGCACGCCAGCAACTCGAGCTTCTCGCGGAGCGAGGTCAGGCGCGTCGGCGCCGAAGCGGGCGCGAAAAGCTCCCGCGGGTGCGGCTCGAAAGTCAGCACGCTCGCTGCGAGGCCCCGGTCGCGCGCGACCGCGATCACCCGCGCGAGCATGGCCTGGTGACCGAGATGGACGCCGTCGAAGTTGCCGATCGTGACGGCGGCCGGTGGCAGCCCCCGCGGCGCAAGACCGCGCGTGACGGTGAGCCTGGGCGCTGCGGCGCGCATGGCCGGCATTGCGTGGAGCCTCCCGAAAAGCGTTGAATTTTAGCGAGTTTAGCCTTGGTGAAGAAGGACGATGTCGCAGTGCACATCGGCCGTCGCCCGGCGCGGCAAAGTGCCGTCGCGGCCGCGTGCAGCACTGGCGTCCGCGTCAGGGCTGCGCGACACTCCCCGCGGTCGCCATTCCAGCCGGTCCCCGATGAGACTTACGACTCTGCTCGCCGCCCTCTCGCTCGCCTTCGCGGCCGCGCCGGCAGGCGCGGCGTTCCGCTGCACCGACAAGGCGGGGAAGACCGTCTACATGGAGCGGACGTGCAACACGTACGGCTACACGACCGCGAAGGAAGTAAAGGATCCGCCGAAGGGCGACGGCTCGGCGAGCGTGCTCAGGGCGGGGACACCCATCATCGGCTCGTCGAGCAACCTCGGGAACCGCGATCCGAAGCTGATGGTCCCTCTCCAGTGCGAGACCGAGCGTGTGATGTGCCACCGCGGAGACACGGTGATGTGCGGCGCAAAGAAGCGCCTCTGCGACTCGGACTGACGCTACTGCAGGCGGGCTGAAGCGGCGCGCAGTTCCACCACCTTCTCGTGCATCTCGGTCGCGTCGACCGCGTCCGGACGGCGTCGCAAGTAGTTCTGCAGATCCGCGACTGCCGGCCGGAAGCACTCGAGCCCGGCGTATACGAGCCCGCGGTCGCGCAACTCCTCCGCCGACTCCGGCACCACGAGCAACATCCGCTGCATCACCGCGAGCGCCTGCTCGAGCTTGCCGCCCTTGAGATAGATCGCCTTCAGGTTCCGCAGCACGCGCGCCACGATCTCGCGCGGGCTCGCGGGCTCGAGAAAGCGCTCGAGGTCGGCGCGGCCGGCTCCCGCCCCAGGCAGCACCCGCCCGAGGCGGGTCCTCAGCTCGCTCTCCGAGCACGGCTCGCCGCCGGTGAACGGATCGAGGATCAGCGCACCGCGCGCGAGCCGCAGCTTCACCAGGAAATGGCCGGGGAACGACACGCCCTGCAGGGCTAGTCCCAGCCTCCGCCCGACCTCCAGGTACACGATCGAGAGGGTGATCGGGATTCCGGTCCGTCGCTCGAGCACCTGGTTGAGGTAGCTGTTCCGCGGGTCGTAGTAGGCGTCGAGGTTCCCCGCGAACCGCAGCTCGCCGAACAGGTGATCGTTGAGCGCCGCGACCTTCTGCTCCGGCGTCGCGTCGGCGGCGAGCCGCCCGCGGATTGTCGCCGCCATCGCGTCGAGCCGCGCCATGCCGCCGGCAACGTCGACGCCGGGATACTCGTCCTGCGCGATCAGGAGGCATGCCTCGGCGAGGCTGAACTGCTCGCGGGTGACGAGTTCGGCGAAGCGCTCAAGGCTGGCGGTCATCGGCGCACGAAGTCGCGGACGCGGAATCCGAGCGCCCACAGCGTCGCAAAATACACCACCGCTCCGAGCCCGACCAGCCCGGCGAGCGCCGCGGCGCGCAGGCGCCAGTCGGCGGAGGTCCACCACCCCTGCGGTCCCGTCGCGATCAGGAGGGCGGCCGCCATCAGCGCGACGGCCACCGCCACTTTGGCGAGAAACCGGCCCCAGCCCGGCTGTGGTTGATAGATCTCGCGCGTACGCAATCCGCGGTACAGGAGCACCGCGTTCAAGCAGGCGCCGATCGCGATCGCGAGCGCGAGGCCGGCGTGCTTGAGCGGACCGACGAGGGCGAAGTTGAGCGCCTGCGTCGTCGCGACTGCGGCGAACGCAAATCTCACCGGCGTGCGGATGTTCTGCTGCCCGTAAAAACCCGGCGCGAGGATCTTGACCACGATGAGCCCGAGGAGTCCGGCGCTGTAGGCGACCAGCGCCTGGCGCGTCATGGCGAGGTCGTCCGCGTCGAACCGGCCGTGAAAGAACAGCGTGGCGATGAGTGGCGTCGCGAGCACCGCCAGCGCGGCGGCCGCCGGTGCCGCAAGGAGAAAGGTGAGCCGCAGGCCCCAGTCGAGCAGGCTCGAGTACTCGTTGCGGGCGCCTTCGGACCAGGCCCGCGCAAGGCTGGGCAGTAGGACCGTGCCGAGCGCGACGCCGAGGAGCCCGGTGGGAAACTCCATCAGCCGGTCGGCGTAGTAGAGCCACGACACGCTGCCGGTCTCCAGGGTCGAGGCGAAGATCGTGTTGAGGAGCAGGTTGATCTGGCCGGCCGATACGCCCACCAGTGCGGGACCCATGAGGACGAGGATCCGGCGCACGCCGGGATCCCCGGGCGCGAAGCTGGGCCGCGGCAGCATGCCGATCCGGCCGAGTGCCGGGAACTGGAGCGCGAGCTGGAGCACTCCGCCGGCGAGCACCGCCCAGGCGAGCACGAGCACCGGCGGATCGAAATAGCGCGTGCAGAAGAGCGCTCCCACGATGAATGCGACGTTGAGCAGCGTCGGGGTGAACGCCGGGACGGCGAACCGGCTCCAGGTGTTGAGGATCCCGGCCGCGAGGGACACCAGCGAGATGAGCAGGATGTAGGGAAAGGTGATCCGCAACATCGTCACGGTCAGCTCGAACTTCGCCGGCGTCGCCGCGAATCCGGGGGCCGTGACGTGGACGATGAGGGCAGCGCCGGCGACGCCGATCGCGGTCGCGAGCACGAGGGCCACGAACAGCACGCTCGCGACCCGGTCCACGAGGCGCTTCGTTTCGTCGGTCCCGTGCGTCGCCTTGTACTCGGCGAGGATCGGCACGAACGCCTGCGAGAACGCGCCCTCGGCGAAGAGGCGCCGGAGCAGGTTGGGAATGCGGAAGGCGACGAAGAACGCGTCGGTGGCGAGGCCTGCGCCGAACACCGCGGCAATGACCGCATCGCGCACGAAACCGAGGACGCGGGAGATCAGCGTCATCCCGCTGACCGTCGCCAGGGCGCGGACGAGACTCACACGAGGGCTGCGGAGCGGGCGTTCATCGGGCGCGGCGATTATACGGGGCTCGCGCGGATAAGCCCTTGTATTCCCTTGCGTCGAGGCGCCTTTGCGCCTACAATCCGCGCCTTTTCCGAAAGCCGGTCCCAATGGCCAACACCGCACAAGCCCGCAAGCGCGCCCGGCAGTCCGAGAAGCGGCGCAAGCACAACGCCAGCCTGCGCTCCGCGTTCCGCAGCGCGATCCGGAAGGTCCGCAAGGCCATCGATGCCGGCGACAAGGCCGGCGCCACGCGCCTCCTCAGCGAAGCCTCGAGCGCGATTGACCGCATCGCCGACAAGAAGGTGATCCACAAGAATACGGCCGGCCGCAACAAGAGCCGGCTCGCGGCGCGCATCAAGGCCCTCGCCTGACCCCTCCCGACTCGCCCCCCACCCGTCCCCGCGGGCGGGCGAATCGCCCGTTCCCCGCGCCCGCACCGCGCCGGACCTAGGCGCCCTGCCCGATGCGGAAGCCGGTCAGCCGCGTGCTCGTCATCAACGACGAGCCCCTGGTGCTCCGCGAGTTCGTGAAGGGTCTCAACGCGGCCGCGCGCTCGCTCGAGAACCCGCTCGGCCTTACTTTCACCGGTGTCACCACCGCGCGCGAAGCGCTCGAGACGCTGGAGAAGGACGGCGACGTCCAGGCGGTGGTCGTCGACGACAAGCTCTATAACCTGAACGGCAAGAACTCGAAGAGACTGCAGATGTCGGCGCTCGAGCTGGTGCAGCGGATCACCCGTTTCCGGCCCGAGGTCGACGTGTACATCCTGATCGCGCAGGAGCACGAGGACGAGGTCGTCGACACGCTGTTCGCGGAATCGGTGGACGGCTATTTCTACCGCGAGGAGCGCGACTATCGCGGCATGTATCGCATCCTCAACGCGCAGATCCAGGAGCGCGCGCGCACGCCGTTCTACGACCAGCTCAAGAACTACGTCTGGATGGCGAAGGACTCGTGGCACACGCCCGGCCACTCGTCGGGCGAATCCCTGCGCGGCAGCCCGTGGATCAACGACTTTTACGACTTCATGGGCGAGCACATCTTCGACGCCGACCTCTCCGTATCGGTGCCGACGCTCGACTCCCTCATGGAGCCACGGGGCGTGATTGCGGAAGCGCAGGCGATGGCGGCGAAGGCGTTCGGAGCGCGCCAGACGTTCTTCGCGACCAACGGCACCTCGACCGCCAACAAGGTCATCTTCCAGACCATTCTCGCGCCTGGCGAGAAGCTGCTGCTCGACCGCAACTGCCACAAGTCGGTCCACCACGGCGTCGTGCTCTCGGGGGCGCACCCGGTCTACCTCGACTCGTCTGTCAACCGCACCTACGGGATCTACGGCCCGGTGCCGAAGAAGACGATCCTCGCGGCGATGGAGGAGCACCCGGACGCCGAGGCGCTGATTCTCACCTCGTGCACCTACGACGGCTTCCGCTACGACCTCAAGCCGATCATCGACGCGGCGCATGCGAAGAACATCCGCGTGATCATCGACGAGGCATGGTACGGCTTCGCGCGCTTTCACCCCGACTTCCGGCCGACCGCGATCGAGGCGGGCGCCGACTATGCGACCCAGTCGACGCACAAGGTCATGAGCGCCTTCTCGCAGGCGAGCATGATCCACGTCAACGACCCGGCCTTCAACGAGCATCTCTTCCGCGAGAACTTCAACATGCACACCTCGACGTCGCCGCAGTACGCGATGATCGCGAGCCTCGACGTGGCGCGGAAGCAGATGGTGATGGAGGGCTACAAGCTGCTCTCGCGGACGCTCGCGCTCGCGCAGGAACTGCGGAGCCAGATCAACTCGACCGGCGTCTTCCGCGTGCTGGAGCTCGACGAGCTCCTGCCCGACGAGGTGAAGCACGACCGCATCACCCTCGATCCGACCAAGGTCACGGTGGACATCTCGACCTGCGGCTACACGGTCGAGGACCTGCAGCGGGAGCTCTTCACCCGGTTCAACATCCAGGTCGAGAAGTCGACCTTCAACACGCTGTCGCTGCTGCTGACGATCGGGTCGACGCGGAGCAAGGTTTCCCGCCTCTACGACGCCCTGATGCGGATCGCCCGCGAGGGCCGCGCGCCGCGGCGCCTCTATCAGGCCCCGGACATTCCGGAGTTCACCGCGCTCGAGTTCCTGCCGCGCGACGCGTACTACTGCGGCGGAGAGGCGCTGCCGATCCTGGACGAGAAGGACAACATCAACAAGGCGCTCGTCGACCGGGTGTGCGCCGACCAGATCACGCCCTACCCGCCCGGTATCCCGGTCCTCGTGCCCGGTCAGGTCGTTACCCGCGAGGTCATCGACTACCTCGCCGGACTGCTCCGGTCCCAGAAGCGGATGGAGCTCCACGGGATCGTGCACGACGGCTACATCCCGTGCCTCCGGGTTCTGCAGCCTGCCGAGGAGCGGGGGCTCAAGCGAATCCGCTGAAGGGGCCGGTCGCCTATTTCTTGGGCAAACTCCTCACTTGGGCCCCAAAAACCCGCGCTGAATGAGGCCGTTGCGTTGTCCATGTGAGGGAAATCTGATATACCCACCCTAACTGCCTGATCGGGAGAGGGTATGGCGTCGGCTCTGAGCACCGTCAAGTACGGATTCCGGATCAAGACCCGCACCGGGATGGTCGTCGACAACCTCACGATCCACGGCCGCGACGAGGCCGATGCGGAGCGGAAGCTCCGCCAGATGTATCTCCACTGCCACGTCATCGAGTGCCGCCTCGTCGGCACGCCGAAGTCGGATGCCTTGAGCTTCGAGGACGTCCTGGCGCTCGTCACCAGGTAGTCCGCTCGTTCCCTAGACTTCCAGAAACCCCGCGATCAGCAGCTCTTCCAGCAGCTGCTCGTAATCGCGCGCGCCGCGGCTCTTCGCGTCATGGGCGAAGATGTCCCGGCGGTGATACGGGCTCTCGGCGAGTGCCACGCTCTCGGCGATCCGGGTCTCGCATAGTTCCCCGCCGAACCGCTGCCGCAGCGAGCTCTCGATCTCGTGCGCCATCTTGCGGCGCGAGTCGAACCGGGTGAGCACGTAGCGGCGCTGCACCCGCTTCTTGAGCACGTGCTCGAGCGCCTTCAGGGTGCTCTCGAGCGCAAGCGCTCCCTTCACCGCGAGGAAATCCGCCGAGACGGGGATGAGCACCCGGTCGGCGGCGAACACGCCCGAGAGCGACAGGACACCGAGCATCGGGCAGCAGTCGATGAACACCGCTCGCGGCGACGCCGTGTGCAGATAGTCGTCCAGCCCCTTCTTCAGCCGGTTGAGAATGTCGGGTCCCCGCCCGAAAAGCGAGTCGACCTTCATCAGTTCCGAGTGCGCTGGAACCAGCTCCGCGCGGCCCTCCGCCGAGGCGAGGCACACCGGCCGCGCCAAGCTCGCGAGCGGCTTCGACTCGCTGTAGTGGGCGAACACGCTGTCGGCGGCGCCGTCGGCCGGCGCGAGGATCTGCGAGAGGTGCGCCTGCGCGTCGAGATCCACCAGGAGCGGCGAGAGATGCCGGCGCGCGACCGCCGCCGCGAGGTTGAGCGCCGTGGTCGTCTTGCCGACCCCGCCCTTCTGGTTGAACACGGCGAGACGCGTCATCGCTCGCGCATTCTAAGCGCCGGGGCCCTGTGCTAACATCTTCGCGAAGGTTACGGCGGCTATAGGCCGCCGTTTTCCATTAGGGACGACGCGACCGCCATGCCCTCCCACGTGATGCCGACCTACGCGCGGCTGCCGGTCGCGTTCACGCGCGGAGAGGGTGCGTGGCTATGGGACGAGGCGGGGAACAAGTATCTGGACGCGCTGGCGGGAATCGCCGTCTCGGGTCTCGGGCACGGGCATCCGCGGCTCGTGCGCGCGATCGCCGACCAGGCGGCCCGGGTCATCCACACGTCGAACCTGTACGAGATCCGGGCGCAGAGCGAACTGGCCGACCGGATCTGCGCGCTCGCGGCGATGGACGAGGCGTTCTTCTGCAACTCTGGCTCCGAGGCCAACGAGACCGCCATCAAGCTCGCCCGCCTCTACGGCCATCAGAACGGCGTGCAGAGCGCGGGGATCATCGTGCTCGAGCACGCGTGGCATGGCCGGACCCTCGCGACGCTGTCCGCGACCGGCAGCCGCAAGGCCCAGGCAGGGTTCGAGCCGCTCGTACCAGGCTTCATCCGCGTGCCGTACAACGACGTGCACGCCATCCGGCAGGCGGCCGAGGCAAACCGCAACATCGTCGCGGTGCTCGTCGAGGTGCTGCAGGGCGAAGGCGGCATCAACGTCGCCGATCCCGAGTACGTACGGTTCCTGCGACAGATCTGCGACGAGCGGAACTGGCTGCTCATGATCGACGAGGTGCAGAGCGGGATTGGCCGCACCGGGAAGTGGTTCGCGTTCCAGCACGCCGGCGTCGTTCCTGACGTCATGACGCTCGCGAAGGGCCTCGCCTCCGGCGTGCCGCTCGGCGCCTGTGTCGCTGCACACCGCGCGACCGGCGTCTTCAAGCCCGGCACCCATGGCTCGACCTTCGGCGGCGGTCCGCTCGCGTGTGCGGCAGCGCTTGCCACCTTCGGCGCGATAGCGGACGAAGGACTGCTCGAGCGCGCGACCCGCGTCGGGGAATGGATCCGCGCGGGATTCCGCGACGCGCTCGCCGCCGTGCCGGGAGTGGTCGACGTCCGCGGCATGGGTCTCATGATCGGCATCGAGCTCGACCGGCCTTGCGGCGAGCTCGTGCGGCGCGCGCTCGACGCCGGGCTCCTCATCAACGTGACCGCCGACCGAGTCGTCCGGCTGCTGCCGCCGCTCGTGTTCACGGACGGCGACGCGCGCACGCTCGTCGACCGGCTCGCACCGCTCATCCGCGAGCTCGTCGCCAAGCCCGCCTGAGGCAGGTGTCTGCCGTGGCGCCGCCGAAGCACTTCCTGCAGTTCAACGATCTCGCGCGCGACGAGCTCGAGCATGTCTTCGAGCGCACGCGCTGGATCAAGGCGAAGTTCAAGCGCTACGAGCAGTACTGGCCGCTCGTCGACCGGACGCTGGTGATGATCTTCGAGAAGCAGTCGACGCGGACCCGGCTCTCGTTCGAGGCGGGGATGCAGCAGCTCGGCGGCGCCGCTATCTTTCTGTCCACGCGCGACTCGCAGCTCGGCCGCGGCGAGCCGGTCGAGGACGCCGGCCAGGTGATCTCGCGCATGTGCGACATCGTGATGATCCGCACCTTCGAGCAGTCGATCGTCGAGCGCTTCGCCCGCCACTCGCGCGTGCCGGTGATCAACGGCCTCACCGACGACTATCACCCCTGCCAGATCCTCGCCGACATCTACACGTTCATCGAGCACCGCGGCCCGATTCGGGGGAGGACGGTCGCCTGGATCGGCGACTCGAACAACGTGTGCGTCACCTGGCTGCAGGCGGCCGAAGTCCTGGGGTTCAACGTGCACGTCTCGACGCCGCCCGGCTACGAGGTCAAGCCCGCGCGCGCCGGCCTCCGCGGCACCGGCAACTACGCGGAGTTCGCGGACCCGATGGACGCGGTGCGCGGGGCCGACCTCGTTACCACGGACGTCTGGACGAGCATGGGCTTCGACGACGAACGCGCGGAGCGCAAGCGGGCCTTCGCCGGGTGGCAGGTGAACGAGACCATGATGCGCGCCGCGAAGCGTGACGCGCTCTTCATGCATTGTCTGCCGGCGCATCGCGGCGAGGAGGTCGCGGCCGAGGTGATCGACGGGCCGCAAAGCGTCGTCTGGGACGAAGCCGAGAATCGGCTGCATACTCAAAAGGCGCTGATGGAGTATCTGGTGCTGGGCAGGGTCGGGGGGGAGGACGGGTGAAGGAGAGAGGCGGAGTGAAGAAGGTCGTGCTCGCCTATTCGGGCGGGCTCGATACCTCGGTCATCCTCAAGTGGCTGCAGGACACCTACGGCTGCGAGGTCGTCACCTTCACCGCCGACATCGGCCAGGGTGAAGAGCTCGCGCATGCGCGCAAGAAGGCAAAGCTCCTCGGCGTGAAGGAGATCTTCGTCGAGGACCTGCGCGAAGAGTTCGTGCGCGATTTCGTGTTCCCGATGTTCCGCGCGAACGCGGTCTACGAAGGCGAGTATCTGCTCGGGACGTCGATCGCGCGCCCGCTGATCGCGAAGGAGATGGTCGAAATCGCGCGCAAGACCGGCGCCGACGCGATCTCGCACGGCGCCACCGGCAAGGGCAACGATCAGGTGCGGTTCGAGCTCGGCGCCTACGCGCTGATGCCGGACGTCAAGATCATCGCGCCGTGGCGCGAATGGAACCTCACCTCGCGCGAGAAGCTGCTCGAGTACGCCGAGCGCCACCGGATCCCGGTCGAGTTCAGGAAGAAGACGCGCGGCGGCGCCCCGTACTCGATGGACGCAAACCTGCTGCACGTCTCCTACGAGGGTGGCATCCTCGAAGATCCCGACCATGAGCCCGAGGAGTCGATGTGGCGGATCACCGTGTCGCCCGAGCAGGCGCCGGCGAAACCGGGGTACATCGAGCTGACCTACGCGAATGGCGACATCGTCGCGATCGACGGCAAGCGCCTCTCCCCGGCGCAGGTTCTGACCGAGCTCAACCGACGCGGGGGCCGACACGGCATCGGCCGACTCGACATGGTCGAAAACCGGTACGTCGGAATGAAATCGCGCGGCTGCTACGAGACGCCCGGCGGCACGATCATGCTCAAGGCACATCGCGCGATGGAGTCGATCACGCTCGACCGCGAGGTGCTCGCCCTCAAGGACGACCTGATGCCGCGCTACGCCCGCCTCGTCTATAGCGGCTATTGGTTCAGCCCGGAACGGCGCCTGCTGCAAACGTTGATCGACGAATCGCAGCGCACGGTCAACGGCACCGTCCGACTCAAGCTCTACAAGGGCACGGCAATGACGGTCGGCCGCGCATCGAAGACCGACTCGTTGTTCGATCCGGCGATCGTCACCTTCGAAGAGGACCAGGGCGCCTACAACCAGGCCGACGCCGGCGGCTTCATCAAGCTGAACGCGCTGCGGATGAGGATCGCGGCCACCCTCCGGCGCAAGCGCCGGGGCTAGAGGCGGTGCGCATCCGCGTCCTCTCCGACCTGCACCTCGAGGCGGCGCCGTTCGACCCCCCGCCCGCGGATGCGGACGTGATCGTCCTCGCGGGCGACATCGACAACGGGGCGGCAGGCGTCGAATGGGCGAAGGCGCGGTTCGATGCGCCGGTGCTGTACGTCGCCGGCAACCACGAACCGTACGACGGCGAGTTCCACGCGACGCAGGCGGCGCTCCGTTACGCGGCCACGGGGAGCCGGGTCCGGGTCCTCGACCGGGGCGAGGCGGTGATCGGCGGCGTGCGCTTCCTCGGCTGCACGCTCTGGACCGACTTCGCGCTCGGCGGCGAAGTCGGCCGCGATCTCGCGCTCGGCAAGTACGCCGGGTGGCTCGTCGACTACCGGTCGATCCGCTGGCATGACCGTTCATTCGCGGCCGCCGACTCGATCGGTCTGCACGCGGCGCACCGGAGCTGGCTCGCGAGCCGCCTCATGCAGCCGTTCTCCGGCCCCACGGTCGTCATCACCCACCACTCGCCGCACCCGGGGAGCATCGCACCCAAGCTCGCCACCCATCCGCTCAACCCGGCATTCATCAGCAATCTCGAGCACCTCATGGGGCGCGCGGCACTCTGGATCCATGGCCATACCCATCACGCGTTCGACTATTCCGTGCGAGGCACGCGAATCGTCTGCAACCCGCGGGGCTACGCCAGCGAGCAGACCGGCTTCCGCGCTGACCTCGTCGTCGAGGTCTGAGCTTTCGCGGGCCCCGGCCGACTGCAATAATGGGCGGGCGCCATGCCCGGCCTCGGCGAGCAGTCATCCCGCTATGCCGTCGCGATCGAGTGCGCGCGGTAGGTCAGTGTTGCCCCAGTTCATTTCGTATCGCGCAAGAACATTGCGCAGATTGACACCAGCGCGGTGGCGGCTTATGTTTTTGTGAATTGCAAGACTATTCCGCGATACGGAATTTCTCGGAGGAGCCCCATGCCCAAGATGACCGCAGCCGAAGCCGCAGTCCGTGTGATGGAGAGCGAGGGCGTCGACCTCGTCTTCGGGATTCCCGGTGCTGCGATCCTGCCGCTCTATGACGCCATGCGGCACACGAGCATCCGGCACATTCTCGTCCGGCACGAGGAAGGCGGCGGCCACATGGCCGAGGGCTACACCCGTGCGGCGCCCGACCGGATCGGTGTCAACATCGGCACGTCGGGCCCCGCCGGCACCGACATGATCACCTGCCTCTACTCCGCGATGGCCGACTCGATCCCGATCCTCTGCATCACCGGCCAGGCGCCCGAAAGCTAAGCTCCACAAGGAGGACTTCCAGGCGGTCGACATCGCGGCGATCGCGCGCCCGGTGACGAAGTGGGCGGCGACCGTGCTCGAGGCCGCGCAGGTCCCGTGGGCCTTCCGACAGGCGTTCCAGATCATGCGCTCCGGCCGCCCCGGTCCGGTGCTGATCGACCTGCCGCTCGACGTGCAGCGGGAGCTGATCGAGTACAACCCCTGGTTCGACGCGCCGCTCGAGGTCTACAAGCCGCGCGCGCCGCGCAAGCAGATCGAGGCCGCGCTCGACATGCTCGCGGAGTCGAAACGCCCGCTGATCGTCGCCGGCGGGGGCGTGATCAACGCCGACGCGTCCGACCTGCTCGTCGAGCTGGCGGAGCTCACCAACACGCCGGTGGTACCGACGCTGATGGGCTGGGGCGCCATCCCCGATGACCACCCGCTGATGGCGGGGATGGTCGGACTCCAGACCCAGCACCGTTACGGCAACGCGAGCTTTCTGCGCAGCGACTTCGTCCTCGGCCTCGGCAACCGCTGGGCGAACCGCCACACCGGCTCGATAGAGGTGTACACCAAGGGCCGCAAGTTCGTGCACGTCGACGTCGATCCGATGCAGATCGGCCGCGTGTTCGGGCCCGATCTCGGCATCGTGTCCGACGCCAAGGCCGCGCTCGAGCAGTTCGTCGAGGTCGCGCGCCAGCGGAAAGCGGAGAAGCGGCTTCCCGACCGCAGCCGCTGGGTCGCCGAGGTGCAGAAGCGCAAGCGCACGATGCTCCGCCGCAGCGACTTCAAGAACACGCCGATCAAGCCGCAGCGCGTGTTCCACGAGATCAACCGGGCCTGGGGTAGCGATCGGGACCGCGACTCGACCTGCTTCGTCAGCTCGATCGGGCTCGGCCAGATCGCCTCGGGCCAGTTCCAGAAGGTGTTTCGCCCGCGCAATTACATCATCTGCGGACAGGCGGGGCCGCTCGGGTGGATCATCCCGGCGTGCATCGGGGTGAAGCTCGCCGCGCCGTCGAAGGAGGTGGTGGGCATCGGCGGCGACTACGATTTTCAGTTCATGATCGAGGAGCTGGCGGTGGCGGCGCAGTTCAACGTGCCGTTCGTCATGGTCCTGATCAACAACTCCTACCTCGGCTTGATCCGCCAGGCCCAGAAGGGCTACAAGATGGACTACGAGGTGCAGCTCTCGTTCCGGAACATCAACTCGCCCGAGGTCGGCGAGTACGGGGTCGACTTCGTGAAGGTGGTCGAAGGCATGGGCTGCAAGGCGATCCGCGTGTTCGACCCGGACAAGATCCAGGATGCGCTCCAGGCCGCGCGCGCGATGACGAACGAGCTCGCGGTGCCGGTGGTGGTCGAGGTGATCACGGAGCGGGTCACGGACATCGCGATGGGACCGGAGATCGACAAGATCACCGAGTTCGAGGACGTGCTCGACCTCGAGGAGGAGGAGGCGTTCCTCGAGCAGCTCGCGGCGTAGGGAGAATGGCATGCCCAAGTTTTGTGCGAACCTGACCATGCTCTACAACGAGATCGACTTCCTCGACCGGTTCGAGGCGGCGGCCGGCTCGGGCTTCAAGGGCGTGGAGTACCTGTTCCCATATGCGTACCCGGCGGCGCAGCTGCGCGAGCGGCTCGACAGGCACAAGCTCGTCCAGGTGCTGCACAACCTGCCCGCCGGCGACTGGGCGAAAGGCGAGCGCGGGATCGCATGCCATCCCGATCGCGTCGGCGAGTTCCAGGACGGCGTCGGGAGGGCGATCGAGTACGCCACCGCGCTCGGCTGCAGACAGGTGAACTGTCTCGCCGGAATCGCGCCCC
Source organism: uncultured beta proteobacterium (assembly GCA_963820965.1). Classification (GTDB taxonomy): domain Bacteria; phylum Pseudomonadota; class Gammaproteobacteria; order Burkholderiales; family SG8-39; genus DATEDA01. Next base: position 116,268 of record CAWGCC010000014.1, on the reverse strand, counting down.
AGGGCGTCGCCGAGGAGCAGCTGCGTTCGACTTTCGTCGCGAATCTGCGCTTCGCGGCACCGAAGCTCGCCGCGGCGGGGATCAGGCTCCTCGTGGAGCCGATTAACACGCGCGACATCCCCGGCTTCTACCTGACGCGGACGAAGCAGGCGCTGGGCCTCATCGAGGAGGTCGGCTCGCCCAACCTCTGGGTCCAGTACGATATCTATCACATGCAGATCATGGAGGGCGACCTCGCCCGCGGAATCGAGGAGAATCTCGCGCGCATCGCGCACCTGCAGCTCGCGGACAACCCGGGCCGCAACGAACCGGGCACCGGCGAGATCAACTACCCGTTCCTGTTCGACTGGATCGACCGGATCGGCTACCAGGGCTGGATCGGATGCGAGTACAAGCCGAAGACGGAAACTGTCGCGGGCTTGGGCTGGGCCAAACGGTATCTCTAGCGGCGCGGAGGAGCGATGAAAATCGGGTTCGTCGGGCTCGGCGTCATGGGCGCGCCCATGGCGGGGCATCTCATCAAGGGCGGCCACGAAGTCTGGCTCTCGGACCTCAAGCCGGTGCCCGCATCGCTCGTCGAAGCCGGCGGAAGCGCGGCCAAGACCGCGAAAGAGGCGGCGGAGCACGCCGACCTGATCATCACGATGGTTCCCGACACGCCGCACGTGGAGAGCGCGCTCTTCGGCGAGCTCGGGATCGCCAAGGGGCTCTCGAAGGGCAAGATCGTCGTCGACATGAGCTCGATCTCGCCGATCGCGACCAAGGAGTTCGCGCGCCGGATCAACCAGCTCGGCTGCGAGTACCTCGACGCGCCGGTCTCCGGCGGCGAGGTCGGCGCGAAGGCCGCCTCGCTCACCATCATGGTCGGCGGCTCGGAAGCGACGTTCGAGAAGGTCAAGCCGATCCTGCAGCTGATGGGCAAGAACATCACGCTCGTCGGCGGCGAATGGCGACGGCCAGACGTGCAAGGTCGCCAACCAGATCATCGTCGGCGTCACGATCGGGGCGGTCGCCGAGGCGCTGCTCTTCGCATCCAAGGCCGGCGCGGACCCGGCGCAAGGTCCGCGCGGCGCTGATGGGCGGGTTCGCCGCCTCGCGGATCCTCGAGGTCCACGGCGAGCGGATGGTGAAGCGCAACTTCGATCCGGGCTTCCGCATCGACCTGCACCTCAAGGATCTCTCGCTCGCGCTTACCGGCGCGCGCAGCCTGCAGATGAGCCTGCCGATGACCGCGCTCTGCCAGCAGGTCATGAACGCCGCCGCGGCGCGCGGCGGCGGCAGCTGGGACCACTCCGGTCTCGTCCGCGCGCTCGAGGTCATGGCGAACCACGAGATCGGCGCGAAGAGCGGCGCGGAAGAGCTCGGCTAGGACTCGGACCCAGCGATGGCAGCCTCGGACCGGGACCTGCTCCTGCAGCTCCTCGACGCTGCGGTGGCCGCGGTGTCGCCGGCGAAATGCCTGCCGCCGCACCTGCCTGCGCCCCCGCGGGGCCGAACGATCGTCGTCGGCGGCGGCAAGGCGGCGGCGGCGATGGCGAAAGCGGTGGAGGAGCATTGGCGCGGACCGCTCTCGGGGCTCGTCGTCACGCGCTATGGCCACGGCGTGCCGTGCGAGCGCATCGAGGTGGTCGAGGCCGCGCATCCGGTGCCGGACGCCGCGGGACGCAAGGCCGCGAGCCATATCCTCGACGCGGTGAAGGGTCTCGGCCCGGACGATCTGGTGCTCTGCCTCATCTCCGGCGGCGGTTCGGCCCTGCTCGCCGCGCCGGCGGCGGGGCTGACGCTCGAGGACAAGCAGGCCGTCAACCGCGCGCTGCTGAAGTCCGGCGCGAACATCACCGAGATGAACTGCGTGCGGAAGCACCTTTCGGCGATCAAGGGCGGACGGCTCGCCGCGGCCGCGTCGCCGGCGCGCGTGGTCACGCTGGCGATCTCGGATGTGCCCGGCGACGATCCCTCGGTGATCGCATCGGGCCCGACGGTTCCGGATCCGACCACGTTCGCCGACGCGCTCGCCGTGCTCGCGAAGTACGGGATCGACGAACCGCATGCCGCGGTCGAGCACCTGCGAGCCGCGAAGGACGAGACGCCCAAGCCCGGCGATCCACGGTTCGCCCGCAGTGAGGTCATCACTCTCGCCACCGCCCAGGACGCGCTGCGAGCCGCGGCCGACGTCGCGCGCGCAGCGGGCGTCGCGCCGGTTATCCTGGGCGACTCGATCGAGGGCGAAGCGCGCGACGTGGCGGCGGTGCACGCCGGCATCGCGCGCCAGGTCGCCCGATTCGGGGGGCTCGCCGAGCCGCCCTGCGCGCTGCTCTCCGGCGGCGAAACCACGGTGACCGTCCGCGGCGGCGGGCGCGGCGGGCGCAACGCCGAGTTCCTGCTCGCGCTCGCGGTCGCGCTCGACGCGCACCCCGGGATTGCCGCGATCGCCGCCGACACCGACGGTATCGACGGCTCCGAGGACAACGCCGGCGGTCTGCTCACTGCCGACTCCCTTGCGCGCGCGGCGGCGAAGCACGTTAACGCCAAGCACCGGCTCGCGGCGAACGACGGCTACGGCTTCTTCTCCGCGCTCGGCGATCTCGTCGTGACCGGCCCGACGCGCACCAACGTGAACGACTTCCGCGCGATCCTCATCCGCCCCGGGGCGCGCGTCGTACTACGCGACCGACGGAGGCGCCCCGTGACGGAGCCCGTCCAGCCCTCCGCGCAGCGGATCTGGGATCACTGCGAGGCGCTGGCGAAGCTCTCGGAGCTCGAGGGCGGCCTTACCCGCGTCTATCTCTCGGGCGAGCAGCGGCACGCGAACGCGCTCGTCCTCGGCTGGATGCGCGAGGCGGGCATGAACGCGCGCCTCGACGCCGCGGGGAACTGCATCGGCCGTTACGAGGCTGAGCGGCCGGGCCTGCCAGCGCTCGTGCTCGGCTCGCATCTCGACACCGTGCGCGACGCCGGCAAGTACGACGGCATGCTCGGCGTGATCGCCGGGATCGAATGCGTCCGCGCGCTCAACGCGCGCGGCCGGCGCCTCCCCTTCGCGATCGAGGTGATCGGCTTCGCCGACGAGGAAGGCACGCGCTTCAACGCGACGCTGCTCGGCAGCCGCGCGGTGGCGGGGACCTTCCGGAAGGAAGTGCTCGAGGCGGTCGATCGCCAGGGCGTCAGCATGCGCGAGGCGATGCGCCGTTTCGACCTCGACCCGGAGCGCATCGGCGAGGCGGCGAAGCGCAAGGAGGACGTGCTCGCCTACGCCGAGCTCCACATCGAGCAGGGGCCGGTGCTCGAGGCCGAGGATCTGCCGGTCGGCGTCGTCACCGCGATCAACGGCGCGAGCCGCTACGCGGTCGAGATCGACGGCATGGCCGGACACGCGGGCACGGTGCCGATGGCGCTGCGACAGGACGCGATGGCGGCGGCGGCCGAATGCGTCCTCGCCGTGGAGCGGCGCGCGAGCCGCCGAGCCGGAGCTCGTCGGCACCGTCGGCAAGCTCGAGTGCCTGCCGGGCGCGGTGAACGTGGTCCCGGGCAAGGTGAAGTTCACGATCGACATTCGCTCGCCGCGAGACGGCTCGCGGCTCGCTGCGGCGGCCGACCTCGTGCGCGAGATGCAGGCGATCTGCGATCGCCGCGGCGTGAGCGTGAAGATCGCGAAGACGCACGAGGGGAAGACCGCGCCCTGCGCCGGCTGGCTCCAGGCACAGATCGGCGAGGCGATCGCGGCCGAAGGGCTCCTGGTGCGGAAGCTCCCGAGCGGGGCGGGACACGATGGCATGGCGATGATCGACCTCGCCGACATCGGGATGCTGTTCGTGCGCTGCGAGAAGGGCATCAGCCACAACCCGGCCGAAGCGATCACGCTCGCCGACGTCGAGACCGGCGCGCGCGTGTTCCTCCGCTTCATCGAGAGCTTCGACCCGAAGAGAAGGACATGACGACCCAGGACACGATCCGGGCTTTCCTCGCCGCGCAGCGCGCGGCGCAAACGCGGTTCCTCGCCGAGCTGGTGAAGACACCGTCGGACAACCCGCCGGGGGACTGCGCCCCGCACGCGGAGAAAGCGGCGGCGCTGCTCGAGGGCCTTGGCTTCAAGGTCGAGCGGCATCCGGTGCCCGACGCCGCGGTCAAGGCGGCGGGCATGATCTCGTGCACCAACCTGATCGTGCGCGAGCGCTTCGGCAGCGGTGGCCCGACGATCGCGTGCAACGCGCACGGGGACGTCGTGCCGCCCGGGTCGGGCTGGTCGGTGAGCCCCTATGGCGCGGTGATCCGCGACGGCTGCATGTTCGGCCGGGGCGTTGCGGTGTCGAAGTCGGACTTCGCGACCTATGCGTGGGCGCTCCTCGCACTCAAGGCCTCGGGCGCCAAGCTCGACGGCACCGTCGAGCTCCACCTCACGTACGACGAGGAGACCGGCGGCGAGATCGGTCCCGGCGTGGCTGCTGAAGCAGGGACTGTCGAAGCCCGCCTTCGCGATCTGCGCCGGCTTCTCGTACGGCGTGACCACCGCGCACAACGGCTGTCTGCACCTCGAGGTCGAGATCACCGGCAAGTCCGGCCACGCCGCCGAGCCCGCGAAGGGCGACGACGCGCTCGAGGCCGCGGCGCTCATCCTCAACGACCTCTACGCCTACCGCAAGGCGCTCACCGCGCTCGAGTCGGAGATCCCGGGCATCGGCCACCCGACGATGGTGGTCGGCCTGATCAAGGGCGGCATCAACACCAACGTCGTGCCCGACAAGGTCGTGTTCCGGCTCGACCGGCGGATCATCCCCGACGAGATCCCCGGCGCTGCCGAGCGCTTCGTCACCGCGCTGATCAGGGAATCGGCGCGCAAGATGCCCGGCATCAAGGTCGACATCCGCCGCATCCTGCTCGCCAACCCGTTCGTGCGCAGGCCGGGGCAGGAGCACATGGTGCACGCGATCCAGCGCAACGCCCGCGAGGTGTTCGGCATCGACGTCAAGCCGCAGGGCGTGCCGCTCTACACCGATGCGCGCCACTACAGCGAGGCCGGCATCCCGACCGTGCTGTACGGCGCCGGGCCGCGGACGCTCGAGGAGGCGAACGGCCACCGCGCCGACGAGAACCTCCGGCTCGACGACCTGTACCGGGCGACCGAGGTCATCGCGCGGACGTTCCTCGATCTGCTCGGCCCGAAGCGATGACCAGCGTTCGGATCAAACGGCCGCCGCGGGACGAGCTCGCCCTGCCCTGTGGCCCGACGCCGGTCTCGCGCGGAATCGAATGTCGCCTGGTGACGCCCGTCAACGTTCTCGGTAGGTTCGAGGGCGATCCGCGTCGGCTCGCCACCGTCCGCGACGGGGATAAGGTCGAAGTCACCGTCGGCTGAGGGCGTTCGGCCGGCACGCTACCGGGATACCGGCCTTCGCGCACGTACTGGTGCGCGAACTCCAGGAAGGACGCGGCGGCCGGGGCGTGTTGCCACGCACCAGGGAAGGGGCATATCCCGTGGAGAGCTATATCGTCGACTGGCTCAATCTCTGCGTCCGCTGGCAGTCCCGCGACGGGCAACGGACAGGTTGGGAAAGGAAGGCTCAGAACCCTACCTTCGGGCCCCCGTGCAGATCCGACGAACCGGACGGCGCACACGACTCAGCGCGGAGGTAACCCGTGGAGAGCTACATCATCGACTGGCTCAACCTCGGTGTGCGCTGGCTGCACTTCGTCGCCGGCATCGCCTGGATCGGCGCCTCGCTCTATTTCGTAATGCTCGACATGTCGCTCAAGCCGCCAGGGAACCCGGCGGATGCGAAACGCGGCGTGTTCGGCGAGCTCTGGGCGGTGCATGGCGGGGGCTTCTACGTCAGCCAGAAGTTCCTGACCGGTCCGAAGGGCGAGCCGCTGAGCGAGGATCTGCACTGGTCCAAGTGGGAAGCCTATACGACCTGGCTCTCCGGCATGGCGCTCCTCGCGATCATCTACTGGTACGGCGCGAACGCGTACCTCATCGACAGGTCGGTGATGGACCTCGCCGCTCCGGCAGCGATCGCGATCTCGGCCGGGTCGCTCGTGGTCGGCTGGCTCGTCTACGACGCGCTGTGCAAGACCATCAAGCACGAGCTCGCCCTGTCGATCGTGATCTACCTGCTGCTGGTCGCGGCCGCCTGGGGGTACGCGCAGGTGTTCGGCGGGCGCGCCGCGTACATCCACGTCGGCGCCCTGATCGGCACGATCATGGTGTGGAACGTCTTCTTCCAGATCATCCCGGGCCAGAAACAGATGGTGGCGGAGATCCGCGCCGGCAAGGATCCCGACCCGAGGCCGGGAATCATCGGCAAGCAGCGCAGCGTGCACAACACCTACTTCACGCTGCCGGTGCTGTTCATCATGATCAGCAACCACTACCCGATGACCTACGGCAGCCGGCACGGCTGGGCGATCCTGGCCGTGATCATGCTGGCGGGTGCGCTCATCCGACAGTACTTCGTGCTCCGACACGTCGGCAGGAACCTGATCGCGCTGCCGGCCGTGGCGGCGACGCTGCTGCTCGGCCTCGCCATTGCGATGGCGCCGAAGCCCACCGCGACGGGGGCGCCGGCTGCCGCCGCGAAGGCGATCACCTTCGCTCAGGTGCAGCCGATCCTCAGGGAGCGCTGCGCGGTCTGTCACTCCGAGAAACCGTCCTTCGCCGGCTTCGCGCAGCCCCCGGGCGGGCTGATGCTCGACACACCGGAACAGGTCAAGGCGGCGGCGAGCCGCATCCACCAGCAGACGATCGCCACCCAGGCGATGCCGATCGGCAACCTGACCAGGATGACCGACGAGGAGCGCGCGCTCCTCGGCAGGTGGCTCGCCGACGGGGCGAACCTCAAGTGACGACGCGATGCGTCGTCATCCCGCTGAATCTGCCCCGGGCCGGCTTCGTGCGCGAGGCGCCAGCCATAGTACGCTCGCCGCGCACGAGAGCGACTTCTCATGACGTTCCGCTACGCGATCGTCGTCCACGGCGGCTGCGGCCGGTGGGAGCGCGCCGATACGGCGGCCGCGCTCCGTGGCGTGCGGGCTGCGGCGCGAGTGGGCCGCCAGGTCCTTGCCGACCACGGCTCGGCGCTGGATGCCGTTTGCGCGGCGGTGGTTGCGCTCGAGGATGACCCGCTCTTCAACGCCGGCACCGGCTCGACGCTCAACCGCGACGGCGAGGTCGAGATGGACGCGTCGGTGATGGTCGGCAGCGACCTCCGCTGCGGCGGGGTCGCCGCGATCCGGCGCGTCAGGAACCCCGTGCTCGTCGCGCGCGGCGTGATGGAGGCGACTCGCCACGCGCTGCTCGCGGGTGCCGGGGCGGTTGCGTTCGCCCGCGAGCGAGGCTTCCGCGACTACGAGCCGATCACGCGCGAGAGCCGCGAGCGGTATCGGCGCGCACTGCAGGCAGGACGGATCGCGCGCGGCAACACCGTCGGTGCAGTGGCCCTTGACACCGGCGGCACCCTGGCCGCGGCGACGTCCACCGGCGGCACCGCCCTCAAGCTGCCGGGCCGGGTCGGCGACTCGCCGATCTCCGGCGCGGGCAACTACGCGACGCGGCGTGCCGCGGCGTCTGCGACCGGACATGGCGAGCTGATGATGCGCACGCTCGCGACCAAGTCGCTGTGCGATCTCGTCGCCGCCGGATCGGGCGCGCGGGCCGCCGCGGAGCGGGTGGTGGCGGCCCTGCCGATGGAAACGGCAGAAAGCGCGGGCCTGATCGCGCTCGACCACGCAGCGCGCATCGGCGTCGCGATGCGCGGCGGCATCATGCCGCACGCGTGGTTCGCCTCAGACGACGGACACCTGCGCGCGCGGATGCGCGTCGCCGCCTAGGCCGCCAACGGCTGCATCACCACCTTGGCATGCTCCTCCTCCATCGTCTTCTGGAGGAGCTTCATCAGCGCGTACACCGCCTCGATGTGCGGCGTCGGCGTCCCGGTGAGCTGCCCAAGCTCGATCACCGAGCCGATCAGGGCGTCGATCTCCACCGAACGGCCGGCTTCGACGTCCTGGAGCGTGGACGTCTTGTGCTTGCCGACCTTCTCGGCGCCGGCGATGCGACGCTCGAGGTTCACGCGGAAAGTGACGCCGAGCTGCTCCGCGATCGTCTGCGCCTCGCGCATCATCTCGGCAGCGAGCTCACGCGTCGCCGGCTCCTGGCAGATGTCGATAAGCGTCGCGTGGGTGAGCGCGCTGATCGGGTTGAAGCTCATGTTGCCCCAGAGCTTGAGCCAGATCTCGGAGCGGATGTCCTCGAGGATCGGCGCTTTGAGGCCGGCGCGGGCGAAAAGCTCGGAAAGCACCCGCGCGCGCTCGGTGGTCGTTCCGTCGAGCTCGCCGATAGGGAAACGGTCCCCCTCGAGGTGCTTCACCACCCCGGGCGCCTGCAGCTCGCCGGCGGGATAAACGACGCAGCCGACGATGCGGCGGGTCTCGATGTTCTGCTCGATCACGCCGTCCGGATCCGCGGTCTTCAGCCGGTAGCCGGCGTGCGGTCCCCGGAAGTTCTGGAAGTACCACCACGGCAGGCCGTTCTGTATCGGCACGACGACGGTGTCGTCGTCGAACATCGCGCGCAAGCCGGGCGCGAGCGCCGCGTAGAGATTCGTCTTGACCGCCAGGAACACGACGTCGTGCGGCCCCGCCTCGGCCGGGGTCGCTACCGCGCGGGCGACCTTCGCGGCGGCTCTGCTGCCGTCCGGGCCCACGAGCTTCAGCCCCGAGCGCTGAATCGTCTCGAGGTGCGGCCCGCGGTCGACCACCGTCACCGCCTCGCCCGCCAGCGCGAGCCGCGCCGCGAGCAGGCCGCCCATCGCGCCCGCGCCGACTACTGCGATTCTCATTTCGACCTCCTACTCATAGCGGTTCGTCAGCGTCCCGATGCCGTCGATCGTCACGCTCACGGTGCTGCCCGGTTTCATCGATCCGACTCCAATCGAGGTGCCGACGCAGATCACGTCGCCCGGCTCCAGCGTCATGTCCTGCGAGAGCGCGCTCACGAGCTTCGCCGGCGGAAACACCAGGTCCGAGCACGGGTAGTTCTGGCGCTCTTGGTCGTTCAGGACGAGCTTCACGGAGAGCTGTACGGGATCCAGGCCGGTCGCAACGACCGGCCCGAAAACGCCGAACGTGTCGTAGCTCTTCGAGCGCACCCACTGCGCGAACGTCCTGTCCTTGCCGATCAGCTCGGCCGCAGTGACATCGTTGATGCAGGTGTAGCCGAGGATGTATCCCGGCGCATCGGCCTCCGGCACGGCCTTGCAGCGCCTGCCGATCACCACCCCGAGCTCGCCTTCGTAGACGACCTTGCCCGGGTAGGACCGAGGGACGCGGATCGTCTCGCCGTGCGCGAGAAACGAGTTCGGCGCCTTGAGGACGTAAAGCGGCTCCTCGGGGACGGGATTGCCCTGCTTCTGCAGGAGCGCGTGGTAGTTGTTCACCATCGCGATCATCTTGCTCGGCACGGTCGGCGTGAGCACCTTCACCGCGTCGAGCGGCACCGACTCGCCCGTGGCACGGCTGCCCGCGAACATGTCGCCCTCGTGCACCCGGATCGTGCCGTCCTCGAGGGTGCCGAATTCCGTCCTGCCCTGCCGCGAGAAGCGGATCCAGCGCGCCATTCGATGGTCTCTGTGGTCAGCCAGCGGAGACGATAGGCCGCAGCGCAGGGCGTGTCACGCCGCGAAGCAAAATTCCGGAATGCGGAAGAGCCGCTAGAGGTGCAGCGGTGCGAGCGCCTTGAAGTCGAGCGCGACGCCGTGCCCCGGCCGTTCCGGGGCGATCGCGACGCCGTCGCCGACGCGCACGGGCTCGGCAATGAAGCGGTCGAGGCCGAAGCCGTGGATCTCGAGGTAGGAGCGGTTCGGCGCCGCGGCGAGGAGGTGCACGGTGAGGTCGTGGACGCCGTGCGAGGTGACCGGGAGATTGAACGCCTCGGCGAGGTGCGCGATCTTCATGAACACCGTGACCCCGCCGCAGTTCGACACGTCCGGTTCGGGATACGTCACCCCGCCGGCGTCGATCATCTGCCGGAACTCCCAGAGCGTGCGCATGTTCTCGCCGGTTGCGATCGGGACGCCACCCTCGCGCACGATCCGCGCGTGGCCGGTGACGTCGTCGGGGATCGTCGGCTCCTCGAGCCACACCAGCTCGAACTCGCGGAGCAGCCGGGCGGCTCGCACCGCCCCGTCGACCGACCAACGCATGTTGGCGTCCGCCATCAACGGGAAGTCGGCGCCGAGATGCGCACGCATCGCCCGCACGCGCTGGACGTCCTCGGACAGCCGGTCGCGCCCGACCTTCATCTTGATCGCGCGAAAACCCCGCGCGCGGAAGTCGTCGGCTTGCCGCAGGAGCCGCTCGAGCGGGAACTGGAGGTCGATCCCGCCGGCATAGCAAGGCACGCGCGGATCGAACCCGCCGAGCATCCGCCATAGCGGCTGGCCGGACCGCTTCGCCGCGAGGTCCCACAGCGCGATGTCGATCGCCGAGATCGCGAGCACCACCGGCCCGCCGCGACCGCCGTAGTGCAGCGCCCACCACATCTTCTGCCACAGCGGCTCGATGCGGTCGGCGTCCTCGTCGGCGAGGAGCGGCGCGAGGTAGCGCTCGATCAGGACGTGAATGGCGGCGCCGCCGGCGCCGACGGTGTACGTGTAACCGAGACCCTCGGCGCCGTCGGCGTCGCGGACGCGCACGGTCACGAGCTCGAAATGCGTCATCTCGCCGTGCGTGCTGTCGGACAGCACGATCGGCAGCGGCACTCGGTAGCAGCCGCTCTCGACGGAGGCGATCCTCGGCACGAGGGGTTACCCGGCCGCGGCGCGATAGACGGCCCGTGCGGCGTCGACCGCGGCGCCTCGCGGCAGCTTCATTCCCTCGCCCGCCAGCACCGCCTCGAGCGCGCCGAGCGTGACCAGAACCGCGTCCCTGCGGGCGTTGACACCCATCGCGCCGATGCGCCAGATCCGCCCGTGCAGCGGACCGAACGAGCTGCCGATCTCGATGCCGAAGTCGTTCAGCAACGCCGTGCGCACCCGGTCTCCGGCGACGCCGTCGGGGATCCAGACACCGGTCACGTTCGGCATCTTGTGCGACTTGTCGCCGAAGAGCTCGAGGCCCATCGCCTCGACGCCCGCGACCAGCGCCCCGCCGGCAAGCTCGTGGCGCCGGAACGCCTGCTCGTGACCTTCCTTGACGAAGATCCGCGCGCATTCGCGGGCCGCGTAGAGCATCGAGGTGGCCTCGGTGTGATGGTTGAGCGCGCGATCGCTCCAGTAGTCCATCAGCATCCCAAGATCGAAGTAGTTCGAGCGGATGATCCTCCCCTCGCCTGGAACGTAGTCCTTCGGACGCAGACCCTCCTCGATGTGCCGGCGCCGGTAGATCACTTCGGCCATCGGCTCGCTGAGCGTGATCGGCGCGGAGCCCGAGGGGCCGCCGAGGCATTTCTGCAGGCCGCCGGTCACGCAGTCGATCTGCCACGCGTCCACCGGCAGCCGCATGCCCCCGAGGGTCGCGGTCGCATCGACCTGCACCATCGCTCCGTAGCGCTGGCAGAGCTTGCCGATCTCCTCCAGCGGCTGGGCCATGGTGGTCGAGGTGTCGCCCTGGCAGACGGCGACGAGCTTCGGCGAGTAGCGCTTGAGCCCCGCCTCGACCTGCTCGGGCTCGAACACCGTACCCCACTCGGACTCGAGGACTTGCACGTCGGCGCCGATGCGACGCGCGATCTCGGTCATGAGTTGCCCGAAACGCCCGAACGAAAGGACGAGCACCCGTTCGCCCGGCTCGACCGCCGACACCATCACGCACTCGATGGCCGCGCGGGCGGTGCCGTCCACGAGCAGCGTCCAGCGATTGCGCGTCTCGAAGACGCGGCGGTAGAGCTCCATCGTCTCCTTCATGTAGACGCGGAACTGCGGGTCGAACTGGCCGATGAGGGGCGTTGCGAGGGCTTTCAGCACCCGCGGGTCGGCATTGATCGGCCCCGGGCCCATCAGGAGGCGCGGCGCCGGGTTGAGGTCGTCGAAGATCGCGGCTTCGTCGTCGAGCGCCGCGAGTTTGGGGAGGTCGGCCTTCATGCGCTCCGATGGTAGCAGGCGGACTCACGGCAAGTCGGCGACCGCCGAGCAGCTGGACCCGCGTGATGGACTGCCCCCGCCGCGTTAGTTCTTCGGCCGGATCGCGTCGGCGGTGCCCTGGATGAACGCCTTGATCTTCTCGAGCTGGTCAGGGGTCAGCTTGCCGGTGAAATCCGGCATGCCTTTCGCGGTGTCCGGACCCTTGAACACGTACTTGTCGAGGTTCGCGATCACCGCGGCCGGGGAGTAGCCGAGGTTCGACACGTTGCCGCCGCGGTCCACCCCGGGAACACCGTGGCAGAAGACGCAGTTGCTGACGTAGAGCATGGTGCCTTCCTGGACGTGCGCCGGGTCGTACTTGACGCCTTGCACCAGCGCCCCCTGCTGGTACGCCACGAAATCGGGCGCCGGCGCCTTGCCACCGAGGGCGAAGGTGTAGACGGTGCCAGGACCCTTGCGATCGGTGGCGCGAAACGCGACGCCGTACACGCCGCCCCAGCCCACCGCGACCGAGACGTACTGCTTGCCGTCGACGAGATACGTTGCGGGGCCGGCGACGACGCCGGTGCCGGTCGCGGTCTCCCAGAGCTTCGCGCCGGTCTTCGCGTCATAGGCGACGAAGCGGCCGTCGGCGGTGCCCTGGAAGACGAGATTGCCCGCGGTCGTCAGCGTGCCGCCGTTCCACGGCGAGACCTGCTCCTGCCGCCAGACTTCCCGCTGCCGCACCGGGTCCCACGCGATCAGGCGACCGAAGGGCTTGCTCTTCGGCGGCTCGGCGTTGATGAACATCGCGAGGTTCCAGCCAACGCCGCCGTGCGGCTCTCCGGGCTGGTTGGCGTTCATCGCCCAGCCCTTGTTGTCCATCAGGCTCAACGGAATGCCCTGCACCGGCATGTAAGCGAGGCCGGTCTGCGGGTTGAACGACATCGGGTGCCAGTTGCGCGCGCCGAAGGCGCTCGGGATGATCTCGCGCGGCCGGTCCACGACGCGCGCCTCGGGCGTCTCGATCGGCCGGCCGTTCTTGTCGTAGCCGCTGGCCCAGTTCACCTCGACGAAGTTCTTGGCCGAGATGAACTGGCCGTTCGTCCGGTCGATGACGAAGAAGAAGCCGTTCTTCGGCGCGTGCAGGATCACCTTGCGCGGCCGGCCGTCGATCTTCAGGTCGGCGAGGATCATCGGCTGGGTCGCGGTGAAGTCCCAGTTGTCGCCGGGCGTCTCCTGGTAGTGCCACACGTACCGGCCGGTGTCGGGATCGAGCGCGACGATCGAGGCGAGATACAGGTTGTCGCCGCCTCCGGGGCTGCGCTTGCTCTGCGCCCACGGCGAGCCGTTCCCCGTGCCGATGTACATCAGGTTGAGGTCCGGGTCGAAGGCCATTGTGTCCCACACCGTGCCTCCCCCGCCCCCGTCCCAGTACCTGCCGCTCGCGTCCCAGGTCGTATAGGCCTTGGCCATCGAGAAGTCCTCGAACGGCTTCGCCGGGTCGCCCGGCACCGTGAACCAGCGCCATTTCTGCTCGCCGGTCTCGGCGTCGTACGCCGTGATGTAGCCGCGGACGCCGTACTCGGCGCCGCTGTTGCCGATGATGACCTTGCCCTTGAAGACGCGCGGCGCTCCCGTGATCGTGTAGGGCCGGGTCCGGTCGATGATCGTGTCCTTCTCCCACACGAGCCGGCCAGTGGCGGCATCTAGCGCCGCCAGGCGGCCGTCGTAGACGCCGACGAAGACCTTGCCCTTGTGCAGCGCGACGCCACGGTTCACGACGTCGCAGCAGCCCTTGTAGCCCGCCTCGCGGTCGACCTTGGGGTCGTAGACCCAGAGGCGCTTGCCGGTGCGGACGTCGATCGCGTGCACGATGCTCCACGACGCCGTGACGTACATGATGCCGTCGACCACCAGCGGCGTCGCCTCGACCCCGCGGGTGGACTCGAGGTTGTACGACCACACGAGCCCGAGATTCTTGACGTTACCGGCGTCGATCTGCCTCAGGCGGCTGAAACGCGTCTCCGCGTAGTCCAGTCCGTAGCTCGGCCAGTCGGCGGTGGAGCGCTCGTTCGCCCGGATCGCGTTCGCGTCGATGCGCCCGGTCGCCGCGCGGATGTGGTCGGCCGATCCCTTGGGCGACTGCGCGTACGCAGGGATTGCGGCGACGCAGACGACGGCGAGCAGCGGCGCAATTCGGTTCATGTCCATCTCCTTTGGATGCCAGAACGTCGGTCGGAATACCTTGCGATCGCCGCGACCCCTCCGCCTAGGTCAGCGTTCCGCCGCGCGTCTCGACGTAAACGGCGTACAGCGACTGGCTCCCGGTCATGAAGAGGCGGTTGCGCTTGCTGCCGCCGAAACAGACGTTGGAGATGATCTCGGGCATCTTGATGAAGCCGATCCGCGTGCCGTCGGGATGGAAGACGTGCACGCCGTCGTACCCGTCGCCCACCCAACCCATCCCCGCCCAGAGGTTGCCGTCCTCGTCGCAGCGGATGCCGTCGGCGAAGCCGCTCTTGCCTTGGTATGCGGCGCTGGCGAACATCCGCGGGTTGCGGAGGTTCCGGCCATCGACGTCGTAGACCCAGATGCCGCTCTTCGCGTTCGGGTAGTGCGAGACCCCGGTGTCGGCGACGTAGACCCGCTTGAAGTCCGGCGAGAAGCACAGGCCGTTCGGCTTGGCCGGCTCGTCGGCGACCTTCACGACCTTGCCCGGCTCATCGATCCGGTAGATCGCCTCCTTCTGGATCGGCTGCACGCTCGCCGCGGCCGAAGGCAGCCGGTTGCCCTCGTACTCCATCAGGCTGCCGTAGCCCGGGTCGGTGAAGAAGAGCCACCCTTCGGGATGGACCATGCCGTCGTTCGGCGCGTTGAACTCCTTGCCGTCGGGCGACTTGTCGGCGAGGACGGTGACCTTACCGTCGTTCTCGTAGCGGATCACGTTCCGCGTCCCGTGACAGAAGGAGATCTGCCGTCCCTGGTAGTCGAAGGTGTTGCCGTTCGCGTTGTGCGACGGGAAGCGGAATCCACGCCCGACGTGCCCATCCTCCTCGCACCAGCGCAGGATCTCGTTGTTCGGAATATCGCTCCACACGAGGTAGCGCCCGACGCCGTTCCAAGCCGGCCCCTCCGCCCACATCGTGCCGCGGTAAAGCCGGAGGATCGGCGTGTTGCCGAGCTTGTACTTGAAGCGCTTGTCGAGGCCGATCACGTCCGGCTCGGGATAGCGGGTCGGA
Organism: uncultured beta proteobacterium; assembly: GCA_963820965.1. Lineage (GTDB taxonomy): Bacteria > Pseudomonadota > Gammaproteobacteria > Burkholderiales > SG8-39 > DATEDA01. The sequence continues at coordinate 100,973 of CAWGCC010000014.1, read as the reverse complement.
GGCGCGCCCGGTGCGTAACGGTCGATCGCTTGCGCGAACGCCGCCGGCGTGGCGCTGGCGGCGAACGCCGCGACGCCGAGCCGGCGCATGAACTCGCGGCGCTGCTTCAGGCCGTCGCTCGCGTCGTCGGGTGCAGGTGCGGCAAGATCGATGAACCGGTGCTGCTGGGCGCGTTCCATGTTGCCTCCTTTGGTGTTGGTGTTGCTGGGCGAGGAGCGGGCGCCCGCGGCGCGACGCGAGCGATAGAACCACAGTAGTTCAACATAGCGCCGATTTCTAGGAGCGCGGCGCTATCGCATGGGGAGCAGTCCCGGCTTTCTCCGTCAACCATCTCCCCGACCGCTCACGTACGTGACCGCGCCCGGCTTGGCGGTCGGAATTGACGCAAGCAGTTCGGGGACAAGCGGTTGCAGCTCGGAAAGACGATTGGATTTCGCACGCAGAACGATGACTGCGATGGCGAAGGCAGGAAGGTTCTGCTGAAAGGAGAGATTTCGATCGACGGTGACGAACACGTCGAATTCTTTCGCGGCCAAGGCGAGCAGTTCGCCGTTCCGTATGATCGACCAGCCCATCTGACGCGCAGTCTTGACCTCGTGGCCGACGATCTCGCGCGAGAGACGCCAGTCAACGCATTCGTCAACGAGCACCTTCACGAGGCAGCGGCGACCAGGCGGTCCTTCGCTTGCTCAAGAAACTCGATGACCTGGTCTCGACTGACCGAAGGGAAGCCGGCCAGAAACTCGTCGATGGAGTCCCCAGCTTCCAGATAATCAAGGAGCGTTTGGACGGGGACCCGCGTGCCAGCAAACACGGCGGTACCGCCCATCACTTCGGGGCTGCAGGAGATTACCGCCTTAGCCATGAGAACAGACTACTCTGAACTCCGCGACCCATGCAACTCGGGCTTAGACGATCGAGGTGAGTGGCCTGCCGGAGGGGTTAGACCCCGGCCCCGCTGACGAGGGGAAACCGCTCTGGATGGAGCAGCGATTCAACTGCGAGATCGATGTCCAAGTCCGGGCAGTACAGGTGGTGGGGCGAAGGGAGTTGTACGTTGAGTAGATGACCGATTGGCGCGTTCCTGAACCGCGGGAACTCGGCGAAAGGAACAAACACTTCCTCGTCTCGAATCAGTAACCAGAAGCCGTGCTTCGAGACGTTCGTCACTTCAACTTCCGAAGTGCTCGCTCCAGGCGCGATGGATGTCATCTTCCTTCTCCCGAATGAGCCGGAGAGCGCCGTTGATCTCCGAGTTACTCAAGCCGAAGTTTTGGGCGGGGATAGCACGACCTTGGTCTAGCGGCGGCGCGAATTCCAGCCTAGGCGCGCAGCCCCGTCGTGTTCTTCTCGTAGGAGAGCGACTCGAACCGCAGGCCGAGATCGCGCGCATGGCGGTAGGCCTGCTGGATCTCGCCGCGCCCTGGGCGGCGGGCGATCGGCGCATAGCGGTCCTTGTACTTCGGATCGTCCGGGTCGCAGAAGTTATCGGGCCGGTACTGGTCCATCACGTTCACCGGCACCTCCGGCATCTCGCGCGCGATCCACTCGAGCACCGGCCTCGTGCAGCACTCGACGTGCCCCGGCATCACGAGATGGCGGATGGTGAACGCCTCGCCCCAACCGTGGATCAGCTTCAGGTTCGCGGTCACCGTCTCCCAGTACCAGGGCGTGCGCGAGAGCTCCTTCGCGCACTCGCCCGGCCCGAACTTGAAGTCCGGCAGCCAGATGTCCATCAGGAGGCGGAGGAGCGCCATCGCCTCGGTCGACATGAAGAAGTTCGAGTTCCAGAGCTGCGGCGCGTTGAAGGCGCCGCGGTAGTCGGCGTTGGCGCGCTCGGCGGAAAACGCGGCGCGCCAGTCGGCCTTGGTCGGGAGCGCCGCGCGCAGGTCATCCTCGGTCGGCTCGAGATCCGGCAGGCGCGAGATCGCGTCGACGATGGTGTGCAGATGAATGGTCGGATCGCCCCCGACCCAGTTGATGTTGTGGCAGCCCTCGACGCGGAGGATCCAGGCCATGGTCGCGAGCGTGCGCGCGGTGACCGGCTCCCCGTTGTCCTTGTCGGTGGAGATGTCGCCGTTCTGGCAGAACGCGCAGCGCATGTTGCAGGAAGTGAAGAAGATCGTCCCCGAGCCCAGGCGGCCGCGGTAGATCAGCTCTTCGCCCGGGTGGTGGAAGTAGCTCGAGACCCGGGTGTCTGCGGCGAGCTTGCACGCGCCAAGCTTGGCGCCGGTGGCGCGGTCCACGCGGCAATCCCAGCGGCAGAAGTTGCAATGCGCGAGCATGCGGTAGGCGAGCTCGCGGCAGAGGTCGAGCAGGCTCGGGGTCGCGGCCGGCGGAAGCGCGGCGTTGTGTTCGCGGATCGCGCGCCAGAGCTCGAGAAACGCCGCGGTCTTCACTTCGAGCTCGCGCCAGAGATCCGGCTCCGGGGCGTCGAGCGGCCAAGCGAGCGGGATCGCGCGGGCGATCAGGAACTTCGCGGGCTTGCGGTTGGCGGCGACGTCGCGGTACCACCCGAACCCCGCGCCGAAGTCGGGGTGCCGCCAGAAGCCGAGACTATCGAGGCCGCCCATACTGCGTGCCCTCTCCGGGGACACGTACCGATTCTATGCCTGTCGCGGGATCCTGCTCCGCTACGGGCAGCGGATCTGGAAGCGCCTGCTGTCGCAACAAGATCGTGGCCAGCTGCGCTCCGTTGCCAGATGAAGTCGTACACACGCGAGGCGATCTCGTCGGTTTCAGCCTCGGTGAAAGGCGGCCGAGGAAGCACCCCATACAGCTTCGTCCCGGATGAGCAGCCTGACTTCGGCCTGCGTCGCCGCCTTCTGCGTCCAGTCCTTCATGGGGGTCACCCACAGAGATATATTGAATAGCCAAGAAACCCCCGCTAAGTTGGGGTCTCCGGAAGACGGCGCACGGATTCCCCGCGGGCGTTCGCTACCGCCGCGTGAGCCGCGCGCGCACCGGATAGTGGTCGCTGCCGAGGTCCGGGCCGCGCGCGCCCGAGACGACATCGAAGCCACGGGCGAGGACGTGGTCGATCGGGAGCAGGGCCACCGGCCATACGCTCGGCCAGGAGGCGGGCCCGAGTGCGCTCGGGTAGGCCGCCTCCAGCCGCGCCTCCCGGCGGAAGCGACGATAGGACGCCGACCACGGCGTCGCGTTCAGGTCGCCCAGCGCGATCACCGCTCCCGGGATCGCGGCGAGCCGGCGGCCGAAATCGGCGAGCTGCGCCGCGTGCTCCGGCGCGAGCTTGCGCAGCGGCGGCGGCGGGTGCATGAGCGCGACGGTCACCGGCCCGTGGGGCGCGCTCACGCGCACTATGATCGCCGGCCAGGCACCGGGCGCGTCGGCGCTCGAGCGCTGATGCAGAAGCTCGATGGGATAGCGGGAGAAGAGTCCCAGCCCCTTGCCGGCGCCAGGCAGGAGCACGCGATGAGGGAGCGAGGCGAGCTTCCCCTCGAGCGCTTTCGCCATCGGGGCTCCGAGCTCGGTGACGCCGACGAGGTCCGGGTTTTCGGCCGCCACGTAGCCGGCGAGCCGCGCAGCGTCCTCGTTCGCGTAGTGCGCGTTGAAGCTCACGACGGTGAGCATGCGGTCACCGGACGCCGTGGCGTGCGGAAGCCCCTCGAACGACATGAACTGGAGCGCGAGCACCGGCAACCCGAAAGCGACCAGGACGCGCATGTCCTTCCTCGCCCGCATCGCGGCCGCGACGAGGAGCGCCCCAGCCGCCGCCGCGGCATAGCCGTACTGGAAGTGACCGACGAGCTCGACGTACCAAGGGAGCGTCAGGCCCGACCAGGCGATGAGCAGGCTCGCCGCGGAGGCCGCAATGCCGAGAAGCGCGAGGCGGGTGGTGAGAAGGAACGTCTTCATGCGATTCATGTCGAGCACGATAGCCGAAGCGAGCCCGCGTGCACGTGCTCGCTACGGCGTGGCTGCGCCCTCCATCACGGTGGCGTTGTCAAACGGGGGTGGTCACTCGATGTCGAACTCGAAGACGACCGGCGGTGCGTCCTCGACCGTCACCCGGATGACGTGGTGGCCCTTCGGATCGCCGGGCGAGATGGCCCACGAGTTGAACAGGAATCCCCGCTCCGGCGTCACCTCGCGTTCGAGGATCGAGACCTTCCGGTCCGCCGAGATCTCGTGCTTGCCTTCCGTCGGGCCCCAGGTCTCCGGCGGCGTGGGGACGGTGAACTCCTCGCGCCACTTGACCGTGGGCTTCGTCGTCGTCACGCCGATGACCCAGCCGAACTCCTGATTCGGGGCCCACGGGACCGCCTTCGTGGGCTTGAAGTCGACCCTCCCGTCCGCCGTCCGGTTGAACACGCCGAAAGCGACCTGCTCGATCTGGACCGCGGGCTGCGTGCGCGCCGCGGGCTCGGGACGCGCCGGGGGCTCGGGCGGTTTCGCCTGCTCGCACGCGCAGAGGGCGAGGACGAGCGGCGCAAGCAATAGTGCGAAGAGGCGTTGCATGGCAGGCGAAGGATACCGAAAGGGTTGCGATCCCGGCCGGGAGCCGGACAGCCGCCGTCACGCTCACGAGGCCGGCAGGCCGAGCGCACCCGCAAGGTCGATCGCGCTCGGGCGCTCGCGCGGGACCGCGAGGCGGCTCTCGATCGCCGTGAGGTGCGAAGTCATGACCGCGACCGCCCGCTTGACGTCGCCGGCGGCGAGCGCCTCGACGACCTGCTCGCGCTCGGTCGGCGCGCAGTGCGAGAGCGACGCCGGATCGTAGAGCGAGACGAGGAGCTGCGCCGGGAGGAGCAGGCGGTCGAGCGACTCGGCGGTCTCCTCGTTGCCGACATCTGCGCGAGGAGGGTATGGAAGGCGGCCGAGAGCTTCACCGAATCGTGGCGGCGACCGGCGGCGGCCGCGCGCCGCTCGGTCTCGAGGTGCCGGCGGAGCTTCTCGAGGTCGCGCTTGGCGAGGCCCTGCGCGAGCGTCGCGACGATGCCCGCCTCGAGCACCCGGCGGGCGGCGAAGACGCGGCGGGCGTCGGCGAGCGAGGGGTGGGGACGAACGCGCCGCGGTTCGGGATCAGCTCGAGGCGGCCCTCGTGGCCGAGGCGGATCAGCACCTTGCGCGCACGGCCGCGGGGCCGGATGTTCGGCTCGGGCGCCTACGAGAATTGCACTACGCACTTGGGGACAGCAAATGCAAAGCAGAAAAAAAGGTTGTGTTTTCTTGGGGTTGCAGTGGAACAGAGAATTGGAAGTCCTCTGCTCTTTTCATTCGAGTGCGTGCGCTCTGTGTTGGCTCTTTCAATGCCCTGCGCCGCGGGATAGGTATCGCGCGAAACACCACCCTGACCCTACTGCCTAATTATATCGCGCCATATCTTCTCGATCACCATGAGCTGCTTGCCGACATTCGCGTAGCGATCGAGAGGCATCACCCTCTCATCGCTTTGAAATTCACTGAAGTCCTGATCAAACGCTGCATAGATCTTACGAAGCATAGTCAGCAACTGATCGTCCACGAAATCGATGCGCAACCTATCGCGCCATTCGGAATTGCGATCATCAGGAAGAATCAGGCTACCGGGTCGAATGGCGTATCGACCAGTTCGGTCAAACTTCACCCAAAAGTCCACGCTCATCGATGGTTCACTCTGATCTTGATGAAGATATACTCTCAGGGAACGATTCTGAACATCCCAATGCGGATACTGCACTTTGACCCACGCATCGGGCGTCCAGTCCAGGCTCGCGCGAACATGGATACCATCCGTAATGTTCGTCGGTCTATACACGGCCTCGACAGACACCTCGTTACCGCTCACTTCGGGTTGGTGCTGGGCAAGATCGACCAGGCCGATCGACTCAAGCAGCTGGATCGCGTGAGGTAGTTCCGAGAGCGGCGGAGTTGCCGAGATAGCGGCTCCGTTCTCTTTTGAGAACTCCAGCTCGACTCGCTGCAATCTGACATCAGCCAACCTTGCATGGGGTTGTCCGGCCAGGCGCTTGATCTCGCGACGGATGAGGCGTGGCAGGTCCGAATAGTGCCATTGCGAGGCCACCGCGGCCTTGACACCGTGCTTCGTAACCTCCTCGCTCAATTGATCAAACTGCTCGTGGTTTACCGTGACAGGCTTGGGCAAGATCACGTTCTTTATGCCGGCGCGCATATACCGTACGGTTTGACCGTACACGACATCCGGCCGCAAGGCGATATCTACCACATGCTTCGCTTTCGCCGCATCGTCCAGCTTACTAAAGTATTCATGTCGCCAATCGTCAAACGTGGCGAATATCGGTACGTCTGGCCTGGTCAATCCCAACCGGCTGACACGATACTGCGGCCTCGTGAGAAGAGGGTCCACAATAGCTGCCATATTCCACAGCGTGCTGTTGGTGGCATATTTCGGCCCAATGTGAAGTCTCCCGTAGCGCCCATACCCTACGAGAGTGACGTCATGTCCGAGCGCCTCCTGCTGGGCTCTACTCGTACGATCGTAGACGTCAATACTGGCCTGCGGAGACACAAGTTGAGTCGTCTGTCTTAGACGCGCCGCGACTCCGCAGAGCTGCCTGTACAAGAAATCGGGCGACGAACGGAGGATAGTGTCGAAGTCGTGGCGAGCTACGACGAGTAGATCACTCGGCTCGACCGCGACGGCTGTTGCCGTCCGTCGCCCGCTTACTTCAAGGAGCGCCAGCTCACCAAACGTGTCGCCGTGGCTGAACGTGGCCAGCGTGATGTCACCATCTTCCGACGCGACAAGTACCTTGACGCTCCCGCTGACGACGACAAACATCTCATCGCCTGGGTCACCCGCCACAAACAGCGTGGCACCCTCTGGATACGTTTCCATGCGGCAGCAAGCGGCAAGACGTTGTACAGCCGCTGGTTCGAGCGCGGAGAACAGCGATGTCGCCGACAGGAGCGTGCAGATGTCCATCACATCCTCCATCGCCAGTAGGGATGCCCACCGCGTTTCGAAAGAGGCTAGTGGTCGATCACGCGAGAAAGTGCAGCGCTCGTGACCGTTGCCGTAGCTGTTCAGCGTCCCCCGCGGCGCCGGGAGCAGCCATGACGCCTCGGGGGTCCCGAGGGCGCAGCGTCGCGCAGAGCAGAGCATAAGGAAAACAAACGCCCTTTTTCGCGCAACTGGACTGTATGTCCGGAACGCTGAGCGGTCAATCGACCGGGTAGGCGCGCAAATCGTTGCGCTTTGGCGGGGATTCATCGGACTGTGATCGGGCCCAAGGCAGCTGGAGTTCAGGCCGATGCGCCTACCGGGAGAATGCAAGCCGAGCGCGATCCCGGGTCAGCGACCGAGCCGGATGGCATCGGGGCGCTGGGTGGCAATCTGGGGTGGCGATCAGGCCGCCTGGAACAGCGGCGGTGCCCGCGCCGGTGAGCGCGGCGGGGCGCGAGCGGGCAAGTTTAGATGGGTGAGGATTCCGACAATCACCGCGGGATCCTCGATGGCCGCAAGGATCTTCAGGTTGGCGCCGCAGTGTGGACAGTGTTCAATGTCAATCTCGAAGACGCCCTTGAGCAGACGCGCCCAACTCATGCGGCTTGGCGTCGCGCCGTGCGCAGTGTGAGCTGGGTCATGGGCGTTGATGGGCTCGCGTGGGACGATCTGGGCCCGTAGCTTGGCGTGGGGAGCGAGCACCCCGTGGAAACGAATCAGATGTAGGCGCGGACGCGGCACCAAGGCGGCCAGTCGCTGCATGAACTCCAGCGGCGACATCACGACCTGGGTGGTGCCATCCTTGTACGGACTCTTCAGTCGCAGCACGACATCACCGGTGCGGTGCGACTGAGTCGTCCGTTGGCAATCGCTGGGCGGGAGATGTATCGGCACAGCTGTTCGAGCTCGTTGCACTGATGGGCCGCACAGCGCACCGCCGCCTCCTGGAACACCGGCACGCTCCCGGCCATCCGATAGACCCCATCCAGTACCAGGCAGTGCAGGTGAATGTTCAGATTGGCCGCCGAGCCGAAGCGCTGGATGAGCGTGACTGCGCCGGTGTCGGCTGCACGGCGTTTCAGTCCGGCTTGCTTGACCAGAAATGTCGCGATGACCCGGTGAACGATTTGCAACACCGCTGAGAGCAGCTGCGGATGGGCGGCTAACACGGTGCGCAGCGGAATCGGAAACGAGAGCACCCATTGACGCACCGGAACCGGCGGGATGACGTAGTCGACCAGGTGCGCGGCTGTTTCTGCCATGCGCCGCGCCCCGCACGACGGGCAGAACCCGCGCCGCTTGCACGAGAACGCCACCAGCTTCTCATCGGCGCAGTCGGCACAGCGCAGTCGGAGAAATCCGTGCGCGAGGATGCCGCACTCCAGAAAGGCGTCGAACTCGTCCTTCACGAACTGGGGCAAGGCCGCGCCGGTCTGCGCCTCGACTTGGGCCAAGAAGGTCTCGAGGTGCTCCTGGACGAGCTGATACAGCGTCGTGTCCTCGGGGCGCCGGCGTTCGTAGTGGACCGTGTCGGCCGCCGGTGCGCGCTGAACCGCCTGGCCCATGATCGATCGGCGCCATCATTAGCCGCGAGCACGATACGCGCTCGCCGCGCGCGACGCTCCCGGCGGCGCGGCGTGCGCTCGGCCAGCGCCTTCTTGATCTCGTCGAGGCAGGGCCTCCGAGCCGAATACCTTCTTCGGGTCCGCGTCCTTCAGCAGCTCGTCACGGTAGGCGGGCATCTGCTATGGGCAGGCAGAAATTGGCACGGGTGCCTATCCATATATGGCAACCCGAATGCGACGAGCGCAGTCGCTCCCGCCTTAGGCGCGCTCAACACCCACCCGGATCCATCCCCCTCCAATGCCGCGCCACATCAATCCTCCTCGCCACCCAGACCTTGTCATGCGCCTGCACATGATCCAGAAACCGCTGTAACCCCCGCATCCGCCCCGGCCGCCCCAGCAGCCGGCAGTGCATCCCCACCGACATCATCTTCGGCGCCTCCGCCCCCTCCGCATACAGCACGTCGAACGCATCCCGCAGATACACAAAGAACTGCTCCGCCGTATTGAACCCCTGCGGCGTCGCGAACCGCATGTCGTTCGCATCCAGCGTGTACGGCACCACCAGGTGCCGAACCTTCTTCCCCTTCGACGTCTCCACCTCAGTCCAGAACGGCAGATCGTCCCCGTAGTAGTCCGAGTCGTACTCGTACCCGCCGTGCTCCACCACCAGCCGCCGCGTATTCGGACTGTCCCGCCCCGTGTACCACCCGAGCGGCCACTTCCCCCCGGTCATCCGCTTGATGATCTCGGTCGCGATCCGCATGTGCTCGGCCTCGAGCTTCGGCGCGAAATTCTGGTAGTGAATCCACCGCCACCCGTGACTCGCGATCTCGTGCCCCAGCTCCACGAACGCCGCCGTCACCTCGGGATTCCGCTCTAACGCCATCGCGACCCCGAACACCGTCAGCGGCAGCTTCCGCCGCTCGAACTCCCGCAGGATCCGCCACACGCCGGCCCGCGAGCCGTACTCGTAGATCGACTCCATGCTCATGTGCCGCGCCGGATACGACGCCGCGCCGACGATCTCCGACAGGAACTGCTCGGAGCCCTTGTCCCCGTGCAGCACGCTGTTCTCGGCGCCCTCCTCGTAGTTGAGGACGAACTGGACCGCGACGCGCGCGCCGCCCGGCCACTCGACGCGCGGCGGATTGCGCCCGTACCCCACCATGTCGCGCGGGTAGGCGGCCGGGCGTTTCGATTTGGACTTGGCAGCCATTACTGAGACACCACCAGTGAAGTGAGCCGCTCCGGATCCGCCAGCAGCTCCGCGCTCGGCCCGTGATGCACGATCCGCCCGCGGCTCAGCACGAGCGCGCTCTCGGTCACCTGGAGCACGAGCTTCGCCGACTGCTCCACCAGCACGACGGTCAGCTCCTCCTCGCGGATCAGCCGCTCCATCGCCTTCAGGATCGCCTCCACGATGATCGGCGCGAGCCCTTCCAGCGGCTCGTCCATCAGCAGCAGCGACGGGTTCCCCATGAGCGCACGGCCGATGGCGAGCATCTGCTGTTCGCCGCCGGAGATTTGGTTGCCCATGTGGGAGCGCCGCTCTGCCAGCCGGGGAAAGAACTCATATACGCGCTCGAGCGTCCACCGACCCGCCCGCCCGGCGACGGTGAGGTTCTCCTCGACCGACAGCGACGGGAAAATGTCCCGCGTCTGCGGCACGTACCCGATTCCCACCCTATTCCGCTCGAACGCCGGCATCCGCGCGAGCGGCTGCCCCCGGAACGCCATCTCGCCCGAATGAAAGGTCGTGTGGCCCATGATCGTGGCGAGGAGCGTCGTCTTCCCCACGCCATTCCGTCCCAACACCGCGAGCGAGCCGCGCTCGGCAAGACCGAAACCGACGTCCTCGAGCACGACGGTCGCGCCGTAGCCGGCACGCACGCGGTCGAGCCTGAGCGCCTCAGCCACGCCCCTCTCCGAGGTAGACCTCGTGCACCCGGCGGTCGGCCGCGATCTCCGCCGGCGTGCCCTCGCACAGGACCTGCCCCTGTACGAGCACGGTGATCCGGCGCGCGAAGCGGAACACGAGGTCCATGTCGTGCTCGATGATCAGGATCGCGATGTGGGCGGGCAGCTGGTCGAGCACCTCGAGAATCCGCTCCGATTCGAGCGACGGCACGCCCGCCGCGGGTTCGTCGAGCAGCAGCACCTTCGGCTTCAGCCCGAGCGCGATCGCGATCTCGACGAGGCGCTGCTTGCCGTAAGGCAGGTCGAGAACGCGCTGGCCCGCGTCGCCGGCGAGCCCGAGACTGTCGAGGAACGCCATCGCTTCCTCGCGCACCTCGCGATACGCCGTAGCCGGCCGCCACAGCCGCCCGGCGACGCCGAGCCGCTCGGCGATCCCGAGCGCGACGTTGTCGAGCACCGTGAGGTCGCGGAACAATGTGTTGATCTGGAACGTCCGCCCCAGCCCGCGCTTCACCCGCGCCGCCTGCGCGAGGTGCGTGATGTCCTCGCCGCCGAGAATGATGTGGCCGGTCGTCGGCCCGAGCCTGCCGGTCAGCATGTTGATGAACGTCGTCTTCCCGGCGCCGTTCGGGCCGATCAGCGCGTGCCGCGCCCCCTCCTCCAGCCGGAACTCGATGTTGTCCGCGACCGTCAGCGCGCCGAAGCTCTTGCACAGCGCCCGGGTCTCGAGGACGACGATCACGCCTTCCTCCCGAGCTTCGCCCACGCCCGGTCGAGGAGCCCCAGGAGCCCGCCGCGCGCGAACATCACGATCACGATCAGCAGCACGCCGATCCCGAGCGTCCAGTACTCCGGCGATTGCTTGGCGAGATAGTCCCGCGCGACGATGAACACGATGGGGCCGACGAAGGCCCCGTAGATCCGCCGCACGCCGCCGAGCACCAGCATCACCAGCAGCTCCCCCGACAGCTCGAACGTGAGCACCGACAGCCCGACGAACTGCGTCGTCTGGGTGAGCAGCCCGCCGGCGATGCCCGCGAGCGTCGCCGAGATCGTGTAGGCGTAGAGCCGGCGGCGGTAGACCGGCGCGCCGATCGCGTGCATGCGCACGTCGTTCTCCCGCGTGCCGGCGAGCGCGACACCGAACGGCGAATGGACGATCGTTCGAACGAGCCACCAGCCGGCCGCGAGCACGATCAGGCAGTACAGAAAGGCGGTCTTCCCGAACATGTCGAACCGGAAGGCGCCGAGGATCGGCTTGATCGGGACGCTGTGCAGGCCATCTGCCCCGCCGGTGACGGTGGTCCACTTGTTCGCGATCTCGAACACGATCGCGGTGATCGCGAGCGTCAGCATCAGCAGCGCGAGCCCGTGGGTGCGCAGGATCACCGCGCCGGTCGCAAGGCCGAGGAGCCCGGCCGCGACCCCCGCCACGATCAGGCCGAGCAGCGGATCCCCGGTGACGCGCACCGCGAAGACGCCGGCCGCGTACGCGCCGAAGCCGAAATACGCCGCATGCCCGAGCGTCACGATGCCGCCGTACCCGAGGATCAGGTCGAGCGACAGCGCGAAGAGGATGATGATCAGTACGTAGGCGCCGAGCGGCAGGTAGTTCGGCGCGAGAAAGTAAACCGCCGCCGCCAGCGCCCACGGCGCGAGCTCCACCGGCCGGAGCCGCGCCGAGCCGGCGTAACCGATGTTCGCGGGCGCGCCGAACATCACGTCTTCCTGCCGAGGAGGCCCTGCGGCCGCCACAGCAGGATCACCATCGTTGCGGCATAGACGAAGAAGGCGCCGAACTGCGGCACCCAGTACTTGCACGCGGTATCGCCCACGCCGATCAGCAGCGCGCCGATGAACGGCCCGCGCAGCGTGCCGAGTCCGCCGATCGAGACGACGATCAGGAAGTACACGAGCTGCTCGAACGGGTAGGTCGGCGTCATCGCGATCAGATCCGCGCCGAGCGCGCCACCGAGCGCGGCGAGGCCGCTGCCGAGCGCGAAGGTGAACGTGAAGAGCCGGCCGGTGTTGATGCCTACCGACTGCGCCATCGCGCGGTTGTCCACCGCGGCCCGGACCATCGCGCCCCAGCGCGTGCGCTCCAGGCCGATCCACAGCACGGCGATGAGGATCGCGCTCGACACGATCACGACCACCCGATAGGCCGGGAACGAGCGCCCGAGAAGCTCGATCTGGCCCTTCATGTAATCCGGCAGCGGCGCCGCGAGCGGATTCGGGCCGTAGGCGACCCGGGCGATCGCGACCGCGACGAAGATGAGGCCGATCGTGAACAGCACCTGCTCCAGCTCGCCGGCGGTGTAGAGCCGGGAGTAGAGCAGCCGCTCGAGAATCATGCTGCCCAGCGCCACCAGCACGCAGGCGGCGACGAGCGCCGGGAGCCAGGTCATCCCGAGCTTCGTCATCCCCGAGTACATGAGGTAGCCCCCGGCCATCGCGAACACGCCGTGGGCGAGGTTGACGAAGCCCATCAGCCCCATCGTGACCGACAGGCCGACCGAGATCGCGTACAGGATCATCCCGTACGCGAGGCCGTGGAACGCGATGCTGACGACGCTGGCGAGGAACGCTTCCAAGGATCGCTCTGCAGGAGAAAACAAAACCCCCGCCGCGCACGGCGGGGGTTCCGCCCCGGTATCAGCGAGCGGCGCGCGCTATTGCTTCTTGTTGATCTCCTTCCACGGGTCCTTGACCGCGGGGATCGTCTCCAGCTCGACGTTGGCGAGGACGCCGCCGACCTTCCGCACCTCGCGCACGTACTCGTTCTGGATGATGTCGCGCGTGTTCGCGTCGATCTCGATCGGGCCGCGCGGGCTGTTCGGGTTTTTCCAGCCCTTCAGGAGCGCCATCGTCTTGTCCGGGTCGAGCTTGCCGTTCTGGGCACGGATCACGTCGCAGATCGCCTGCATGCCGTCCCAGGCGCCGACCGAGATGAAGTTCGGCCACGCCTTGGCACCGTACTCCTTCTGATAGGCGGCGACGAAGGCCTTGTTGGCGGGCCGGTCGCCGGCCGCCGAATAATGGAACATCGTGGTCACGCCGAGCGGCACGTCGCCCATGTTGGGCAGCTCGACGTCGTCGGTGATGTCGCCGGGTCCGATCAGCTTGATGCCCGCCTTTTCGAGGCCGAGGTCGCCGAATCCCTTGATCAGCGCCGTGGCCGACTTGCCGGCGGGCACGAACACGAACAGCGCATCCGGCTTCGCGTCCAATATCCGCTGCAGGAACGGCGCGAAGTCCATCGTCGGCGGGGGCATCCGCACTGCGCCCACCACCTCGCCGCCACCGGCGGTGAAGCCGCGGGTGAACCCTTCCTGGGCGTCGTGGCCCGGACCGTAGTCGGCCACCGCGACATAGGCCCGCTTGAACTTCTTCGCCGCCCACTGACCCATGGGGTAGCTCGACTGCCACAGCGTGAACGAGGTGCGGGCGATGTAGGGCGAGAGCGTCGTGATCATCGCCGTCCCCGCATTCATGATCACGAACGGCACCTTGGCCTCGGTCGCGAGCGGGGCGATCGCCGCGGCGTTCGGCGTCCAGACCACGCCGGTCAGGATCTGCACCTTGTCGCGCACGATCAGCTCCTGCGCGAGGCGCTTCGCCGTCTCGGGGTTGATCCCGGTGTCGTCGCGCTTGATGATCTCCACGTTCACGCCCGCCGGAAGCTTGCATTCGCCCAGCTTCATGAAGAGATTGATCGCCTTCTCGATCTGGTCGCCGTTCGACGCCATCGGGCCCGAGTAGGTGTTGATCAGCCCGATGCGCACCGTCTGCGCGAGGGCAGCGCCGGTGCCGAGCGCCACCGCACAGAGGGCGACGGCACCGGAAAGCAGAACGCCTTTGATTCTCATGACTCCTCCTCCTGTGGAAACTCCTGCGATGCATTCTATACATCGCCGCCCGGCTTGGCACGGTCCGCCCGCACCGGGCGGCGTACTCGGGGAAAGATGCTGCACCGCGCTTTCCGGTCCGGGAACGCGCCCTGGACCGGTGTATCCTCGGCCTGACCAGCCCTCGAGACTGCCGTCATGCCGACCCTCGCGCAGGTGAACGCGATGTCGGGCGCCGAGTTTCTCGCCGCGCTCGGCGGCGTATTCGAGCACTCGCCGTGGATCGCCGAGCGTGCGTTCGCCGCGCGGCCGTTCGCGAGCGTGGCCGCGCTGCACGCAGCGATGACCGACGTCGTCGAGCGCGCGAGCCGCGACGAGCAGCTCGCGCTGCTGCGCGCGCATCCGGAGCTGGCCGGCAAGGAGGCGCAGGCCGGCACGATGACCGGCGACTCGACCGCCGAGCAGGGCGGCGCGGGTCTGAACGCGCTCTCGCGGGCGGAGATGGAGCGGATCTCGAGTCTCAACCGCCGCTACCGCGACAGGTTCGGCTTCCCGTTCATCATCGCGGTGCGGCAGCACACGAAGGACGGCATCCTTCGCGAGTTCGAGCGCCGGCTGGCGAACGACCGCGACGAAGAGCTCGGAACCTGCCTCGGGCAGGTATTCGTCATCACGCGGCTGCGCCTCGACGGACTGATCCCAAGCTGAAGGAAGACGTCATGGGCCGACTCTCCACGCACGTCCTCGATACCGTGACCGGCAAGCCCGCGGTGGCGATGCGGATCGATTTCTCCGTCCTCGAGGGCGAGGAATGGAAGCTCCTCAAGACGGTGCGCACCAATGCCGACGGCCGCACCGACGAGCCCCTGATGACCGGCGACGCGATGCGGGCCGGCGAGTTTCGCCTCCTCTTCTACGTCGCGGACCACTTCCGCGCGCAAGGCGTGAAGCTCCCCGATCCGCCGTTCCTCGACCGCGTGCCGCTGCGCTTCGGCATCGCCGACCGCGATGCGCATTACCACGTGCCGCTCCTTTGCACCCCGTGGAGTTACTCCACGTATCGGGGCAGCTGAGCAGGACCGCACGCGACATTCCATCTCCGCGCGCAAGCTCCCCGCGTGACGCCGCCCTGCCGGCCGGGAAGCGGCGGTTACAATCGCGGGATGATTCCGGGCTTTCCCCGACGCCGCTTCCTCGCCGCCGGCGCTTCTGCGCTCGCCCTCGGGGCTTGCTCGCGGTGGTCGTCGCCGGCGCCCGAGCACGGCCCGATCGCCGCGATGTTCCCCGGACGCATCGACGACGGCGGTTTCATCGAAGCCGGGTACCGCGGGCTCATGCGGGTGCGCGATGACGTGGGCATCCCGGTCAGTTATGTCGACGACGTCGCGCCCGAAGCGGAGGCCATGAAGGACGTGCTTCGCCGCCTGGCGAGGTCGGACGCGAAAATGGTGATCGCGTACGGCGGCCAGACGAGCGAAGCGGTGCAGCGCGTCGCATGGGAGTTTCCCGAGCAGCGCTTCACCGTGATCCAGGGCTTCCTCACCCGGCCGAACCTCGCGATCTACGAGGTTCTGCAGGAGCAGTCGGCCTGGCTCGCCGGCGCGGCGGCAGGGATGCTGACGAAGACGAACGTCGTCGGCCACATGTCGGGTCTGCGGGTGCGCCCCGGCCTGAAAGCGCGCGCGGCGTTCGCCGACGGTCTCGCCACCACCAACCCGCGGGCGAAGCTGCTCACCAACTTCTCGGGCACGCAGGACGACGCGGGCCTGGCGAAGCGGATCGCGCTCGCCCAGATCGACGCCGGCGCCGACATCATCTTCACGATGCTGAACGCCGGACGCGCCGGCGCGATCGAGGCCTGCCGCGAGCGCGGCGTCAAGCAGATCGGCAACGTGCGCGACTGGGTCGCCGTGATGCCTGATGTCTTCGTCGCCAGCGCGGTGGCCGACGGCGGCGTCGCGATCGTCCAGGTCGCACGCGATCTCCACGACAGCCTCTGGAAAGGCGATCTCGTGAAGCGCATCGGGATCCGCAACCGTGACGCGGTGCGGCTCGCCCTGGCACCGACCGTGCCGGAGGCAGTCAAAGCGCGGATCGCGACGCTCACGCAGGAGATGGTCGCGGGCGCCATCAAGATTCCCGAGGAGTACTCGGGACCCGAGTTTGCCCCGGTATAAGGAGACGGCGATGGGAGGCGGAGTCTCGATCCACGTCGTCGACGTATCGCGCGGCGTCGTCGCCGCCTGGATGCGGGTCGAGGTGTACGCGCTCGAGCCGACCCGGCGGCTCGTGGCGAGCGGCATCGTGAGCGCGAAGGGGCTGGTCGAGGAGGCGCCGCTCGCGCAGCGCTTCGCGCCGGGCCAGTACGAGGCGGTGTTTCACGTCGCCGCGTTCTACCGCGCGGTCGGGCTCACGCTGCCCAAGGTGCCGTTCCTCGACGTCGTGACCTACCGCTTCGGCGTCGACGACCCGGATGCCCACTATCACCTGCCGATGAAGGTGACGCCCTGGGGCTACTCGTGCTTCCGCGGCGGGGCGTAAGGACCGCGCGCCTCGCAAGCACCCGATCGGCGCCGACCCGCTGCGTCACGCTTCGCCCGCACCAGCGCTCCTCGCCGCGGTGACGAAGGCGCCAGCATAAGACCCGCCCTCCTCGCCGCCTCCGTCCTCAACGTCGTCATGGTGCTCTCCATGGCGGCGGTGCTCGCGCTGCCGGTGATGGCGCCGGCGGTCGCCGCGGACACCGGGCTTGCGCCCTCGCTGCTCGGCGTCTACTCGTTCCTGATGTGGAGCTTCGCGATGGTCGGCTCGAGCTTCGCGGGCGAGCTCATCGCGCGGCTCGGAGCCGTGCGGGTGGTCCAGGCCTCGCTCGCGCTCTCCGCGGTGGCGCTAGGGTGCGGCGCGACCGGCTGGACGCCCGCGCTCGCGATCCTGCCGCCGCTCATCGGCATCGCATGCGCGATCGAGACCCCGGCGAGCTCGGACATCCTCGCGCGGGTGACCCGGCCGACCCATCGCACCTTCATCTTCTCGCTCAAGCAGACGGGCGTGCAGATCGGCGGCATGCTCGCCGGCGTCGCGTACCCGGCGGCGCTGCCGGCCCTCGGCTGGCGCGGCGCGATGGGCGCGCTCGCGGGCACGATGCTCGCGTGGGCCTGCGCGCTGGAGCCGCTGCGCCGTCGCCTCGACGCGCCCGCGCGTGCGCGGCGGCCACCGGCCGGCGGCGCGGGGCGACTCGGGCTCGTCTGGCGCCACCGCGGCCTGCGCGATCTCGCGACCGCCTCCTTCGTATTCCATGCGCTGCAGATCTGCCTCAATACCTTCCTCGTCGCCTATCTCGTCGGCGAGCACGGCTACTCCCTCGCTGCAGCGGGACTCGCCCTCGCGGTCGCGCAGTTCGGCGGCTTCGTCGGCCGCCTCGGGTTCTGGCTCGTCGTCGGCCCCCGACTTCCGGTGATGACGCTCCTCCTCGGAATCGGGTTCGGCATGACCGCGGCGGCGCTCGCGACCGGTCTCGTCGCCGGCGCGCTCTCGCCGCTCGCGCTCGGCGTGCTCTGCTTCTTCTTCGGACTGACCGCGAGCGGCTGGAACGGCGTGTTCCTCGCCGAGGTTGCGCGCCAGGCGCCCGCGGGCGAGATCGCGCGCGTGACCGGTGGCGTGATGATGACGGCCTACGCCGGGCTGATCCTCGGGCCGGTCGTATTCAGCGCAGCGGCGGCGGCAGCGAGTATGGCCGCAGGGTTCGTCCTGCTTGCTGCGGGAACGTTCGTCGGGACGCTGGTGCTGCGGGGGGCGCGGCGGACATGACCGCCGCCCGTGGCCCGCCCGCGGCAAACCGGCGACGGGCCGTCGCGCTCAGCTAAGTACGCGGCCCCGGAGGATCCGGTAGGCGAGCCAGACCGCAAACGCACCCGGCACGACGGCGATCACGACGACACCCGCGGCGCGAGCCGCGAGCTCCGCCGGCCGACGGCCGTCCGCCCAGCGTGCGAGGTGTCGTTTGATGCGTTCCATGTCGGTGTCTACGCGGTTCGCCAGTGCGTGGATTCGTCGCCGATGGTACGGGGGCGCTTACGGCATGCGAATACACCGCTCGTACTAGTCCCGGCCCCCGCGAGGGATGAGTCGTGAACGGCTTCACGTCGCCAGGCCCTCGGTCCAGCGGTCGTAAAGCCGCGCCGCCACGGCGTTGAGGGTCCGGACGCGCGCTTCGAGCCGCTCCTCCGCCTGCCCCGCGGTTTGCACCGAAGGCCCCGCGCACCGTTGAACCTCGCCGCCGGCATCCGCGTACCACCCCCGAATCATGTCGGGCGTCATCTCGACGTGAGTCTGCATGCCGAGGTGTGGCCCGAGCACGAACGCCTGGTTGGGGCAGTAGGAGCTGCCGAGAATGCGGGTCGCGCCAGCGGGGATCGAGAACGTCTCGCCGTGCCAATGGAACGCGAGAAACTCGCGGAGGTCGCCAAGCCACCGCCGCGCCTCGGCGTTGGCGGCCGCCTCGACCACGCCCCACCCGATCTCCTTGACCGGGTTCCGTGTCACGACCCCGCCGAGCGCCTTCGACATGAGCTGGCCGCCGAGGCAGTGGCCGAGGCAAGGGACCCCAACGTTCACGGCGCGCCTGATCAACGCGAGCTCCGGTTCGATCCACGGGAGGTCGTCGTTCACGCTCATCGGACCACCCATGAACGTGAGACCGGAGAAATCCGCGGGGTCTGCGGGGATCGGTTCGCCGCCTGCCGCGTCGACGAGCCGCCAGGGGATGCCCCTGGCGTCGGCGTAAGCGGCAAAATACCCTGGACCTTCGTTGGGGCTGTGGAGGAAGATCGCAATCGGTTTCATTTCAGTCGGTTAACGCATGGAACTTCGTGATTCTATTGCAGTCTTGGCGGTCGGCCTCGCCCTCGCCGGCCCCGCGACGGCAACCGAGGTCAACGTCGTCGGACTCTTCGGCCTCAAAGCCGTGGTCTCGATCAACGGCAGCCAGCCCCGCACGCTCGCCGTCGGCCAGCGCTCACCCGAAGGCGTGCTGCTCGTCGGTGTGGACCGCGAGGCCGCAACCTTCGAGATCGACGGCAAGCGCCGGGCGCTGAAGATGGGCCAGGCCTACGCCGCGGCGGGCGGCGCGAACGGCAACGCTTCCGTCACGCTCAAAGCCGACGGCCGTGGCCACTTCATGGCGGACGGTCAGGTGAACGGCGGCACGGTGCGGTTCCTGGTCGACACCGGCGCGACGATGATTGCGCTGCCGGCGGGCGACGCGAGGCGGCTCGGCGTCAACTACCTCAAAGGCGAGAGCGGGCTGGTGCAGACGGCGAACGGCACGGCGCCCGCCTACAAGGTCAAGCTCGACACCATCCGGATCGGCGACATCACGCTCAACAACGTCGACGCCATGGTGCTCGAGGGCGGGTTGCAGATGCCCCTTCTCGGCATGAGCTTCCTCAACCGGACCGAGATGAAGCGCGACGGCGAGACGATGGTGCTGACCAAGCGCTACTAGGCACGCCGAGCTAGAAGTGCCGGCGCGTGAGGGTGAGGGTGTCGCCGATCCGCCGCATGTCGACGCCGTTCAGGAAGGTCATCCCGATCAGCGTGATCGGCAGCTGCTCCTTGCCTCCGTCCATCACCAGCGCGTCCACGTTGTGGAGCGTGATACCGCCGACGCGGACGGTGGCGAGGTTGACGCGGTAGGCGGTCTTCGGACCGCCTGCGGTCGCGATCTGCACCCGCGGCGCGCCGGCATAGACGACAGACATGCGCCGCGCCTCGTCGCTCGAGAGCGCGACCGCCGTGGCGCCGGTGTCGATGACTGCCTGCGTGGCGACGCCGTTGACGTAGGCCGTCGTCGCGAAGTGCCCCGAGGCGTCGACCTTCAGCTCGGCGGTCGCGACGGTCGAACCCCCGAGCGCGAGCGCAAGCTCCTTGCCGTCGATCTCGATCACCGCTTTCGTCCGGTCGGCGCTGACGAGCCGCACGCCCTCCGGCGAGGTCTGGCCGGCGCGCAACGCGCGCACGATCGTGCCGTCCACGAGCAGCTGCGCGCGGCCCTGCTCGAGCGACATGACGAGCACCGTCGTCGCATGCGCTGCGGGCGTGAGGCCCGCGACGACGAGCCACAGTGCAAGCCTCAGCATCCGTGGATCTCGCATCGCGGCCCCCTCAGGTCGACGCGAACCCGCGCCGCCCCGCCCGGCGCAAGCACGGCGGCAAGGTCAACGGCGAAGCAACGGGAAAGCATGGGCCGGCATGGTGGCAGGAAGCGCGGCCGGCGGGAAGCGCCCCGTGCGGCCGCGCGTGACGTTGTTCGTCGCGGGCCGCCGGACGCGGCGGGCGGTCAGCCGGGGTTGGTCTTGTCGCGCTCGATCAGCGCGTAAGCGGAGTGGTTGTGGATCGACTCGAAGTTCTCTGACTCGACCACGTACCACTCGATGCGGTCGTCCTCGTTCAGGCGTGCGGCGACGTCGCGCACCATGTCCTCGACGAACTTGGGGTTGTCGTAGGCACGCTCGGTGACGAGCTTCTCGTCGGGGCGCTTGAGCAGGCCGAACAGCTCGGAGGATGCCTCGGACTCGGCGTACGCGACCAGATCCTCGATCCAGACGAAACCGCGCGTACGCGCCGTGATCGTCACGTGCGAGCGCTGGTTGTGCGCGCCGTAGTCCGCGATCTCCTTGGAGCACGGGCAGAGGCTCGTCACCGGCACGACCACCTTCATCGTGAAGGTCTGCCGGCCGCGCTCGATGCGGCCGACGAAGGTGACGTCGTAGTCCATCAGGCTTTGCACGCCCGAAACCGGCGCCGCCTTGTTGACGAAGTACGGAAAGCTCATCTCGACGTGGCCGGAGTCGGCCTCGAGGCGATCGGTCATTTCCCGGAGCATCAACTTGAAGCTGTCGATCGAGATCTCGCGCTCGTGAGCGTTCAGGATCTCCACGAAGCGCGACATGTGCGTGCCTTTGAAGTGGTGCGGCAGCCCGACGTACATGTTGAACGTCGCGATCGTGTGCTGCACACCTCCGCCTTTCACCGCGACCTGGATCGGATGGCGGATCGACTTGATGCCGACCTTGTCGATCGCGAGCCGCCGCGTGTCGGCGCTAGCCTGGACGTCGGGGATGCCGGCCGCGCCGGGGCGGGCAGGGGCAAGCGGATCGCGGATGTTCATTCGCGGGGGCTCTCTTCCGGGGCGGTCAGCCCCCATGACGTGCCGAGAATGGACCAAGTCTAACAGCTCGGCAGACTTCAGGCCGCCCGGATCGAGGTGACCGGCGCCGACTCGGCGAGGCGTCTGCGGATCGACGCGAGAATGCCGTCCTTGCCGAGGCCGGCGAGCGCGGCGAGCTGGTTCTGGTCGCCGTGGTCGATGAACCGGTCGGGCAGGCCGAGCTGCAGGAGCGGAGCGGCGATGCCTTGCGCGGCGAGGCTCTCGGCAACCGCGCTCCCGGCGCCGCCCATGACGACGTTGTCCTCCACCGTGACGAGCAGCGCATGCGTCCGCGCGAGCTGCGCGACGAGCGCGTCGTCGAGCGGCTTCACGAACCGCATGTTGACGACGGTGGCATCGAGCTCCTCGCCTGCCTCGAGCGCCGGTTTGAGCAGCGTGCCGAACGCGAGGATCGCAACGCGACGACCGTCGCGGCGCACGTCCGCCTTGCCGACCGGGAGCGCGCGCATCTCCTTCTCGATCGCGGCACCGGGACCGCTGCCGCGCGGGTACCGGACCGCGGCCGGCGTGTCGAGCAGAAAGCCGGTGTAAAGCATCTGGCGGCACTCGTTCTCGTCAGCGGGCGCCATGACCGTGATGCCGGGCACGCACCGCAGGTACGAGAGGTCGAACGCACCGTGATGCGTCTGACCGTCGGCGCCGACGAGCCCCGCCCGGTCGAGCGCGAAGAGCACGGGCAGGCTCTGGATCTCGACGTCGTGGATGAACTGGTCGTACGCGCGCTGGAGGAAGGTCGAGTAGATCGCGACGACCGGCTTCATGCCCTCGCACGCGAGGCCCGCGGCAAACGTCACCGCGTGCTGCTCGGCGATGCCGACGTCGAAATAGCGCTCGGGGAAGCGCTGCTCGAACGCGACCAGCCCGGAGCCCTCGCGCATCGCCGGCGTGATGCCGACGAGGCGCGGATCCTTCTCCGCCATGTCGCACAGCCAGTCGCCGAACACCTGGGTGAACGTCGGCTTGCCGCTGGACTTGCCGCCGGCGATCCCGGCCGTCGGCTCGAACTTCGACACGCCGTGGTACAGCACCGGATCGGCCTCGGCGAGCTTGTAGCCCTGCCCCTTGCGCGTCACGATGTGGAGGAACTGCGGGCCCTTCAGCTCCTTGATGTTCTTCAACGTCGGCAGGAGCGAGTCGAGGTCGTGGCCGTCGATCGGCCCGATGTAGTTGAAGCCGAGCTCCTCGAACAGCGTGGACGGCACGACCAGGCCCTTCGCGTGCTCCTCGACCTTCTTCGCGAGCTCCCACAGCGGCGGTACCGGCGAGAGGACCTTCTCCGCTGCCTTGCGAGCCGCGGCGTAGAACCGGCCCGAGACGAGCCGTGCGAGGTAGCGGTTCATCCCGCCGAGCGACGGCGAGATCGACATGTCGTTGTCGTTCAGGATGATCAGGAGATCGGCGTCGGCGTCGACGACGTTGTTCATTGCCTCGAACGCCATGCCCGCCGACATCGCACCATCGCCGATCACCGCGATCGCGCGCCGGTTCTCGCCCTTGCGCCGCGCCGCGACTGCCATGCCGAGCGCAGCGCTGATCGAGGTGCTCGAGTGCGCGGTCCCGAAAGTGTCGTACGGCGACTCCGAGCGGCGCGGAAAGCCGGAGATGCCGCCAAGCATGCGGATGCGCTCCATCCCGTCCCGCCGCCCGGTGAGGATCTTGTGCGGGTAGCTCTGGTGGCCGACGTCCCAGACGATCCGGTCGTCCGGCGTGTTGAACACATAGTGGAGCGCGATCGTGAGCTCGACCGTGCCGAGGTTGGACGAGAGGTGGCCGCCGGTGCGGCTGACCGACTCGAGGACGAACGCGCGGAGCTCGGTTGCGAGCTGGCTCAAGGCCTTGCGGTCGAGCTTGCGCAGGTCGGCCGGGTCGTCGATGGTCTGGAGCAGTTCGTAGGCCACGGGGAGCGAGACGGGGAGCGAAGACAAGTAATTGTAACGCTTCCTGTTTCCAGCTTCCCGGGTCAGAACTCACGCTTCACGATGAAGTCCGCGAGATCCCGCAGGCGCACCGCGCGCCGGCCGAAGCCTTCGAGCGCGGCATGCGCGTCGTGGCGCAGTTCCTCCGCGAGCGCTCGTGCGCGCGTGACGCCGAGCAGCGAGACATAGGTCGGCTTGCGCTGCGCTGCGTCCTTGCCGGCGGTCTTGCCGAGCGTCGCGGTCGGCGCCGCGGCGTCGAGCACGTCGTCGACCACCTGGAACGCGAGGCCGACGCATTTCGCGTAGCGATCGAGGTGTCCGGACTCGACGCGTCCGAGCGGCTTGCCGCACCGCGCGCCGAGCGCCACCGAGGCGCGGATCAGCGCGCCGGTCTTCAGGATGTGCATGAATTCGAGCTCGGGCAGCGTTAGCGCCTCGCCCACCGCGGCGAGATCGATCGCCTGCCCGCCTGCCATCCCGCGGGTGCCGCTCGCGACCGCGAGCGTGTGGAGCATTCCGAGCTGGGTCGAAGGATCCTCGGCCAGGCGGCCCGCGGCGAGCACCTCGAACGCCAGCGACTGGAGACCGTCGCCGACG
Organism: uncultured beta proteobacterium; assembly: GCA_963820965.1. GTDB lineage: Bacteria > Pseudomonadota > Gammaproteobacteria > Burkholderiales > SG8-39 > DATEDA01. The sequence goes on along the minus strand of CAWGCC010000014.1, from coordinate 76,968 downwards.
AGCAGCGCCGTCGCCTCGTCGAACTCGACATGGACGGTCGGCCGGCCGCGGCGAAGGACGTCGTCGTCCATGCACGGCAGATCGTCGTGCACCAGCGAGTACGCGTGGATCAGCTCGAGCGCACAGCCGACCGCGTCCAGTCGCTCCGGGTCGCTTTCCGCGAGCTCCCCGGCCGCGAACGCGAGCATCGGCCGCACGCGCTTTCCGGCGCCGAGGACCGCGTAGCGCATCGCCCGGTGAAGGCGCTGCGGAGCGTGGTCGGCGGCCGGGAGCACGCGTTCGAGCACCCGCTCGATCCGCGACTGGACCTCGGCCATCCAGTCGCGGAGATCAGCCTTCGGCGTCGTCACCGGACAGGGCTTTCAGCGCACCTTCCTCGAGCACCCGGACCTGCGCCTGCGCCTGGGCAAGGCGCCCCTGGCAGTACTTCGCGAGCTCGATCCCGCGCTTGTGGGCGGCGAGCGAGTCCTCGAGCGAAAGCGTGCCGGCCTCCATCGACTGCACGATCTTCTCCAGCTCGGCAAGCGCGGCCTCGAAGCTCGGCGGGGCGTCGTCGCCTGCGGCGTCGGCGGCGTTCCTGGCCATCCTCGCCCTCAGGCCGCGACGCGAGCGCGAGCCAGCATCGCCCGCGCAAGCACGTTGCACCCGGCCTCGAGATCGCCCGGCGTGGCATCCTCGATCTCGTTATGGCTGATGCCGTCCTTGCAGGGCACGAAGATCATCGCCGCCGGCGCCACCCTTGCCACGTAAACCGCGTCGTGCCCGGCGCCGCTCACGATGTCCTGATGCGGAAACCCGAACTCGGCCGCGGCCGCGCGGACCGCCGCGACGCACGCCGCGTCGAAGGCGCACGGCGGGAAGTAGACGACCTGGGTCGCCGTGACCGCGACACTCGTCTCCCGCGCGACGCGCTCGCACGCCGCGCGCAGTGCGCGGTCCAAGTCGAGGAGGCCGTCGTCGGTCGCATGCCGGAAATCCACCGAGAACTTCACCTCGCCCGGCACGACGTTGCGCGAGTTCGGGCTGACCTGCATGAAGCCGACCGTGCCTCTCGCCTCGGGCGCGAACTCGAGCGCGATGCGGTTGACCTCCCCGACGAGCCGCGACGCGGCGAGCAGCGCGTCCTTCCGCAGCCGCATCGGCGTCGGGCCGGCATGCGCGTTCATGCCGGTGACCGTCACGTCGTACCAGCGTTGGCCGAGCGCCCCCGTCACGACGCCGATGGTGCGGCCGGTATCCTCGAGCACCGGGCCCTGCTCGATGTGCGCCTCGAAGTAGGCGCCGACCGGCGTCCCGACGGGCGCATCGCCGGCGTACCCGATGCGCCGGAGTTCGTCGCCGACCGAGCGGCCTTCGAGGTCGGTACGGGCGAGCACTTCCTCGAGCGGATGCACGCCCGCGAACACGCCCGAGCCCATCATCACCGGCGTGAAGCGCGTGCCCTCCTCGTTGGTCCATACCGCGACCTCGACCGGGGCCTCGGTCGCGATGCCGCGGTCGTTCAGCGTGCGGACGACCTCGAGCGCCGCGAGCACGCCGAAGTTGCCGTCGAACTTGCCGCCTGAAGGCTGAGTGTCGATGTGGCTGCCGGCGACTACCGGCGGGCGTCTGGCATCGCGGCCGGCGCGCCGCCCGAAGAGGTTGCCGATCGGATCGACACGCACCTCCAGCCCCGCCGCGCGAAACCAGCCGACGACCTGGTCGCGCCCCTGCCGGTCCAGGTCGGTCAGGGCGATGCGCCGCACGCCGCCGAGCGGCGTCGCGCCGATCGCCGCCAGGTCCATGAGCGACTGCCACAGCCGGTCGCCGTTGATGCGCAGGCCCGCCGTGCCCGCGTTGCGCGTCGTCGCGTCGTTCATCGGCGTCTACCCCGCGGCCCGAATCGCCGCGCGAATGCCGTCGACCATCCGCCCCAGCTCGTCCTCGGTCGAGACGAAGGGCGGGCCGACGGCGATCGTGTCGCCGGTGAAGCGCAGCAGCTGCCCCTCGCGCAAGCCGTGCTCGAAGACCTTCAGCGCGCGTACGCCGGGCTGCCCTGCGATCGGCTCGAGGTCGATGGCCGCAGCGAGCCCGAGGTTGCGGATATCGAGGATCCCCGGCTCACCCTTCAGGGAGTGCATCGCGTCCTCGAGCACGCGCTCGAGCGCGCGCACGCGCGCGAAGGTGCCCTCCTCCTCGAGCACGTCGAGCGTTGCATGGGCGGCGGCGACCGCCATCGGATGCCCCGAGTACGTGTAGCCGTGGAAGAACTCGACGAGATGCTCGGCGCCGGTCATGAACGCGTCGTAGATCTCCTTGCGGACGATCACGCCGCCGAGCGGCACCGCACCGTTGTTCACGCCCTTCGCGAACAGGATCATGTCCGGGACCACGCCGAAACGCTCGGCCGCAAACGCCGCGCCCATGCGGCCGAAGCCGGTGATCACCTCGTCGAAGACGAGGAGGCACCCGTGCCGCGTGCACAGCTCGCGCAGCCGCTCGAGGTAGCCGACCGGCGGCACGATCACGCCGGCCGACCCCTGCACCGGCTCGACGACGACGGCCGCGATCGTGGAGGCGTCGTGCAGGGCGACGAGCCGCGACAGATCGTCCGCGAGATGGGCGCCCCATTTCGGCTGGCCGCGCGAGAACGCCATCTCGGCGTAGTCGAGCGTGTGCGGCAGGTGATCAACCCCGACGAGCTGGGCAGAGGGAAACATCTTGCGGTTCGCGACCATCCCGCCGACCGAGATGCCGCCGAATCCTACGCCGTGGTAGCCGCGCTCGCGGCCGATGAACCGGATCCGCGCGCCCTCGCCGCGGACGCGGTGATAGGCGAGCGCGATCTTGAGCGCGGTATCCACCGCCTCCGACCCGGAGTTGACGAAGAAGACGTGGTCGAGTCCGGGCGGCGCCATGCCGGCGATGCGCTCGGCGAGGCGGAAGGTCTCAGGGCTGCCCATCTGGAACGCCGGGCTGTAGTCCATCGTCTCGAACTGCGCCTTGAGCGCCGCGGCGATGCGCGGATGCCCGTGTCCCAGGCCGACGCACCACAGCCCCGAGAGACAGTCGAAGAGCCGGTGCCCCTCGACCGTGGTGTAGTACGCGCCCCGCGCGGAAGCGAGCAGCCGGCGCTCGTGATGCCGCTTGAAGTAGCGGTTGTGAGAGAACGGCATCCAGTACGCCTCGAGGTTGACGGCGAGGCCCTGGACGTTCTTCGGCACGATCTCGTTCATGGCAGCTCCTCCGGGGAACGAACAGGGGCCGCACGGCCCGCTTGCAGATTCCCCATATCGAGAGGTCCCCGGCAAGCTCGAATTATGGCCCGGTCCTGCTATAGTCGACACGCCATGCTCACGACGCTGGTTGCCACGGACGAGCTCGCCCGTCATCTCGACGATCCGCGCTGGGTCGTCTTCGACTGCCGCCACGATCTCGCTCGAGGCGATCTCGGGCGCGCCGAGTACCGGCAGTCGCACATCCCCGGCGCCCGGTTCATGCACATGGACGAGGACCTCGCGGGGCTCGCGACCGGCGAGAATGGCCGGCACCCGCTACCCGACCCCGCGGTGTTCGCCGCGAAGCTCGGCGCCGCCGGTGTCGGCCCGGACACGCAGGTGGTCGCCTACGACGCGCACGGAGGGGTGAACGCGGCGCGCCTGTGGTGGATGCTGCGATGGCTCGGCCACGACGCGGTCGCGGTGCTCGACGGCGGACTCGGGAAGTGGCTGCGGGAGGAGCGTCCCGTTGCCGCCGAGCCGCCCCGCGCGACGCCGGCGCGGTTCGAGCCGCGGCCCCGGCCGCTCGCCGTCGACGCCGGTTTCCTTCTGGCGCGGCTAGGCAGTCCCGGGATGAAGCTCGTGGACGCGCGCTCGGCGGAACGCTATCGGGGCGAAGTCGAGCCGATCGACCCGGTCGCCGGGCACATCCCTGGTGCGATCAATCGATTCGTCCGCGAGAACCTCGACGGGGGCACCTTCAAGCCTGCGGAACGGCTGCGCGAGGAATTCCAGGTGCTGCTCGGCGGCCTCGCGCCGGACGCCGTCGTGCACTCGTGCGGCTCGGGCGTTGCCGCCTGTCATAACCTCCTCGCGATGGAGGTCGCCGGCCTGTCGGGCAGCAAGCTCTATCCCGGGTCGTGGAGCGAGTGGATCGCCGACCCGGCGCGACCTCGCGCGGCCGGCGCCGCGCCTTAGACCTCGACGGAGAGGGCGCAGAGAAGCGCAAAGAGCGCGGAGAAATGACGGATCGGCTTTCGGTGCGATCTCTGCGTTCCTTGCGCTGCCCGTGCCTGCCGACCTCGTCCTCCTCGTCCACTTCGCGTTCGTCCTGTTCGTCGTCGGCGGCTTCGCGCTGATCCTCGTCGGCGGCGCGCTCGGCTGGCGGTGGGTCCGCAACCGCGCATTCCGCTACGCGCACCTCGCGGCGATTGCGCTCGTCGCGCTGGAAGCCCTCGTCGGCGTCACCTGCCCGCTGACGGTCTGGGAGGACGCGCTGCGGCGCGCGAGCCCTGGCGGTCCGAGCTTCGTCGGGCGCTGGGTGAGCCGGCTTCTCTACTACGATCTGCCCGAGTGGGTGTTCACCGTCGCGTATGTCCTCTTCGCGACTGCGGTAGCCGTCACACTCTGGCTCCTTCCGCCACGTGAAGCGGCGCCCCGGAAGGGGCTATCATCGTGCGAGCCGCCGCCACCGTAATCGAATGCGCGTCCTCGTCATCGACGACTCCCCCGAGTTCCGCAGCCGCGTCACGCAGTACCTCGCCGCGGCGATGCCGGACGCGGAGCTGACGCTCTGGGACCCGGCCACGCAGGGCCAGCCGGCAGTCGGCTTCGACTGGCGGCGCTACGACGTGCTGCTGCTCGACGACGTTCCGGGCACGGGCGCGGACGGGCTCGCGTGGCTCAACGAGTTCCGCACCGAGGGTCACGTGCCGCCGACGCTCGTGCTCTCCGAGACCGGCGGCGAAGACATGGCGGTGAAAGCGGTCAAGGCCGGCGCCGCCGACTACCTCAAGAAGCCGGATCTCACGCCGATCCGCCTCGCGATGGCGATCAAGGAGGCGATGATCGAGTCGGTCGAGATCTCCCGCGAGATGCTGCGGTCGACCCAGAGCCTCAAGGTCGGCGAGATCGGCCAGCCGGCCGGCGCCGACCAGGTCGGCGTGTCGGGATACCGCGTGCTGCGGAAGATCGGCGAGGGCGGGATGTCGCGCGTTTACCTGGCCGAGCGCGAGTCCGACGGCCTGCAGCTCGTCTTGAAGATGCTCGACACCCGCCTCGCGGGGGATCCGCAGTCGCAGGCGCGGTTCGCGCGCGAGTACAAGATCATCCAGCGCATCCAGAACGAGCACGTCGTGATGATCTTCGACCAGGGGTTCACCGCCGAGAACCCCTGGCTGGCGATGGAGTATTTTCCCGGAGGCGACCTCTCCGAGCGCATCCAGAAGGGGATCAGCTCGATGGGTGCGCTCAAGATCCTGGTCCAGATGGCCGAGGCGCTCGACGCCGTCCACACCGCCGGCGTCGTCCACCGCGACCTCAAGCCGCAGAACATCATGTTTCGTACCAATCACCGGCTCGCGATCCTCGATTTCGGGCTCGCGCGGGAACTCGACGCGACGACGACGCTCACCCAGAAGGGGATGGTGATGGCGACGCCGCTCTACATGAGCCCGGAGCAGTGCCTCGGCCACCCGCACGACGAGCGCGGCGATCTTTATTCGACCGGGGTCATCCTGTACGAGATGCTGACCGGCAGGCAGCCCTACGCGGGTGACAACGCCTCGGCGCTCGCCTACCAGCACGTGCATGGCGAGGTCCCGCGGCTGCCGAAGCGCCTCGCAGGCTATCAGCCGATCGTCGACCGCCTGCTCGCGAAGCGTCCCGATGCGCGCTTCCAATCGGCGCGGGAGCTGTTCAACTACATCGCCCACTGAAGCACCGCGCCCGCCGGAGAACCGGCGCCGCACGCCCCCGAACTCCTCGAATTTGGGGGAAGAGAGTTCGCGCCCCGCCGCTATACTTGCAGCGATGGAACAGGCCTATCTCGATCTCATGGGGCACGTGCTCGAGCGGGGTCACCCCAAGAGCGATCGCACCGGAACCGGCACGCGATCGGTGTTCGGCTGGCAGATGCGGTTCGACCTCTCCGACCGCTTTCCGCTGCTCACGACGAAGAAGCTCCACCTCAAGTCGATCATCTACGAGCTGCTCTGGTTCCTGCGCGGCGACACGAACGTGCGCTGGCTGCAGGAACGAGGCGTGACGATCTGGGACGAGTGGGCCGGCCCCGACGGCGATCTCGGCCCCGTCTACGGCTATCAATGGCGCAACTGGCCCGACCGTCACGGCGGGATCATCGACCAGATAGCACGCGTGGTCGAGTCGATACGGACGAGGCCCGACTCGCGCCGCCACCTCGTCACCGCCTGGAACCCGGCCGACGTCGACCGCATGGCGCTGCCGCCATGCCACGCCCTCTTCCAGTTCTACGTGGCGGAGGGTCGGCTCTCGTGCCAGCTCTACCAGCGCAGCGCCGACATCTTCCTCGGCGTGCCGTTCAACATCGCCTCCTACGCGCTGCTCACGCGGATGATCGCGCAGGTGACCGGGCTGAAGCCGGGCGAGTTCGTGCATACGCTGGGCGACGCGCATCTCTATCTCAACCATCTGGACCAGGCGCGCGAGCAGCTCGCGCGCACACCGCGGCCCTTCCCGCGGCTCAGGCTCAACCCGGGGGTGAAGGACATCTTCGGCTTCGAGTACGGCGATTTCACTCTCGAAGGCTACGACCCGCACCCTGCCATCAAGGCGCCGATAGCGGTGTAGAAGCGCCAGGCTTGCGATTTCCGGATCCGCGCGGCGACTTGCGGATAGACGGGTCGCCGTGCGGCTCGTACGATCCGATCTCCGTACGATCGGACTTCTTACAGGAGGCTGAGCATGCCATTGCGTATAGGCGACGAGGCGCCGGACTTCACGGCGCAGACCACCCAGGGACCGATCAAGTTTCACGACTGGATCGGCAGCGGGTGGGCGATCCTGTTCTCCCACCCGAAGGACTTCACGCCGGTGTGCACCACCGAGCTCGGCTACATGGCCCGGCTGAAGCCCGAGTTCGACCGGCGCAACACCAAGATCCTGGGGCTGAGCATCGACTCGGTCGGCGATCACGAGCGCTGGGCGAACGACATCGAGGAAACCCAGGGGCATGCGCCCAACTACCCGATCATCGGCGATGCGAACCTGGAGGTGGCGAAGCTCTACGACATGATCCATCCGAACGCGAGCGGCGAGGCGGCCAAGCGCACCGCGGCGGACAACGCGACGGTGCGCTCGGTGTTCGTGATCGGGCCGGACAAGAAGATCAAGCTGATGCTCACCTACCCGATGAGCACCGGGCGCAACTTCGACGAGGTGCTGCGGGTGCTCGACTCGATGCAGCTCACCGCCAAGCACAAGGTGGCCACGCCGGTGAACTGGCGGCAGGGCGAGGACGTCATCATCCTCGCCTCGGTTCCCGACGAGGAGGCGAAGAAGCAGTTCCCCGACGGCTGGCAGGCGCCGCGGCCGTACCTGCGGATCGTGCCGCAGCCGAAGTAAGCGCGTGACCCGAGCCCCGGGCACCCACGGTGCGCCCGGCGATGCGGCGGGGCTCGCCGCGGTGCCGGCGCTCTGGGGAGAGTTGCGTGCCCATCTCGAGCGCCGGGTGACGCACCTGAACGAGGAGATCAGCCGCTACCCGACGCCGATCGCGCGTTGCGACGAGCAGCTCGGCGCACTCCTCGAGCAGCGCGCTGCCCTATACGGGCGGCTGACGCGGATGGACGAGCTTGCCGCCGCCGTCGAACGGATCGGGACGTTCCTCGACTCACCGGCCGACGGCGCCGACGAGACCGAGCAGGCGCTGCGATCCCGGCTGAGCGGCGCGCTGTCGAAGCTGGGCGCATCATGAATCGCGATGTCTACGATCTCGACGGTTCGTCCGGGACCTGTGGGAAGGGAAGGGTCCCACCCTTTCCCTTGTCCTCTTGTTCGTATCGGGGCCTTGGGCCTTTTTTTGCGCGAGCGCACAAAAAAAAGAAAGGCCCGCGGGGAGGGGAGCGGGCCTGGAATGGAGAGCTCATGAAACGCTCGGGGAGAGCTCTCCCGGGGAGGATGTGATCGCGTTGTTTTCCAGGGCGCACTCGCCCGCGGTTTACCCTTTCACCTCCTGCGACGGCGGCCTGACGATGGCGCCGTCCATAACCCTGACCGCTTCGCCCACCGCGACCGACGGCGGCGGCGCCTGCGACAGCGTCCGGTAGGAGCCGTCGTCCATCCGCACCGTGATGCGATAAACGGTGCGCTTGGCACCTTCCGGTCCGACCGCGACGACGACGGTGCGGATCGCCTCGACGGTGCCGCAGTTCGCACAGGACGAGGCTCGGTGCGAGTCCCTGCCGGGCACCTTCGCCGGCGCCGCCTCGGACTTCTCCGCTTTCCGCGTCGGGACCAGACCCGCGAAGATGGCCACCCCGATCAGCGCTACGGTTCCGACGATGAGCAGACGCGGCCAGATGCGCATCGCCGCATCCATAGCTTCGACACTCCTTCAGAGCACCCTCTCGCAACCCTCGTGCCAACGCACACAATCTCAAGTGAATCAACCCCTTGCGGTACAAGCGCCGGCGCACCCTGTCGCTCGTGCCCGACAGGGCCGCCAGGCTGCAATCGATTGCTCGCCCTGAGAGGCTGTGTCGTCGGAGGACGACACAGAAGTGCGGGGAATCCCTGCGCTACTTGCGCGGCGTGCAGTAGTCGAAGCCGTCCTGCCAGCCGGCGACGTACTGCGCTTCCCCCTTGGGGCGCTGCGCGGTATCGCTCGCGCGCGCCGCGCCGCAGCCATCGGTGAAGCCGCGCCGGAACTCCGGCGGAAAGCCCGACAGGTTGACCGAGCTGGTCACGGTCGCCGGGCTCTGCGCTCCGGGACGGAGGTTGTCGTTCCTCGCACAGGCGGCGGCGAGGATCAGCGCCGCGAGCGCGGCGGCCCGCAAGGCGCCCCTCATCGTTCGGCGGCGAGCGCGCTGCGCTCGCCCTTCTCCACCTTGAACATCCCCGGCTGGAGCTGATGGCGCTCGAGCAGCTTGTAGAACTCGGTGCGGTTGCGCTGCGCAAGGCGCGCCGCCCGCGAAACGTTGCCGCGCGTGAGTCGCAGGATCCGCACGAGGTAGTCGCGCTCGAACGCGCGCTTCGCCTCGTCGAGCGGCGTCAGTCCGACCGGCTCGCTCTTCAGCGCGGCGGCTACGAGCGCGGCCGGCAGGATAGGCGAGGTGGCAAGGGCAACCGCCTGCTCAACGGCGTTCGCGAGCTGGCGCACGTTTCCCGGCCATGGCGCGGCGATCAGGAGCTCCAGCGCCTCCGGCGCGAATGCGCGTACGTCCTTGCCGTAGCGCACGGCGGTCGCCGCCAGGAAGTGCTGCGCTAGCGGGACGACGTCTTCACGCCGTTCGGCGAGCGACGGGATCGCGAACGACACGACGTTCAGTCGGTAGTAGAGATCCTCCCGGAATTCCGCGCGCGCAACCCGCTCCTCGAGGTTGCGGTGCGTCGCCGAAATGATGCGCACGTCGACCGGGACCGTCTGCGTGGCGCCGACCGGGCGCACCTCGCGCTCCTGCAGCGCACGCAGGAGCTTCACCTGCAGCGCGACCGGCATGTCCCCGATCTCGTCGAGGAACACGGTGCCGCCTTCGGCCGACTGGAACAGGCCCTTGTGGTCGTAGCTCGCGCCCGTGAAGGCGCCCTTGCGATGGCCGAAGAGCTCGCTCTCGAGCAGCGCCTCGGGGATCGCCGCGCAGTTCACAGCGACGAACGGCGCATCGCGCCGCTTGCTTGCGCGGTGGATCGCGCGCGCGAGCACCTCCTTGCCCGCGCCGCTGGCGCCGACGAGGAGAACGCTCGCGTCGGATTGCGCCACCAGCCGCGCCCGCCGCAAGAGGTCCTCGACCTGCGGGCTGGCGGTAACGATCCCGGCACGCCAGTCGTCGGTTGGGCCTTCGGCCGACGCCGACGGGGAGAGCTTCAACGCCTGCTCGACCTGCGCGAGCAGCTCGCGCGCCTCGAACGGCTTGGGCAGGAACCCGAACACGCCGCGCCGGGTCGCGCCCACTGCGTCGGGAATCGTCCCGTGCGCCGTCAGGATGATCACCGGCAGCGTGGGTGCCGTGCGCTGGATCGCCTCGAACAGCGCCAGGCCGTCCATGCCGCCCATCTTGAGGTCGGTCACGACCACGTCCGGCCGCGACACCGCGATCGCAGCGAGTGCGCGCTCGCCGCTCCCGGCGGTCTGCGCCGAGTAGCCGGCGGCGCTGAGCCGCAGCGCGAGCAGTTTCAGGAGGTCGGGATCGTCGTCGACGACGAGAACAGTCTTCTGCGCTTGGTTAGCATTCATACGCGGTACCGGAGCCCTCGCACGAACATGGGGGGACGCTCCTAGTATCGCCCCCACGCCGGACCGGGAGGGCATGCCCCCCTGTAGATCCCCAGTTCTGCCGGCAGTCCTGCGAACGCTCGCGCGGCCGCTCGGTCATGGTTTCCGCGGCGGGGGCGTCTGGCTCCCCCGCTCGATGAGTTGTTTGTCGACCGCGCGGAGCTGCTCGACCTGCTCCTTGAGCTGGTCGGCGCGCTTCTGGGTCTTCACGCGGTCGTTGATCTGCGCGTACACGAGGCCCGCGAGCTGGCGGAGTGCGCCCGACCCCGAGCCCGATGCCACCGGTTCGAGCAACTGGGCCGCGCGGACGTCGTCCTGGAATGCCGTTCCGGGAATCGAGTAGACCAGCGCGAGCCGCACGCGGTTGGCATTGGTGCGCTCGCGGTTGAGCGACTGCGTCGCGGTCGCCAGCTCGCGCTTCTGCTCGTCCAGCCCGAGACCCGCCACGCGCTGATAGTAACCCAGAAGCTCGGCCGCTTGGCGCGACTCGTCGGCCTCGACCACCGGCGCCGGGATCGTCGGCGCTGCCGGCTCCACCGGCAACTCGTCGGCCCCGACCACGGGCGCCGGCGTCTCAGGCGCCGGGGTCGGAGGCGCCGGGATGGTCGGCACCGGGATCGTCGGCGCCGGCGGCTCCACCGCCGCGCACGCCGCGAGCGCGAGCACCGCGAGCACGGCGCCGCGTTTCACGCCGCCTCCTTCCGCGAGGCGACCTGCGGCAGGATCAGGCGGAAGCGTCCGCCCGGGCCGCCGAGCGCCTCGATCGTGCCGCCATGCGCTACCGCGAACTCGCGTGCGATCGCGAGCCCCAGCCCGCTGCCCTTCACGCGCGCGCCCGCCGGCCGCTCGCCCTGGAAGAACCAGTCGAACACCTTCTCGCGGTCGGCTTCGGGCACACCCGGACCCTCGTCCGTCGTCTCGAGGCAGACCTCGTCCTCGCGAGGCTTGACCGTGACGCGCACCGTCCCGCCTGCGGGCGAATACTTCACCGCGTTCGACACCAGGTTATCGACGACCACCCGCAGCTTCTCCTCGTCGCCGAGGAGCGGCGCGGGCCTGGCATCGAGCGCGAACTCGACCGACCGTCCGGCGGCGTCCAGCTTGTGGCTGTCGATCGCCGCTTGTGCCACCATCGTGAGATCCACGTTCGCGAGCTTGAGCTGTTCGACGCCGGCGACCGCGCGCTGGTAATGAAGCAGATCCTCGATCAGCCGCTGCAGGTGCACGCTGTTCGACTGCAGGATCGCGACGATCTCCCGCTGCTCGCGGGTGACCGGCCCCGCGGCGCCGTCGGCAAGGAGCTCCGAGCCCTCGCGGAGCGCGGTGAGCGGTGTCTTCAGCTCGTGCGAGACGTGACGCAGGAATCGCGCCTTCTGCTCCTCGACCGCGGCGAGCCGGCGGCGCAGCCATTCGAGCCGCTCGCCAAGGTACTCGAGGTCGGCCGGGCCCTGCACGTCGAGCGCGGCGCCGAACTCGCCCGCGCCCAGCCGGCGGATCGCGCGGTCGAGCTGTCGGATGGGGCGCGCGATGAGAAACGCGAAGAGCGCCGCGATCGCGAGGCCGAGCGGGAACGCCGCCGCGAGCTCTACGAAGAGCGCCCGCTGCGTCGCCGCCGCCGCGGCGCGCATGCGGTCGATCTCGCGGTCGATCAGCAGGTTGGACTCGTTCAGCACGTTCTTCGCGAGGCCGGACAGATCCACGTAGCCGTCGATGAGCTTGCGGCGCTCGGGGCCCTGCGCCGGCTGCGCGGCGAGCGCCTCGTAGAGCGCCTGCTCCTTGTCGATGGCGCGGTTCAGCTCCGAGAGCTGCAGCTCGTCGAGCGGCAGCAGCGACAGTTCGCTCGTCGTGCGCTTGAAGCTGGCGCGGATCTTGTCGTAATCCTCGAGCAGCCCGGCGTCGTCGAGGATCACGTACTGTCGCACCACCCGCTCCATCGACAGGGCCTGCTCCATCAGGAGCCGCGAGCTGCGCGCGGCCTGCGCCGCCTGATCGACCGCGCTCTCGCTCATCGTGGCAAGCCGCTGCATCGAGATCGCCGCGTTCACGAGGGCGACGATGAGCGGCGCCGACACGACGACGAAGCCGATCAGCAGCAGCTTCAGGAACGACCTCGGGTAATAGAAGTTCGCGAGCTTCAACGGTGGGATAACGAATCCTATAATCGGTCCGCCTCATGATACCGCCGGTGAGCGCAGCCGGCCCGCTAATCATGCCGCTCGTTTCGCTAGTCGCCGCGCTCGCCCGCAACCGCGTGATCGGGGCCGGCGGCCGCCTGCCCTGGAGCCTCCCCGAAGACCTGAAGCGCTTCAAGCGGCTGACGATGGGCGCGCCGGTGATCATGGGACGGAAGACGCACGAGTCGATCGGGCGGCCCCTTCCCGGCCGGCGGAACATCGTGGTCACGCGGCAACCCGCCGCGAGCTGGGACGGCTGCGAGGTCGCCCGGTCGCTCGATGCCGCGCTCGTCATCGCCGGGGATGCGCCCGAAGTGTTCGTGATCGGCGGGGCGGCACTGTACGCGCTCGCGCTGCCGCGGGCCGACCGGCTTTACCTCACCCTGATCGACGCGGCCTACCCGGGGGACGTGTCGTTCCCGGAATTCGATCCCGCCGACTGGCGCGAAACCGCCCGGGAGGCCGGCCGCGGGTTCGCTTTCGTGACCTACGAGCGCGGCGCGACTGGACCTAGCCGCCGCCCGGCGCGTCGGGCTTGCCGGCGAGGCAGATCAAGGTCTCCAGCCCCAGCGCACACACGGTCGCCTTGCCGCCCTTCTGCGCCACCACCTCGAACTCGCAGATCGTCAGCGTCCGGCCTGGCTTCTTCACCCGGCCGGTGGCGACCAGGCGCTCGCCGTCGGCGGGCGCGACGAGGTTGATCTTGAACTCGACGGTGAGGATCGAGCTGTCGCCGGGAAAGAGCGTGTACGCCGCGTAGCCCGCGGCCGAGTCGGCGATCATCGCGGTCATGCCGCCGTGGACGAAGCCGTGCTGCTGGGTGAGGTCGGCGCGGTACGGCAGCTCGATCGCGACGACGGCCGGGCTCGACGCGGGTCAGCACCGCGCCGATCAGCTGCATCGCTCGCCTGGCGGCCGAAGCTCGCGCGGACGCGCGCCTCGAAATCGGGATCGGCTGGCTGGAACGCCATCGCGCCTAGATCCGCGGCAGCGTGACGCCCTTCTGCCCCTGGTATTTCCCGCCGCGGTCGCGGTAGGAGGTCTCGCAGACTTCGTCCGACTCGATGAAGATCACCTGCGCGACGCCCTCGTTCGCGTAGATCTTCGCCGGCAGCGGCGTCGTGTTGGAGAACTCGAGCGTCACGTGCCCTTCCCACTCGGGCTCGAGCGGCGTCACGTTCACGATGATCCCGCAGCGCGCGTACGTCGACTTGCCGAGGCACAGGACGAGCACGTTGCGCGGGATGCGGAAGTACTCGAGCGTGCGCGCGAGCGCGAAGGAGTTCGGCGGGATGACGCAGTGGTCGCCCTTCACGTCGACGAACGACTTCTCGTCGAAGTTCTTCGGATCGACGATCGTCGAGTTCAGGTTGGTGAACAGCTTGAACTCGTTCGAGCACCGGATGTCGTAGCCGTAGCTCGACGTCCCGAACGACACCACCCTCTGCCCCCTGACCTCGCGCACGAGGTCGGGCTCGAACGGCTCGATCATGGCGCGCTCGCGCGCCATGCGGCGGATCCACTTGTCGGACTTGACGGACATGCTCGCTCCAGAGGAAGGTGCGCGGCGGCGCGATTCTACCCGTGCGCGCTACAAGCCCGGCCGGAAGACCATCAGCGCGAAGAGCCCGAGCACCGCCGCGAACGCCCCGGCACCGAGCGCCACCCACCAGCGCATCAGCCGGTCGTAGGCGGCCGGGAGCGCGTCCCAGCTCGACGCGGCGGCGGTGAGCGCCCTGAGCCGGTACTGGATGACCACCACCGGAATCCAGCATGCGCCGGCGACGCACGTACAGCGCGGCGACCCACGCGAACCACGCGAGTCGAACCGGTAGCCGAGGATGAGCATCAGCCAGGCGCCGGTCGCCGGCTGGATCACGATCGCGGGCGTCGTGAAGAGCCAGTCGGCGCGCACGACGAGGCGCGTCGTCAGCCGCAGCGCCTCCATGTCGCGGGCGCGGTGCGCGCCCCAGAGGTAGTAGACGGACCCCAGCCCGGTGCCGAAGATCAGCGTCGAGCCGAGGATGTGAATCGTCTTGAGCGCGAGATAGAGGCTCAGCGTCTCGACTCAGGTGTTCTGCACACGATGTTCGGGAACTTCCCGCGTCATGTCCTTCTGCAGATCCCCGATCTTCACCGCCACCCGCCGCGCGATCGCCCGGTAGATCTCCGCGGTCCGGCTATCGGGATCGGCGACGACCGTCGGCTTCCCCGAGTCGGCCTGTTCGCGGATGCGGATATCGAGCGGCAGCGCGCCGAGCAGCTCGACGCCGTAGTCCTTGCTCATCCGCGCCGCGCCGCCGGCGCCGAAGATCGGCTCCTCGTGACCGCACTTCGAGCAGGTGTGCAGGGACATGTTCTCGACGATGCCGAGGATCGGGATGGAAAGCTTCTCGAACATCTTCAGCCCCTTGCGCGCGTCGATCAGCGCGATGTCCTGGGGCGTCGTCACGATCACCGCGCCGGTCACCGGCACCTTCTGCGCGAGCGTGAGCTGGATGTCGCCGGTGCCCGGCGGCAGGTCGACGACGAGGTAGTCGACGTCGCGCCAGCGGGTGTCCTTGAGCAGCTGCTCGAGCGCCTGGGTGACCATCGGTCCGCGCCACACCATCGCCGTATCGACGTCGATCAGGAACCCGATCGAGCTCGCCTGGACGCCGTGACCGATCATCGGCTCGAGCGACTTGCCGTCGGTCGACTGCGGGCGGCCGGTGATGCCGAGCATCATCGGCTGGGACGGGCCATAGATGTCCGCGTCGAGGACGCCCACCGTCGCACCCTCGGCCGCGAGCGCAAGCGCGAGGTTGACCGCCGTGGTCGACTTGCCGACCCCGCCCTTGGCGGAGGCGACAGCGATGATGTTCTTCACCCCGGGCACGAGCTTGACCCCACGCTGTACCGCGTGCGAAACGATGCGCGAGCTCACGCTCACGTTGACGGCGCCGGCCCCGGGGACCGACCGCAGCCGCTGGGCGACGAGCTTCCTCATCGGCTCGAGCTGCGTCTTCGCGGGATAGGCGAGCTCGATCTCGACGGTAACGTCGCTGCCCGAAACCTTGACACGCTTCGCGGAGCGCGTCGCCATGAGATCCTTGCCGGTGTTCGGGTCGACGATCTCTTTCAACGCGGACTGGACGTCCTGTTCGGTGAGGGGCATGGTGGCACTCCTGGCTTGTATTCAGTCTAGCAGAGTCGAAATGGTGCTTTATCCACGCTAAACTCAGGGGCTTACAAGAAACACTCGCTCATGCCGCGCCGCCTCTTCGTCACCACCGCCCTGCCGTACGCGAACGGCTCGTTCCACATCGGCCACATCATGGAGTACATCCAGGCCGACATCTGGGTGCGCTTCCGGCGGATGCAGGGCGATGAGGTGCATTTCGTCTGCGCCGACGACGCGCACGGCGCACCGATCATGCTCAAGGCAGAAGCAGAGGGAATCACTCCGCAGGCGCTGGTCGCGCGCATCGCCGCCGAGCGCCCGCGTTATCTGGAAGGCTTCCACATCTCGTTCGACAACTGGCACTCGACCGACTCGCCCGAGAACGTCGCGCTGTCGCAGGACATCTATCGCCGGCTCAAGGCCGCCGGGCTCGTGTACACGCGCTCGATCGAGCAGTTCTACGACCCGGTGAAGGGGATGTTCCTCGCCGACCGCTACATCAAGGGCGAGTGTCCGGTCTGCGGCACGAAGGACCAGTACGGCGACGCCTGCGAGAACTGCAGCAGCGTGTACGCGCCGACCGACCTCAAGAACCCGTACTCGACGCTCACCGGCGCGACGCCGGTGCTGAAGGCGTCCGAGCATTACTTCTTCCGCCTGTCGGATCCGAAGTGTGTCGCGTTCCTGAACGCCTGGACGCAGGACGGCCGTCTGCAGCCGGAGGTGGCGAACAAGGCCAGGGAGTGGCTCGAGGGCGAAGGCGACAGGGCGCTCGCCGACTGGGATATCTCGCGCGATGCGCCGTATTTCGGCATCCCGATCCCCGACGCCCCGGGCAAGTACTTCTACGTCTGGCTCGATGCGCCGATCGGCTATCTCGCTTCGCTCAAGAACTACTTCGATTCGGGCAAGGCGAAAGCCAAGGGCGAGACCCGGACGTTCGAAGAGTTCCTGTCCGCACCGGACACCGCGCAGATACATTTCATCGGCAAGGACATCATCTATTTCCACACGCTGTTCTGGCCGGCGATGCTCGAGTTTGCCGGCAAGCCCTACCGGGTGCCGGACAACGTGTACGTGCACGGCTTCATCACGTTCACCGGCGAGAAAATGTCCAAGTCGCGGGGCACCGGTGTCAGCCCGCTCAAGTACCTAGAGCTCGGGATGAATCCGGAATGGCTGCGCTACTACATCGCCGCCAAGCTGAACGCGAACGTCGAGGACGTAGACTTCAACCCGGACGACTTCGTCGCGCGGGTGAACTCGGACCTGATCGGCAAGTACGTGAACATCGCGAGCCGCGCCGCCGGGTTTCTCACCCGGCTCTTCGACGGAAAGCTTGCGGACGTGGACCGCGATCGGATCGTTGCGACCGCGCGTCACACGATGACTGCTGGGGCGTCGGCCGAGCTGATCGCCGAGCTGTATGAGGCTCGAGAGTTCGGGAAAGTGGTTCGCGAGGTAATGCGCCTCGCGGATCTAGTCAACCAATACGTCGACCGGGAGAAGCCCTGGGATTTGGCGAAAGATCCTATGCAGCGCGACAGGCTGCACGAGATCTGTTCTGACCTGATTGACTGGTTCCGGACTCTCACCATATATCTCGCCCCGATCATCCCGGAGACGGCAGCTCGCGTCGGCACGATGCTCGGACTCGCGCGCCCGCTCGCGTGGGCGGATCTAGATACCAGGCTCGACAGGATCAAGCCGTACGAACATCTGATGAAGCGTATCGATCCGAAGCAGGTTCAGGCGCTGATCGGCGCAGACGACGACAAACCGTCTGCCGACCCCGTTCCCGCGAAGGCGGCGGCGAAATCCGGGCCCGCAGAGGCGCGGGCCATCTCGATCGACGACTTCTCGAAGATCGACCTCCGCGTCGCGAAAATCGTCGCCGCCGATCACGTCGACGGCGCGGACAAGCTCGTCCGACTCACCGTCGACCTCGGCGGCGAGACGCGGACGCTCTTTGCCGGCATCCGGTCCGCCTACGATCCGGCGCAGCTCGTCGGCCGGCTCACTGTCGTGGTCGCAAACCTCGCGCCGCGCAAGATGCGTTTCGGCACGTCGGAAGGGATGCTGCTGGCCGCGTCGGGCGACGGTCCGGGCGTCTACATTCTCGCGCCCGACTCCGGCGCCCAGCCCGGCATGCGCGTCAAGTAACGCGCGCGCCGCTCGACATGCCAGAGTCCGCCGGGAGCGCCACGCAAGCGAGCCTGGTGTTTCTCGGCCTCGTCGACTTCGCCCGCAAATCCGTCGCCGAGCAGGCGCGCCTGCGGGAGCGTCTCGACGCCGCGGTGGCGCGGGCGATCGCGCCGCTGGATCCCGCGGACCGGATCGTGGCCGAGACACCCGATGGCCTCGCGATCGCGGTGCTCGCCGCGCCGTCGGAGGCGTTGCTCGCCGCGCGGCGGCTGCGACGGCTCGCGAACGGACAGGGGGCCGAGCCGCTCCCGCTCCGCCTCGGCGTCGATCACGGCCCGGTCCGGCTCGCAGCGGACGAACGAGGCGAGCCGTGTCTCGCCGGCGACAGCGTGGCCACCGGCGCGGCGATCGCCGGGTTCTCGGCGGCCGGCCGCATCCTCGTCTCGCGCGCGTTCCGCGACGCGCTCGCGCCGACCGATCCCGAGCGCTTCGCCCGCCTCCAGGCCGCCGGTACCCAGACCGACGCGAACCTGCGCAAGCACGAGCTGTACTCGTTGGAGGGCCCCGCGAGCGACGCGGGCGCCACCGTCGCCGGGATCTTCGCCCCGCGCCGGCGCCGCCTCCTCGTCGCCGGGCTCGCGATCGCGGGCATCCTCGCGGCCGGCATCGCCGTGCGGTTCGCGCGCGAGGCGGCGAGGCAGCCGGCGGTCGTGGCGCTCACGATCGAGCCGTGGGGCGAGGTCGTGATCGACGGCGTGGCGAAAGGCCGGACTCCGCCTCTCGGACGCATCGAGGTTCCGCCGGGCAAACACACGATCGAGATCCGGCACCCACCGCAGCCGACGGTCGCGCTGCGGGTGGAGCTCGGCCCCGGCGAAGAGCTGGACGTTCGGCACTCCTTCGCGGCACCCGTCGCGGCCCCGGTGGCGCCGGTGCAGCGGTTGCGCGCGCAGAAGTCGCAGCCGCCGCAGGACCAGCCATCGCGCGTGCGTCGGATGTGGAACGACTTCCGCAAACAGGCCGGATTCTGACGCCGACCCATGAGCGAGCCGCAGACCCTCGGTCGCTACAGGATCCTCGGCGAGCTCGGACGGGGGGCGATGGGCGTCGTCTACAAGGCCTCGGACCCGATGCTCAACCGCACGGTCGCGATCAAGACCATCAGCATCGTGGCCGACGCCGAGGAGCGCGTGGAGTACGAAAAGCGCTTCTACCAGGAGGCGAAAGCGGCCGGCGGTCTGAGCCATCCGCACATCGTCACGATCTTCGACATCGGGCGCGCCGGCGACGTCGTGTACATGGCGATGGAGTTCGTCGAGGGGAGCGAGCTGAAGAGCCTGCTCGCGAGCCGTCTCGTCGAGCCGCCGGCTGCGCTCGACATCGCCGCCCAGGTCGCCGAGGCGCTCGCGTACGCACACAGCCGGGGGATCGTCCACCGCGACGTGAAACCGGCCAACATCATGGTCGTGAACGGCGGGCCGGCGAAGATCATGGACTTCGGCATCGCGCGGATGCGCTCGTCGGAGGTCAAGACCCAGACCGGCATGCTGCTCGGCTCGCCGAAGTACATGGCCCCTGAGCAGCTGCTCGGCGGTGCCGCCGACCACCGCAGCGACATCTTCGCGCTCGGAGTGGTGGTCTACGAGATGGCGGTCGGTGCGTCGCCCTTCGCCGGCGATGACATCACCCAGATCATGTACCACATCGTGCACACGAACCCGCCGCCGCCGAGCGCGGTCCACAGGCGCCTGCCGGCGATGCTCGATCTCGTCGTCGCGCGTGCGCTCGCAAAGGATCCGGAGGAGCGCTACCAGGACGCGCGCGAGCTCGCCGCGGACCTGCGCGCCTGCGCCGCGCAGCTCGTCGCGGCGACCCCCTCGGGCGAGGAGGAAGACGCGACCCAAACGTTGCCGATCGCGCCGTTCCCGCTTCCCGACGTCGCTGTCGAGACGACCCGGACCCTCGCGCCGCCATCAACGTCGCCGCAGCGGCCGCCCGCCCGCGAGACGGGCCCGCGCCTGCGCGTCTCGCGCCGGTTCGACTCGACCGCGGCAATGCATCGCCTGGCGGCGTCGCACCCGGGCGACGCCGCCGAGCAGACCCTAAAGCTCGACCTCGCGGCGGTCGGCGCCGCGAGCGAGCCGCCGGCCACCGGAGGATGGGACGAAGAGGAATCCGGTCGAGCACCGCACCCGGCGCGCGCGCGCTTGCTTCTCTGGGCCGGTGTTACCATTGCTGCCCTCGTCGCGGTGACCATCGCGCTCGCCTGAGCATAACAACGATGGCCTCTGGCGCGCCCGCCTCGTCCGCAAGCGGATGACCCCCTCGCCCCTAGACCTCACGCTCGCGATCGCGGCTGCGTGGCTCGCGCTCGCGGCGCTCGGGCTGGTGGCGCCGCGCGCGCTCGGCTACGTCGCGCACGTACTGTTTCCCGTCGGCGCCGCGGCCGGCGTCGCGCTCGCCGGCGTGGCGCTCGCCGGAATCATGTCACCGCCGCACATCTACGTTTCGTCGCTCGGCCTGGCGGACCTGCCGTTCCACTTCCGGATGGACGCGCTGTCCGCGTTCTTCCTCTTCATCCTCGGCGGTGTCGCCGCGGGCGTATCGGTGTTCGCCGCGGGCTACATCCGCCCCGGCGAGGGCACCGCGCCCGGCGTCCAGTGCCTCTGGTATCACCTCTTCCTCGCCAGCATGGCGTTCGTGCTCGTCGCCGACGACGCCTACGGTTTCATGGTCGCGTGGGAGTCGATGGCGCTCGCGTCGTTCTTCCTGGTGACCAGCGATCACCGTCAGGCGGAGATCCGCCGCGCGGGGTATCTCTACCTACTGATCGCGCACATCGGCGCGCTTGCGATCCTGCTGTGCTTCGGCGTGCTCCAGGGCGGAACCCACGACTACACGTTCGCGGCGATGCGCGCCGTCCGGCTCGGCCCGTTCTGGGCCACGGTCGCATTCCTGCTCGCGTTCTTCGGCTTCGGCGCAAAGGCCGGCATCCTGCCGCTGCACGTCTGGCTCCCCGAAGCCCATCCGGCTGCACCCTCCCCCGTCTCGGCGCTGATGAGCGCGGTGATGCTCAAGACCGCGATCTACGGGATGCTGCGGGTCACCTTCGATCTGCTCCACACCCAGATCTGGTGGTGGGGCGTCACCGCGCTCGCGATCGGGCTCGCGACCGCGATCTTCGGCGTGGTCTTCAGCGCGGTGCAGGGCGACATGAAACGCCTGCTTGCCTGGTCCTCGATCGAGAACATCGGCTTCGTCGTCGTCGGCTTCGGGCTCACCGTCACCTTCGCCGCCTACGGCATGGCGGCGCTCGCTGCGCTCGCCCTCACCGCGACGCTCTATCACTGCCTGAACCACGCCTGGTACAAGAGCCTTCTCTTCCTCGCCACCGGCTCGGTGCTGCATGCGACACGGGAGCGCGCGCTGGGGCGACTCGGCGGGCTCATCCACCGCATGCCCTGGGTGGCGTGGCTCGCGCTCATCGGCGCGCTCGCGCTGGCCGGCCTCCCGCCGCTGAACGGATTCGTCTCCGAATGGCTGCTGCTGCAGGCGTTCCTGTTCACGCCCGGGCTGCCCGACACCTATCTCAACATGCTGATCCCGGTCGCCGCGGCGGCGATCGCGCTCGCCGCCGCCCTCTCCGCCTATGTGATGGTGAAGTTCTACGGCGTCGTGTTCCTGGGCCAGCCGCGCGAGGAGAAGCTCGCGGAAGCGCGCGACGCCGGCCTCTGGGAGCGGATCGGCCTCGTGTGGCTCGCCGCCGGCTGCGTCGCGTTCGGCATCGTCCCGGTCCAGGTCATCCGGATGATCGACTTCGTCACCGGGCCGCTCGTCGGTCAGACCCTGTCCGCCTCTGCCGCGCGCAGCCACTGGCTGTTTCTCGCGCCGATCGATCCGCAGCGCGCGAGCTACTCGCCGCTCCTCTTCCTGGTCGGTCTCGTCGTCGTCACGCTCGCCGCCTGGCTGGCGGTGCGGCGCTTCTATCACGGCCGCGTGCGGCGCTCGCCGCCCTGGGACTGCGGCTTCCCGCTGCTCAACGCCAGGATGCAGGACACCGCCGAAGGGTTCGGCCAGCCGGTGCGGGTGGTGTTCGAGCCGTTCTTCCGTGTCGTCGAGCGCGAGCTGCCGAGCCCCGCCGAGCCCGCGCCGCGCTACCGCGTGACGATCGAGGATCCGCACTGGCAGTGGGCCTACGTGCCGGTGATGCGCGCCGTCGAACGCGTCACCGGCCTCGTGACCGTGCTCCAGCGCGGCCGCATCTCGGTGTACCTCATGTACAGCTTCGCCACGCTGCTGGTGCTGCTGTTCCTCGTGCGGTGAGACGATGAGCTTTTCGTGGTCCGGCGCCGTCGCCCAGCTCACCGAGCTCGTGCTGGCGATCCTGCTCGCGCCGCTCCTCCTCGGCTGGGTGAACCAGTGCCGGGCCTGGCTGCAGAACAAGCGCGGCCCGGGCATGCTGCGGCCCTACCGCGCGCTGCGCAAGCTCTTCGCCAAGGACGCGATCATCGCTCACGGCGCCTCGCCGCTCTTCCGCGTCGTGCCGTACGTGCTCTTCGGCGCGATGTGCATGGCGGCGGCCATCGTGCCGACGCTCGGCACCGACCTCCCCTACGCGCCGGCGGCCGACGCGATCGCCCTCGTCGGCATCCTCGCGCTCGCGCGGGTCGCGCTGGCCCTCGCGGGGATGGACATCGGCACCGCGTTCGGCTCGCTCGGCGCGCGGCGCGAGATGATGATCGGCTTCCTCGCCGAGCCGGCCCTGCTGATGGTGCTCTTCACCGCCTCGCTGATCAGCCAGACGACCTCGCTCGCGACCACGGTCGAGACCCTCTCGCAGCGCGAGCTCGCGATCTACCCGAGCCTCGCCTTCGCCGGCGTGGCCTTCACGATGGTGTCGCTCGCCGAGAACGCGCGCATCCCGGTCGACAATCCGGCCACCCACCTCGAGCTGACGATGATCCACGAGGCGATGATCCTCGAGTACTCGGGACGGCATCTGGCGCTCGTCGAGTGGGCGGCGAGCCTCAAGCTCTTCGTGTACTCCTGCATCGGCATCGCCCTCTTCTTCCCGTTCGGCATCGCCCGGGCCGGCGACCCGGCCGCACTCCTGCTCGCGCTCCCGGCGCTCGTCCTCAAGCTCGGGATCGGCGGGTTCCTGCTGGCGCTCATCGAGATGGTCTCGGCGAAGATGCGGATCTTCCGCGCCCCCGAGTTCCTCGGCACCGCGTTCATGCTCGCGGTCCTCGCCCTCCTCCTGCACGCGTTCCTGGAGACCTCGTGAGCGAGCTCCTCACCCCGGCCCTGACCGGCCAGATCATCAACGTGTTCGCGGCGGTGCTGCTGCTCGTGTCGTTCGCGATGCTCGCGCAGCGTCGCATCCTCTCGCTGATCGACCTCTTCGCCGCGCAGGGGCTCGTGCTCTCGCTCTCGACCGCGTTCGTCGCCTGGGCGACCGGACAGCAGCACCTCTACTGGTCCGCCGGGCTGACGCTCGTCCTAAAGGTCCTGCTGTTGCCCTGGATCCTGCACCGGCTGATCCAGCGGCTCGCGGTCAAATGGGACGTCGAAACGCTCATCAACATCCCGACCACCATGCTCGTCGGCCTCGTGCTCGTCATCCTCGCGTTCAACCTCGCGCAGCCCGTGTCCGAGCTCGCCGGGACGGTGACGCGCGGCACGCTGGGGATCGCGCTTGCGGCGGTGCTGCTCGCGTTCCTGATGATGATCACCCGCTCCAAGGCGGTGCCGCAGGTGATCGGCTTCCTGGCGATGGAGAACGGGCTCTTCTTCGCCGCCACCGCGGCGACCTACGGCATGCCGATGGTGGTCGAGCTCGGGATCGCGCTCGACGTGCTGGTCGGCGTGATCATCCTCGGCGTCTTCTTCTTCCAGATCCGCGAGCGGTTCGACTCGCTCGACATCCATCATCTCGAGAAGCTGAGGGAAGAATGAGACCGTCACGTACCCGTCGGGGCGCGGTGTCTGCGCGCACGCGATTTCGGCCGTGAATCTGGAGCTCGTCTTCGTCCTCGGCATGCCGCTCGCGGGCGCGGCCCTGCTCGCGCTCGTCGGCCACATGCGCTGGGCCGCGGAGCTGAACGTCGCGCTCTCGGCGGCGACCTTCGCGGGGGCGGCCGCGCTCACCGCGCGCGTCGTCCGCGCCGGCCCGATCCTCGCCTTCGGGGAGCAGTTCTTCGTCGATTCGCTGAACGTGTTCCTGGTCGCGCTCACCGCGTTCGTCGCGCTGACGACCGCGATGTTCTCCCGGCCGTACATGCGCATCGAGGAGGAACACGGTCGCATCACGCACGCGCGGCTGCGCCTCTACCACAGCATGTACCAGCTCTTCGTCTTCACCATGCTGCTCGTGCTCCTCACGAACAACATGGGGATCATGTGGGTCGCTACGGAGGCGGCCACGCTCGCGACGGTGCTGCTCATCAGCCTCTACCGCACGCCGGCGAGCCTGGAGGCGGCGTGGAAGTACTTCATCCTGTGCGGGGTCGGGATCGCGCAGGCGCTCTTCGGCACGATCCTGCTTTACATGGCGTCACAGAAGCTCCTCGGCAGCGGCATCGAGGCGCTGCTCTGGACGCATCTCGCGGGGGTGCGCTCGCAGCTCGAGCCGACGGTGCTCTCGATCGCGTTCGTGTTCCTGCTCGTCGGCTACGGGACCAAGGTCGGACTCGTGCCGCTCCACAACTGGCTGCCCGACGCGCACGCCGAAGGCCCGACGCCGGTGTCGGCGGTGCTCTCGGGGCTGCTGCTGAACGTCGCGCTCTACGCGCTCGTCCGCTGCAAGGTGCTCGCCGACGGAGCGCTCGGCACCCCGTTCGCGGGTGACCTCATGATGGGCTTCGGCATCGCCTCGGTCGTGGTCGCGGCGTTCTTCCTCTCGCGCCAGCGCGACATCAAGCGCCTCTTCGCGTACTCCTCGATCGAGCACATGGGGCTCATCACCTTCGCGTTCGGCATGGGCGGCCCGGTCGCGAGCTTCGCGGGGCTGCTGCACATGACCGTGCATTCGCTCACCAAGAGCGCGATCTTCTTCGCCGTCGGCCACGCGGTGCAGAAGACCGGCACCCAGGTCATGGAGGACATCCGCGGCCTGATGCGGGTGAGCCCGACCGTCGGCTGGGGGCTGATGATCGGCACGATCGCGATCCTGGGGCTGCCCCCGTTCGGCGTGTTTGCGAGCGAGTTCCTGATCCTCACGACCGCGATGCGCCAGCAACCGTGGGCGACGCCATTGCTCCTGGTTGCACTCGGCGTCGGTTTCGCAGCGGTGTTCAGGAAGATCCAGCCGATGGTGTTCGGCGTTCCCGGCGGGGAGTTCGCCCCGGTCAGCCTTCCCTACCGTCCGGCGCTGTTGCCGGTCTTCTCGCACTATGCCCTCGTGCTCCTGCTCGGGCTCTACGTGCCGCCGTATCTCGCCGACTGGTATCGGGAGGCGGCGAAGCTGATCGGATGAACGGGGAACGCATCCGCCAGAGCGAAACGCTGTTCGGCGCGCTGGGCGTAGCCGCTGCGCCGCTCCGCTCCGCGGTGCCGGTGTGGCATGCGCGCGCGGAGGTCGAGCGGCTGCGCGAGATCGCGATTCGCGCAGCCGCGAAGGGCGGAAGGCTCGCGGCGCTGTGGGGTTCGGACGAGCGCGATCGCGACGCGGGGTTCGCGCTGCATCTCGCCGTGGTCGTGGACGACGCGACGCTCTGGCTCACCGTCCCGCTCCCGGCGGAGCGGCCGGAGTATCCGGACCTCTCCGACGTCTTCCGCTGCGCGAACCGGATGCAGCGTGCCGTCCACGACCTCGTCGGCATCCGCTCGGCCGCGGCCGATCAGCGGCCGTGGCTGCGCCACGCCGCCTGGCCGGCGGACGTCTACCCCCTGCGGCGCGACTTCGGCCTCGAGAACTGGTACGGCAACGACGTCGAGCAGTACCGCTTCGTGCAAGTCGAAGGCGAGGGCGTGCACGAGATTCCGGTGGGACCGGTGCACGCCGGCGTCATCGAGCCGGGACACTTCCGGTTCTCGGTCGTCGGCGAGAAAGTGCTGCGGCTCGAGGAGCGCCTTGGCTACACTCACAAGGCGGTCGACAAGCTGTTCGACCAATGCGACCTCGTAACGGGCAGCGTGCTCGCCGGTCGCATATCCGGCGACAGCACGGTCGCCTATGCCTGGGCGTACGCGATGGCGGTCGAAGGCCTCGCGGGCGTCGAACCGCCGCCGCGCGCCCTGTGGCTCCGCGGGCTCGCGCTCGAGCGCGAGCGCGTCGCCAACCACCTCGGCGACCTCGGCTATCTCGGCAACGACGGCGGGCTCGCCTTCGGCCTCGCGCAGTTCATGCGGCTCAAGGAGGAATGGCTGCGGCTCAACGCCGCGCTCTTCGGCCACCGCTACCTGATGGACTACGTGATCCCGGGCGGCGTCGAGCGCAACGTCGGCCGGCACGGCTGCGACGAGATCGTCGCGCAGTGCGCCGCGCTCGCGCTCGAGGTGCAGGCGCTGAAGGCCATCTACGATGACCACGCCGGACTGCAGGACCGGTTCCTCACCTGCGGCCGGCTCGCGCCGGAGCTCGCGCGGCAGCTCGGCGTCGTGGGTCTCGCGGCGCGCGCGAGCGGCCTTGCGCTCGATGTCCGCGTGGCGCCCGCGTTCGAGCCGTACGACCGGCTCGACGTCGGGATGAAGACCGAGGACGCCGGCGACGTGGCGGCGCGCGTCGCGGTGCGATTCGAGGAGATCTTCGAGTCGTTGCGACTCCTGCAGGCGATCGTCGAGCGGGTCCCGCTCGGCGAGGTCAACACGCCGTTCGATAGCGTCGCCGGCCGCGGGCTGGGCTTGGGCCGCGTGGAAGGTTGGCGCGGGGAGGTGGTGATTGCGCTCGAGGCCGAAGACGGCCTGATCCGCCGCTGCCACGCGCACGACCCGTCGTGGCAGAACTGGCCCGTGCTCGAGCATGCGGTGATCGGCAATATCGTCCCCGATTTCCCGCTGATCAACAAGTCGTTCAACCTCTCCTACAGCGGACACGACCTCTAGCGATGCTGAAGCTCCTGAAACAGATCGCCGTCACCGGCATCGTGACCGAGCCGCCGCCGCGGCCCGATCCCTCCCTGCAGCTCGTCGAGCAGCGGCTGCGGGGCGAAGTGCTCGCGCTCTTCGCCGGCTCGCTCGCGATCCGCCACGTCGACGCCGGATCGTGCAACGGCTGCGAGCTCGAGATCCACATGCTGACCACGCCGCATTACAATCTCGAGGCGCTCGGCATCCGGTTCGTGGCGAGCCCGCGCCACGCCGACATGCTGCTCGTGACCGGTCCGGTATCGCGCAATATGGAGACGGCGCTCCGGCGGACCTACGACGCGGTGCCCGACCCGAAACTCGTCGTCGCGGCCGGCGACTGCGGCTGCACCGGCGGGATATTCGGCGAGAGCTATGCGAGCTGCGGCCGCGTGTCGAACGTGATCCCGGTCGATGTCGGGGTGCCCGGCTGCCCGCCGACGCCGACCGCGCTCATGCAGGGGATTCTGACGGCGATCACGGCGCGGGCCCGGGAGTAGCGGCGTGGAGATCGGTCTCCCGCTGCCGGTCATCGGCTGGTTGTTCACGATCGCGAGCATTCTCGCGCTCGTAGCGGGAGCGCTGCTGATCGTCGCGCTCCACCGTTCCGGCGAATTGCAGCGCCGCTTCCTCGCTAGCACCGCCTGGAACGACATGGCCCTCTTTGCGATCTGGATCCTCGGCCTCGCGGGTGGCATCGGCGTCCTGCGGCTCCGCCCCTGGGGACGCGACCTCCTCGAGTTTTTCTGCTGGACGCTGATGGCGCTCGCGCTGCTGTCGGCGGCGACTCGGCTCTACGCGTACAAGCGCCTGCCGCCCGACGAGCGCGTGAGCTGGGTGGGCGCGGTCTCCGGCGTGCTCGTCGTCCTGATTCCGGTGATCGCGGTCTGCGCGGCCACGCTCGTCACGCTGCGCAGCGACGCCGGGCGGGCGGCGTTCGCGGGCTAGATCGCACTGGCCGCGGTGTCGGCATCGTTCCACGGACCCGACGCCATCTCTCTGTGGATCGTCTTAAGCGTTATCGCGCCGCGCAGCCCTTCGTTCACTCCATTCTCGGAACGGAGCAGGACGAACTCGAATCCCAAGGTTGGTGAAGTCGCGGATGCAGAGTTCGAGAGCGCCGTCGTTCGACGTGATGTAAACAGTCGCTATCGTGTTCCTCCCGTGTCGCGGGTCAATACCTCGACGCGCCGCTGCGAGAGGTAACCGCCGCTGTCAAGGTGTGCGAATCGGCGTAGCGGCTCACGAGATTGCCGATCGCATACGCCAGCACTTCGATCAGCGGCTGGCGTAGGTCGGGATCGGTGCGCAACGGGTTCGTGATCTCCACTTGCATCGCATCGAGGCCGTCGGCATGCGAGCTGCCATAGGTTCGCACGGTAAAGCCGCCGCTGAGCGCGGGTGTTTCCGGTACACCGGGTTGCCTGGGCGAGACCACATGGCCGGCAGCCTCCAGGAACCTACGCAGGCTGCGACGGCGCCACAGCGCTTGCGGATCGGCCGCCAGCAACCGGGCGACGGTCGCGCCGTTGGCCGTGCCCAGGAAGATGACCGCCGGGTCCCCCGGAATTCCTGCGGTGCCGTGGATATCGAACAGCAACCCCAGCCCGCCGTTTTGGGTGCGAATCTCGTCCACGAAGGCGCGTACAGCGTGGTGGTACTCGTCGTAGAACGGCGCTGCATCGGGATCCTCGAAAGCGCAGTCCCGCGAACGGTTGGCGTCGAGGAACTTGCGGTGGTATTGCGCGATCACGACATACGGTGCTTCGCCGAAGATTTCCAGCATGCGCTGAGCCACCCCCACGGCGACCTCGATGGTGTCGAGGTCGCCGGCCGGCTCGAAGTTGCAGCCCGCGGGCGTTGTATCACCGTTGCGAGGCTCCATGCCCGGAACATCGGCGGTGCCGCCGTGCGGACAGGTGATGAGCACCGGCAGCGTGCCTTGATGACGCGCGACCAGATTCGATACCGGATAGGCGATCTGCCACATGGTTTGGATCCTTCTCGAAGCGGCATATACACGCGGCCTGACGCCCTACCCCATAAAGAACAGAAAACGCATGGATCGCAGCAGCGCGTGGAAACTCCGGTCGCCCTCCGTCACCAGCTCTGCTCGCCTGGCGAGGGCAACGTTTGGCACCGGCGCGGGCGGCAGTGGGATGTCCGGCCTGTCCTGCCGCGCGGTGGAGCGCAACACCATCGATAGATCCTGGGCTTCAGCCACACGCTCGCCCAAATCGGGCGGGCGGGGGCTGAGGAAACGCCGGGCGATCGTCTTGAGGATCGACGTGTGGTCGAACACGACATCGGTCACCTTGCCGCGGTCCACCCAAGGAGAAATGACGAACGCGGGTACCCGCGGACCGTAGCGGTCGATCCCTGAGACCACAGGTGCAGTTGGCGGCGGCACGTGATCGAAAAAGCCGCCGTGCTCGTCGTAGGTGATTACCAGCAACGTCTTGCTCCACAGTGGTCCATTTATTACGGCGCGCACTACCTCTGCTATCAGGTGCTGCCCTCTCGCAATGTCCGCCGGTGGATGGTCATCGCTGCCAGGCGGCACATCGATGAAATCCGGGTCAACAAACGACACCGAAGGGAGCGTTCCTGCCTGAGCCGCGGCAAAGAAACCATTCACGGGGTCGCGGGCATCCAGAATGTTACTGATGTCGAAAGTGTAGCGGTCGAACAGGCGCAGGAAGCAGAAGCCGTACTCGTAGTAGTGCCAGGAAACACCTTGGTCGGTGAGATGGTCGAAGATGGTTTTGGTCGAGACCGGTGCGAAATCAGATATCTGGGGGTTATCGAGTTCCGTGCGGCCATTGGCATCGCGGTTGAGCCGTCCGGTCAATCCATAGAAACGGTTCGGCCACGTTGGCCCGGGGTGCGAGCAGAACCAGCGCTGGCAGATCAGAAACTCGCGCGCCAGAGCGTCGTAAACCGGGACCTTCGCGGCGTCGTAATAGCCCATGACGTCGCCGGGATTAACATTAAAACCTTTAGCTGCGGCAGCTTCGGCGCGCGGGGCGAAGTCCGCCACAAAGCCATCCATCTTGCCGCCATCGACCTGGGTCACCACACAGGCATGGTCGTGACAGGGCCCCGCGATGAACTGCGTGTCGGTGAGCGGGAACGACGGGAAATCGCGTTCCTTGAAACGGTTCTTCTCTCCGCCGCGCAATCCGTCGACATCGGCCCGCCCGCCATGCTTGCTGAGGTAGCCCAGCATGTGGTCGAAGGAACGGTTCTCCATCATGAGTACCACGATGTGATTAATGTTGGAGAGCAGGCCCGGGTCCAGCGGCGGCTGCGAACGCTCGGGAAACGGGTCAATTTGAGAGCCGCCCATGTAGTCGATCGTCAGCACCCGACCGTTGCTCCACGCGCCCACGACCGTGAAATCCCCGCCCAACAGCAAACGGGTCAATCTCCGGTTGATACCGGGACGAATGATCCCGGGCTCTTCCTCTTGATCCTGCAGCCTCTTTTGCAATGCTTCTAAAAGTTTTTCGTTCAGCGTGCCCTCAATTTCGCGCGCAACCACACCGTCAGGAAGGCCCGCGACGTCCACCGACGCATCAGTGTTAATGAATTCCTTGAACAAGTCTTTCTTGAGGTTTTGCTTGAGAGCTTCAGTAGATGCTTCAGGGCCTTGCTGTTTAAACACGTTACCCCTGAATTCCACCGTAAGTTTCACGGTATTCGGGGTTTTGCCGGGGATACCGGGGAAACGTTCCACCTTGACTTCCCGCATGGCCTGCTCCACCAACTCCACAAAGCCCAGCAAGCCCACCAAGCCGTTGGTAATGTCGAACAGAAGGGGAAACCTTAGCGTGAGGTCAAGTCCAGTAAAGTCAATGTTGAAGAAGTTATTGATCTTGAGTTCTTCGTGTTTGATCTCGAAATGGACCCGCACCTCGATCTCGGGAGGAGAACCCGGTGGGTCCGACGTGATATTCAGCGTTATTCGCTCGGTCTCCAGGTTGCTGAAGTGGTAGTTGGGGTTGAACGGACCCGGCGCGTCGATCTCGAGGTCCCCGCCATCGTCCCGAAGATCCGTGGGCTTGCCGAATTCCTTTAACACCCCATCCACGGGGTCCTCGAAAAACGTGGTGAGCTCGCTCTTGCCGAACTCTTCGCCGTGGAGCCGGAACTTGAACAGTGGCCGCTCGCGCTCATTGACGAATTCGTCGAACTTGCGTTGAAAGATTTCCAGCGGGACTACCTTCTTGCGAATGAAGCCGCGGTCTGAGTGGGGTGGAACACCCAATGTTTGGAGTAACTCGCGCAACGAGAGCGGGAATGGCACAGTTGGCCGACTATCCTGTGCCAATTGTCTGATGCTGACTGAGCTTCCTACGATTTTCCCGGAGCTACGAAGGCTTGGCATAACACTTTTCCTCTCAAGCCAAGGGAAATCACTGCAAGGCAATCAGTATGGGAATCAGTCCTTGGCCTTCCGCCAACGGGCGTAATGCCTTCCCGATTACCGTCCCAAACGCCTCGAGCGGATCATTCACCTTCATCGCATGCCCTGGCGTGGGGGAGGTCGTCAGCAGATCGCCAATCTCGATTGCTCCGTGACCCGCATCCACCTTACAGTAGACTTTCCCGAGCAACGCAAGGGGTTGTCGGATGTTATCGGACGCCTGCTTGTCCAACACGATGCCGGGCTTGTAATCGCCCGCGCCAGAGACCACCCCAGCAACCCGCTTGTCGTACGCCTTTTGGCTTTGCTCCAATTTTCCTTCTTCGCCCACGACCATGACCATTCCAGGTTCAATCTGCTCCGTTTCGCAAACGTCGAAATCTTCGGCGCAATCGGCGTTGGTTAGGCGGATGTCGCCGCTAACTTGAACATCGCCACTAACTTGAACATTTCCCTGAAACAAGCCGGCAGGGGCAAGACCGTTAGACACCCCTACTACAGCTGCATTGGTATCTGAGTTAGTCGTGCCCCTAACGCCCTCGCCACCAACAGACTGAAAATGGCCGGCCCGGGCAAGACCGTTAGACACCCCTACTACAGCTGCGTTGGTATCTGAGTTAGTCGTGCCCCTAACGCCCTCGCCACCAACAGACTGAAAATGGCCGGCCCGGGCAAGACCGTTAGACACCCCCACTACAGCTGCGTTGGTATCTGAGTTAGTCGTGCCCCTAACGCCCTCGCCACCCCCAGTATTAGTAACACTAAGAGCTGTTTCAGCACGCGAAACCTGTCCTTTCGAAGGTTGATCAAAAGCTATTGCAGCCATAACAATTACTCCTAAGGTAATGAATGTGTAAAGAACATCATTGCAAGGCAATCAGCATGAGAACAAGTCCTTGCCCTTCCGCCAACGGGCGCGATGCCTTCCCTAATCACGGTGCCAAATGCCTTGAGCGGGTCATCCGCCTTCATCGCATGCCCCGGTGTGGGAGAGGTCGCCGGCAGATCGCCCACTTCAATAGCGCCATACTGCGCGTCCACTTTGCAGTAAACCTTGCCGAGCAATCGACTGCCGTCAGACTCTCGCTTGTCCAGCACAATGCCCGGCTTGTAATCACAAGCACCGGAAACCACACCTGCCACTCCCTTGTCATAAGCTTGCCCTACGGGCAGCGCACTGCGCAAAGCCTTCTTCCCCTCTTGTTTTGGCTACTGCATTGTCAACGTTTGCAGTCTGGCGTCGACCGTATTCCAATCCTGCACTTCGAGCTTGAGTTCGCTCTGCGATGGCAAGTTAATGGCGCCGAATTGTTTGTTGAACGTCCTGCTGCTCTTGCGATCTATCACGAATGCCTCAACTTCGACGTCGCGCGCCGCACCAGAGTTGCCAAGGTGCGCGAACGACAATTCCGGCGAGGTGGTTATCGCAACGTCCGTCGCCGGGCCGCCCCCGGCGCCGCGAATCGCAATCGCCCGCACCTGATCGCCGGCCTGGCGCGCGATGGTCAAGTTGAATGTCTTCTCCACTGCCGGCGTAAAGCGCAATTGCGTTTGATCAGCGCTCACCGATAGCACATCGACCTGCCCCGCCGCCGTCGTCACGTTTTGCAGCACCAGCGAACCGCCGTCGGGAATGATTGAGTTGAACGTGTACTGGCCGGCACCGGTGCCCGTGATACGGCGCGTGAGAAGCGCGTCGGTGGGCAACAGATATGCGCCCGGCACGAGGTAACAGGGATGGCTGCCTGGAATCTCGGAGCGAATCTGCCCATCGAAGCTGCCCGTGCGCAGGCCGTTGGGATCGGTGATCTGCAGATCGGCAGGCGAAAGCAGGAAATCAACGATGAAGCGTCTGACCCCGAACGGCCCGCTGAAAGGCAGATCGTGATCGGCGAGCAAATAGTCGCCGTTGGTCATCATGCCGAGTGTAAAACCCTTCTGACTGCTCACGGACCCGCGGGGATAGTCGAAGTCAATCGACCCGCCGTTGTTCTTGAAGACGAGTTTGCAGTTTTGATCTTCGGGGTGGTTGCAATCCCAGACATACATCTCGACCCCATCGAGATCGGTGATCGTCGTCTTCCCATCCGGCGCAAGCCGTGGTCGACGGCCCTTCGGATAGGCGAAGCGATAAGGCATGACGCAATGCGACTTGCCCAGCTTGTCGAAGTAACCGCCATCCAAAATCCCGCCTGATGGGATGAAGAAGATCAGCGGCGCGCTCTTGCGGTCACAGCCGCGCAGGAACGTCGCCTCGACCTCGCGGCAGCTCCGCTCGACCCTCGTTACGCCTTCGAGCCCTTGCTCGTGGAAGCGGACCAGACTTTCGCGGCTGAGGAGCCTGCCGTGCACCGCGGTGAGGAACTTGTGTACGCTTTCTTTGGTGATCGAATGCGTATCGGTGCGGCCCGTCCAGAAGTTGTCGGCAACCAGACTCGCGAGCGAAGTGCAGAAGCCCGTCGCTAGCCCGCCGTTGTCTTCGCCTTTGAGGTAGTAGTGATAGAAGGTATAGAACGCGGCGGTGAGGATCGGATGGCCGAAGATTGGATCAAACAGCTCGTGCAAGATCTCCGCCGTGCCGAACGTATCCTTGAAGGTTCCCAAATCCGGCACGCCGTCTGTGAAATTCGCGGAATGGCGAGCCAGATCCCATTCCGGCAGATTATGCGTTCCGTACTTGAACGGGATATCGGCGTCGCCTCGAACCCCCAGTGCTTCGATTAGCTCCCGCAACGAGAGCGGGGAGGACAGATGGAAACCTTCCGCCAACCGTCTGATGCTGGTCGGGTTTTCCACGATCTTTCCGGTGCTGCGCAGGCTTGGCATCACACCTCTCCTACTCGAGGGCCGGGTCTTTCCGTTCTGGCTGCTAACCATCGGCGGGCTTCTGATCGCTCATCGCGACCGGGGCGCAAAAGACGCCAAATGGCGGTCCGATGAAGACAGCATTGCCGTCCAATCCGAGCCCCGTTCCCCCAGTCCCGGCTGCGTGGAGCGCTAAGTATTCGGGGTTCGTCCAAGCAACCTTCTAATGCGTTGTGAGTAATGGCCATAGCGACCGCTCATAACGCAAACGCCGTGCCGAGCGGCATGCTGCTCGTGGTGTCCCTTTCTTATGAATGAGTTAGAGAGCGGAGAGGGCAGCGGAGACGCCGCAAGACGGGTGCAACAAATCTTGACGACGCAGGTGACGCACGGGAGTGTGGACGTGCTCGACCGAGGAGGTCAGACGAGCATTTGGGCACGCGACGCGTGCAATGTAGCTTGCACCCCACCGCGAGACAGCTAGCGCTGGGCCGCAATGGGGCTATCTAGTGCTGCGATCGCGCGGAGAAGTCCGGTTGCTTGCGGCGCATCAGGCGCTGGTTCAGAGCTTGCCGCGTGATGCCAAGCATAGCTGCGGCCACGCCTTGATTGCCATCCGCGCGGCGCAATGCTTCGGTGAGAAGCCGCTCCTCGGCCTCTTTGAACTTTGGGAGCGGATCGGGAAGGGTGCCGACGAGCGACGCCGGCACGCCGGTCGTTCGTGCATCGTTCGCTGCAGGCCTAGTGCAGGAAATCGCGTTCTTGAAGCTTTCCAGCGACAGTGTGCGGCCCCGCTGGCGGGCCACCGCATCCACGACCATCGCTTCCAGTTCGCGTAGGTTGCCGGGAAAGCAGTAAGACCTCAGCAGCTGATGCAGCGCCAACGGAACCATCGGCGCCGACCTGCCGAACGCGCGAGCCGCCTTCTCCACGAAGTGAGCGACGAGCAGCGGAATATCGTCCGTGCGCTCGCGCAGCGGCGGAAGTTGGAGGTGGTGGGTGCGCAGCCGATAGTACAAATCTTTGCGGAAGGTCCCCTCATTCACCCCCTGAAGCACATCGCAGTTGGTCGCAACGACAATGCGCGCGCGACTCTGGCGCGGTCGATCCGCGCCGAGAGGGTGATATGCACCATCCTGAAGCAGACGCAACAATTTGACTTGCGAGGCAATCGCGAGGTCGCCGATCTCGTCGAGGAAGAGCGTGCCTTCCGCCGCGGTCGTGATCAAGCCATCTCGCGGCCGATCGGCGCCGGTGTACGCACCCTTGCCATGACCGAACAAGGTATCCGAGAACATGCTGTCGTCGAGACCCGCCACGTTGACGGCGACGAACTCTCCCGAGCGCGCCGAGAGCCGGTGCAGCGCCCGCGCGACGAGTTCCTTACCGGTGCCGGTTTCGCCGGTGATCAAGACCGGATAGGGGGACGGAGCTACCGCTTCCATGTAGCGAAACACGGCGCCCATCGCCCTGTCGCGCGTGACGATTTCGGCCAAGGCTTCACGCTGATACTGGGCGTCGGTCAGGACGCAATCCTTCAGCGCCAGCAACTCCGTGCGCATGGCGCGAACCTCCAGCGCACGCTTGACGGAGGACAGCAACCGGTTCTCTTCGACCGGCTTCACCAAATAATCGAGAGCGCCGGCCCGCATGCATTGCACAGCGGTGTCCAGATCGCTCGTGGCCGTCAGGAGAATGACCGGGACATCCGGGTGATCCGCGGACACCCGCTCCAGCAACGCTTGGCCACACAGATGCGGCATAGTAAGGTCGAGGACGATCATGCCCACATCGCGCTCGGCGAGCAACGGCAGGACGGCCCGGCTGTCGTCGAGCGTGACGACGTGAGTCAGGCCCGAGGTGCGCAGCAGGACGCTGATGCTGTACAGCAGATCGGGTTCGTCATCCACCAAGAGGACGGGTAGATCCGAAATCGCAGCGTGAGTCATGGCCAGGCAGTGCTCGTTCGCCGTCAAGCCGTCGCTTCTGCGTACGGCGCCACGGGTTCGTCGAGGCATCGGAACCTGGCGAGGACGCGCGTGCCCTTGCCCGGTTCGGAGTTGAACTCGAGGCAGCCGTCGTGCGCACGCGCAAGCGAGAGGCAAATCGCCAGGCCGAGGCCGGTGCCCCCGGTTTCCTGTTTGGTCGTGAAGAAGGGATCGCACAGCCGCTCCAAGTGTTCCGGTGCGATCCCGATGCCCTCATCGCGCACCTCGAGGACCACTGCGCCATCATCCGCGGCGAAGAACGTCGAAACCGTGAGAGCGCGGTCGCGATCGGGCAACGCCTCCAGTGCATTGACCACGATGTTGATCACGATTTGCTCGACTTGCTGCGTATCCCCCCGTATGCGCGGCAAGTTGGGCGCGAGATTCGTGCGGAGCTTGGCAGTGCGTCGGTTGATCAGGTGCGCGAGCAAGCGCATTGCCCGCCGCACCGCATCGTTCAGCTGAAAAGCGTCAGGGACCGCCCGCGCTCCGGGGCGAGCAAAATTCTTCAGGTCGTCGACGATTCGCCCGATCCGCAGGGCGCCTGCACTGACATCGCGGATGAGTGTCGCGACCGTTTCTCGCATCTCGGCGTACGACAAACGCGCGAGCGTAAATTCGCCGTTTCCGCGCTGAAACCTATCCAGGATCCCGACTGCGTCTTCCCAGACTTTCGTCAGCACCCTGGCGTTGGTCAGGACCAGCTGGTTCGGATTGTTGATCTCATGCGCCACACCCGACGCCAGTATTCCCAAGGCGCTCATCTTGTTCGCCTGGATGAGCTGCAGTTCCTGCTGCCGGTTCGCCTCTTGCAAGCGGTTGCGCTCGGCGATCCTGCGGGTCAGCTCTTCATTGGCGCGACGGAGCTCGATCGCAGTGTGACGCAGCCGAACGAACTGATAGACCAGATAGCCGAGCAGGATGAGCGCGGCAAAGTACAGCAGAAATCGGAACACCTGCGCACGCGCCTCGGCTTCCCTCGAGTACTGCAGCACCGCGTTCTGCACCGCGTGCGCATGCGCGGCGGTCGGAGCGGCGATGATCTCGCGCAATTGCGTGTCGACTCTGGGGAGCTCCTGCGAGACAAGCTGGCCATGGGCGACCAGATCATGGAGATCCTGCGACAGAGGCAGCTTCGACATGCGGTCCAACACATTCTGGATATCCACGTTCGAGCTGGGCTCGGGCGCTACAGTGAACTTCAGCATGGCGCGTGAGAGAACGCCGATTTCCGAGATGAATGCGGTCTCGCGCTCGCTTTGTGAGCGCGGCGCTTGTCCCGCGCGGTCAAAATAGATGAGCGAGTTTCGGAGCAAAGCATTGTCTGATTTGAAGTGCTCGATCAGCGCCTGTTTCCGCTGCACGGCCAAGGCGAGCGCTTCGATTGGCTTGCTCAATGCGGTCGCAGCCTCGCGCGAGCCGCTTGCGCTTTCTCGACGCAGGGTTTCCAGATCCCGGGACCATTCCCGGCTGGTGGCTGCCAGCGAATCGTAACTAGGAAGCAACCCGGCACGGACCAACAACACATCGCGTGTGAGCTCCGCATCGTGCAGCGCGAAGCTCTGGAACGCCTCTTGCATCCGCGCGCGCAGCGTCAAGTCGGGCCCGCTGCTTCGGATGAGGAAGTAGGTGAGCAGCAGCAGCAGCCCGACGACGATCGAAAGAGGTTGCCACGCGCCGCGCGTCACTGCGTCACCGATGTACCTACTGGCAAAGGCTTGCCCCGCCATTCGCCGGTCAGGGTGTGTAGGAACCGAACGATCAAGGCGATCTCATCCTCAGTGAGCTGCCTCCCCAGCTGCATCCTGGCCATCGTGTCTACCGCGACCTCGAGCGTGGCCGCCCGTCCATCATGGAAATAGGGCGCCGTCGCCGCAACATTGCGCAAGCTCGGCACTCGAAAGACTTCGCGGTCTCTCGCCACCTTCGTCACGCTATAGCGCCCCAGATCGATAACGCCGTCGGCTGGACGCGAGGCTTCGGATGCTCGGAATACGCCAAACTTCTGGAACAGGTTGCCGCCGATGTTCGTGCCTTGATGACAGGCCACGCATCCGTAGGACTTGAACAGCCGGTACCCCTGCTGTTCCTCCACGGTTAGCGCGTCTCCCTCGCCTCGCAGATAGCGATCGAAGCGAGAGTTGGGTGTGACCAGGGATCGCTCGAAGCTCGCCAGAGCATCGAGCACATTGGCCCGGGTGATGCCTTGTCCGTATGTGGCGCGAAAAGCCGCGACGTAGTCGGAGTCCCCTCGCAGCTTCGTCAGCAACTCCGGCCACGTCGTATTCATCACGTTCGGGCTGAGCAACACCGTGTCGGCATGAGCTTCCAAGCTGTCGACGGCGCCGTCCCAGTTGAGAAAAAAATTGAATCCCACGTTGAAGATCGTCGGGATGTTGCGCGGGAGCCGTTCACCGCTTGCGGCACTGGCGCGGCGACGCGGCTGCGCGCCGCCATTGTCGAGCGGATGGCAGGTGGCGCAGGACCGCGCATTGTCGTGCGCGAGTCGGACGTCGTGAAACAACCGTTCGCCAATTGACGCCCGGGCGGAATCCACGGCGATGGTTAGCGGCAGAGGTGCAATTGGTTCTGGCACCTGAGCAGCCGCCCCTCTCCACAGAATCACTAACGCGAGGGCGGTGGATAGTGCGAGGTCCGCCGGCAAAGAGTGTCGGCTGGCGCTAGTCACCGAACCCTTCCTCGCGAAACTCCTGAGCCATGGCTACGTGCTTCCTTCGATAGCGATCGCCGGGAGCGACCTGAGAACGCGCAATGGCCAAAGTATCGATGGTTCAACACGTTGTCTATCTACCTTTGGGCATCGGTCTTTTGTGCTACCTGCTCAGGCGCGCGCGGCCACACAGCCCCTAGTACAGGCGGAAATCCGGCACGAAACAGTTCGTGCATACATACAGTCGCGCAAGGACGTGGCGCATGTCCCACCATGTAGCGGCAAGGATCGCCGAGCAGGAGCAGGCGCGGGGTTGCCGGCGCCACTGGCCCGAGCAAACCCTCCTCTATCGGATTGTCGAGCAGCACCGTGCCTTGCGCCCGTGGACGGCAGCGCTTGAGGCTGTTGCCGGTCACTCGCTAGGAGGGTGGTCTCGGCTCAAGGACGGGCCGGTCTTTTGCGCGAACCGTGTGTTCGAGCATCGAGACGACAACGATCCTGCGCGTCGCGAACGGCTAAGGCGCGCTGAGGCGGCCGCCAAGCTATCGCTCGGTGGATAAGTGGTCCCGCAACGATCTCGCAGGACGCGCCAGCACGTGGTTTTCCGCTCTTGAGAGATTGAATTCTGGCCCGTCGTCAGGAGGCGGATGGGCGGGGTCCGGTGAGCCGCTGACCGGCTGGACGCCGAGTTCGCGATCGCGTGCTCGGGCAAGCCGTCGGTGACTCCCGTCACCGAACCTGAGCATCGCGCACAGCACCATGCCCCAAAGTAGCAGCGCAATCGAGCCCAGGAACCCCAGTTCGACGAGAATGTTCAGCAGAACTTCCACGACTTCCTCCCTTGATCACTGGTGACGCCACGGAACGCATGTGCGGGATTCCCCTGCCGTCGTCGAGTCCGGCAGCATCCGCGCCGGTGCCGCGAGCTCTAGGTCGCGCCACCTCTGACTATCAAGAGGGTTCGGAGCCTCGAAGCCGAGTTGCACATGCAACTGCTGGAGCGAGCCATCGCGAGTAACGGGAATGACGCTGTGTCATCGCCGTTTCCTTCATGGCTACAGGCGAAAACCGCTGAGAAAACAGGTCACACCACCCGCAGGCCTACGTCGCGTCGAGGAAGCCAGGGGCCAGGATGCGGGTCATGCAAGCGGGGTTCTTGATGTGCTGCGCGGACCTCCGCTCCTCCGCCTGTCGCTGAAGCTCGCGCCCCGGCGCGTGGTCTTGCAGCGTGCCGATTCGGCGCCTGGCGACGGCTGCGTACAACTTCATGTCGGCGCCGACGGGACTCCCGACCGCCAGCGACAGGAACCGCTCGTCGTCGCCCCGGAAGTACACCGGGCTCGCGTGAGTACCGTCGCCGCGCACGCTGCGGGTGCAATATCCATTGCGCGCGCCGCGTCCCCAAATGCTCGTCTGCCCTCGGTCGAGCATGTTCACACTACTGCTCGTCACCTGCGCCATCAAGATTTGTTGCACCCGTTTTGCGGCGTCTCCGCTGCCCTCTCCGCTCTCTAACTCATTCAAAAGATAGCAATACGACGAGCAGCGTGCCGCTCGGCACGGCGCTTGCGCTGTGCGCTGTCGCGCCCGACACGGATCCTGAGACGGCGTTCACCAGACCGATCGGAGGATGCTCATGAAAAGGCACGACGAACGCACGCATCGGACCGCCGACGTGACTCGACGGCGCTTTCTCGCGAGCGTTGCTGCGGGAGCCGCGGGGACGGCGCTTCTGCCGCTGAAGAGCTTCGCGCAACACCTGGAGGGACAGCGAGTTGCGACGCGCTCCGATCGGTTCAGCCGCATCTTCGATCTGCCCTCGTTCGCGGAACCAACGCCGCGGATCCAGGCAGCGCTCATGGAGCTCGGTGCGCCCGGTGGGCTGATGGACGCAAGGGACCCGCTGCACGAAGGCCCGATCCGTCTCATCACGAACCCGGAACTGAGTCCGCGCAATCGTGACCACCCGGCGGCGACTGCGGGCCTCACGTTCCTCGGGCAGTTTCTCGACCACGACATGACCTTCGACGCGACGTCGAGGCTTGGCGAACCCACTCGGCCGGAGCGCGCGCCAAATAACCGCACCCCCGCGTTCGATCTCGATTCGGTCTATGGCGGGGGATTTGCGTCGAACCCTGAGCTCTACGACCCTGCGGACCACGCGAAATTCAAGGTGGCGCACGGTGGGCTGTTCGAAGACTTGCCGCGTGGCAACGACGGACGAGCGATCATCGCCGACCCACGCAACGATGAGAATCTGATGATCTCAGGATTGCAGGTCGCGTTCGTGCTGTTCCACAATCGCGTGGTCGACAGGCTGCGCGACGATGGAGAGGATCGCGGGCTGGCCGCCGCGCTTTTGGCAGAGGGAGGCTTGAAGCTGCGGGAACGCGAAGAAGACGACCGGCGGCGAGCCGTATTTCTGGAAGCGCGCCGATTGGTCACCTGGCACTATCACTGGATCATCGTCAACGAGTTCCTGCCCCAAATCATCGGCCAGTCACTCGTGAACGACATCCTCTCGCATGGACCACGGTTCTATACGCCGCGGCCGGGCCAGCAGAGCATTCCGGTGGAGTTCCAGGCCGCCGCGTATCGCTTCGGACACAGCCTGGTGAGGCCGTCGTACCGCGCGAATCTCGCCGGGGACGCCGGCCGTCCGTTCTTTGGGTTCATCTTCGATCCGGCCGGAGAGGGTCAGCGCGACCCGGTTGATCTGCGCGGCGGTGCACGGGCACCCAGGCGCTTCATCGGCTGGCAGACGTTCTTCGATTTTGGCGGTGATCAGTCGGCGAACGTGCGGCCGCCCAAGATCATCGACACGAAGATCTCGAGCCCTCTGTTCAATCTACCGCTTGGGGCGATTGCGAGCGGCGACCGACCGACAGCGCTCCCCCAGCGAAACCTGCTTCGCCACCTGACCTGGTCGCTTCCCTCGGGTCAAGCGATCGCCCGCGCCATGCGCGTGCGGGCGCTCAGTCCGGGCGAGCTCAGTGAGCTTGCCGTGTTCGGCGTGGGATTCGAATCGGACACGCCGCTGTGGTACTACGTGTTGAAGGAGGCCGAGTTGAGCGGCGGCGCCCGATTGGTCGGCGTCGGTGCCCGAATCGTCGGGGAGGTGTTTCTCGGTTTGCTGACGCTCGATAGAAACTCCTACTTGCGGCGAAACCGAGGCTGGAGGCCGACGTTGCCAAGTCGTGTCCCGGGAACCTTCGGGATGGTCGATCTGTTGACGTTCGCTGGTGTGGATCCCGCGAGCCGTCGTCAGTAGAACACGCGCTCGCCAGGGCTATTCCACGGTACGAGTGCTGAGCTGATCGAAGAGCCACGCTTTCGCGAAGTTCCAGTCGCGCTTCAGCGTCGAGATCGAGATCTCCAGAGCCTCCGCCGTTTCGCGTTCGCTCAGGCCGGTGAAGAACCGCAGCTCGACGACCTGGCTGGCGCGAGGGTCGATCCGCTTCCAGTCGGGAGAGCGCTTCATCGAGCGCCACGAGATCCTCGTCGCGGGCATCGGCGGTCGCGTGGACGTCGCTCAGCGAAATGCGGACATTCCCATCGGCGCGTTTCTTCGCGTTTCGCGCGCGCGCGTAGTCCACCAGCAGATGCCGCATTTCACGCGCGACGGCCGCGAAGAAGTGAGCCCGGTTCTGCCAGTTCGCGTGTTCCGGGCCGAAGAGCCGCAGGTACACCTCGTGGACCAGGCCCGTCGGCCGCAAGGTGTGACCGGGTCGTTCCTGCCGCAGATAGCGGGCGGCGATGCGCCGCAGCTCCGGGTAGACCAGCGTCACCAGCTCATCTCGCGCCTTTTCGTTTCCACGGCGCAGCTCTCCGAGAAGCGTCGTGACATCGCTCGAGGCAGGCTTGGACATGTGAGGTGAGGCTGCCGACCGCAGCGCCGCCCACCAGTATACGGGACCGCTGCCGGTCGTTGACCTCGGCGTGCGCACGGGCCAAGATCCGCGCCAATGGGTGAGAACACCGAGCGGTACCAGCGGCTGCGGGCGCTGTTCGACGAAGCGTTGCGGAAGGATCCCTCCGCGCGCGCAGAGCTATCTGGATCAGGCGTGTGCGGACGATCCCGCGCTTCGCCCCGAATTGCAGCGCTTGCTGGACGCCCACCAGAAGGCCAGCTCCTTCCTGGAACGACCGGTTGAGCTCCTGCCGCCTCCGACGCTCGCCGACGACGATTTTTCCGGCACCGAGCGCTTTACGGTGCTCCGACGTCTGGGTGCGGGCGGAATGGGAGTGGTCTACGAGGTTCACGATCGCGCCCGCGCCGAAATCGTCGCGCTCAAGACCCTGCGTCAC
Organism: uncultured beta proteobacterium; assembly: GCA_963820965.1. GTDB lineage: Bacteria > Pseudomonadota > Gammaproteobacteria > Burkholderiales > SG8-39 > DATEDA01. The sequence continues at coordinate 33,773 of CAWGCC010000014.1, read as the reverse complement.
GCCACGCCCAGCCGGCGTCTACCGGCTGAAACAAGAGTTCCGAAGCCTCGCCGATGTGGCGCATCCGAACCTGGTCTGCCTCTACGAGCTCGTCGTCGAGGACGCGCGCTGCTTCTTCACGATGGAGCTCGTGAAGGGCGTCAACTTCGTGGAGTACGTGAGGGGAGGCCCGCGAGCGTCGCTGTCGATCGATCGCCTGACGTCCGCGCTTCGACAACTGGTCGACGGAGTCTCGGCGCTGCACCGCCTGGGAAAGCTCCATCGAGATATCAAGCCGTCCAACGTGCTGGTGACGCCAGAGGGACGCGTCGTGATACTCGACTTCGGTCTGATCGCGGAGCTTTTCCCTGACAACCTCGGCGGCGCCGAGCACATCATCGGTGGAACACCCGCGTATGTGTCGCCCGAAGAAGGCTCCGGCATGCCTCCTTCCGAGGCTGGCGACTGGTACGGCGTGGGCGTCACGCTGTACGAAGCGCTGACGGGGAGACTCCCGTTCCGAGGTCCGCTCGATCGAGGTGCTCCTCCGCAAGAGGGAATGCGATCCGCCGTCTCCCTCGGAGCTCGCGCCGGATGTGCCCGCCGATCTCAGCTCGATCTGCATGGGGCTGATGTGTCGCGATCCGGCGCGGCGACTGTCCGGTCGCGACGCGCTCGGCAGACTTGGTTGCGGCCCGGCGGCTGCGTCCGCGTCCGACGACAGCGGCGGAGCCGCTCGCGGACGCGCCGTTCGTCGGCCGCACACGTGAGCTCGAGGTTCTCGACGAGGCGTATCTGACGGTCACCCGCGGCCGCGCGGCGGCCGTGTACGTGTGCGGTCCGTCGGGCATCGGCAAGAGCGCGCTGGTGCGGTCCTTTCTCGGCCGTCTGATGACACGCGACGATGTCGTCGTGCTCTCCGGGCGCTGCTACGAGCACGAGTCCGTGCCGTACAAGGCGCTCGACGGAGTTGTCGACAGCCTGTCGCGCTATCATGGTGTCGCTTCCGCAGCCGGCGGCCGAGAGCGTGCTGCCGCACGACGTCGTCGCGCTGCCGCGACTGTTCCCGGTGATGCTGCGGGTTCCGGCCATCGCCAAGGCCTGTCGGGAGCGGGAACCGGCGATCGCCGAGCCCTTCCTGTTGCGACGGCGGGCGTTCGAGGCGTTGCGCGAGCTGCTCGTCCGTATTGCGCGATCGCCGGCGACTGGTCATCTCCATCGACGACCTGCAATGGGCGGACGCTCGACGGCGCGCTGCTGCTCGAGGAACTGCTGCGGCCGCCGGATGCTCCCGCCCTGCTCACCGTGGTGTCGTTCCGCAGTGAAGAAGTCGCCGGCAAGCCATTTCTTCGAAAGCTGCTCGAAGGCGGCGATCGGGACATGTGGTCGCCCCTCCCGCTCGAGCCGATGACCGAGACGGAAGCGGGCGAGCTCGTCGGCGCGCTGCTTCCAGCCGATTCGCCGCTCAGCGAAGACCAGAAACTGCGGATTACGCGCGAAGCGGGCGGCAGTCCGTTTGTTCTGGAGCAGTTGGCCCGCTACGCGGGCGTCAACAGGATGGAACCGAGTCGGGCGCCCACCTTTGCCGAGATGTTCGATACGCGGCTCGGTGCGCTCTCACCGGATGCGCGCCGCTTCCTCGAGACGCTGGCGATCTGCGGCCGGCCGATGGCGCCCGAGCTCATCTGCGACGCGTGCGGGGTCGCGCGCGAGAGGCAGTCTCTCGTGGCGATGCTCCGCTCCTCCCACTTCATTCGCAGCAGCGGCTCGTCGGAGCGGATCGAGACGTATCACGATCGGATCCGCGAGGTGCTTGCCGCGCAGATCGCCCCCGACGCCGTGCGCCGGATCCACGGCCTCATGGTGCAGGCGCTCGTCGAGAGGCGAAGCGACGACTGCGAGGCGCTGTTCGAGCACTATCGGGGCGCCGGAGACCCTGAGAACGCGTCGATTCAGGCCGGTCTTGCCGCCGCGAAAGCGGGCACCGCGCTCGCCTTCGACCGGGCCGCGTTCTTCTACCGGCACGCGCTGGCGCTGACGCCGGCCTCATCCGCCGCCCACGCGTGGAGGGAAGGACTCGCCAACGCGCTCGCCAACGCCGGCCGGCCGGCCGAGGCCGCCGAAGCCTACCTGCGCGCAGCGGCAGGAGCAGGTCACCCTCAGCGAGTCGAGCTCCAGCGGCGCGGGGCCGAGCAGTTCCTGATCGGCGGACACATCGATCGCGGCCTGGACCTGATTCGCACCATGCTCGCGGGCATGGGCGTGCGCGTGCCGCGAAGCCCCCGTGCGGCACTGCTGTCGTTGTTGTGGCGACGCGCACGGCTTCGATGGCGCGGGTTGCGCTTTGTTCCAAGGCACGTCGACGAAATCGACGCAGATACGCTCCTTCGCGTGGACACCTGCTGGTCGGCGACGACGGGATTGTTGCTGGTGGACATGATCAGCGCCGTCGGATTTCAGCGTGCGTCACCTGCTCATGGCGCTCGATGCCGGCGAACCGTCCCGTATCGCTCGCGCGATGGCGATCGAGTCGGCCGCCAGGGGCGCGTATCCGACAGGCAGAACGTTGAGCGAGACGACTCGTCCAGCAGTCAAAGGCACTGGCGAAGAGCGTCGGAAACCCGCACGCGATCGCGTTGTCCATCCTGGCGGACGGCATGATGGCGATGGCAGTGGGCGAATGGAAAAAGGCCTTGACGTTGTCCGAGCAGGCGCTGGCGATCCTGCGCGACCAGTGCGTGGGGGTCACGTGGGAATTGAACATCGCGCAGAATCTCGTGATCTGGGCCCTCATGTACCTGGGAGAGCTCGGTGAGGTGTCCCGGCAGGTTCCTGCGCTGCTGGCCAACGCGCGGAGCAGCGGGAACTTGTACCTCGCCACCGAGTTGTGCACCCGGAGCAACTACGTGTGGCTGGCGGCAGACGATCCTGACGAAGGGGAGCGTGAGACGGTCGAGAGCATCGAGCGATGGTCGCAGAAGGGGTTTCACCGTCAGCACTACAGCGCGATGCTGGCCCGTGTGCAGACCGCGCTCTATCGCGGCGACGCCGAAGCGGCGTGGCGACTGCTCGCCGAACAGGAGTCGATGCTGCGGCGTTCATTGCTGACGCGCGTCCAGGTCATCCGGATCGAGTCGCTCTACCTGCGAGCGCGCAGCGCGCTGGCGATGGCCGCCGGCGAACAGGAGCTCCCGCCGATTCCTGTCCGTGGCTCGCGCCGGAGCTCGGCGCATCGCCAGAGAGCGAATGCCGTGGTCCGATCCGATTGCCCTGCTGCTGAGGGCCGGGATTGCGTACCTCGAGGGCAGTACTCCGCTCGCCCTGAGATACCTCCACGACGCCGCCGATCGATTCGACCGCGCCGACATGAAGCTGTACGCAGCCGTCGCCCGGCGCCGAATCGGCGCGCTGCAGGACGACGCGCCGGGCGCGAGCTTCAGCGACAGGCCGAGGAGTGGATGGCCGCGCAGCACATCAAGAACCCCGCCTGCATGACCCGCATGCTGGCCCCTGGCTTCCCCGACGTGGCGTAGACCTACGCTGGCTCGAAAGCCGCATCAATGAGCGCCCGCGTCACAGCTACTTCGGACGTTCCCTAGGGCTTCAGGTACGCGTACCCGTCTCGTTGCTGCAGCTGGGTGATCCGCTGGACGCCGGAGGGCGTGAACTCGACCTCGGAGATGAACTGCTTGGGATCGAGCTTGCGGTTGCGCAGCGTGATCCGGCAGACCTCGAACGTCACACCCTGGGCTTTCAAGTCCTCGACGATGACGTTATAGGGATTCCGGTTCGCGTCCTGCGCGCCGGTCATCAGGAAGTCGACCCCGTCGGCGTGCGCGACGACGACGATCTTCGCCTTCGGATCCACCTCGAGGTGGTTGCGGATGTTGCGCAGCCCCTTGGTCGCCTGCGCGAGGCCGCTGTCGAAATGGTAGATGACCTTGTCCTGCGCGACCGCGGTGCCAGCAGCGGCGAACGCAGCTATGGCGGCAAGTGCGCGAAGCGTGCTCCTCATTGACAATTCCTCCGGGCGGCGTCGAAATCGCGCTAGTGGCGAAGCATCTCACCATCTCGGGACGGGTGCAGGGCGTCGGCTACCGCGCATCCATGATCGACGAGGCGCGGCGCCTCGGCGTCACCGGCTGGGTGCGCAACCGCCGCGACGGCACCGTGGAGGCGGTCGTCGACGGCGACGCGGCAGCCGTCGCCGCGATCATCGACTGGGCACGCCATGGCCCGCGCGGCGCCCGCATCGACCGCGTCGCGGTCGCCGACACGGACGGCGCGTTCACCGGCTTCGACTGGCTTCCGACCGCGTGAGGCGCCGCCAATCGGGAGATGTCACGACACCTTCGGCTGCCGCCGCAGCAGCCGCGGAATCATGCGCCCGAGCACGTTGTCCTTGCGGATGAAGTAGTGAAACAGCGCCGCGGCCACGTGCATTGCGATCAGCAGCGCGAGCAGTGCCACGAGCAGCCGGTGCACGAAGAAGGCGGTCTTGGCGGCCTCCTTGTCCGGCGCTACAACGGCCGGCAGGGAGAACGGCCCGAAGATGTCGAGCGCCGGAAAGAGCGAGATGCCGATGTAGCCGGCGACCGGCACGCAGATGAGCAGGACGTACATGCCCCAGTGGTTCAGCCGGCTCACGATCTTCTGCCAGGGCTCGATGGTCGGCTCGTCCGCCGGTGCCCCATGGGACAGGCGGTAGGCGAGCCGGCAGAGGACGACCAGCAGAATCGTCACCCCGATGAGCTTGTGGCCGTTGTAGAGCGCGCCGGTCACCTTGTCCCAGACGTTCAAGGTGTTTCCGCGGTACGACATGTACAGTCCGACCGGGAGTTGAACGGCGATCAACGCCACGGTCAGCCAGTGAAGGAACCGCGCGGTGCGACTGTAGATTTCGACCGGCGCCTGACGTGCCGGGGTTTCTGCCATTTCGACCTCCACTCGATGAGATGCTCGCGCCGGCGACGGGCCCGAGCGCCGGTTCGGTCGACGGCGACGCCGATCGGCGCTATGTTAGCGGCATGCCGCGCCGGACGAGCGCCGCTTCTGATCGGCGAAATGCGTAGCGCCTGGCGCCATGCCTGCATCGCGTGGCTGCTCGCTGCGCCATGGGCGTACGGCGCCGAAGTAACGGTCCGTGGTGAAGCCATATTCGTCGACGGCCGCCCGTTCCTCATTCAGGGTGCGTCGGGTCGAACGCGCCTCGATGTGCTGAAGGCGCTGGGCGCGAATACCGTTCGCACCTACGGTGACGAGACCGAGCAGGTGCTGCGCGACGCGGCGCGGCTCGACCTGAAGGTGATCGCGGGCTTGTGGCTTGAGCCGCCGCGGCGCGGTTTCGACTATCGGGATCGCATCGCGGTCGAACGGCAGCTCGACGCGATCGCCGCGCTCGTCGAGCGCTACAGGAGTCATCCGGCGCTCCTCATGTGGGGCATCGGCAATGAGGTCGAAGCCGAGCTGCCCGACGATGCGCTGGTCTGGCCCGCGATCGAGGCAGCGGCGCGTCTGGTGAAATCGCTCGACCGGGCGCACCCGACGATGGCGGTGCTGGCCGAGACCGGCGCCGACAAGGTGCGGAAAGTGAAGGAGCGGGCACCGAGCATCGATGTGCTCGGGGTCAACTCGTACGGCGATGCGTTGCTCACCGTGCCCGGTCGCGTGCGCGCGCAAGGGTGGACCGGACCGACCGTGGTGAGCGAGCTGGGAGCGTTCGGCCAGTGGCAGGTGGGCAAGACGGCCTGGGGCGCGCCGCTCGAACCCTCGAGCACGGCGAAAGCGGCCGCGTTGCGCCGTTACCTTCCGGCAGTCGCGCCCCATACGGCGGGACATCTGGTTTTCCTCTGGGGCCAGAAACAGGAAGTCACGCCGACCTGGCACAGCTTGCTGCTGGAGAGCGGGGAATGGACCGAAGCCGCCGAGGCAATGGCGCAAGCATGGAAAGGGAGGACGCCGGGCGGCAATCGCGCGCCGCGCATCACGCGCCTCGCCATGGATCCTGCGCCGACGTGGCGGCGATCCGAGACCGGCCAGGCAGTGCTCGATACGCACGATCCCGATGGCGATACGATCGCGGTTGAATGGACCGTGATGGCGGAGAGCACGGACCTCGGAAAAGGCGGCGACGCCGAAGCGCGGCCCGCTGAGTTTCCGCGTGCAGTGCAGCGTGTCGATGCGCAGCGCGTCGCCATCAGCGGTCTCGCGCCGGGCGACTATCGCGTGTTTGCCACGGTGCGCGACGGCAGGGGCGCCGCGGCGACCGCGAATCTGCCGTTCCGCGTTGGCGAGTGAGATCTCACCGGCGCCTGCGTCAGCGTCGCCCTGCGAGAGGCATCGTCAGGCATACACGACCTCCACGTTCTCGGGCTCGAGCCACTCCCTGAGCGAGGCGATGAGCGCGTCGTCCGGACTGACGCGCCACTCGTCGCCAAGCCGCAGCTCGGCGACTGCCTCGCCGTGCCGGTAAGAGACGCGTACCGCGCAGCTGCCGTTACGGTACGGCCCGAGGAGCTCCTTCAGCTTCTTGGCCGCCGCCCCGCCGCCCGCGGACGCGTCGCCGTTCATCGATAGACGGATCGCGCGCGCGAAGCGCGCGCGCGCGCCCGCGAGGTCGTGGAGCCTGTCGGCCACGACCCGGAAGCCGCCGGTGAACTCGTCCTTCGTCACCTTGCCCTGCACCACGAGCGGCCGGTCCTCCTTGATCCGGTCGCGGCTCTCCTGCCACAGCTCGTTGTAGACCGACACCTCGACCTGCGCGGTGCCGTCGTCGAGCGTCACCACCGCCATCTTGCCGCGGCGGGTCATCGCGGTGCGCGCGGCGGCGACCATCCCGGCGAGGACCTGCGGCTCGTTCCGGGCGCCGAGCTCGGCGAGCGTCGCGCGCACGAACGGGGCGAACTCGCGTCGGAAAGCGGCGAAAGGGTGGCCCGAGAGGTAGAACCCGAGCGACGCCTTCTCCTCCGCCAGCCGCTGCGGCTCCGTCCAGCGCGGCGCCTCGACGTATCCCGGACGCTGGCGCGCCGCCGCCTCGCCGAAGAGGTTCGCCTGCTGGGCGTCGCGCGCGCGCTGCTCCGCCGCTTCGAGGGCGATCCCGACCGAGGCGAGGAGCCGCGCGCGGTGCTCGTCGATGGCGTCGAACGCCCCGGCGCGCACGAGCGCCTCGACCGAGCGCCGATTGACGATCCGCTTGTCGATGCGCTCGCAGAAATCGAAGAGGTCGGAAAAGGGTCCGCGCTCCGCGCGCGCCTTGAGGATTGCGGAGATCGCGGACTCGCCGGTCCCCTTCACCGCCCCCAGGCCGTAGCGAATGGTCTTAGCGTCCACGGGGACGAAGCGGTACTCGCCGGCGTTGATGTCCGGCGGCAGGACCCTGAGCCCGTTCGCCACCGCATCCTGGTGGAACTGCTGCACCTTGTCGGTGTCGTCCATCAAGGCCGAGAGGTTCGCCGCCATGAACGCCGCGCTGTGATGCGCCTTCATGTACGCGGTCTGGTAGGCGACGAGCGCGTATGCGGCCGCGTGCGACTTGTTGAAGCCGTACCCGGCGAACTTCTCCATCAGGTCGAAGAGCTCGTTCGCCTTGCGCAGCGCGAGCCCGTTCTTCAGCGCCCCCTCGACGAAGGCGTCGCGGTGCGTCGCCATTTCCTCGGGCAGCTTCTTGCCCATCGCGCGCCGCAGGAGATCGGCCCCGCCGAGCGAGTAGCCGCCGATCAGCTGCGCGATCTGCATCACCTGCTCCTGGTAGACCATCACGCCATAGGTCGGGCCCAGGATGGTCTCGAGGCGCGGGTCGAGATACTCGACACGCTGGCGGCCGTGCTTCCGCTCGATGAAGTCGGGGATGAGGTCCATCGGCCCCGGGCGGTAGAGCGCCACCAGCGCGATCAGGTCCTCGAAGCGGTCGGGCCGCGCGCGCTTGAGGAGATCGCGCATGCCGCGCGATTCGAACTGGAACACCCCGGTCGCGTTCGCGGTCTGGAAGATGCGATAGGCGTCCTTGTCGTCGAGCGGCAGGCTCTCGAGCGCGAGCGTCGAGGACGGGTCGAGCCCCTTCGCGTAGCGGACCGTCCAGTCGAGGATCGTGAGCGTCGTCAGGCCGAGGAAGTCGAACTTCACCAGCCCGACCGCCTCGACGCCCTTCATGTCGAGCTGCGAGACGACCGACTCCGAGCCGTGCGCCGCGTAGAGCGGGCAGAAATCGGTGAGCCGGCCCGGCGCGATCAGCACGCCGCCCGCGTGCATGCCGACGTTGCGCGTGAGACCCTCGAGCTCGCCGGCGAGCGCAAGCAGCTCGCGCGTGTCCTCCTCGGTATCCTCGCGCTCCTTGAGGCGTGGCTCCATCTCGCGCGCCGCCTTGAGCGTGATCAGCTTCCCGGGCTGGAACGGGATCAGCTTCGCGAGCTCGTCCGCCCGGGTGTAGGTCCACTCCATCACGCGGCCGACGTCGCGTACCACCGCCTTCGCCGCCATGGTGCCGAACGTTGCGATCTGCGACACCGACTCCGCACCGTACTTCTGCTTGACGTAATCGATCACGCGGTCGCGGCCGTCCTGGCAGAAGTCGATGTCGAAGTCGGGCATCGACACGCGCTCGGGGTTGAGGAAACGCTCGAAGAGCAGGTCGTAGCGCAACGGATCGAGGTCGGTGATGCCGAGCGCGTAGGCGACGAGCGACCCGGCGCCGGACCCGCGCCCCGGGCCGACCGGCACGCCGTTCGACTTGGCCCAGTTGATGAAGTCGGCGACGATGAGGAAGTAGCCGGCGAAGCCCATCTGGACGATGGTCTTCGTCTCGAACGCGAGCCGCTCGCGGTAGCGCGGCGCCTCGCGCGCGCGCGCCGCCGCCTCGGGATACAGCCGCTCTAGCCGGCGCGCGAGACCGGCGTCGGCGCTCGCGACGAGATGGGCCTCGAGGGTGACGCCGGGCGGCGTCGGAAACTCGGGCAGCCGCGACTTGCCCAGCTCGAGCGCGAGGTTGCAGCGCCGCGCGATCTCGACGGAGTTCGCGAGCGCTTCCGGCAGGTCCGCGAACGTCTGCGCCATCTCGGCCTGCGTCTTGAAGTAGCTCTCGGCGGTGAACACGCGCGGCCGCCGCTGGTCGGCGAGCACGTAGCCTTCGGCGATGCAGACGCGCGCCTCGTGCGCCTTGTGGTCTTCGCGCCGCAGGAACTGCACCGGATGCGTCGCGACCGCCGGCAGCGCGAGCTTGCCTGCGAGGCGCACCGCGGCATCGACGTAGGTTTCGGTCTGCGGGTGTCCCGCGCGCTGCAGCTCGAGGTAATACGTCCCCGGGAAGAGCGACGCCCACTCCGCGGCGAGCTTCGCCGCCGCTGCGGCGTTGCCGGCGAGCAGCGCCATCCCGACGTCGCCCGCCATCGCGCCCGAGAGAGCGATCAACCCCTGCGAGCCGCCGCCGGCGAACCAAGCTTTCCGGATCTCGGCGCGGCCGCGATGCTGGTTCTCGAGGTAGGCGCGGCTGAGGAGTTCCGCGAGGCGGAGATAACCGGGGCGCGAGCGCACGAGCAGGAGCAACCGGTGCGGCCTGTCCCGCTCCGACTCGTTCGTGATCCACACGTCGCAGCCCACGATCGGCTTGATGCCGGCCTTCCGCGCGCTCTTGTAGAAGTCGACCATCCCGAACACGTTGGCGAGGTCGGTGAGCGCTAGCGCGCCCATCCGATCGGCCGCCGCGCGGGCCACTGCGTCGTCGATCCGCGCGATCCCGTCGACGATCGAGAACTCGCTGTGGAGCCGGAGATGAACGAAGGACGGTTGCGGCATAGTGCGCAGGCCGAGCGCGCGAATTCTATCAACCGCCGCCTCGCCAGTTGCCCGCCCCGCATCCCCTGGTGTAGAAAGGGAGCGGGATCAGCAGCTTAAACCGGTGGCACTGATGCGATTGTCAGCGTTCCTCCTCGCCCTCGCCCTCGCCCTCGCGCTCGCCGGCCCGGCCGCGGCGCAGACCGTCTATCGCTACGTCACCCCCGACGGCCGGGTGATCTTCTCCGACCAGCCGGTTCCGGGCGCTCGGCTGCAGGGGACGATCTCGTCGCCGGCGCCGGCGTCCGCGGCGTCGACGCCGGCGCCAGTCGAAAGCCGGACACCCTCACCGGTCGACCAGCCGGCCGAGGATCGGCTGCAGCGCCTGCGCAGGGCGACCGAGGAAGTGAACGCCGCGACCCAGGCTCTCGCGCAGGCGCGAGCACAGCTCGAGGCCGGCAAGGAGCCGCTGCCCGGCGAACGCACCGGGACAGCGGGCGGCGGCAGCCGCCTCAACGACTCGTATTGGGCGCGCCAGGCGGCGAACGAGCAGGCGGTCGCGAAAGCCCAGAGCCGCCTGGACGCGGCGGTCGCCGCGCGGAACGCGTCGCTCTAGAAGCAGCGGCTCAGGACCCGCCGGTCGCCCGGCCGGTCGACTGTCAGGCACTCGATCGCCCGGACGGTCCGCAACCCCGCCGTGGGATCGCTCTCGCTGCGGCCGACCGCAGTCACGAGCGCCTGGTCCGCCGGCGGCGCGCCCTGCCCCACCACCAGCACGCCGTCGACGAAAGTGATCGTGTAGTTCCCCGAGGAAACGCCGCCCGGCACGATCGGATACACGGACGGGGGCGAGGTCGTCATCGCCGGCGTGGTGAAGACCAGCGTGCCGTTGAGGTCGGTCACCGTCTGGCCGAGCTTGAAGCCGGTCGCAGTCACGGTGAACGGCGGGTTCGGCACGCCGAAGAGCCGCGCCTTGTCGTCAGCGGCGATCGTGAGCGGCGCGGGCGTGATCGCGAGCTGGCCGTTCACGTAGGTGATCGTGTAGTTCGGGTTCGCGCCGCTCGCCGCGTTGATCGCGTAGTTGCCGACGTTAGAGGCGATCGTCGCCGGCGTCGTCAGCGTGACGCCCGGAATCGCCGCGGTCGTGTCGCCGTTCGTGAGCCCGGTGAACGTGGCGGTCAGCGGCGGGTTTGCGTCGCCGTAGAGCCGTGTCTTGCTGTCCGCGGCGATGGTGAGCGGCGCGGGCGTGATCACGAGCTGGCCGTTCACGAAGATGATCGCGTAGTTCGGGTTGTTCGCGGTCATCACCGTGCCCTGGGTGATCGCGTACGGCGAGCCGGGGACCGTCTCGCCGGGCGCGCGGACGAGGGCGCCGTTCAGCACGTCGCCGTTCACCGTCGGGGCGGTGAACGTGAGCGCCGGGTCGGGCTGCCCGTAGACCTTAGTCTGGCCGTTGGCGGTCACCGTGATCGGCAGCGGCGTGACCGTCATCACGCCGTTGTTGTACGTGATCGCGTAGTTCGCCGGGTTGAACGTCCCGCCGGCCGCATTGCTCGCGGTGATCGCATACGGGCTGCCGGGCACCGTGGCGGTCGGCGCCGCACCGGCGCTCGCGAGCGCCACCGTGCCGATCGTCTCGCCGTTCTGCAGGCCGGCGGAGGTGAACTCGGTGCCGGTGAAGATCACGGTCTGGCCGTAGGTCTTCGCCTGGTTGTTCGCGGTCACGGCGAGCGCCGCCGGGCTCACGGTGAGCACGCCGTCGTTGTAAGTGATCGCGTAGTTCGCCGGGTTGAACGTGCCGCCGGCGGCGTTCGACGCGGTGATTGCGTACGGGCTGCCCGCGACGCTGGCGGTCCCCGGGGCGCCCGCGCTCGCGAGCGTGACCGAACCGATCGTCTCGCCGTTCTGCAATGCGGTGGACGTGAACTCGCTCCCGGTGAAGGTCACGGTCTGGCCGTAGGTCTTCGCCTGGTTGTTTGCGGTGACGGTCAGCGCTGCCGGGGCAACGGTCAGCACGCCGTTGTTGTAGGTGATCGCGTAGTTGGCCGGATTGAAGGTCCCGCCCGTAGCGCTGCCCGGGGTGATGGCATAAGGGCTGCCGGTGACGCTCGCGGTGGCCGGCGCGCCGGCGCTGCCGAGGATCACCGTACCGATCGTCTCGCCGTTCTGCAGCCCGGCGGAGACGAACTCCGTGCCGGTGAACGTGATCGTCTGGCCGTAAGTCTTCGCCTGGTTGTTCGCCGTGACGCTCAATGCCGCGGGATTCACCGTCAGCAGACCGCCGTTGTAGGTGATCGTGTAATTCGCCGGGTTAAACGTGCCGCCGGCGGCGTTCGACGCGGTAATCGCGTAAGGGCTGCCGGCGACGTTCGCGGTGGACGGGGCACCGGCGCTGCCGAGGATCACCGAACCGATCGTCTCGCCGTTCTGCAGCCCGACGGAGTTGAACTCGGTGCCGGTGAAGACGAACGCCTGGCCGTAGGTCTTGGTCTGGTTGTTCGCCGTCACGGCGAGCGCCGCCGGGCTCACCGTCAGCACGCCATTGTTGTACGTGATCGTGTAGTTCGCGGGGTTGAACGTCCCGCCGGTGGCGTTCGACGCGGTGATCGCGTACGGGCTGCCGGCGACGCTGGCGTTCCCCGGGGCGCCCGCGCTCGCGAGCGTGACCGAACCGATCGTCTCGCCGTTCTGCAGGCCCGCCGAGCCGAACTCCGTGGCGTTGAAGGTAATCGTCTGGCCGTAGGTCTTCGACTGGTTGTCGGCCGTGACCGTCAGCGCCGCCGGGTTGACGGTCAGCTGACCCGCCGAGCTCGCCGCGATCGCATAGCCGGTCGGGCTGGTGACGCCCACGGTGTTCACGTTGATGGCGTACGGCGACCCGGCGACCGCCGCGTTCGCCGGCGAGCCGAGCGACGTGACGGCCGGCGTCCCCGACACCGCGTTGGCGACGGTGTCCTGCACGAAGACGTTGCCGTAGAGGGCGGCGTTCACGAAACCGCTGACGGCGTACGCGCCGGAGACGGCGGCGGTCGCGTCCTGGCCGTAGGTCTTCGCGAGGTCGGTCGAGGTGAACGTGAGCGTGGGCTGCGTCGTGAAGACGTAGCGGTTGCCGGCCGGGAATCGTCGCCGGCGGATTGCCCGCGAAGGTCGCGTTCCAGACCGCCTGGTTGCCGCTCGCGAGGCCGTTGAAGGTGTTGCCGGCGGGGTTCGCCGAGTAGACAATCCAGCGCCCGCCCCCCGGGACGGTCAGCGCGCCCGCGCCGACGTTGTTCTGCAAGCTCGTGCCGGACAGCACGATCGAGTTGCCGGCACCGCTTGCCGTCAACGCGCCATCCACGTTCAGCGCGCCGCCCGCCGTCGCGGCCAGCGTGCCGAAGCTCGAGGCGGCGAGCGTGAGCGCGTTGACGTCGTTCAGCCGCACCGCGTTGCCGGAGGACACCGTCACGGCGCCGCCGAAGTCGTTCGCGTTGTCGAGGGTGATGTTGTTCGCGGCACCGGCGCCGATCGTGGTCGTGCCGGCGAGCGAGAGCGCGCCGGAATCGGTCACCGCGCCGTTGGCGGTGAGCGCAAGGCTGCCGGCGATCGTCGAGGCGCCGAGGTCGATCGCGTTCGTGTCGCGCAGCGAAACGCCGCTCGCCGAGGCGACCGACACCGTCGCGAAGTTGTTCGCGGCGTTGAGCATGGTCACGTTCCCGGCGCCGGCCGACGCGGTGAGCGCGTTCGCGCCGGCGAGGACCCTGCCGTTCGCCGTGACGTCGCCGTTCGCCGTGGTGGTCAGCGTCGTCGCCGCGCCGAGCGTCACGTTGTCGTTGTAGGTCTGGGCGCCGGTCGTGCGGATCGAGCCGCCGTTGATCGCGGTCGTGCCCGGACCGTCGGTCGTCACGCTTGCGAGCGCGTTGGTCGCGCCGACGGCGCCGCCGAAGGTCGTCGTGCCGTTCGTGTTCACGGTCAGGTTCCGCGCGGTCGCGGTCGCCGAGTCGAGCGTGCTCTGGAAGTTGACGTTGCCCCCGGCCGGTGCGCCGCCCGCCCCGGCGAGCGCGTCGATCACGACGTCTGCGTTGAGACGCGTGGCGTCGCCGAAGGTGATGTTGCGGCCGACGCCGCCAGCGCCGCCACCGGTGCCGGCACCGCCGCGCGCGGTCAGGTTGCCGTTGAGCGTTATCGTGCCGCCTCCGGCGGTCGCGTCGAGCGCGAGCGTTCCGGCCGCGCCGCCCGCCAGCACGCCCGCGCCGGACGCCGCGCTGCCGCTCGTGTCGATTCCGCCGACCGTCACCGAGCCGCCAGTCACGCTGACGTTGCCGCCCGCGCGTCCGGCCGCGTTCGTCGGCGCGCCGCCTCCGGTCGTGGTGATGGCACCGGCGAGGTTGACCGCCCCGGCTACCGCCGAGTTGACGGTGACCGCACCCCCCGTCTGGCCGCGACCGCCGGTCGTGGTGATCGTCGCCGGCGCGAGCCCGGTCACGCCGCTAGCGCCGCCGTTCACCGTGACGGCGCCGGAACTGCCGCCCGCGCCGGTCCCGTCGCTGTCCCCGCCGCGGGTCGAGATCGCGCCGTTGAGCGTCACGCCGACGCCGGTCACGGCGGCGTTCGCGCCGTTACCTCCCACCTTCCCCGAGCCGGCAACCGCCGCGCTGCCCTGTGCAGTGATCGCACCCACCGACGAGGCGCCGGTCGAGGTGATGCTCACCACCCCTGCGTTTTTTCCCTGGCCGAGCACCCCGGCACCGTTCGCCGAGGCAGCCCCCGCCGATGTGTCGATCGACGTGCCGCTCATCGCGATCGTCGTGAAGTCGCGGATCGTGACTGTGCCGCCGGTCTGCCCGCGACCGCCGCGCGCGTCGATGTTGGCGCCGCCCGCCACGGTCAGGTTCCCGAGCGCCGGCGCGGTGCCGCCGTCGATCACGACGGCGCCGCCGGCGCCGGTGTTCCCGGTGCCGGCGCTGTCGCCGCCACGGGTATCGATCGTGTCGTTGAGCGTGACCGTCGAGGCGGCGCCGAGTCGGTTGACCGTCACCGCGCCGCCGCTGCCGCCGACGTTGTTGTTGCCGACGGCCGCGCCGGCGTTGGTTCCGCGAGCAGTGATCGAACCAACCGTGATCGTGGTCGCGTTGCCGATCGAGACTGCGCCGGCGTTCTTGCCGGCGAGCGTGCCGGAGGCCGCGGTGAGCCCGCCGCTCGTGGTGATTGCGCCCGCGAGATTCGCGCTCGCGAGCGTGTCGGCGGCGACGAGTCCGGAGACCGTGACCGTGCCGCCGGTCTGGCCGCGGCCGCCGGTCGTGTCGATCGTGGCCGCCGCGGTGCCGGTCACGCTGCCGCCCGCGGCGGTGCGCAGCCGGACGAGTCCGCCGTTGCCGGTGTTCGCGGTGCCGGTGCCGTCGCCGCCGCGCGTGTCGATCGCACCGGCGAGGGCGATGCTCGGCGTCGCATTGCGCGCGTCGATCGTGACCGCGCCGCCGTTGCCGCCCGCGTTGTTGCCGCCGCCCGAGCTGCTGCCGCGTGCCGAGATCGCTCCCACGGTCACGGCGTTGACGTTCACCATGCTCACGGCCCCGGCGTTCTTGCCGCCGAGCGTACCCGAAGCCGCGGTGACGCCGCCGTCGACGTTGATCGCGCCGGCGAGGTTCACCGTGTTCAGCGTATCGGTCGCGGGCGTGAGAGTCGTGACCGTGAAGTTGCCGCCGGTCTGGCCGCGGCCACCGGTCGTCGTGACCGTCGCCGCCGCGGTGCTCGTCACGGAACCGCCGTTTGCGGTACGAAGCTGGACGCTGCCGCCGTTGCCGGTATTGCCGGTGCCGGTGCCGTCGCCGCCGCGCGTGTCGACCGTGCCGGTGAGCGCGATGCTCGGATTCGCGTTGCGCGCGTCGATGTTGACCGCGCCGCCGCTGCCGCCCGCGTTGTTGCCGCCACCGGAGGTGCTGCCGCGCGCGGAGATCGCGCCGATGATGATGGAGTTCGCGTTCGTGATGCTCACCGCGCCCGCGTTCTTGCCGCCGAGCGTACCCGAAGCCGCGGTGACGCCGCCGTCGACGTTGATCGCGCCGGCGAGGTTGACGGTAGCGACCGTGTCGGTCGCGGGCGTCACCGAGGTGACGATGACGTTGCCCCCGGTCTGGCCGCGCCCACCGGTGGTGGCGATCGTGCCGCCCGCGGTGCTCGCGATCGTCCCGTTGTTCGCGGTGCGCAGGATCACCGCGCCGCCGGCGCCGGTGTTCCCGGTGCCGACGCTGTTCCCGCCGCGGGTGTCGATCGCGCCGTTGGCCTGGAGCGCGCCCCCGACCGCGTTCGCGGTCAGGGTGACCGCACCACCGGTGCCGCCGACGTTGTTGCCCCCGACGCCGTCGCTGCCGCGGGTGCTGATCGCACCGGTCGTCACCGACCCGCCCGTGACCGCGACCGCGCCGCCGGCTCGTCCAGCCGCGGCGGCGCCGTTCGCGCCGCCGTTCGCGGTGATCGTCCCACCGGAGGTGTCGACGGCGGTCGCGGTCGTGCCCGCGATCGTCACCAGACCCGCGGCGCGATTCGCCGACCCGCTGGCGTTGATGGTCGCCCCGCCGAGCATCGTGACCTGGCTACCGGCCGAGCTGCCGCCGAAGTTGCCGACGTTGATCGCGACGTTTCCGCGCGCGCCGGCCGTCTTGCCCTGCGTGACGATCTGCGAGCCGGAGTTCATCAGGAACTGCGCAGCGCCCGCGTCGCGGTTTGCCGCCTGCGCCGCAACGTCGTTGATCGTGGCCGTGAACTGCGAATCGTTCAGGGTAACGACCCGGCTGGCGTTGAAGATGATCGAGCGCCCCGCCTGCAGCGTGAGGTTGCGGTTCGCCGTGGTCGCGGTGACGTTGTCGTCGAACGTGATGTCGGTGTTCGCCTGCAGCGTGATGTTCCCGCCGTTGATCGCGGTCCCGAGATTCGCGCCGCTGATCACCGAGATCCCGGTCGCGTTCTCCGCGAACTGGTCGTTGGTGGCGACCGGTGCAGTCCCGCCGGCCTGGATCACGATGAACTTCGGATCGAGCAGCAGCGTGCCGGCAGCGCCCTGCGCGGCGCGCAGGTCGGCGCTGCCTGTGAACTCGAGCGTCTCCTTGCCCGAGACTTCGGCGAACCCGCCGTTCCCGCCGCCATCGCCGCCGCGCGCCGCGATCGACCCGGCGTAACGCGTCGTGCCGTCGGCCCAGACGATCACCCTGCCGCCATCGCCGGGGCCGGTCGAGTCTGCGACGAGCCTGGCGTCTGGCGCAACGTAGGTCACCCGTGCGTTCTGCACGTCGGGGTTCCGACCCTGGAAGTCGCCGCCGGCGAGAATCGTCCCGCCGCCGCTCGCGCCCGATGCGTCGACGACCGCCTGGTTCATCAGGCCGACGCGCTCGCCTAGCAGTTTCACTTCTCCGCCAGTCGACTGGCTGCCGCGCGCTTCGATCTTGCCGTCGGCGAGCAGCGTGCCGGCCTCTGCGTGCACTGTCACGGAGCCGCCCCGTGCGCCGTTGGCGCTGATGGTGCTCGTCGCGTCGAGCGTGACATCCTTCGACGCCTTCAGCACCACCGTACCCGCGGCGGTGAGCTGCGCGCTGTCGGCGTTGACCGTCCCGCTGTTGCGGACGGCGGCGCCGTAGAGCCCGACTCTGCCGCTCTCGGCGACCAGCCGGCCGACGTTGAGCGCCTCGCCCCCCGCCTGGACTTGAACGCGCAGGTGGGGACTCGCGGCCGACACGAGCTCGACGCTCTTTCCCGCGGCGAGCAGCACGTCGCCGCCGGGCGAGGTGATGACGCCGTGGTTCTCGACCGTCGGCGCGACGAGGTAGACCGGGCCGCCGGCATGCGCGTTGACCGTGCCGGCGTTCACCACCTTGCCGGCGTTGCCCGGGTCGGTGAAGCGGAATTTTCCGGCGAGGAAGTCGTCGTTCGAAAGGTTGAGGCTGGAGGCGACGAAGCCGGCGGTGTCGATCAGCGCGCCGGCGCCGACCGTCACGCCGTTCGGGTTGATCAGGAAGACCTTGCCGTTCGAGAGCAGCTGCCCGAGCAGCTGGGAGTGCTCGGTGCCGGTGACGCGGTTGAGCACCGCGCTCGCCGCCCCCGATTGGACGAACCGCGTGACCTCGTCGGCGCGGATCGAGAAGCCCTGCCAGTTGATGATCGTTCCCGGCGCGTTGGTGACGGTCAGGTTCTTGCCGACGGCATTGAACGTCGCCGCGCCGCTCATCACCGTCGGGCCGAGCGGGTTGGCGTGCACCGCGGACGCAAAGCAGGACGCCACCGCGATCTGGATCAGCCGGCGCTGGAAGGGTTGCTCGCGCATTACTTTCATCCGTTTCTGCCGGAGGACCCGGACCTTTCGGTCCTTCAACAGCTTACGGGCCGGATTGTCGCCACCGGTGGCGCCCGGTGTCGGGAATTTGTCACGATCCTCAGGGGAAACCCGCCGCGAGCCTCCGAGCGGCGTGTTGCAACCGACGAGCGGAAGCTCAGGGCCCGACGACCGTTGCGGCCGAGCCGCCTGGACGGCGCTCGATCGCGCCGATGCGGTAGACCGTCTCGCCGGCTGCGTGCAGCCGTTGCATGGCGCCTGCTGCGTCCCGCTCGCCGACGACGAGCACCATTCCGATCCCGCAGTTGAAGACGCGGTGCATCTCGGCGTCCGCGACGGCCCCCTGCTCCTGGAGCCAGCGGAAGAGCGGCGGCAGCGGCCACGCGGAGGTGTCGAGCGCGGCGCGAACGCCGTCGGGCAGCACGCGCGGGATGTTCTCGACCAGCCCGCCGCCGGTGATGTGTGCGAGCCCCTTGACCCGAACCTCCCGCAGCAGCGCGAGCACCGGCTTCACGTAGATCCGCGTCGGCGCGAGCAGCGCGTCGGCGAGCGGCCGGCCGTCGAGATCCGCCCGGAGATCCGGCTTCGCGCGCTCGAGGATGCGGCGGATGAGCGAGTACCCGTTCGAGTGTGCGCCGCTCGAGGCGAGCCCGAGCACCGCATCGCCGGGTGCGATCGTGCGGCCGTCGATGACCCGGCTCTTCTCGACCACGCCGACGCAGAAGCCCGCGAGGTCGTACTCGCCGTCCGGGTACATCCCCGGCATCTCGGCGGTCTCGCCGCCGATGAGCGCGCAGCCCGCCTGCTCGCAGCCGGCGGCGATCCCCCTGATGACGTCGGCGGCGACCGCGACGTCGAGCCTGCCGCAGGCGAAGTAGTCGAGGAAGAAGAGCGGCTCCGCGCCCTGGACGAGCACGTCGTTCACGCTCATCGCGACGAGATCGATGCCGACCGTGTCGTGCCGGTTCAGCGCGAATGCGAGCTTGAGCTTGGTGCCGACGCCGTCCGTGCTGGACACGAGGACCGGTTCCTTGAAGCGCTTCGGCAGCTCGACGAGCGCGCCGAAGCCGCCGATGCCGGCGAGCACCTCGGGGCGCATCGTCCGTTTCGCGAACGGCTTGATCCGCTCGACCAGCGCGTCGCCCGCGTCGATGTCGACGCCGGCGTCGCGGTAGGAAAGGGAATCGGGCGGAGAGGGCAAGACGAGCTCGAGTCGGGACCTGGTGCGGTTGCCGCTAAACTACCGCGCTTTCCGCGCATGGATTCTACCGGACGAGATCCCCGCCGTGACGAGCCAGCTTCTCCTCGAGCTCAGCTCCCCGCCTGCGCCGACGTTCGCGAACTTCACGCCGGGGCGCAACCGTGCTGCGGTCGAAACGCTCGCGCAGCTGGCGCTCGTGCCGGGCACGGTCTACCTCTGGGGCGAAGCCGGCAGCGGCAAGAGCCACCTTCTTGACGCGGCGAGGAGCGCCGCCGGCAAGGCGAGCCTCGTCGCGATCGACGACGTGGACCGGCTCCCCGAGGCGGCGCAGCTCGAGGCGTTCGACCTCGTCAACCGCGTTCGCGCTGCCGGCGGCTCGGTGCTCGCGGCCGGAGCTTCGCCACCCGCGAGCCTCGCGTTGCGGGCGGACCTGAGATCACGCCTGCTCTCGGGGCTCGTGTTCCACCTCCGTCCGCTGGACGATGAAGAGAAAGCCGCCGCGCTTGCCGGGCGCGCCGCCGAGCGCGGCATGAACCTGCCGCCGGAGGCGGTCGACTATCTGCTGCGGCGCCTGGCGCGCGATCTCGGCACGCAGTTCGCGGTGCTCGACGCGATCGACCGCTATTCGCTCATGCTCAAGCGTCCGGTCACGCTTCCTCTCGTCCGCGAAGCGCTCGCGGCACTCGATCTCCGGTGAGCGTGGACCTCGTCCTCTTCGACCTCGACAACACGCTCCTCGCCGGCGACAGCGACTACGAGTGGGCGCAGTTCCTGATCGAGCGCGGCGTGCTCGACCGCGCGGCGTACGAGACGCGGAACGACGAGTTCTTCGCGCAGTACAAGGGGGGCACGCTCGACATCTTCGAGTTCCTGGAGTTCCAGCTCGCGCCGCTCGCGCGCTACCCGCGCGCCGAGCTCGACGCCTGGCATGCGGAATTCATGGACGCAAAGGTCCGGCCAATGATCGGCGCGCCGCGCGCGCAGACTGGTGGCCGGCCATCTCGCCGCGGGCGCGCTCTGCGCCGTCGTCACCGCCACCAACTCGTTCGTCGCCGCCCCGATCGCGCGCGAGTTCGGCGTCCCGCACCTTGTCGCCACCGAGCCGGAAATTCGCAGCAGCGCGTTCACCGGCAAGCCGGCGGGCATCCCGTGCTTTCGCGAGGGCAAGGTCGCCCGGGTCGAGCAGTGGCTCGCGTCGGGCGGGCGGGCGCTCACGAGCTTCGCCGCGAGCGCGTTCTACAGCGACTCGCACAACGACCTGCCGCTGCTCGAGCGCGTCACGCGGGCGGTTGCGGTCGATCCCGACGAACGACTCCGCGCGATCGCCGGGGCGCGCGGTTGGCCGATCATCTCGCTGCGCTGAGCGCATGCGCCGGCTGACGGCGGCGGCGGTGATCGTGAGCGCCCCGCTCGCGCTCGCGGCTGCGCTGTGGTTCGGCTCGGTCGACCTGCCGGCGAGCGAGTGGCTGGACGCGGTCGCCGGCGGCGGGAGCGAGACGGGCCGCGAGATCGTCTGGGGCCTGCGCGCGCCGCGCGCGCTCGCCGCATTCGCGGTCGGAGCGCTGCTCGCGGTCGCCGGCGCGCTGCTCCAGGTTCTCCTCCGCAACCCGCTCGCCGATCCGGCGATCCTCGGCGTCTCGGGCGGCGCCGCGGTCGGGGCGATGATCGGCCTCCTCCTGGCCTGGCCGCGCTGGGCTGTGCACGCCGCTGCCCTCGCCGGCGCGTGCGCGGCCGCCGGCGCGCTGCTCGCGCTCGCATTGCGGCTCACCGGCTGGAACATCCACCGCGTACTGCTCACCGGGGTCGCGATAGGCGCCGCCTGCGGCGCGGTGGTGAGTCTGCTGCTGGCGCTCGCACCGCCAGGGCGGCTGCACGGGATGCTGTTCTGGCTCCTTGGCGACCTGTCCGGCGCCGAGCATCCGCTCCCTCCCTGGGTCGCGGCCGCCGTCGTCGTGGCCGCCGCGCAGGCGCTGGCCCCGCAGCTCGATGCGCTCGCTCTCGGCTCGCTTAAAGCGCGCTCGCTCGGCGTTCCGGTCGGCACGACGCAGACGGTCGCGTTCGCCGCCGCGACGGTCGCCACGGTGGCGGCCGTCATGGTCGCCGGCAGCGTGGGCTTCGTCGGTCTCGTCGTGCCGCACGCGCTGCGGCTCGCCGGCTTCGGCGATCACTGGCGTCTCGTGCCGCTCGCGGCGCTCGCCGGCGGCGCGTTGCTCACCGGCGCCGACACGCTCGCGCGGAGCGTCGTCGCGCCGCTCGAGTTCCCGGTCGGTGCGATCACCGCGCTCGTCGGCGTGCCGGTGCTGCTCGCGCTGCTGGCGCGGAGCCGGTAGGGAAACCCGATGCCGGAGGCAGCGCTTTTCCTGACTTTGAGGAGCACGAGGGGAATCGGTGGGAAGGGAAGGGTCCCGCCGCCCTTCCCTGGCCTCTCGTGTCGCGACGGATAGATGCTTGCCGCCGAGGGCCTCACGCTGGCAGTGCCCGGACGAACACTCGTCGCCGGCATGGACTTCCGGCTCGCACCCGGCGAGTGCTGCGCGGTCCTCGGCAAGAACGGCGCCGGCAAGACGAGCCTGCTGCTCGCGCTCGCCGGCCTGCGCGCGCCGGCGGCCGGCACCGTGATGCTCGGGAGTGCGCCGATCGCCTCGCGACCTCGCCGCGAGGTGGCGCGACGCGTCGGCATCCTGCTCCAGGACGAGACCGAGAGTTTCTGGGGCACCGTCCTCGACTACGTGATGCTCGGGCGGCTCGCGCACGCCCCGGCGCCATTCGGCGCGAGTCCGGCCGCCGAGGGAGCGGCGCGGTCGGCGCTCGCCGAGGTCGACCTCGCGGCGCACGCCGCACAGCCCTACCGCACGCTCTCCGGTGGCGAGCGCCAGCGCGCGCGCCTCGCGCAACTCCTCGTGCAGTCGCCCGAGGCATGGCTCCTCGACGAGCCGCTCGCGCACCTCGATCTCGGCCACCAGGCGGCGATGATGCGGCTCGCGGCGCGGCTGGCCGCCGCCGGCGGCGCGGTCCTGATGGCGCTCCACGAGCCGCTCTGGGCGGCGCGCGTCTGCTCGCGGGCACTGTTGCTGTATGATGCGGGCCGCTTTCGTGAGGGGCCAGTGCAGGACGTGCTGACGCAACGCAATCTCGAGGACCTCTACGGCTGCCGGCTGGAGCCCGCGGCCGGGCGCGGGATGCCGCTCTTCCTCCCCACCAGTTGATCAAGCGCTTCATCCGCCGGGTCCTCCGGATCGGCCCGGGCCGCGAGCCCGAGCGCATCCCGGCCGCGGAGCACGGCATCCGGCGCGACACGATCAGCTACGGCGCGCGCAAGACCTGCGAGCTCCTCGCGAGCCACGGCCACGAGGCCTTCATCGTCGGCGGCGCGGTGCGCGATCTCATGCTGGGCCTGCAGCCAAAGGACTTCGACGTCGCGACCGACGCGACGCCCGAGCAGGTGCACAAGGCGGTCCGCCGCTCGCGCCTCATCGGCCGCAGGTTCCGCATCGTCCACGCGCTCTTCCACGACGAGGTGGTCGAGGTGTCGACCTACCGGGCACCGGCTCCGCCCGAGACGGACGAGGCGCGCGACCGCGTCGTCGACGAGCACGGCCGCCTGGTACGCGACAACGTCTGGGGCAACCGCGAGCAGGACGCCGCCCGGCGCGACTTCACGGTGAACGCGCTCTACTACGACCCCGCTAGCGAGTTGGTGCTCGACTACCATCAGGGCGTGCGCGACCTGAAGAAGCGTCGCCTCCGCATCATCGGCGACCCGCGTGCCCGGTTCCGGGAGGATCCGGTGCGGATGCTGCGCGCGGTGCGATTCGCGGCGAAGCTCGACTTCCAGATCGACCCGAAGACTCGCGCGCCGATCGGGGAGATGGCCGATCTCATGGCGAACGTCCCCCCGGCGCGGCTGTTCGACGAGATGCTGAAGCTGCTCCTCTCCGGGCACGCGAGCGCCTGCGTGCGCCGGCTGCGGGCCGAGGGGTTGCATCACGGCCTGCTGCCGCTCCTCGACGTGATTCTCGAGCAGCCGCTCGGCGAGAAGTTCGTGAACCTTGCGCTCGCGCAGACGGACACGCGCGTCGGCGAGGACAAGCCGGTGTCGCCGGCGTTCCTGTTCGCGGCCCTGCTGTGGCACGAGGTGCTCGCGGCGTGGCGCGCGCGCGAGGCGAGGGACGAGCGCACCGTCCCCGCGCTCTATGCCGCGATGGACGACGTGATCGAGCTCCAGGCCGGGAAGCTCAACATCCCGCGGCGGCTCACCGCGACGATGAAGGAGATCTGGTCGCTGCAGCCGCGGTTCGACCAGCGCTCGGGGAAGCGGCCGTTCGCGGTGCTCGCGCATCCCCGCTTCCGCGCCGGCTTCGATTTCCTCGTGCTCCGCGCCGAGAGCGGCGAGGCGCCCGCGGAGCTCGCGGACTGGTGGCGGCGGTTCGTCGAGTCCGCCCCCGAGCAGCGCCGCGGGCTGCTCCTGCCGGCGGGCGAAGGCGAGAAAAAGCGTCGCCGGCGGCGCGGCCGCAGGAAGAGCACGGCGAGCTCGCCTGCCGGAACGCCGGCGGCCACCCCGCAGGTCTCCTGACGAGTGACACGGGCGTTCGTGGGCATCGGCGCGAACCTGGGCGACCCGGTCGCACAGGTGAAGGCGGCGATCGCTTCGCTCGCCGCGCTCCCCGAGACGCGGCTCGTCGCGGCGTCCTCGCTCTATCGCACTGCGCCGATGGGCTATGCGGCGCAGGGTGACTTCGTCAACGCTGCCGTACTGCTCGAGACAGCACTCGCCCCGCGCCCGCTGCTGGAGCACCTGCATGCGATCGAGGCTGCCGCCGGACGCGAGCGCTCGTTCAGGAATGCGCCGCGGCTCCTCGATCTCGATCTGCTGCTGTACGGCGACGCGGTGATCGACGAGCGCGGCCTCGCAGTGCCACACCCCCGGCTGCACGAGCGGGCGTTCGCGCTCGCGCCGGTCGTCGAGCTCGACCCCGGGTGCGTCATCCCCGGCCGGGGACCGGCGCGCGAGTGGCTCGGGCGCGCGGGACGCCAACGGATCGAGAAGCTATGAGCGCCAGCCCCGCGATCCGGCAGCCCGTCGGTCTGCTGACCCTGTCCAACGTGTTCATGACGTTTGTGTCACGCTCACGGTGTTTGTGCCGTTCGCCATTCCTTACATGAAGCAGCCGCTCAAGCTCGACTACCTCTGGGCGTCGCTGTGTATGATGGGTGCGGTGTACTAGATCTTCCGATCCTAGCGTCCGCACCGCCAGCGTCGCGGCGGACGGTTGTCCGTGTATGCCGCTCGAGAACTATCGCTACATCGCCATCGAAGGCCCGATCGGCGCCGGCAAGACGAGCCTCGCAAGGCGGCTCGCCGAGCGGCTCGGCGGCACGACCCTGCTCGAGCAGCCCGACGCGAACCCGTTCCTGCCGCGGTTCTATGCCGATCGTGCGCGCTATGCGCTACCGGCCCAGCTCTTCTTCCTCTTCCAGCGCGTCGACCAGCTGCGTGCGGCCGCCCAGCCCGATCTCTTCGCGCGGCTCGCCGTGGCCGATTTCCTGCTCGAGAAGGACCCGCTGTTCGCGGGGCTCACGCTGTCGGGCGACGAGCTCGCGCTCTACGGGCGGATGTACGAGGCGCTCCGGCCGCAGGCCCCGCGCCCGGATCTCGTCATCTATCTCCACGCCGCGGTACCGACGCTGCTCGAGCGCGTCCGGCGGCGCGGGATCGACTACGAGTACCTCATCAGCGAGCCCTATCTCGCGGCGCTGGCGGATGCGTACGCGAGATTCTTCTATCATTACGCGGACGCGCCGCTGCTCGTCGTGAACTCCGAGCACCTCGACTTCGTCGCGCGCGATGCGGATCTCGAGGTGCTCGTGGCGCATATCGCGTCGATGCGCGGCGGGCGCGAGTACTTCAACGTGGCCGATTGACCCGGTGCGCTACACCCTCACCCGCTTCCGGCAGATGCACGAGCAGGGCGAGCGGATCGCCATGCTCACCTGCTACGACGCGAGCTTCGCGGCGCTCTGCGACGAAGCCGGCGTCGAGATCCTGCTGGTCGGCGATTCGCTCGGGCATGGTGATCCAGGGCCACGACAGCACCCTGCCGGTGACGATGCAGGATATGGAGTATCACGTGCGCTGCGTGGCGCGCGGCTCGCGCAAGGCGTTCGTCCTCGGCGACCTGCCGTTCGCGAGCTACCAGGCCTCCCGCGAGCAGGCGTACCTGAACGCGGCGCGGCTGATCGCCGCCGGGGCGCAGGGCGTGAAGCTCGAAGGCGGCCGGACGATGCTGGAGACCATTCGTTTTCTCGTGGAGCGCGGCATCCCGGTGTGCGGCCACGTCGGCCTGACGCCGCAATCGGTGCAACCAGCTCGGCGGATATCGGGTCCAGGGCAAGGGCGACGCGGCAGGGCAGCAGGTGCTCGACGATGCCCGCGCAGTCGAGGACGCTGGCGCGGCGATGGTGGTGCTCGAGGCGGTACCGGCAGCGCTCGCAAAGGATGTGACCGGGACGCTCTCGATCCCGACCATCGGGATCGGCGCCGGAGCGGACTGCGCCGGCCAGGTGCTCGTGCTCCACGACATGCTCGACATCTACCCCGGCCGCAAGGCGCGGTTCGTCAAGAACTTCATGGCCGGCGCCGCGGACGCAAAGACGGCGATCCGCCGCTACGTCGAGGAGGTCAAGGCGGGCACCTTTCCCGGTCCGGAGCACGCGTTCTGATGCAGATCGTCCGCCGCATCGAGGAGCTGCGCACCGCGCTCGCGGGCCGGCGAGACCGCGTGCGTGCCGACGATGGGCAACCTGCACGAGGGGCATCTCGGGCTGATGCGCATCGCCCGGCGCGCGGCACCGTTCGTGGCCGCCACGATCTTCGTCAACCGGCTCCAGTTCGCGCCGACCGACGACTTCGACAGCTATCCGCGGACCTTCGCCGCGGATTGCGAGCAGCTCGAGCGCGAGGGGGTCGACGTGCTCTTCGCCCCGGACGAGCGCGAGATGTATCCGGAGCCGCAGGGCTACATGGTCGACCCGCCGGCGGCGCTCGCGGACATCGTCGAGGGCGCGTTCCGCCCGGGCTTCTTCCGCGGCGTCTGCACGGTGGTGCTCAAGCTCTTCAACGCCGTGCAGCCCAGCGTCGCGGTGTTCGGCAAGAAGGACTATCAGCAGCTGATGATCGTGCGCAGCATGGTGCGGCAGCTCGCCCTGCCCATCACGATCGTTCCGGGCGAAACGGCCCGCGCAGACGACGGGCTCGCGCTTTCCTCCCGCAACAACTACCTGTCCGCGGCCGAGCGGATGGAAGCGCCGCGGCTCTACCGCATCCTCAAGAAGAACGCGCGCTCGATCGCCGCGGGCGAACGCCGGTACGAGCGGCTCGAAGCGGAGGCGATGATGGAGCTTCGCACCCACCGCTGGCAGCCCGACTACATCGCAGTGCGGCGCCAGGCCGACCTGCAGCCGCCGGGGCCGGACGACCGCGACCTAGTGATCCTTGCCGCGGCAAGGCTGGGGACGACGCGGCTGATCGACAACCTCGAGATCATCGCTTCCTGATCCCGCCGAGCGAACGAACGCCTTCACCAGGCGCGCCGTGCACGCTCGTGCCATGTCCGGGCCGTGACGCCGTGCACGCTCCGGGGCGTTCAGTCCACCGCGAGCCGGTAGCCGACGCCGATCTCGGTGAGGAGATACCGCGGTTGCGCGGGGTCCGTCTCGAGCTTGCGCCGGAGCGAAGCCATGTGCACGCGCAGCGTGTGCGACTGCTCGACGGATGCAGGTCCCCAGACGTCGCGCAGCAGCTGCCGATGGGTCACCACCATGCCGGCGTGCTTCACGAGCGCGGCGAGCAGGCGCCACTCGATCGGCGTGAGCCTCGCTTCGCGACCGCCCACCGTCACGCGCCGCGCGGCGAGGTCTACCCGCAGCTCACCGGAGGTGAACGCGGGTTCCCCGACGCCTCCGGCGCGCGCCGCGCCGTGGCGAAGCGCCACTCGCAGCCGCGCCATCAGCTCGCCCACGCCGAACGGTTTGGCGAGGTAGTCGTCGGCGCCCGCGTCGAGCGCCGCGATCTTGTCCTGCTCGCGGGTGCGCGCCGAGAGCACGAGGATCGGCACCCGCGACCACTCGCGCAGCCGCCGGATGACCTCCGTGCCGTCGAGGTCGGGCAGGCCCAGGTCGAGGATGACGACATCGGGCTTGCGCGTCGCCGCCTCGACGAGCCCGCGCTCGGCGGTCTCCGCCTCGAACACCTCGAACCCCTCGCTCGGCAGCACGGTGCGGAGGAACCGCCGGATCTGGGGGTCGTCTTCGATGACGACGGCGTGGTAGCGCAGCGCCGTCATGCGGCGCGGCGGAACGCCAGATCACCTACGACCTCCGGCGGCGAGCCGGTGAGCGGCAGCGTGAAGCGGAACACCGCGCCTCCGGCGGGCAGGTTCTCGGCCGCGATCGTGCCGCCGTGCGCCTGCACGATCGCCTTGCAGATCGAGAGCCCGAGTCCGACGCCGCTCTGCGGTCCCTCGGGCGCGGCGCGGTGGAACTTGTCGAAGATGCGCTCCTCCTCGCCGGGCGGCAGGCCGGGGCCTTCGTCGGCGACCGACACGACGATCTCCTCCTGCCCGGTCTCGGCGGAGATCGAGATCGTCGTTCCCTGCGGGGTGTACTTGGACGCGTTCTCGAGCAGGTTCGCGAGCAGCTGGCCGATCAGCACGCCGTCGACGTTCACGAGCGGCAGTTCCTCGGGGAGATGGGTCACGACGCGGAATCCGGCAAGCGTGCGATCGAGGCGCTTGAGCGTCGCGCCGACGATCTCCTCGAGCGGATGCCACTGGCGGTTGAGGCTCGCGGCGCCGGACTGGAGGCGCGCCATGTCGAGGACGTTGTCAATGATACCCGACATCCGCCCGGCCTCCTCCTGGATCGCCCGCGCGAGCTCGGCCCGCGCCGCATGATCCATGCGCTCGCCACGCTCGAGCAGGCTCGAGGAGGCGCCGACGATCGACGCGAGCGGCGTGCGGAGATCGTGCGAGATCGCGGCGAGCAGCGCATTGCGCAGGCGCTCCGATTCGGCCGTGAGCTCGCTCTGCTTGGCCGCGGCGCCGAGCTGCGCGCGCTCGAGCGCGAGGGCGATCTGGCTCGCGAAGGTCTCGAGGAGCCGCTGCTGCTCGGGGACGAACACGCGCCGCGGATTCGCCGGCAGGATCGCGAGCACACCGATCTCCCCCTGGCTCCCCGTGAGCGGAAGGTAGTGCGCCTGGGCGCCGGGCAGCGTGTCGGTGCCGAGACCCGCCGCCGCCTCGTGGTCGAACACCCACTGCGCGACCGAGAGGTCGGCCCCGCGGAGCGACCCATTGGCGCTGTCGCCGCGCGGGTAGCGGATCCGACCGTCGCGCGTCCGGCAGGAGGATCACCGCCTGCGACTCGAACACCTGTGCAACGTGCTTCACCGCGATCCGCAGCATCTCCTCGAGTTCCTCCGCCGTGCCCAGCTCGCGGCTCATGGCGTAGAGCGCCGCGGTACGCTGTTCGCGGTACCCCGCAATCCGCGCGCGCGTCCGGATGTTCGCCGCCAGGCCGCTGATGATGAGGCCCACCGCGAGCATCACCGCGAAAGTGACGAGGTATTCGGTATCTGAGACCGCGAACGACCCGCGCGGGGCGACGAAAACGACGTCGAATGCAAGCACCGCGGCCACTGCTGCGAACACCGACGGGCCCCGGCCGAGGCGCATGGCGACCAGCGTCACCGCGAGCAGATAGACCATCACCTGGTTCGCCGGCTCGAAGAACGGGTCCATGAGCGCGGCGACGCCGGTGGCGATCGCGACGGCGACCGCCGCCCAGGCGTAGCCCGGCCAGCGCTTCTTCCGCGGCGGCTCGACGCCCAGGTGGTCGCGGCTCCGCGTGAGCAGCGCCTTCGCCGCCCCCCCCGGCGCATCCTCGACCTCCCTGCCGACCACCAGCACCTCGAGGTCCGAGGCCCCGGCGACAATCCGGTCCGCGGCGGAGAGCGGGAGCCATGCGCGCAGGCCGCCGCGCCGGGCGCGGCCGACGACGATGCGTGTCGCGTTGCTCGCGCGCGCGTAGGCGAGGATCTCCTCGGCGACGTCGCCGCCGCCGAGCGTGATCGCGATGCCGCCGAGCTGCTCGACGAGCCGCAGGGTACGCAGGACGCGGTCGCGATCGGCGTCGGGCAGCCGCTGCAAGCGCGGCGTCTCGATGTAGACCGCCGTCCAGTCGGCCTTCAGCCGCGCCGCCAGGCGAGCCCCGGCGCGGACGGTCCGCTCGGCGTTGGCGCCCGGGCCGACGCAGACGATGATCCGCTCGGCGACCGGCCACGACACGTCGATGCCCTCGTCGGTCCGGTATTCGCGCATCTGCCGATCGACGCGGTCCGCCGTGCGACGCAGCGCCATCTCGCGCAGCGCGATCAGGTTGCCCATGCGGAAGAAGTTGCGGACGGCGTTCTCGGCCGCCTCGGGCATGTACACCTTGCCCTCGTTCAGCCGCTCGATCAGCTCGTCGGGCGGGAGATCGACGAGCTCGACCTCGTGCGCGTCGTCGAACGCGTGGTCCGGGACGGTCTCCCACACCCGGATGCCGGTGATCTTCCCGACCACGTCGTTCAGGCTCTCCAGGTGTTGCACGTTCATCGCCGTGTAGACGTCGATACCGGCGTCGAGTAGCTCCTCGACGTCCTGCCAGCGCTTGGCATGGCGCGAGCCGGGCGCGTTGGTATGGGCGAGCTCGTCGACGACGATCAGGTGGGGTTTCCGCGCGAGCGCCGCGTCGAGGTCGAACTCCTCGAGCTCGACGCCGCGGTAGGGGATGCTCCGGCGGGGGAGGATCTCGAGGCCGTCGAGGAGGGCCGCGGTCTCCTTGCGGCCGTGCGTTTCGACCACCCCAACGACGACGTCGCGCCCTTCCGACTTCTGCTCGCGCGCGCCCAGGAGCATGGCGTAGGTCTTGCCCACGCCGGCGCACGCGCCGAAGAAGATCTTGAGCTTGCCGCGCCGCTCTTCCCGTTCCTCGCGCTGGACGCGCGCGAGAAGCTGGTCGGGATCGGGCCGGTCGTTCTCCATGGGCGCTGGCCCGCGGCGCGCATGCGTCGCCGGGACCACGACCCGAGATTAGCCCATGCTCCGCGAGCCAACAACCCGCCGCAGGTCGGCGGCCCCGATGCGGCGCTCAGCCCTCGGCGCTCACCTGGATGGCCGGCCCGTCGGGCCGCATTCGCGTGACAAGCAGCTTGTCGACCCGGTTCCTGTCCATGTCGACGATCTCGAAGCGGAAGCCACGGCACTCGAACCGGTCGCCGACCTGCGGGATGCGGCCAAGCCGCATCATCGCGAACCCCCCGAGGGTGTGATAGCTCGCCGTGTCCTCCGCGGGCAGGCGCTCCGCGAGCTGCAGCGCCTCCCTGAAACGCTCCGGGGCAACGTTGCCGTCGACGAGCCATGAACCGTCAGCGCGGCGGACGATATCGGGCGCGGCGCCTTCTTCGACCGTCGCGACCTCACCGACCAGGGCTTCCATCACGTCGTTCATCGTCACCAGGCCCTGGAGCTCGCCGTACTCGTCGAGGACGAGGGCGAGGTGCTGGCGATGCTTGGTGAAGGTCTCCAGCAATTCGATCAGCGTGAGCGTGTCCGGCACATAGAGCGGCTTGACCGCGCCACTGGTCAGGTCCGGAGGTTTTCCTTCATAGGCGTCGTCAAGAAGCGTCTTGGCGCGCACGATGCCGACGATCTCGCCGAGTCCTCCTTTGCAGACCACAAAGCGCGAATGGCCGCTGCCGAGGAGCTTCCTGCGATTCGTTTCGAATGGATCGTTCAAGTCGAAATGCACGATATCGACGCGCGGCGTCATCGCGCTCCAGATGCGTTGCTCGTCCATTCGGAACACCCGTGAGACCAGGGTCTGCTCGTGCTTCTCGAAGACACCGGCCTCGGCGCCCTGCTCCATGAGCACGTTGATCTCCTCTTCGCTCACCGGCCGCTCCGGCGAGCCCCGTGCGCCGAGCAGCCGGAGTACGAGATCGGTGAGAAGCGCGAGGCCCCTCACTGCCGGGAACGCCAGCCGGGAGAAGAGTTGCATCGGCCGCGCCAGCACGCTCGCGACGCCCTCCGGGTTGAGCAGGGCGATGCGCTTGGGCACGAGCTCCCCCAAAATCACGGCCGCGACGGTGATGCCGGCCACGACGATCCCCAGTGCGGCCGCGTCGGCGTGCGGCCCGATCCAGGAAATCTCGGCGAAAGTCTCCTCCAAGCGCTGCGCCACCGTCGCCCCGCCGATCGCCCCGGTCAGAATCCCGATGACGGTGATCCCGATCTGAATCGTGGAGAGAAAGTGGCCGGGCTCGTTCGCGAGCCCCAACGCCGCACTTGCACCGGGACGTCCCTCGTCGACCCACTGTTGCAGGCGGCTCTTGCGCGCCGAAACCACCGCCATCTCGGACATGGCGAACACGCCGTTGAGGAGAATGAGCAGGAGCAGCGTCAGCAGTTCCATGAGGTCAGCGGTGCGAGGGCGGTGAACGGCCGGCGTTCTTGGACGGCCGGCGCGGCGGTCAGGATCCGACGCGCTTCCGGCGCCATACGCCGGCGAGGATCTTCAACCTGTCGGCGTTGCTCAGGCGCTCGTCGGACAGCGCCTCGAGGAACTCCGACAGGCGCTTTGATTTGTAGACGGTATAGAGGGTCAGGGCGATCGTGGGGACGAAGACCAGCAGGAAGTAACCGAGCTTCGTCGCGAGCGGATTGTCCGCTTCGGCGATCAGGTTCATGCCGAGAAACCCGGTGCTCACGGTCCCGATCAGCCCCAGCGTCGTCACGACCGTGAGCCGCACCACCGTCTCCGCCTGCCGGCGCAGCTGGTCGCTGTCGAGGTAGTGCGTCATGTCCTGGATCCGTTGCCTGACCTCGTCGTAGAGCGCGTCGGTCCCGAGATGCGTCGTCCACATCCGGAACAGCTCCCGGGCCTGCGCCTGGTCCGAGACTTCATGGAACCAGTACCGGTGGGTGAAGCGTAGGAAGATCTCCATCGTCTGCCGGATGTTGCGCTTGAAGCTCCTGATCGACGCCGGGCTGCGGATGTCGAGGCGCGCGAGCGCGACCGCCAGCCGATCCGAGAGCATCAGCAGCGCGGCCTTGTGGAAGTGGGCGATCAGGCACAGCAGGAAATACTGGTGCCGGAACTGGCTGAGGACGCCGGTGTGCTGGTCGGTGAAGAAGCGCTCGGCGGCGTCGCCGATGACCGTGAAGGCGTGGCCGTTGCACATGAACCGCGTGTCCGGCCAGTCGTGCGGGCGAGTCCCCTCCCAGTAGCGGTCATAACAATAGCGGTATTCGAAGTCCAGCAGGAAGCGCTCGGAGTACGGCAGCGTGGCGGAGTCGCCTGGCCGCGTCACCAGCCCGAGGCGTATCAGGTCGCCGCGCGTCAGACGCTCCCTGCCGTCGAGTGCGAGGTAGCTCATCAGCGGCATGCGCTGATGCTCGAGCTCGCGGTAGCGCACGTCGCCGCGCTGATCGGAGTGGTGGAGCACCAGCGGCTCGAGGAGGAAACGCCAGTGGGATGCGACGCAGGGCACGCGGTGGCGGCACACGAACGACAGGTATTTCCCGCTGTGTTCGTAGTCCGAGGCGGCGAGGATCGCGCCGTCGCGGGAGAGCCATTCGACGCGCTCGGCGCAGTGCCCGCCCCGCCCGCTCGACTCCCAGTGCGTGGGATACGTGCGTCCGAACCGGTATAGCGCGTTGAGCGTCGTTGCGAGCGTGAGGTTTTCGGCGCAGATCTCCACCACCAGAATGGCGATGTCGATGTCGTAGAAGAAGTACAGGTCCACGTGGGCGACGTCGAACACCGTCGGCTGATGCTCGCCGGGAAAGACGATCCGCGCCCGCGCCACGTCGTCGCGGCGGAAGACCCGGATGGACGACTGCCCGAAGCCGCTGCTCGCGTCGCCCGCACCGCCCTCGCCGTACAGGAACCGCTGCACGTAGGGCAGGAACGTCACGAACTCCTTGTAGTGACGCTCGCCGAACTGGGCGGCATCCGCCGTGAACTCGTCGGCGACCTCCTTCCAGACCGAGGCTTGCCCAGGGGGATCAAGCGACTCCCAGTGCCGCTGGATCTGCGCGCCCTCGTGGCGCGGCATGAGCTGGACCGGCCAGAGGACGATCTGACGGAACCTCCTGACCAGCGGTGGGTCCGTCTGCGCGACCGCGTTCGGGGCCGCGCAAGCCGGGTCGAGTCGGGGATCTCGAAGCGCAGGTTCGAGCGTCATGTCGGCTCCTCGACCGAGCGGGTCAACCAAGGTGCAACTGCCGACCCGCATCTCGCGGGCGACGGTCGCTTGCCGCGTCGACAGCCGTGCAGGCGGCGTCAGCCCGGATCGACCGCGATGATCGGCTCTGCTCTCCCTCCCCGCGTCTGCACCACCACGGGCTCCACGCCGCGAGATTAGCTCATGGCTAAGGGGTGAACAAGCGCCGGTGGGTGGTGCGGATCAGCGGAACGGATGGCTGCTGC
>CAWGCC010000013.1:0-306740 GCA_963820965.1 uncultured beta proteobacterium | reverse complement strand
GCTGCGCCGAACTGATTTCACTCGCCAATAGCAGAGGTAAAGCATGGGTCCTGCAATCGTGGATGTGGCCGAACAAGAGCGCTTGAACGACGCGCGCGAGGCCGGAATCCCCTGGAAGAAGTGGGGCCCGTACCTGAGCGAGCGGCAGTGGGGAACCGTGCGCGAGGATTACAGCGAGAACGGAGACGCCTGGAACTTCTTCACCCACGATCATGCGCGATCGCGGGCGTATCGCTGGGGCGAAGACGGCTTGGCAGGGATCTCCGACGACAAGCAACGGCTCTGTTTCGCGCTCGCGTTGTGGAACGGCAAGGACCCCATCCTCAAGGAGCGCCTCTTCGGGCTCACCAACAGCGAGGGCAACCACGGCGAGGACGTCAAGGAGTACTACTTCTACCTCGACAGCACGCCAACCCACTCGTACATGAAGTTTCTCTACAAGTACCCGCAGGCGCCTTATCCGTACGCCGATCTGGTGGAGACAAACCGCCGGCGCACGCGGAACGACATGGAGTACGAGCTCCTCGACACCGGCGTCTTCGACGAGGACCGCTACTTCGACGTGTTCGTGGAGTATGCGAAAGCCGATCCGGAAGACATCCTCGTGCGGATTACGGCGGCCAACCGGGGACCGGAGGCGGCCGAACTGCATCTCCTGCCGACGCTGTGGTTCCGCAATGACTGGGCGCCATGGATTGCCGAACCCAACCGAGCGGCCGAGAAACCGACCCTCAGGCAGATCGACGCAGCGGCGGGCACGAGCGCGGTCGCGGCAACCCATTCGTTGCTGGGTGAGTTCGTCCTTTCCTGCGAAGGCGAGGCGCCACTGCTCTTCACCGAAAACGACACGAACAGCGAGCGTCTCTTCCCCGGGCAAAAGAACGAGAGCCCATACGTCAAGGACGGCATCAACAACTACGTCGTGCAGGGCAATCAGGGCGCGGTGAACCCCGAAAAACGGGGCACCAAGGTCGCAGCGCACTATCGTGTGACGATTGCCCCCGGTCGCTCGGCGACCGTGCGGCTGCGGCTGACCGGCCAATCCGCTGCCGGCAACAGTGGGAAGGCCAAAACCACCCCATCCTGCTTCGGCCCGGAGTTCGACAAGACGCTGGCCGTCCGGCTACGGGAGGCGGACGAGTTCTACCGCTCGGTGACCCCGCCTTCCGTCTCCCAGGACGCGGCCGACGTGATGCGCCAGGCCATCGCCGGCATGCTGTGGAGCAAGCAGTTCTTCTTCTTCGACGGTGACAACTGGCTGGACGAGCACCACTCCAACCCGCTCCATACCGGATATCGCAATACCCGGAACTCGGCGTGGTTCCATATGCTGAACGAAGACATCATCTCCATGCCCGACAAGTGGGAGTACCCCTGGTACGCGGCCTGGGACCTCGCGTTCCACACGCTGCCGCTCGGGATCGTGGACCCCGACTTCGCCAAGGAGCAGATGAGAATGATGCTCCGCGGCCGTTACCTGCATCCCAGCGGCCAGATGCCCGCCTACGAGTGGAACTTCAGCGACGTGAACCCCCCGGTCCATGCCTTCGCGACGCTCTTCCTGCACCGCACCGAGCAGGCCCTGCGCGGCGAGACGGACCTTCAGTTCCTCACGGCGACGTTCAACAAGCTGCTGCTGAACTTCACCTGGTGGGTGAACCGCAAGGACCGCTTCGGCAAGAACGTCTTCGAGGGGGGCTTCCTCGGGCTCGACAACATCGGCGTATTCGACCGTAGCGCCCCGCTGCCCACCGGCGGCCACCTGGAGCAGGCCGACGGCACGGCCTGGATGGCCCTCTTCAGCCAGAACATGGTGGAGCTCGCGGTGGAGCTCGCCGCCCACGACCCCGCTTACGAGGACATGGTCCTGAAGTTCGGCGAGCATTTCTACTACATCGCCGCGGGCATGAACCGGCCCGGGCAGGACGGTATGTGGGACGAGGAAGACGGCTTCTACTACGACCTGCTGCAACTTCCCGACGGCAGCGTCACGCGGCTCAAGGTGCGCTCCATGGTGGGGCTCCTCCCCCTGTGCGCCACCACCGTGACCGAGCAATGGCAGCGGGAGCGCATCCCCCGCGCATCGACGGCGTTGCAGGCACGCCTGCGCCGCATTCCCGAGCTCATGGACACCATCCACCTCACGGGGCCCGGCCACTATGGTGTGGCCGAGCGGGGCATCCTTGCGCTCGTCAACCCGGAGCGGCTCCGCCGGATTCTCTCGAAGATGCTCGACGAGAATGAGTTCCTGGGCCCCTACGGCATCCGCGCGCTTTCCAAGTTCCACGAGCAGCACCCGTATGTCTTCCAGGTGCAGGGTCAGGAGTACCGGGTGGACTATCTGCCGGCAGAATCGAACACCGGCATGTTCGGTGGCAACTCCAACTGGCGGGGGCCGGTCTGGATGCCGGTCAATGCCATGCTCATCAGGGCCCTCCTGAACTTCTACGCGTACTACGGCGACACCTTCAAGATCGAATGCCCGACCGGTTCAGGCAGGCTGATGAACCTCTTCGAGGTGGCCAAGGAGATCTCGGACCGGCTTGCCGGGATCTTCCTGCGGGATGCGCAGGGCCGGCGGCCC
Source organism: uncultured beta proteobacterium (assembly GCA_963820965.1). GTDB lineage: Bacteria > Pseudomonadota > Gammaproteobacteria > Burkholderiales > SG8-39 > DATEDA01. Next base: position 304,156 of record CAWGCC010000013.1, on the reverse strand, counting down.
GTCTACGGTGGAACGGAGAAATTCCAGACCGACCCGCACTGGCGCGACCACATCCTGTTCTACGAGTACTTCCACGGGGATAACGGCGCGGGGCTCGGTGCGAGTCACCAGACGGGCTGGACCGGACTGGTGGCGAAACTGATCCAGCTCTTCGGTTTGCTCGATGCGAAGAAGTTGCTCGAGGCTGGCAAGGCAGCGGCCTTCGTCCGTGGAAGGCAGGGAGGCGACATGCGGAAATGAAGGCCTTGCCCGCTTATCCCTCGCTCTATCAGATCAACACGCGCGTATGGCTGACCCGGCTGTCCGAGTCTCTCGGTCGAGCGACGACGCTGGACGACGTACCGGACGCCGAGCTGGACCGCCTCGCCGAGATGGGCTTCGACTGGGTCTGGTTCCTGAGCGTCTGGCAGACCGGCCCGGCGGCGCAGCAGGTGTCACGTCGCAACGCCGGATGGCGCAAGGAGTTCCAGGAAACGCTGCCGGATCTGCGCGAGGAGGACATCGCCGGATCCGGGTTCGCCATCCAGGACTACACCGTCCATCGCGATCTGGGCGGCGCTGCGGCGCTGGCGCGTCTGCGACGGCGGATGCAGAAGCGCGGCCTGAAGCTGATGCTCGACTTTGTTCCGAACCACATGGCGCCGGATCACCCGTGGATCGACGAGCATGCGGATTACTTTGTCCACGGCAGCGAGGCCGATTTGGCGCGCGCGCCGCGAAACTACTGCCGTGTGCAAACGAAAAACGGCCCGCTGGTGCTCGCCTACGGCCGCGACCCGTACTTCGACGGCTGGCCCGACACGCTGCAGCTCGACTACGGCAACCCGGACCTGCAGCAGGCGATGATCGGCGAGCTGGAGAGAATTGCCGGGCAATGCGACGGCGTGCGCTGCGACATGGCCATGCTCGTCTTGCCCGACGTGTTCGAACGCACCTGGGGCATCCGGGCCGATCTCTTCTGGCCCAAGGCAACCGAGTCGGTGCGGCGCAAGCATCCGCACTTCCGGTTCATGGCCGAGGTCTACTGGGACCTGGAATGGACGATGCAGCAGCAGGGGTTCGACTACGCCTACGACAAGCGGCTGTACGACCGCTTGCGCGAGGGTCAGGCCCGGCCGGTGCGCGAGCATTTCCACGCCGGGCTCGATTACCAGAACAAGCTCGCCCGCTTCCTGGAAAACCACGACGAACCGCGCGCGGCTGCGACGTTCTCACCGGACGTCCATGTCGCCGCGGCGGTCATTACGTTCCTGTCGCCGGGCATGCGGTTCTTCCACCAGGGTCAATTCCAGGGGTGCAAGAAGCGCATCTCTCCCCACTTGGTTCGCGGTCCGCAGGAAGTCGTCGAACCGAGGCTCGAGCAGTTCTACGCCCGGCTGCTGGCCGTGCTGCGGCGGCCGGCGGTGCGCGAGGGACACTGGCAATTGCTCGATTGCACACCGGCCTGGGAGGGCAACTGGACGTGGGACTGCTTCCTGGTCTTTGCCTGGCGAGGCCTGGCTGATGAGCGGCTGCTGGTGACGGTGAACTATGCGCCCAACCAGAGTCAGTGTTGCGTGCGGCTACCGTTTAATGATCTCGGTGACCGGCAGTGGCGGCTCGATGACTTGATCGGCGACGCCATGTACGAGCGGAACGGCAACGACTTGCAGGCGCGCGGACTCTATCTGGATGAGCCGGCGTGGCAAGCGCGCGTCTTCTCGCTCACCAGGGAGCAGTGAGATGCCCCGGCTTCGTGCGCGTGCCGCTCGACTACCTCGTCTAGGCCGCGCCCGCGTGTCGCGAGGATGCGCCGGCCTGAGGCGCGCCCACGTTCGCTCCGAGGGTCGGTCAGGCGCTATCCTCAGGCGGCTCGGGCGACCTTCGCCACCACCCGAGGCTTCTTCTTCGGGTAAGCACGGCGGGTCGGTGTCGGTGTTGCCGCTTTGAACGCCGCGATCACGGCCTGGGGCTGCTTCGCGGCGACCAGGAGCAGCGACCGAGCCGGGCCATGCGGTTCCCTACGTTCCTGCTCCCAGTTGCGAAGGGTCGCGACGCTCACGCCCATGAACCGGGCGAACGACGGTTGAGAGAGGCCGAGCTCCTTGCGAATCTTGGGCACGTCCGCCGCGCGCGGCATCTCGACCGTGACGGTCTTCAGCTTGACCTCGCCACGCTTCCACGCCTTGAACTCCTCGAGCCCGGCGATAATCTCCTTGCCGATATTGCGCTCAGCCATTGGTCGACTCCTCTACCAGTTTCACAATCCGCTTCAGGTCGGCGACGCTGAGGTCTTCCTTCTCACCCTTGCCGTAAATCGTGAGCATCACGATCTGGTCCTCGGCCGTGACCCAGTAGTAGATGACCCGCAGTCCGCCGGATTTCCCCTTGCCGCGGGAGCCCCAACGCACCTTGCGTACCCCTCCGGAGCCTCGAATGACGGCGCCGGCGTCTGGCTGCTTCATCAGGTGCACCTGCAATCTCCGATACTCCTCGTCGTCGAGGTAGTCGGGCAGGAGCTTGGTGAAGGCGGTCGCCTCTACGAATACCACGGCGAATCGTACGCCAACGGCGCAGAGTGTGTCAATGGCGTATGCTCACCGAGCGAGGCATGGGTCACGCGATCGACCGGGACCTTTCCCTCCGGCTCGGACCCGAAGCCCGGGAGCTTCGCCATCGCAGAGCAGAGGTTCTCGTCGACGCGCCCCCGATCAACCAGATGCTGGTGCAACCCTTCGTCAACTACAACTTCGCCGGGGGCTGGTACGCTACCAGCTCGCCGCTGATCACAGCCAACTGGGAGGCGTCCAGCAACGACCGCTGGACCGTTCCGCTCGGTGGCGGGATCGGCAAGATCTTCAAGGTCGGTGGCCAGGCGATGAACGGCCAGGTGCAGGCGTTCTACAATGTAGTGAGCCCGGACAACGTCGGCGGCAACTGGACGATCCGGGTGCAGCTGCAGTTCCTGTTTCCGAAGTGAAAATGGTCAAGGGTAGCCGCAACCCGCGACGTGACAATCCGGTGGCCGCGCCGGCGCCCCGCGCGAACCGCGATGAACGCTACGCCGCCGGCTAAAGCGCTGCGCAATCGCGTGCCACGCGAACAGCATGGCGACTGCGGTTCGCGGCTGGGTCATGACGATTCTGCTGGGGCTCGCGGCGGTGGGGGTCCTCCACGTGGTTCCCACAGTGCGTGCGCCGGCGATGGTCGCGCTGGCGACGCCCACAACGGCACTTGGCGCGCTGTGGCGAGTGCAGTGAACGATATGCCAGGACGTGCACACCATATCTAGGGGGAGTGAGCGGATGAGGTTAGTGGCTTGGTGGGTCATCGTGGGAGCCCTGGTCCTCGGGAATGCGGCGGCTGCCGACTTCGGAACCCCGGGTGGACCGGAGCCCGCCAACATCGACGAGATCGCCGACCTCTTGCGGCAGGACCCCTACGATCTGGAGCTGCTGATCAGCTACGGCACCTCCAAGGGCGGCTCGGCGGGGCACCTTGCCCTCGCCATCCGCGACCAGGCGCCGGGCGACGACATGGTCTACTCGGCCAATTTCTACGCCGACCGCGAGCCCGCGCACGAAAAGGACTTCTACACCGGCGAGCTCATGGTCCGGATCCCGAAGAAGGAGTACCTGTTCAGGACGACGTCGTCGCTCGATCCCAAGGCGTCGTTCGGCCTCGACTTCGGCGAGATCTACAAGCGATCGGTGATCGGCGTGCGCGTCTACGGCGTGCCTGCCAAGGAGAGGGAAGCGCTCGCGGCCTTCTTCAGCCGCCTCAACGACGACTATCAGAAGCGCGCCAGAAACACCGAGTACCACGACGGGGAGATCAAGTACGACTACCTGCGCCTGAACTGCGCCAAGACCATCGGCGCGGCATTCAAGCTGGGCGCCGGGTACAAGGACCTGGAGGTCACGAGCGCGAGGATTCTCTCCGGGCGGCGGGTGGTAGCGGCGGCCAACGCCAACGTTCCCACCGAGATGGCGATGAAGCTCATCAAGGAGTGGGATGCGCGCGGATATGGACTGGACGCCGTGCTGTACAAGAAGTACGGCGGCTCGACCTACGTCGACCCGCACGAGAGCGAACAGGTGGCGTTCAAGGACCTGCCCAACCGGTTCCCCTCCGTCCTGTCGCGCGACTTCCGCAGAGAGCAGGGGCAATACGAGGACTTCGACAACCTCTTCGCGGGGTACCTCCTCTACAACATCGCCAAGTACGCCGTGCGCGTGAACGACGAGACGAAGCTGTTCGAGATCGAAAGGAGCAAGCGCCCCATGGCCTACCCGGCGGCGGTTGAGCTCGCTGCCCGAAGCGCCAAGTCCGACAGCGAGAACTTCCGCCGGCGCATCTTGTTCTGGACCAGTGGGACCAGCATCGAGGCCGCGGAAAACAGGCAGCTCTACAAGTACACGGACGAGGACAGCCAACCGACCTCGCGTTAGGTGCTCGATCACGCTGACGGTGCTGTTCTGAAAGCTCCGGAGCCTGCGTCGGCCTGGCATGGCGGGTGCGGAGCGGTGTCGCGGTCCCAACCCCCACGTGTCGTCTTGTTGATCTATCGCAAATGGCATCCACTCGGCTGTCCGAACATGCCAAGCCAATGTGCTGGCGCGTTGACCATCACCCAGGCAAAATCAACGCCCTTCTTTCGACTGGAGAACTCTCATGGAACAGCCTCTGATGAAGACCCGGTGGACCCTGGCACTCGCGCTGATCGCAGCGGCGGTTGCCGCGCCGGTGTTCGCGCAAAAGCCCGACGCAACCGGGGGCACTGCCGTCACGAGCGAACCGGGCAGGGCGTCGATCGTCCGTTCGGCGCAGCTCTCCGCACAGGTCGTGGGTATCGACAAGGCGACGCGCACGGTGACGCTGAAGGGGCCGAAGGGCAATGTGGTCGACATCGTCGCGGGCGACGAGGTCAAGAACTTCGACCAGATCAAGCTCGGCGACTTCGTCGTCGCCCGCTACGTTGAGGCGCTGCAGCTGGAGCTGAAGAAGACCAAGGTCAAGGCCGGCGACGTGACCGTAACTGAGGGAACCGCGCGGTCGAAGCCCGGCGAGCGGCCGGCGGTCGCCGGCGCCCGTGAAGTCACCGCCATTGCCGACGTCATCGGCGTCGATCCGAAGAAAAGCACGATCACGCTCAAGGGGCCGCGCGGCAACGTCGTGACGCTCAATGTCCAGAATCCCGATCAGTTCAAGGTCGTCAAGAAAGGCGACCAGGTCGAGGTGACCTACACCGAGGCGCTCGCGCTGAGCTTGGAGCCGGCGCCGAAACCGGCGGCGGCGAAGAAGAAGTGAGCTGAGCCGGTCCGATGGCCTGCGGCGCGTCGCGCGCGGCGCGCCTGCCGGAAAGGTGGTGAGTCGCCTCCGCCGCGCGGACGCTCGGGATCGACGGGCGGTATCCGAATGAACCTCCTGCTCAAGGAGATCCGCCACAGCCCGATGCTCTGGCTGCTCGGCTTCGTGCCGGTGGTGTTTGGAGCGGCGAAGCTCGCGCCCGAAGCGCACACGTTGCTCTTCGTGCTGTCCGTCCTGGCCATCGTGCCGCTGGCCGCGCTGCTGAGTCACGCGACCGAATCCGTTGCGGCCAAGACGGGCGATGCGGCAGGCGGGCTGCTCAACGCCACGCTGGGAAACCTGACCGAGCTCGTCATCGCGCTCACCGCCCTGCGCGCCGGCGAGTACTTGCTGGTGAAGGCGTCCATCGCCGGCGCGATCGTCACCAACACGCTATTCATGCTGGGAGCGTCGTTTCTGCTCGGCGGACTCAAGCACCACGTCCAGGAGTACAACCGGGTCAGCGCCCGCATGCAGGCGGGACTGCTTTTCCTGGCCACGGTCGCGCTGCTGATTCCTTCGGCGGTCGCCACGGCCGACTCGGCAGCGGCGGCAGCGTTCACTCAGAAGCTGAGCGTAGGTCTGGCGGTACTGCTCATCGCTGGCTACGGACTGGGCATGCTGTTCTCGCTCAAGACGCACCGCGAGCTGTTTGCGAGCGCGGGACACGCCGAGGAGGCCGAAGCGCCCTGGCCGATGGGACTGGCCCTGGCCACGTTGGCTGGCGTCACGGTATTGGTGGCACTCGTGAGCGAGATCTTCGTCGAGTCGGTGCAGCAGGCGGCGGAGACGTTCGGGATGACCCCGGCGTTCGTCGGTTTCATCGTCGTGGCGCTGGTCGGCGGCGCGGCGGAGATGGCCTCGGCGTTTTCCGGCGCGCGGAAGAACCGGCTGGACCTGAGCGTGGGCATCGCCCTGGGAAGCGCGTCCCAGATCGCCCTGTTCGTGGCGCCGGTGCTGGTGCTGCTCAGTTACGTGATCGGCCCGACGCCGATGGACCTGCAGTTCTGGCCCGGCGCGGTGGTGATGGTGCTCATCGCCACCGCTCACAGCGATGTTCGTCACCAACAGCGGGCGGTCGGCGTGGTTCCCCGGCGTGTTGCTGCTGATGGTCTATCTGATCTTCGCCATGACGCTGTACCTCTTGCCGCCGCGCGTGCAGTGAAATTACCCGGGAGACCGACCTCATGATCCAGCACGAACTACTGCGCGAGCGGGGAATCCTGATCCTCAAACCCGAGGGCGCGCTCCAAGCCGAAGATTTCACTGCGCTCGCCGGTGCCGTCGATCCGTACATCGAGCAGCATGGCGAGCTCGCGGGCCTAATAATCGACGCGCCGTCATTCCCAGGCTGGGAGAACTTCGCGGCGCTGCTCTCGCACGTGCGCTTCGTGCGCGATCACCATCGCCGGATCCGGCGCATCGCCGTGGTCTCGGGCAGCACTTTGCTCGCCGTGGCCCCGAAGATCGCGAGCCACTTCGTGAGCGCCGAGGTGCGCGCCTTCGACGCCGGCGATCGCGCAGCAGCGCTGGCATGGATCGAGGCCGGCCCGCATGGCCCGGAGCGCCGTCTCGACAGTTAGCGCGACGGCGATGACATCCGTTGGTTACGCTGCGCCGCCCGGGCGCTGGCGCGCGAACAGGTTGTACATCCAGGCGAACACGCCGCCACCGACTGCCCCGTCGACCGCGGCGTAAAGCGTTCCGATGATGACGGATCCTGCGCCCGCCCCGGGGCGATAGCCCGGATAGATCGAGGCAACGAGCGCAAGGTTTCCCGGGCGATGTTGCGTTGGCGCAAGTCGCATCGCTGGTCAACCTGCGCTCGGCCAGGGTCAGCCGGCCCGCGGTATCCGCGTGCCGGAATAGCGTCGCCACGCGACGTAGGGAACGATCGCGAACACCGAGATCACGAGGTAGGCGAGGACCGTCACGGTGACCGCAGGCGGCGCGGCGTTGACCGTGGCCACCAGCAACGCGAGGCCCGGGTTGCGCGCGGCGCTGGTGATGGCAACGGCCGTGCGCGTGGCCGGTGCGGGACCTCCCAGCAGGTGGCCGACGGCAAGGGCAGCAGCGGTGGTCAGCGCGATTGCCGCCGCGACCCGGACCCCGGCATTGATCGTGACCTCCCAAACGTCGATCAACGCGAGCACGGCGAGGACGACGAGCAGCACCGTCCCGATCGGCCCGAGCCTAGGCTCGAGCCAAGCGGCGACCGGCGCGCTCGCGTGCCTCAGTGCTATACCCAGTCCCAGCGGTAGCAGTTGCGCCACGAACACCTGACGGGCGACGTCCCAGGGCGCGACGCTCGCGTGTCCTGCCGTATACGTGGTTCAGCGCGGCGATGGACAGCGGCATCGAGACGACGGCGAGGAGCGCCACGGAGATCTGCAAGCTCGGAGCGAACGCACGGTGGCCGCCTGCGCCGAGCGACCTGCGCAGCGCTACCGGCGCGCCGGGCGAGATCGCCATCAGCACGACGCCGATCGCTGCCAGCCTCGGCAGCTCGAGCGCCGGGTGATCGGCGAGCGCGAGCGCCGGAACCGCGATCAGCACCGCGAACAGGCCGCGCACCATCGTGTCCGGGCGTTGCCAGATCCACCGCAGCTCGCCAGGCGCGATGCTCAGGCCAATGCTGAACATCACCGTGAATACGGTGACCACCGCGGACGCGGTCACGACCCATTCCGGAATCGGGCCGCTCATCGTTCAGCCCGACTTCGGAGGTGCAGCGGCAGTCGCTCGCGCGCCTCCGCGATCGCACCCCGCGGTTCTAGAATCCCGGCCATGGAGTCCAGCGCATGACCCATCGACGACGACGCCTGCAACTTCCCAGTTGGAACATTCCCGCGGTCTACGCCGTCGTAGCCGTCGCTGCCGGGTTGATCCTGCCAAGGCTCGAAGCGAGCCTGCTGCCCGGATTCGAGTCCGGATTGAGCGCCGCGGCCGCGATAGCGATCTTCTCGTCCGTCGGGTCGGGGATGATCGCGCTGACGGGAATCGTCTTCTCGCTCGCGTTCGTGATGGTGCAGTTCAGCGCGACCGCCTACTCGCCCCGTCTGGTGCTGTGGATCGCCCGTGATCCGGTGTTGTGGCACGCCGTGGGAATCTTTTCCGCCACCTTCCTCTACTCGATCGCCGCGATAGCGTGGATCGAGCGCGACGGGAGGCACGGAACGCCGTTCGTCAGCAGCTGGCTCGTGATCGCCCTGCTGCTCGCGAGCGTGGGGATGTTCATCGCGCTGATCGAGAAGATCTCGCTGCTCCAGATCCACCGCATGCTCGCGTTCACGGCCGATCACGGCCGCCGCGTCATCGAGGACACCTATCCGCCGCTCGACGCGCCGATTGCGACGCCCGACGCCGCGGAATTCCGGCAGCTTCCGGTAACGCTCACCCTGTATCACACGGGGCGCCCGCAAACGGTCCAAGCGCTGGACATCCCCGCCGTGCTCGATCTGGCCTCGGCGGCCGGGGCGGTCGTGGTCGTGATCGCGTCGGTCGGCGACACGCTGGTCGAAGGCGGCGTGATGCTGCGGGTATACGGCGGCAAGCACGCCATCGACGAGCGGGCGCTCGTCGATGCGTTCGCGCTCGGCAGCGAGCGGACCTTCGAACAGGATCCCAAGTACATCATCCGCCTGCTCGTGGACATCGCGATCAAGGCGCTCTCCCCGGCCGTGAACGATCCCACCACCGCCGTTCAGGCGCTCGATCAGATCGAGGATCTGCTGCTCCGCCTGGGCCGACGGCGGCTGGAGATTGGCGCCCTTCGCGATCGCGCCGGCGCGCTGCGAGTCGTTGTCCCCTATCCGACGTGGGACGATTTCCTGGCCCTGGCGTTCGACGAGATCCGCTATTGCGGCGCCACCAGCGTGCAGGTCATGCGGCGCATGAAGGCACTGGCCGCCGACCTGATCGCCGCCTTGCCGCCGGAGCGGCACGAGTCGCTGCGGCACCACCAGAGAAGGCTGGACGCGACGATCGCCAGGTCGTTCGCGGACGCCGAAGAAAAACAGGAGGCGTCGGTCGAGGACCGGCAAGGGCTCGGTATTACGCGGACCGAATGAGGGCGACAAACCGCGGCATCCCGGGCCGCGTCAGAACCGCTCCGTGATGAACTTGAACGGATAGTCCGGCTCGCGGTGACCGACGCGCTTCTGCCGCTTCGGCAGCTCGCAGTGCTTCGGCCGAAGGCTGGCCGAATCCATCAGTCGCGACAGGCCCTGACGCGCCGACTCGTTGGTGTCCGTGATGCACACGACGCGTCCGGGTACGGTTTTCGACACTTCAGCCCCTTCTCGGGCGCCCGGGCTCAAAGGGGGACACCGTCACAGCAACGCCGGAACGATGTCGACGAAGAGGATCTTCACGATGGTCATGCCGGGGAAGATCATCGCGTAGCCGATGTCCGGTCGGTCGGTCGGCGCGAGCTTGTTCGAGTAGGCGAGGATCGCCGGGTTGCCGCACGCACCCGCGACGATGCCGGCCACCTCGTCGTACGGCATGCGGAACACGAAGAGACCGAGGATCAGGATCGGCAGAACGAGCGCGACCAGCACGACCGCGCCCAGGCCGAGCATCAGCAGGCCGGTCTCGGCGACCGTCGCGGCGAACTTCGGCCCCGAGGCCATCCCGACCTGCGCGAGAAACAGCGTCAACCCGAGGTTGCGCAGGACGAGGTTGGCGGAAAGCGGGATCGTCCAGTTCATGCCGCCGGTGCGGCGCAGGTTGCCGAGGATCAGCGCCACGATCAGCACGCCCGCCAGGCCCACCGCGAGCTTGCCGATGCCGGGAAGCGGGATCTGGATCGCGCCGACCAGGAAGCCGACCGCCATGCCGAGGCCGATCGAGATGTAGCTGAACTCGGCGGTGCCCTTGATCGAGTCGCCGAAGAACTTCCGCATCGCCGGGAAGTCGGCGCGGTTGGCGAGCAGGCCGACGCGGTCGCCGAACTCGAGCACGAGGTCGGGCCGGGGCGTGGATGTCGATGTCGCCGCGGCGGACCTGGGCGATGACCGAGGCCTTGTCGCCCGGAAGCTCGAGGTCGCCGAGCGCCCGGCCGACCACGGTCGGGCGGGAGGCGAACACCCGCAGATAGTCGAGATCGCTGCCGATCCTTGGCGATGCGACCCGGCGCCGGCTCGCCGAGCCGCTTGCGCAGTCGCGCCGAGCGCCTCCTTGCTCGGGCCCGACGGCGAGCACCACGTCGTCCTCTGCGACCACCATGTTCGGAGACGCCGGCTCGTTGTGGTGCGCCCGGCGCAGCGCCACGATCTGCACGCCCGCGGGCAGGCCGCTCATCACCTCGCCGAGCGTCCTGCCGTACAGCTCCGGATTCCGCAGCGCGATCTCGAGCAGCTCGAGGCCGCCGCCCGCCGGCATCTCGATCTTCGGCTTCAGGATCATGAACGCGACATAGAGGAACAGGATCGGACCGGCAACGCCGAACGGGTAGGAGACCGAGTAGCCCACCGCGGGATCGTCGTTGCCGAGCGTCGCGATGGCCGCCTGCAGCGTCGGCGTGCTCGTTCCAGATCCCGCGAAAAGCCCGAGCGCGTGGCCGAGATTGAGTCCCATCGTCTTCACGAACAGGATGCTCACGGCGCCGGCGAGGAGCACGCCGACGAGCGCGATCACGTTCGCCCTGCGGCCGGCGGCGCTCGTCAGCCCGAGGAAGAACTGCTTGCCGTACTGGACGCCCACCGCGTAGAGAAAGAGCGCGAGGCCGAGCGTCCCGACCATCGGCGCCGGCACCGACTTGGGCGCGAACCAGCCGATGAAGAGCGCGACGAAGAGCACCGCCCCGACGCCGAGCGAGAACCCCTTGATGTTGATCTCGCCGACCAGATAGCCGATCGCGATCGTGAGGAACAGCGCCATCAGCGGCTGCTGCTCGAGCAGCGTCTTGACGAACTCCATGTCTCCTCCCTCTTCTTCGTTCTAGTAGACGGTCAACCCGCGGCTGCGGAACTGCCCGCGCACGCGCTCGGAGAGCTCGGCGTCGGGCGGCTCGACGTTCTCCAGCGGATACTCGAGGCCGAGCTTGTGCCACTTGTCCTTGCCCATCTGGTGGAAGCGCAGGATCTCCACCCGCTCGACCGACTTCAGCCCGGCGCAGAAGTCGGCCACCTTCTCCACGTTGTCGTGGCCATCGGTGAGACCCGGCACGAGCACGTAGCGGATCCACATCGGGCGCCCGAGCGCCGACAGCCGGCGCGCGTAGTCGAGCGTCGGCTGCAGCGGCTGGCGCGTGACCTTCTCGTAGATCGCCGGATCGCCGGACTTGATGTCGAGCAGGTTGAGGTCGATGTCCATCAGCTCCTGGTCGGTCATCTTGTCGCCGAGGCGGCCCGAGGTGTCGATGCAGGTGTGCAGGCCGAGCTCCTTGCAGCGGCGGAAGATCCGCGTGATGAACGGCCGCTGCACCATCGGCTCGCCGCCGGAGAGCGTGATGCCCCCCTTGCTGATCTTGAGCACCTGCGCGTACTTGCCGATCTGCTGCATCGCGCGCGAGACGGTCACCGGATGCCCGTTGTTCTTGTGCCAGGTATCCGGGTTGTGGCAGTACTGGCAGCGCAGCAGGCAACCGGTCAGAAAGGCGACGAAGCGGATGCCCGGACCATCCACCGTGCTGCCCACCTCGTACGAGTGCACGTAGCCGACGAGGTCGTCCTCCTCCTTGACCTCCTCGACGTCGCCCGGGTGGATGGCGAAGTAGTCGTGCGCCGCCTTCGTCTCGCTCGGCGCCCTTGCGCGCGACGTGGAGCTCGTAGCGGCTGCCGACGACGGGTTCGCTCATGGCGTCCCTCCTACATGGCGCCGTGGAACGTGCGGTTGATCACGTCGAGCTGCTGCTCCTTGGTCAGCTTGACGAAGTTCACCGCGTAGCCCGACACCCGGATCGTGAGCTGCGGGTACTTCTCCGGGTGCTTCATCGCGTCCTGCAGCGTCTCGCGGTTGAGCACGTTGATGTTGACGTGGAAGCCGCCGCTCGCGAAATAGGCGTCGAGCGCCGTTGACGCCGCGCGTGATGCGGTCCTCCTCGGTGCCCGAGCGCGGCCGGCACCAGCGACAGCGTGAGCGAGATGCCGTCCTCGGCGTCGTCGTACGGGATCTTGGCGACCGACATCAGCGCCGCCAGCGCGCCGTGCGTGTCGCGGCCGTTCGACGGGTTCGCGCCGGGCGCGAAGGGCTCGCCCTTCTTGCGGCCGTCCGGCGTGTTGCCCGTCGCCTTGCCGTACACCACGTTGGAGGTGATGGTCAGCACCGACTGCGTGTGCACCGCGTTGCGGTAGGTCGGGTACATGCGGATCTTGTTCATCATCATCGACACCAGCAGCTTCGCGATGTCGTCCGCGCGGTCGTCGTTGTTGCCGAAGCACGGGAACTCGCCCTCGGTCTTGAAGTCGACGATGATCCCGCGCTCGTCGCGCACCGGCTTCACCTTGGCGTACTTGATCGCCGACAGGCTGTCGGCGGCGTGCGAGAGGCCGGCGATCCCGCACGCGAGCGTGCGCAGGATGTCGCGGTCGTGCAGCGCCATCTCGATCGCCTCGTAGCAGTACTTGTCGTGCATGTAGTGGATGACGTTGAGCGCGTTGACGTAGGTCTTCGCGAGCCAGTCCAGCATCGGGTCGAGGCGCTCCATCACCTCGTCGTAGTCGAGCGGGTCCGCGGTGATCGGCGCGAGCTTCGGCCCGATCTGCTCGCCGCTCACCTCGTCGCGTCCGCCGTTCAGCGCGTAGAGCAGCGTCTTCGCCAGGTTCACGCGCGCGCCGAAGAACTGCATCTGCTTGCCGACCCGCATCGCCGAGACGCAGCAGGCGATGGCGCAGTCGTCGCCCCACTTGGGCCGCATCAGGTCGTCGGACTCGTACTGGATCGAGCTCGTGTCGATCGACGTCTTGATCGCGAAGCGCTTGAAGCCGTCGGGCAGCCGCGGCGACCAGAACACGGTGATGTTCGGCTCGGGCGCCGGGCCGAGGTTGTAGAGGGTGTGCAGCATGCGGAAGGCGCTCTTGGTGACGAGCGTGCGTCCGTCCTCGCCCTGCCCACCCACGACCTCGGTGACCCAGACCGGGTCGCCGGAGAAGAGCTGGTTGTACTCGGGGGCGCGCAGGAAGCGCACGATGCGCCACTTGATGACGAGGTCGTCGATGATCTCCTGCGCCTGCGACTCGGTCAGCTTGCCCTCGCGCAGGTCGCGCTCGAAGTAGATGTCCCAGAACGTGGACAGCCGCCCGGCCGACATCGCCGCGCCGTTCTGCTGCTTGATCGCGGCGAGATAGCCGAAGTAGGTCCACTGCACCGCCTCGCGCGCGTTCGTCGCCGGCCCGGAGATGTCGTAGCCGTAGCGTCTGCGCCATCTCCTTCAGCTCCTTGAGCGACCGGATCTGCTCGGCCAGCTCCTCGCGCAGGCGGATGATGTCCTCGGTCGAATGGCGGTCGTCGAGCTCGTGCTTCTCGCGCTCCTTGTCGGCGACGAGGAAGTCCACGCCGTAGAGCGCGACCCGGCGGTAGTCGCCGATGATGCGGCCGCGGCCGTAGGCGTCCGGCAGGCCGGTGACGATCCCCGACGAGCGGGCCTTGCGGATGTCCGGCGTGTAGGCGTCGAACACGCCGTCGTTGTGCGTCTTGCGGTACTTGGTGAAGATCTCGCCGAGGGCCGGGTCCGGCTTGTAGCCGTAGGACTCGAGACTCGCCGCGACGACGCGCCAGCCGCCGAACGGCATGATCGCCCGCTTGAGCGGCGCGTCGGTCTGCAGGCCGACGATGATCTCGCGGTCCTTGTCGATGTAGCCGGGCTCGTGCGCGAGGATGCCGGAGGGAACCTGCGACACGTCGAGGATGCCCTTCTCGCGTTCCTTGGCGAGCAGCGGCTGCAGCGTCTTCCACATGCCCTTCGTGCGCTCGGTCGCACCCTGCAGGAACTTGCCGTCCCCCTCGTACGGGGTGTAGTTGCGCTGAATGAACTCGCGGACGTTGACCCGGCTCTGCCACGTCCCCGGGGCGAAGCCGCGCCAGGCGACTTCCCACTGTTCGCTCGCGATTTTCGGATTGGCGACCATGCGATTCTCCTCAGAATGAAGTTGTCCGCTCGTCGAGCGGCGCAGCGTGCGCGATTCAGGCCACGTCAGAACCGCTCCTTGACGTACTTGTACGGATAGTCCGGCTCGCGATACCCACCCGGCTTCTGCCGCTTCGGCAGCTTCACTTTCTCGCGCGGCGCGCTCTGGTACGGAATCTTGCTGAGCAGGTGGCTGATGATATTCAGGCGCGCGCGCCGCTTGTCGTCCGACCTCGCCACATACCAGGGCGCGAAGTCGGTGTCGGTCGCGACGAACATCTCGTCGCGCGCCCGCGAGTAATCGTACCAGCGGCTGTAGGACTTGAGATCCATCGGCGAGAGCTTCCATATCTTACGCCCGTCGTCGATGCGCGATTCGAGCCGCCGGGTCTGCTCGGCCTCGCTCACTTCCAGCCAGTATTTGATCAGGATGATCCCCGAGCCCACGATCGCCTTCTCGACGAGCGGCACCGCACTCAGGAAATAGCGCACCATCTCCTCGGTGCAGTACCCCATCACCCGCTCGACGCCGGCGCGGTTATACCAGCTGCGATCGTAGATCACCACCTCGCCGGCGGCCGGCAGGTACGGCAGATAGCGCTGCACGTACATCTGGCTCTTCTCGCGCTCGGTCGGAGCGGGCAGCGCGACCACGCGGAACACGCGCGGGCTCACGCGCTCGGCGATCGCCTTGATCGTCCCGCCCTTGCCTGCGCCGTCGCGACCCTCGAAGACGACGCAGACCTTGAGCCCCTTGTACTTGACCCATTCCTGGAGCTTGACGAGCTCGACGTGCAGTTTCGCGAGCTCCTTGTCGTAGACCTTGCGCTTCAGCTTCTCCTTCGGGGTCGCGTTCGCCCCCTCGTTCGTCTTGCCGCTGTCGTCCTTCCTGCCTCTCACGGTTTCCCTTCCTCGTAGTCGCGACCATTTGCGTCCCATCCACCTCCCGGTTCGCCCACTGTACCAACCGTGAACGAGCAGGGAATCCTACTTTGGTGGGACCCCGGGATCCCGCAGAGCAGCGGCGGCCGTGTTCAGGTTGCCGGAGCCTTGGTGGCCGGATGCCCCGTAACGAAGAGCCCCGCTGCCTCGCACACCCGGACGAGCTCCGGGACGGACCGGACCTCGATCTTTTCCATGACCCGGCCGCGGTGCTGCTTGACGGTCTGTTCCGCGATGTCGAGGTCGGCGGCGATCTGCTTGTTCAACCGCCCCCTGACCACGTGCTCCATGACTTCGCGCTCGCGGGCGGAGAGGCGGCCGACCAGCGCGCGGTACGCCTCGCGCTCGAGCGAGCGTTCCTGCTCGCCGGCACGGCGCTCCAGCGCCTTGCGGACCACGGCGATGAGGACGTCGCCGTCGACGGGCTTCAGCAGGAAATCCACCGCCCCCAGCTTCATCGCGTCCACGCCCGTCGCCACGTCGCCGTGTCCGGCGAGGAACACGACCGGCGGCGAGACGGGTTCCCTCGACAGATGCTCCTGGAGCTCGAGGCCCGACATGCCTGGCATCCGGTTGTCGAGCACGATGCACCCGACGTCCGCGAGCGATCGACGCTCGAGGAACTCGCTCCCCGACGCGTAGGACGCCACTCTCCACCCCGCGGCCGTAAGCAGTCGAACGAGGCTTTCGCGGACGGCTGCGTCATCGTCGACGACGCACACGGCGGGCTCGGGCGCGAGGAGTCGCTTCGCTGCCTTGAGCGCGACCGCCTCTGCCGGCGCACCGGCCTTCTCCCGATCGTCCTCGCTCGCCTCGCCCGGCAGGTCGAAGCGAAACGTGACGCCGCGATCCGGGTTCGGCTCGACCGCGATCGCGCCGCGGTGCGCCTGCACGATCGAGCGACAGATCGAGAGTCCGAGCCCGAGGCCCTCGCGTCGCGTCGTCCAGAACGGCTCGAAGACCGCGTCGCTGTCCTCGGGCGCGATCCCGATGCCCGAATCGCACACCGCCACGACGACGCGACCGTCGCCCCTGCGCGTAACGGACAGGCGCAGGCGGCGCTCGTCCCGCGGACACGCCTGCATCGCCGCGGCGGCGTTGAGGATCAGGTTGAGCGCGACTTGCTCGATCTGGACTTTGTCCGCCCTGACCCAGCACCCGGTCCCGAGCTCGGTCTCGATGCGGATCCCCTGGCGGCGGAGCTCGCTCGCGAGCAGCTGGAGGACCTCGCGCAGCGTCGCGGCGACGTCGATCCGCCCCTGCCCGCTCTCGTCCTGCCGCAGGAGGGCGCGCATCGTCCTGATCGTCTCCGCTGCCCGCTTGTCGTCCCGCACGATCGCCTCGAGGATGGCGCGAACCTCTTCCAGCCTCGCCTCGCCCTGGCCGAGATACGTCAATCCGGCCTGCGCGTTGCTGAGGATCGCCATCAGCGGCTGGTTCAGCTCGTGCGCGATCGCGGCCGTGAGCGCGCCGGTCCGTGCGACGCGGTCCGCGTGCCAGAGCCGGCTTCGAAGCTGCTGCGTCTCTTCCTCGGATCGCACCCGGGCCATGGCGCTCGCGAAGACCTCGCCGATGATCGTGAGCCGGGTGATCACCTCGTCCGGCCAGATCCGAGCGCTGCGCAACCCCCCGAGCGAGAGGACCCCCGCCACGCGGCCGCCGACGCGCAGCGGAATGGAGAGGTGCGAGCGGAGCCCGATCCGCCGGACGCGCGCGCGCTCGGTCACAGCCTCCGCCGGCAACCCGTTCGGCAGGTCCGCCAACGCGACGATCCGGCCGGCGCGAAGCTCGCCGACCACCCACGGGATTACCGCATTCAACGGGCCCGGTGAGAGCGGCTCGATCCCGCCCACCGCCGCCGAGCACAGGACATTCAAGATCCCGTCCGGGGCGAACTCGGAGTAGGTGCAGCGATCGTAGCCGAGAAATTCGACCAGCTGCCCGAGCCCGTCTTCGATCTCTGCCGCGATACCGTCGTGAGAAGCGTTCGCGAAGCGCACCGAGAGACCGGCGACGAGACGCTCGAAGGCGAGCCGCTCGCGGCGCTCGGCGTCGGGTCGGGCGCCGCAGTCGTCGTTCGCCTCTCGCGATGCCGCCGTTTCGCTCACCAATAGCCTCCTCTCGCTCCGCATGGGGCTCGTCCCTGACGGCGCGCAGCCAGGAACGCGAGCATATGGGAAAACGATCGATGGCAAGTAGACCGCGAAACGCCAGTCCGCGCGGTTGACATTCGTCAAATGACCGCCCGGCCACGGCACCCCCGCCATGCGGCGGCCCGTTCGAACGGTCTCCGCGGCCAAACCCGTCGAATGAAAAGCCGCGCGATGCTGCGCCGCAACCACCGGGGCTCCGCGCCTGCTTGGCCGGCGGGCCTGGCGAGCGATCAGTCCGGCTTGCCCGGCGATTCGGCCCGCGTCACCCAGTCGATCGAGTCGAGCAGCGCTGCGGCGTCCACGGGCTTTCGGAAGAAAGCCTGCACGCCGAGCTCGCGCGCCATGCGTCGCGTCGCGGGATCGTCGCGTGAGGAGAGCGCGATGATCGGCAACGCTGCCGCCATGGCGCGGAGCCGTGACCAGATCGCAGACTCGCGCAAGCGCGGGCTGGTGACGTCGAGCAGGGCACACGCCGGGTGTGCTCCGGCCGCCTGAAAGAGGAATGCATCGATGGACTCGCAGGGCTTCGACTCGAGGCCGGCCGAATCCACGAGCCGCGACAGCCCCTCGCGCACCGACTCGTCGCTATCGATGATATAGACGACGCGCGCGAGGACGGTCTTGGACATCTTCGCCGTTCCTTCAACAGGACAGCATCGGGGATCAAGAAGAGCGGAGAATTTCAGTTTCCCGGCTCGACCTTCTGCCACGTGGGATCCGGATCGAAGCGCGTGATCGCGCTCGCGCGCGCGGCGGTGTCGGGACCGAGATCCTTCTGGTACACCGCGCCGTCGTGGCTCACGACGAACGTCATGACGCCGGTGTCGCCATACTTGACCGGCCAGGCCACCACGGCGAAACCACCGATCATCCGGCCCCGAGCGACATAGTCGTACGCGCCGCCCGGCGCGTTCTTGCCCTGCCCAGTGAGGAGCTTGTACCGGTAGCCGTAGTAACCCGCCTCGCCGCCGGTGCCGGCCGCTCGAGCCGCGGCGACTGCCGGTCCGAGCGGGCTCTGGGCCTCGCCCGCCTTGGTCGGCCAGTACAACCCGTCCCGCTTGCCGGGCGAGCTCGCGAATTTGGTCGCGTACTGGAGCACGCCGTCGCCGTTGCGGTCCTGCCTGGCGTACTCCTTCTCCGCGTCGTAGATCGCGAGCAAGACCTGCATGACGGCAAGCTCGTTGCGACCGATGCGGCGCACGCGCATCTCGTCGGCGCCGGCGCGCGTGTCGAACCGCCAGCCGTGTGCCGTCTTGACGATTGGGACGGGCAGGGTCCAGCCGTCGTTGCCCACGGCGATGATCGCTTTCGCGTCGCCGTCCGGCTTGATCGCGTGCGACTTCGCCCAGCCGGCGAGAAAGCGGTAGCGGAGCTCCGCCCCGGCCGGCGGGATGAGCGTTCGATAGTCGGCGCCGAGGAGCGCCTTCATCGCGTCTTCGTCGTTCGTTGCGAGGGCGTCACCGAAGGCGTTCATCGCCGCCTCCGGCGAAGGAAAGGTCTTCTGCTGCGCGAGGGCCGCCGGTGCGACGGCGAAGAGCAACGCGAACGCCGCAGCGAGTGAGGCAAAGCGCCCCTGAAGCATCGATCGCATCGTTCGAGCCTCCCCTACCTTCTGCCGCCACCGCCGCGTCCGCCACCGCCGCGTGCGCCGCCGCCGCTGGGCCGCGCGCCGGCTCCGGCGCCCGCGCCGCCGCGGCTTGCCATCGACTGATTGCTGGCGTGGCCGCGGTCGAAGTCGCGCTGCGAAGCCGCGCCGCCGCCGACACCCTGGAAGGCATTGTCGTGACCGCCGACTCCGGATCCGGCTCGATCGGCCACGCCAGGGCTGCTGCGATCACCGACCCCACCCGGGCCGCTGCGATCGCCGACCCCGCCCGGGCCACCCACCCCGCCCGGGCCACCGACCCCGCCTGGGCCACCGACCCCGCCCGGGCCACCGACCCCGCCTGGGCCACCGACCCCGCCCGGGCCACCGACCCCGCCCGGGCCACCGACCCCGCCCGGGCCACCGACGCCCGCCCGGTCGCCGACGCCACCGCGGTCACCCGGCCCGCCGTCGCGCCCCCGAAAATCGTTGCGCCGGTCGGCACCGGGGACGTCCTTGCCGAATTTCTCGCGGCTCGCGTTGTCGCGGTAGGCGACGCCCTGGCGATGGCCCGCGTCGTGCTGCCACTGCCCGCCGCTGCCGACGTTGGTGCGATTGAAGTTGCGGTCGATATTGGTGGCCTGGTTCACGTTGATGTTGACGTCGCCGCGTCCCCAGTTGCAGCCGCCGAAGATCGCGCCGGCGGCCGCGATGCCCACGCCCCAGGCGAAGCCGGTCATGAGCGCGCCGCCGGGATACCAGACCGGAGATGGCGGCCAGTAGTACGGCGGATAGGCCGGATAGCCCCACGTGCCGTAGACGACGGTCGGGTTGTAGGCGGGCACGTAGATCGTCTGCGGGTTTGCCGGCTCGATCTTGATCACCGTCTGCTGCGGCGCCGCCTGCTCGACGATCACCTTCTGCTGCTCGGTCGACTTGAGGTTGCCGGACTTCTCCGCGCGGCTCCGCAGCCGCTGGACGGCGTCGAGCACCGCCTTCTGGTCGGCGAGGAACGCGTCGCCGAGCTTCTGCGTCCAGTCGAGCTTCTCGTTCATCGGCTCGAGGATCTGCGGGAAGGCGACGAGCGACTTCACGCTCACGTCCCAGGTCTGGCCTCTCGACCGCCTTCACCGCCGCGTCGCCCTTGACGTTTGGGTTCGCCTTCACCCACCGCGCTGCCTGGACGACCTCGAGCGGATAGGTCGAGGCCATCAGCACCTGCGACAGCAGCGAATCGGGGTAAAGCGCGATCGGCGCGACCAGCGCCTCGATCTCCTCGGGCTTGAAGGCAGGCGGGTCGCTCTGCGCCAGCGCGATCCTCCCGGCCGCGACAGCGGCCGCGAGGAGCATCGCCGACATGCGCCGCGCGCGTAAGCGCGCTCCAGGATCTCACGCGTACACCCTCCACAGACTCTGGGGATACCGTAACGGCGGCGAGGGACACGGCAAATCCTACTTTGGTTGGATTCGCGGGCCGCGATTCCCGACCCGCGCTAGCGGCGGCGCCGATCCGCCGCGAGCGGATGATCCGCGGCCCGTGCCCGCACGTCCCCACTGCCGCGGCCGGCGCAACCGAAACGCATCCAGGCGCACCTGCACTCCGCAGTCGGCGGCGTGGTCGGGGATCTGCCGGTCGGCGGGAAACAACGCCAGCGGCCAGCCGCCGGGCGCCGGAGCGGTCGACGACGACGCCACACGGTGCCGCCGGCGGCGCAAACGGACCACAAGCGCGGCCTGGATCCCGGGTCCGGGGCCACGTCGTGCACCCGGTTGAGGAAGCTCGGCAGCCATGCCCCCACCGGAGAGACGACGATCGAGCTGGGTGGCGCCGCCCAGGCAGACCCACAGCATGGTGCGGGAGCGGACCAGCGCCTTCGCGATGAACTTCAGCGTGCGTGGACTACCTCACCACCTCAGCTTCTCTTGTATCCAGCTTCTCGCTGGCTGCGCACGGCGAGAATAAAAGCGGTGTCGATTTCCGGCACGTAGCGGTACAAGGCCACATAGCCGCGAGAGCGACGCCCGATGATCAACTCCCGCTTGTTACCCG
The DNA here is from genome assembly GCA_963820965.1 of uncultured beta proteobacterium. Classification (GTDB taxonomy): domain Bacteria; phylum Pseudomonadota; class Gammaproteobacteria; order Burkholderiales; family SG8-39; genus DATEDA01. The sequence continues at coordinate 283,028 of CAWGCC010000013.1, read as the reverse complement.
GCGCTGGGCGTCCAATCAGCGGGTTCGTCTCCAACACGTTGAATGCCTGGATGATCTCGCGGATCCGCGCGGCAGCGTTGTCGAGGTCATACTGAGCAAGGTGGTCGAAAATGCGGTCGAAATCGTCACTGACCTGGGGGGCGATTTCGACTCGCGACACTTCTCAACGCGCGAGCTTTCTGGCTGCCGGCCGGCGCGGGTTCTTGCCCGCAAGCCGATTTTCCAGGTAAGTGCGCATCTCGCTCCAAGGAATCGCTTTACCGGAGGCGGCGATGTCGGCGTAACGCTTCTCGGCAACGTCGTGAAAATCGCTGCGCCTTTCCTCTTCGTCGGTCTTCTCGGCGATGGCTTCCAGGATAAAGCTGTGTGCCGTCGTGCCCGCACGCTTGGCCGCGGCTGCCACTCGGTGCTTGAGGTCGTCTGGGAGACGAATCGTCGTTGTGGACATGACAGGACTCCGACGGTGAAAGTGTCAATGTAGCACGAACGTGCTACAGGAAGCCAGGCTGTTATGTGCTTTTCGCGGCTACCGAATGCGCACGCTACGAACGCCACTAGTCGCCGGTTCCGCGTGTCCAACGTCCGCTTGGCGGGCTTCCGCAACAGTCCCGATCGGCCCGCGAAGCGTGCCGCAGCGAAACGCGTTCGGCTCCGAGCCGCCCGCGCGCGAGCGCGAGGGTGCCGGTTGCTCCAGCGTTGCGATTTGCGCCCGCGACGGGGCCGAACAGTGCGAGGCAGGCCCTGTTGACTTCTTTTTGAGATCATTTCCCCGACTCTCGTGAAGCCTGGACTCGCGCACCTGCCGCGCCGCGGCTCATTCGTCCCGCTGCCAGTGCGGGCGCCCCGTCTTCTTCCGCGACAGCACAGTGCCTCCGTGCGGCGCGGCGCTGCGGCTACGAACCGCTCCCGAAGAGGTCCGCGCCTTTCGGCGGCGAGATCGGCCTGGTGATGTAGTCGACGCGCCTCACCTCGAACCCCCTGAAAGTCATTCGACGCTGCCGCAGAAAATCTCGACGTCGCCGGCCGCCGGGCTCGTTCTGATCACGATCGCGTAACGGGCAGCGCGCACCGCCGCAAGCGACATCGACACGGTGTTCGCGACAGTGAACGGTCCGCTCGCCGGTGTCGCGCCTGCGGTCCTTCCGGGTTGGGCGAGCACGCGATCGGTGAGCGCATGCGCCGGTTGCGGCGGCAGGCTGTCGCAGCGGCCGTCGTAGAGGAACGTGTAGAGGTGGACCGGCCGGGATGTGAGCTGCGGCGGTACACCGCTCACTTCGACGACGACACCGGTGTCGGTGCCGCGCGGCATCAGGAACGCCCGTCCGATCTCACCGGCGTTGCGGGTGGTGGCGATGAGCGGGACGGTGACTACGGCGTCGTGCATCCGGTCTGCACACCCGGCGAGTGCGAAGGCTATGATCACGGCCTCGGTCGGAATCGGGTTCGCTCTCGGCGCTCGGCCTTTCGGCGAGGCGGCAGCATGCTCAGCTCTCATAGGCGATCACAGCTTTCTCCGCGCGGGACGACGCTGCTTCTTGCATGGCGTCTGCACTCGTCCGCCGCACTGGCGACCGTCGGGGATCCATCGGATCGTCCGTGCCCCCTCCCCCTCGACCCCCCTGACGCCGGGGGGGAGTTCGCGCCGTCCCCCCGGAGAATTGCGTTCCAGAACGCTGGCGAAGCGCCGGCAGGCGAGCCTCAACATCACCAGGAGGAGAGGGAGTGGACCACATCAAGGTCAAGGCGAACGGGCGTTCCGGACGGATCGACGTGCGTGCGATGGCGGCCGTGCTGGCGGCCGCGCTCTCCGGCGGCAGCGCGCTCGCATTCGAGATCGATACGGGGAATCCGGACCTGTCGATCCGGTGGGACAACACCATACGCTACAACCTCGGCCTGCGTGTCGAGGGGCGCGACAACAATATCGGCAACTCCGCCGTGTCGGACGAAGGCACCTATAGCTTCAACACCGGCAGCGTGGTCACGAACCGCATCGACATCCTGTCCGAGCTCGACGTCGTCTACAAGAAGCGGGTGGGGTTCCGCGTGAGCGGCGCGGGCTGGTACGACGGAGCGTACGACGGCAACAGCGCGAGCAACCCGAACCCGCCGCTCGTGAACATCCCGAGCTACGTGAACCGGCAATACACCCCGTACACGAAGCGCTTCTACCACGGCCCGTCGGCCGAGCTGCTCGACGCATTCGTGTTCGGCAACTTCGACCTCGGCACCGCGCCCACGTCGCTCAAGGCGGGCCGCCTGAGCCTCTACTGGGGTGAGTCGCTTTTCCTCGGCGGCAACCTCCACGGCATCGCCTACGCGCAGAACCCGCTCGATCTGCAGAAGGGATTCGCGACGCCGGGCTCGGAGGCGAAGGAGCTGTTTCGGCCGCTCGGGCAGGTAGCCGCCACCGCGCAGGTGACCGACACGGTTTCGGTCGCGGCGCAGTACTTCTGGCAGTGGGAGGAGTTCCGCTACCCGGAAGGCGGCACCTACACCGGTCCGGTGGACTTCGTCTTCAACGGCCCCCAGCGGCAGTTCCTCTCGGCGCCCCTCGGGTTCGCCGTGCGCGGCAATCCCGTCGAGCCCGGTCAGAGCGGCGAGTGGGGGGCCTCCGTCCGCTGGAGTCCCGACTGGCTGGATGGGACGCTCGGCCTCTACTACCGCAACTTCGCCGACAAGCTGCCGCAGACGCTGCTCACCCAGGTCGGTGCCAACAGCCGCAGCGTCTACAACCTGATCTACAAGGAAGACATCGACCTCTGGGGGATCAGCCTCGCGAAGAACGTCGGCGGCATCAGCCTCGGGGCCGAGCTCTCGTACCGCGTCAACACGCCGCTCAACTCGACGGTGCTCGGTAACGCGTCGGCCGCCGGCACGCCGGCGTCGGGCACGACGTCCGGTCCCGTCGGCGACACCTATCACGGCCTGGTGAACCTCATCGGTCTCATCCCGAAGACGCCGGTGTTCGACACGGCGAACTGGGCGGCCGAGCTCACGTGGAGCCAGTGGGCGGATGTGAAGAGCGGCCAGAACCTGTTCCAGGCCGTGGGATTCCCGGGCTGCACGGTCCAGGGCCGGCCGGGGAACAAGTGGGACGGGTGCACGACGAAGAACTTCTGGGGACTTGCGCTGTCCTTTACACCGACGTGGTTCCAGGTGTTCCCGGGGGTGGACCTCTTCGCGCCGGTCACGTTCGCGACCGGGCTGAGCGGCAACGCGTCCACGGTTTTCGGCGGCAACCAGGCTAACGGTAACTACACGCTCGGCGTGGGCGCCGACATCTTCCAGAAGTACCGCGTCGATCTCAAGTACATCGACTGGTTCGGCCGCTACAAGACGGGACCCGGGGCCAACGGCCAGCAGGTCACGTCCCAGAACGGGTTCACGACCCTGCTTTCGGACCGCGGCTTTGTCAGCCTGACCATTAAAGCGACCTTTTGACGAGGAGAATGCGATGAATCTCACCAGACGTCTGACGATCGCCGCGCTGGCGATCGCCTATGGCGGCCTTGCTTACGCGGCCGTCACCGCCGAGGACGCCAAGAAGCTCGGCACGACGCTCACCCCGATCGGCGCCGAGAAGGCCGGCAACAAGGCCGGGACGATTCCCGAGTACACCGGCGGTCTCACCACGCCGCCTGCCGGATACAAGGCCGGTGACGGCATCCGGCCCAACCCGTTCGCCGCCGAGAAGCCGCTCTCCTCGATCGACGCGAAGAACATGGCGCAGCACGAGGCGAACCTCACCGAGGGCGCGAAGGCGCTCATGAAGGCGTATCCGAGCTTTCGCATCGATGTCTACAAGACGCACCGCACCGTGGCCTTCCCGAAGTTCGTCGTCGATAACACGCTCGCCAACGCGACGCGGGCGAAGACCACCAACGACGGCCGCTCGATCCAGGGCGCGCACGCGGGCTTCCCGTTCCCGATTCCGCAGAACGGCTACGAGGCGATGTGGAACCACCTGGTACGCTTCAACGGCCAGGCCTACGAGGCGAAGTACCGCAACCTCAATGTCGACGCCAGCGGGCGGCCGACCCTCGCCACCGAAGGGAACAGCGTGCAGGAGTATCCGTTCTGGGACGCGACGCAAGACAGCCGCGGAAACCTACTGGCGAATCAAGCTCACCTACACGGGCCCCGCGCGCCGCGCCGGTGAGGCGCTGCTGCTCGTCGACCCGCTCGACATCGGTGCGAAAGACCGGCGCGCGTGGAGCTATTTGCCGGGACAGCGCCGCGTGAAGGTCGCCCCCGATCTCTCGCACGACACCCCGAATCCGGGCACCGCCGGCGGCAACACGTTCGACGACATCTTCATCTTCAACGGTTCGATGGACCGGTTCGACTTCAAGCTGGTCGGCAAGAAGGAGATGTACGTCCCTTACAACGCCTATGCCGCCGTGTACCAGGCCAAGCAGGACGAGCTGGTGAAGCCCAATCACCTGAATCCCGATCTCGTGCGCTGGGAACTGCATCGCGTGTGGGTGGTCGAGGCGACCCTGCGCGAAGGCAAGCGCCACGTGTACAGCAAGCGCGTCTTCTACCTGGACGAGGATTCGTGGGCGGCGCTTGCCTCCGACGAGTACGATGCACGGGGCCAGCTCTACCGCGCCGGCTTCGCGTACATGGCGCCGAGCTACGACCTGCCCGCGCCGTACACGGACATGTTCAGCCACTACGACCTGGCCGCGCGAATCTACGCGCTGACGGGCTTCATCGCCGAAACCGGCGGCTTGCGCCACACGAAGCCGCTCGCCGAGCGCGAGTGGACCGCGGACTCGCTCGCCGGGACCGGGATCCGCTAAGCGCCGAGGTGCGGGCGCCGCCGCGCGGCGCCTGCACCGCCGCATCGAATCTAAGCAACCGACTGGAGAAGCAAGGATGACGGCCCGAGCGTACGGCGCAGCGCTGGCAGCCTTCGCGCTGCTGCTGCCGACCGCCGCCCCGGCGGCCGACTTTCGCGACGTGCTCGAGACCCCGGCGGCGACGAGCGCATTCGCGCCGACGGGCCTTTTCAACGGGCTCGCACTGGCCGGCAAGCGCGTCGTCGCCGTGGGCCAGCGCGGGCACGTCGTCTATTCGGACGACGCGGGCCGCACCTGGGTACAGGCGAAGGTGCCGGTCAGCTCGGATCTGGTCGCCGTGACGTTCCCGACGGCCTCGCAGGGCTGGGCGGTGGGCACGACGGCGTGGTGCTGCACAGCGCCGACGCCGGTGCGACCTGGATTCGCCAGCTCGACGGACGAAGCGCAGGCCAGGCGATGGTGGCGTATTACACCGCCGAGGCCGCAAAGGGCGGACTCGGCACCCCCGAGGAAGCCGCGAAGCTCGTCGACGAGGCGAAGCGCTTCGCCGAGCAGGGCGCGGAAACCCCCTTCCTCGACGTGTGGTTCGAGGACGAGCGCACCGGGTTCGTCGTGGGTGCGTTCAACCTGATCCTGCGGACGACGGACGGCGGCAAGACCTGGGAGCCGTGGCTCCATCGCAGCGAGAACCCCAAGACGCTGCACCTGTATGCGATCCGCCCCGCCGGCGGCGATCTGTACATCGCCGGCGAGCAGGGGCTCCTGCTCAAGCTCGACCCTCAAAGCGGCCGCTTTCGCGCGCTCGAGCTGCCGTACAACGGCACGCTGTTCGGGATCACCGGCGGAGCGAAGAGCGTCGTCGCGTTCGGGCTGAGGGGAAATGCGTTCCGGAGCACGGACGGCGGCAAGACCTGGCAGAAGATCGAGACCGGCCTGCAGGTCGGCCTCACCGGCGGCGCGACCGATGCCGCGCGCATCGTGCTCGTGAGCCAGGCGGGCCACGTCCTCGTCAGCACCGACGACGGTGTGAGCTTCAAGCCGCTGAAGATCGAGCAACCTCTGCCCGCGGCGGCGGTAGTGAGCGCCGGCACGGATGCCGTCGTGATCGCCGGCCCGCGCGGCGTACACGCGCGGGGGTTGGACTAGAACTACGCGAGGAAGCCATGGCCGTCGGAACCGACTCCCTAGAGCAGATGCCGGTCGTACGCGACCTGGCCGACTTCGACCCGAACTCGGGCAGCCCGCTCGAGCGGCTCATTTTCAACAACCGGCTCGCCGTCGTCGCGGTGTGCGCGGTCATCACGGTCGTTCTTGCAGTCCTCGCGGCCACGAAGCTCACGCTCAACGCGAGCTTCGAGCGGATGATCCCGCAGAGCCAGCCGTACATCAAAAATTACCTCGAAAACCAGAAAGACCTGCGCGGCCTCGGGAACGCGCTGCGGGTCGTTGTCGAGAACACCCAAGGCGATATCTACGATCCGGGGTACCTCCAGACGCTCAAGAAGGTGACCGACGAGCTCGTCCTCACGCCCGGCGTGGACCGCGCGTGGGTCAAGTCGCTGTGGACGCCCGCGGTCCGATGGACCGAGGTGACCGAGGAGGGGTTCCAGGGCGGCCCGGTGATGCCCGACAACTACGACGGCTCGCCGCAAGCGAACGCGCAGCTACGCGCGAACATCGCGCGATCCGGCATCGTCGGCAGCCTGGTCGGCAACAACTTCAAGTCGAGCATGATCTTCGTGCCGCTCCTCGACAGGGACCCGGCGAGCGGGAAAGCGATCGACTACCGCGGCCTGTCGCGCATTCTCGAGGAGAAAGTGCGCGCGCAGTACGAGCTTTCGCGGGCGATCGAGCAGAACGTGCGGGCGCAGGAGACGCCCGGGGTCCGCATCCACGTCATCGGCTTCGCCAAGCTGGTCGGCGAGCTGATCGAGGGCCTCGCCCAGGTGATGAACTACTTCGCCGCGGCCGCCGCGATCGCCACGCTCATCATCTTTCTCTACACGCGTTGCGTGCGCAGCACCGCGCTCGTGGTCGCATGCTCGGTCGTCGCGGTCATCTGGCAGCTCGGCCTCGTCTCCGCCCTCGGATTCGAGCTGGACCCGTTCTCGATCCTCGTGCCGTTCCTCGTCTTCGCCATCGGCGTGTCGCACGGCGCACAGAAGATGAACGGCATCATGCAGGACGTCGGGCGCGGGACCCACAAGCTGGTCGCCGCGCGTTACACGTTCAGGCGGCTGTTCCTCGCAGGGCTCACCGCCCTCATTGCCGACGCGGTCGGATTCGCGGTGCTGATGGTGATCGACATCCCGGTGATCAGGGATCTCGCGCTCGCCGCGAGCGTCGGGGTCGCGGTGCTGATCTTCACGAACCTCGTGCTGCTCCCGGTGCTGCTCTCGTATACCGGCGTGAGTCCTGCCGCGGCCGCGCGCAGCCTGCGCGCGGAGAACGAGGAGACCCGGGGCAAGGGCCTCGGGGTGATCTGGTCGTGGCTCGATCGGTTCACCGAGCGCCGGTGGGCGCTCGGCGCGATCGGCGTTGCCGCGGTGCTCGCGGTCGCCGGGTTCGCAGTCAGCACCAAGCTCCAGATCGGCGATCTCGACGCCGGCGCGCCCGAGCTGCGCCCCAATTCCCGGTACAACCGCGACAACGCGTACATCACCGCCAACTACTCGCTCTCGAGCGACCAGCTCGCGGTCATCGTGAAAACGCCCCCCGAGGCCTGTCTCAAGTACCGCACGCTGGTGGAGGCCGATCGCCTCGCCTGGACGCTGCAGCAGGTGCCCGGCGTGCAGACCACCGTCTTCCTGGGCAACGCAGTCAGGCAGATCACGGCCGGCTCTTACGAGGGCAGCCCGAAGTGGCTCACCATCGCCCGCAACCAGGACGTCCTCAACTACGGCGCGCAGCAGGCCTCCGTCAACAACCCGGACCTCTTCAATACCGAATGCTCGGTGATGCCGGTCATCGCCTATCTCACCGATCATCGCGCCGAAACGCTCGACCGCGTGATCGCGGCGGCGGCGCAGTTCTCTGCCGAGCACAGCGCGCCGGACCTCCAGTTCCTGCTGGCCGCTGGCAGCGCCGGCATCGAGGCGGCTACGAACATCGTCGTCCGAAAGGCCTGGCTCGAGATGCTGCTCTACGTCTATCTCGCCGTGATCGCCCTCTGCTTCATCACCTTCCGCAGCTGGCGGGCGGTCGTCGTGGCGGTCGTCCCGCTCGTGATCACCTCGATCCTGTGCGAGGCGCTGATGGTCGGGCTCGGCATCGGCGTCAAGGTCGCGACGCTGCCGGTCATCGCGCTCGGCGTGGGCATCGGCGTCGACTACGCGCTGTATCTGCTCTCGCGTGCAGCTCGCGCAGCAGCGCGCGGGGTTGTCGCTCACCGCGGCGTACAAGCGAGCGGTGCAGTTCACCGGCAAGGTGGTGGCGCTGGTGGGCGTGACGCTCGCCGCGGGCGTCATCACTTGGGCCTGGTCGCCGATCAAGTTCCAGGCGGACATGGGGATCCTGCTCACTTTCATGTTCTTGTGGAACATGCTCGGGGCGCTGATCCTTATCCCGGCGCTGTCCTACTTCCTGCTGAATCCTCGCGTCGCTGCGCCCGCGGCTGCAGTCGCGCAGCCCGTCCACGCCTGAGCGCGGCCCGACTCGTGCAAGTTTCGCGGACTCCGAAAGAAGTGATCGCTCCCTCGCAGCGGGCCGGTTGACTCGCCTGTTGGAGCGAAATGCACGGCCGGTGCCAACCTCAAGCTTGATCGCCGATGACTACATTAGGAGGGGTCATGATCACCTTTGGCCGCTTGGGCATGATTGTCGTTGCAGCTGCAATATGCGGATGTGCATCCGCGCCGGGAGCGGGGCCAGGCTCCAGCGATAAGTTCAACGTCCGGCTGACTCCAGGGCCCCAAAACGCCGGCCACGTCGGCGAAGCATCATTCGCGGCGCAAGGTGACGCTACCAACATCGTGCTGACCTTGAGCGGCGTCCCCAGCCAGGTAACGCGACCGGTCAACCTCTACACCTACATTTACGCCGGTACGTGCGGCAACCTGAGTCCGAAACCGGCGTACTCGTTGAATGAGGTCGTTCTCGCACGAGCGACAAGTGCGAACTCACCAGGTTTCACCTTGGACAAGCTAGCGCCCGTACCATTGCAAAAGCTTCGATCAGGAGGCTATGCCATCGCCGTGCGGACGCAGCCGCCGGATCTCGATCAGGAGATGTTCTGCGGCAACATCAAGTAAGAGTCGGCCGGCGGCCGGCATTCACAATGGCTTCTTTCCGAATCCGTTCTCAAAGGGGATTTCGCGCTCGAGTGCCGGCGGGTGCCGGTGCCCCGCGCGGGTCCTCTACCTGCCCATCGCCACCCAATGGGTCATTGCCAACTGGCGCACCGCCGCAACCCGCGGTTGCGGCCGCGCATCCCGCCCACGCTTGACCGCTGTGCCATGAGAGACGCCGAGCACGCGCGCGGAAACTGATCGGAGCCTGCGATGACGACTTATCTTGCCCCTGTGCGCGACATGCGCTTCGTGATGAACGAGCTCGCCGGGCTCGGGCGCCTCCAGTCTCTGCCCGGCTTCGAGGAGGCGACGCCAGAGCTCGTCGATGCGGTGCTCGAAGAGGCCGCGAAGTTGGCGGCCGAAGTCCTCGCCCCGCTCAACAAGCCCGGCGATGCACAGGGCGCGCGCCTCGGCAAGGAGGGCGTGATTGCGGCGGACGGCTTCGGTGCCGCCTATCACAAGTTCGTCGAAGGCGGATGGAACGGCCTCGGCGGCGACCCGGAGTACGGCGGCCAGGGGCTCCCCTCGCTCGTGCTCGCGGCCACGGTCGAGATGTGGAACTCGGCGAACATGTCGTTCGCGCTGTGCCCCCTGCTCACCATGGGCGCGATGGAGGCGCTCAAGGCGCACGGCTCGGCGGAGCAGAAGTCGCGGTATCTGACGAAGCTCGTCACCGGCGAGTGGACCGGCACGATGAATCTCACCGAGCCGCAGGCGGGATCGGACCTCTCGGCGGTGCGCACGCGCGCGGTGCCGGAGGGCGACCACTATCGCATCCGCGGCCAGAAGATCTTCATCACCTGGGGCGACCACGACATCGCCGAGAACGTGATCCACCTCGTCCTGGCGCGCCTTCCGGACGCGCCCGAGGGCACGCGCGGCATCTCGCTGTTCCTCGTTCCCAAGTTCCTGGTCGGCGCCGACGGCAGCCTCGGCGCGAGGAACGATGTCCAGGCCGCCTCCCTCGAGCACAAGCTCGGCATCCACGCGAGCCCCACCTGCGTGATGAGCTTCGGCGACGGCGAGGGCGCGATCGGCTACCTCGTCGGCCGCGAGAACCACGGGCTCGCGCACATGTTCACGATGATGAACGAGGCGCGGCAGAAGGTCGGGCTGCAGGGGCTCGGCATCGCCGAGCGGGCCTATCAGCAGGCGCGCGAGTACGCTCGGGACCGCGTGCAGGGCCGACTCACGGGACGCAAGAGCGGCGAGCGCGTCTCGATCGTCCACCACCCGGACGTGCGCCGCATGCTGATGACGATGAAGTCGCAGGTCGAGGCGATGCGCGCGTTCGGCTACGTCGTGGCCACGGACATCGATCTCGCCCACCGTCATCCCGACGCGGCGGAGCGCAGGTTGCGGCAGGAGCGGGTGGACCTGCTCACGCCGGTGCTGAAAGGCTGGTGCACCGAGCTCGGTGTCGAGATCGCTTCGCTCGGCGTCCAGGTGCACGGCGGCATGGGCTACATCGAGGAAACCGGCGCCTGCCAGCACCTGCGCGATGCCCGCATCGCCACGATCTACGAGGGCACGACCGGGATCCAGGCCGGCGACCTAATCGGGCGCAAGCTCGCGACTGACCAGGGCGCCGCGATGCGGGCGCTCGTCGCCGAGATGCGCGCGACCGAGGCCGAGCTCGTGCGTGCCGACGACGCGAGCCTGAAACCGATCGCGACCGCCCTCGGCGAGGCGATCGGGGCGCTCGAATCGGCCACGGCGTGCGTGCTCCGCAACCTCGCCGGGGATCCGGACGCCGCGCTGACCGGCTCGGTGAGCTACCTGATGCTCGCCGGCTATGTCTGCGGCGGATGGCAGATGGCGCGCGCCGCGGCGGTCGCCCGCCCGCGGCTCGCCGGCGGCGAGGAGGCGGACTTCTACCGGACCAAGGTCGCCACCGCGCGCTTCTATACCGACCAGGTGCTTCCCAAGGCATCGTCGCTCGCCGCCGCCGTGCTGAGCGGCGCATCGACGGCGCTCGCGCTCGAGGAAGCGCAACTCTGAGGAAGAGGTGATCGATGCCGAACGAACCGTTCAGCCTCGCCAACATCCAGGCGTTCGTCGGCCGCGAGCTCGGCGCGTCGCGATGGATGACCCTCGACCAGCGCCGCATCGACGAATTCGCCGACTGCACCGATGACCGGCAGTGGATCCACGTGGACGTTGCGCGCGCGCAGCGCGAGAGCCCGCTCGGCACGACGATCGCGCACGGCTACCTGACGCTGGCGATGGTCGCCCCGAGCACGTTCGAAGTCCTCGTCGAGCCGGCCGGGCATCGCGCAGGCGCTCAACTACGGGCTCGACCGCGTGCGCTTCGTCGCGCCGGTGAAGTCGGGGGCGAGGGTACGCAACCGCATCAAGCTGCTCGCCGCGGAGGCGAAGGGCGACGGGCGGTTTCTCCTCACGACCGAGAACACGATCGAGATCGAGAACGAGGCGAAGCCAGCCCTGATCGCGCACGTGCTCGTTTTGGCGGTCGCGGACTCGAGCGCGCCACCGGCTGAGGGAGAAGGACGATGACCCGGGCGAAGGACGACGAAGGCCGCGCGGGAGAGACAGACGGTCTCGCCGGGCGCGCCGCCGAGCGCATGCTCGGACCGAACCCGTTCATCGGCCTGCGCCCGGAGGACCTCGCGGAGACCGTGCGGCTGATCGGGGAGCAGGCTGCAAAGCAGCCCGGGCTGGTGCTCGAGCAGCAGGCGGCCTTCGCGCGCGACCTGATCGCGGCGTTGTCGGGCACCGACGATCTCGCCCCCGAGAAAGGCGACAAGCGGTTCGCGGACAGTACCTGGCAAGGGAACCCCTTCTACCGCCTGTATCTCCAGGGCTATCTCGCGTGGAGCAGCGCGCTCGGCGGCTTCGTCGACAAGGCCGCCATGGATGAACGGACCCGGGAGCGCATCCGCTACGTCGTTTCGCTCGCGACCGAGGCGCTGGCGCCGACCAACACGTTCCTCGGCAACCCGGCCGCGATCAAGAAGGCGATCGATACCGGTGGCGCGAGCGTGCTCGCCGGGCTGAAACAGATGCTCGCCGACCTGGCCGCCAACCAGGGGATGCCGGCGCAAGTCGACATGCAGGCGTTCCGCGTCGGCGAGAACCTCGCGCAGTCGCGGGGGGCGGTGGTGTTCGCGAACGAGGTGCTCGAGCTGATCCAGTACGCGCCGGCGACGGCCGAGGTGCACGCGCGGCCGCACCTCATCGTGCCGCCGCAGATCAACAAGTTCTACGTGTTCGACCTCTCGCCCGGCAAGAGCATCGTCGCGCATCTCGTGCAGAGCGGCTTCCAGGTCTTTGCCGTGAGCTGGCGCAACCCGACCGCCGCCCAGCGCGACTGGGGGATGGACACCTACGCGGGCGCGCTCCTCGAGGCGATCGCCGCGGTGCGCGAGATCACCGGCTCCGCGGACGTGAACCTGCATGCAGCGTGCTCCGGCGCGATGACCGCCGTTGCGCTTCTCGGCCACCTCGCCGCCATCGGCGAGCGGCCGGTCTACGCGGCGACGCTCATGGTCGCGGTACTGGGGGCGAGCGAGGGCTCGCAGCTCGGTCTCTTCGCTACGCCGGAAACCCTCGCCGCCGCGAAGCGCGGTTCGGACGCGAAAGGCGTCCTCGATGGCCGCGAGATGGGGCGCGTGTTCGCCTGGCTGCGCCCCAATGACCTCGTGTGGAACTACTGGGTGAACAACTACCTGATGGGGCAGCCGCCCCCGGCGTTCGACGTGCTCTACTGGAACAACGACACCACGCGGCTGCCGGCGCGGTTCCACGGCCAGCTGCTCGATGTCTTTGCCGGCGACCTGCTGCGTCGGCCGGGCGCATTCACCGTGCTCGGCACGCCGGTGGATCTCGGGCAGGTGAACGTGCGAGAAATTCGTCCTCGCCGGTATCACGGACCACATCACCCCGTGGAAGGCGCGTGTACGAGCTCGGCGCGCACGCTCGGGGGGCCGGGCGAGTTCGTGCTGAGCTCGAGCGGCCACATCCAGAGCCTGCTCAACCCGCCCGGGAATCCGAAGGCGAGGTTCTTCGTCAACACGGCGATCCCGGCGGCCGCCGACGAATGGCTCGCCGGCGCGCAGCAACGGACCGGGTCGTGGTGGGAGCACTGGCGCGAATGGCTCGCGGCGCGGTCCGGCCCGCGCGGACCGGCGCCTGCAACGCTCGGCAGCGAGCGACACCCCGCCGGCATACCGGCGCCCGGCCGCTACGTCGCCGAGGCCTGAGCGACGCGCGCAGACCCGCGCGCGGTGCGGCCTTGAGCATCGAAGGATCGCGATCATAACGGCCGCGCCGCCCGCACCCCTCGAGCTCTGCACCGTCGAGGTTGGCGGGCAGAGCCTCCGTGTCGGCCGCTGGCCGGGCAGCGGCGGCGGGGCGCCCCTGCTCATCTTCAACGGCATCGGCGCGAACATCGAGCTCGTCGAGCCCTTCGTTGCCGCGCTCGGCGGCCTCGAGGTCGTGACCTTCGATATCCCGGGGACCGGCGGCTCGCCGCTGCCGGCGCTTCCGTACCGCTTTTCGACGCTCGCGCGGCTCGCCGAGCGGCTGCTCGATGCGCTCGGCTACGTCGGCGCCGTCGACGTGCTCGGTGTCTCGTGGGGTGGCGCGCTCGCGCAGCAGTTCGCGTACCAGCACGCCGATCGCTGCCGCCGTCTGATCCTGGCCGCGACCTCGCCCGGCACCCTCATGGTGCCCGGGCGTCCCTCGGCCCTGCTGAAGCTCGTGAGCCCGCGCCGCTACCGGGATCCCGAGTACTTGCAGGAAGTCGGGCCCTCGCTCTACGGCGGCGCGTACCGCCGGGATCCCGACCTGCTCCGCAAGCACGGCGAGCAGATCCGGCCGCCGGGCGGACTCGGCTATGCTTACCAGCTGCTCGCAGGCTGGGGCTGGACGAGCGCGCCCTGGCTGCGAGCCCTGCGCCAGCCGACCCTGGTGGTGCACGGCAACGACGACCCGATCGTCCCGCTCGTGAATGCGAAGCTGCTCGCTGCCCTGATCCGCGACGCGCGGCTGCACGTCGTCGACGATGGGCATCTCTTCATCGTGACGCGAGCGGCGGAGATCGCGCCAGTGGTGCGCCGGTTCCTCGCCGCGGAGGGGTGTTGACCGCGCCGCCCAGCCCCGCTGCGACGCGAGCTCGACGCGGCCGCGCGCGCCCTGATTGAGGATCTGCGAACCTCCGAGGCCTACCGCGAACGTGGCCGAGCGCTCGTGCGCGATTTCGTCGACCACCTGCGCACCGAGCGCCTCTACCGGGCGCTCTGGGATCGCCTCAAGGAAGAGATCCGGACCGACCTCGCCGCCGACGCTTCGGCGATCCGCGGCGCCGTTGCGGACGCCCTCACCACCCTCGGCCGGGCGGTGGCGGCCGATGATGGCGTCAAGGCCAAGCTCGCGGTGTGGTCACAGCGGGCCGCGGAAACGCTCGTCGTCAGGCACCGCCATCACGCCGCGCGCCTGATCTCGGCAGTGGTAAAGCGCTGGGATGCCGAGGAGGTCGCCGCGAAGGTCGAGCTCGAGATCGGCCGGGATCTCCAATACATCCGGATCAACGGCGCGCTCATCGGCGGGCTCGCCGGTCTCGCGCTTCACTTCCTCGCGACGCTCGTACCCTGAAGCTCCGAACGCGCTCGTCAGACGTTGCGCTCGCGGAGCACCTTCTTGTTGATCTTGCCGACGCTCGTCTTCGGGATCTCGGGGACGACGGCGATGCGGTCGAGCTCCGGCACCGCGTACTTGCTGATGCGGTTCGACTCGGCGTGGCGCAGCAGGTGGGCGCGAACCGTTTCCGGCCTGACGCCCGGCAGTCGGGCTTGCACACGACGAACGCCATCGGCCGCTCACCCCACTTCTCGTCCTTGACGCCGATGACGGCGCACTCCTGCACGCCCGGCACCTCGACGATCAGGCTCTCGACCTCGATCGACGACACCCACTCGCCGCCGGTCTTGATGACGTCCTTCATGCGATCGACGATCTGCACCGAGCCGTCCGGCGCGACGACCGCGACGTCCTGCGTGTGCAGGTAACCGCCGGCCCAGAGCTCCTCGGACGCCTGCGGCTTCTTGAAGTAGCCCTGCGTGAGGAACGGCGCGCGCAGCACGATCTCGCCCTGGCTCTTGCCGTCCCACGGCACGTCGCGCATCTCGATGTCGACGACGCGGAAGTCGACGAGCGGGACCGGCCGTCCGGTGAGCGAGCGGCGACGCACGTCGTCGTCTGCGTCGGCCGGCGTAACGCCGGGCGGCACCTGCGCGAGCGCGACGACCGGGCCGGTCTCGGACATGCCATAGCCGGCGAAGACGTCGATGCCCTGCGCGCGCGCGGCCTTGCACAGCGCCGGCGAAAGCGCCGATCCGCCGATGATCATCTTCCAGCCCGCGAGATCCTGCCCGCTCGCCTCCGCGGCCTGAAGCAGCATCTGCAGGATCGTCGGCACGCAGTGCGAGAAGGTGACCTTCTCGGTCTTCCTCAGCTTGAGCAGGACATCCGGCAGATAGCGGCCCGGCAGGACCGTCCTCAGTCCGAGCATCACCGCGATGTACGGAATGCCCCAGGCGAGCACGTGGAACATCGGCGTGATCGGCATGTACACGTCCTCGCGGTGGATGCGTTGCCCCTCGCGCGGCGCGCAGAACGTCAGCGCGGTCGCGAGCGTATGCAGCACGACCTGGCGGTGGCTGTAGTACACGCCCTTCGGATCGCCGGTGGTGCCGGTGGTGTAGAAGGTGGCGGCCTTGGTGTTCTCGTCGAAATCGCGGAACTGGAAGTCGGGCGAAGCCTTGCCGACGAGCGCTTCGTATTCCCCCGCGACCGGGAGCGTGTTCGCCGCGACGGCCTGGCCATCGGCGAGGACCACGACCTTGCGTACGCCCGTCAGCTCGCCCTTGATGCTCTCGAGCACCGGCACGAAGTCGGCGTGCACCAGCACGACGTCGGCTTCCGCGTCGTTCAGCGTGTAGGCGATCTGCTGCGGCGAGAGCCGGACGTTCACGGTGAAGAGCGTCGCGCCCATCATCGGGATCGCGAAGTAGCTCTCGAGGTAGCGATGGCTGTCCCAGTCCATCACCGCGACCGTCGAACCGTGCCGGACGCCGAGGGCCTTCGAGCGCGGAGGCGAGCTGGCCGATGCGCCGGCGGAAGTCCCGATACGTGTAGCGCAGCTCGCCCCGGTAGGTGATCTCCTGGTCCCCGTAGAGGGCAAGCGAGTTCGTGAGCAGCTGCTTGACGAGGAGCGGGTACGTGTACGCCGAGGGCGTGCTGACGATCAGGTTCTCGGGCATGGCGGTCTCCTGTTGGGATGCTGCAGCTTAGGGGCGAGCGGCCGCGGCCGGCCCCCCCGCGGCGAGGAGGCGTGCACCGCCGGTTCAGGCGAGCGCCGGGCGTGCGCGGTCGGCGCGGTCATTCTCGAGCTCGATCCGCTCGACCTCCCGGACGTCCGACTCGTAGCTGCGCGCCGCGAGCAGGAAGAAAGCCGCGGCGAGCACGCCGAACGCAGGCGCGAACGCGAGCGCGGTCTGCAGGCCATAGAGGTCGGAAAGCACGCCCACGACGAAGGGCCCGGCGGCCAGGCCGAAAAGATTCTGGAACAGCGCGAGCACCGAGAGCCCGGTCGCTCGCACCCCCGGGTGGACGACGTCGGTCACCACGGCCGAGACCGGTCCCACGGTGCAGGTCATCATGAGACCGCCGATCGCGATCAGCGCGAACTGCGTGCCGAACGACGCCGTCGCCGCGAAGGTCGGCGCGAGGACTGCCGCCGCCACGACGCAGAGCGCCGCCATCGTGAACAGCTTGTTGCGCAACCGTCGGGCGCCCGAGCGATCGACGACCGCACCCCATACCACGCTACCGGCGGCGCCGCAGAGGACGACCACTGCCGCCTGGATCCCGGCCTTGTCCGGCGCGATGCCGTGGACCCGGTTGAGGAAGCTGGGAAGCCACGCCCACACGGCGGAGACGACGATGAGCTGCGCGGCGCCGCCCAGGCAGACCCAGAGCATCGTGGGCGCGCGGACCAGGGCTTTCGCGACGAACTTCACCGTCCCCGCGGTCGAGTCGGTCGCCTTGGCGAGCGAGGGTGTCAGGTCCACCGTCTTGTAGTCCCGGACCTTCAGGTAGAGCAGCGCCAGGAGCAAGCCCGGCACGCCGACGACCCCGAACGCCGCCTGCCAGCCCCAGTTCGCGGCGATCACGCCGCCGAGCACCACGCCGAGCACCGAACCCAGCGACCCCGCTGCGAAGAACGCCGCCAACAGGCGGGCGCGCAGGCGCGCCGGGAAGAGGCTCGCGATCAGCGCGGCGCCGACCGATCCGTAGCCGGCTTCCCCGAGCCCGACGAGCGCGCGCGCCGTGAAGAGCAGGCTGTAGTTGCGCGCGAACATGCACGAGATGGTCGCGAGGCTCCACACCGTGGCCATGACGACGATGCTCTTCACCCGGCTCGTGCGATCGGCGACGAGCGCGATCGGCAGCGCGCCGATCGCGACGGTGACCGAAACCACGGAGACCAGGGCGCCGAGCTGCTTGTCGGAGAGTCCCCACTCGGCCTTGATGTACGGGAACAGCGACACGATGACCTGGCGGTCGATGTAGTCGACCAGCATCAGCGCGAAGGTCATGGCGAAGGCGAACCAGGCCGCGCGTCGGCCGACGAGGTAATCGTCGCCGCCGGGGGTCATCGAGAGCGTGTGCAGGGCCATGGCGTCACTCGAACCTGATGTTGAACGTCTTGACGATTCCGGCGTTGCGCTCGTAGTCCGCGCGGACCGATCGCTCGAGCTCGAGCGGCGTGGACGGCGGCGAGGGCTCGAAGCCGGCGTCCGCGAGGCGGCTGCGCACCTTCGGTGCTTGCAACGCCTTGACGATCTCCTCGTGGATTCTCGCGGTCAGCTCGGGCGGAAGCTTCGCCGGGGCGATCGCGCCGATCCAGTTGGTGAACTCGATGTCGGGATAGCCGAGCTCCGCGAAAGTCGGTACTTCGGGCAGGAGCGGCGAGCGGTGGCGGCTGGTGATGGCGAGGGCCTTGAGCTTGCCGGCGCGCACGAGCGGGAGCGCGGTCGGCATCCCGTCGAACATCAGCGGGAGCTGCCCGCCGACAAGATCGGTGAGCGCCGGGGGCGAGCCCTTGTAGGGAACGTGCTGCAGGTCGATTCCGGCCTTCTGGTTGAGGATCAGGCCGGCGTAGTGCGACGCGGTCCCGGGGGAGTAGGACGCGTAGCTCAGCTTCCCGCGGTTTGCCCTGGCGTAGGCGACGAGCTCCGGCAGGCTCCCCGCCGGCACGCTCGGGCTCGCGACGAGCAGCAGGCCGCCCCGCCCGATCTCTGCCACCGGCTTCAAGTCCCGGAGCGGATCGAAACTGACCTTGAGCACGAGCGGCACCTCGGTCAGCACGTTCTGCGCGCCCACGAGGAGCGTCTGCCCGTCCGGCGCGGCGGCGAGCAATGCGCCGATGGCGATCGCGCCGCCCGCGCCGGGCTTGTTGTCGACGATCACGGGCTGTCCGACCTGCGCCGAAAGCGCTTCGCCGACGATCCGCGCGAGCACGTCGCTCGAGCCGCCCGGCGGCCCCGGAACGACGAAGCGAACCGGCTTGCCGGTCCAGCCCGCGGCCGGCGACGCGGCGAGGGCCGCCAGCGCTGCAGCCACGGCGATCGCCCACCGCCCGATCGAGGCGTTCATCTTCAGCTCCACCAGCGCATCAGCGCGAGCACGAGCACCGCAAGGAAAACCGTCTCGCCGACCATCAACAGGATCGGCTTGATGCCGACCGTCGCGAGTTCCTTCAAGTGCGTCTTCATTCCGATCGCGGCGATCGCGCCGACCAGGCACCAGCGCGACACGTCGTTGCCGAGCGTCAGAAGCGCTTGCGGCACCCACCCCGTGCTGTTCACCGCCACCAGCGCGGCGAACGCGACTGCGAACCACGGCAGCAGCGGTGGGCGGGCACCACCGCCGCGCTCTGCTTCAACGGCGCCAACGCCCCCGGTCATACCGATTCCGGCGCGTGTCATCATCACCGCAACCACGATCACCGGCAACAGCATCGCCACCCGCAGCAGCTTGACGAAGGTGGCGGCATCGCCGGTTTCGGGCGACAGGCTGTATCCGGCGCCGACCACCTGCGCCACGTCGTGGATCGTACCGCCGAGGAAGACGCCGGCCTGCACCGTGTCGAGCTCGAGCGTCCGCACGACCATCGGGTAGACGATCATCGCAACCGTCGACAGCACGCTGACGCCGATCACCGTAAACAAAGTCGCGCGCTCCTTCAGCGGATGGCCGGGGAGCGCGGCGGCCAACGCGAGCGCCGCCGAAGCGCCGCAGATCGCGGTCGCGCCGCCGGTCAGCAGGCCGAACAGGCCTTTGAAGCCGCACAACCGCGCCGCGATCACCGAGACCACGATCGTCAGCACGATGGAGACCACGACCAGCAGCACCGGGTGCCAGCCCATCGCGGCGATCTGCGCCACCGTGATGCGCAAGCCGAGCAGCGCCACGCCGATGCGCAGGACCTGACGCGCGGTGAACTCGATACCCGCGGCGCAGGGGCCCTCGGCCGACAGGAAATTCATCGCCATGCCGAGCAGCAGCGCGAGCAGCATCACCGGCGCGCCGTAGTGCTGCGCGAGGAAGGTCGCCGCGACGGCGACGACCCCGCTCGCCAGCAACCCCGGAAAGACCTCGCGGCCGCGGCTGTGCCAGTCGGTGACCGACAGCGCGGTCATGGCGGCACCGGTCAGGGAACCAGCACGGTCGCGCCGGTCGTCTTGCGCGACTCGAGCGCCCGGTGCGCCGCGGCGGCTTCGGCGAGCGGATAGGTCTGGTTCGGCTCGCTCTTGATCTTGCCCGCCAGCACCAGATCGAAGAGCTCCTTCGCCATCGCCAGCATGTGCGACCGCGGCGTCGCGTAGTGGACCATCGCCGGGCGCGTGAGCCACAGCGACCCTTTGACCGCCAGAACCACCGTGTCGATGACCACCGGACCCGAGCTGGTGCCGTTGCTGACCAGGGTGCCGCGCACCTGCAGGCTGTTGAGCGAGGCTTCGACAGTGTCCTTGCCGACCGAGTCGTAGACGACAGGCACGCCCTTGCCGCCAGTGAGCTCGCGCACCCGCTCGGCGATGTTCTCGCGGGTCGTGACGATCGTGTGCGCGCAGCCGTGCGCTTTCGCGATCGCCGCCTTCTCGTCGGAGCTCACGGTGCCGATCATCGTCACCCCGATCGCGCGCGCCCACTGGCAGGCGATCAGGCCGACCCCCCCGGCCGCCGCGTGATAGAGGATTGTCTCGCCGCCCTTGAGCGGATACACCTGGCGGAACAGGTACTGCGCCGTCATCCCCTTCATCATGATCGTGGAGGCGGTGCGGTCGGAGATGCCGTCGGGCAGCTTGATCAGCACTTCGGCCGGCATCACCCGCACGTCCGAGTACGCGCCCTGCGGCCCGAGCAGGTAGCCGACGCGATCGCCCTCGCTGATGTCGGTCACACCCGGGCCGACCGCCTCCACCACGCCCACCGCGTCGGAGCCGAGACCGCTCGGTAGCTGAGCCGGGTAGCGTCCGGTGCGGAAGTAAACGTCGATGAAATTGACCGCGATGGCGGTCTGGCGCACGCGCGCCTGGCCGGGACCCGGCTCACCGACGTCGACCGATTCCAGCTTGAGAACCTCCGGACCGCCGGTCTCGTAAAAGCGGATCGCCTTTGGCATTTCAGTCTCCTCCGGAGTGCGAGCCGCTTAGTGCGGCCGGTCGCCGATGATCCCGGCGCGTTCCAGCTTGCGCACCGCCGGCCAGAAGTCCTGCACCGCGTAGTGCTGGGTGCAGCGGTTGTCCCAGATCGCCACGCTGTTCTTGCGCAGGCGCCAGCGCACCTGATACTCCGGGATCGCCGCCTGGCTGATCAGGTAGTTCAGCAGCAGGCTCGCGCCGGGTGCGAAGTCCTGACCGAAGCGCACGTTCTCGGGCGTGTGGAAGTTCGTGAAGTGCGTGGTGAAGCCGTTGACGAAGAGGCACTTCTCGCCGGTCTCTGGGTGGGTGCGCACGACCGGATGCTCGGCATCCGGGTACTGCGCTTTCAGCGCCAAGCGCTTCTCGATCGGCATCGCCGCGCCGAAAGTCGCCTCGATGCTGTGCCGGGCGCGCAGGCCTGCGATCTGCGTCTTGATGGGTTCGGGGAGCCGTTCGTAGGCCATGACCATGTTGACCCAGATCATGTCGCCCCCGACCTCGGGCGCTTCCGTACAGCGCAGCACGGCCCCGAACTGCGGGCATTCGCGCCAGGTGGTATCGCAATGGTAGGCGTTCTCGTACTGCTCCTCCCGCGTGTCCGGCCCCTTGTAGATGAGAACGAGGCCGGGATGATTCCGGTCGCTCGCCATCACCGGGTGGTCCTCGAGCTCGCCGAACCGCCGGGCGAAGGCGACGTGCTCGCCGCGCGTGATGTCCTGGTCGCGCAGGAACAGCACCTTGTGCTTCAGCAGCAGCCCCTTGATCTCGGCGAACAGCGCATCGTCGCGCGCAGCATCGCCCAGATTCACGTTGGAGAGTTCCGCGCCGATCGCGCAGGTCAGCTGCTCGACCTTGATCGAGCGCTTCAGCGCGCCGCTGCGAAGGACGGCCGGAGCCGCGCTGCTGCTGGAAAGCGCTTCTTGCGTCATGAGCCTTGTACCTCGACGAGCGCGTCAAGCTCGAGCGGCGGTTGCCGCGGCGCCCGTCTCCGAGAGTTCGTGAATGAATTGTTCCGCTTGCGGCCACTCTCCGAACCCCGAGGCCGGGTTGAGGTGTCCGACCTCGCCAAGATCGACGAACCGGCTGCCCCATGCTCCTGCGAGCTCGGCGACGCGTTCGATCCGGCCGAGCGGATCGTTCCGGCTCGCGGCGACGATGCTCGGGAACGGCAGCCGCTCGCGCGGCACCGGCAGCCAGCCGCTGGCGGCGAGCGCGTCGATCGTCGGGTAGCCCTCGGGCATCGGCTGCTCGAAGTCCGGCGGCGTGGCGAGCAGCGCACCGAGCACCGGCCGGAGAGTCCGCTGCGCCCAATGGACCAGCATGACGCAGCCGCCGCTGTGCGCGACGATCACGATCGGCCCTTCGACCGATCGCGCCGTGCGCTCGATCGCCGCGACCTTGCTCGCGCAGTCAAGGTCTTCCCGTCCCATCGGCGGCACGCCGGCCAGCGGCCGTCCAGCCGCCCTTAGCCGCGCCTCCAGCAGCGTCTGCCAGTGCTCCGCGACGTGGTCGCGGAGCCCGGGCACGATCAGGACCGTAGGCTGCGCCATCGCCGCCTCAGGCCGCGCGCTGCAGGAAGCCGCGCTGGTTCGAGCTCGCGGTTCGGCGCGAAGCCGTTCTTGGCGAGCGTCTCATCGACGTCCTTGTAGAACTCGCCGATCCGGTAGATGCGCCGCGCCTCCTTGCCGTTGGCCACCTCGCGCCCGAACTCGCGCGAGATGCGCACCAGCTGCTCGATCTGCTTGACCGAGCTCATCTTGCTCTTGCGGTCCTGCGTCCAGAGGTTGTCCTCGATGCCGCAGCGCACGTGCAGCGCCCATCGCGATCGCCATCATGTTGATCGGCAGCACGTTGAGCATCGATGATCTCGAGCGTCAGCGACCGCGCCATCGGGCACGGCGCGCACGAAGTTCGCGAGGTTGTAGATGTTGGGCGCGTCGATGCCGCCGCCGATCGCCACCCAGGTCAAGATCAGCGGCACGTTGCAGACGCCGCGGCGCATCATCCGCTCGACCGTCTCGAAGCTGTGTGATGTTGTGCGAGCTGGAAGTGCGCTCTGGATGCCCGTCGGCGGACAGACGCCTGATGTGCTCCTCGACCCACCGGGGTCGGCGGGTATCGTCATCTCGCGATAGGCGTTGTAGTTGGCGGGCTCGGCGAGCGAGGTGCCGGCGATGTCGGCCTCGCACCATCTGCTCGACGACGTTCATCTGGTTCGTGTTGATGGCGATCGTGACCTGGTCCGGCGTGGGCTGTCAGCTCGGCGAGCATGTGCCGCGTGTCGTCCGACAGCCACTTGGCACGGCTCGCCCTCGCCCTCCGGCGCGAACGAGATCGAGCCGCCGACCTGCAGGATCATGTCGGGCACCGCGACGCGCAGGCGCTCGAGCAGCTCGTTGAACTTCGACAGGCGCTTCGAGCCCTTGCCGTCGGGCTCGCGCACGTGCACGTGCAGCACCGTCGCGCCGGCGTTGTAGCAGTCGACCGCCTTCTGGACGTGCTCGTCCATCGTCACCGGGATGTCCTCGGGGAAGTCGGCGGGCATCCACTCGGGCCCATAGGGGGCCACCGTGATCACAAGCTTTTCCTGGTTTTCCGGAAACAGGGAACCGTCGAGGAAGTTCATTTAGATGCTCCTTGAATAGTGAATAGGGTTGAGTCCGGGTATCGAAGTGTTCAGTAGGGCGGGTCGCCGATGATCCCGGCGCGCTCCATCTTGCGGTGGCAGGGCGGGTAGTCCATCACGGCATAGTGCTGCGTGCTGCGGTTGTCCCACATGGCCATGCTGTTGGGCTTCCAGCGGAACCGCACCTGATACTCCGGAACGAACGCCTGGCTGATCAGGTAGTTCAAGAGCAGGCTTCCGCCCGGGCTGTAGTCCTGGCCGAAGCGCACGTTCTCGGGCGTATGGAAGTTCGTGAAGTGCGTCGTGAAGGCGTTGACGAACAGGACCTTCTCGTCGGTCTCCGGGTGTGTGCGCACCACCGGATGCTCGGCATCCGGGTACTGGGCCTTCAACGCCAGACGCTTCTCCGGCGGCATCGCTGCACCGAAGGTCGACTCGATGCTGTGGCGGGCGCGGAGGCCCGCAATCTGCGTCTTGATGTGCTCGGGGAGCCGCTCGTAGGCCATGACCATGCTGACCCACATCGTGTCGCCGCCCACCGGGGGGCACTCGACGCAGCGGAGCACGCAGCCGAACGGCGGCTTCTCGCGCCAGGTGGCGTCGGTGTGCCAGGCGTTCTCGTAACGGTCGTTGGGCTGGTCGGGCGACTTGTAGATCCGCACCAGCCCGGGGTTATCCGGGTCGCTGCCCGCCACGGGGTGATCCTCGAGCTCGCCGAAATGCCGCGCGAAGGCGACGTGCTCGGCGCGGGTGATGTCCTGGTCGCGGAAGAAGAGCACCCGGTGCTTGAGCAGCAGCGCCCGGATCTCGGCGACGAGAGCAGTGTCGCGGGAAGCGTCGCCAAGATTCACGCTGAGCTCCGCACCGATCGCGCAGGTCAGCTGCTCGACCTTGATCGAGCTCTTCAGAACGCTCGAGCGCACGACGGCGGGTGCACCCTGCTTGGCGGTGGATTCGACGGTTTCGGCCATGGTGTTCTCTCCAGGTTTTGTCTCGAGCAGCTCGGCGCCTCATGCGCCGCCGCTCACACGCCGTGGAGATTACCCAGACCACCCCCGCCATGACCCCCCAGCGCAGAGGGGGTCGCCACTTCAGGGCCCGGGGCCCAGGGATCCGTGGGAGGTGAACTTGCCCGCGATCGACGACGCGCCCGCGGCTGCGTGCCGGCACCCCCTCCCCACGAGTGGGCCACCGGCGAAGATCGCCCGCCAGAATCCTCACCATGTCTACACGCGCATCTGCATGGGCATTCGCCGCCGGCAGTTGCCGGCGCGCCGAGCTCGACGCGTCCGCCGCACTCTGGAGAGAAACCGACGCCGCAGGCGTCGGTTTCCTGGCTTCGGGGAGTACGAGGGGGCGCCGCGTCAGCGGCTTTCCCCCTCGTGTCGTGACAACTAGCTGCCGATCGGATTGAGCCATGGCCGAGTGGGTCGACGCGGCTGCTGCGGACGAACTGCCTGCCGGTGCGCGCCGCCTGGTGCGCACGGCAGGCCTCGAGATCGCGCTGTTCAACGTGCACGGCAACTACCACGCGATCGAGGACAGCTGTCCGCATGCCGGCTCGTCGCTGGGCGCCGGCAAGCTCGATGGAACGACGGTCACCTGCCGTGCCCATGGCCTGCGCTTCGATCTGACCACCGGCTGCATGCGCGGTGTGTCGGGCATGCGGATCCGCACCTTCCCGGTGCGAGTGCACGAAGGCCGAATTCAGATCGACCTCGTGCGGCCCGCCCCGTAGGGAGCCTAACTGCCTAGGCGGCCGGCCGGACTCACTCGGCGTCGAACCGGCACCGCCGCTCAGGCGGCATCGACCAGCAGGCCAAGCAACTGCGCGCGACGGACCACGTGCTTGCGGTTGGCGGCGGAGAGCTTGCCGAACAGGTTCTTGAGGTGCCACTTCACGGTCTCCTCGCCCACTTCCATGGCGAGCGCAATCTCCTTGTTCGAGAGGTTGCGGGCGAGGAGCTCGAGGACCTCCCGTTCCTTCGGGGTGAGGACCATGCTCGACACCGCGCGCAACGCGCCTCCCTCGCGCTCCGCTGAGGCCGCGGGTCGGCGCGGCGGCGGTATCGGTCGGCGGGCGGCGGCCCCGTTCCGCCCTTGTCCGGTGGCAGTGCGCCGCGCCCAATCCCCGAGCGCCGGGTG
This sequence comes from uncultured beta proteobacterium, assembly GCA_963820965.1. GTDB lineage: Bacteria > Pseudomonadota > Gammaproteobacteria > Burkholderiales > SG8-39 > DATEDA01. The sequence goes on along the minus strand of CAWGCC010000013.1, from coordinate 257,431 downwards.
GGCATCGACGAAGAGCCGCGTCAGGCCGTACGTTTCGGCGAGGTTGATCGCCTCCTCGAGCAGCGGGCGGCCGTCATCGGCGTTGCGGTCCAGCGCGAACGCCCGCAGCGCCATGATCTCGATGCGCATGCGGCCGTGCTTCATCGCCTCGGCGAGGGCGCCGGCGCGCTGCAGGTCCTCCAGCGCGCGCGGCCAGTCCTGCGCGGCGATGGCCGCGTTCGCAGCGGCGAGCGCTCGCAGCACCTCCACGCTCCGCCGCCACAACTCGCCTTGCGGGAGATCTTCTCGCGCAAGGATCTCATCGATCCGCCCGCACAGCGCGCGGCACGTCTCCGGGCGGAACCGCCGGGCGTGCACGCGCACCTGCTCGGCGAGGCTGGCAACGCAGAGCCGCGGCAGGTTCCGGGCGAGGCCGGCAGCGTGCAGCGACTCGAGCAGGTCGAGCGCGCGGTGCTCGGCGCCCCCGCCGGCGGCGATCCGCGCGAGCGTCCGGTAGGCGAGCAGCAGCGTCTCCGGGATACCGGCTCGCTCGAGAACGTCGAGCCGGTTCGCGAGCAGTGCAATCGCCGCGTCCGGACGGTCGCGCTCCCAGACCGCTGCCGCGAGCACGGCGGCCAGCATGCAGGTCAGCGGCGCGCGCCGGCCCAGGGCCGCCTCGGCATCGGCGACGACGGGCCGCAGCGTCTCCTCGACGAGCCGAACCTGGCCTTCCCAGAGGTAACTGAGCCCGACGATGAAATCGCCCCAGCGCGCCGCGAACGCAAACGCGGGGCCGAAGTCGCCTTGCGGCGCCTGCTGCTCGTGGCGCCGGGCATCCGCCAGCTCGCCGACGAGGAGCGCGCGGCACGCCATCCGATTCGCGTGCATCCGCAGGAGCAACGGGTCGTCCATCGGCGGCGAGTGGACCCGGGGGGCGGACAGTTCGATGAACCGATCCGGATCGTCGCCGTAATAGGCAGCACCGCTCAGGATCAACGCGCACTCGTAGCGCAAAGAGTCGTCGGCATCGGCGTGCTCGAGGATGCGCGCAACCTGGCGGCCGGCGTCTTCGTGCCGCTCGCTCAACGCGAGCGCCCACGCCGCAGCGAGCCGGAGCCGCGGGCGCCGGTCGATCTCGGCGACCGGGAGGCGATCGAGCCAGTCGAGCACCGCTGCCTGGCCGCCGTGGGTCATGGTCTCGTACAGGCTTCGCTCGGCGAGATCGTAGGCGAGCTCCCGCTGCCCGGCTTCGAATGCATGGCGCGCAGCTTCCTCGAGGAGGCCGTGATCGGCGAGCCACTGTGCGGCGCGCGCCTGGATCTCGTCTTGCTCGGCGGCCGGGAGCGCGGCGAACCGCCCCCGCAGTGCATCGCGGGCGAGCGCGTGCAGACGGAGCCACTCGCTACCCTCGATCGCGGCGAGCAGCGGCGTGTCCCTTGCAAGGCGCGCGAGCCGCTCCGCGGCGTCGGCGGCGCCGGTGAGCGTGCGACACAGGTCCGGATGAAGATGATCGAGCACGGCGATGCGCGTCAGAAACGCCACGTCGTCGGCGGCGAGTTTCGCGAGCAGGCCGCCGAACAGGCGGGCGGGCAGGTCGCCCGTGTGGTCGGAAAGGGCGCCGATGGTGGTGCGCGGATCGGCGCTGTGCTCGATCGCCGCGAGCGCGAGCTGCAGGCCGAGCGGCCAGCCCTCGGTCGCCTCGTGCAACCGCGCGCAGGCGTCGGCGTCGACACGGGTGCCGCAGCGCGCCCGCACCAGCGCGATCGTCTCCTCCAGCGTGAAGCGCAGGAGCGGCGCACCGACCGGCTCGCATCGCCCGTAGGCCACGAGGTCTGCGACCTGCAGGTCGAGCTCGCCCCGCGCGGCGACGACGACGCGCAGGTTCGGCGGCTGGTTATAGAGCAGATAGGCGAGCACCCCCTGGACGGTCGTCGGGGGCAGGCGCTCGGCATCGTCGACGATCAGGATGACGTCGAGAGCGCTTTGCCCCACCTCGGCGAGCCACGCGGTCATTCCCTCCAGATCGCCCGCCGCCGCCGCGCCCTCGAGCAGCGTTTGGCCGAAGGCCGGCCGACCGCAACCCACTCTTACCGCCACCACCAGGCCCTGCACGAAGCGCCGCGCGTCGTCGGCCGCGTCGGCGGACAGCCACGCGACGACCGCCCCGCGCGCGAGGTGCTCGCGCCGCCATTGGGCGAGGAGCGAGGTCTTGCCGAAGCCCGCCGGCGCCTGCACCAGGATCAGGGGACGATCGAGGAACTGCGCGTCGTCGGACGCAAGCCGGGGCCGAGGGAGGACGTGCCGCGGCGCCCGCGGCGGGGTGGCCTTGAGGATGAGTCCGGAAACGGCGCCGGTCGGCCGCGTGGTCGCGGAAGTCGTCAAGAACTTGTCCCAGGGAAATCAGCAGGGGTTCGGTGCGCCGCACTCGTCAGGTTCTCGGCGCAATCGCGGGTCGAATTCTAGTGCGACAGCCAGGCGCCGTGTCGAGCCCCCCCGAAGCGAGGAGGGTACTGGCTGCGGCGCGGTCCTAGCCTTGCAGGCAGCCAATGGTCTAGGAAGTCGCATGTACAGTCACCTGCTCGTTCCGGTCGACGGCACGGATCTCTCGACCGAGATGGTCGGCCGGGCTGTCGAGTTCGCGCGTACGCTCGGCGCGCGCATCACGTTCTTCCACGCGCAGCCGGACCACGCGGCGTCGCTCTTCGGCGACGCCGACGTGTTGCGGCTCACGTCGCCCGCCGACTTCACCTATGCCTTCGAGGGCCGCGCGCGCGAGGTGCTCGCCAAGGCGGAGTCCGCGGCGCGGGCGCTCGGCGTGCCATGCGAGTCGCGGAGCGCGGTCAACGACACCCCCTACCTCGCGATCATCGACGCGGCGCGCGACGCCGGCTGCGACCTGATCTTCATGGCGTCGCATGGGCGGCGGAACCGAGTCGGCATGATGCTCGGCTCGCAAACCCTGAAGGTGCTCATGCACGCCGGGATCCCGGTCCTCGTCTCCGCGACCGCCAATCCGGCGCCGCCGGCGCGGGCGGTCGGAATCATCCGCGACGAGCACCGGTCGCTCGCCGCGGTGCTGCGCGCCTGGATGCATCTCATCGGGAGCGCGCGGCGCGAGGGCACGCAGCCCGACCCCGCGGTGATGCGGGCCATCGTCCGCTACCTCGAGACGTTCCCCGTCGCGCTTCACCATCCGAAGGAGGACGAGTATCTCTTCCGCAAGCTGCGCGAGCGCACCTCCGAAACCGATGCCGACATCGACGAGCTCGAGCGCCAGCATGCGCGCGACCGGGAGCTCGTCGCCGAGCTTGCCGCGATGGTCGACCGCCAGGCAAGCGGTGGCGTGGACCTCGCCGACCTCGAGAGCGCCGTGACCCGCTACGCGAACTTCACCTGGGAGCATCTCGGCAGGGAGGAGGGCGTGATCCTGCCGGCGGCAGAGCGACACCTCACCGAGGCGGACTGGCTCGAGATCAACGCCGCGTTCTCGGAGAACCGCGACCCGCGCTTCGGCGGCGACGCGGACGCGGAGTTCCGCCGGCTCTTCTCGCGGATCGTGAACCTCACGCCCGCCTGACGGCGCTATCCGCCCAGCGCGAGCGCGACATGGACGACGCCGGCGTCACGGGTCTGGCGCATCGGCAAGCCGCTGCGCGCAAACACCGCGAGCATCGGCGCATTCTCCGGCAGCACCTCCGCATAGAGCTCGGTCAATCCCGCCGCCCGCGCAATCGTCATGAGGTGGCGCATCAGGGCCGATCCGATGCCCTGGCCCTGGTGCGCGTCGTCCACGCTGAAGGCGACCTCGGCGCGGCCCGGCTCCGACACGATGTAGCGCCCGCCGCCCGCAATCACCTTCTGCCCCGCTTCCTCCAACTCCGCCACCAGCGCGACGTGCTCGACGAAGTCGAGATCGAGGTAGAAAGCGACCTCTTTTTCCGTGAAGCCGGTTCTTTGACCGAAGAACCGGCGATAGATCGTTTCCGGGCTGGATCGCCGGAACGCCGCGGCAATCGCGTCCCGGTCGTCAGGTCGTTGCGCGCGGATTTCCACGCGTCGGCCGTCGCGCAGCTTCTCGACCGCGGAGTAAGCGGCCGTGTTCACGGTACGCTCCCGGCGCGCGAGCGGCCGCTGCGTCCGCGGGGGCCTCGCCGGCTAGAGGGGCACATGCGCCGTGAGCGAGCGATTCTTCCAGTACATGCCGTTCAGGCGCCGTTGCACCTCGTACAGCGTCTCCCGGTCGGCGTCGTCGAACTCGAGGACGGCGCCGGGGTGCGAACCGTCGCCGGGCTCCCGGGTGAGCCGCGAGACTTCGAGGCTCGTGTACTTCTTTACGAGCTCGCGCAGTTCGTCGTCCGTCGTGTCGGGGGGAAGGTTGCCAATCCAGAGCTTCATGGTTCTCCTCGCATCGCGTGGCCGCCTGCGCGCGAGCATGGCACATTTACGGGCCCCGGGAGACCGCCGGAGCCGACTTGCGGCTCCCTCGCGCGCGTTTGACCTATCGCAAGCGACCGCCCGTGAAGACATGAGAAGGTTGCACTGCAACAGAAGTTAAGTTAGCGTCGCCCTCGCCGCCCCAGGAAAGCTCCCATGCCCAACGAAACTCCCCGTATGCCCGGCCTCTGGCCGATGCCGCAAGCGGCGCAGGCCGCGACCGAATACCTGCTCGACGCGTGGCAGCGCACGATCCTCACCTGGGACGTGCTCCGCGAGCGCGGCAACCAGTACCTCGAGCACGAGAAGTCCGGCAACCCGCCGGTCCTCGTCTTCGACTACGAGACGGTCGTCGACGGCCGCGAGCTCGCCAAGCCCGCAAACTATGCGCTGGTGCGCATCAAGCCGCCGACCGGCTATCCGGCGGCCGGCCCGAAGAAGCGTCCGTTCGTGGTGATCGATCCGCGCGCGGGCCACGGCCCCGGGATCGGCGGATTCAAGATCGACAGCGAGATCGGGATCGCGCTCAAGGCGGGTCACCCGTGCTACTTCGTGATGTTCTATCCGCAGCCGGTGCCGGGCCAAACGATCGAGTCCGTCTGCTCCGCCGAGGCGCAGTTTCTGCTCAAGGTCAACGAGCTGCATCCGGACGCGGAGGGGAAGCCGTTCGTCATCGGCAACTGCCAGGGTGGCTGGGCGCTGATGATGCTCGCCGCGCTCGCGCCGCAGCTTGTCGGGCCGATCCTGCTCGCCGGCTCGCCGATCTCGTACTGGGCGGGCGTGGCCGGCAAGAACCCGATGCGCTACTCGGGCGGTCTCATGGGCGGCACCTGGATGGCCTCGCTCGCGGGCGACCTCGGGCACGGGAAATTCGACGGCGCCTACCTCGTCAACAACTTCGAGAACCTCAACCCCTCCAACACCTACTGGGGGAAGCTCTACAACCTCTACTCGAAGGTCGACACCGAGCGCGAGCGCTTCCTCGAGTTCGAGAAGTGGTGGGGCGGCCACTACCTCATGAACAAGGAGGAGATGGAGTGGATCTCGCAGAACCTCTTCGTCGGCAACAAGCTCGCCGTCGGCGAGGTCGAGTCCTTTGACGGCAAGCACCGGGTCGACATCCGCAACATCCGCTCGCCGATCGTCGTGTTCGCCTCCTGGGGCGACAACATCACCCCGCCGCAGCAGGCGCTCGACTGGATCCCCGACCTCTATCAAAGCGTCGAGGAGATCCGCCTGAACGAGCAGACGATCGTCTACTGCCTGCACGAGAAGATCGGCCACCTCGGCATCTTCGTTTCGGCCAGCATCGCGAAGCGCGAAACCGGCGAGCTCGCCAGCGCGCTCGAGCTGATCGATACGCTCCCCCCCGGGCTGTACGAGGCGGTCATCACCGACACGAAGCCCGACATGCCGGGGATCGAGTACGTCGACGGGCGCTATCTCATCCAGTTCGCGCCGCGGACGATCGACGACATCCTCAAGCTCGACGACGGCCGCAAGGACGAGCAGGCGTTCGAAGTCGTCAATCGCGTCTCGCAGATCAACCAGGGCCTCTACGACACCTTCGCCTCGCCGATCATGAAGGCGATGTCGAACGAAGCGACCGCGCGCGTGCTGCGCGACACGAATCCGGCCCGGCTCGAGCGCTGGTTCTTCTCCGATCTCAATCCCTGGATGCTGTGGGTCAAGTCGATGGCCGAGACCGTGCGCGCGAACCGCCGGCCGGTCGCGCAGGACAACCCGTTCGTGAAGGGCGAGCGCGACGTGTCCGGGCAGATCGAGCAGGCGCTCGACCAGTATCGCGACGTGCGCGACGACATGTCCGAGCGGATGTTCAAGGCGATCTACGAGTCGCCGTGGCTCGCCGCGGCGGTCGGCGTCGAGGCCGGGAGCCTCGGGCGCCGCGGCCCGCAGTCCGCGACCTGGGAGCAGGAGGAGCTGAAGCGCCTCAAGCGGAAGGAGCTCGAGTCGCACATCGAGGAGGGAACGCTGCTCGATGCCTGGGTGCGCCTCCTGATCTACGTGCGGCCGGAGGACAGCGTCGTCGACGAGCGGCCGTTCAACATGGTCCGCCGCATGATCGAGGAGCTGAAGCCCGAGAACGTGCCGTCGCTCGCCGCGCTGAAGGCCGCGGTGAAGCAGCAGGCGTTCGTGCTCGCGCTCGATGAGGAGCGCGCGATCGCGGCGCTCCCGAAGCTCGCGCCCGAGATGCGCCACCGCCGCCAGGGCTACGACGTCGCGCGGCAGGTCGTGAAGTCGCGCGGCGAGCCGACGCCCTATCAGGAAGAGCGCTTCCGCAAGGTCGCGAGCATCCTCGGGCTCGACACCCCCGTCCAGGAGCTCAAATCCGCATGAGCCACGAAAAATACCAGCGCCTGATCGATGCGGCCAAGGCGCTCCAACCGGTGCCGACGGCAGTGGCCCATCCGTGCGACGAGAGCTCGCTCTCGGGCGCGGTCGACGCGGCGAAGCTCGGGCTGATCAAACCCATCCTCGTCGGGCCGAAGGCGAAGATCGAAGCCGTTGCCAAGTCGGCGAAGCTCGATATCTCGGGCTACGAGATCGTAGACGCGCCGCACAGCAATGCGGCGGCAGCGAAAGCGGTGGAGCTCGTGCGAGCAGGCAAGGCCGAGGCCCTGATGAAGGGCAGCCTCCACACCGACGAGTTGATGGGCGAGGTGGTGAAGAAGGACACGGGTTTGCGCACCGCGCGGCGCATCAGCCACTGCTTCGTGATGGATGTGCCGGGCCATCCGGACGCGCTGATCATCTCGGACGCCGCGGTGAACATCGCCCCGACCCTCGAGGACAAGGTCCACATCGTGCAGAACGCGATCGACCTTTCCCACGCGCTGCGCGTTCCGGAGGCGCGGGTCGCCATCCTGTCGGCAATGGAGACGGTGAACCCGAAGGTGGCCTCGACGCTCGAGGCGGCGGCGCTCTGCAAGATGGCCGACCGCGGGCAGATCACCGGGGGCATCCTCGACGGCCCGCTCGCGCTCGACAACGCGATCAGCCCCGAGGCGGCCGAGATCAAGAAGATCGTGTCGCCGGTCGCCGGCCGCGCAAACGTGCTCATCGTCCCGGACCTCGAGGCGGGCAACATGCTCGCGAAGAGCCTGTCGTTCCTCGCCGGCGCCGACTCGGCGGGCATCGTCCTGGGCGCGAAGGTCCCGATCATCCTCACCAGCCGCGCCGACTCGGTGATGGCGCGGCTCGCCTCGTGCGCCGTGGCGGTGCTCGTCGCCCAGGCGCGGCGGGAAAGCGCCGCGAAGGCGATCGCATAGCGAACCGTCATGTCGGCGAAAGCCGGGGGCCGGGTGTTCCTGCATTCCGGCCTGCGCCGGAAGCGGCCGGCGCCGCAGGCGGCGCTTTCCTAACTTCGGGAGCACGAGAGGCCTGCCCCCTCGTGCCGTGGAAAACGGACATGACGCAAGCTCACAATCCGGTCCTCGCGGGCAAGAAGGCGCTCGTCGTCGGCATCGCCAACGAGCACTCGATCGCGTACGGCTGCGCGAAAGCGTTCCACAGCCTCGGCGCCGATCTCGCGATCACCTACCTGAACGACAAGGCTCGGCGGCACGTCGAGCCGGTCGCCACGGCGCTCGACGCACCGATCATCCTCCCGCTCGACGTCCAGCGCCCGGGCGAGCTCGAGGCGGTGTTCGAGACGATCGGGAAGAAGTGGCGGCGCCTCGACATTCTCGTGCACTCGATCGCCTTCGCGCCGAAGGAGGACCTGCAGGGCGGCCTCCTCGACTGCTCGGCCGAGGGCTTCAAGGTGGCGATGGACGTTTCCTGCCACTCGTTCGTGCGCATGGCGAAGCTCGCCGCGCCGCTGATGACCGAGGGCGGCACGATGTTCGCCATGAGCTACCACGGCGCGCAGAAGGTCGTGCCGAACTACAACGTGATGGGTCCGGTGAAGGCGGCGCTCGAGGCCACCTGCCGCTACCTCGCCTATGAGCTCGGGCCGAAGGGCATTCGCGTGCACCCGATCTCGCCCGGACCGCTCAAGACCCGCGCCGCCTCGGGGCTGAAGGACTTCGACCTGCTCCTCAACGAGGCGGCAAGCCGCGCGCCGGTGGGCGAGCTCGTCGACATCGACGACGTCGGCTACGCCTGCGCCTACCTCGCGACGCCCTATGCCCGCCGCATGACCGGGCAGACGCTCTACGTCGACGGCGGCGTGAACATCATGGGTTGAGCTGCGGAAAAGGGGCTCCTGGTTCTCGCCCAGCGCCGCCGCGTGAAGCTGGGCGACGAGCCTCACCGCTGGGGGGGCAAAGCCCTCACCGGGACCCCGGCGCAGGAAGCCGTTCTTGCCTTCGAGGTGGCGGCCCGCAGCCGCAAGATCATGCTCGCTCAGTCCCGGTCGACCGCTTCCTGGTCGCGACCGCGCTCGTGTACGGACTGACTCGCTCATCGACGCAAGGCTGCGTCCCGTAACCGGCAAGCCGCTAGCCTGACTTCGCCAACTGGGCGTTGGGCGAGCGGAATCCTTGTCGAATCAAGAGGCGGTCTCGCGGAAGGTCTGTACTGACATCGAGCGCGCCCTTGTTCACAGTGCGCCGAGAAGCCGCTGCTCGAGAAGCCGTGGAAGCCGCCGGACATCGCCGCGGCCGTGGTCCCGGCCCTGGCCGGGAACGGAGCGCGCCGCGACTCATCGAGAGTCCTGAAGTGCCGCCTTAAAATCCTCATTCATGAAATCCGTCTCGCCGAGAGCTGGAGGGACAAGTCCTGCAAGACGGTGAAGCACTTCCCGGCGACGGTGCTGACCGGTCCGCCGTCGGGCTGGGGAACGACCTGGTCGCTGCGCCATCTCTTCCCCAGGGCCGACTGCTTCCTGCTCGAGGATCTCCGACGTCGTCGCGCGACTGCGGGCCTGGACCCCCAGGGGTTCCGTGGACGCTGTACAGGACGCCGGGGATCCTCGACGAGCTCGCAGAATGTCCCGGAGGTCTTCGCGCTGGTGCGCACCCGGATCGATCGTCAGCCGCGGCGGGCCGGCAGCGGCTGCTCACGGGGTCCACCTCGCCGAGGCCGCTTGGAAGAAGCGCGCAAAGGGAACCCGAGTGGAGATGTTTCTCGTTCACCAGGCACCCGCCGCAGGAAGCCGCTTGCGAGCAGTCGCGCCGGGAGTGCGGGCTCTGCCATGGCGCGAGTTCATCGCCGGGCTGTGACTGGACGTCGCCGACGGTCCGCCTCGTTCGCGGTCACCGCCCCATCAGTCGGTCGTAGGCCCGCGAGATGCGGTCGATCAGCGTCGGATCGCGCGCGGTCGCGCCGCTGGTATTGAACTCGACTCGCACACTCCCGTCGGCCTGTGTGCGGACGCTCGCCAGCACGTCGATCCCGTCGCGCGTGCCGCGCACCTGGCCGGTGCCGCGGTCCTGAGACGTGATGCGTACGCCCTGATCCTCGAAGGCACCGACCGCGGCGGACCACGACCGGTCGAACGAAGTGGGCGCCGACGTAGCGTAGACGCCCGGCGCGACCTCGTAGTAGGTGCATCCGTCGACGAGGGCAAGTACGAGCAGACACCCAAGAACGAGCGTTCGCATCAGAGCAGTCCTTTCGCGAGGCCCGCCAGGAGTTCCTTGAGCGGGATCTGGATCGCGAGCACGCCGACGAACGGAATCAGCACCGGCACCGCGATGGCGAGCAGCGCCGTTTTTCCGAGCGGGATCGGCCGCATCCGCTGCACCGCTTCGTACAGGCTGATCGTGTCCGCAACCGGCCCGATCTCGGACGCGGACAGCAGAGGGTCGGCCTTTTTCGCGTCGCCGAGAATCCACTTGCTCCGGACCGCCCCGCCGTGCCGCGCGACGAGCGCGCCGTAATCAAGCAGCGCCTGCTTCTTCGCGCGGCCGAGCGGGCCAGCGAACACGAGGTACGGCGACAGATAGATGAAGAGCGCGATCACGAGGGCGGCAGCCATCATCGGGAAGAGCGTATGCACGTCGAGGCTGTGGAACTCGGCATCGTGCGCCCAGCCGCCCGCGATCACCATGGCGGAAACGAACGCCACGATGCTGAACGCGGCGGGACACCGCTCCACGAAACCAAGACCGCCGGCACGGTCAGGATGCGTCGGCACGATGACGAGGTCGAGCTTCGCGATGCGCTTGAGCGTGATAGCGAGCAGCAGCAGGCGCCAGAGCCAGCCGAGCAGCAGCGCGATGAAGATCGGTCGGCCGACGTAGACGTACCACCATCCGCCGAAGCCGAGCGACGGTACGGGCCCGCCCTCGGCCGCCCACAGGAGTTCGTGCGCGCGGTGCACCACGGTGCCGGTGAACGCCCAGGCGAAGGCGAGGCCGACGATGATCACCCAGGGCAAGGACGCGTTGCGCAGCCGCGCGGTGCGGGCGAGGACCGCGCGGAATCGCGGCACGTGGTCCGGCCCGACGATGCCCGCGTGGACGAACTGCGGGATCAGCCGGCTCATGATCCGCTGTGCGACGCCCTCCGCCAGGATCAGCAACGGGATCCCGAGCAGGAGGCGGGCGTGTACGCCGAAGTGCTGGAGCAGCGGCTCGGCCGCCTGTCCCTGCTCGGGCAGCGCCCGGCCCACCCACCACGCCCAGACGGCGATCGGCAGCCACCCGAATGCCGTCCAGAAGAGGGCGCGTCGCCCGATGCCGAGACCGCCGCTGCGAGGGATGAGCCCGACGCGCCGCTGCCAGCGGAACGGCGGGTCGTCGTGGACGAGCGAAATGTCGTCGCGCGATTCGAGCGAGGCAGGTGAGCTCATGCGGTTGCCCTTCCCGGAGCGTTGCTCCGTATGTAATTGTCGCTGCCGTACAGGCTGGAAGAGTAGTAGTCCTGAAAGGAGAGCGCCGGCGACGGGTGAGCGGATTGTTGCTCTTGTTCGCGACGTGTCGCGCGTCGAGACGCGCCGAGTCGGGATCAACGATCGCCTGTCGGCCCGGAGCGAGTCTGGATTCAACGGCTGGACCGTCGTGGCATCTGGCGCGCCCGGCAGGAGTCGAACCTGCGACCTTTGGCTTCGGAAACCAACACTCTATCCAACTGAGCTACGGGCGCGCTGGCAGAGCGGGGCGGATTCTACCGCAACCCGTCGTGCGCTTTGCCCGCGGTGGGGGCGGCGGCTATAATCGCGAGCCTTCCGCTCCCCACTCACGCCGCCAAGGTCGCGAACGATGCAAGACGCCGGCTACGAGCACGCCCATACCTCGCCGATCAAGACGTGGCAGCAGCTCGTCGTCGTCATCGCGCTTGCGTTCCTGATCCCGACCATCGGGATCATCCTGCTCACGCAGTTCATCACCATGGACCGGGAGACCGACCCCGCGACGCTCGCGCCAGAGGCGGTCGCGACACGCATCCAGCCGGTCGCGCGCGTCGAGTTCGGCGATGACGCGAGCGGTCCGCGCGCGCTCAAGTCCGGCGAGGAGACGTACAAGGTGGTCTGCGCGGCGTGTCACGCGCAAGGAATCGCCGGCGCACCAAGGGTCGGCGACACGGCGGCGTGGGCGCCGCACATCAAGGAAGGCCTCGCGACGCTGGTGAAGAACGCGATCAACGGCATGCAGAGCCCGAAGGGCGTCATGCCGCCGCGCGGCGGCAACCCGACGCTCACCGATTGGGAGGTGACTGCCGCGGTGGTGTACATGGCGAACCAGTCGGGCGCGAGCTTCAAGGAGCCGCCGAAGCCCGTCGCACCGGCCGCGCCTGTCGCCGCGCCTGCGGCGCCCGCTCCGGCGGCGGCACCGACCCAGGTCACTGCGGCCGCCGCGCCTCCGGCCGCGGCCCCCGCCGCCGCCGACGCCAGCGCGCTGCTGCAGAAGAACGGGTGCCTCGTTTGCCACCAGGTCGACAAGAAAGTGATCGGGCCGTCCTACAAGGAGGTGGCCGCGAAATACGCCGGCGACAAGGACGCATCGGCCGCCCTCGCCCAGAAAGTGAAGGCGGGCGGCGTCGGCGTCTGGGGCCAGGTGCCGATGCCCCCGAACCCGCAAGTGAGCGACGGCGACGCGCTGGCGATGGTGAAGTACATCCTGGCGCAGAAGTAGGGCGGTCCCGCCGCTCGCGAAAGCCGGCCGCGCGCCGGCTTTTTTGCGCGCGTTGACAGCCCGGGCCCGCCGTGAAATCCTCGCCGCACCCCGCCGCGCCAGAAGAAGACCGACCCCCGCGCGGCGATTCACCGAAGGAGGACTACATGCTTCGTTCGCTCGCGCGGCTCGCCGCCGCTTCCATCGTTGCCGCCGCGCTCGCCGCGCCCGCGGCCGCGCAGTATCCCAACCGCCCGATCACCCTCGTGGTGCCCTGGGGCGCCGGTGGCGGCACCGACGCCACCGCCCGCATCCTCGCGAGCATCATGGAGAAGGAGTTGAAACAGCCGGTCAGCGTCGTGAACCGCACCGGCGGCAACGGCGTCGTCGGCCATTCCGCGATCGCCGAGTCGCAGCCGGACGGCTACACGATCGGCCTCATCACGGTCGAGATCGGGATGATGCACTGGCAGGGTCTCACCAAGCTCACCGGCGCGTCGTACACGCCGCTCGGGCTGGTAAACGCGGATCCCGCGGGCCTCCAGGTGCGCGCCGACTCACCGTACAAGACGGCGAAAGAGCTCGTCGATGCGATCAAGGCGAACCCCGGGAAGCTGAAGGCGTCCGGCACCGGGCAGGGCGGCATCTGGCATCTCTCCATCGCCGGGATGCTGAAGAGCCTCAACATCGACCCCGCCGCGGCGCCCTGGGTGCCGTCGAACGGCGCGGCCCCCGGACTGCAGGACCTGGTCGCCGGCGGTGTGGACGTCGTGCCGTGCTCGATCCCCGAGGCGCGCTCGCTGATCGACGCCGGCAAGGTGAAGAGCCTCGCGATCATGGACGCCAACCCCCCGTCGCTCTACCCGAACATCCCGCCGCTGAAGGCGGCCCTCGGCACCGACTGGGCGATGGCGGCCTGGCGCGGGATGGCAGCGCCGAAGGGCATCCCGAAGGACGTCGAGGCGCGGCTCGTCGCGGCGGTGAAGAGCGCGTACGACTCGAAGGAGTACAAGGACTTCATGTTCAGCAGAGGCTTCGGTGTGACCTACCTGCCCCCCGCCGAGTTCGCAAGGTTCATGGAGAAGTCGTCGAACGATCTCGGTGCGACGATGAAGGCCGTGGGGATCGTGAAGTGATGCGCGGGTAGCGCATCCTCCCGTCGGATGCCGGGATCCAACCGCCGGCACGAACTGGATCCCGGCCTGCGCCGGGATGACCTCACGATATGAAGGTCAACGACGCCGTCGTCGGCGCCTGCCTGATCGCGCTGGCGATCGCGATCCTCGTCCACATCCAGGGCTACCCGCTGATCCCGGGCCAGAAGTACGGCCCGGCACTCTTTCCCGGCGTGATCGCGGCCGGGCTCATCGCGTGCGGGCTGCTGCTCGTACGGCGCGGCGTGCGCGCGGGGCAGCCGCTCGTCGCGCTCGCAGGCTGGATGCGTAACCCCTCGCTCGTCACGAACTTCCTCGCGATCTGCGCGGTGCTCGTTTTCTACATCGTGGCCGCCGCCCCGCTCGGGTTCATCCCGACCGCGACGATCTGCCTCGTCGCGCTGTTCCTCAAGCTCGGGGTGCGGGTCTTGCCCGCGATCGCCGTCGCCATCGTCGCGACGCTCGTGATCCACACGCTGTTCTACAAGCTGCTGCGCGTGCCCCTGCCGTGGGGCGTGCTCGAACCCGTCCTCTGGTGAGATGGCCGACATCCTGACCGCGTTCGGGCTCGTGTTCGAGCCCTATACGATCGCCGTCATCCTCGCGTCGGCGGCCTTCGGACTGTTCGTCGGCGCGGTCCCCGGGCTCACCGCGACGATGGCGACGGCGCTGCTGGTCCCGGTCACCTTCTTCATGCCGCCGGTGCCGGCGATCGCCTCCATCGTGACCGCGACCGCGATGGCGATCTTCTCCGGCGATATCCCGGGCTGCCTCGTGCGCATTCCGGGGACACCCGCCTCCGCCGCGTATACCGACGAGGCGTACGCCATGACGAAGAAGGGGCTCGCCGAGACCGCGCTCGGCGCCGGCCTCGTGTTCAGCGTGATCGGCGGGCTGTTCGGGACGGTGGTGCTGGTCACGTCCGCCCCGGCGCTCGCCGAGGTCGCGGTGCGCTTCAGCTCGTTCGAGTACTTCTGGCTGGTCCTGCTCGGGCTCACCTGCGCCGTGTTCATCAGCGTCGGCGATCCGCTGAAGGGCATCGTGTCGCTGCTCGGCGGCCTGCTGATCTCGTCGATCGGCCTCGACAACCCCGCCGGCCACCCGCGGTTCACCTTCGGCTCGATCGAGCTGCTCGGCTCGGTCGGCCTGATTCCGATGATGATCGGAATGTTCGCGGTGTCGGAGATCCTGCGCTACGCGGTGGAGACGAGCGGCGCGGGCGAGCATTTCACGCGCCAGATCGGTAACGTCTTCCGCGGCATGTGGGGGCTGACGAAGCAGTACTGGGCCTCGATCCTGCGCGGCAGCGTCCTCGGCACCGCGATCGGCGCGCTGCCCGGCGCGGGCGCCGACATCGCGGCGTGGATGTCGTACGCGATGTCGAAGAAGTTCTCGAAGGAGCCGGAGAAGTTCGGCACCGGGCACGTCGAGGGGCTGATCGAGTCGGGCGCGGCGAACAACAGCGCGCTCGCGGGGGCCTGGATCCCGGCGCTCGTCTTCGGCATCCCGGGCGACTCGATCACCGCGATCGTGATCGGCGTGCTCTACATCAAAGGCATGAACCCCGGGCCGGCGATCTTCATGAACAACCCGGAACAGATCTACGCCGTGTTCCTGACGTTCTTCCTCGCCAACCTGCTGATGATCCCGCTCGGCTGGGCCTGCATCAAGGTGGGCAAGCGCATACTGGAAGTACCGCGCAACCTGCTGATGCCCGTGATCCTGCTCTTCTGCATCGTCGGCGCATTCGCGATCAACAACACCGTCTTCGCCGTCGGCGTGATCCTGGTGTTCGGGATAGCCGCGTACTTCATGGAGGAGAACGGCTTCCCGGTCGCACCGGCGATTCTCGGCGTGATCCTCGGCACGATGCTCGAGGAGAACTTCATCACGTCGATGATCAAGTCCGACGGACGGTTCCTCGGGTTCTTCGAGCGGCCGATCGCGGCGGGTCTCGGGATCCTGACGATCATGGTGTGGCTCTGGCCGCTCGCGCGCTGGCTGCGGTCGCGTCGCAGCGCTACGGCGCCCGCCTAGCTGCCGACGGATCCCCGCGGCGGCGCTATTGCCCGGCGAGCTTCGCCGGAAGCACGACGCCTTTCTCCCTGAAGTAGCGGACCGCGCCGGGATGGAACGGCAGGAACGTGTTCCGGTCCCAGTTCTCGAGCAGCGTCTCCTTCGCCGCCGGCTGGCTCTTCACCATCGCGGCGTTGTTCTCGAGCACCGTCTTGACGATCAGGTACACGAGCTCCTCCGGAATGTCCTTGTGCGCGATCGCAAAGTTGAATACGCCGACCGTCTTCTGGTCCGTCGTCAGTTGCCGGTAGGTCCCTTTCGGGATGATCGAGTCGGAGAGCTCGGGCAACGCGGCCTTGAGCCGTCTGATCTCGTCGTCGGTGAAGGTGAAGAAGGTCACCTTGTTGGCGGCGGCGAGCTCCGCGTAAACCGCGATCGGGAGGCCGGCGCAGAACGGGAACACGTCGATCAGGCCGTCCTGCAGGCTCGCCGCCATGTCCGCGCCCGGGCCGTTGCGGATCGTCGCATGGATGTCGAGCAGCTTGAACATCAGCGGAAAGTACGTGCCGCAGGTGCCGGCGCGCGGGCCGACGCCGGCGCGCTTGCCGGCGATGTCCTGCACGCTCCTGATGCCCGACTTCTCGAGCGCGATGAAGTGGAACGGCGTGTCGTACATCGGGAACATCGCGCGGATGCTGCGGAACTTCTGGCCCTTGGTCCACTCGCCCTTCCCCTCCCAGGCCTGCAGCGCGATGCCCATCGTCGTCATGCCGAAGTCGACCTGGCGACTGTCGGTGAGCGCGATGTTCTGGTTCGGGCCCTGGGTCTGCTGGGTCTGGATGGCGGTGCCGAGCTTCGCATTGACGAGGCTCGCCCAGACCTGCCCGTACACGAAGTACGTGCCGCCGAGCGCGGCCGTGCCGAGCGTCAAGGTCTTCGGCCAGTTGCTCTTCCCCTGTGCCGCAGCGCTCCACGGCGCGAGCGCGAGCGCCAGCGATCCCAGCACGGCGCCGAGGACGAATCGGGCTTTCATGGCTCCTCCATGATCAGCGCATATCCCCGCCGAAAAGCGCGGGCGTCGCACGACGGGGCTGGGCTAGAATCGACACCCGCTGCGGCTCGCATACGAGATCATTCGCCATGACTCCCGCACTCACGATCCCGGTGCACGGACCGCTTGCCGACCTCGAGCGGCGGATTCTCGACGCCAGCCCGACGGTCGAGCACTGGTTCCGGACGCAATGGCAGGAGCATACGCCGCCGTTCTATTCGTCGGTGGACTTGCGCAACTCGGGCTTCAAGCTGGCGCCGGTCGATACCAATCTCTTCCCCGGCGGGTTCAACAACCTCAACCCGCAGTTCCTGCCGCTCGCGGTGCAGGCGGCCATGACCGCGATCGAGCGCGTCTGTCCGGACGCGAAGAACCTCCTGCTCATCCCCGAGAACCACACCCGCAACCGGTTCTACCTGCAGAACGTCGCGTGGCTGCGCACCATCCTGCGGCAGGCGGGGCTGAATATCCGGATCGGCACGCTCATCCCCGAGATCAGGGTGCCGACCGAGATCGCCGTGCCCGACAACCCTGCCCTGCTTCTCGAGCCGCTCGTCCGGCGCGGCGGGCGGCTCGGGCTCGCCGACTTCGACCCGTGCACCATCCTCCTCAACAACGACCTGTCGGCCGGGGTGCCCGAGACCCTGAAGAAGCTCCACGAGCAGTGGGTCCTCCCGCCGGTGCACGCCGGCTGGGCGGTGCGGCGCAAGTCGAACCACTTCGGGCGCTACGAGCGGGTCGCGAGCGAGTTCGCGAAGCTCCTCGCCATCGACCCGTGGCTGATCAACCCCTATCTCGCGCGCTGCGGCGAGGTGAACTTCAAGGAGAAGAGCGGCGAGGACTGTCTCGCCGCCAACGTCGAGGCGCTGCTGCCGCTGATCCGCGCGAAGTACCTCGAGTACGGGATCAAGGAGGAGCCCTACGTCGTGATCAAGGCCGACGCCGGCACCTACGGCATGGGCATCATGATGGCGAAGAGCCCCGACGACGTGCGCGGCCTGAACCGCAACGACCGCAAGAAGATGGCGGTCGTCAAGGAAGGCCTGGAGGTGCACGAGGTCATCATTCAGGAGGGCGTGCACACGTTCGAGACCGTCAACGACGCAGTCGCCGAGCCGGTCGTCTACATGATCGATCGCTACGTGATCGGCGGCTTCTATCGCGTGCACACGACCCGGGGCAAGGACGAGAACCTGAACGCCCCGGGGATGCACTTCGAGCCGCTTGCTTTCGACAACTGCTGTACCCAGCCCGACCAGTTCGCGAACCCCGACGCGACGCCGAACCGCTTCTACGCCTACGGCGTCGTGGCCCGCCTCGCGAATCTCGCGGCGGCGATCGAGCTGGAAGAGACCGCGCCGCAGGAGGAGTAGAGCGCGCATGCGGGCGTCTCGCCCCCGGGGAATTGCAAGGGAGCCCGCCCCCTTGTTCGTGCGCGGGCTTCGCTGCTGAGGATCATCGCGAACCAGGTCCCCATGAGACTTCTTTTCATCCTCGACCCCCTCCCGTCGCTCAAGACGTACAAGGACTCTTCATTCGCGATGATGGTCGAGGCCGCGAAGCGCGGCCACGAGATCCATTTCACGCTGCAGGAAGGGCTCATGTGGAAGGGGAGCCGCGTGCTCGCCGAGCACTGCCGCCTGCATCTCCTGAACGCCGAGCAGTACCTCGGCAACCCGGCGCTGCACGACCAAGACTGGTACCGGCTCGAGCTGCCGCCCCGCGAGACGCCGCTCGTCGAGTTCGACGCGGTGCTGATGCGCAAGGACCCGCCGTTCGACCTCGAGTACGTGACGAGCACCTGGCTCCTCGAGATGGCGGCCCGCGATGGCGCGCGGGTGTTCAACGACCCGCGCGCCATGCGCGACCACAGCGAGAAGCTCACGATCGCGCAGTTCCCGCAGTTCATCGCGCCCACGATCGCGACGCGGCTCGAGGGCCAGCTGCAGCGCTTCATCGACGAGCAGGCCGACGTCGTGCTGAAGCCGCTCGAGGGGCATGGCGGCGCGAGCGTCTTTCGCGTGACCGACCGCGACGCCAACCGGAACGTCATCATCGAGACGCTGACCGCGCACGGCACGCGCTCGATCATGGGGCAGCGCCACATCCCCGAGATCCGTGACGGCGACAAGCGGGTGCTGCTGATCGCCGGGCAGCCGGTCCCGTATTCGCTCGCCCGCATCCCGAAACCGGGCGAGTCCCGGGGAAACCTCGCCGCGGGCGGCATCGGGGTGGCGCGGCCCCTCAGCCCGCGCGACCGGGATATCGCCGAGGCACTCGGGCCGGTCCTCTGGCGGCGCGGGCTGCTGCTCGTCGGGCTCGACGTCATCGGCGACTGGCTCACCGAAGTCAACGTCACCAGCCCGACCTGCTTCCAGGAGATCGCCCAGCAGACCGGTTTCAACGTGGCGGGGATGTTCCTCGACGCGCTGGAGGCCGCTGTCGCGGGGCGTTCGGGCGACCAGCCACGCGTCGGGGCGCCACGATGACGCCGGCGGCAAGTTCTTCCTTGGCGTCCGGGCACCTCGATGGTTCAATGGCTTAGGCGGGCCAGACTGCGCCCGAAGCGTTAAACTCCGCCCTACCGTGTCGCAGCCGTAGCCTGTCCATGGTCGGTATCCTGATCGTCGCCCACGGCGCCTTCGGCGAAGCGTTGATTCACTGCGCTAGCCACGTGCTTGGAAAACGGCCGCTGCGGGTGCGCCAGGTCGGCATCACGGTGCACGACGACCCCGACTCGATCCTGCCTCAGGCCCGCGATCTCGTGCAGCAGCTCGACGAGGGTGACGGGGTGCTCGTCCTGACCGACATGATCGGCGCGACGCCCTCGAACATCGCCGCGCGATTGACGGTCTCGGGCAAGGTGGAAGTCGTCGGCGGAGTCAACCTGCCGATGCTGGTGCGCGTATTGACCTACCGTACCCAGCCGCTGGGCGCCGTCGTCGGCAAGGCGGTCAGCGGCGGCCGCGAAGGCGTGATGCATCTGGGCGCAGGCGAAACGCATGCCGCAACGGGAAGTTGAGATCCAGAACAAGCTCGGCCTGCACGCCCGCGCCGCGGCCAAGGTGACGCAGGTCGCAGCCAAGTTCGGCGCCGACGTATGGCTGTCGCGGAACGGCCGGCGGGTGAACGCGAAGAGCATCATGGGCGTGATGATGCTCGCGGCGGGCAAGGGCAGCCGGATCGGGATCGAGACTGCGGGCGCCGACGAAGATGCCGCGCTCGAGGCGATGGCGGCGCTCGTGAACGACAAGTTCGGGGAGGGCGAGTAATGCCGCAAGGCGGCGCGAGGAACGATGGGCAAGCCTGAAGTCGCGACGGTGGAAGCCGCGCTCGGGACGCGGATCGGCGCGAGCTTCACGCTGCACGGCGCGGGCGTGTCGGGCGGCATCGCGATCGGCTACGCCCATCTCATCACCAGCGCGCGGCTGGAGGTCGCGCACTACGAAATCGCGCGCGACGAGGTCGAGGCCGAGATCCTGCGTTTCGACGCCGCGATCGAGCACGTCCGCGGCGAGCTGATCGGGTTGCACGCGGCGGTGCCGGCCGATGCGCCGGCCGAGATGGGCGCGTTCCTCGACCTGCACCTGATGATCCTGAACGACTCGATGCTCTCGGTCGCGCCGCGCGAGCTGATCCGCACGCGCCGCTGGAACGGCGAATGGGCGCTGGTGCACCAGATGGAGATCCTGGTCCACCGCTTCGAGGAGATCGAGGACCCCTATCTCCGCGAGCGTAAGGCCGACGTGCAACAGGTTGTCGAGCGCGTGCTGAAGGGCATGCTCGGCACCGGCCACCACCCCGAGCCGCCGGAGCACGAGGAGAACATCATCGTCGTCGCGCACGACTTCTCGCCGGCGGACATGATCCTCTTCAAGCAGCACCAGTTCGCCGGCTTCGTGACCGACGTCGGCGGCGTGACCTCGCACACCGCGATCGTCGCGCGGAGCCTCAACCTCCCGGCGATCGTCGGTCTGCACCATGCGCGGCAGATGATCCGCGAGGGCGAGCTCCTGATCGCCGACGGCCTGGCCGGTGTGCTGATCGTCAACCCCGACCGGCAGGTGCTCGCGGAGTACCGGCTCCGCCAGGGCCAGTTCGAGCTCGAGCGGCAGAAGCTCAAGCGCCTGAAGACGATGCCGGCGGCAACGCTGGAAGGCGTTGCGGTCGACCTGCAGGCGAACATCGAGCTCCCCGAGGACGTCGGCCACGCGCTCGAGGCCGGCGCGATGGGGATAGGCCTCTTCCGCAGCGAGTTCCTGTTCCTGAACCGCGACGACCTGCCCGACGAGAACGAGCAGTTCGAGGCCTACCGGCAGGTCGTCCAGGCGATGGCCGGGAGGCCGGTCACGATCCGCACGCTCGACCTCGGCGCGGACAAGACGCTCAACGACCGGGAGTTCGCCGGCCCGAACCCGGCGCTCGGGCTGCGCGCGATCCGGTTCTGCCTCGCGGAGCCGCAGATATTCCTCACCCAGCTGCGCGCGATCCTGCGGGCGTCGCACTACGGAAAGGTCCGCCTCCTGGTGCCGATGATCGCGCATGCGCACGAGATCGACCAAGTCCTCCACTACGTCGCGGTGGCGCGGGACACGCTGGCGCAGGCCGGCATTCCGTTCGATCCGCACGTCCCGCTCGGCGGCATGATCGAGGTGCCGGCGGCCGCGCTCGCGGTCGGCAGCTTCATGAAGAAGCTCGACTTCCTGTCGATCGGGACCAACGACCTCATCCAGTACACGCTCGCGATCGACCGCACCGACGACAACGTCGCGCACCTGTACGATCCGCTGCACCCGGCGGTGCTGTTCCTGATCGCCCATACCATCCGGGCGGCGAACAAGGCAGGCGTGCCGGTCGCGATCTGCGGCGAGATGGCGGGCGAGATCGATCTCACGCGCCTGCTGCTCGGCCTGGGACTGCGCCAGTTCTCGATGCATCCGGCGCAGCTGCTGGCGGTCAAGCAACAGGTGCTGCGCTCGTCGATCCCGGAGGTCGAGGTGCTGGCGCAGCGCATCCTGAAGTCGGAGGACGCCGAGCGCACGCGCGTTCTGCTCGCGAGGTTGAATGCGTAAGAGGAGCAACGAAGTGCTACGCGAAATCACTGGGGTCACCCAGGACACGGCCGGCCATACCCGGCGCTGGTTCCACGACGACTACTTCGATCTCTTCGTGCGGCAGGACCGCGAGGGCGAGATCGTCGCGCTCGAGCTGTGTTACGGCGTCGGTCATGCCGAGCGCGCGCTGGTGTGGAAGAAGGGGCTCGGCCACTTCCACGACGGTCCGGAGGCACCGCCGCTCGACTCCGACGATCTCGCCGCGCGGTTCGCCCGCGAGTGCGGCGAAGTGCCGCACCGGATCTCGACGTCGGTCCTGCGCGCCATCCGCGACTTTCCGCAGCTCGAGCAGCTCGCCGTTTCGCGCCGGCGCAAATATCGGCGGGAGACCTGGCAAGAGCAGTGAGCCTGGCCGACGGGACGGGGTCGCAGGAACCGGAGGGCAGCTTCGCCGGCATGCGCGTGCAGCGGGCCGGGCGTCCAAACATCGGGCAGACCGTCGGGATTTGACACGACGAGCGGTTCCAGCATAGGCTCCCGGACGCGCCGATTTGATCTTCAGCTTGCGGGCGCGAGTCCGGCCCTGGGGGCGGGACGAAAATACTGCTAAAGCGACGGCAACCCGTTCGGCAGGCAAGCTGAACGGGTTTTTGTTTTATGGGTCCAGACGACACGAATCTTCCCCGCTCGGTCGGCGCCGCGACGCCGCGGCGGCTGCGCTTCGCACGGCCGATCCGCCTGAAGAGCGGCGCCACGCTCGACGAGTACAGCCTCGTCTTCGAGACCTACGGGCGCCTCAACGCCGCGCGCTCGAACGCGGTGCTCGTGTGCCACGCGCTCAACGCCTCGCACCATGTCGCCGGCTATTACGCCGACGACCCCGGGAACATCGGCTGGTGGGACAACATGATCGGCCCGGGCAAGCCGCTCGACACCGACCGCTTCTTCGTCGTCGGCGTGAACAACCTCGGCGGCTGCTTCGGCTCGACCGGTCCGGCGTCGGTCAATCCGCGCACCGGCAAGCCATACGGGTCGAGCTTCCCGGTGGTGACGGTCGAGGACTGGGTCGAGGCGCAGGCGCGGCTCGCCGACCGGCTCGGCATCCCGTGCTGGGCGGCGGTGATGGGCGGCAGCCTGGGTGCGATGCAGGCGCTCGCATGGACGACGTCGTACCCCGATCGCATCCGGCACGCGCTCGTGATCGCGGCCGCGCCCCGGCTGTCGGCCCAGAACATCGCCTTCAACGAGATCGCGCGGCAGGCGATCACCACCGACCCCGATTTCCACGGCGGCGACTACTACGGGCACGGTGTCGTGCCCAAGCGGGGCTTGCGCCTCGCGCGCATGATCGGCCACGTCACGTACCTCTCCGATGACGCGATGATGGAGAAGTTCGGGCGCGTGCTGCGGTCGGGCAAGCTCGGGTTCCATTTCGGCGTCGACTTCGAGGTCGAGTCGTACCTGCGCCACCAGGGCGACAAGTTCTCCGACTATTTCGACGCGAACACCTACCTCCTCATCACCCGTGCGCTCGACTACTTCGACCCCGCGGCCGAGTACGGCGGCGACCTCGCCGCCGCGCTCGCGCCGGCTAAGGCGAAGTTCCTGGTGGTGTCGTTCACTTCCGACTGGCGTTTCGCGTCCGCGCGCTCGCGCGAGATCGTCAAGGCGCTGCTCGACAACCGGCGCGACGTGATCTACGCGGAGATCGATGCGCCGCACGGCCACGATGCGTTCCTGCTCGAGGACCCGCGCTATCTCGCGCTCGTGCGGGCGCATTTCGACAACGTCGCCCGCGAGGTGGGCGCCGACGCGCCGCCAGGGGAAGGCGCACAGCTGCTCGACGAGGGTGAGGCCCTGCGCGTGGTCGCCGGCGGCGGGTTCGCGGCATGACCGGGCACGAGCAGCTCCCGGGGCGCCCCGACTTCGACGCGATCGCCGCCTGGGTCGCGCCGCAGGCCACGGTGCTCGACCTCGGCTGCGGCGACGGCCTGCTCCTCAGGTACCTGACCGGCACGCGCGGCGTCACCGGCTACGGCATCGAGATCGCCGACGAGAACGTGCTCGCGTGCGTGAAGAACGGCGTGAACGTGATCCAGAGCGATCTCGAACGCGGGCTGCAGGGCTTCGACGCGGGCTCGTTCGACTACGTGATCCTCTCGCAGACGCTGCAGGCAATGCGGCGGACCGAGGCGATCGTCCTCGAGATGCTGCGCGTCGGCCGCCAGGCGATCGTGACGTTCCCGAATTTCGGCCACTGGCAGGCGCGCTGGCAGGTTGCGTTCGGCGGCCGCATGCCGGTGTCGAACACGCTGCCCTACCAGTGGTACGACACGCCCAACGTCCATCTCTGCACGATCACGGACTTCGAGCGCTTCTGCGCCGGTCACTCGGTGCGGATCCTCGAACGGATCGTGCTGCATGGCGGTCGGCCGGTCCGTTTCCTCCCGAACCTGCTCGGCAGCTTGGCGGTGTTCCGGTTCGAGCGCCGCCACTGACGCACGGGATGAGCTCGGACCCACGGTCACCGTACGCGAGCCCCGCATCGCCGGTCGCTGATCGGACCCCGCAGCTCCTCAGGTCGAAGCTCTTCTGGGTCGGGGTGCTCTACTTTTCCGAGGGCTTCCCGCTCGGCGTCTTCTACGAGATCTTCCCGGTCTGGTTCCGCCAGCAGGGCGTCGACCTGCGCGCCATCGGCGCGATCAGCCTGCTCGGCCTCGCCTGGACGCTGAAGTTCCTGTGGGCGCCGGCGATCGACCACTATCGCCGCCACCGCTACTGGATGGCGAGCGTCGACCTCGCGATGGGCGCGGTGATGCTCGTGTTCGCCGCCGCCGCCGGCTTCGGCCCGTGGGTGTGGGCGGCGATCGCGGTCTTCACGCTACTCTCCGCGACCAACGACATCGCGATCGACGGTTACACGATCGAGCTGCTGGACAGGGACGAGCTCGGGTTCGCCAACGGCGTGCGGATCGGGCTGTACCGCGTCGGCATGCTCGCCTCCGGGTTGGTGCTGATCCTCTCCGACTGGATCACCTGGCCGGGCGCGTTCGCGTGCGCGGCGCTGATCTTCGCCGCGTGCGCGGCCGCCGTCCTTGCGGCGCCGCCGGAGCGCGCGGTCGAGCGCGACGCGCAAACGACGCTCGGGGCGGAGCTCGCGCGGATCGTCACCGACCCGAAGCTCGCCGCGGCCGTGCTTGCGCTCGCGCTGGGAGCGCTCGCGCTCGTCGACCAGGTGACGAAGTGGTCGCAAGCGTATCCCGCGTTCTGGGGAGTCGCGCTCGGCACCGCAGTTGCGGCGCTCGCGGTGTGCTGGCTCGGGAGCCGGCGCGTGCCGGCGGCGAAGACCGACGCGACGCGCGGACCGATGTTCGGCGCCCTGGTCGAGCTGATCGCGCGGCCGCACATCTGGCCGGTGCTCGTGTTCATCCTGATCTTCAAGCTGGGCGACGCGTCGATGGGCTTCATGGTGAAGCCGTTCTGGGTCGACGCCGGTTTCAGCGCGACCGAGATCGGCCTCGTCTCGGTCAATATCGGGCTCGCTCTCTCGATCGCGGGCGGGCTCGCCGGCGGCTGGTACACCGATCGTGCCGGCATCTTCAAGGCGCTGTGGGTGCTCGGCCTGTTCCAGGCGCTGTCCAATCTCGGCTACGCCGCGGCGGCGTCGCTCATCCCCTACGGGGCGGGGGCGAGCCTGGAGCTGTGGCACCGGGCGGTGCTCTACACGGCGAGTGCTGCCGAGTCGTTCACGGGGGGGCTCGGCACCGCCGCGTTCCTCGCGTTCCTGATGGCGATCGTCGACAAGCGGCACTCGGCCACCGAGTATGCCCTGCTGTCGTCCGTATTCGCGCTGTCGAGATCGGTCGCCGGGTTCGCGAGCGGGTTCGGCGCGCAGGAAATGGGCTATGCGCCCTACTTCCTTCTCACCTTCCTGCTTTCGTTCCCCGCGTATCTGCTGCTGCCGTGGGTGAAGAAGATGCTCGTTTGGGCCGACGTCCGGTCGGCGGCTTCGCCCTAGCGCCGCCGGATCGCGCGCTTGGGGGAAGTGCGCGCGGCCTTCTTCGCCGGCCGCTTGCCGAGCTTTCGCGTCTTGCGCTTCGCTCCGAGCGGTGCGGCGCTCACCAGGACCGCGGCGACGATGCACGGCTCGTTGCCGCGGACGCTCCAGGAGTGGTTGGTGCCGCGTTGTACCAGGACGTCGCCTGCCCTCAGCAGCGTCTCGCCCTTGTCCACGATCGCGTAGATCTCGCCGCTGAGCACGACGATGTAGTCGACGGTCGCGGTCTTGTGCATCATCGGGTCGCTGGAGCGCGCATCCTGCGCGTGCTGCGCGCCGATCGAGTCGAAGCCGTCGCGGCCGTCGGTCCTGCCACGCCAGGCGCTGTCCGGCGGAAACTCGACGATCCGCAGGATCGTGCCGTTGGGCGGCGGCTCGAGTCGCACCGGGCGGTCCGCGTTGTCGGCCCGGCCGTCGTTCCGCGCTGGCGCACCCCTCGTCTCCCACAAGTCCGTGAGCGCGAGGCCGGGCATCGAGGCCACCTCTTTCACGTTCGAGGCGATACCGTCGGCAAGCAAGATCGACTTGCCGTTAACGTCGTGCCCGGTGAGAACACGGCGAACTCTCCAGATCATGGCGGCCTCGAATGAGTGACGGAGCGGGGCCGTAGAATACGTCCCGGGACGACGGACGGGCAACGAGAGCTGAGACGGATGAGGCTTGTGACGTTCCGCACGGGGCGCGGCGCATTGCGCGCGGGCGCGCTGATCGACGACGGGACACGGGTGCTCGACCTGCAGGCCGCGCACCGCGCGCGCTATAACCGGAGCTCCGCGAACCTCGCGAGCGTGCACGCGATCGCCGAAGGCGGCGACGACGCGCTCGGGCTCGCTCGCACGCTCGCCGGCGCGACGCGCCAGCCGAACTCGGCGATGTTCGCGCGCGATTCGGTCAGACTCGCCGCGCCGATCCCGCATCCGCCGCAGATGCGCGACTTCCTCTGCTTCGAGAAGCATCTGGTGCAGGGCTTCCAGGCGGCGCGGGAGCTCCGCGCGCGAGCAGCGCCGGACCCCGACGCCGCGCTGCGCGAGATGGAAGCAAAGGGTATCCTCGCCGTGCCGCAAACCTGGTACGAGCGGCCGATCTTCTACCACCCGAACCGGTTCAGCGTGTGCGGGCACGAGGACGACGTGCCGTGGCCAGGCTACTGCGAACTGCTCGACTTCGAGCTCGAGTTCGGCTGTTACATCGGCAAGCCGGGGAAGGACATCCCGCGCGAACGGGCGCGCGATCATGTGTTCGGCTACACGATCTTCAACGACTTCTCGGCGCGCGACGAGCAGATGAAGGAGATGCCCGGGCAGCTCGGGCCCGGCAAGGGCAAGGACTTCGACAATGCGAACGCGATGGGACCCTGTCTCGTCACCGTCGACGAGATCCCCGACCCCTACGCGCTGGAGATGAAAGTGCGCGTGAACGGCGAGGAGTGGGGCCGCGGGAGCTCGCGCGACATGCGCTGGAAGTTCGAGGACTGCATCGCGCACGTCGCCCGGTCCGAAACGCTGCATCCCGGCGAGTTCTTCGGCTCCGGCACCGTCGGCGACGGCTGCGGGCTCGAGCACCTGCGGTTCCTGAAACCCGGCGACGTCGTCGAGCTGGAAGTCGAAAGGATCGGTGTGCTGCGCAACAGGGTGGTGAAACCATGAGCACGAATGAAGCGGCGGCGTTCCTCGCGCAGGCGCGCCTCGCGCGCACGCGCATGACCGGGCTCCCCTCGGAGCTGCGTCCGGCGGATGTCGCAGCGGGCTACCGGGTACAGGAAGCGCTG
This sequence comes from uncultured beta proteobacterium, assembly GCA_963820965.1. Lineage (GTDB taxonomy): Bacteria > Pseudomonadota > Gammaproteobacteria > Burkholderiales > SG8-39 > DATEDA01. The sequence continues at coordinate 229,897 of CAWGCC010000013.1, read as the reverse complement.
CACGCGGCGCTCACGGCCGCGGGCCTGGGCGCGCTGGCGGGCCACAAGATCGGCTGCACGACGCCGGTGATGCAGCAGTACCTGAAGATCGACCATCCGTGCGCGGGCGGCGTGTTTGCCGGGCGCACGTATCGCGAGGCGGCGCGCCTGCGCCACGGGTCGTTCGTCCGCGTCGGCATCGAGTGCGAGATCGCGGTCCTGCTCGGGCGCGACCTGCCGCAGCGCGACAAGCCCTACGCGCCGGCCGACGTCGCCCCTGCGATCGAGGCGTGTGCCGCCGCAATCGAGATCGTCGACGATCGCTGGGTCGACTACGGGACGGTCGATACGCCCACGCTCGTCGCGGACGATTTCTTCAATGCGGCCTGCGTGCTCGGCCCCCCGCGCCGGTTCGACACGGCGCTGGACCTCGTCGCCTTGCGCGGCGCGATGTCGGTCAACGGCCGGGAGGTCGGCCGCGGCACCGGCGCCGACGCGCTGGGAAGCCCGCTGAACGCGCTCGCCTGGCTCGCTTCCGCGCGCGGCGGCCTGAAAGCGGGCGAGTTCGTGCTGACCGGGAGCATGGTGCAGACCTACTGGCCCGCGCGCGGCGACGCCTGCGCGGTCGAGATCGAAGGACTCGGCAAGGCCGAGGCGTCCTTCGAGTAGACAAAGCCTGACCCCTGGCCCTTCGCAATCGGCGTTCGCCCTGTTCGAGGGCGCGCCACGCCGGAAGCCGGGCCGTCAAGGTTGCCCACTCCCGGAAAAGCCGGTAGCCTCGAGGGCTCTCCCCCGGTCCGCTCCCCGCCCCGGGGTGCGCCCAACACCTCACTCTCGAGGACAACATGAACGAACAGGGCACTACCGACAAGCTCGTTTCCGACATGAAGGTCGTCATGGCCGACGCCGAGGATCTCCTGCGGGCCACCGCGAATGCCGCCGGCGAGAAGGTCTCCGCCGCACGTGCGAAGATGGAAGACAGCCTCAGGACCGCCAGGGTCAAGGTCGCGCAGGCGCAGGAGGTCATGGTCGACAAGGCCAAGGCGGCTGCGCAGGCAACCGACGACTACGTGCACGCGCATCCCTGGAAAGCGGTCGGTCTCGCGGCCGCGATCGGCGTAATCGTCGGCATGCTGATCGCCCGCCGCTAGCAGGGCGCCGGCATGGCGCGGGAGGCGGGCGCGCCGCGCCCCCCCGGACTCGCCGATTCGCTCGCGCGGCTCGGGCGCAGCGCGATCGGCGCGCTCCGCACGCGGCTCGAGATCCTCGGCACCGAGATCGAGGAGGAGCGAATCCGGTTCGCGCAGCTCGTGCTCGCCGCCGCGGCGATCGCGTTCTGCCTCCAGATTGCAGTGCTCCTGTTCGTGATCTTCACGGTGGTGCTCTTCTGGGAAACCCACCGCCTCGCCACGCTCGGCGCCTTTACGGTGTTCTTCCTCGTCGCCGGCATCGCGGGGATAGCGCTCCTCAAGCGCCATCTCAAGCGGCGCCCGAAGATGTTCGCGAGCACGCTCGGCGAGCTGATCAAGGATGAAGAGCGGCTGAAGTGAACCGCCGGCTCGCGCAGATCCACGCCAGGCGCGAGCGACTGCTCGGGCGGTCGGCCGTGCAGCGCGACGAGCTGGCGGCACTGCTCACGCCGCTACGTGGTCCGCTCGCGCTCGCCGACCGCGCGGTCGCCGCCGCTCGGTGGGCGCGGGCGCATCCCGAGGCCGTAGGCCTCGCCGCCGCGATCCTGGTCGTGCTCTCGCCACGGCGCGCGCTCCGGTGGGCGAGCCGCGCGTTCACGGTCTGGCGCGGCTATCGTCTGGCGTCCCGCATGCTAAGAGCGCTCGCGCCATGAACGTGTCGCGTCTGCCGGCGTCGAGCTGGCGGCACGGTGGCGGCGCCGGATCCTCGTTTCACGCTTAGAGCTCCCAGTCGTAATCGACGGTCAGCGGCGCGTGGTCGGAGAACCGCCGCGCCTTGTAGATCGACCCCTTGACCGCGCGCGCGGCGATGCCGGGCGTGGCGATCTGGTAGTCGATCCGCCAGCCGACGTTCTTCGCCCACGCCTGACCGCGGTTCGACCACCAGGTGTACTGCCCGGGACGCGGGTCGAGGCGGCGGAACACGTCCACCCATCCCGCGCGTTCGAACACACCGCTCAGCCACGCACGCTCCTCCGGCAGGAAACCCGAGTTCTTCTGATTCGAGCGCCAGTTCTTGAGATCGATCTCGCGATGCGCGATGTTCCAGTCGCCGCAGAGGATGATCTCGCGGCCGCACGCCGCGAGGTGCTCGAGCACCGGCAGGTACTCGCCGAGGAACCGCATCTTCGCCTGCTGACGCTCTTCCGAACTCGAGCCGGAGGGCAGATACACGGAGATGATCGAGAGGTTGCCGAAGTCGGCGCGGAGGAATCGCCCCTCCGTATCGAACTCGCGGCTGCCGAAGCCGGTCGAGACCGCGTCGGGCGCACGGCGACAGTACATGCCGACGCCGCTATAACCCTTCTTGTGCGCGAAGTCGAAGTGCCCCTCGAGACGCACTGGCATGAGGATTGCACGTGGCAGGTCGCTTCGGTGAGCCTTGATCTCCTGCATGCATACGCAGTCCGCATTTTGTCGCGCCAGCCAGCGAAGGAAGCCCTTCGCGACCGCCGACCGGATGCCGTTGAGATTCAAGGTGATGACGCGTAACATCTTGAAAACCGTCGAAAAATTGACGCCGCACCGGACCTTGGCCATGACTGACTACCGCCGCGACTTCATCGCGTTCGCGATCGCGAGCGGGGTGCTGCGCTTCGGCAGCTTTGTGACCAAATCCGGCAGGACAACGCCCTACTTCCTCGATGCCGGCTTGTTCAACACGGGCGGGCGTCTCGGCCGGCTCGCGGAATTCTACGCAGACGCGGTTCAGGCCTCCGGTCTCGTCTACGACATGGTCTTCGGCCCCGCCTACAAGGGGATCGCGCTCGCCGCGGCGACGGCGGTGGCGCTCTCGCGCCGCGGGCGCGACGTCCCCTACTCGTTCAACCGCAAGGAAACGAAGGACCACGGCGAGGGCGGCTCGGTGGTCGGTGCGCCCCTTGCCGGGCGCGTGCTGATCATCGACGACGTGATGACGGCGGGGACCGCGGTACGGGAATCGGTCGCGCTGATCCGCGCCGCCGGGGCGACACCAGCGGGCGTCGCCGTGTGCCTCGACCGGATGGAACGCGGCTCGGGCGCGCTCTCCGCCGTCGAGGAGGTCCGCGAGCACTACGGAATGCCGGTCATCGCGATCGCCACCCTCGATGACCTGATCGGATACCTAGAGGGCGCGCCGCAGCACGAGGAGGCTTTGCGAGCGATCGCCGGATACCGCCGACAATATGGAGTCTCGCACCATGCTTAGCTCACGCCGTCTCATGCTCCTCCTCTGCGCCGCCGCGCTCACCGGGCCCGCCGCCGCCCAGAAGCTCTACAAGTACACCGACGCCAACGGCAAAGTCGTTTACACGGACAAGATACCGTCGGAGGCCGCCGGCAAGGCGAACGAACAGCTCAACCGCCAGGGCACGGTGACGAAACGCAACGAAGGCGCGCTCACGTCCGATCAGCTCGCCGCCAAGGAGGCCGAACGCAAGCGCAAGCTCGACGACGACATGGCGGCGAAGGAGGAGAAGCGCAAGAACACGGCGCTCCTCAACACCTACTCGACCGAGCAGGACATCGCGGACGCCAGGGAGCGCGCTATCCAGGCGAACGCGGAGGCGGTCGCGGAGGCCAAGCGCAAGCTCGCCGACGCGCAGAAGCGCCAGCAGGAGCTCGCCGGCGAGGCCGAGTTCTACAAGAAGAAGCCCATGCCCGCGCAGCTCAGGCAGGACATCCAGGTGAACGAGACCGCGATCGTCTCGCACACCGAGCTGCTCGAGAAGAAGAAAAAGGAGATCGAGGCGATCAACGCGAAGTACGACGAGGATCTCCGGCGCTTCCGCGACCTCGCGAAGTCGGGTGCCGCGGCCCCCGTCGCCGCGGCACCGGCGAGGCCCGCAACGAAGAATTGACCTCGCGTACGCGCGGTCATCCCGGCGAACGCCGGGATCCAGAACGCAACCGGCCGGCCTAGCCGGCCAGTTTCTTTTTGAGCAGCTCGTTCACCTGCGCCGGGTTCGCCTTGCCCTTGGTCGCCTTCATCACCTGGCCGACGAGCGAGTTGAACGCCTTGTCCTTTCCGGCGCGATAGTCCTCGATCTGCTTCGGATTCGCCGCGAGCACCTCGGCGACGATCGCATCGAGCGCGCTGGTATCCACGACCTGGTCGAATCCGAGCTCGCGGGCGATCTGCTCCGCCGAGATTGAATCGCGAACGGCGGCGCTTTCGCCGGAGCTTGTCGGGCGATCCGGCATTCCGGCCAGCTCATGCTCCCACATCCGTGCGAAGACCTCTCTCGCGTGCGTGCGCGATGGAACGACGCTGCCGAGCACGAGCCAGATCACTTGCGCGAGCTGGTCTGCGCGGATCGGAGACACGCCTATGTCGAGCTCGGCCTTGTTGAGCGCCCCGGATAGCTCTCCGGTCACCCAGGTCGCAGCCGCCTTCGCAAGGACTTCGCGATTGATTCCAGCGTTTGAGAGCGATCGCAGGTTTCTCAGAACATCCTCAAAGTACTCTGCCATCTCGCGCTGCTGGGTGACAGTCAGCGCGTCGCTGGCCGCCAGCCCGAGCTCCCTGACGTAGCGCTCGCGCTTCACCTCCGGCAGTTCGGGCATGTCCGCGCGCACCGCCTCAATCCACTGCTCGCCGACGGCAAGCGGGAGCAGGTCCGGGTCGGGGAAGTAGCGGTAGTCGTGCGCGTCCTCCTTCGTGCGCAGCGACCGCGTCTCGTCGCGGTCGGGGTCGTAGAGCCGGGTCTCCTGCACGACCGTCCCGCCGCCCTCGAGGATCCCGATCTGGCGGCGCGCCTCGTGCTCGATCGCGCGCTCGAGAAAACGGAACGAGTTGAGGTTCTTGATCTCGCAGCGCGTCCCGAGCGGCCCGCCCGGCCGGCGTACCGACACGTTCGCGTCGCACCGGAACGACCCCTCCTGCATGTTGCCGTCGCAGATGTCGATCCAGCGCACGAGCGCGTGAAGCGCGCGCGCGTAGGCAACCGCTTCCTCGGCCGAGCGCATGTCGGGTTCGGTCACGATCTCGAGGAGCGGAATCCCGGCACGATTGAAGTCGACGCCGCTCATGCCGTGAAAGTCGTCGTGCAGCAGCTTCCCCGCGTCCTCTTCGAGGTGCGCGCGGGTCAGGCGTATCGTCCGCGCTTCGCCGCCGATGGCGATCGGGATCGCGCCGCCATCGACCACCGGCGCTTCGTACTGGCTGATCTGGTAGCCCTTCGGGAGGTCGGGGTAGAAGTAGTTCTTCCGAGCGAAGACCGAGCGGCGGCGGATACCCCCCCCGACCGCGAGGCCGAAGCGGATCGCGCGCTCGACCGCGCCCCGGTTCGCGACCGGCAGCGTGCCGGGCAGCGCGATGTCGACCGCGCTCACCTGCGTGTTGGGCGCGGCGCCGAATGCGGTCGACGCGCCGGAGAACATCTTCGATCGCGTCGACAGCTGGGCGTGGGTCTCGAGGCCGATGACAGTTTCCCATTCCATCGTCGCAGCCCTCAGCCGTTCGCCACGTCCGGCTTCCGCAGATGCCAGTCGGTGGCGCGTTGGAAGCGGTGCGCGACGTTGAGCAGACGCGCTTCGGCGAAGTAGTCGCCGACCACCTGCAGCCCGACCGGGAGCCCGCCCCGGCCGAAGCCGCACGGAATAGACATCGCCGGCAGCCCGGCGAGGTTCGCCCCGATCGTGTAGATGTCGTTGAGGTACATGGTGCACCGGGTCCGAGATCTTCTCGCCGATCGGGAACGCCACCGTCGGCGAGGTCGGGCCGAGGATGACGTCGCAGCGCTTGAACGCCTCGACGAAGTCCTGCGCGATCAGGCGCCGCACCTTCTGCGCCTGCAGGTAGTAGGCGTCGTAATACCCGTGCGACAGCACATACGTGCCGACGAGGATCCGTCGCTTCACTTCTGCGCCGAAACCCTGCGCGCGCGTCTTGCAGTACATGTCGAGGAGATCCGCGTACTCGGGAGCGCGGTAGCCGTAGCGCACGCCGTCGTAGCGGGATAGGTTCGACGACGCCTCCGCCGGCGCGATGACGTAGTACGCCGGAACCGAGAGCCCGGTCGACGGCAGGGCGACCTCCGCCGTGGTCGCCCCGAGCCGCCTGAACTCGGCAATCGCGCCCTCGACGGCTTGGCGGACGTCGTCGTCCATGCCTTCGGCGAAGAACTCTTTCGGCAGCCCGATCCGCAGGCCCGTCAGCGGCTCCTCGAGCGCGCGCGAGTAATCCTCCGACGGCCGGTCGAGGCTCGTCGAGTCGCGCGGGTCGAATCCGACCATCGCGCTGAGGAGCAGGGCCAGGTCCTCGGCCGTGCACGCAAGCGGCCCGCCCTGGTCGAGGCTGGAGGCAAAGGCGATCATCCCGTAGCGTGAGACGAGGCCGTAGGTCGGCTTGAGGCCCGACACCCCGCACATCGCCGCGGGCTGGCGGATCGACCCGCCGGTATCGGTCCCGGTGGCGCACGGCGCGAGGCGAGCGGCGACCGCTGCCGCGGAGCCGCCGGACGAGCCGCCCGGCACCCGGGCGAGGTCCCAGGGGTTCCGCACCGGGCCGAAATGCGAGTTCTCCGTGGACGAGCCCATCGCGAACTCGTCCATGTTGGTCTTGCCGAGAAGGACCGCCCCGGCAGCGTTGAACCGACCGATGACGTGCGAGTCATAGGGCGCGATGAAGTTGGCGAGGATCTTCGACGCACAGGTGGTGAGCCACCCCGCGGCGCAGAAGATGTCCTTGTGGGCAACCGGGATGCCGGTGAGCGGACCTGCATCGCCACGGGCGATCCGCCCGTCTGCCAGGCGCGCCTGGGCGAGACTTTTTTCCGGGTCCACGGTGATGAAGGCGTTCAGCGTCCCCTGCGCCACCGCGATACGATCGAGGTAGTCGCGTGTGAGCTCGATGCTCGAGACCTGCTTCGCGGCCAGGGCGGCGCCGAGGTCCTTGACGGTGGCGTTCAGCGTCCGCAAGACGGGAGACCGCTACTCGATGACCTTGGGGACGAGATACAGATCCGATTCGACCTGGGGAGCGATCGCCTGGAACGCCAGGTGCTGGTCGGCCTCGGCAACTACGTCCTCGCGCAACCGCAGTGTCAGGTCCCGGGCATGCGACATCGGCTCGATGCCGCGGGTGTCGGCGGCTCGCAGTTGCTCGACCAGACGGAGGATGCCGTTCAGTTGCGGCTGGACCGCCGCAGCCTCGGCGTCGGTGACCTCGATCCGCGCAAGGTAGCCGATGCGCCGCACATCGTCGAGGCTGAGGGACATTGTGATTTTCGACGTAGAACAACAGCTTAGATCGCGGTATTATAGCTTATTCGCGTGTCGCCTCCGCGTCTCGGCCCACCCATAGGAACAACTACATGCTCGGATTTCTACGCGCATACTTCTCCGACGACCTAGCCATCGATCTCGGCACCGCCAACACGCTGATCTACGTTCGCGGCAAGGGGATCGTGCTCGATGAACCGTCAGTCGTCGCAATCCGCCAGGAAGGCGGCCCCAACGGGAAGCGCACGATCCAGGCCGTCGGCAAGGAAGCGAAGCAGATGCTCGGCAAGGCGCCGGGCAACATCACCGTCATCCGGCCGATGAAGGACGGCGTCATCGCCGACTTCACGGTCACCGAGCAGATGCTCAAGCAGTTCATCAAGAAGGTGCACGTCTCGCGGCTGCTCTCGCCGTCGCCGCGGATCATCATCTGCGTGCCCTGCGGCTCGACCCAGGTCGAGCGCCGCGCGATCCGCGAATCGGCGATCGGCGCCGGCGCATCCCAGGTGTACCTCATCGAGGAGCCGATGGCCGCCGCGATCGGCGCGGACCTGCCCGTGGCCGAAGCGACCGGCTCGATGGTCGTCGACGTCGGCGGCGGCACCACCGAAGTCGGCGTGATTTCGCTCGGCGGCATGGTGTATGCAGGCTCGGTCCGCGTCGGCGGCGACAAGTTCGACGAGGCGATCATCAACTACATCCGCCGCAACTATGGCATGCTGATCGGCGAATCGACCTCGGAGATGATCAAGAAAGAGATCGGCTCCGCGTTCCCCGGCTCGGAGGTGCGCGAGATCGAGGTGAAGGGCCGCAACCTCGCGGAAGGCATTCCGCGCAGCTTCACCATCTCCTCCAACGAAGTGCTGGAAGCGCTCACCGAGCCGCTCAACCAGATCGTGTCCGCGGTCAAGTCGGCGCTCGAGCAGACCCCGCCGGAGCTCGGCGCGGACATCGCCGAGAAGGGCATGGTGGTCACCGGCGGCGGCGCGTTGCTGCGCGACCTCGACCGGCTGCTGATGGAGGAGACGGGGCTCCCGGTCATCGTCGCCGAGGATCCGCTCTCCTGCGTCGTTCGCGGATCGGGCAAGGCGCTCGAGAAGATGGAGAAGCTCGGCAACATCTTCACCAACGAATGAGGCGAGGCTGCCGCTAGCCCTCGTCCTCCGGTCTTCTCTCCATGGAGTACGCGCCACCGCAGTTCTTTCACCGTGGCCCGGCTCCGGTCGCGCGGCTCACGTTCTTCGCGCTGCTCTCGGTATTGCTGATGGTGCTCGACGCGCGGTTCGGCTACGCGGAGCCGATGCGCCAGCTCCTCGCCGTCGCCATCTATCCTCTCCAGCAGCTCGCGATCGCGCCAGTGTCGGCGCTCGCGCACAGCCGCGAGTTCTTCAGCACCCAGACCCGCCTGCGACGCGAGAACGCGGAGCTCCGCGCCGAGAAGCTGAAGGACGCGGAGACGATGCTTGCAATGGAGTCCGTCCGCGCCGAGAACGAGCAGCTGAAGCGCCTGCTCGCCGCGCGCGAGCGGCTCACCGCGGACTCGATCTTCGCTGAGATCGTCTACGCGGGCCGCGACCCGTTCAGCCGCAAGGTGATCATCGACAAGGGCGACCAGCAGGGCATCGTCCTCGGCCAGCCGGTGATCGACCCGGCCGGCGTCATCGGGCAGGTGACGCGTGTGCAGCCGCTCCTCGCCGAGGTGACGCTCGTCACCCACAAGGATCATGCCATCCCGGTGCAGGTCGTGCGCAACGGCCTGCGCGGCGTCGCGTACGGCTCCGGCGACGGCACGACGATGGAGCTGCGCCACATGGCGGCGAACGCCGAGGTCGAGAAAGGCGATCTCCTCGCGACCTCCGGCATCGACGGCGTCTATCCGCGCGGCCTCCCCGTCGCGCGCGTGGTGCGGATCGAGCGCGACGCGGCATTCGCGTTCGCGAAGATCATCTGCCAGCCGGTCGCCGGCACCGATCAGCACCGCCAGGTGCTGGTGCTCGCGCGGGTCGACGACACGCCGGCGTGGGCCGAGGAATCGGGCCGCGCGGCCCGGAAGAGCGGCAAGAGCAAGCGTCCTCCCCGGAAGCCCGAGTAATGCCGCTCGAGAACCCCGGCCGCCAGTACCTGCTGCTCCCCGTCAAGGCGAGCTTCATAATCGCGAGCCTGCTCGCCGCGCTGGCCTTCAACCTGCTCCCGTGGCAGGAGGTCCGGGGGGTACCGGATCTCCTCGCGCTGGTCCTCACCTTCTGGTGCGTGCACCAGCCGCGGCGGGTCGGCATCGGGAGCGCCTGGCTGCTCGGGCTCGTCATGGACGCGGCGAATGGGGCCCTGTTCGGCCAGCATGCGCTCGCCTACGCCGCGCTGGCGTACGCGGCGCAGAGCCTGCACCGTCGCATCCTGCGGTTCCCGCTGTGGCAGCAGGCCCTGCACGTGCTCGTGTTGCTGGCCGCGAGTCAGCTCCTGATGCTGGCGGTCCGGCTGGCGGCCGGCGGCACCTATCCCGGGATCTCGTTCTTCGTCGGGAGCCTGGTGGCCGCGATGCTGTGGCCGCTTGCGACGATGCTGCTGCTCGCGCCGCAGCGGCGGCCGTCCGAAGTCGACGAAACTCGGCCGATCTAGGGCGATGGGTAGTAATCTCCCGAGTGCTGTCGACCCGTTCCCCAGATGAGCTACGCCGAATTCCGCGATCTCGAGGGCGACCTCAGGCGCTTCCAGCTCCGCCTCGGCGTGGCCGGTGCGGTCGTGGTCGGGGCGTTCGCGTTGCTCACGCTCCGCTTCGTCTACCTGCAGCTCGTCCAGCACGAGTACTACCAAACCAAGGCCGAGGACAACCGGATCTCGATCGTGCCGCTGGCGCCGAATCGCGGGCTGATCATGGACCGCAACGGCGTCGTGCTCGCGCGGAACGAATCCCAATACACCCTCGAAATCACGCCGCACAAGGCGGGCAACCTCGAGGCGCTCATCAACGAGCTCGCGAGCGTCGTCGAGATCCAGGCGCGCGATCGCAGCCGCTTCCGCAAGCTGCGCTCGGAGATCAAGGGCGCCGAGAGCCTGCCGATCAGGACCCGGCTCACCGACGACGAGGTCGCGCGCTTCGCGGCGAACGCCTATCGCTTCCCGGGCGTGGAGATCAAGGGGCGTCTCTTCCGCCACTACCCGATGGGCGAGGTCGCCTCGCACGCGCTCGGCTATATCGGTCGCATCAGCGACAAGGACCTCGAGCGGCTCGAGGCGGAGGGCTTGCAGGCGAACTACAGAGGCTCGGATTTCATCGGGAAGTCCGGAATCGAAGGAAGGTACGAGCGCGAGCTGCACGGGGTCACCGGCTCGGCGCATGTCGAGATCGACGCGAGCGGCCGCGGGATTCGCACGCTCGAGTCGTCGCCGCCGACCTCGGGCAACAACCTGACGCTCACGCTCGACATCAAGCTCCAGGAGGTCGCCGAGCGCGCGTTCGGCAAGTTCCGCGGCGCCCTGGTCGCGATCGAGCCCGCGACCGGTGGTGTGCTCGCGCTCGTCTCCAAGCCGGGGTATGACCCGAATCTCTTCGTCGACGGCATCGATGCCGCAGCATGGGAAGCGCTCAACAACGATCCCGACAAGCCGCTCAACAACCGGGCGGTCACGGGCGCATACCCGCCCGGCTCGACCTTCAAGCCGTTCATGGCGATGATGGCGCTCGAGCTCGGGCGCCGCACGCCCGATTACACCATCTCCGACCCCGGCTTCTTCACGCTGCCGGGCGTCGCGCACCGCTGGCGTGATTGGAAGGTCGGCGGCCACGGCGCGGTGAACCTGCACCGCTCGATCGTGATCTCATGCGACACCTACTACTACGGCGTCGCCAACGATACCGACATCGACGCGCTGCACGGCTTTCTCACGCAATTCGGGTTCGGGCAGCCGACCGGGATCGACATCGACGGCGAGCGCGGCGGGTTGCTGCCGTCGCGGGAATGGAAGCGCAAACGCTTCAAGACGCCCTCGGAGCAGAAGTGGTACCCCGGCGACAGCGTCTCGGTCGGCATCGGCCAGGGCTACAACCTCGCGACCCCGATTCAGCTCGCGTTCGCGACCGCGATCCTCGCCAACAACGGCGTCGTCTACAAGCCGCACCTCGTGCGCGACATCGTCGACCCGCGCACCGGGGAGACGCGCGCAGTCGAGCCGCAGCCGGTGCGCACGGTGAAGTTCACGCCGAAGTGGCTCGCCCTGGTGAAGAGCGCGATGGTCGACGTGACGAGGCCCGGCGGGACGGCCGCGCGCTCGGCCGCGGGCGCGGAATACGCTTACGGCGGGAAGACCGGCACCGCGCAGGTGGTCGCGATGAAGCAGAACGAGAAGTACGACGAGAAGAAGGTCGCGGAACGCCACCGCGATCACGCGCTCTTCGTCGCGTTCGCGCCGGCCAGCGCGCCGAAGATCGCGCTTGGCATCCTGGTCGAGAACGGCGGGCACGGCAGCGCCACCGCCGCGCCGATCGCGCGCGTCGTGCTCGACTACTACCTCCTCGGCAAGGTGCCCGAGAAGGGGCCCGATCTGGACCCTGACGCAGAGGGCGACTGACGTGTTCGCGCGCGTCTGGGACAGGCTCACCGCCAATCTCGACGGCACGCTCGTCCTGCTCGCGGTGCTGATCCTGAGCGTGGGCCTCTTCACGCTCTATAGCGCGGCCTACGACACGCCCGACCGCCTCAACGCCCAGCTCATCAACATCGCAGTCGCGTTCGTAGCGATGTGGGTGGCGGCGCAGATCGCGCCGCAGACGCTGCTGCGGTTCGCGGTGCCGATCTACGCGGTCGGCCTCGCCCTCCTCATTGCGGTCGCGCTGTTCGGCGACGTGGTGAATGGCGCGCGGCGCTGGCTGCACGTCGGCGTGGTGCGCTTCCAACCCTCCGAGATGATGAAGATCGCAATGCCGCTCATGCTCGCGTGGTACTTCCAGAAGCGCGAGGCCACGCTGAAGGTCAGCGACTATGTCGTGGCGGCGATCATCCTCGCCGGGCCGGCGCTCCTGATTGCGAAGCAGCCGGATCTCGGCACCGCGCTGCTCGTGACCGCGGCCGGGTTCTTCGTGATCTTCCTTGCGGGCCTCTCCTGGCGGCTGCTCGTGCCGGTGGTCGCGGTCGGCGCCGTTGCGATCGTGGCGCTGGTCGTGCTCGAGCCACAACTCTGCCAACCCGACGTCGTCTGGCCGGGGATGAAGGCCTACCAGAAGGCGCGCGTGTGCACGCTGCTCGATCCGACAACGGACCCGCTCGGGCGCGGCTTCCACATCATCCAGGCCACGATCGCGGTCGGATCCGGCGGCTTCCTCGGCAAGGGCTGGCTCGAAGGCACGCAGGCCCACCTCGAGTTCATCCCCGAGCGTTCGACCGACTTCATCTTCGCCGTGTTCTCGGAGGAGTTCGGCCTGGTCGGGAACGTGGTCCTGCTCCTGCTCTACCTCGCGCTCATCGCGCGCGGTCTCGTCATCGCCGCCGGCGCGCCGACCTTCTTCGCGCGGCTGCTTGCCGGCGCGATCACGCTCATCTTCTTCACCTACGCGTTCGTCAATATGGGGATGGTGAGCGGCATCCTGCCGGTGGTGGGCGTACCGCTGCCGCTCGTCTCGTACGGCGGCACAGCGCTCGTCACGCTGTTCCTCGGCCTCGGGATCCTGATGAGCATCCACAAGCACCGCAAGCTCGTCCAGACGTGAGACGCGAAGCGGGGAGCGGCAAGCGTGCGCTCGCGCGGTGCGCCGTCGCTGCGCTCGTCGCCTCGTGTGCGAGCGCGCCGCCACCCCCGGCAGTGGACCGCGAAGTTGCGAAGGCGCCACCTTCGGCACCCGTCCCCGCGCCGCCGCGGCGCGGTGGCGGCTACTATCTCGACGACGGCCCGGGTGACGGGCCGCTGCCCGACCTCGAGCGCATCCCCGACGCGCAGCCGCGCGTCGAGCCGCCCAGCCGGTTCGGCAACAACCCTTACGTCGTGTTCGGCAAGGAGTACGTGCCGGAGCGAAGCGTCCGCGCGTTCCGCCAGCGCGGCCTGGCGAGCTGGTATGGCCGCAAGTTCCACGGCCAGCGCACCTCGAGCGGCGAGACCTACGACATGTACGCGATGACCGGCGCCCATCCGACGCTGCCGATCCCGAGCTACGCGCGCGTCACCAGTGTGGGCAGTGGTCGCAGCGTGATCGTCCGCATCAACGACCGCGGCCCGTTCTGGCCGGGTCGCGTCATCGACCTTTCGTACACCGCCGCGTGGAAGCTGGGCTACCTGGAGCAGGGCAGCACGATGGTCGAGGTCGAAACGATCGTCCCGGGGACCGACGTCCAGATTGCAGCGGCGGGCCCCGCGTCCGCCCCGCCGCCGGAGCCCGCGGCGCCGGTGGACGTCGCGGTCACCGCCGAGTCGGGCGGGCTCTACGTTCAGCTCGCCGCGTTCTCGGCCCGCGAGAATGCCGAAAGCTTCCGCGCACGCGCCGCACTCGAGCTCGCGTCGCTCGACCGGCCGATCGAGATCCACCGCAAGGACGGCCTGTTCCGGCTGCATGTCGGGCCGTACCGCACGCGCGCCGAGGCGGGCGCAGCTGCGGACAAGCTGAAAGACACTCTGGATGTCAAGCCGCACGTGGTCGTGCGGTAGAATCATCCACGCTTCTCCCACTCATTGGTCACCCCGTCGATGCTCCGCCTGCTGCTCGCGCTCGTTCTCGCCCTCCCGTTCGCCGCGCTCGCCGACGCGCCGCCGCCGCCGCCGATCGCGGCGCGCGCGTGGCTGCTCCTCGACTATGCGAGCGGGCAGACGATCGTCGCGCACAACGCCGGTGACCGCGTCGAGCCCGCCTCGCTCACCAAGCTGATGACCGCGTATCTCACCTTCGATGCGCTGAAGAAGAAGGCCATCGCGTCCGACCAGAGCGTGACCATCTCGCAGCGGGCTTGGAAATCCGGCGGCTCGCGCATGTTCGTCGAGCCGCGCAAGCCGGTGACTGTGGACGAGCTGCTGCGCGGCATGATCGTGCAATCGGGCAACGACGCGACGGTCGCGCTCGCCGAGCTCGTCGGCGGATCGGAGGACGTCTTCGCTCAGATGATGAACCGCGAGGCGCAGCGCCTCGGCCTGAAGGACACGCAGTTCACCAACGCGAGCGGCTGGCCCGACCCGAAGCACTACTCGACCGCGCGCGATCTCGCGGTGCTCGCCGCGGCGCTGATCCGCGACTTTCCCGACTACTACATCCTGTACGCCACCAAGGAATACCGCTACAACAACATCACGCAGCAAAATCGCAATCGCCTGCTCTGGGTCGACCCGAATGTCGACGGCGTGAAGACCGGCTACACCGAGGCCGCCGGCTATTGCCTCATCGCCTCGGCGAAACGGGATGCCAGGCGGTTGCTGTCGGTCGTGGTCGGCACCAATTCCGACAGCGCCCGCGCGCAGGAGAGCCAGAAGCTCCTGAACTACGGCTTCCAGTTCTTCGACAGCGTGCGGCTGTACCAGAAGGGCCAGGAGGTCGGCACGCTCCGCGTCTGGAAGGGCACGCGGGACGAGCTGAAGGCCGGGCTGGACCGTGACCTCGACCTCGTGCTGCCGCGCGGCGACGCGCAGAAGGTCAAGGCCGATTTCATCAGCGAGCAGCCGCTCGTCGCGCCGGTGAGCGCTGGCCAGAAGGTCGGCGTGGTGAAGGTCGCGTTCGACGGCAAACCGATCGGCGAGTATCCGGTGATCGCGCTGGAAAGCGTGCCGGTGGCCGGGCTCGTGGGCCGCGTCTGGGACAGCATGCGGCTCTGGCTGAAGAAGTGAGGAGCGGGCGATGATCTGCTATCTGAACGGCGAGTTCATACCGCTTTCCGAGGCGAAGATACCGGTCCTCGACCGCGGGTTCATCTTCGGCGACGGCGTGTACGAGGTGGTCCCGGCGTACGGCCGTGCGCTGTTCCGGCTGCCCGAGCACCTCGCACGGCTCGGCCATAGCCTCGGCGCCGTCCGGATTCCGAACCCGCACGACGTCGCGGGCTGGACCAAGCTCCTGCAGGGCGTGGTCGACCGGAACCCCTGGGACGACCAGAGTGTCTATCTTCAGGTCACGCGCGGGGTCGCGCCGCGCTCGCAGGAGTTCCCGAAAACGCCCGTCGTGCCAACGGTATTCGCCATGGCGAACCCCCTCAAGTCGCCGACGCCGGAAGAGCGGGCGCAGGGCGTCGCGGTGGTTGTTCGCGATGACTACCGCTGGCACCGCTGCGACATCAAGTCGGTGTCACTCCTCGCCAACTGCCTGCTCCGGCAGGAAGCGGAGGATGCCGGCGCGGTCGAATCGATACTGGTGCGCGACGGCCGCGTGACCGAGGCGTCGACCTGCAACGTGTTCCTGGTAAAGAATGGCACGATCGTGAATCCGCCGAAGGACAACCTGATCCTGCCGGGGATCACCTACGACCTCGTGCTCGAGCTCGCGCGCGCCAATGGCCTGCCCGTGGAGGTGCGGCAGGTCCGGCTCGAAGAGCTCTTCGCCGCCGACGAGGTGTGGCTCTCGTCCTCGACGAAGGAAGTGCTGCCGGTCACGAACATCGACGGGCGGATGGTCGGCGCCGGAAGGCCCGGCCCGGTGTACGCGCGCATGTACCAGCTCTTTCAGGATTACAAGGCCCGGGCGCGAGACAAGGCGCATGCCTGAGCTCGAAACGCTCCCGCTCCTCGCCTTTCCGTGCGATTTCCCCATCAAGGTGCTCGGGAAGCGCCGGGCGGGGTTCGCGCAGGCGATCGTCGGCGTAGTCAAACGGCACGCCCCGGATTTCGATGCCGCCACGCTCGAGATGCGCGCCAGCCGCGAAGCGACCTATCTCTCGCTCACGCTGACGATCCGCGCCACCTCGCGCGAGCAGCTCGACGCGGTGTACCGCGAGCTCTGCGACCATCCGATGGTGACGCTGGTGCTCTGAGGCCGCGGCGGCACGAGACGAACGAAGTGACCGCCCGCGCCGACACGCTGCCGCGAAACGAGGCGCACCGCACCCCGCTCTCCGCTCTCCGCTCCCCGCTCGTCGTCAGGCGTTTGGGGCTGACGCCGTACGTCGCCGCCTACGACGAGATGCGCCGCTTCACCACCATGCGCACCGCGGCGAGCGCGGACGAGCTGTGGCTGCTCGAGCATCCGCCGGTGTACACGCTGGGCCAGGCCGGCAAGGACGAGCATCTCCTGCGCGAGACCGCGATCCCGGTGCACCGGATCGATCGCGGCGGCCAGATCACCTATCACGGTCCCGGGCAGGTCATCGTCTACGCGCTGCTCGATCTGCGCCGCCGCGGGATCACCGTGAAGCGCCTCGTCTGGCTGCTCGAGCAGGCCGTGATCGAGCTGCTCGCGGAGCGGAAAATCGAGGGCGGGCGACGCGCCGGGGCTCCCGGCGTGTACGTCGACGGGGCGAAAATCGCCGCCCTCGGCCTGCGGGTGCGCAGCGGTGCGAGTTACCACGGCCTCGCGTTGAACGTCGACATGGACCTCCGCCCGTTCCGCGACATCAACCCGTGCGGCTACGCAGGGCTGCAGGTGACCCAGCTCGCCGACCTGGGCGCGCGCGAACCGCCGGGAGCCGTCGCCGACGCGCTGGCCGCTCGATTGCAGCGGCTGCTGCTACCCGAGGCATAATCCGAACTCTCGCAAGGCGAAATCGATGAGCGAACTCGGCGACAAGCAGCGCGGTGCGGCGAAGACGGCGCGCAACCCGATCAAGATCGTGCCGGTCGAGCGGCTGGCGAAGCCCGACTGGATCCGAGTCAAGGCCCCGAGTTCCGGCACGCGGTTCTACGAGATCAAGAAGATCCTCCGCGAGGCGAAGCTCCACACGGTCTGCGAAGAGGCGTCCTGTCCGAACATCGGTGAGTGCTTCGGCAAGGGCACGGCTACGTTCATGATCCTCGGCGACCTCTGCACGAGGCGCTGCCCCTTCTGCGACGTCGCGCACGGCCGGCCGAAGCCGCCCGATCCGGAGGAGCCGCTGCACCTCGGGCAGACCGTTGCGGCGTTGCGGCTCGGGTATGTCGTGATCACCAGCGTCGACCGCGACGACCTGCGCGACGGCGGCGCGGGACATTTCGCCGAATGCATCAACGCCGTCCGGGAACATTCGCCGCGGACGCGGATCGAAACGCTTGTGCCCGACTTCCGCGGCCGGCTCGAGCCGGCCCTCGAAGCGCTGGCGCGCGGGCTTCCCGACGTGATGAACCACAATCTGGAGACGGTGCCGCGTCTCTACCGCCAGGCCCGTCCGGGCGCGGACTACGCTCATTCGCTCCGACTGCTGCAGGCGTTCAAGGCACGGCATCCGGGCATCCCGACCAAGTCGGGGCTGATGCTCGGCCTCGGCGAGAGCGACGACGAGATCGTCGAGGTGATGCGCGATCTGCGCGCGCACGACGTGGACATGCTGACGGTCGGCCAATACCTCGCGCCGTCGGCGCACCATCTGCCGGTCATGCGCTACGCGCCGCTCGACGCTTTCGAAAGGCTCGAACGCGAGGCGCACTCGCTCGGTTTCAGCCATGCGGCGGTCGGACCGATGGTGCGCTCGAGCTACCACGCCGACCGACAGGCGCACGCGGCGGGCGTTGCTTAGCCCCCGGCTCGGAGGAGGTTCGGATGGCGTTCGTCTCGACATGGCAGGTGGCGGCCAGGTTTGCCGCGGTCGTCGCCGCGGCGTGCGCGACCGGAGCGCACGCCACCCAGGTCGCACAGATCGACCGCCCCGCGCCGGAGTTGGACGTCAGATTGCTCAGCGGCAAGCTCCTCAAGGCGAAAGAGCTTCGCGGCAAGGTCGTCATGAACATGATCTGGGCGACCTGGAGCCCGGCCGCGCGCATGGAGTTGCCTGAAGTCCAGCGCCTCTACCGCGACCTCCGCGACAAGGGTTTCGAGGTCGTCGCGCTCTCGATCGACGAGAACCCGGGCGAAGTGCGCGAGTTCTGGCGCAAGCGTGCGTATTCGTTCCCGGTGGCGATGCGCAGCGACGCCTTCTTCAATCACTACGGGCGCGTCAGCACCACGCCCATGTTCTACATCGTCGACCGGCAAGGGACCCTCAGATACCGGGTCGCCGGCACCGTCGGCCCCGAGAAGCTCGAGGCGCTGCTGAAGCCGCTGCTCGCCGAGCCACCCCCGGCGGCAAGCGTGGCGAAAAAGTGACCTCGCGTTAGCGAGATCATCCCGACGTCGTCACCCGGAGGACGGTAATCCGGGGCGGGATCCAGTCCGGCGAGGTCATCCCGACGAAAGTCGGGATCCAGTCCTGCGAGGTCACCCCGGCTCGGCGAGCTTCGCCTCGACCAGCGCGTCGAGCTCGGCGAAATCCGGCTCGCCGAGGTAGCGCTTCACGATCGTCCCGCGCCGGTCGACGACGAAGGTCGTCGGCGTCAGCTGCACGTCCCCGAACTCGCGCGCGACCGTGCCCAGCGGGTCGAGCGCGACCTTGAACGGCAGCGCGTTCTTCTCCGCGTAGTGGAGAACGTAGTTCGGCGGGTCGTAGCTCATCGCCACCGCGATGGTTTCGAAGCCCTGCTCCCGGTGCTTGCGGTACGTTTCGACGAGCTTTGGCATCTCCTTGACGCACGTCACGCAGGAGGTCGCCCAGAAGTTGACCAGGACAACCTTGCCGCGGAGATCCGCGGTCGTGATCCGTTCGCCCGAGATCGTCGCGAAGGCCACCTCCGGCGCCCGCCGCGGTTCGTCACGGGAAAGCGCAAGATAGGCGGCGCAGCTTATCGCCGCCACTGCGACTGCGGCGATAATTGCCCGCGTTGTGGACTTCATCATCAAGGGGCGGGACTATGGGCTCGAAGCGCGCGATTGTCGGTGTTCTCGCCGGAGTTGTCATCTGCGGGCAGGGAGCCGCGCAGAACCTCGCGAGCATCACCAACCAGGACGCTGTCCAGGGCCTCAAGGATGCCTTGGTGCAGGCCTCCGGCAAGGCGGTGTCGCAGCTCTCCGCCCCCAACGGCTTTCTCGGCAACGACCGCGTGAAGATTCCGCTGCCCGACTCGATCCGTCGCGTCGAGAGCGGGCTGCGCATGATCGGGATGGGCCGGCAGGCGGACGAGCTGGTGGCGAGCATGAACCGCGCCGCGGAGCTGGCGGTCAGGGAGGCGACGCCGCTCCTCGTCAGCTCGGTGAAGAGCATGTCGGTGCAGGACGCGAAGGGCATCCTGACGGGTCCCGACGACGCCGCAACCCAGTACTTCAAGCGCACGACGAGCGACGCGCTCGCGCAGCGCTTCCTGCCGATCGTCAAGCAGGCGACCGAGAAGGTCGATCTGGCGCAGCAGTACAACACCCTCGCCGGGCAGGCCGCGCAGTACGGCCTCATCAGCAAGGAAGAGGCGAACATCGACGCCTACGTGACCCGCAAGGCGCTCGACGGCCTCTTCATCGTCATCGCGGAGCAGGAGCGCTCGATCCGCCGCGATCCGATGGGCGCGGCGACGAGCGTGGCGAAGAAGGTGTTCGGCGCGATCGGGAAGTAGGCCGCTACGGCTCCCGGCGCTTCATCAACCAGTACGCCCTCGCCGCCGAGCAGGCTTTCCACCGTTACCGCCCTGGGGGGGATATCGCCGTTCGAACTTGCGCTTTGACTCATCGCTGCCGTACTTTAGAGAAGCGGACCGTCGCGGACTTCGCTGTACGGCCACAAAACCGGTCATTCGTCTGCGGTAGAAGACCGTTTGTTTGTATCCTTGCTAGCCTGTCCCGAAGACCCTCACGCGGATCGGCAAGATGATTGAATTACGACTGTTGGTTCACCCGACCCGCTACCTGTTCTTCACAGGTAAAGGCGGCGTGGGGAAGACTTCCCTGGCTGCTGCAACGGCCCTCGCGCTTGCAGATGCCGGAAAATCCGTGCTGCTAGTCAGCACGGATGCAGCGTCGAATCTCGATGAGATTCTTGACGTCGAGCTGCACAACACGCCCACGCCGGTTTCGGGCGCACCTGGCCTCCAAGTCCTGAACATCGATCCCGAAACGGCGGCTGAAGCCTATCGACAGCGCGTGCTGGCGCAGATGCAAGCGAGCGCGTCCGATGCCGAGCTTGCGACCGTTCGCGAACAGCTTTCCGGCGCTTGCACCACCGAGATTGCCGCGTTCGACGAATTCACCGCACTCCTGGCAGGCGGTTCGGGACACTTCGATCACATCATCTTTGATACTGCGCCGACCGGACATACGCTGCGCCTTCTCAGCCTTCCGAAGGCCTGGGCCGGCTTCCTGCAGGGCAATGATCGAGGGGCCTCATGTCTGGGGCCGCATTCCGGGCTAAAAATGCAGGAGGCGCGATTCAAGGCCGCACTCGCCGCATTGGGCGATTCATCGAGCACCACGGTGATTCTGGTCGCGCGACCGGAAGATAGCGCCATTGCGGAGGCGGGCAGAACCGCGGAGGAACTCAAGGCGCTCGGTCTTGCGAACCAGCGATTGGCAATCAACGGCGTGTTTCGTGCCAGCAACCGGGACGACCCGGTCGCGCGCTCGATCGAGGATCTCGGGCGGCAGGTGCTGGCGCGCCTTCCCGAATCGCTGGCGGCATTGCCGCGGGACGAAGTGCCATTGCGGGCATTCGACATGGTCGGATTGCCCGCGCTGCGGGCGCTGCTCGATGTCGGGGCGGCGGCGCCTTCGAGTGAAGTCGAGCACTTCAACCGCGCAGCAGGCGGCGCGGCGGGGATCGATCAACTGGCAAACGAGCTCGCTTCAGCGGGACGCGGGCTGATCATGGTCATGGGCAAAGGGGGTGTGGGCAAGACCACCGTCGCGGCGGCATTGGCGGTCGGCCTCGTGCAGCGTGGCAAAACCGTGCATCTGAGCACCACCGATCCGGCGGCGCACCTTGCCGTCACGGTTGGCGGGGCGTTGCCCGGCCTGCGCGTGGATCGCATCGACCCGAAGGCGGAAACGCAGCGCTATGTCGACAAGATCATGTCCGCCCGGGCAGCCGACCTGGACGAGCAGGGGCGGGCATTGTTGCTCGAAGATTTGCGCTCGCCATGCACCGAAGAGGTTGCCGTGTTCCACGCGTTCTCGCATATTGTCAGCGAAGCCCGCAGCGCTTTTGTCGTGCTCGATACCGCGCCGACCGGACACACGTTGCTGCTAATGGATGCGACCGGAGCCTACCATCGGCAGATGGTGCGAGAGTTCGTTGCCGCTGGTGCCGGACGTGTCGTTACGCCATTGATGCGACTGCAGGATCCTGCTTATACGCGGATCATCGTCGTCACGCTGCCGGAGATCATTCCCGTCTCCCAGGCGGCTGCGTTGCAGGAAGATTTGCGCCGTGCGCATATCGAACCTTACGCATGGGTTGTCAACAAGAGCATCCTCATGGCGGGGACTAACGACCCCCTGCTGAACGAACGCCTCGAAGGGGAGCGCAGGCAGATGCGGCGAATAGAATCAGGGCTTGCAGCGCGAACGTTCGTCGTGCCATGGCTAACCAGTCCGCCGATTGGCGTCACCGAGTTGTCGCGGCTTGCGGCCTGAGAATCCCTGTTAGGGGCGTTCGGCAATGGCGCCACGAAAAATCCTGCACTACGGTTTGGGCCAATGCCCGCTTGGGTCGATAGCGCCGTCGAACGACCGCTCTCAGCGATTTGACGGTACAGCCACTTTTGGCCGAGACCGGAAAGCCAAGCTGAGAAATTGATCTGGCCGTCGGCGGTACCTGCGTTAACAGGGAGGCGGCGAGTCCGGCCTAATGCGCCTCGTCCCAGTTCTTCCCGACGCCGATGTCGACGACGAGCGGGACGCGGAGGCGTGCGACGCCGGTCATGAGCTGCGGAAGCTCCTTCTTCACTCGCCCCAGCTCCCGCTCGGGCACTTCCAGCACCAGCTCGTCGTGCACCTGCATGATGAGCTTCGCGCCCAGCCGCTCGCGGTCGAGCCAGTCCTGCACCGCGATCATCGCGAGCTTGATCAGATCGGCGGCCGTGCCCTGCATCGGCGCGTTGATCGCCGAGCGTTCGGCACCGGCGCGCCGCGCCGGGTTCGAGCTGCGGATCTCGGGGAGCCAGAGCCTGCGCCCGAAGCACGGTCTCGACGTAGCCCTGCTCGCGTGCCGCCTGGCGCGTCGCCTCCATGTACCGCTGCACCCCCGGGTAGCGAGCGAAGTAGCTGCCGATGTACGCCTGCGCAGTCGCCCGCTCCAGCCCGAGCTGCTGCGCGAGGCCGAAGGCGCTCATGCCGTAGATCAGGCCGAAGTTGATCGTCTTCGCGTAGCGCCGCTCCTCGGCGGTCACCTCGTTCGGGCTGCGGCCGAAGATCTCGGCGGCGGTCGCGCGATGGATGTCCTCGCCGCGCGCGAAGGCGTCGAGCAGGCCCTTGTCCTCCGACAGGTGCGCCATGATGCGCAGCTCGATCTGCGAGTAGTCGGCCGAGACGATCGCGTGCTCCGGCGGCGCCACGAACGCCTCGCGAATCCGGCGCCCCTCGGGGGTGCGCACCGGGATGTTCTGGAGATTGGGATCGTTCGACGCGAGCCGGCCGGTCACCGCCGTGGTCTGACCGTAGTTGGTATGCACGCGGCCGGTCTTCGGGTTCACCATCCGGGGCAGCTTGTCGGTGTAGGTCGACTTGAGCTTCGATACCGCCCGGTACTCGAGCAACGTCTTCGGCAGCGGATAGTCGAGCGCGAGCTTTTCGAGCACGTCCTCGTCGGTCGACGGCGCGCCGCTCGGCGTCTTCTTGACGACCGGAAGCTTCAGGCGCTCGAAGAAGATCTCGCCGATCTGCTTCGGCGAGTTGAGGTTGAACGGCTGGCCGGCCTCGGCGCACGCCTTACGCTCGAGCTCGATCATCTTTTGCCCGAGCTCCCGGCTCTGCGCGTCGAGCCGGGCAGCGTCGATCAGCACCCCGGCACGCTCCATCCGGAACAGCACCTGCCGGACCGGCATCTCGATCGACTCGTAGACGTGCTTGAGCTTCGCGTCGGCGGCGACCTTCGGATACAGCGCCCGGTGCAGCCGCAGCGTGACGTCGGCGTCCTCGGCCGAGTACTCGGTCGCGCGCGCGAGGTCCACCTGCTCGAACCCGATCCGCTGCGCGCCCTTGCCCGTGACCTCGTCGTAGGTGATCGTCTTCAGCGCGAGATACCGCTCGGCGAGCGCGTCCATGTCGTGCCGCGCGCTGCTCTCCAGGACGTAGGACTGGAGCAGCGTGTCGTGCGCAATACCCGCGAGCCGCACGCCATGGTTCGCAAGCACGTGCTGGTCGTACTTGAGGTTCTGTCCGAGCTTCTGCCTGGACGCGTCCTCGAGCCAGGGCCTGAGAAGCGTCAAGGCGCGCTCGACGCCGAGTTGGTCCGGGGCGCCCGGGTAGGTGTGCGCGATCGCGAGATACGCCGCTTCGCCGGGCTCGGGCGAGAACGACACGCCGACGAGCTCGGCCGCGAACGGGTCGATCGAGGTGGTTTCGGTGTCGACCGAGACGACCTCGGCCCGCGCGATCCGCTCCAGCCAGCGCGCGAGGTCCGCTTCAGTGAGCAGCGTCTGGTAGTTGCGCGGCACGTCCGCCGCCGGCGGCGCGGGCGCCGGCGGCACCGCGCGTGCAGCCGCGGGCGGATCGCCGCCACCCTGCACCTCCTTCAGCCAGCTCTTGAAACCGAAGCGCTGGAAGAGGTGCACGAGCGCGTCGCGGTCGCGTTCGCGCGGCGCGAGATCGGTCACGTTGAACGGCAAGACGACGTCGGACTTCACCGTGACCAGCTCGCGCGCCTTCCCGAGCCAGTCGCGGACCTTCCGCAAATTCTCGCCGACCACGCCGGTGAGCTCGTCGGCGTGCTCGAGCACGCCTTCGAGCGAGCCGTACTGCGTGATCCACTTCGCCGCCGTCTTGGGGCCGACCTTGTCGACCCCGGGGATGTTGTCGACGGCATCGCCGACAAGGGCAAGATAGTCGACGATCCTCTCCGGCGCAACGCCGAACTTTGCCCTGACGCCGGGGACGTCGAGCGTCTCGTTCGACATCGTGTTGATCAGCGTGATCTGCGGGTCGACGAGCTGCGCGAGATCCTTATCGCCGGTCGACACGAGCGTCCGGATGCCTTCGCTTCGCGCCTGCTTCGCGAGCGTGGCGATGACGTCGTCCGCCTCGACGCCGTCGACTACGAGCAGCGGCCAGCCCATCGCGCGGATCGCCCCCATGAGCGGCTCGATCTGCGAGCCGAGCTCGTCGGGCATCGGCGCGCGGTTCGCCTTGTACTCGGGATACACGTCGTCGCGGAACGTCTTGCCCTTCGCGTCGAAAACGCAGCCGAGGAAATCTGCCTTGTGATCGTTCACCAGCCGCCGTAGCATGTTCAGCACACCGTAGATGGCACCGGTCGGCTCGCCCTGCGGACTGCGCAGATCCGGCAGTGCGTGGAACGCGCGATACAGATACGACGAGCCGTCGACGAGGACGAGAAGCCTGCTCACTATGGATGATCGATTGAAGAAAGGCCGCCCCGACGACAAGCTGCCGAAGCTCGTGGCGGCGGGGCTCGATTCGCGCGCCTACAGCGCGCGCGAAGCGTGGCAGCTGTTCGCGATTATCTCAGAGTTCGTCGAGGCCACCGAACGCCTGAACCAGGTGCGTCCCGCGGTCTCGATCTTCGGGAGCGCGCGCACGCCGCCCGATCATCCGTACTTCGCGCTTGCCGAGCGCATTGCGCGGCTCCTGTCGGACGCGGGGTTCACCGTCATCTCCGGCGGCGGGCCCGGGATCATGACCGCGGCGAATCGCGGCGCGTTCCTCGGCCGCTCGCCGGCGGTCGGCCTGAACATAGAGCTGCCGCGGGAGCAGTTCGGCAACGCCTACCAGGACATCAGCCTCTCGTTCCGCCACTTCTTCGCGCGCAAGGTGACGTTCGTGCGCTTCGCGTCCGCCTACGTCGTCATGCCCGGCGGGTTCGGCACGCTCGACGAGCTCACCGAAGCGCTGACCCTGGTGCAGACCGGCAAGACGCGCAAGATGCCGATCATCCTGGTGTGGGAGCCGTTCTGGCGCGGCCTGCTCGACTGGTTCCGCGAGCGGCTCGTCGGCGAAGGCATGATCGATCCCGACCACATGGACCTCGTCCAGGTCCACGACGAGCCGGAGCAGGTCGTCGAGGCGATCTTCCGCCACTACGAAAACCGGGCGTTCGTCCCGTCGCCCGCCGAGCGCGAAACGTTTCTCAACCTGTAGCGCGCGGGCGGCAAAAGCGGATCTGCTACACTCGCAGCGCCGCAACGGAGTCGAGAATGCACCGCCTCATCGCCGCCTCGATCATCGTCATCGCGCTCCCGGTGGCGGCGCAGGTAGCTCCGCCTCCCAAGCTCGAGCCGGTGCCCGAGCCGCCGCCGCAAGTCGGGCTCGATGACGACCCGACCGCGCCCGGCCCCGTGCTCACCCCGCCCGGCTCGAGAGTCGAGGAGCAGCTGATGCCGGACGGCAGCCGGTACATCCGGGTGATCGATCCGAACGGGTGGGAATATCACCTCGTCGAGGCCGAGCCTGGTCAGCCGCTCGCCCGGACCCAATCCGGCGACCTTACCGGTGTCCGTGCGCCGATGTGGAGGATTCTGCAGTGGTGACAACGCCGGCCGGATGTCCGTCTACACCAAGGTCACCGAACCCCAGCTCGCCAGCTGGCTGAAGGCTTACTCGGTCGGGGCGCCGGTCGAGCTGAAGGGCATCACGTCCGGGATCGAGAACACCAACTACTTCGTCACCACGACCCACGGCCGCTACGTTCTGACGCTCTTCGAGCGGCTGCCGGCAAAAGACCTGCCGTTCTACCTCGGCCTGATGTCGCATCTCGCGCGTCACGGCATTCCCTGTCCGTCGCCGATCGCCGACCGGCGGAACCGGCTGCTCTCGGCGTTGAACGGCAAGCCGGCGGCGCTTGTCACCCGTCTCCCGGGCGCGACCATCACGGCCCCGACACCCGTGCATTGCGCTGAAGTCGGCGCGGTGCTCGCCGACATGCACGTCGCCGCGCAGTCCTATCCGGGCTCGCTCGAGAATCCGCGCGGACCGCGGTGGTGGCGCGAGGCGGCACACGAGGTCCTGCCGTTCCTGGACGAGCCGCGCCGGCGGCTGCTCGAGTCCGAGCTCGAGTTCCAGTTCCGCGATCGGCTCCGCGACCTGCAACGCGGCCCGGTCCACGCCGACCTGTTCCGCGACAACGTGCTGTTCGACGGCGGGCGGATCGGCGGCGTGATCGACTTCTATTTTGCCGGCGTCGACGCATGGCTCTTCGACGTGGCGGTCGCGCTCAACGACTGGTGCGTGGAAGCCGACGGCGCGCTCGACCGCGCGCGCGCGGACGCATTCCTCGGCGCGTACCACGCAGTGCGTCCGTTCACCGCGGTCGAGCGCGACGCCTGGCCGGTGATGCTGCGTGCCGCAGCGCTGCGGTTCTGGCTCTCGCGGCTCTACGACTTCCACCTCCCGCGCCCCGGCGAGCTCGTGCATGCGCACGATCCGGAGCACTTCCGTCGCATTCTCGAGCTCAGAATCCGCGACCGGCACGACCATCCCTGGGTGGCCGCGTGAGCCGCCGAGCAGCGACCGCACGCTTGAGCGGAAATGCGAGGACGGGAAATCGCGGCGTGCCGCCGCCCGCAAGGCGTCGGCTGCAGCGCCGCACATCCGAGGCGGCAGGATGACGATCGTCCCTGCGCGCCACGGCTGGCAGTGGCTGAAGCTCGGCCTCAGGCTCGTCGGCCGCGCGCCGCTCGGCTGGATGGTGGTCTCGATGACGTACTGGCTGGCGATGGGCGTGGTCTCGCGGCTGCCGTATGTCGGGCTGCTCGTCGCCTCCCTCGTCACCCCGGCGCTCGCGGTGAGCTTCATGGCGATGTGCCGCGCGCTCGACCGGGGGCGCGGCCTCGAGCTCGCGCTCGCGGCCGAAGGGTTCAAGCGCAACCTCGCCGCGCTCGTCACGCTCGGCGGCGCCTATCTCGCAGCCACGCTCGCGATCTTCGCCGCGACCGCGCTGGTCGACGGCGGGGCGCTCGCGGGCTGGACCCTGTCCGGCCGCAGTCCCGCCGCCGGACAGGACGGGCTGGCCGGGGCGGTCGCGCTCGCAATCGCGCTCTGGATTCCGGTGCAGCTCGCGTTCTGGTTCGCGCCGGTGCTCGCCGCCTGGCATGGCATGTCGGCGCCGAAAGCGCTCTTCTTCAGCTTCTTCGCCGGCGTGCGCAACTGGCGCGCGTTCCTCGTCTACGGGCTCGCGGGCGCGGCGGCGCTCGCGCTCGCGACCGCGCTGATCTTCAACCTCCACCGCGCACAGGCCGGGCCCCAGATCGTCCCGACACTCGTCTTCCTGCTGCTGGTCGTTCTCATCCCCGTCTTCTACGCCACTGCGTACGCCAGCTACCGCGACGTCTTCGCCGAGGATCGCGATCAACCTGTCCCCGGTTAAGGAATTCTTAGTATTCCCTTAGGCATCATTTAGGAAACGGCGCGGCCGCGCGCGAATACGCGCCAAGCGCAGGCTCGAAAGGATGAAGAAGGCCGGCACTGGCATTCCGGCGGAAGAAGTCTGCCAGTACTTGAAGCGGCGCGCGGCACGCGCCGCGGCCAGGCGGCCGAAATCGCGCAGGATCGCGTGATCGTCTTCGATGTCTAGGCGCTCGATGAAATCCGCGTGGCGAGCATGTATCTCGCCCTCGAAGCACCGGCGGCGGTCAGCTCGGCGTGCCAAGTCCCAGCAGCCGCCGCGCGTTGCCCGCGAGGATCAGCGCCCGCGATCCCTCGTCGAGCCGCGCCTCGGCGAGCGCCCCCAGCGCCCGGTCGGTATCGAAGATGGGGCAATCGGTGCCGAACACCAGGCGATCTGCGCCGAAGCACGCGGCCGCGAGCTCGATCGCCCGCGGCCCGAACGACGCCGTGTCGACATAGCAGCGGCGCATCCGCGTCGACGGCAGGTCGCCCGCGCCGCTCCGGCTGACCTCGTCCATTCGCTCGACCAGGAACGGGACGGCGCCGCCGAGGTTCGCGACCTGCACCGTGACGCCGCCATACGCAGTGAGATAGTCGGACAGATTGAGCGTGACGATGACTTCCGACAGCCGCGCCTGAGTCTCCAGCACGATGCGCCGCTGCCACGCCTGGTCCGCCTGCACGTCGTAGATCGGTCGTTCCGGCTGCGGCGCGAGCGGGCCGGGGTGGATGAAGAAATGACTGCCGAGCCGGTTCGCCACCGCGAACAGCGGTGTGAACCGCTCGGCCGAGGCGAGCGAAGCGAAGCCGTCGGCGGGCAGGATCGCGCCGCGCAAGCCGAGCGCGTGCGCGCGCTCCAGCTCGCGGCACGCGCGGGGGACGTCGGCGAGCGGCAGCGCCGCGAGCGCCGCGAACCGGCCGGAATCCGCGCGGCACACTTCGGCGGCGGCGTCGTTGAACGCGGTCACGAGCGGGACCGACTCCTCGGCCGGCAGGCAGTCGATCCCGAATAGTCCGGCGAGCGAGAGCACCTGCGTCGCGACGCCGTGGCGCCGCATGCGCATGCGCCGGTCATCGAGGTCGCCGAGCGGCCGGAACGGCCGCCGGCCCTGCCAGGTGACGAACAGCTCGCCGTCGGCCGTCTCCTCGATGCGCGGCGCGGTACGGCGTCGGCGCAACGCCTGCGCCACCTCGGGCGGAACCCAGTGCGCGTGGAGATCGACCGCGCCGGGCACGCTAGCGCGCCCTCCCGAACACCGCGGTCCGGAGCTCGTCCACGAGCGCCATCAACTCGGCGATGAACTTCGCCGTGTCTTCGGGCGAGCCCTGCACGGCCTCGACGCCGAGATCGGCGAACCGCTGTCTGACCGGCTCCGAAGCCTCGGCGCGGTTGAGCGCCGCGTTGAGGCGGGCGACGGCCTCCTTCGGCGTTCCACCCGGCGCATACAGACAGACGCCCGCGTTGTAGATCAGGTCCGGCAGCCCGGCTTCCGCGGCGGTCGGCACGTCGGGCAGCGAGGCGAGCCGCTCGGTCGAAAGCACGGCGAGGCCTTTCAGCTTCCCGGACTTGATGTGCGGCACTACTGCGGCCGAAGACTGCACGGCGTACGACACGCGGCCCGCGATGAGATCGGGGAACGGGCTGTCCTTGTACGGCACATGCGTCGCGTCCATGCCGACTCGCATCCGGAACCGCTCGGCCTGGAGATGCTGGGAGGTGCCGGTGCCCGGCGACGGAAACGTCAGTGCGCCGGGCTTGGACTTGCCGAGCGCCACGAGCTCCTTGACCGACCCAACCCCGAGCGACGGCGACACCGCCACCACCCAGTGATCGCGCATCACCCGTCCGACGGGCACGAAGTCGGTGAACGGATCGAACGGCGCGCGGCCGGTCATCACGAACCCGTAGACGATGCCGTCGGCGCTACAGCCGCTGACGATAAGGGTGTGCCCGTCGGCCGGCGAGCGCGCCACCGCCTCGGTCGCGATGGTGCTACCCGCGCCTGGCCGGTTCTCGACGACGACCGGCTGACCGAGATCCGCGCCGATGCGCTCCGCAAGGGTGCGCGTCACGAGATCCGGCGTGCTGCCCGGCGGAAAGCCGACCACGATCTTCACAGGCCGGGCGGGGAACTGGGCGGGCGCGGGGGCCGCGATCGCGAGCCCGGCCAACGCCACGCCGAGAATCTGAAACCGAGTCTTCATGGCGTCCTCCTGGGGATTGCGAGCCCAGTGTAGGATCGCCGCGGGCGGGCGGTCGAGATGCCCGCCCGCAAGTCAATCGTGAGCGACGCTCACGAATCGGGGGTGTGGTGGACCGGGTGCGCCGGATCGAGCTACTGGTGCGTGCGGCCGAGGCCGGAAGCTTCGCGCGCGCGGCCAAGCTGCTCGATCTCGATCCCTCGGCCGTGAGCCACGCGATCGCGGAGCTGGAGAAGGAGCTCCGTGTGACGCTCTTCTATCGTACGACGCGCCAGCTCCGGCTGACCGAGGACGGCGAAGAGATCGTGCGGCGCGGCCGGGAGATCCTGCGCGAGATCGCCGAGCTCGAGAGCGTCGCGGCCGAAGGCGACGGGCGCCTGACCGGGACCCTGCGCGTCGGCATGCACGTGCCGATCAGCCGCCACGTGATCATGCCGCGGCTGCCGGAGTTCATGCGGCGCCACCCGGAGCTGCGGCTCGAGTGCCTGCTGCTCGCCCAGGTCAAGGACCTCCACGCCGCGGGGCTGGACGTGCTCGTGCGCGCGGGCGAGCCGCCCGAGGTCGATCTCGTGGCGCGCAAGCTGGCGGAGATCAAGCTCGGCGTTTTTGCGTCGCCGGCCTACCTCGGCGAGGCTGGCGAGCCTGCGACTCCGGAAGACCTGCTGCGGCATCGCTGCCTCGTTCACAAGCCGCCGTCCGCGATGCGTCCGTGGGACGACTGGACATTCGAGCGCGACGGCGAGCGCAGGGTGGTCACCGTGCCGCGCACCGTCGTGACCGATGATCGCGAGGGTCTGATCGCCGCGGTTCTCGCGGGCGGCGGCTTGATGCGGATCGGCATGTTCGATCCGGGGCTCATCACCTCGGGCCGGCTGCGGCGTGTGCTCGGGCAGTGGCAATGCCCGGGCGGTCCCCCGATCTACGGTCTGTACCGGAGATCGCGCCGCATCGCGCCGAAGATCGCCGCGTTCCTCGATTTCGCGGCCGGGGTGTACGCGACGTTCGACCCGGAAGAGATGACGATGACGCACCCGCCCGCGACGGCCGAAGCGGCCCGGCGGCTACGGGCAGGATGACGCGCACGCGGGACGATGCAGTTTCCGGGCCGCCCGCCGGCAGGGTACATTGACGTTCGAGCCGGACAATCCCCAAGGCGAAACATGACCAAGGCCAAAGTCACCGATCTCCGCAAGGCCTACCCCGACCTGACCCCCGACAAGGACTACCCGCCGCTCAAGTTCGAGTCGCTGAAGGGCAAGGCGACCGCGGCGGAATGGGAGGCGCGCGTCGACTGCGCGTGCGCGTACCGCCTGGTGCGCATCTTCGGCATGGACGACCTCGTCTACAACCACATCTCGGCACGGATCCCGGGCACGGAGCACTTCCTGCTCAATCCGATGGGCCTGATGTACGACGAGATCTGCGCCTCGTCGCTGATCAAGGTCGACCTCGACG
Organism: uncultured beta proteobacterium; assembly: GCA_963820965.1. Classification (GTDB taxonomy): domain Bacteria; phylum Pseudomonadota; class Gammaproteobacteria; order Burkholderiales; family SG8-39; genus DATEDA01. Next base: position 198,427 of record CAWGCC010000013.1, on the reverse strand, counting down.
GCAACGTGCTCTGGGAGCCGGAGTTTCCGGCGGGCCTCGGCTACAAGTTCAACCCGGCGGGCTACGTGATCCACAGCGCCGTCCACGAGGCGAAGCCCGACATCCACTGCGTGATCCACACCCACTCGCTCGCCGGCATGGCGGTGGGGGCACTGAAGCAGGGCTTGCTGCCGATGACCCAGACCGCGATGCGATTCGCGAAGGTGGCGTATCACGACTACGAGGGCGTCGCGCTCGAGCTGGACGAGCGCGAGCGCCTGATCGCCGACCTCGGCGACTGCGACGTGATGCTCCTGCGCAACCATGGCGTGCTCGCAATGGGCGCGACGGTGGCGCAGGCGTTCAACAACGCCTACCGCCTCGAGCGCGCATGTCGGTCGCAGCTGATGGCGATGGCGTCGAGCGACGCCCTCGTGCTGCCGTCGCGAGAAGTGATCGACAAGACCAACCACCTCTACCAGCCCAACGTCCGCCGGCCATACGGCGAGCTCGAGTGGCCGGCCATGCGACGGCTCGCCGACCGGATCGATCCGTCGTACAAGAACTGATGCTGCACGTGCTTCTGCTCGCGCCCGCGCTCGGCTCCGGCGCGAAGGTCGACTGATGCACGTCGTCGAGCGGTTCGCCGCGTTCGCGGAAGCGTTCCGCCACCAGCCGATCGCGCCGCAGGTGCTGCATCACGCGAAGCGCGCAGTGATCGACTGGTACGCGGCGCTGCTCCCCGGCGCCGTCGTGCCGCCAGCGACCGCGCTCGAGCGCGCGCTCGCCGAGGAGCTCGACCGCGGCGAGGCGCGTCTGGCGCTCGGCCGGCGGGCGACCGTGCGCGCGGCGGCGCTGATAAACGGCTCGGCGGCCCACACCGTCGAGGTCGACGACATCTTCCGCGACGGGATTTATCACCCGGGCGCGCCGACGATTCCCGCGGCGCTCGCGCTCGCGCAAGTGCGCCGCGCGAGCGGCGAAGCGTTCCTGCGCGGCGTGATCGTCGGCTACGAGATCTCGACGCGCATCGGCGCGGCCATGGGGCGCGCGCACTACCGCTACTGGCACAACACCGGCACGATCGGCTGTTTCGGCGCCGCTGCTGCCGCCGCCGAGCTCGCCGGCCTTGACCGGACGCGCTTCGCGCACGCGCTCGCGACCGTCGCCACCTTCTCCGCCGGGCTGCAGCAGGCGTTCCGCATGGACTCGTTGTCGAAGCCGCTGCACGCGGGCCGCGCGGCGGAGGCCGGCGTCACCGCCGCGCTCGCGGCGGCCGAGGGCGTGACCGGCTCGCTCGACGTGCTGGAGGGCGAAGCGGGCTACGGCCGCGCGATGGGCGACGGCCCCGATTGGGACAAGGCGGTCGCCACGCTCGGGCGCGACTTCCACATCACGCGCATGACGTTCAAGAACCACGCCTGCTGCGGCCACACCTTCGCCGCGATCGACGGTGCGCTTGCGGTTCAATCGCAACTCGGCGTCGCGGCGCGCGACATCCAGCGCGTCCGCGTCGGCACCTACCGCGCGGGCTCCGAGGTGGCGCACTACGAGGATCCGCAGACGCCGGCGGAAGCCCGCTTCTCGCTCAAGTACGTCGTCGCCTCGGCGCTCGCGCACGGCAGCGTGCGGCTGGCGGCGTTCGAGCCGGCACGACTGCGGGATGCGGTCACGCGCGATCTCATGCGGCGCGTCGATGTCGCGATCGATCCCGAGCTGGACGCGACCTTCCCCGGCCAGCGCGCCGCGCGCGTCGCGATCGTCGCGCGCGACGGCCGGCGTGGCGAGCACTTCCAGCCGACACGCAAGGGCGATCCTGATGCCCCGCTTTCCGACGAAGAGCTGGAGCAGAAGTATCTCGAGCTCGCCGCACCCGTGATCGGCGGCGACCGCGCGCGGACGCTGCTCGCGCGACTCTGGCGGCTGGAGCAGGAAGCGGTCGCAGCGTGATGCTCGCACAGACCCTCTTCGCACCGCGCGCGGTGGCGCACGTCGGCGCGTCCGGGTCGTCGCGGCGGACGGTCTCGGATTGTTGAGGAGCCGGGAATGCCGCTCGCCGCGCTGCGCGAGATCCTGGAGGCGGCGGACTTTCGTCCCGCGGAACCGCCGGATATCCACGGCGCGGATCCGGTCCTGCGCACGCGCTACCGCGTGGGCACCGCAGGCGCCGCCGCGCTCGGCGCGCTCGGGCTCGCTGCCTCGGAACTGTGGCGGCTCCGGGTCGGGCGCGGCCAGCGCGTCGCGGTGGACTTGCGCGCGGCCGCGGTGTCGCTCCGCAGCTCGCGCTACCTCCGCATCGACGGCAAAGCGCCGCAGCAATGGGACCCGCTGAGCGGCTTCTACCCGGTGCGCGACGGCTGGATCAGCATCCACTGCAACTTCGCCAACCATCGCGAGGCGGCGCTCGGGGTCCTAGGGACGGCGGCTGATCGCGCCGCCGCGGAGCAAGCGAGTCGTGCCTGGGACGGCATCGCGCTCGAGGACGCGATACACGCCAACGCCGGCTGTGCCGGATTCGTCCGGTCGGAGGCGGAGTGGGCGCAGCATCCGCACGCGCAGGCGGTCGCCGGGCAGCCGCTCCTGGAGCTCGAGCGCATCGGCGATGCGCCGCCCGAGCCGCTGCCGGCGAGCGCGCGCCCGCTCGACGGCGTGCGCGTGCTCGACCTCACGCGCGTGCTCGCGGGGCCGACCTGCGCGCGCAGCCTCGCCGAGCATGGCGCCGACGTGCTGAAGATCAGCGCGGCGCACCTGCCCGACTCCGGTCCGATCGAACTCGACACCGGCATCGGCAAGCTTTCCGCGCACCTCGACCTGCGGACGACGGCGGGCGTGGACGCCTTGCGCGCGCTCGCGCGCGACGCCGACGTGTTCTCGCAGTCGTACCGGCCGGGCGCGCTCGCTGCGCGCGGGTTCTCGCCGCAGGCCCTCGCCGAGCTCAGGCCGGGAATGGTCTGCGTGTCGCTCAGCGCGTGGGGCGGCACCGGGCCGTGGCGCGAGCGCCGCGGCTTCGACAGCATCGTGCAGTCCGTGAGCGGCATGGCGCTCGCCTCTGGCGAGGACGGCAAGCCGCAGCTCCTGCCGGTGTCCGCCATCGACTACGTGAGCGGTTATCTGATGGCGTTCGGCGCGATGATCGCGCTCGCGCGCCGCGCCGAGGAAGGCGGCAGTTGGCTGGTGCGCGTCTCGCTCGCCCGCGTCGGCCGTTGGATCGTCGAGCGCGGTACGTTCGCGGACGGCGTCTGGCGCAGCGTGCCCGAGGACCTTCCATCCTACGAGCTCGCGCCGCTGCTCACCGAGATGGATGCGCCGGACGGCAGGATCCGCTACCTGCGCCCGGTCGTGCGGCTCTCGGAAACGCCGGCTTACTGGAGCCGGCCGCCGGTGCCGCTCGACTACCATCGGCCCGAGTGGCCGCCGCGCGCATAGGAGCACCGCCATGGATTTCCGATTCACGCGGGAGCAGGAAACGTTCCGCGACTCGGTGCGCCGGTTCGCGGAGAAACATCTCGCGAGCGGCCCGCTCGACCGGGCGCACGCGGCCGAGTACCCCTGGGATGTCTCGCGGCTGATGGCGAAGCAAGGCCTCCTCGGCATCACGATCGCTGAGGCCGACGGCGGCCAGGGCGGCTCGCTGATGGACGCGGTGATCGCGATCGAGGCGGTCGCCCCGGTCTGCCCGCGGAGCGCCGACGTCGTGCAGGCGGGCAACTTCGGGCCGATCCGCGTGCTCGCCGAATACGGCACCCGGCCGCAGAAAGAGCGCTATCTGAAGCGCCTGCTCGCTGGCGAAGGCGTCATCAGCGTGGGCATGACCGAGCCCGAAGCGGGCTCCGCGGTCACCGACCTCACCACTACCGCAACGGCCGACGGCGACGGGTACCGGATCAGCGGGTCCAAAGTCTTCACCACCCACGCGTCGTACGCCGACGTGATCCTCGCCTACGTGCGGTTCGGGTCGGGCATCGGCGGGATCGGCTCGGTGCTCGTCGACACCAAGGCCGAGGGCGTCCGCTTCGGCCAGCGCTCGACGTTCATGTCGGGCGAGGAATGGGCGCAGATCTACTTCGAGAACGTGTACGTCCCGCCCGAGATGGTCGTGCTGAAGGAAGGCGGCTTCAAGAAGCAGATCGCCGGGTTCAATGTCGAGCGCATCGGCAACGCCGCGCGCTCGCTCGCGCTCGGTCGCTATGCCTACGAGGCCGCGCGCCAGTGGTCGATGCAGCGCAAGCAGTTCGGGCGACTCCTGTGCGAGTTCCAGGGCCTGCAGTGGAAGTTCGCCGACATGAAGATGAAGCTCGACGCCGGCCAGCTCCTGCTCTATCGCGCGGCCGCGAACGCCGACCGCGGCTTCCCGTCGGCGGAGGAGACCGCGATCGCCAAGGCCTATTGCAACCAGGCCGGCTTCGACGTCGCGAACGAGGCCTTGCAGGTGATGGGCGGCCTCGGCTACAGCCGGGAAGCCCTCGTGGAGTACTGCGTGCGGCGCTGCCGCGGCTGGATGATCGCCGGCGGCTCGATCGAGATCCTCAAGAACCGGATCGCCGAAGCCGTCTTCGAGCGGACGTTTTCGCAGCGGCCTGCATAAACAACGGGTTCTCAGCGGCGTCAACCTCGCGCTATCCGATACTTCGCGCGTCCGTGGCCTTCGAGCAGCGGCTCACACATCAACGATAAGTGGAGAGGGCTAGGCAAGATGGCGGATAGCGAGCGATCATATCTGTTGGACTGTTGGGACAAGGGTATCTGCCCGTACTGCAGAAAGCCCTTCCCACCGAAGAACCGGGTTGGTACGGGGAGCAAGGAGAAGGGTGGGTTTTGCAGCCTCGACTGCTACACCAGATACTATGAACTCGAGATCCAAGAGCGCATCCGTCGATCTGCTGACCCCGACAGCTGAGTCGCTCCCGGCCCCCGCTTCGCGCGCCGGAGCGAGTGACACAGGCGCTGCGTCCGAGCCCGAGGCTCATTCCACGGGGATCCTCCCTTCTCAGGAACTCGAGCAGTTGGTGCGGGTGAGCAAGGACATTTCGGCGCTCGAGCCCATCCAGGACGATCAGATCCAACCGGCGAGCCTGGATCTGCGTCTAGGCTCAGTCGCCTACCGGGTTCGCGCAAGCTTCCTTCCCGGCAGGAGCTCTACGGTCCAGGAGAAGCTCGAACAGTTCGCGATGCACAAGATGGACATCACGAATGGCGGCGTGCTCGAGCGCGGCTGCGTGTATATCGTTCCTTTGCTGGAGAGTGTTGTGCTCCGGCACCGGATGTCGGCCATGGGCAATCCGAAGAGCTCTACAGGTCGACTCGATATCTTCACCCGGTTGATTACCGACTACGGCTCCGAGTTCGACCGAGTCCGCGAACAATACAGAGGCCCTCTTTTCGCCGAGATCTCTCCTCGAACATTCAGTATCCTCGTCCGCAAGGGTTCCAGGCTGAACCAGCTGCGAATCCGCCGTGGCAGCCCACCGCATAGCGACGAGGCTTTGCGACGCCTTCAAGAGCAAGTGCAGCTGGTCACCTCAAACACCAGCGAGGAGGACATACGCAACGGTGTACCGATAACTGTTGACGTGCGCGGAGAGCGATCCGGAGGTGTGATTGGATTCAAGGCCAGATCGCATTCCGATCTCATCGATATCGACAGGGAGCGCCACTACGAAATCACGGATTTCTGGGAGCCCGTCCACGTCCCGTCCCGCGGAGGATTGGTTCTAGATCCCGCAGACTTCTATATCCTGGCCTCGGAAGGCGCGGTCCGAGTTCCGCCAAGTCACGCCGCCGAAATGATTGCCTATGACACGCTGGTCGGGGAGTTTCGAGTGCACTACGCGGGCTTCTTTGATCCAGGATTCGGTGACCCTGTGGCGGGTGGTACAGGCGCGCGCGCAGTGCTGGAGGTTCGCTCGTACGAAGTGCCTTTTGTGATCGAGCATGGGCAGATCGTGGGGCGATTGGTCTATGAGCGCCTCACTTCGCCGCCCAGCCGTCTGTATGGCCAAGGGCTTAGATCCTCGTACCAACGCCAGGGGATCGCCCTCAGCAAGCATTTCAAGGCATGGACTGAAGTCGCTCGATAGCGCGTCAAGCACGTTCTGCTGGCCATGCGTGACCGCCGTGCAATCCGGCGTAGCGGAGCGTATCCACGGCATCGCCGGTCGCATTGCACGAGGCGATCATCTCGGCGCGCGGCAACCGGCTGCTCATGGCGCTCGAGATCACGATCCGGACGGCGCTGCTGGCGGCGTTCCGGCTAAGCAGCAACGCCGGCAACGGCGCGCCGCCGACCGACGACTCGCCCGGTGAGCCGACGGGCGCGGCGGAATCAGTCGACCCGGATCCCGGATACCGCCACGACCTCGGTCCACCGCGCGACTTCCTCGCGCAAGAGCCTCCCGAACGCCTCCGGTGTGCTGCCGACCGGGTCGGCGCCCTGATCGAGCAGGCGCTGCTTCATCTCCGGTGAGCGCGCGATCTTCCCGATCGCGTTTGACAGCGTGTCCACGATGTCGCGCGGTGTCGCGGCCGGCGCGAGCACGCCGTACCAGACCCCGACCGCGCCCCCGGACAGCCGCGCCTCGTTCATGGTCGGAACGTCCGGCATCAGTTCCGAACGCTGCTCGCCGGTCATGGCGAGCGGTCGCAGGCGGCCGGCCCTGACCTGCTGGAGGATCGCCGGAATGTTGGCGAAGGTCATGTCGACCTCGCCGCCCATCACCGCGGCGAGCGAAGGGGCGGTGCCCTTGAAGGGCACGTGCACGATGCTCGTGCCGGTCCGCAGCTTGAACAGCTCGCCGGACATATGCTGGGTCGTCCCCGAACCCGCCGACGAGTAGTTCAGCACGCCCGGCCTGGCGCGCGCGAGCGCGATCAGCTCTTCCAGCGTCCGCGCCTGCACGCCGTTGCTGACGACGAGAACGTTCGGCGCCTCGGCAAACAACGACACCGCCGCGAGGTCGCGCAGCGTATCGTACGGAAGCTTCCTGTACAGCGCCATGTTGATCGCAACGGTCGAAGTGCCGACAAGCAGCGTGTAGCCGTCGGGCGCGGATCGCGCGACGAACTCGTTCGCGATGTTGGTCGCGGCGCCCGGTCGGTTCTCGACCACTGCCGACTGGCCGAGGAGGTCGGGGAGCTTCGACGCGATCAGCCGCGCCATGATGTCGGTGCCACCGCCCGGCGTGAACCCCACCACGATCCGGATCGGTTTGCTCGGAAACGGATGCTGGGCCTCCGCAATCGTCGCCGCCAGCACACAGCCGAGCAACAATGCCGCGATGCGCATGCCGCGTTCTCCGCCCATCGTCCCCTCCTTGGGCAGCGCGGCTCGCACCGAGCGGACCCGAGCGGCATTCTACCCACCCGAGCGGGTCGACCGTAGGCGGCGGCTCAGTCGTGCCGCGCCGCTTCCCAGCGCTTCGGCTGAACCAGAATCTTCTCGGTCTGGGCGATGATCTCCGCGGCGGTCGCGGAGTCGAGAAGCAGGCTGCCTTCTCTGCGGGCGATCGACTGCATGCGGGTCGCGTTGTCCGTGATCGACTCGAGCTCGATTTCGATCTCGCGGGTACCCGCTTTGGCGGTGATCGTCGTGGCAGCGCCGGTCTCCGCGGTGTTCTCGACCGGGATCGACATCCGTTGCAGCGCCACGTGCACGGCCTGCCGCACGTCACGCAAAGGCTCGGTGAAAGTCCTGGCGGTGATGTTGTTGGTGTAGTGGTTCATTCCGACACCGGCGCCGAGACCGGCGAGTGTCACGCCTACGGAAGCGCAGCCGGTCGCGCCGGGCAGGGCGGCAATCAGAACAGCGACTCGCAGGAGTTTGGACATGGGCGGGGCCGATGAAGTGGATGCCCGCAGTGTGTACCGGGCCAGGTCCTTCCCATGACGACGTCATCGCCAGGCCGTGACGGACTGCACGTCCCTGGCAGGGTCGAGACGCTGCACGTCCGGCGTCGCGTCGAAGCCCCGACAGCGGGCGCGGGCACGCGCATCGAGTCGTTTTCAGCACCGGCTGCGTGGCGCGGCGAGCAGGCCGCGAGGCGACACGCGAGCAACGCCACGAGGCAAGCGAACCCGATGGCGTCGACGTCGCCGGCAGTCGCGAGCCCGACCCCCACGCAACACGCTTGGCGCTCCTCCGGTGCGAGCCGTCACGCCGATCGGCGTGCCCGCCCGACGGGCTTGCTGCAGCGCAGTAGTAGAATCGCCGGATGCTGATGCAGCCGCCGGATCCCCATCAGGTGACGGACGCGACTGTCGCACGCCCCCGCGCGCGCCTGCGCGAGATCCCCTACAACTACACGTCGTTCTCCGACCGCGAGATCGTCATCCGCCTGCTCGGCGAAGAGGCGTGGCAGGCGTTGCTCCGGCTCCGCTCCGAACGTCGCACCGGCCGTTCGGCGCGGATGCTCTACGAGGTGCTCGGCGACCTCTGGGTCGTCTCGCGCAATCCCTATCTCCAGGACGATCTGCTCGAGGATCCGAAGCGGCGCGCAGCGCTGATCGAGTCCCTCCACCATCGCATCGGCGAGATCGAGAAGCGGCGCGACCGGTACGCCGCGGACACCGGCAAGGAGCAGGATCCGGCCCTGCGCGCGCAGTTCGAGGCGCGCGATGCGAAGGTCGCCTTCCTGCTCGAGCGCGCGCGCGCCGCGGTCAGGCGCTTCGCGGAGGAGTTCGAGGAAACGGCCGTGCTCCGGCGCCGCGTGGTACGCCGTCTAGCGCGCAGCACCCGCCGCGACAGCGTCCAGTTCGACGGCCTCGCGCGCGTGTCGCACGTCACCGACGCGACCGACTGGCGCGTCGAATACCCGTTCGTCGTGATCTCGCCCGACAGCGAGGAGGAAGTCGCCGCGGTCGTGCGCGACTGCATCGAGCTCGGGCTCACTATCATCCCGCGCGGCGGCGGCACCGGCTACACCGGCGGCGCGGTGCCCCTCGTCAAGCACTCCGCGGTGATCAACACCGAGAAGCTCGAGGCGCTCGGCGCAGTCGAGATGACGCGGCTCGCGGGCGTCGAGCGCGAAGTGCCGACGATCCGCTGCGAGGCGGGCGTGGTGACGAAGCGCGTGATGGACGCGGCCGAGGCGGGAGGCTTCGTCTTCGCCGTCGACCCGACCTCCGCGGACGCGTCATGCATCGGCGGCAACATCGCGATGAACGCGGGAGGCAAGAAAGCGGTGCTGTGGGGCACCGCGCTCGACAACCTCGTGTCGTGGCGCATGGTCGACCCCGACGGCCGCTGGGTCGAGGTGACGCGGCTCGACCACAACCTCGGCAAGATCCACGACGCGCCGGTTGCGCGTTTCGCGGTCCAGCGGTTCAGGCGCGACGGCCGCGCCGCGGACGGGGCGCCGCGCGTGCTCGAGATCCCGGGCCGCCAGTTCCGCAAGGTCGGCCTCGGCAAGGACGTCACCGACAAGTTCCTCGCCGGGCTGCCGGGAGTGCAGAAGGAAGGCTGCGACGGGATCATCACCTCGGCGCGCTTCATCCTGCACCGGATGCCGAAGGCGATCCGGACGGTGTGCCTGGAGTTCTTCGGTCAGGTGCGCGATTCGGTGCCGTCCATCGTCGAGGTCAAGCATTACCTCGACGCGCATCCCACCGCCATCCTCGCCGGGCTCGAACATCTCGACGAGCGCTACCTGAAGGCCGTCGGATACGCGACCAAGGCGCGCCGCGGCGGGCGTCCGAAGATGGTCCTGATCGGCGACATCGTCGGCGACGACGAGAACGAGGTCGCGCGCGCGACCTCCGAGGTCGTGCGACTGGCAAACGCCCGCGGCGGCGAGGGGTTCGTCGCCGTGTCCGCCGAGACGCGCCGCAAGTTCTGGCTCGACCGCGCGCGCACCGCGGCGATCGCCAAGCACACCAACGCGTTCAAGATCAACGAGGACGTCGTCATCCCGCTCGAGCGGCTCGGCGACTACTCCGACGGCATCGAGCGGATCAATGTCGAGCTGTCGATCGCCAACAAGCTCGCGCTGCTCGATGCGCTCGACGAGTACTTCCAGGGCAACCTGCCCCTTCACCAGCACGACGAGAAGCTACCCGTGACCGAGCTGCTCGGCGACCGGCCGGCGCGGGCGCGCGCGCTCCTCGCGCGTACGCGCGAACGGTGGCAGTACCTGCTCGACAGCCTCGATCTCGCCCCAGGCGAGGCGAGGCGCGAGGTCGTGCCCGCGCTCGCCGCGGAGACCGCGCGCGAACAAACGGTGTTTGCGCTGCTCCAGAACCACGAGCTTCGCGTATCGTGGAAGGAGGAGGTGCGCGCGGAGCTCGAGCGGCTGTTCGACGGCATGCTGTACCGCAAGGTGGTCGAGGGCTTCGACGCCGTCCACGCCCGAGTGCTGCGCGGCCGCGTCTTCATCGCGCTGCACATGCACGCCGGCGACGGCAACGTGCACACCAACATCCCGGTCAACTCCGACGACTACGCGATGCTCCAGAGTGCGAACGCCGCGGTCGCGCGCATCATGCGGCTCGCCCGCTCGCTCGGCGGCGTGATCTCGGGGGAGCACGGGATCGGGATCACGAAGCTCGAGTTTCTGGAGCCGGACGAGATCGCCGCATTCCGCGCCTACAAGAACGAGGTGGATCCCGAGGGGCGGTTCAACAAGGGCAAGCTCCTGCCCGGCGGCGACCTCCGCGACGCGTACACGCCGTCGTTCAACCTGATCGGAGCGGAGTCGCTGATCCTGGAGGCGTCGGAGATCGGTCGCATCGCCGACTCGATCAAGGACTGCCTGCGCTGCGGGAAATGCAAGCCGGTGTGCGCGACGCACGTGCCGCGCGCGAACCTGCTGTACTCGCCGCGGAACAAGATACTGGCGGCCTCGCTCCTGATCGAGGCGTTCCTGTACGAGGAGCAGACGCGCCGCGGCGTCTCCCTCCGGCACTTCGCCGAGTTCGGCGACGTCGCCGACCACTGTACGGTCTGCCACAAGTGCGCCAGCCCGTGCCCGGTGGACATCGATTTCGGCGACGTGTCGATCGCGATGCGGAACCTGCTGCGCAAGCAGGGCAGGAAACGCGCGAACCCGGGCACCGCCGCGGCGATGCTCTTCCTCAACGCCACCGACCCGACGACGATCAAGCTCGTGCGCAAGGGCATGATCGACTGGGGGTTCCGGGCGCAGCGGCTGGCGCATCGCGCCGCGCGCGCGCTCGGGTTCGTCCAGCCGCAGACAAGGCAGCCGCCCGCGACGGTCGGCAAGCCCGCGTTGCGAGCGCAGGTGATCCATTTCGTGAACAAGCCGATGCCGGGCGGGCTGCCCAAGCGGACCGCGCGCGCATTGCTCGACGTGGAAGACCCGAAGATCATCCCGATCATCCGCAACCCGGCGAAGGCTCAGGAAGACTCGGACGCGGTCTTCTACTTCCCGGGCTGCGGCTCGGAGCGGCTCTTCAGCCAGGTCGGGCTCGCGACGCAGGCGATGCTGTACCACCTGGGCGCGCAGTGCGTGCTGCCGCCGGGATATCTGTGCTGCGGCTACCCGCAGACCGCCGCGGGCGAGGAAGACAAGGGGCATAAGATCAGCACCGACAACAGGGTGCTCTTCCACCGCGTCGCCAACACGCTCAACTATCTCGACATCAAGACGGTGATCGTCTCCTGCGGCACCTGTCTCGACCAGCTCGAGAAGTACGAGTTCGGCAGGATCTTCCCGGGCTCGCGCCTGCTCGACATCCACGAGTATCTGCTCGAGAAGGGCGTGAAGCTCGACGGCGTGACCGGCGTGCGCTACATGTACCACGACCCCTGTCATACGCCGATCAAGACGCAGCCGCCGCTCGAGGTCGTCAATCAGCTCATGGGAACCGCGGTCAGGCTCAATGACCGCTGCTGCGGCGAGTCCGGCACGCTGGCGGTGACCAGGCCCGATGTGTCGACGCAGGTGCGTTTCCGCAAGGAGGAGGAGATGCGCAAGGGCGCGGCGGCGCTGCGCGCGGACGGTTTCGACGGCAACCTGAAGGTCCTCACCTCGTGCCCATCCTGCCTGCAAGGGCTCGCGCGCTATCGCCACGACGCCGGGGTCGACGCCGACTACATCGTCGTGGAGATGGCCAAGCATCTCCTCGGGCCGAACTGGTTGCCCGACTTCGTGGCGCGTGCCAATCGCGGCGGTATAGAGAGGGTCCTCCTGTAGACCTGTCGGCGGGCCGACACATTTCCCGTGCGCACTTCCACCGTGCGCGGCTTCTATGCTATTGTCATAAAAAGTTCTTGCCATCGAGAGTCCGGCGGCGGTACGGGCTCCTACCGGAGGGAGCACCATGAGCCTCATCCGTTCGACTGCGCTGGCGTGCTGCGTCCTCGCGCTTGCCGGGTGCCTCCGCGGCAGCGGCGGCAACTCAGGCGCCAGCCAATCTTCCGCCGCCGCGTCCCCTGCCGCCCCGGCGCCGGCCCCGCCGCCGGCCGCGGCGCCCGTGCCAACACCGGCACCCACCCCGACTCCCACGCCGGCGCCTGGCGCGATGAACCTCCAGATCGCCGGGCTGGCCGCGAGCATGGAGGCCGTCGTCACGGTCGCGGGCGGCGGAATGACGCAGCTCGTCACCGCAAGCCGGATGGTTCCCAATCTTGCGCCGGGCGCGTACACGATCAGCGCCGAGCCGGTCCTCACCGGCCAGGCGGTGATGGCGCCGACTGCCGCGACGCAGACGATCCAGGTGGCCTCCGGCCAGACCGCCGCGGCGACGGTGAGCTACGTGGCGCAGACCGCCTTCGCAATCCGGCTCGAGGAACTCCCGTGGGCGGGCCTGAATCAGCCGATCTTCCTTGCCTCCCCGCCCGGCGACGCGACGCGGATCCTCGTGCTCGAGCGCACCGGGCGCATACGCGTCGTCCAGAACGGCGCGGTGCTCCCGACGCCGTTCCTCGACATCTCGGCGCGCGTGTCGACGCAGGGCGAGCGCGGGATGCTCTCGTTCGCGTTCCATCCGCAGTACGCCCAGAACGGGGCGGTGTTCGTGCATTTCAACAATCTTGCTGGCGACATCGCGGTCGAACGTTTCACGGTGTCGGCGGGCAACGCGAACGTCGCCAACGCGCAAAGCGGGACAGAGGTCATCAGGATCCCGCATCCGACGTTCGACAATCACAATGGCGGCGTGGCGGCGTTCGGGCCCGATGGCATGCTGTTCATCTCGACCGGCGACGGGGGCGGCAGCGGCGATCCGCAGCGGAACGCGCAGGACACGCGGCGGCTCCTCGGCAAGATGCTGAGGCTCGACGTGAGCGTGCTGCCCTATCGCATCCCGCCGTCGAACCCGTTCGCCGGCCTGGGGCTCGGCGAAGAGATCTGGGCGCGGGGACTCCGCAACCCGTGGCGCTGGTCGTTCGACCGGACGACGAACCGCATCTACATGGCGGACGTCGGGCAGGGCCGGCTCGAGGAAGTCGACGTCGTGGCAAGCGATGCGCCGAACCTCAACTACGGCTGGCCGATCACCGAGGGCTCGGCCTGCTACCCGAACGACCCGTGCAGCAAATCGGGGCTGACATTGCCTGCCCTCGAGTTCGATCACCTCAGCGGGGCGTGCGCGGTCACGGGCGGCTACGTCTATCGCGGCGCCGCGGTGCCCGAACTGGCAGGGCGCTATTTCTATTCCGACTACTGCGCCGGCTTCATACGCAGCTTCCGCTACGTCGGCAACCAGGCGGTCGAGAAGGTCGACTGGAACGTACCGAGCGTCGGCCGGGTGCTGTCATTCGGCGAGGACGGAGCCCGGGAGCTCTACGCGATCACCGCGAGCGGGAAGATCTACCGGATTGCGAAGATGTGACCGCCGCGTGGCGGCGAAAATCGCCGCCGTTGCCCGCTGCGCGAGCGCCGCTGCACGCCCCTGCGCGCTCGATGTCGGGCGCCCGCGCACCCGCCTCGCGCCGCGTGTGACGTAATACCGTCGTTCGGCTGCGTCCGGCTCCGCAGCCGCCAACGAAGCCTCAACCAAATCAACGGAATGGGCGATATACTGCATGCCGTTTGCATAAGAGGGTTCCGGGACCCCACGCTTGCGCGCCGCCCGCGGGGCGCCAGGAAACAGACATGCCGAGCTTCCTGCCCACGCAGCAGCCCGTTGTCGCCGACCTCAAGAGCTGCGAAGCCTGGCTTGCGCGCGCCGCGCTCGCCGACGCGCGCCAGGCCTGCCGCGAGCTGACCGGGCTGCTCGAATCGCTGGAGGACATCTCGCCGCCGGACGGCGCATTCGTCGAGGTGCTCGAACGGCTCCGCGAGCCGATCGTCGTCGCGCAAGCCGAGCACTCGAAGAAGTTCGCAGGACGTCCGCTCCCGCTCAAGGACTACGAGGTCGGCGCGTTCGAGCAGGTGTACGACCTGTGGACGACGCTCGGGCGCGCCTACAAGCGGTTGCTGCGCAGCGCGATCGAAGAGCGGAGCCCCCATCTCGCCGGCAAGGAGGCGCTCCTCGCGCACCGCGCGCTCGACTGCGTCGCCGAGCTGATGATGGTTCACTACCGCGCGCGCCGCGAGCTGGACAACGAGCTGTGGCAGGACCTGCACCAGCTCTACCAGACGGCCGAGCAGCAGGGCGTGACGATGGCCACCGTCTCGGCCGGCCACCGCTCGAAGTCGGTGTCGACCTGCGGCGAGGTGTACGTGCGTGCGCTGCTCCTCGCCCTCGCCAACCCGCACGGGCTCGCGACGCGAGAGCTCCAGTGGACGCGCCGCTGGGCGACGATGTGGGCCTACAAGGTCGACCTGGTCGCGGCGGCCGCCGATGCGCAGGGCGTCGCCATCGACCTCGCGGGCAACCAGTCGCCCGCCTGGATCAGGGCCGACGCGGCCCCGCCCACGACCCGGTTTCTCGAGGCAACGAACCTCCGCCGCAGCGTCCGCAACCGGGTCAAGAAGCTCGAAACCGGGGTCGACCCGCAGACGCTCGGTCTCGGCAAGGATTGCGTGCAGCCCGATGTCGGGCGCCTGCTCGCACAGCTCGCGCGCGCGTGGGTGGAGACGCCGGCGCCGCGCCAGTTCACGCGCCGGCTGGTCACCGCGCGCGCCGAGCTGGTGAGCGGGCTCGAGTCGATCCACCTCGCGATCAGCGGCAAGTCGTTCAAGAGCGCTGGCGCGGGACGGCATTGGGACTACTCGCGCCGCGATGCCGAGCAGATCGCCATCTACCAGGGGACGCGATCCGCGGGGGCCGAGGACGTCCCCACCGCGTTCAGCGCCGAGCGATGGGAGACGCTCGACGAGAGCGCGAACGGCTTCCGCATCCGTCGCAAAGGGCCGGGCGAGCGCCTTTCGCTCGCGCAGCTCGTGGGCCTGCGGCCCGCCGGGGCGCGCGGGTTCATCCTGTCGGAGGTGCGTTGGCTGATGGCGGGCATCGACGGGTCGCTCACGATCGGCGCCTCCGCGCTCCCGGGCCTCGCCAAGGCGGTCGCCGTGCGGCCCGCGAGCACGCCGAACAACGCGCCTGAGCCGTACGTCCAGGCCTTCCTGCTGCCGAACGCCGCCGCCCAACCGAGCTCGCTCGTCATGCCGTCGGGCTGGTACCAGTCGGCGCGCGAGCTCGAGGTGCGCGACGAGGACGAGCTGATGCGCGTCAAGCTCGCTGGCCTCGCGCAGCGCGGCTACGACTTCGACCGCGCCAACTTCTCGGTGGTGTCGCCGACGCCCACCGGCTGAGGGACGAGCCACTTCACCCGCCGCGGAGGGAACACGGCGGCGAACCGACTCCCCTTCCCGATCTCGCTCGTCACCTCCAGCCGCGCCTGGTGGCGCGTGAGCACGTGCTTGACGATCGCGAGCCCGAGCCCGGTGCCGCCGGTGTCGCGCGAGCGGCTGGTGTCGACGCGGTAGAAACGCTCGGTGAGCCGCGGGATGTGGCGCGGCTCGATGCCGATGCCGGTATCCTCGACCGCGATCCAGCCCTCTCCGTCGTGCTCGGCCCACTCGATCGTGATGCGGCCGTCGCGCGGCGTGTAGCGGATCGCGTTCGAGACGAGGTTGGTGATCGCGCTCCGCATCTCGTGCTCGTCGCCCCAGATCGTCGCGGGGGAGCCGAGCTCGAGCTGCACCGCGTGGCGGCCGTCGGACAGCGCGCGTGCCTCTTCGGCGACCGCGCCGAGGAAGCGGTGCACGTCGATCGCCGCCTCGCGCGCCGGCTGCGCGCTCGATTCGAGCGCCGATAGGGTGAGCAGGTCGTCGATCAGGCGCAGCATCCGGTCGGTCTGGGTGCGCATGAGGCCGAGAACCTGGCGGCCGCGGGCCTCCTCGATCCGCACGTTGCCGTCGGCGATGGTCTCGAGAAAGCCGCTCACCACGGTGAGCGGCGTCTTCAGCTCGTGCGACACGTTCGCCACGAAGTCGCGGCGCATGATCTCGAGCCGCTCCCACTGCGTGATGTCGCGCGAGAGCAGCAGCTTCTCATCCTGGCCGTAAGGCACGATCCGGAGCGAGAGCACCAGCTCGTCGACGCGCGCGATCCGCAGCGTGAACGGCTGGTCGTAGGCGCCGCGCTTCAGGTACGCGACGAAGTCCGGGTTGCGGACGAGGTTCAGGATCGGCTGGCCGGCGTCGTGCCGCGCGTCGATGCCGAAATAGCGCTCGGCAGTGGCGTTCGCCCAGACGATGTGGTCGTCGGCGTCGAGGACGATCACGCCGTCAGGCATCGCCTGGGCGGCGCTGCGGAAACGCGCGAGCTGCGCGGTGAGGCGATGCTGGTGCTGGGTCGTGGAGCGGATAAGACGGTAGAGCTGCGAGAACACGTGCTCCCAAACGCCCGATCCCATGGGCACCGGCACGCCGAGCGGGTCGCGCAGCCAGGCGACGAGCGCGCGCAGATTCGCGAGATGCCGCAGAAGCACCAGCGCGAGGCCGATGCCGAGTATGCCGAGCGCGAGCGTCGGCCCCTTGAGCGGCCACGCGATCAGCGCGGCGATGGCAAACGCGCCCAGGGTGAGCGCGGTTCGCATCCAGATCGGGTTCACGGCGCGGGCGGGGCGGAGCGTGACGGCCGCACGCACGTTAGCAGAAATCACACTGTCATTCCGGCAGAAGCCTGCCGCGTCTGCTGGATCCCGGCGTTCGCCGGGATGACCGGACTCGACGTCCGGTCAGTTCGCCGCCAGCCGGTAGCCGGAGCCACGCACGGTCTCGATCAGCCGGTCGTGCCCGGTAGGCTCGAGCGCCTTGCGCAGGCGCCGGATGTGAACGTCGACCGTCCGCTCCTCGACGAACACGTGGTCGCCCCACACCTGGTCGAGCAGGTGCGCGCGGCTGTGCACGCGCTCGGGGTGCGCCATCAGGAAGTGGAAAAGGCGAAACTCGGTCGGGCCGAGGACGAGCTGGGTGCCGCGCGCGCTCACGCGGTGGGTCGCCGGGTCGAGCCGCAGCCCGGAGATCTCGATCGGCTCGTCGGTGAGCTCGGGCGCGCGCCGGCGCAGCACCGCATTGATCCTCGCGAGCAGCTCCCGCGGGCTGAAGGGCTTGGTGACGTAGTCGTCCGCCCCGGCGTCGAGCCCGGTGACCTTGTCCTGCTCCTGGCCGCGCGCGGTCAACATGATGATCGGCACCTGCTTCGTCCGCTCATCCTGGCGCAGCGTCCGCGCGAAGCTCGCGCCGGATTGGCCGGGAAGCATCCAGTCGAGCAGGATGAGGTCGGGGAGCGCGTGACGGACGAGCTCGCTCGCCTGCTCGGCGTCGCGGGCGCGGAGAACGTGATGGCCGGCGTGCTCGAGGTTGAGGGCGAGCAGCTCCTGGATGGCCGGCTCGTCTTCGATCACCAGGATGTTGGCGGGCATGAGGATCCCTGCTGAAACGCGGACTCGGCGGAGTTTATGGCGTGAGCATGACAGTTTTGTTACCGGCCGGCGCAAGGTGGTCGGCTGTGGTAGCTTTTCCAGGTCCATGGCCGATCGCAACACCCCCATCCCCACCGAGATCAAGCTGCACCAGAAATCGCGGATGATGGAGCTCACCTTCGCCGACGGCAGGCGGTTCGAGCTGCCGTACGAGCTGCTGCGCGTCTACAGCCCGTCGGCGGAAGTGCGGGGTCACGGTCCCGGTCAGGAAGTGCTGCAGGTCGGCAAGCGCAACATCGAGATCCTGGGTGTCGAGCCGGTCGGGAGCTATGCGATCCAGCCCCGATTCTCGGACGGCCACGACACCGGGATCTACTCGTGGGAGTACCTCTACGAGCTCGGCGTGAACCGCGACCGGAAGCTGCAGGAGTACCTGGCGCGGCTCGAGGCGGCCGGCGCGAGTCGCGACTGAGCGGGCTCGGATGTCCGAGCGCACCCATTTCGGCTACAGCCAGGTTCCCGCGGACGAGAAGGCCCGCAAGGTCGCGGGGGTCTTCGAGTCGGTCGCCCCGAAATACGACCTCATGAACGACCTGATGTCGCTCGGTCTTCACCGTGCGTGGAAGGCGTTCGCAGTGGCGGTGAGCGGTGTGCGGGCTGGCGACCGGGTGCTCGACGTCGCGGGCGGGTCGGGCGATCTCGCACGGGCGTTCGCGCGCCGCGTCGGAGCGACCGGCGAGGTATGGCTCACCGACATCAACGGCGCCATGCTCGGCGTGGGCCGGGATCGCCTGCTTGACGCCGGCGTCTCCGCCCCCATCTTACAGTGCGATGCGGAGCGGTTGCCGCTGCGCGCCGGAAGCTTCGATTGCGTCAGCGTGGCGTTCGGGCTGCGCAACATGACGCGGAAGGAATCCGCCCTGGCCGAGATGCGCCGGGTCCTCAAGCCGGGCGGGCGGTTGCTGGTCCTCGAGTTCTCGAAGGTGTGGAAACCGCTCGAAAAGGCGTACGATTGGTATTCGTTCAGCGTCCTACCATGGCTCGGGCGGCAGGTGGCGAAAGACGAAGCGAGCTACCGCTATCTGGCCGAGTCGATCCGCATGCACCCAGACCAGGACGCACTGCGGGCGATGATGGAACAAGCCGGGCTGGAGGACGTCGAATACTTCAACCTCGCCGCGGGTGCCGTGGCACTGCATCGCGGTGTGAGATACTGAAAATTGGCCTCTGGAGGAAGCAAGCAATGAGACGCTTATTGATCGCCCTATCCGCGCTGCTCTTTACGGGCGTCCTCGTAATCGACGACGCCGAAGCCCGCCGCCTGGGTGGCGGTCGGGCCGCAGGTGCTCAGCGCCAAGCCCTGCCGGACAAGCCGGCGACGCCTCCCGCAGCGCAGCAAGCCGCACCCGCCGCACCGGCCGCCGCCGCGGCCGCGAAGAAGCCGATGAGCCCCTGGATGGGCGCGCTCGCCGGCCTTGCCGCGGGTCTCGGACTTGCCTGGCTGCTCGGCGACCAACTGGGGTCGGTCATGATGGCCATCCTGCTCGGGCTCGCGGCGGTCGTCGTCGTGTCGCTCATCGCGCGTGCGTTCATGAAGCCGCGCGCCCAGGCCGCGCCCGGCGGGCTGCAGTACGCCGGCCTCGGCAACGAGACGGTGGCTGCGCCGCCGCCCTCGCAGGCGGGGAGCGGCGTCGCCGTGCCGAGCTTCCAGAGCCAGTTCACGCCGAAGGTGCCGGCCAACTTCAACGCCGATGGGTTCCTGCGCGAGGCGAAGAAGAGCTTCCTCGCCCTGCAGGTCGCTAACGATCGCGGCGACGTCAGCAATATCCGCGATCTGGTGACCGACGAGATGTACGAGCACCTGAAGCGCGACGTCGACGAGCGGCGCGGCGCGCGGCAGCGCACCGACGTCATGAATCTGGATGCGGCCCTGCTCGAGCTCGTCACCGAGAGCGGCATGCACTGGGCGAGCATCCGGTTCTCGGGCCTCATCCGCGAGGCGGAAGGCCAGGCGCCGCAGCAGTTCGAGGAGATCTGGAACCTGCAGAAGCCCGAGAGCGGCGATGCCGGCTGGATGCTGGCGGGGATCCAGCAGGTCAGCTGAGCGTCTCATGCGTCAAGAAAAGGCCGCCTTACAGCGGCCTTTTTCTTTCTCCCCGGCTTGGTCAGAGGGGGGCGCGGAGCGCTGGGGCGTGGCTGCGGCGCTCGTCTCACGCACGCGCGGTCTTTGCACCCATCCACTGCAGGCCCTTCGCGACGCGCGCGAATGCTTCCTTGGTCGCGACCGCGATCCGGCGCAGCGCCTCCGCGCGCTTAACGGCGTAGAACTCTCGCGCCGCGCTGGGGCACTCCGCGGCGAATTCGCTCAGCGACACGACGCGTTCGGCGCCGTCGATGACCCAGTAGTTGCCATGCGGGTCGCGGCACAGCCGCACCGTCCGCCCGTTCGCAGTTTCGATTTCGGACTCCAGCCGTTCGAGCAGCGTGGTAAGCGAGATGCTTGGCTTGTTCATGTTCGTCTCCTGATTTCGGGCGCTTGAGGTTGCGGCGCTAAAGCGCAGCGGTTGTCGGGCACGACGACGGCACGAAGAGGCGCACCCAGAAGCGATCGAGCCAGGAGTCGGCCGGCTTGCGGCCGGTCGCGAAGAGCTCGACCCGCTCGGTTGCTCCGCGGGGCGCGATCGCGACGCGTATCGCGCGGCTCTCGGGCTCGAACGGCGACACGATCAGCATGCTCGGCTTGAACGCGGACACGACCGTCGCGCCGTCGCGGCCGATGCGGAAGGTCTCGCCCGCCTGGAGGCAGACGTCGTCGGTGTCGTTCACCTGCGTGAGCCACACCGAACCGTAGGCGACGGACACCGTCGCGTCCCGGCCGTCCTCGATCCGTGCAAGGTCGCCGCGAACGAGCGTGATGGTGGCCTGCTCGATGCAGTCATTGATCCGATATGCGTCCACTTTGGCCTCCTTGTGCTTTCGTCGCGTCTCGATCCCGGTGGTGCTTGGGTTTTCGGGCTTGCGCCCTTGCCCGCTCTTTCGCATCGGGCGTGCCAGGATCCGCGCCGCCCTGGCGCCGGGGGAAAAATAGGTGTGAACTCAATCGGTTACGGCGTTACCGAGGTGGACGGGAAGGGGCGAACGGCCGGGAATGGGCCGTCGGATTGAATGGGACCGTCGCATTCCACGGCACGGAGCCGCGGGATTCGACGGGGAAGCTCAGTGCGGTTTTCGGATTCCCAGCTTGCGCATCCGGCCGCGCAGCGTGCTCGCGTTGAGCCCGAGGACGTGCGCCGCACCGCGCTCGCCTTCGATTACCCAGCGCGTTGTGCCGAGCACGCGCTCGATGTGGGCACGCTCGACGTCCTCGAGCGTGGCCGATGTCGCGGGCGCAGTCGCCCGCGCCCCGGACTGCGCCGACGGGGCCTGCGCCCCGAACGGCTCCAGGCTGTCGAGCACCGGCCCGCGCGCGAGGATCGCCGCCCGCTCGACGACGTTCTCCAGCTCGCGGACGTTGCCCGGCCACCCGTAGCTCATCGCGCGCTCGACGAACGCCGGGGCAACCCCCTCGAACGACTTGCCGAGTTTGCGCGCGGCCTTGCCCAGGAAGTGGCCGACGAGCACCGGGATATCCTCGCGTCGCTCACGCAACGGCGGCACCGTCACCGGGAAGACGTTGAGCCGGTAAAAAAGGTCCGGCCGGAACTCGCCGGCCTCGGCGCGACGACCGAGGTCCCGGTTCGTCGCGGCGATCAGGCGAACGTCCGCATGCAGCGTGCGCGTGCCCCCTACCCGCTCGAATTCCTGCTCCTGGAGCACGCGCAGGAGCTTCGCCTGCGCCTCGAGCGGCAGCTCGCCGACCTCGTCGAGGAAGAGCGTGCCGCCGTCGGCGAGCTCGAAGCGCCCGCGACGCTGCTGGGTCGCGCCGGTGAACGCGCCTTTCTCGTGGCCGAAGAGCTCGCTTTCGACCAGTTCGCGCGGCAGCGCCGCGCAGTTCACCTTCACGAGCGGCCGCTCGCGCCGCGCGCTGCGGTCGTGGATCGCGCGCGCGACGAGCTCCTTGCCTGTGCCGGTCTCGCCGAGAATGAGCACGGTGCTGTCGGTCGACGCGACCATGGCAAGCTGGTCGAGCAGCTTCGCGAGGCTCGGCGACCGGCCGACGATCTCGCGGAAGTCGTGCCCGGTCCGGATCTCGTCCTCGAGGCAGTGGATGACCGCGCGCGAGCGCTGGTGCGCCTCGATCTCCTCGCGCAGCCGTGCGTTCTGTGCCTCGAGCTCGCGGTGCGCCCGGCGCAGCGCGAGATGCGTCCCCACGCGCGCAAGCAGCTCGCGCGGCTCGAACGGCTTGGTGAGGTAGTCGACGCCGCCGGACGAGAACGCGCGCACCTTGTCGAGCGTCTCGTGGAGCGCGGTGAGGAAGATCACCGGCACGTCGCGGGTCGCGGGGTTCCCCTTCAGCCGTTCGCAGACAGCGAAGCCGTCGAGGTCCGGCATCATGACGTCGAGGAGCACGAGATCCGGAGCCTCGGCCGCGGCGCGCTCGAGCCCTTCGGTCCCCGAGCCCGCCGCGACGACGTCGAAGCCATTGACCGACAGAAGATCGACGAGCAGCTTGACATTCGCCGGCGTGTCGTCGACCACGAGGATCCGCGCCGGGGTCACGCGGCCCCCTTCTTCGCGAGCGCCGCCGCGACCGCGCCCAGGAACGCCTCGAGGTTGATCGGCTTGCTCACGAAGGCATCGAAACCCGCGGCGATGATCTGGCTCCGATCCTGCGCCATCACCGACGCGGTGAACGCGATGACCGGAACCGCGCGCGTCGTCGGCGCCGCGCGGAGCTTGGCGATGGCCTCGATGCCGCTCATCCCCGGCAGATGGATGTCCATCACGACGAGATCCGGCGCCCGCTCGGCCGCGAGCGCCACGCCGTCCTCGCCGGTCTCGGCCTCGATCGTGCGGTAGCCGTGGACGCGGAGCAGGTCGCGTGCGAGCTTGCGGTTCTGCTCGTTGTCCTCGACGATCAGGATCAGCTCATTCGCCATGGCGGATGGGGAGCGCGACCGTGAAGGTTGAGCCCTTTCCCGGCGCGCTCGCGACGCGGATCGTGCCGCCGTGCAGCTCGACGAAGCGGCGCGCGAGGGCGAGGCCGAGGCCGGTGCCCTCGCGCTTGCGCGTCGCGTCGGTGCCGACCTGCCGGAACGCCTCGAAGATCGCTTCCTGGTCCGCGGGCGCGATACCGACGCCGGTGTCGCTGACGGCGATCTCCGCGCTGCCGTTCACTTCCCTCGCAACGACGCCCACTGCGCCACCGCGCGGGGTGAACTTCACCGCGTTCGAGAGCAGGTTCAGGACGACCTGCTTGACCTTGCGCTCGTCGCCGCGGAACGTGCCGAGCCCCGGATCGGCTTCGAACCGCAACGCGATCCCGCTGCGCTGCGCGCGCTCGCGCACCAGCGTGAGCGCGTTGTCGAGCGCGGCGCGCAGGTCGAACTCGCCGAGTTCGAGCTCCATACGGCCGGCCTCGATCTTCGAGAGGTCCAGGATGTCGTTGATCAGCGAGAGCAGGTGCTTGCCCGAAGCGTGGATGTCGTTCACGTACTCGGCCTGCTTCTCGGTCAGCGGGCCGAAGTAGCGCGCAGCGAGCATCTCGGAGAAGCCGATCACCGCGTTGAGCGGCGTGCGCAGCTCGTGCGACATGTTGGCGAGGAACGCGGATTTGTGCTGGTTGGCGATTTCGAGCTGGTGGCTCTTCTCCTGGATCTCGTTGAACAGCTTCGCGTTCTGGATCGCGATGACCGCCTGGTCGGCGAAGGTCTTGAGCAGGCCGATCTCCTTGTCGGAGAAGGGACCGGCGAATTCGCGGTTGACCCAGATCGTGCCGATGGCCTGCCCCTCCCACAGCATCGGCGCAAAAATGGCGGACTTGAAACCCAGCATCCTGGCAGCGCGCCGAACGGGCTCCGGCACGTCCGCACCGCCTTCGCATGTCCGGATAGTGCATCACGCGGCGCTCCAGGATCGCCGACCCCGTGGCCGATTCGCGACGTGAGAGGCAGCGGGAATACCCGCTCCAGCTCCGGCCGACGGACACCGCGGTATGGGCCGAGGTGCACCCTGCCATCCTCGCCGACCAGGTTGATCCCCACGTGCTGACCGACGAACAGCCGCTCGCAGCTCTCCAGGATCTTGTCGAACACCGGCCCGGTGTCCGCCACGGAGCTCGAGATCACCTGCAGGACCTCGGCCGAAGCCCTGAGCTGATCGAGAGCCTCCTTCGTCTCGTTGAAGAGGCGCACGTTCTCGATCGCGATCACCGCCTGGTCGGCAAACGTCGTGAGCAGCGCGAGCTCCCGATCGCTGAACGGGCCTGGTCTGGCACGGGTCACGGCGATCGCGCCGAGCACCTTGTTTTCACGCAACATCGGCGCCGCGGCGATCGCCCGCGCGCCCATGCGCTCGTTGGCCGTCCGGGACGTTTCGCCGACCCAGTCCGCCGCCGGAATGTCCGGGACGTGAATCAGTTCCCGACGCAATACCGCCCGCCCGGCGAAGCTCCGATCGTCGAGCGGCAACGCGGCGTTCGTCGCGTCCACGGTGACCTCGCAGCCGGGCGCCGCCGAGAACGCGACCCGCTCGATCCGATCTCCTCTCACCACTCGGAGTGACACGGCGACGCCCTGAAAGAGCCGGACTCCGCTGTTCGCGATCGCGTCGAACACCGGCTGCACGTCGGTCGGCGAGGCGCTCATCACTTTCAGGATGTCGGCCGTCGCGGTCTGCTGCTCGAGCGCCTCCTTCGTCTCGTTGAAGAGCCGCGCGTTCTGGATCGCGATTACCGCCTGGTCGGCGAAGGTCCTAAGCAGCGCGATCTCCTTCTCGGAGAACTCGCCCGTGACCGCGCGACCGACGAAAATCGATCCGATGCCGCGTCCCTCCCAAAGCATCGGCGCGATGAGCAACGATCGGTTGCCGGAGATCCTGGCGCCACGCCGGGCGTAGTCGGGCACACCCTCAGCGTCGCAGTCGGGGTAGTGGACGACTCGGCGTCGCAGGATGGCGGTGCCGTTCCCGGACGCCTCGCTCAACGGAACCGGGTGATGCCGCATCAGCGCGTCCCGGTTTGGACCGTGGTAGGCGCTCAGGTGTACCGCTCCATCGTCGCCGACCAGGCAGACTCCCACGTTCAGGCCCGCGAAGAGCCGTTCCGAGCTTTCCAGGATCTTCTCGAACACCGGCTGTCGTGTCCGCCACCGAGCTCGAGATCACCTGCAGCACCTCGGCGGAGGCTCGCTGGTGATCGAGCGCCTCCTTCGTTTCGTTGAAGAGCCGCACGTTCTCGATCGCGATCACCGCCTGGTCGGCGAAGGTCCTGAGCATGTTCACCCAGTGATCGGGAAACGGACCCGGCTCCACCTTGCTGACGTGCATCACGCCGTACACGACGTCCCCGCGGACGATCGGCACGTACACCGTGCTGCGAAACCCCCGCGCCTCGCATGACTTCGCGCGACTTCGGGCTGACGTCGGGATCGGTCTCCCAATCGCTGACGAAGCACGGCGCCTTCCGGCGTATCGCTTCGGCGAGCGGCGGGACGTCCGTCGCCGAGATTGGATAAGAGCTGCTTGAGGGCATCGTCGGCTTGCGGGCTGATCCTGCTGTAAGCGGCGAGATGGACCTTGTCGCCGGCCAGCCGGGAAACGTTCACCGAGCATCCGCCCGCAATCCTGCCCGCATGCGCGATGATCGCGTCGAACACCGGCTGTTCGTCGGCGGGCGAGCTCGCGATCACTTTCAGGATCTCGGCCGTCGCCGTCTGCCGTTCGAGCGCCTCCTTGGTTTCGTTGAAGAGGCGCGAATTCTGGATCGCGATCACCGCCTGGTCCGCGAAGGTCTTGAGCAGCGCGATCTCCTTCTCGGAGAACTCGCCGACCGTGTCGCGACCGACCCAGATTGAACCGATCCCCCGCCCCTCCCACAGCATCGGCGCCTGGATGATGGACTTGTAGCCCGAGATCCGGGCGCCGCGCCGCATGTACGCGGGCACGCTCGTCGCCCCCAGGACATCGGGGTAGTGCAGGACGCGCCGCTGCAGGATCGCCGTCCCGGAGCCGGATTCCTCGCTCAGCGGGACAGGGAAATGCCGCTCCAGCTCGTCCCGGTTCGGACCGTGATAGGCGGCGAGGTGGACTGCACCATCCTCGCCGACGAGGCTGATCCCGACATTGCGCCCTTCGAACAGACGTTCGCAGCTCTCCAGGATCTTGTCGAACACCGGCTTCGTGTCCGCCACCGAGCTCGAGATCACCTGCAGCACCTCTGCCGAGGCCTTCTGCTGGTCGAGCGCCTCCTTCGTCTCGTTGAAGAGCCGGACGTTCTCGATCGCGATCACCGCCTGGTCGGCGAAGGTCTCGAGCAGGGTGATCTGCTTGTCGCTGAACGGCCTGACCTCCTTCCGGAGCATCCCAATGGCTCCGAGCGCCGTATCCCCGAGAAGGAGCGGCGCCGCCACGATGGTCCGATGGCCGTAGCGCCGCTGCAGAGCTTTGCCCTCCGGGTACTCGTCCTCCGGCTCCGCTGCGAGGTCGTCGACCTGGATCGTTCTCCGCTCCAGTACAGCACGACCCGCCACCGAACCACGAGCGATCGGAACGGCGAAGTCCGCTCCGAAGGCTTGGCCGAACGGCCCTACGCTCGCGGCGAAGCGCATGACGCCGGCCTCGGCCCGGACGATGACCACGTCGGGCGCGTCGCAAAGCCGGGAGACGCTCTTTGCCACCGCGTCGAACACCGGCGCGAGGTCGGTCGGGGAGCTCGAGATCACGCGCAGGATTTCCCCGGTCGCGGTCTGCTGCTCAAGCGCTTCGGTCAGCTCGCGGTTGCGCGCCTGCAGCTCGTTGAAGAGCCGCACGTTCTCGATCGCGATCACCGCCTGGTCGGCGAAGGTCTCGAGCAGCTTGATCTGCCTGTCGCGAGAACGGGCGCCGACGTCGGGGCGGCGCATCATGAGGATCGTCGCCGAGCGGCCTTGCCCTCGCGCAGCAGCGGCGTGGAGAGCGCCGCTTCGGAAGCCCGAGCCGTGCAATGCGTTACGCGCGGCCGATTCGCGAAATTCCATTCGTCGGCGGAAGCGACCGATCATGAACGTGACGTTTGCCGCCGCACCACGGCTCTGCCCGGTAATCTCCGGTCGTCGAGCGCAACGGGTATCGTGAGGTCATCACCGGCTTCGCAGCCGGGATCGACCCGTCGCGTGCCGCCCGCTCGAGCGGTCTCCGTCATCGAGGCGGAGATCGTCGCATCGACGCCTCGCACAGATCGGGCCGCGGTGCTCGCGACCGCGTCGAACACCGGCTGGATATCGGTCGGCGAGCTGCTGATGACCTTCAGGATCTCCGCGGTCGCGGTCTGCTGCTCGAGCGCCGCGGTCGCTGTCGCAGCTCGCGGTTTCTCGCCTCAAGCTCCTTGAAGAGCCGCGCGTTCTGGATCGCGATCACCGCCTGGTCGGCGAAGGTCTTAAGCAGCGCGATCTCCTTCTCGGAGAACTCGCCGACGGTCGCGCGGCCGACGAAGATGCGATCCGATGCCGCGTCCCTCCCACAGCATCGGCGCCATGATCAGAGACTTGTTGCCCGTGATCCTGGATCCGCGTCGCGCGTACTCGGGCACGCCACCCCGCCTTCGACGTCGGGGTAATGCACGACGCGCCGCTGCAGGATCGCCGTCCCGGTGCCCGATTCCTCGCGTGAGCGGAATCGGAAAGTGCCGCTCAGCACGTCCCGGCTCGGACCGTGGTAGGCGGCTGAGGTGCACCGCGCCGTCCTCGCCGACCTGGCTGATCCCCACGTTCCGTGCCCGCGAAGAGCCGCTCCGAGCTCTCCAGGATCTTCTCGAACACCGGTTTCGTGTCCGCCACCGAGCTGCTGATCACCTGCAGCACCTCGGCCGAGGCCTTCTGCTGGTCGAGCGCCTCTTTGGTCTCGTTGAAGAGGCGCACGTTCTCGATCGCGATCGCCGCCTGCGCCGGCGAAGGTCTCGAGCAGCTTGATCTGCTTGTCGGAGAAGGGCGAACCTCCATGCCGGCGGATGCGCGATCGTCGCCGATCGGCTTGGCCCTCGCGCAGGAGCGGCGTCGCCAGCACGGTGCGGTACCCGAGCTCGTTGCAGCGCACGGCCCTGCCGGGAACTCGCTCTCGTCGACGGCAGCAGGTCGTCAACGTGAATCGTTCGGCGGTCGAGCACGCGCCCTGCCAGTTATCCGAGCTCCGGTCGACGGGGATGTCCCTCGCCGACTGCCAGATGAGTCGGGCAACGGCCCGTAGCCAGCGACCAGCCGCAGCAGGTCACCGTCGACGCGGCAGATCAGCTGCGTCCGGCGCGCCACACAACCTGGCGGCGGTGCTGGCGACCGCGTCCGAGCACCGGCTGGATATCGGTCGGCGAGCTGCTGATGACCTTGAGGATCTCGGCGGTCGCGGTCTGCTGCTCGAGCGACCGATCGCGTTGCGTCTCAGCTCTTGAAGAGCCGCACGTTCTCGATCGCGATCACCGCCTGGTCGGCGAAGGTCTCTGAGCAGCGCGATCTGCCTTGTCGGTGAACGGGCCGGACCTCGAGCGCGGCGAATCACGATGATCGCCGCCGAGCGCCTGCCCCTCGCGCAGCAGCGGCGTCGGCGAGCAGTCGCCCGGACGCCCGTGCTCGCTGCTGTGCCGCGGCCGCTTCGCGCAATCCAGCTTCGCTCCGCGACGACGTCCGGAGTCGTGGACATGCACGTCCCGCCGCGACTACCGCGCGCCCGGCTCGAGCCTCCGCTCTGACCGGCAGCGCCGGTTCGCGGGGTCATCAGATGCGACTTCGGCGTGCCGGGCCCGTGACGCAAGCGCGTCGCCCTTGACTCGATGCAGATCGTGCGCGAGCCGCGGCGTCGCAGAGCCGCGACGGCCGCTCTCGCGATCGCGTCGAGCACCGGCTGGACGTCGGTCGGCGAGCTGCTGATGACGCGCAGGATCTCCGCGGTCGCGGTCTGCTGCTCGAGCGCTTCGGTCAGCTCGCGGTTGCGCGCCTGCAGCTCGTTGAACAGCCGCACGTTCTCGATCGCGATCACCGCCTGGTCGGCGAAGGTCTCGAGCAGCGCGATCTGCTTGTCGGTGAACGGGCGAACCTCGCGCCGGTAGATCACGGCCGACGCCGATCGACCGATATCGCCCTTCGCAGCAGCGGCATCGGCGAGGATCAGGTCCGGTCGCCTGGGAAATTCTGCGGTCTGGCAGCGCGTCTCGGGATATCGCCCTCGCGGCTCGGCGGATCCTGCAGATGTCGGGGATGTGGACGATCGCTCGCGCCAGGAGCCGACCGCGACCCGAGCGCGAGCCCCGGCAACCTGATCGCACGAGAACTCCTCCCCGGCGGGCGATCGCGCCGGTACCCCGCCGCGAGGTCGCGTCGACGTCATAGCGCTCGCCGTCGACTGCGAAACAGCACGTCTAGCGCGCCTCGCAGAGCCGCGCCGCGCTGCTCGAGGATCGCTGTCGAGCACCGGCGTCGATGTCGCCAGGCGAGCTGCTGATGACCCGCAGGATCCTCGGCGGTCGCGGTCTGCTGCTCGAGCGCCTCCTTTCGTCTCGTTGAAGAGCCGCACGTTCTCGATCGCGATCGCCGCCTGGTCCGCGAAGGTCTTGACGCAGCTCGATCTGCTTGTCGGTGAACGGCCGCACCTCGGTGCGGTAGATCGTCAAGGCACCGATCGGCACCCCGTCGCGAACGAGCGGCGTGGCGAGGCACGTCCTGATCCCCTGGCGTTCGACCGCCTCCTTGACGTCCGGATACTCGCTCGCCAGGTCGAGCGCCAAGAAGTCGTGGAAGTGCAGCGTCTGCCGGTCGATCATGGCCCGGCCGCTCGACGACCCGCGGGTAAGGGCCCTGGTCTCGCCGATCTCCAGGCTGATGGGGAGCGAGCCAAAGCCAGCCACCCGGCGCATCCGGTCGCCTTCGGCCTGGAAGAGCGACGCGTTGTCGGCCTCGCACAGCCGCGCCGCGTTCCGGACGACGATGTCGAGCACCGGCTGCAGGTCCGTCGGCGAGCTCGCGATCACGCCGAGGATCTCGCTCGTCGCGGTCTGCCGCTCGAGCGCCTCCTTCGTCTCGGCTGAAGAGCCGCGCGTTCTCGATCGCGATCGACGCCTGGCTTGAGAAGGTGGTGACGAGCTGGATCTGCGCGGACGTGAACGGCTCGACGCGCTCCTTCCACAGCGCGATCACGCCGATCACGACGTCGTCGCGCATGATCGGCACGCCGAGCATCGTGCGGAAGCCCCCGATCCGTTGCGCCTCTGGCAAGCGGTACTCGCGGTCGGCGAGAACGTCCTCGAGGTGGACGGCCTGCTTCGTCGAGCGCGGTGCGGCCGACCAGCGACTCGCGGCCGGGCCGCATCGGGTGCTGCGCTTCGAACTCGCGGAACTCCGGCGTCACGCCGCCGTAGTCGACTGCGAGGCGATACACGTCGCCGTCGAGGCGGAAGATGAACCCCTTCTCGGCCCGGCAAAGGCGTGTGGCGCTCTCGACCAGCGTGCGCAGCACCGCGTCGAGGTCGAACGCCGAGCGGCTGATCGCCTCGAGCAGCTCGCGCACCGCCGTCTGTTCGGTGGTCTGCTCGGCGAGCTGGCGCTCGCGCTCCTTCAGCTCGGTGATGTTGCCGGCGGACCCGATCATGCGGTAGGCGCGCCCGCGTGCGTCGCGCAGCGCGACGCCGTGCTGGCGCCACCAGCCCCACGAGCCGTCACGCGTGCGGTAGCGGTAATCGCACTCGAAGCGCTCCGTTTCGCCCTTGAAGTGCGCCACGAACGCGGCGCGGAGTCGCGGCAGGTCGTCCGGGTGAACGCGGTCCAGGAACGCCGCCGGCGTTCTCAACTCCTTCGGCGAGAACCCCATGACGGTGCGGACCCGGTCGGAGTAGTAGATCGTGCCGCCGGCGATGTCCCAGTCGTAGACGCCCTCGTTGATCGCGTGCATCGCGAAGTCGTAGCGCTCGTCGCTCTCGCGCAGGCGCTGCGCGGTGCGGCGCGCGTCCGTAACGTCTTCGCAAGTGAGGAGCAGCCCGCCCTCGGGGACACGCTCGCAGCGCGATGCGCGAGGCCCGGCCGTCGGACATCGCCTGCTCGCGGTCGGCGCGCGCGGCCGCGTTTCAGCGCCGCGAGCTGGCGCCGCGTCAGCGCGTCGATCGCGCCCGCGCCGTACTCCCCGCGCTCGGCGTCGAAGCGGACGAAGGACTCGAGCGGCGTGCCGGCCTTGACGAGCTTGCGGGGATAACCGCGCAGCGCGGCGAAACGAGCGTTCGAGGTGACGAGCAGCAGGTCAGCGTCGAACAGCGCGAAACCGACCGGCAGCCGGTCGCATGCCGACTTCAGCAGTCTCGTGACCGCCGCGGCGCTCCTCGCGCCGCGAGCGGCCTTCATCCGATCATTCACCGCGGCCCCTCCTGACCGGGTCAGGATACCGCCCCGGCGCAAGCACCGTCGACAGCGGCCTCGCGGCGGGGCGGGCGGTTACGCGGCGCGTGGGTGCCTCCCAACCCCGGAGCTGCGGGCGGGCTCGTGTTCACCCAGCGCACCGCCCCCGACCCAGGCCGCGGCACGGTGCAGGAGTCCGTGCAGCGCTTCCGACCGCAGGCGTGCGCCCTGCTGCATGTACCACCGGATTTCCTCGGGGGTGGGATTCCGACGCTCGGGCAGACGCCGTACAGGTCCGATCGTCTCTCATGATCGCGCGCTCCTATCGCTGGTCCGACTTCGGCCTGCGCGCCGTCAGCGTACGGCCGGGCCCGCGCCGATCACGGCCGCAGCGCTGTTCGCCCTGCCCCGCGGCGATCGAGCCACGGACCTTGCCCAGCCATTCCGCGAGGACGCCGCGCCAGACGCTCGCGCCGAACTCGCGGTACCCGCCGCCGAGCGTGAGGCTCGGCATGCCGGCTTCCGCCGGATACGCGATCCGGAGCTGCACTTCCTTCAGCGCGTGCACGAGCGTGACGCCGTCGCGGCTCACGCGGAACGTGTCGCTCGGGTCGAGCACCATGTCGTCGGTGTCGTGCTCGTAAGTGACCCAGAGGCAACCTGCGACGACCTTGAGGTCGAAGCCCTTGCCGTCCTGGATGCGCAGCGTGCGGCCCTTCGGAATCGTGGTCTCCATCACCTCGAACTTGGCTTTCCATGGTGTCTCTCCTTTGGTTCGCTGCCTGCCGGGTGCCGGCGGCCACGCCCCTTCTTTCGCATCTCGCGTGCCAGCGGCCGAGAAGAGTCGCATGGCACTCGTAAAACCACTACTTATCAATATGTTGTGATCGGAGTCCATGTCGCAGGCCATCTCGGGAGCGCCTGTCGGACACCGTCGAATGAAGCGGCACCCGTCGAATGCGACGGGCCTCCCCGTCCCCCGGGACGAGGCAAAGCGCAACGGAGTGCCCCGGAGCCGGGTGCTATCCTCGCCGCGCCATGATCGAGCTGCCCGCTCATCGCGTTCGTGAACCACCTGCTCGACGCCGAGCCCTGGGCGCGCGAAAAACTCGCCCCCTTCGCCGGCAAGCGCGTGCGCGTCACCGCGCCGCCGCTGCCCGACCTCGCGTTCGCGGTCAGCGCAGACGGGAAGGCTCGAGGCGGCCGGGGAAGGCGAACCCGATCTCACCGTCACGTTCTCGCCCGCCGATCTCCCCCGGCTCCTCCAGGGCGACGACAACGTGCTCCGGTCGATCGGGTTCTCCGGCGACGCCGAGCTGGCCGCCGCGCTCCAGTACCTCGGCAAGCATCTCCGGTGGGAGTTCGAGGAGGATCTCTCGCGCGTAGTGGGCGATGTGGCCGCGCATCGCATCGCGAGCACCGCGCGCGACTTCGTCGCCTGGCAGAAGGAGGCGGGGCTGCGGCTCGGCCAAAACGTCGCCGAATACCTCACCGAGGAGGCGGCGCTCGTCGCACCGCCCGCGGCGCTCGCCCAGTTCGGGCGCGAGGTGGCCGATCTCGTCGACGCGCTCGAGCGGCTCGAGAAGCGTCTCGACCGGCTCGACGCGAAGTCCGGCGCCCGTTGACGCCCCTGCAGCCACCTACGGCGGCCGAAACGCGCGAAGCGGTCGCGCTTCTCGCCCTCACCGCGGTCGCGCTCGTCGTCTCCGGCATCGGCCCGCACGACCGCGGCACCTGGCTCCTCGAGGTGGCGCCGGTCCTGATCGCCGCGCCGCTCCTCGTCCTCACCTGGCGGCGGTTCCGCCTCACGCCGCTCGCCTATCGGCTGATCTTCGTGCACGCGCTGATCCTCATGCTCGGCGGCCACTACACCTATGCGCACGTGCCGCTCGGGTTCTGGCTGCAGGAGCTCTTCGAGCTCGCGCGCAACCCCTACGACCGCATCGGCCATTTCGCGCAGGGCTTCGTCCCGGCGATCGTCGTGCGCGAGATCCTGCTGCGGCGCTCGCCGCTGAGACCCGGCAAGTGGACTTTTTTCATCGTCTCTTGCATCTGCCTCGCAATCAGCGCGTGCTACGAGTTCATCGAGTGGTGGGCAGCTCTCATCCTCGGGCAGGGCGCGCAGGAGTTCCTCGGCACCCAGGGCGATACGTGGGACACGCAATGGGACATGTTCCTCGCGCTCTGCGGCGCCCTCGCTTCCCAGCTCCTGCTCTCGCGCATTCACGACCGCCAGCTCGCTCGTCTGATGCCCGCGGCGCCCGGGCGATAATTGCCGCGTGCGCCGCCTCGCCCGTCTCGCGAAGATCCTGTGGGTCGCCTTTCGCTTCGGGCTCGACGAGCTCCCGCTCGCGGCCGAGCCGTCCGGACGCTGGCTGCGGCGCGCGCGCAGGCTCGATCTCTTCGGTCGGTACACCGCGCCGCGCGCCGAGCGGCTGCGCCGCGCGCTCGAGACGCTGGGGCCCATCTTCGTCAAGTTCGGCCAGGTCCTGTCGACCCGCCGCGACCTCCTGCCCGCCGACATCGCCGACGAGCTCGCGAAGCTCCAGGATCGCGTGCCGCCGTTTCCCTCGGCGGTCGCGATCGCGGAGGTCGAGCGCGCGTTCGCGAGGAAGATCAGCGAGATCTTCGCGACCTTCGACCCGGCGCCGGTCGCGAGCGCTTCGGTCGCGCAGGTGCACTTCGCGACGCTGCCCGACGGCAAGGAAGTGGCGGTGAAGGTCCTGCGGCCGGACATGCGGCCCGTGATCCATCGCGATCTCGAGCTGCTCGATGCCGCGGCCGGACTGGTCGAGAGGGCCTGGTCGCAAGGCAAGCGCCTGCGGCCGCGCGAGGTCGTCGCGGAGTTCGCGAAGCACCTGGAGGACGAGCTCGATCTCGTTCGCGAGGGCGCCAACGCGAGCCAGCTCCGCCGCAACTTCGCCGGCTCCCCGCTGCTCGTCGTGCCGGAGGTGTTCTGGGACTACACGCTCACGAGCGTGATGACGATGGAGCGGATGCACGGCACGCCGATCAGCCAGGTCGGGAGCCTGCGCGCGCAGGGCATCGATATACCGAAGCTGGGCCGCGCCGGGGTCGAGATCTTCTTCAGCCAGGTGTTCCGCGACGGCTTCTTCCACGCCGACATGCACCCGGGGAACATCCTCGTCGCGCCGGACGGCCGCTACATCGCGCTCGACTTCGGCATCATGGGCACGCTCACCGACCGCGACAAGAGCTACCTCGCGCAGAACTTCATCGCGTTCTTCAACCGCGACTACAAGCGCGTCGCACAGGCCCACGTCGAGGCCGGATGGGTGCCGCCGGAGACGCGGATCGACGAGTTCGAGGCCGCGGTGCGCGCGGTGTGCGAGCCGATCTTCGACCGCCCGCTGAAGGAGATCTCGTTCGGCCGCGTGCTGCTGCGCCTCTTCCAGACCGCGCGCCGCTTCAACCTCGAGGTGCAGCCGCAGCTCGTGATGCTGCAGAAGACGCTGCTCAACATCGAGGGCCTCGGCCGCCAGCTCGACCCCGACCTCGACCTGTGGACGACGGCGAAGCCGTACCTCGAGCGGTGGATGCAGGAGCAGGTCGGCTGGCGCGGGCTCGTGCGCAACCTGATGCACGAGGCGCCGACCTGGACGAGCCTGCTGCCGCAACTGCCGCGCCTCGCCCATCGCGCGCTCGCCGCCGAGCGTTTGGCGGGCGTCGAAGCACGGCTCGACGCCATCCTGCGGGACCAGCAGCAGCGGACGCGCGCGATCCGGCTGCTCGCCGCGCTCGCCGCCGCCCTCCTGATCTTGCAGCTCTACCTCCTGTTCGGCGACTGAGCGGGTAGAATCGACGCGCGTCGGGGGAGGGCGCTCGGGAATGGATCGACGCGCCGGCACCGCGATCAGCGCAGCGCTGCAGAGGGGCAAGGACGGCGCGAACCGTCCGGCAGGACCGCTGTGGCTTACGCAACGCGAGCGCGGCAGCCGATGGCTCATGCTGGCGCTCGCGCGCACGACGCTCGCGCTGGGCCGCGGCTTCGGCCGGCTGTTCCTCCCCGCGATTTGTTGTTACTTCCTTGCGTTCGGACCGCGGGCGCGCAAGGCGTCGGCCGCGTACCTCACGCGCGCGCTCGGTCGGCCCGCGGGCATCGGTGATGTCTATCGCCACCTCTACACCTTCGCCGCCACGATCCATGATCGCGTGCTGCTCCTCGCGGGACGCACCGGCGCGTTTGCGATCGACATCGAGGGCGAACCGGCGATGGATGCGGCGGTGGCGGAGGGCCGCGGCTGCCTGCTCGTCGGGGCTCACGTCGGCAGCTTCGAGGCGCTGCGCGCGCTCGGGTCCGAGCGGCGGGCGCACCGCATCAGCATGCTGATGGCGACCGCGAACGCCGCGCGCATCCAGAGCGTGTTCCAGGCGATCCAGCCGGAGCTCGCCGGGCGGATCATCGAGATGGGCGCGCCGGGGAGCCTCCTGCAGGTGAAGGAGCGTCTCGAGCGCGGCGAGCTCGTCGGCATCCTCGCCGACCGGTCGTGGGGGAGCGAGCGCACGATCGAGGTCGCATTCCTCGGCACGCCGGCGTGCTTTCCGCTCTCGGCGTTTCGCCTCGGGGCGGCGCTCGGTGTCCCGGCCGTCCTCGCGTTCGGACTGTACCGCGGCGGCAACCGTTACACGCTGCACTTCGAGCGGCTCGACGAGCCGGATGATGCCGTGGCCGCTTCCGTCGACGAGCGCGCGCAACGCCTGCTCGCGCGATACGTGGCGCGGCTCGAGCACTACTGCCGGCTCGCGCCGTACAACTGGTTCAACTTCTATCCGTTCTGGGACCACCGCGACCGCGGCTGAGCGGCGCGCTTCCGCCTCGATCCGGTAAGCTACGCGGCCTCATGACCCCGCTCATCGGGTTCGTCGTCGTCTATCTCGCGGTCACGATCGCGATCGGGCTCTGGGCCGCGCGGCGCGTCCATGACGCCAAGGACTACCTGGTCGCGGGGCGGAGACTCCCGCTCTACATGAGCGTCGCGACGGTGTTCGCCACCTGGTTCGGCGCCGAGACGGTGCTCGCGGTGTCGTCGACGTTCCTCACGGAAGGGTTGCGCGGCATCGTCGCCGACCCGTTCGGGTTCTCGCTGTGTCTCATCCTCGTGGGAGTGTTCTTCGCGCGGGCGTTCTACCGCATGGACCTCCTGACGATCGGCGACTTCTACCGCAAGCGCTACGGGAGGGCCGCCGAGCTCGTGACGAGCCTGTGCATCACGCTGTCCTACCTCGGCTGGACCTCGGCGCAGATGATCGCGCTCGGGCTTGTCTTCAACACGCTCTCCGGCGGCGCGATCCCCATGCCGATGGGGATCGTCCTCGGCGGCGGCTGCGTGCTCGTGTACACGCTGTTCGGCGGCATGTGGTCGGTGGCGTTCACCGATCTCTTCCAGACCGTGATCATCGTCGCCGGTCTGCTTTACCTCGTGTGGCTCCTGGCCGGCATGGCCGGCGGCGCGGCCACCGTCATCGCGCACGCAGCCGCGGCGGGGAAGTTCGAGTTCTGGCCGCGGCCCGAGGCGAAGGAGATGCTCGCGTTCCTCGCCGCGTTTCTCACCGCGGCGGTCGGCGGGATCCCGCAGCAGGACGTCTTCCAGCGCGTCACGTCGGCCAGGGACGAGAAGACGGCGGTCCGCGCGTCGCTCATCGGCGGCGTCTGCTACTTCGTGGCCGCCTTCCTGCCGGTGTTCCTCGCCTATTCGGCGTTCCTCATCGCGCCGGAGATGGTGAAGCCCCTCCTCGAGGCTGAAGGCAACCGCTTCCAGGAGATCCTCCCCACGCTGATCCTCGAGCGTACGCCGCTCTTCGCCCAGGTGATGTTCTTCGGCGCGCTGCTGTCCGCGATCCTGTCGACCGCGAGCGGGGCGCTGCTCGCGCCGACCGCGCTCTTCACCGAGAACGTGCTGAAGCGCCTGTACCCGCACATGGGTGACCGCCAGTTTCTGCTAACGCTGCGGCTCGTGCTCGTGATCTTCACGCTCGCCGTGGTGACGTTCGCGCTGACGAGCAACGCCTCCATCTACCAGATGGTCCAGAACACCTACAAGGTGACGCTCGTGTCGTGCATCGTGCCGCTCGCCGCCGGGATCTTCTGGCAGCGGGCGACGGCGCAGGGCGCGCTGCTCTCGATCGCGCTCGGGCTCTCGTCCTGGATCGGGATGGAGATCTACGCGCCGGACGGCCTGTTGCCCCCGCAGCTCGTCGGGCTCGGGTTTTCGATCGCGGGCATGATCGGCGGTTCGTACGCATCGGGCGCGCCGCGTCACGCCGCCGCCGCAGGAGCAAGGCCTTGAAGCTGAGAACCGCCCTCGCATTCGCCGCAGCCGCGCTCGTGGCCCCGGCCGCGGCGCAGATCGTCCAGACGGAAGAAGAATCGTTCCGCGTGGTCACGGTGACCGAGCGCCTAGAGCATCCGTGGGCGCTCGCCTTCCTGCCCGACGGGCGCATGCTCGTCACCGAGCGCGCCGGACGGCTCCGCATCGTCGGCCGCGACGGCAAGCTCGCGCCGCAGCCGGTCGCCGGACTGCCCCCGATCGAGGAGTACGGACAGGGGGGCCTGCTCGACGTCGCGCTCCACCCGCGCTTCGACCAGAACGCGCTCGTGTACCTTTCCTACGCCGAGCGCGGCGACGGCCGGTACGGCACCGCGGTGCTGCGCGGCCGACTGACGGGTGATCGCCTCGACGCGGTCGAGGTGATCTACCGCCAGGAGCCGAAGTCGCGCGGCGGGCGGCATTTCGGCTCCCGGCTCGTGTTCGACCGCGCCGGCTTCCTCTACGTGACGCAGGGCGACCGCGGCGAGCAGGAGCGCGCGCAGAAGCTGGACGATCTCGCCGGCAAGGTGGTCCGCCTGCACGACGACGGCCGGGTCCCGAAGGACAACCCCTTCGTCTCGCGGCCCGGTGCGCGGCCCGAGATCTTCACGCTCGGCAACCGGAACGTGCAGGGTGCGGCACTGCACCCGGCGACCGGCGAGCTGTGGTCGCACGAGCACGGGCCGCAGGGCGGCGACGAGGTGAACGTGCTGCGCGCCGGCGTGAACTACGGCTGGCCGGTGATCACCTACGGCGTGGAGTACGGCATCGGGACGAAGATCGGCGAGGGCACGTCCAAGGCCGGCCTCGCCCAGCCACTGCACTACTGGGTGCCCTCGATCGCGCCGTCGGGCATGGCCTTCTACACGGGCGAGCGTTTCATGCGCTGGAAGGGCGACCTGTTCGTCGGCGCGCTGCGCGACCAGCTCCTCGTGCGCCTGCGCCTCGACGGCGAGAAGGTGGTCAAGGAAGAGCGCATGCTCCGCGGCACGCTCGGCCGGATCCGCGACGTTCGCCAGGGGCCAGAGGGATTCCTCTATCTCCTCGCCGACTCGTCGAGCGGGGCGATCGTCCGGCTCGAGCCTGCGCGGTAGCCGGTAAGGAGTGAACGCGAGCGGTTGCGCTCGCGCCGGGAATAGCGGGACACTTCGGGCTCGCTCGCTCGTGGCGGAGGACCCATGGGTACTCCCATCCGTTTCAGGTTGCAGGCGGTCCGCGCCGACATCACCGGCCTCGCGGTAGACGCGATCGTCAACGCCGCGAACTCGACTCTCCTCGGCGGCGGCGGCGTCGACGGCGCGATCCACCGCGCGGCCGGACCCGAGCTCCTCGCCGAGTGCCGCAAGCTCGGCGGCTGCAAGACCGGCGACGCGAAGATCACCGGGGGCTACAACCTCACGGCCAAGCACGTGATCCACGCCGTCGGCCCGGTCTGGCGCGGCGGGACGAACGGCGAGCCGGCGCTCCTCGCCGCGTGCTACCGCCGCAGCCTCGAGCTCGCCTGCGAGCGTGGCTGCAAGAGCATCGCGTTTCCCGCGATCAGCTGCGGCATCTACGGCTATCCGATGACCGAGGGCGCGAAGATCGCGGTGCGCGAGACGAGCGCGTTCCTCGCGCAGCACCCGTCGATGGAGCGCGTGGTGTTCGCGCTGTTCGACGAGGCGGCGCCGCGGATCTACGAGGCGGAGATCGCGCGCGTGGAGTAACGCCGCCGAAGAGGCCACACGCCTTTTACAAAGGGCCAGCGGGGCGCGCCTCGCGCACCGTAGAATCGCAGGCGATGGAGCCGCGCCCGTCGCGCTTCGCGCGCTATTTGCTGGCGGTGTACGGGTCCCTCGTCGTCTACGGGAGCCTCTACCCGTTCTCCGGCTGGCGCGACCAGGGGCTCTCGCCGCTCGAATTCCTCACGGCGCCGCTGCCGCGCTTCATCACCGGCTTCGACCTCGCGGCGAACGTCCTCGCCTACTTCCCGCTCGGCTTCCTCGCGGTGATCGCGCTGGGGCCGCGCATCCGCGGCGCGGTCGTGTACGCAGTAGCGCTTGCCGGCGGGCTGAGCCTCGTGCTCGAAGCGTTCCAGGCTTATCTGCCCGATCGCATCCCGTCCAACGTCGATCTCGCCACCAACATCCTGGGGGGCTTCCTCGGCGCGCTGGCCGGCCTCGCAGCCTGGCAGTCCCTGGTCGCTCGCGGCAGCCTGCACGCCCTGCGCGACCGCCTCTTCCGCCCCGGGGCCGCGACGGACGTCGGCCTCGTGCTCATCGCGCTCTGGCTGCTGACCCAGCTCAACCCCGAAACGCTCGCGTTCGGCAACGGCGACCTGCGCGGCTTCTTCGAAGCGGTGCCGTCGGAGCTGTATGCGCCCGAGACCTTCGTGCGCATCGAGACCGCGGTTGCCGCGCTGAACGTCGCCGCCGTCGCGCTGTTCGTTGGGGTGCTCGCGAACGCGGGACAGCCGGTGCGGAGCGTGGCGCTAGGAGTGCTGGTGGTGGCTGGGCTCGCGCGCGCCGGCGCATTCGCCATGCTGTTCGCGCCGGCCGAAGCGCTCGCCTGGCTGACCCCGGGGGCGGGCACCGGCCTCGCGATCGGTATCGTCGCCGGGGCGCTCCTTGCCGGCCTGCCGCGGCACTGGGCGGTCGCGCTGTCGGGCCTGGCGCTGATGACCGCCACCGCCCTGGTGAACCTCGCGCCCGAGAACCCCTACCTCGCGCACTCGCTCGCGAGCTGGCCGCAAGGGCACTTCCTGAACTTCAACGGCCTCACGCGCCTCGTTTCGGCGCTATGGCCGTTCGCGGCGCTCGCCTATCTGCTCGGCGGCGTGACGCGCGAGCGCGGCGCAAACGCGTAAGGGGGCAAGGTCGCGAGACGCGGATCGTCCACTGCGCCGCCGGCAGTGAAGTGGTAGAGGCTCTGCCAGGGCCGCGGCCCCTCGGGGGGCAGTCCGAGCAGCCGGTGCATCGCATCGTCGAAGAAGCAGCCGATGCCGGTCGCCCGGATCCCGGCCGCCTCGGCTTCGAGGTAGAGCACCTGCCCGACCATGCCGCACTCCCAGTACAGCTCGCGGTAGCGCCATGGCTCGCGCTCGACGGCCGCGAAGTCCGCCAGCATGCCGAGCGCGAAGCACGAATCGGCGGCGATCTCCTGATGGCAGGAGATGGTCCGCGCCGCGTCACGGAGGTCGTGCTCGACGAGCAGAAAAAGCTCCAGCGTGGCCGGTCCGGCCTTCTTCCACAGCCATTCGGGGCGCGTCGCGCGCCGCAGGCGTTCGGCCGCCTCGGGCGCGCGGACGAAGACGTAGAGCCCCGGCACGAGCCCCGCGACGCGGTGCACGAACAGCGCAAGGTGGACGCGCGGGGCGTGCGGCCAGGCATCCCACGGCGGAACGCCCGCGCGCGGCACGACCGGCTCGAGCATCGCGTAGAACCCTTCGGCATCGATGCCGGTCACGGCGTCGAAGTCCACCGCGCTGCGCCGCTGTCGGAAGATCGTCGCGGCGGCGAGGTCGAGCGCGGGCGCGCGCGTGACCGGCGCCCCGCCGCGCGGCGCGAAGCGCGGGGCGAGCGCCGTCCGCGGGCGGACCGTCGCCGTGTGGACGCGGTCGATGTCCCGCCACTCCACATGCGCCGGGCTCAGCACGTTCGCCGTGCCCGACCACGCTGCACCGTCCGCGGCTCGCGTGAGCGCGTTCACCGTTGGCGGCCCGCCCGTCCCCAGCCACAGCAGGCAATCGGGCACTTCGCGTTCGGCGCCAGCGAAGTCATCGTCGCGATCGAGCCCGAGCAGCCGTGCGACGTCCGCGTCGCCCGGCTCCGCCAGGCACCGCGTCCGCCAGCCGAGCGCCGCGGCGGCGTACGCGACCGCGGCGATCGCGTGCCCACAATCGTGGGCACAGTAGCGGAACGCGCGCGCGCCGTACTTCCAGGCCTCGCGCCAGTAGATCGATGTCAGGCCGGCGATCACGCCCGCGGCAAAGTGCGGCGACGGTGCCAGCCGCGCCCGGCGCTCGAGCGCGTGATCGCGGCTCACGTAGTGATACACGCCGGCGTCCAGTCCCGGCATGCCGTCGCACACCACGTAGCCGTCGGTCGGATGCAGGTTGCCGCTCGAGGGATTGCAGCGGAGGGCCCACGAGGCGCCGCGGTGCGACTTCCACGCCGAGAGGCCGAGCGACAGCTCGAGGAGCGCCGCGATCGCGTCGGCGTCGAGCGGCGCCGGCGGCGGGAGGCGCCCGGCGCGGAGGTCGTTGTAGCGGGCGGCGAGCCCGTCGGCGACGAGCGGCAGCTCGACGCGCTCGCAGCCGGCGTAGGTCCGGAACGGGTCGGGCTGGGTCGCCCAGTCGAGGTAGCGGGGTCCCGGCGCATAGCGCTCGAGCCGATGCTTGCTCAGCTCGTGATAGTCGAAGACGATGCGGTTCATGCGCGCGCCACCCGCGTCCGCGGAAGTATGCCAGCGGGGCGCCACAGTGGAGCGCGTGGCGCTCCACCCACGTCCAGGCTTGTCAGGCTGTGTAATTATGGCTAACATAGCCATGTGGAAAAGGCTACGATTTCGGAGCTCAAGAACCGCCTGAGCGCCTACCTGAAAAAAGTCCGTGCCGGGCAGACGATCCTGATCCTCGATCGCGACCAGCCGGTGGCGCGGCTCGAGCGCATCGCGGCGGGCGAACAGGCGCACGATCGACTGGCGCGCCTGGAACGCTCCGGGCTGTTGCGTCGCGCGATCCGGCCGGTCAATCCCCGGGCGCTCCGGGAGCCGGCGCCGAGCGCCAGGGAGAGCGTCGTGGCGGCGCTCGTCGAGGAGCGCGGCGAGACCCGATGAAGTTCTGGGACGCCTCGGCGATCGTCCCGTTGCTCGTCGACGAGGCTCCGCGCGAGGTGTTGCTCACGCTCCTCGAGCGCGATCCCGTGATGCTCGTCTGGTGGGGGAGCCCGGTCGAGTGCGCGTCGGCGGTCGCCCGGCGCGAGCGCGCGGGCGCGCTCCCGTTCGCGGAGGCGACCGGAGTCCTCGAGCGGCTCCGCACGCTTGCCGGCGGCTGGCAGGAGGTGCTTCCCTCGGAGCCTGTTCGACACGCCGCGCAGCGACTGCTCAGGGTCCATCCGCTGCGGGCAGCCGACAGCCTGCAGCTCGCGGCCGCTATCGTCGCGGCGGAAGGGGATCCGGCCACGCTCGAGTTCGTCGGTCTCGACGATCGGCTCAACGAGGCCGCCGCGCGCGAAGGGTTCCGCGTCATACGCGGTTAGGACCAGGGAACCTCGTCTGCGCGCACGCGGACGCGAGGCCGGCGTTCCTGCGGGCTTGAGGTACCCTTGCACCCCGCCGCCGGTGTCTTCTTCGATCGCGCACCTCGCGTGGAAGTCCAGCTCCCGCCGCTCCTC
The DNA here is from genome assembly GCA_963820965.1 of uncultured beta proteobacterium. Classification (GTDB taxonomy): domain Bacteria; phylum Pseudomonadota; class Gammaproteobacteria; order Burkholderiales; family SG8-39; genus DATEDA01. The sequence continues at coordinate 155,538 of CAWGCC010000013.1, read as the reverse complement.
GTCATTCTCGCCGCCGTGGCGGCGCCGCTCGTCGGCGAGCAGACGCGCCGCTGCGGGGCGTCCGCCGTCGTGCTCGAGATCCGTGCTGTGACGGTGCGATGCGTCGGTGGGTGATCGCGGTCGCGGCGCTCGTCGCCGCACCGCTAGCGGTTCTCCTCGCGGTCGCGATCTTCGGCCTCCCGATCGATGCCGCGCCCTGGCGCGAGCGGATCGCGGCGGTCGCGACCGGTGCGCTCGGGCGCGAGGTCACGCTCGAAGGGCCGGTCGAGCTGGTGCTGGGCCTGCGCACCACGGTGCGGGTCGGCGGCATCCGCATCGCCAACCCCTCGGGCTTCGCGACGCCGGCATTCGCCGAGCTCGGCGCCGCGCAAGCCGAGGTCGACCTGCGACCCGTGCTGCGGGGACGGCTGCGGATCCGCACCCTCGAGGCGGCAAACGTACGCGTGTGGCTCGAGCGCGCCGCGGACGGCCGCAGAAATTGGGTGTTCGACACGCTCGCCGCCGCGCCCGAGCCGGAGGACGAGCACGACACGCCCGGCGTCACAGTGCGCATCGGACGGCTGAGCTTGCGCAATCTCGCCGTCGAGCACCACGCCGGCGGACGCGTCCGCTACTTCGACCTCGACACGCTCGACGGCGAGGGCGCGTGGTCGCGGCCGGTCAAGCTCGCGGTGCGCGGCCGGGTGGAAAAGCAGTTCCCCTACGTCCTGACGCTCGAGGGCGGCCCTGCGCGCCTCTTCTATCGCGGTGAAGAGCCGTGGCCGTTCGCGCTCGACCTGGAGTTCGCGGGCACCCGGCTGCACGCGAGCGGCACCGCAAACGGGCGCACCGGCGAGACCGAGTTCTTCTTCGGGGTCGGCACCGAGAACCTCGCCGAAGTGGAGCGGCTCCTGCAGACGCCGCTGCCGAAGGTCGGCGCGACGAGCCTCGCCGCCCGGGTGACCGCGGGCACCGACAAGGCGGAGCTCACGGGCATCCGCGGCGTCATGGGCATCTCCGAGCTCGCCGGCCATCTCAAGGTGGCGAATACTGGCGAGCGCCCGCTCGTGAGCGGGGAGCTCGCGCTGGCGACCCTCGACCTGCGGCCGTTCCTTGCGGACGATGGCCGGCCGAACGGCGCCAAACCGCTCGCCTACGGCGAGGTGGAGAAGCAGGCGCTCGACTTCAACAGCCTCGGGATCGTCGACGCGGACGTGCAGGTGCGCGTCGCCCGCTGGCTCGGGCTGCCCGGCGAGGTGCGCGACGCGAAGCTCGACGTGCGCATCCAGGAAGGGCACTTGAGCGCGCCGCTCGAGGCTACCGTCGCCGAGGTCCTGCTCGCGGGACGGCTCGACCTCGACGGCGCCGCCCCCGTCCCGGCGCTCGCGCTCGAGCTCGGCGCGGCGGGATCGCGGCTCGGCCGGCTCGCCGAAGTGCTGACCGGCCTCCCGGGCATCGACGGCACGCTCGGGCGCTTCGAGCTGAAGCTCGGCGGCCGCGGCGCAACGTTCGGCGCGCTCGCGAGCGACCTCGAAGTGAAGCTCGCGGTCGCCGCAGCCAAGCTGAGCTACGGCAACGTCGCGGGCGGACGCCCGGTAGAACTCTCACTCGATGCACTCGACGTCTCGATCCCGCGCGGGCAGCGTCTGCGCGGCACGGCGCGCGGCACGCTTGCCGGCGAGCGCGTGACCGCCCAGCTCCACGGCGGCGACGTGCCGACGATGCTCCGGAGCCTTAGCTCGCCGATCGACCTCGCAGTGCGCGGCGCGGGCGCGACGCTTTCGCTCAAGGGCATCCTCGCCCGCCCCGAGGCGACGCGCGGGACCGACCTCGCGTTCAGCATCGATGGGCGGCGCGCCGGGGACCTTTCGCGTTGGCTCGGCACGGCGCCGGGCGCGAACGCGCCGATCTCCGTCCGGGGCCACGCGCGCGTCGAGAGCGACGAATGGCATCTCGATGAGCTGCGGCTGAAGCTCGGCCGGAGCGAGATCGCGGTCGATGCGCACCGGACCGGCATCGGGACGAAGCCGATCACGATCGCCGCTGTGCGCAGCCCCCTGATCGACGTGCCCGAGCTCCAGGGCCTCTTCCCCGCCGATGCGCCGCAGCCGCAAGCCCGGGGAACGATCGAGATCCCGATCCTGCCGCACGGCATCAATCTGGCCGATGCCGACATCGGCGTCGGCCTGGAGCGGGTCGTGTTCGCGCGCGGCGACCTCACGAACGCGGGGCTGGGCTTGCGGCTTCGCGGCGGCCGGATGGAGCCCTCCCCGCTCGGTGCGAGCTTCGCCGGCGTGCCGTTCGGCGGCACGGTCGCGCTCGATCTGCGGAGCGACGTCCCGGAGCTCACGGTGGCGATGGCGGCGGAGAAGGTAAACCTCGGCGCGATGCTCCGCACGATGCGCATCGTGGACGACCTCGACGCGGCCGTCGAATCGCTGCAGGTCCAGCTCGTCGGGCGCGGGCGGCACCTCGGGGAGATGCTCGAGCGCTCGTCCCTCGAGGCGAAGCTCGAAGGCGGCGCGTGGCAGCTCCGCGGCCCCGGGCGCCGCGTGCTCGCCGACATCCGGCTCAAGGAAGCGTACGCGAGCGCGCCCCCGGGCAAGGCGCTCACCGTCAGGATCGACGGCACGCTCGACGAGACGCCGATCGCGATCCGCGTCACGAGCGCAGCGCTCGCCGAGCTCGGGCCGGACGCGAAGTTCGCGCCCCTCTCCGCCACCGCCGAGGCTGCGGGAGCCCGGCTCGCGCTCGACGGCCGCGTGGCGCTGCCGATCCGGCTGGGCACCGCCGATCTCAAGCTGAACATCGCCGGCGAGCGGCTCGACACGCTGAACGCGCTCGCGCACGCCGAGCTGCCGCCGTGGGGTCCATGGTCGGTCGCGGGGCCGATCCGCGTGACCGCGACCGCGTACGAGGTGCCGGAGCTCGACGTGCGCGTCGGATCGAGCCGGTTGAGCGGGCGCGCCCGGCTCGATCTCGCGCGCGAGCGGCCGCGGCTCGAAATGAAAGTCGCTGCGCCGCGCGTACAGCTCGACGACTTCAGGCTCGATGGCTGGTCGCCGCTCGGCGAGAAGGACGCGGCGCCGGTCGGCGCGGCGGCGCTCCGCGATCAGGCGAAGGGCGCAGCGGCGCGCGCCCAGGCGCTGGCAAGCCCGGAGGTGCTCCGTCGGTTCGACGCCGACAGCGACGTAGAGGTCGCCGAGGTGCTCTCCGGGGCGGACCGGATGGGCGACGGCCGGCTGCGCGTACAGGTGACCGAGGGGCGCTTGTTCATCGGTCCGGCCGAGGTGAACGTCCCCGGCGGGACCGTGCGGTTGTCGCTCCTGTACGAACCGTCGGAGACCGGCGTGAGAATCCGGGTCGGTGCGTACGTCGAGCGCTTCGACTACGGCATCCTGGCGCGGCGGATCAAGCCGGGGACCGAGGCCCAGGGTACGTTCAGCATGAACCTCGAGCTCGGCAGCCGCGCGCCTGCACTCGCGAAGATCATGGAGCATGCGAACGGCCGCATCGACGTCGCGGTATGGCCGCGACAGCTGAGCTCGGGCGTCTTCGACCTCTGGGCGGTGAACGTCCTGCTCGCGCTGCTGCCCGAGATCGATCCTTCCGCCGAGCCGCGCGTGAACTGCGTGGTGGCGCGCTTCAACCTGAAGGACGGCAGGCTCGCCGACGACGCGATCCTCGTCGACACGAGCCGCATGCGCGTGACCGGGAAGGGCGGCGCCGACTTCCGCGACGAGACGCTCGCCTTCCGCCTGCAGCCGCAGGCGAAGGAAGCGCAGGTCTTCAGCCTGGCGACGCCGGTCGACGTCAGCGGGACGCTCACGGACTTCCACGTCGGCCCGGGCGTCGGCGACGTCCTGCTCACGCTGGGCAGGTTTTTCACGTCGCTCGTGGTCGTGCCGTTCGAGCGGCTGACCGAGGGCCCGATCCCGCGCGACGGCGCCGACGTGTGCACCGATCCGCTGCGGCCGAAGCGGGAGCGGCGGCGATCGGGCGGCGGAAGTTGAAGCTCGCCCGCGCGCTGTTCGCGGCCGCATTGGCGGCCTTCCTCCTCCTTGCCGCGCTCGCCCGGGCGGCGGAGGAGCCTGACGCGCCGCCACCCGCCTTCCGCGTCGAGATCGCCGCGCCGTCGCCGCTCGACGACGCGCTGCGCGAAAACCTTGACCTCATGCGCTGGCAGCGCTACGACTCGCTGACCGACGATCTGTTCGAGCGCCTGCTCGCCGAAGCCCGCTCGCAGGCGCGCGACATCGTCGCCACGCACGGCTTCTTCTCCCCGGAAATCGACGTGAGCGCCGCGCAGCGCGACGGCGGTCGCGTGGTCCGGATCGCAGTGACGCCGGGAGAACCGGCGCGCGTGCGCACCGTGCGGCTCGAGTTCACCGGCCCGGTGCTCGAGGATCCCGACGGCGCGGCGCGCATCGCGGCGGTGCGCGAGGCGTGGCCGCTGCGGGAGGGCGACGTGTTCACGCAATCGGGGTGGGAGGTGGCGAAGGGCCTCGCCATCAGCGTGCTCAGCGCGGAGCGCTATGCGATCGCCGGCATTGCCGAGAGCCGCGCGACGATCGACCCCGACGCCCACGCGGCGGACCTCGAAGTGACCATGGCGAGCGGGCCCCCGCTCGCCTTCGGCGCCGTGAGCATCACCGGTCTCCAGAAGCACCCGGAGGAGGTCGTGCGGAATCTCAGCCCGATCCGCCCGGGCGATCCCTACAGCCGCGAGAAGCTCGAGGTCTACCAGCGGCGACTCGTCTCGACCAACTACTTCACCAGCGTGCAGGTGGTGATCGATGCCGACCCGGCACGGCCGGGCGAGCTGCCGGTGCTGGTGTCGCTGATCGAGGCGCCGAAGCGGAAGGTCGACGTCGGCATCGGCTACAGCACCGATACGCTCTTCCGTTTCCAGCTCGACTACCGCGACGTCGACATCCTCGGGCTCAACCATCGGCTTACCGCCACCCTGCGCTACGAGACGAAAGTGCAATCGCTCGGGGCGGTGGTCGATTCGCCCCCGGATGCCGGCGGCTGGTACAACAGCTACAACGCGGACGTGCGCGCGACCCAGATCGAGGGGCTCGACACCACGTCGGTTTCAGCCGGGTTCGTGCGCAAGCTGATCGATGAGCGCAACCAGCCGGCGTGGGGGCTCGGCTATATCTTCGAGCGCCAGGAGCCGGCCGGCCTCCCTGCGGACAATACGTATGCGCTGCTCGGCAGCCTCTGGTATACGTGGCGGCGCACCGACAATCTGCTGACGCCACGACGCGGCTGGAACGCAGCGGTGCAGATCGCGGGCGCGCCGCCCGGCGTGTCGAGCCGCGCGTTCGGGCGCGCGGTCGCCAAGCTCGCGTGGTTTGTCCCGCTCGCGCGAAAGGTCGACGGCACGGTGCGTGCCGAGGCCGGCAACGTGTTCGCCAATACGTCGAGCGGCATCCCGCAGGCGGCACTGTTCCGGACCGGCGGCGACACGACGGTGCGCGGCTACGCGTTCGAAAGCCTCGGCGTGCAGACCGCCGACGCCGTCCTCGGCGGTCGCTTCTACGGCCTCGCTAGCGCAGAGGCCGTGTACTGGGCGTGGGAGAACGTCGGCTTCGCGGCCTTCGTCGACGCCGGTAACGCGGTCGAGTCGGTCGAGGACTTCCGCTTCAAGCTCGGATACGGCCTCGGCGGTCGGGCCCGTACGCCGGCGGGGCCGCTGCGGCTCGACGTCGCCTACGGGCAGGACACCAAGGAGTTCAGGATCCATTTCTCGTTCGGACTGACGTTCTAGAACCATGCGCAAGCTCGCCTGGACCGCCTTCGCCCTGCTCACGCTCGCCGTCGTGGCCGGCGCGCTCGCGGTCGCCTGGCTCGTGAAGAGCGAGCAGGCGGTGGTGTGGCTCGCGTCGCGGATCGCCGCCGCCGCCGGGGGATCGCTCGAGATCAGCGATCCGCGCGGTTATCTTTCCGGCACCGTGCGGATCGCCCGGCTGCGGTACGAGGATGAGGACGTGCGCATCGTCGCGCGGGAGATCGCGTTCGAGCCGGTGCTCGTCGCCGTGCTCGCCCGGCGGCTGGAGCTCCGGACGCTCGCGGCGCGCGACCTCGAGATCGTGTCCAAGCCGACGCCGGGCGGGCCCGAACCGCCCGACACGCTCGCGCTGCCGGTCGAAGTCGTGGTCGAGCGCGCGACGTTCGATCGCGTCGTCGTGCGCAGCGACCCCGACGAGTTGGCCTTCGACGCGTTATCGCTCGCCTACGAGGGCTCCGCGACGCGCCACGCGGTGCGCGACCTGAAAGCGCGATCGGAGTTCGGCGGGGTCCAAGGTGCCATCGCCTTCGGTGCAGCGCGACCGTTCCCGGCGAGCGGGACGGCGTCGCTCGTCCGCGACGACGTCAAGCTGCCGGTCGCCCTAGAGGCGACCCTCGGCGGCAGCCTCGAACAGCTCGAGATCGCGCTTGGCGGCAAGGCCGCCGGGGCCGATCTGAGCGGGACCGTCCGTCTCGCGCCGTTCGCGACGCGCTGGCTCGCCGACGCGAGCGCTCGGCTCGGCGGCCTCGATCTCGCGCGCCTGGACGCGTCGTGGCCGCGCACCGATCTAGCGATCGAGGCGCAAGCTGCGAGTCGCGACGACGGCGCAATCGGCGGCAGGGCCGACGCGAAGAACGCGGTGGCCGGGCCGTTGACCGACGGCAGGCTGCCGCTCGGCAGTCTCGCTTCACCCTTCGTCTGGCGAGGGGGCGAGCTCGCGCTGCCGGCGCTCACCGCCGGTTTCGGTGCGGGGGGCAGCGCGACCGGGAGCGCGCGCGCGACCGCGGACCGCGCGATGCTCGATCTCGTCGTCAAGCGCCTCGACCTCCGCGCTTTCCACCGTCCGCTGCACGAGACGCGCCTCGACGGCACGATCGCGGCCACACTGACCCCCGACGCGCAGGCGGTGCGCGCGAACCTCGCGCAGTTCAACATGCGCTTCGAGCTCGACGGCGCGCGCCGGGGCGAGTCGTTCAAGGTGAATCGGTTCGTCGTCGCCGCCGGCGGCGGGACGCTCACCGCGGAAGGGACGATCGGCCTCGCCGGCGCGCAGGCGTTCGACGCACGCGCGAAGCTCGATCGCCTCGATCCGTCGGCGTTCGGTGCGTACCCCAGCGCGCGGATCACCGCGGAGGTCGCCGCCACGGGCGCGCTCGCGCCGCGCTGGCACGTGGACACGCGGATCGACGTGCGCGAGAGCCGCTGGCGCAACGTCGCTCTTGCCGGAGACGCGCGGCTCGCCGCCTCGGCAGCCGAGGTGCACGACCTGCACGCGTCGCTCCGCGTCGGCGCGAACCGCCTCGTGGCGCACGGCGGCCTCGGCCGACCCGGCGACTCGCTCGCGGTCTCGCTCGCCGCACCGCGTCTCGCCGACCTCGACCCGCGCCTCGTCGGGCACGCGAGCGCGAACGCCACGCTGCGCGGCGCACTCGACCGGCCCGCGGTCGAGTTCGACGTGACGGCGGAGCGGCTGGTCGCACCCGGCGGCTACCGCGCGGCGTCGCTCGTCGCGCGCGGCTCCCTCTCGCCCGACGCCGATCCGCGATTCGACCTCGCCGTCACGGCGACCACGGTGCGGGCCGGCCGAGTCGTGCTCGGCAGCGCATCGGCGAAAGCGGCCGGCAGCTTCGCGCGCCACGTCGTCGACCTCGCCGCCACCGGCGACGGCATCGATTTGACCGGGCAGCTCGCCGGTGGCTGGCGGCGCACCGAGGGCTGGGCCGGCACGGTCGAGACGCTGGCGAACCGCGGCCGTTTTCCGGTGGCGCTGCTCGCGCCGGTCGCGGTCGAGGCCGGACCGTCCCGAGTCGCGATCGGCGAGGCGGCCCTCGCGCTCGACGGCGGGCGGGTCGCGATCCGGCACCTGCGCTACGAGCGCGGGCGGCTCGCGAGCGCGGGCGAGCTCGCGGGCGTGCGGATCGCGCCGTTCCTCGCGACCGCCGACGCTGCGAGCGGCATCGACTCGACCTTGACCGTGCGCGGGACCTGGTCGATCGAGACGACGCCGCGGCTGAACGGCACGATCGCGCTCGCGCGCGAGGCGGGCGATCTCACGATCGGCGAACCCGGCGATCCGGCGCGGCTCGCGCTGGACCTGGACGAGCTGCGGCTCGACGCGAAGCTCGTCGACGATGGGGCGAGTGGTACCGCCGTGTTGGCGGCGCGCCGGCTCGGCACAGCGAACGCGACGTTCGAGATCGGCCCCGCACCCGGCGCTCCGCCCGGCACGGTGTCGCCGGACGCGCCACTCAAGGCGAGCTTGACGGCGGCGATCGCTTCGCTCCGTCCGCTCGGCGTGCTGCTCAACGGGCAGCCAATCGTCGACGGCGCGGTCAACGCGTCGTTCGCCGTCGACGGGACGCTGCGCGCGCCGAGGATCACCGGACGCGTCGATGGCAGCGGTCTCGCGCTCGAGATCCCGGTCCACGGCGTGCGCCTCGTCGACGGTCGGCTCGCGGCGACGCTCGACGCCGAAGCGCTGCGCGTGGAAATGTTCGAGATCCGCGGCGGCGACGGACGTCTCACGGCGCGCGGCGTCGCGCCTCGCGCCGGCGACACCGCGCTCTCGTGGCAGGCGGAGAACCTGCGGCTCTTCGGCCTGCCGGACCGCTTGCTGACGTTGGACGGGGCGGGGAAGCTCGCGATCGCGGGCGGCCGGGTGGTCCTGGAAGGCACGCTCGCCGCGCGCGAGGCGTACATCGAGTTCGCCCGCCAGCGGGGCGCAATGCTCGGCGACGACGTCGTCGTGCTCGGATCGCCTCCCAAGCCGGTGCAGCGCGCCGCAGCCGGACGCTCGCCGCTCAAGGCGACGCTGGATCTCGACCTCGGCCGCAAGTTCCGCATCGTCGGCGCCGGGCTCGACACGGAGCTTACCGGGAAGCTCAGGATCGAGACGCAGGATTCGGGCGCGCTCACGGGCAAGGGCCAGATCGCCGCGGTGCGCGGGATCTACTTCTTCCTCGGACAGCGGCTGGAGATCGAGCGCGGGCGCCTGATCTTCGATGGACCGGTCGAGAATCCCGCGCTCGACGTGTTCGCGGTGCGCCGCGGGCTCCAGGTCGAACCCGGCGTCGAGCTCACCGGGACGCTGCGCAACCCGCGGGTGCAGATCGTGTCGCGGCCGCCGCTCCCCGACGGCGAAAAGCTCGCGTGGCTCGTCCTCGGCCGCCCGCTCGACACCGCGTCCGCCACCGACGCGGTCCTGCTCCAATCGGCGGCGGCGTCGCTCCTCGACGACGCGAACGCGATCCCGCTCGGCCGGCGCATCGCGCTGTCGATGGGCCTCGACGACATCGGCCTGAAAGGTGGCACCACCGTGCAAGGCTCGGCCGTGTCGATCGGCAAGCGCCTATCCGACCGGCTGTATCTCACGTTCGAGCAGGGGCTCGCGGCCGCGCGCACGGCGGTGACGCTCGAATACCTGCTCGGCCGCGGGTTCCGGGTCCGCGCCTCGGGCGGTCAGGACAACGCGCTCGGGGTGTTCTACACCAGGTCGTTCGACTGACCGGCCGCGCCTCGCAAGCGGCCCTCACCCTGGGGCGGGGTGCACTGCGACGATCACCACGAGCTCGACCGCGGCGTTCAACGGCAGCTGCGGGTGCGCGAACGCGGTGCGCGCGTGTCCCGCGCGTCCGGGCAGCGCGCGGGCGAAGAAGTCCGACGCCGCGTCGAGGACCTGCGGCTGATCGAAGAAGCCCGGTGCACTCGCGACGTGACCCTCGACGCGGACGATCTCGCGAATGCGGTCGAGATCGCCGAGCACCGCTTTGAGTTGCGCCAGCACGTTGAGCGCGGCAAGCGCCGCGGCGCTGCGGCCCTCCTCGAGCGACAGCTCCGCGCCGACCCGGCCGGCGTAGACGATCGCGCCGTCGCGGATCGGCAGCTGCCCCGAGAGGAACAGGAGATCGCCGGCAAGGGTTCCACGAGCGTAGTTGCCGCGCGGAGCCGGCGGTTCGGGCAGCTCGATCCCGAGCTGGCGGAGGCGTTCCTCGGTCTTCATGTGCGGTAGAACCCCGCCGGCTCCTCGACGCCCGCTTCCTCGAAGGCCGTACGGCGCTTGCGGCATTGCGGACAGCGGCCGCAATGTACCGGGTAGCCGACCACGCACGAGTAGGTCGTATCGAAGTCGACGCCGAGCTCGGTCCCGCGGCGGACGATCTCGTGCTTTCCCATGCTCACATAGGGGGTACGTAGCTCGACATCGCCGAGCAGCCCGGCGACCAGCCGAAACTGGGCGAGAAACGCGTGCGAGGCCGACGGATGCTCGAGCGTGTCGCCGTGATTGACGCCGAGATAGATCCGGCGCGCGCTGAGGGTGGTCGCGTAGGACAGGGCAAGGCTCAAGGCGACCAGGTTCCGGTGCGGCAGCGGCACGTGCGCCTTGCGGTCCTGCCCGCGGCGGAACGTCGCGCCCACGCGCGCGAGGTCGAGCACGACCACCTCGACGCCGAGCGGCTCGCAGTGATCCGCGGCGGCGCGCCGCTCGTGCGGGGCGGCGCGCTGGCCGTAGTCGACGAAGAGCGCCTGCAGCACCTCGCCGCCCTGTGCGAGCTGGTGCAGCAGGGTCGTGCTCTCGACACCGCCCGAGAGGAGGAGGATGGCAGGGGCTTCCATCGCGCGGGAAAGGGTAGCACGCGCCCTCTATAATCCCGCAATCCAGGAACCCGGTCCGATGAGCCACTACAAGCATCACGTGTTCTTCTGCTGCAACCAGCGCGATCCGGGCGCGGCGTGCTGCCAGAACCACGAGGCCGACGCGATGCGCGGCTACTGCAAGGACCGGGTGAAGGAGCTGAGGCTCGCCGGACCGGGCAAGGTCCGCGTCAACAAGGCCGGCTGCCTCGACCGCTGCGAGGAAGGTCCGTGCATCGTCGTCTACCCCGATGCGGTCTGGTACACCTACGTCGACAGGTCCGACATCGACGAGATCATCGAGGAGCACCTCGTCAACGGCCGGATCGTCGAGCGGCTGCGGCTGTGAGCCCGCCGGGCCGCCTCAAGGGCGAACTCCCGAGCGCTGATCGCGCGAGGGTGGTCCATTGACCCGCAAGTCCGAACGGCTCGCCGTCGACGGGCCGGCGGGCAAGATCGAGATCGTCATCGACCATCCCGCGGTGTTCCCGACGGACGGCGGGGAGGAGACCGCGCGCGGCATCGGCATCGTCGCGCATCCGCACCCGCTCTTCGGCGGCACGCTCGACAACAAGGTCGCGCAGACGCTTGCGCGCACCTTCACCGAGCTCGGGCTGATCGCCGTCCGGCCGAACTTCCGCGGCGTCGGCGCCAGCGCCGGGGCGCACGATCACGGTGCCGGCGAGACCGAGGACATGCTGCGCGTCGTGGACTGGGCGCAGAACCGCTTCGGGCCGCTGCCGGTGGCGCTCGCGGGGTTCTCGTTCGGCGCTTTCGTGCAGACGCGCGTCGCGCAGCGGGTGAAGGCGGAGCGGCTCGTGCTCGTCGGCGTGCCGCACGGCCTCGTCACGGGCGGGCGCACCTACCAGGCGGAAGCGGTGCCGCCCGACACGATCGTGATCCACGGCGAGCTCGACGAGACCGCGCCGCTCGCGAACGCGCTCGACTGGGCGCGGCCGCAGGAGCTGCCGGTGATAGTGGTGCCCGGCGCGGATCATTTCTTCCACCGGCGGCTCCACATCATCCGCGACGTCATCAAGCGTCAGTGGAAAGCCTGACCGCGACGCAGGTCCTGCGGGTCACCGGGCTGCGCAAGCGCTACGGCGAAAATGAGGTCGTCGCCGGCACGAGCCTCGCCATCGCGCGGGGCGAATGTTTCGGCCTGCTCGGGCCGAACGGCGCCGGCAAGACGACGACGCTCCGGCTCTGCCTCGGGCTGATCGAGCCGGACGGCGGCACGATCGAGCTCATGGGGCGATCGGTTCCGCGCGAAGCGCGCGCCGCCCGCGAGCGGGTGGGCGTCGTCCCCCAGCACGACAACATCGACCCCGATTTCACGGTCGCCGAGAACCTGCTCGTCTACGGCCGCTACTTCGGTCTCGCCGAAGCGGCGATCCGCGCGCGGATTCCCGCGCTGCTCGAGTTCGCCGGCCTCGCCGGCCGCGCCGAGTCGAAGATCCAGACGCTCTCCGGCGGCATGAAGCGCCGGCTCACGCTCGCGCGCGCGCTCGTGAACGATCCGGAGGTCGTCTTCATGGACGAGCCGACAACGGGCCTCGACCCGCAGGCGCGGCACCTCATCTGGGAGCGGCTGCGGAGCCTCGTCGCGCAAGGCAAGACGATCGTGCTCACGACGCACTTCATGGACGAAGCCGAGCGCCTGTGCGGCCGGCTCGCGATCATGGACCGCGGCCGCATCATCGCCGCCGGCGCGCCGCGCGAGCTGATCCAGACGCACATCGAGCCGCAGGTGGTCGAGGTGCACGGGGACGGCGCGGCCGAGTGGGGCGAGCTCGTGGCGCCGCGGCTCGCCGCCCGCGTCGAGCGCGTGGGCGAATCGGTGTTCTGCTACGCGCAGGACGCGGGGCCGATCGTCGCCGACCTCGAGCGGCGCGGCGGGCTCGCATACCTGCACCGCCCCGCGAACCTCGAGGACGTGTTCCTCAAGCTGACCGGGCGGGATCTGCGAGACTGACGCGATGACCGTCGCCTACGCCGTCCCCCGCATCTCCTCTCGCCTAGTGCCGGTCTGGCGCCGGAACTTTCTCGTCTGGCGCAAGCTCGCCGTGCCGTCGATGCTCGGCAACCTCGGCGACCCGATGATCTACATGCTCGGTCTCGGCTACGGCCTCGGCTCCTTCCTGCCCGAGGTCGGCGGCGTGCCCTACATCGTCTTCCTCGCCGCCGGCACCGTCTGCTTCTCGGTCATGAACAGCGCCACGTTCGAAGCGCTGTACTCGTCGTTCTCGCGCATGCACGTGCAGCGGACGTGGGACGCGATCATGAACGCCCCGGTCGAGCTCGACGACATCGTCGCCGCCGAGCTCGGGTGGTGCGCATCGAAGAGCTTCCTCTCGGGGCTCGCGATCATGGTGGTGATCTGGGCGCTGGGACTCGCGACCTCGCCGCTCTCGCTCTGGGTGCTCGCGGCGGTGCCGCTGATCGGGCTCGCGTTCGGCGCGCTAGCGCTCATCGCCACCGCGGTGTCGCCGTCCTACGATTTCTTCATGTACTACTTCACGCTGTTCGTCACGCCGATGGGCATGCTCTGCGGCGTGTTCTTTCCGGTGGAGGCGATGCCCGCGGCGCTGCAGGCGGTGGCGTGGGTGCTGCCGCTGACGCACGCGACCGAGCTCGTGCGGCCGCTGGTGCTCGGCGAGATTCCCGCGCACGCCGCGCTCAACGTCGCGGTGCTGCTTGCCTATGCCGCGGTGGGCTTCTATGCTGCGGTGATCCTCTTCCGCCGCCGGTTGCTGCGCTGATGCCCTGGGTCAAGGCCCTGCACATCATCTTCGTGGTGACGTGGTTCGCGGGCCTGTTCTACCTGCCGCGGCTCTTCGTCTACCACGCACAGGCGACCGACCGCGACGGCATCGAGCGCTTCAAGGTGATGGAGCGCAAGCTCTTCTTCGGCATCATGACCCCGAGCGCGGTACTCGCGATCGCCTTCGGCCTGTGGCTGTGGCTCGGCTACGGCGTGGGCGCCGGCGCGGCCTGGCTGCACGCGAAGCTCGCGATCGTGCTCGCGCTCGTCGGCTACCACCTCTGGTGCGGGAAGCTCGCCGCCGATTTCAAGCATGACCGCAACACGCGGACCCACGTGTGGTACCGCTGGTTCAACGAAGTGCCGGTGGTGCTCCTCGCCGCCGCCGTGATCCTCGCCGTCGTGAAGCCGTTCTGATGGCCGTCACCGCGCAATGCGTCGGCGAGGCCGCCGCGGCGATCGCCGGCGCGGTGGAGGAGACGCCCTGCCTCGCCTCGCGCACGCTCTCCGAGGTGACCGGCGCCGAGGTCTTCCTCAAGTTCGAGAACCTCCAGTTCACCGGAGCCTTCAAGGAGCGCGGGGCGCTCAACAAGCTCCTGGGCTTGAGCGCGAGCGAGCGCGGGGCGGGCGTGCTCGCGGTGTCCGCCGGCAACCACGCGCAGGCAGTCGCTTACCACGCGAAGCGGCTCGGCATCCGCGCCACGATCTTCATGCCGCGCTTCACCCCGCACGTGAAGGTGGAGCGCACGCGCGAGCACGGCGTCGAGGTGATCCTCGCCGGCGAAACTTTCGACGAGGCCAAGGCCGCGGCGCTCGAGCACGCGCGCAAGCACGCTCTCACGGTCGTGCACCCGTACGACGACGAACGCGTCATCTGCGGCCAGGGCACGGTCGCGCTGGAGATGCTCGCCGCCGTGCCCGCGCTCGAGGCGATCGTGGTGCCGGTCGGCGGCGGCGGCCTGATCGCCGGCGTCGCGGTCGCGGCGAAGCACGTGAATCCGGGGATCGAGATCGTCGGCGTCGAGACAGAAGGTTTCCCGGCGATGCACTGCGCGCTGCACGGCAAGCGGGCGAGCTATGCCGGCAGCACGATCGCCGAAGGCATCGCTGTCAAGGAACCGGGCGCACTCACGCTCCCGATCGTGCAGGCGCTCGCGGCGGACGTGCTGCTCGTCGACGACGGCGACATCGAGCAGGCGATCGTCCTGCTGCTCGAGATCGAGAAGACCGTCGTCGAGGGCGCCGGCGCAGCCGGCCTCGCGGCGCTGCTCCGCCACCCGGAGCGTTTCCGCGGCAAGCGAGTGGGCGTCGTGCTCTCCGGCGGCAACATCGACCCGCTCGTCCTCTCCGACATCATCGAGCGCGGCATGGCGCGCTCCGGGCGCCTCGCCCGTCTCAAGGTCGAGCTACGCGACCTTCCGGGCGCACTCGCGAAAGTCACCGCCTGCCTCGCCGAAGCGAACGCGAACATCGAGGAAGTGCACCACCAGCGCGCGTTCACGCATCTCCCGGTGCTGTCGGCCGAGGTCGAGTTCGTTCTCCAGACGCGCGGGCCCAGCCACATCGCCGAGATCGTGCAGGCGCTGGGGAGCGCGGGGTTCAAGGCCGAAGTCGTCCGCGACTGACCTGCGCGCCACGCAGGGCCGACCGAGCGGGTGGCGCGCGAGACGCCTTTCCCGATCGACGTTGGGAGGCGTATCCGGCTCCCAAGTCCGTGATTCCCGGCGTATCCTCTTCCGACTACTGTATGAGCCCGCGCCCGAAGACGCCTCGCAACCCGTCTATCCCGACGCCTTTTTCACCGTCTTCTGGGAGGGTGATATTCGCGTCCGTTGGGGCTGCGACTCATCCGTCTCTTGGGACTGCGACTTCTCGTTGGGCGTCACGTGAGGGTGTAGGTCCTATACTGTTTGATGTCGCGCGCTCGGGGGAGCACACATGACAACAGCGGGAAGCGATTTCGACATCGCGAAGGCCATTGCTGATCAGCTAAAGGGGGTCGAGAGCGAGCGGCAGCAGCGTATCATTCGCTGGGTTGCTGAGAGCCTAAGTCTAGACCTTCAGCTTGCGCGTCCCGTGGAGCGAAACGTCGCTACTGCAACGGAACCATCGCCCGGCACGCCGAGTCCTCACCGGCAGCGCCACGCGGTCGATATCAAGAGCTTCATTGAGTCAAAGCAGCCGAAGAGCGACGTGCAGTTTGCTGCAGCCGTCGCCTATTACTATCGCTTTGAGGCGCCGCCCGAAGATCGAAAGACGCCATAACCGCTGACGTGCTCCAAGATGCTGCAAGGCTCGCAAATCGACGTCGTCCACCGCAGCCTTTGATGACGTTGAATAACGCAAAGAATCTAGGCTACTTGGATAGCCCGGAGAGGGGACAGTTTCGGATCAACAGCGTCGGTGAACCTCATTGCAATGACCCTTCCCGGCGGTGAGGGCGAGCGCGGAGCCAAACGCACGACACGAGGTTCTGCTCCTAAGAGGAGAGCAAAGAAAGTCTAGATCCGACCGGATACGCTCATGACGACGCCGGCCGATTCGATTGAGGCCTGCCTTCGAGAATTGCAGCGCGCGCGCGGTCGAGTTCAACAAATCGCAAGGGACGCAAATCAGGCGCGCAGACGACCGCGACTATCTTAAAGCGGTCGCGTATTCCTGGTTCAGATCGCATCGGCCTGTGATCAGCGCGGTGCTCGATGAAGGGGAGCTCGAACCCGTCGACGCTCTGTTGAAGGGCGTGCTTGACGCAGCGGATCGTTCGTCGACGAAAAGAATCTACCTCGACACGCTCAGGGAAGCGCGGAATGCCATCGGCGCCTTGCGCGTCGCCACGCTAGTGCCTGTCAGGCCGACCCCTACGACCTCGGCAATATTCGATCCTTCGCCTATTTCTCCGCATTGGCCTCGGACCCAGTGATGAAGGGAATTCTCTCCAGACGCTGGAAAGAGTGCCAAGATTGCATCCGCGCTGGCGCGCCGCTCGCAGCGACTGTAATGATGGGCGGTCTTCTGGAGGCACTATTTGTTGCCCGTGCGAACGTCACGCAGAACAAGAGCCCCCTCTTCCGGGCGAAGACCACACCGCTAGACGCCAAGACCAAGAAGCCTCGCCGCTTACTGAGTGGACGTTGCGGCCATACATTGATGTTGGTGCCGAGTTGGGATGGATTTCCCGATCTGGGAAGGACGTTGCGACGGTACTGCGCGACTATCGCAACTACGTTCACCCTGAAAAGGAGAGATCACACGGCGTAACCCTCAGCAACGACGATGCCAGCATGTTCTGGGACGTAACTAAGAGTCTCGCGAAGCAATTGCTGACCTCGGCCGCCACCGCTGCCGGTACGCCGCCGTGACGTCCAACCACGCCTTGCAGCCGACCGCCGCAAGCGTTGCTTGCGGTTCCCTCGTCGCTCCGCTCATCGGCGGCGGCTGAAGGCGATCGTTAGAGCGCACCGATACGATCTGGCTATAATGTAGCCAGAATGCCCTTTGAGATCATCCTCGCCCCCGAAGCGATCGAGGACCTGGACGGGTTGAAGGCCAATGTCCGCGCAACGGTGCGTGAAGGCCTTGAGACGCATCTTCGTCACGAGCCGACAAAAACAAGCCGTAGCCGCATCAAACGGCTGAAGAAGATGTCGCAACCCCAGTATCGCCTTCGCTTGGGGGATGTCCGGGTGTTCTATGACGTGACCGAGGAACGGGTCGAAGTATTGGCGGTGGTGCTCAAGTTGGAGGCTGCAGAATGGCTGGCGAAACACGGAAAGTCCGAACCAGAGTCAAAGTGAAAGAGGTTCCCTTGGCGACAGTAAAGGACGATCTGTCGCGTTACTTGAGGGAGGCCGAAAAGGGCGAGATCGTGATCACGCGCCACGGCAAGCCTGCCGGAGTCCTGATCGGGTTCCGATCAGAAGAGGATTGGTTTGACTATCGGCTAGAGAACGACCCGCGGTTCCTCGACCGTGTCGCGAAGGCACGCGCCAGCTTGCGCGCAGGACGCGGGGTTCGGCTCGAAGACGTTAAGCCCTGAGTCGTGCGCTCTAACCACCTATATGGACTCCCCCCGCAAGGCAAGAGGCTGATCGATAGCGTTGGCACAGCGGGAACGCCTGCAGTCGTATATCCGGCATCGTAAGTGGGCTCTGGATGGCCCGTGCCGACATGGAATCTGCGAGCACCGGCGCGCCAATCGTTGCAACGGGCAAGTGCGCTGCGAACAGCGACGCTGCCAGCGGGGTTATCGGCGTCAGTCGATGCGGGGGTGACCCTGAGTGCCATGGTGGGCGATCAGTCTCTACGCAAGCGGCGGAGGGGTGATTCGATCAGGAACCTCGTTCAGGCGGCGATCGGGAAAGCGCTGCGCGCGATCTTCTTCTCTGGACGGCGCAGTTCGCCGTAGGACGAGCCGTCGCGCAGGCACGCGTAGCAGATCCGGGCGAGCTTGTTGGCGAGCGCGCAGGTCGCCTTGTTGTGATTGGTCCGGGCCTGGACGGCGAGCGCCCAGGCGCGTAGTGGATCGACCGCGCGTCCGGCTCGCGTCGCGGCGGTGGCCGCGCGCAGCACCGAGCGCGCGCCGTGGGTGAGCAGCATGCGCAGGTATCGGTCGCCGCGCTTGGAGATTCGCCCGAGCCGGCGCGTGCTGCCGGAGGAGAATTCTTTCGGCGTCAGACCGAACCACGAGGCGAAGTGGCGCGCGTCGCCGTAGTGAGCGACGCTGCCGCTGGTGGCCGCAACCATCGCGGTGGCGGTCAGCAGCCCCACCCCGGGAATCGTGAGCAGCGTCGCACACCCCTGGGACTCGCGTGCCGTCTGCGTCAACGTGCGCTCGAGCTCGCTGATCCTCGTCTCGAGCAGCCGAATCTCCTCGACCAGGAGCTTCATCGTGCCGCGGATGAGCTCGGGGATCGCCGATTTCGGATCGGCGAGTACCCGGCCGATCTGCTCCAGGCCCAGGCGCGCGCCCTGCGCGATGCCGATGCCGAACTCCCGGCAAAAGCCGCGCAGGGCGTTGATGCGCGAGGTGCGTGTGGCCATCCACAGCGATCGCGCGCGGTGCAGCCCCTGGAGGGCCTGCTGCTCGACCGATTTCACGCGCACCGGGACGATGTCGGCGCAGCGCGCCGCTTCCAACAACGCCTCGGCGTCGGCCGCGTCGGTCTTGTTGCGCTTGACGTAGGCGCGCACGTACGGCGCCGGTAGCAGCCGCACTTCGATGCCCAGCCCGGTGAGCCAGCGCGCCCAGTGGTGAGCGCTGCCGCAGGCCTCCATGACGACCAGGCCGACAGCCCGATTGACGAACCAACGCTCGAACTGGGTGCGGGTCAGGCGCGCACGTTCGACGACCCGCCAATTGCTATCGGCGATCGCCAACTGGAAGACGGTTTTCGCAAGATCGACGCCCACAACGGGCAGCGCGGCGGTAGCATTCATCTCGCACTCTCCTCGGTTGAGCGCTGACACCCCACACCACATGAGGCCAGCTGGCACGATGATGCCGAAAAGCCGGGGGGAGTCCATCCCATCATTCCAGCGGACGCGCCGCAAGCGGCGCGCCGCGGTTTGCACCCGCTACCCCCAAGTCCTCTATCTCTCTGCGCCTAGACAGTGACGTACTTCAGTGGTTCAAGGCTCAAGGCCCGGGGTATCAGACGCGCATCAATGCTGTTCTTCGTGCTTTCCGTGATGCATCGGTCTACCCGAACGATCGACCGGACCCGCTCCGGCTGGCTTCGCCCGCCTACGCGGGCCGGTCATCGTGGACGTTCGGCAATGTAGGCGGCGCGTGCTCTTGTATTACTTTGACCTTGCAGGCGTGGCAGTGTTTGCCGCGAGCGGCGTACTTGCGGCGCGCGATCGGGATCTGGACCTCCTCGGGGTCATCGTGGTCGCGGCGATTACAGCCATCGGAGGAGGTACCCTTCGCGATCTCCTCTTGGACCGCCACCCGATTTTCTGGGTCACCGATGCCTGGTACCTCGTCGTCATCATCGCATCCGCCATGTTGACGGTCGCGTATGTAAGGGTATGGCCACCGCCGAGTGCCACACTCCTCGTGGCCGATGCGCTGGGACTAGCGCTTTTCGCGCTTTCTGGGGCCCAATTGGCGGAAGCGGCGCAGTGCCCACCGCTCATCGTGGTGCTGATGGGCACGATGACTGGCGTTACCGGAGGCGTCTTGAGAGACGTCATCACGGCGCAGGTACCGCTCATCCTGCGGCGGGAGATCTATGCGACGGCCGCCATCGTGGGAGTCGCTGTGTACCTGGCTTTGCACGCGCTCGGGATGCCACATGCAGTGGCGTTTGGGGCCGGAATGATCGTGGTGGTGTCGCTGCGGTTGCTTGCCATCCGATGGGGCCTGCACCTACCCGTCTTCCGCAAATTCTAGAGTCAAATGCGAGAGAGGCGCCGAACAGTTGCATGGAGCCGACGCGCTCAAGCGCGTGGCTCATGCAGACGTTCGGCGTCATGAAGGAGGTGGTGTGCCTACCTTGAATACCATCGAACTCAAGGCGTTCATTCCGGCGAAGGACTTCGAGCTTTCGAAGCGGTTCTACCAAGACGTTGGGTTCATCTTGGCTTCGGACACGGATGGCGTCGCGTACTTCCACCACGCCAATGTGAGCTTTCTTCTGCAAGACTTCTACGTAAAGGAACTGGCTCAGTAGTGTCCGACAGAATTCAGAATAGGTTCAGTTGGTTAGTGTCGAGTGGCACATCTGGCGAGGTCGAGGATTCGCTAAACAACTGAAGCAAGGGTTCTTTCTCGAGCGGCCGGACGCTCAGGATCTGTAGGATTTCGTAGAGCGAGGCAGAGAGATGCAGCCGTTTTTTGAGGATGGCCACGAGGACGTAAGCCGAGATGGCGATCCAGATCTGGGTCTTCACCGCGTTCTCGGAGGTTCCGAAGAAAGACTTGATGCGAAGATGTTGCTTGATCCAGCGGAAGAACAGTTCGATCTGCCAGCGCTGTCGATAGAGCTGGGTGACGGTCAACGCGGGCACGGTGAAGTTGTTGGTAAGAAAGACCAGACGCTTGCCCGATTGCGGATCGCGAAAGCGGATCCGGCGCAACGGCGCGGGGAAATTCTGGCGCGACGAGCGCACCATGAGAGCGACCGTCTGATCGCAGATCAAGCCACAGGCGCGGTCGACGGGATGGGAGTAGCGGCGCCGCAATCGCATGGGTTGGATTTGGCGCGGGTGACAAAGAAGCTGCCGGCGGCGTGAAAGCGCGCCAAGCGCTGGAAATCGATATAGCCCCGATCCATGACGTAAAAGGCGCCTGCTTCGGGCAGCAGTTGATCGAGGATGTTGATGTCGTGCAACTTGCCGTCGGTAATATGGACCACCGAGGGAATGTTGCCGCGCAGATCGAGCAGAGTGTGCAGCTTCAGCGCCGCCTTGGTCGCGCGAAACGGGGTCCACGGAAACAGCGACAGACACAGGTCGATGGTGGTGCTGTCGAGCGCGTAGACCGTCTCCTTCAATTCGACCCCAAAGGGTTCGTCGAGCATAAAGCCGGCGTGCGATGCTGATCAAGCGCTGGGCAAACTCGGCAGTAGATGCGCCAGTCGCGCACCTCGTTGGCGTCGGCCAGGGTGCTGCGCGAGACCCGACCGCGAATGCCGAAGTGATACAGCTTCGCTACTTGCGCGCGCAGACAGGTTTCGATATCGCGCAGGCTCTCTCGGAACGTGAGCTGGGCAAAGGTCATGCACAGATATTGGTCGAGACAAGAGAAACTCTTGACCTTGTGCTCGCCGTTGTACTTGGCCACGCAACGACGGAATGTGGTCAGGGGCAGATGCTGTGTGATCTGTGCGAAAACGAGTTGGTTGAAAACGTGGATTCCTGGCGGAACGCGATCCGAGACGCAAAGATTGCCGAGAAGTACGGAGTGAAAGTCACAGCCGTGGAGCAAAGGCCGTGGCGCATGCGCGATTTCGTGCTCTTTGATCCTTCAGGGGTTCTATGGCGAATCGCCGAGAACACCGACTGAAATCCGAGGCGCAGCAGCACTCACCCATGTCGCCCAACCACGCGTTCGGCGTCAGTGAAGACGTAGGTGCAAGTTGTAGAGTCCGAGGTACGCGGCGCAGATCATAGTTTGGGGGCGGGAATGCTGGCGAGAACAGACACCCTCGCGACGATTGCAGACGATTGGCTTGCGCAGTTCGAAAGCGCTCTTGCGGAACCCGACGACGTCCTGCTCAAGACTCTGTTTCATCCTGATAGCCATTGGCGCGATGCACTGGCCCTGACTTGGCACATCAGGACGGTTAGCGGCTTGGACGCTATTCTCAAAGAGCTGAAAGCGCATGTCGCCCGAGCGAATCCGACTGGCTTCAGGACGGATCCCCACCGGACTGCGCCCCGCCGTGTGACGCGCGCTGGCACCAAAGCGATCGAAGCGCTCTTCAGGTTCGAAACTGCCGAGGGCCGCTGCAGCGGTGTTCTACGGCTGATCCCCGATGCCAACGGCGGCAACACGCTGAAAGCGTGGACGCTGCTTACAGCGCTCGACGAATTAAAGGGGTTCGAGGAACACGTCGGGAAATCACGACCCAAGGGTGAGTCCTATTCGCGCGATTTTCGGGGCCCCAACTGGCTCGACCTCAGGCGATCCGCGGCCGGGTATGTCGAGAGGGATCCGGTTGTGCTGGTCGTGGGCGGGGGGCAGGCCGGGCTTTCGATCGCTGCACGCCTGACTCAATTGCAGCTCGATACGCTGATCGTGGATCGCGAACAGCGCATCGGTGACAACTGGCGCAACCGCTATCACGCGCTGACCCTGCACAACCAGGTGCATGTCAACCACCTTCCGTACATGCCTTTCCCACCGAACTGGCCGACCTACATCCCCAAAGACAAACTTGCCGGTTGGTTCGAGGCCTACGTGGAGAGCATGGAGCTCAACTACTGGACGGCCACGGAATTCCAGGGCGGCGCGTACCACGAAGGAGAGGGCCGATGGTCTGTTGTTCTACGTCGGCCTGACGGCACAAAGCGGGCGATTTGTCCGCGACACGTCGTCATGGCAACCGGAGTCAGCGGCATTCCGAACCTTCCGGACATTCCGACGTTACGGAACTTTGCCGGCAAGATTCTGCACTCCAGCCAATACGACGACGGCGAAGCGTGGAAGGGCAGGAACGTCTTTGTCGTCGGGACCGGCAACAGCGGCCACGATATTGCGCAGGACCTGTACTCGAGCGGGGCAAAGGTCACTCTCGTTCAGCGCAGTTCGAGCCTGATCGTCAATATCGAACCGAGCGCGCAACTTGCCTACGCGTTGTATGACGAGGGACCTCCGCTGGAGGACTGCGACCTCATCGCGACGTCCATCCCGCTTCCACTGTTAAGGAAGAGCCACATCCTCTTGACCGAGCAAGCGAAGAATCTGGACAGGGAGCTACTCGATGGGCTGGAGCGCGTGGGGTTCAAGCTTGATTTCGGGGATGACGGAACGGGCTGGCAGTTCAAGTACCTCACCCGCGGCGGCGGCTACTACTTCAACGTCGGCTGTTCCGATTTGATCGTTGAAGGCCAGATAGAACTGGTGCAGTTTTCCGACATCGCCGGGTTCGTCCCAGAGGGGGCGCGGATGCGCACCGGCGACACGCTTCCCGCGGACCTGATCGTGTTAGCGACCGGCTACAAAGGCCAGCAATATCTGGTTCGCACGCTGTTTGGCGACGATGTTGCTGCCCGTGTTGGCCCCATCTGGGGATTCGGCGATGGACACGAATTGCGCAACATGTTCACGCGCACTGCGCAGCCGGGCCTCTGGTTTATCGCTGGCAGTTTCGCCCAGTGCCGGATCTACTCCAAGTATCTGGGGCTGCAGATAAAGGCCTGCGAGATAGGCCTGCTACCGCGGCTTCGCGCCCTTCGGGATGGCGTGCCCTCTGGCGCCGAACCATGCCTTGCAGCGGACGCGCCGCAAGCGGCGCGCCCCTGAAGCGCGTCGTGCGTGCCGGGCATGGCACGGGACTACGCAGGTGAAAGTCCTGCGGCCAGGTTTTCGCAGAGCCGAAGGCTAGGGAAACGGCAAGGGCGTCATCGCGAGATGGGGTCTGAAGGAAGCCGCACCCAAAGCTGTGGGGCGATGAACAAGAACCGGATATGAGGCGTGGTGCATCCGAGGCGAGCGGGCACGTGACCGCGAAGCCCTCCATCTGCGGCTGGGGTGTGCTTTGTAAATCCAGCGCCTACGCGGCGACAGTGACGTGTTTTACCCCGGGAGATCTCGCGGTGCTTCGGAGGATCGATGCTGGGCGCCGAGCGATTGGCGCTGAAATACCGTGGAGAAGTCAGCACAGGGCATAGTAGGTCGGGAGGCCCCGGCCGAAGGCCTGAACGATGGAAGAACCCGAGTCGATTCCGAACACCACGCCTCTCGCCAAGGACGAGCTGACCGGTCCGCGCGGCGGGGGATACCGGCGCATGATCGAGTTGTCCGCTGCCGGGCGCGGCGGGACCCCGGATGAGGTGGGGGCCGTTGGCGCTCTCCTGATGGGGCCGGACGGCGGGTTCATCACCGGCAGCGACTTCCTCATGGACGGCGGAGTCACGGCTGCCTACTGGTACGGCGAACTCGCTCCGAAGTGATCGAAGGGCTCGCGCTTCTGGCCAACGCCGGACGTCGGGGAGGTGATCAATCTTGACGCGCTGATCACTATGCGTCGGTCGGTGATACAAGGTGTCCGGCAGCGGGAACCGCTCCGGCGGGCTTTGCCCGCCTATGGGCCGTCGGTTACCGCCAACGTTCGCCGGCACCGAGGCGAAACATGATTTTGGATTCGACAGCGACCTGGGGCGAAAGCTTCCTTACATGTTCAAGCAGCTTGGGCTTGTGGATGTCCGAGCGGATTTCATGCCTGATCGAGCGTTCTGCGGCTTCGGCGGAGATCCGGAGCGCCAGTGGAAATTGGGAAGCTCAGTTCAATAGTGCAATGCCGTTTACGATCAAGATCTTTGGGAATGAGAGCGCTGCGCGGGAATTCTCGAAAAGGGTTGTTGAACGTTTTAGCGATCCGGAAGTTTACGTTTACTGCGCGCTGTTTTATGTCGAGGGCCGGGTCCCGCGTTATGCGAGTCAGGTTTAGAAGAGATGGTTAACCTTGCGTTCGACCAGAACGTCCAACAGCGTCGCCGTCCGATTCACGTCGCGCTTCGAGCGCCGGCGCCCGGTCAACGCGAACGCCAGACCGCGTGGTAGCGCACGATGTACTTCGAAAGTTGACCCGAATCGATCACAGGCCCTGCTCTAGGCGGGGGCAAGCGAGGACAAACCGGACGGTTCTTGCGATGGCGGGACTGGCGCTTGCGGTCTTCATTGCGCAGGCAGCCCGGCAAATGCGGCCGAGATCAAGGTCTGGACCGCAAGGGCAATCGCGACCGTGCTCGCCGAGATCGCGCCTCAATTCACGCGCGCGACGGGCCACAGTGTCGATGTCTTCAGCGGTCTGCCTGACGACTTCTTGCGACGCGCCAACGCCGGCGAATCGTTCGATATCCTGATCAGTGGGTCGGGTCCCGTCGATAGTTGGGTCAAGGATGGCAAGCTCGTCGCGTCGACGCGTACCGACATTGCGCGCTCGGGCATCGGCGTGGAAGTGCGCGCGGGCGCACGCAAGCCTGACATCGGGTCTGTTGAAGCATTCAAGCGCGCACTGCTCGATGCGCAATCGATCGCCTATCTTAGAGTGGGCAGTGGCATCTATGTGCATGGCTTGCTGGAGCGCCTCGGAATTGCGGAGGCGGTCAAGTCGAAGGTCACACGGCCGGAATCGGATATCGTCTCCGAGCTCGTCGCTAAGGGGGAAGTCGAGCTCGGCATGGTCGTGATCACCCAAATTCTGACGACTCCTGGCGTCGAACTCGTTGGCCCACTCCCGCCGGAGATACAGTCGTATGTCGCGTTTGCAGCGGGAATCAGCGCCAACTCAAGAGCGCCGGAGGCAGCCAGGGACTTGATCAAGTTCCTCACTGGGCCGGTTGCGACTCCCGTCATCAAGGCTCAGGGTATGGAGCCTGCAGGGAGCATCTCAAGATGAGCGACGCTATGTCTAATGCAACAGTGCGCCCCGAGCCGTATGAGCGGCCGGCGACATAGTTGACAAGAGAGTCCGAGGACACGCCGATGACCAGGATCCCGCGCATGAACGAGAAGCCCGCTACCGATGCCGAACCCACCGCGGACCGCGAGTTCGTCCACTCGCGCTTGATCGACGCGCCGCGCGAGCGCGTCTTCAAAGCCTTCAGTGATCCCGTTCACCTAGCACGCTGGTGGGGTCCGAACGGATTCACCAGCACAGTTCACGAGTTCGACCTGCGCCCCGGTGGCGCTTGGCGCTTCGTCATGCACGGGCCTGACGGTGCGAACTACCCTAACGAGAGCGTCTTCGTCGAAGTCGTTGCGCCGGAGCGCATCGTCTTCGAGCACGTATCTGACCACCATTTCCGGATGACCATCACGTTTGGCACGCAAGGGACCAAGACAATGGTTGAGTGGCGCCAAGTGTTCGACACCGCGGCCGAGCGGCAGCGCATTGCCGAGTTCGTGATCGAGGCGAACGAACAGAACCTCGATCGCCTCGCTGCAGAGGTGCTCAACGTGGCATGAACCACGTGCCACCTGACCTTCCAATCGAGCGAACCCCTCCGCCTGTGGCCTCCGTCGGCCCCTCATCTCGAACCTCGGGCGTCCTGGGAGGATACTTTGCTGCGCTTCCTTTCGCGGTCGGAACCGAGCGCGAAATCAACTTCGGAGACCGGGGTCTTCGGTCAGACGAAGAGCATCCAACGTGTGCATACCGTCGGCGGCAGGGCGCCCGTCGAAGCCTGTGCCCGGGCGCAGGCGGGGAAAGTGGCCCGGGTAGGCTACAAGGCGACGTATTGCTTCTACGTTCCTCAAGCCGTAGACAGGGAAGCCATGTCGCCCGGGGAAATCCCGCCGCGGCCATCGGCGGCGGCGTCAGCCCGCCGTTTGCAATAAGCGCCCGGCGAACTGCACAATCGGCGCCATTCCGACGGGAGGTCCGCATGTCCGCAGCCGAGGTCCGCGAAGCGATCGAGAAGATCACGAAAGCTCTTTCCGAACAACCGCAGAAGGGCCGGTCGAAGAATGCCCCCGCCACAGCGGCACTCGAGGCCGGCTTGCGATTCAGGATCACGGGTCCGAACGGCGAAGTTGCTGTCGCCGACATGCCGCCTCCGCTGGGTGGCAAAGGCTCTGCGCCGGCCCCGGGTTGGCATCTCCGGGCGTCTCTCGCATCCTGCAACGCCACGACGATCGCCATGCGGGCCGCCCGACTCGGCATCACGCTAACGACACTGGAGGTGACGGTCACGAGCGAATCGGATGCCCGGGGCCTTCTCGGCACCGATGAAACGGTGTCTGCCAGCCTCGTCGGTCTGCGAATGCACGTCAGGATCGGCGCAGCCGATGCGGACCCCGAGCAGCTCCGGCAGATCGTGTCGTGGGCAGACGCTCACTCGCCGATCGCCTGCACGGTTCGCGATGCTCAGACAACCGCGGTTGAGGTCGAGGTGGTTTGAGCCGTCGGCGTGAGGCGTCGGGGCGAGGCCAGGTCGCCGACGACGCGGCAACCCTTCGCTCCTTCACCCCGGTCGGCGCCAGGCTCTTGATCAATTCTGTTTCCTGACCTTTAATGGGGTATGCAGGATGCAGCTGCGCTTCGCCAGATCAAGTCGCGATATCGAGCGCTTGCGCCGCTGATGGATGAGCGCATGCGCCGGCAGTGGGCGGCGACCGAAGCGCAGACCTACGGGCGCGGTGGCGTGAGCGCGGTGAGCAGCGCGACCGGGATGTCGCGCAATACCATCCGCAAGGGACTGGTTGAGCTGGCGGCGCGCAAGAAAAATCCGCGGGCGCCGGTGGCGGCGCGGATCCGCAAGCAAGGCGGCGGGCGCAAGCGGCTGACCGAAACCGATCCCGGGCTGGCGCAGGCGCTGGATCGATTGATCGAACCGAGCACGCGGGGCGATCCGATGTCGCCGTTGCGCTGGACCTGCAAGAGCACGATGAATCTGGCCCAAGCGCTGACGCGCCAGCGGGCATCCGGTCGGCGCCTGGACGGTCGGGGCGATGCTCAAGCAGGCCGGGTATAGCTTGCAGAGCAACCGCAAGACCAAGGAAGGCGGTGCGCATCCGGACCGCAATGCGCAGTTCGAGTACATCAACGACGCGGTCGAGCGATTTCAGCAGCGCGGCCAGCCGGTGATCTCCGTGGATACCAAGAAGAAGGAGCTGGTCGGCCCGTTCAAGAATGGCGGGCGGGAGTGGCAGCCCAAGGGCGAGCCCGAAGAAGTGGTGATCCACGACTTCGTTGACGAGGAGCTGGGCAAGGTCATTCCGTACGGCGTGTTCGACCTGAGTCTGAACGAGGGCTGGGTGAGTGTGGGCATCGATCACGACACGGCGCAGTTCGCGGTACAGGCCATCGGCCGGTGGTGGCAGAAGATGGGGGCGAAGCGCTATCCCCGGGCCCGAGAACTGCTGATCACCGCCGATGGCGGTGGCAGCAACGGCAGCCGCTGTCGCCTGTGGAAGGTGGCGCTGCAGGATCTGGCGACGCGCCTGGGGTTCCCTGTTCATGTGTGTCATTTCCCGCCGGCACCAGCAAGTGGAACAAGATCGAGCATCGCATGTTCAGCCACATCACCGAGAACTGGCGCGGTCGCCCGTTGGTGAGTCACGAGGTCATCGTCAACCTGATCGCGAACACGAGAACCCGTACCGGTCTGCGCATTCGCGCCGAGAGGGTGGATCGATGTCGGATGCCCAGCTAGTCCTCTTCGTCGTCACGTCGCTGGTCGTGATCGTCACGCCCGGACAGGACATGATCCTCGTGATGTCGCGATCCATCACGCAAGGATCGGCCGCTGGCGTCGCCACTGCCGCGGGCGTCAGCACCGGCCTCCTCGGCCACACGCTCCTCGCGGGGCTCGGTCTCGGCTCGATCCTCCTCGCCTCGGAGACGCTGTTCGTCGTCCTCAAGCTCGTCGGCGCGGCGTATCTGATCTACCTCGGCGTCCGGCTGCTCCTGACCGGGGCGGCGTCGTTCGAGCTCGTCGGCCTGCGGGCGGCGCCGCTCCGGCGGCTGTTCGTCGAGGGCGCGCTGTCGAACCTCTCCAATCCCAAGATCGCGATCTTCTACTTCGCGTTCCTGCCGCAGTTCATGGCAGCCGACACGCAGCATCCGACCCGGCTGCTGCTGATGCTCGGCGCCGTCTTCTCGGCGCTCACGTTTCTCGTGAAGGGTCCGGTCGGCTATTTCGCGGGCGCGCTGTCGGCGTGGTTGCGCGCCCGGCCCGGGTTACTCATCGCCATGCACCGCACGAGCGGCACCGTCCTGATCGTCCTCGGGGTCAAGCTCGCCTTCGAACGGCGAGGTTGAATCGATGGAACCCCGGATCAGCCTGATCACGCTCGGCGTCGCCGATCTCGAGCGCGCGGCCCGCTTCTACGAGGAATGCCTCGGATTGCCTCGCCTCGAGACCCCACCTTCCGTCGCATTCTTCGCGCTCGGAAAGACGTGGTCGCGCTCTGGTCGCGCGAAAGCCTGGCCGACGACGCCGGCCTCTCGTCGCGAGGCACGGGCTTTCGGGGCTTCGCCCTGGCCCACAATGTCCGCTCACCGGTCGAGGTGCACGGTCGTCAAACCCGGCCAGCCCACCGACTGGGGCGGCTACGCGGGGTGCTTCAGCGATCCGGACGGCTTCCTCTGGGAAGTCGCGCACAATCCCGCCTTCCCGCACGTCTAGCTCGACGATGAACGTGACGATACCGCTGTCGGAGATCGAGATCACCGCCGTCCGCGCGCAGGGCGCGGGCGGCCAGAACGTCAACAAGGTCTCGAACGCCGTCCATCTGCGCTTCGACGTCCGCGCATCCTCGCTCCCCGAGCCGATCAAGCAGCGGTTGCTCCGCCGCAGCGACTATCGCATCACGCGGGACGGTGTGGTGATCATCAAGGCGCAGCAGCACCGCAGCCTGGAGCTGAACCGCGCCGAGGCGCTCGCGCGGCTGCAGGCCCTCGTCGACAGCGCCGCGGTGCCGCCGAAAAAGCGCAAAGCAACGCGGCCGACCCTCGCGTCGAAGCAGCGCCGCCTGGAGAGCAAGGTGAAGCGCGGTCGAATCAAGGCGCTGCGCGGGAAGGTTTTCGACCAACGCTGACGCAGGCGCCGCTCGTCGCGGTACGAGCCCACTCGCCCGTTGCCATGACGCGCGGGCACGCAACGGACTGCTCGAGCGCCATGATCGGGACGCCGCGCTCTTGAACGGATCCACCGATGGCGTAGACTGGTCCACGTCCCGCGGCGAAAAAGCCCTTATCACCCTGCACAGCAGCCAGGGGCCCGCGCG
The DNA here is from genome assembly GCA_963820965.1 of uncultured beta proteobacterium. Lineage (GTDB taxonomy): Bacteria > Pseudomonadota > Gammaproteobacteria > Burkholderiales > SG8-39 > DATEDA01. The sequence continues at coordinate 125,745 of CAWGCC010000013.1, read as the reverse complement.
CATTGCGCGGGGGTCGCTCGCGTCGCTGCCCGAAGCATTCCCTCGAACAAAGGAGACGGATCATGGCAACGTTCATCACCCTCGTGAACTTCACCGACCAGGGCATCAAGAACGTCAAGGACTCGCCGGCGCGGTTCGACGCGTTCAAAACGATGGCCGAAAAGCTGGGCGTATCGGTCAAGAGCGCCTACTGGACCGTGGGCCACTACGACATCGTGGTGGTCGTCGAAGGGTCCGACGAGGCCGTCACCGCCGCGCTGCTGAAGGTGGGCTCGCTGGGCAACATTCGGACGCAAACGTTGCGCGGCTTCTCCGCGGAGGAGTTCAAGAAGATCGCCGCCAACGTGTCCTGACGGGTTCCGCGACGTCCACGCCACCGGTCGCCGCGCCCGCGGCGGCCGGGCCGGTGCCAGGCCATGTGGCGCAGAGCGGTCAATACCAGGTGAGCAACGTCGGCAGCAGCCTGTACTCGTGCAGCGCTTCGAGGACCTCGAGGAAGCCGAGCACCCACACGAACCACAGCGCGTCGAACAGGTGGCGGCGGAACTTCTCGGGACGCACCGCGTAGGTCTCCGGCTCGACCAGGAGCCGCCAGCGCGGGAAGAACCGCGGGACGCGTCGGCAGTAGTCGCCGAAGCGCCTGCCGTGCGCCTCGGCGAGCTTGCGCTCCTCGGCGTCGATCACCGCCGGATAGAACAGCCAGAACCAGAGTGCGAACAGCGCCGCGAACGTGATCGTCTCGGTCGCGAAGCCCACCCCGACGGCACCCAGCGCGCTGAAGAAGTAGAGCGGGTTGCGGCTTACCGAGTAGGGCCCGACCGTGATCAGCGTGCCGTCCTTGTAGCCGGCAATGTAGAGCGAGCACCACAGCCGGCCGACGCTCGCGGCGCCCGCGAGCGTCACCCCGGCCATGAACAGGACGGCATCCATGAACGTGTGTTCCCAATGGCTGCCCGAGACGACGAGCACGAGCGCCACGGCAAGCGCGAGGAGGCGCGACATCCGGATGCGGTGCGCGGCGAAGAGCGAAGTGAGCGTCATGTCGGGAGTGCTGAGGGAGGGGGGCGAGTCTACCCCGGAAGCCTGACGTCGGGCTGACGCGGTCGCTATCAACCGCGGCGAGGAAGAAGCGTGGAGAAGTTCCAGTTGTTCTCGCCGCTCCACGTCGGCGCGCTCGGGGTGATCGCGGTCGCGACCTATTTCGTCGTTCGCGGCGCGCGCGCCGGCGGTGACGCGCAGATCGAGCGCGCGATCGGCGTCGCATTTCTCGCCGTGTGGGTCGCGGTCCACGGGTGGTGGCTGCTGCCGGCGCGCTTCGACGCGAGGACGACGCTGCCGCTGCAGATGTGCCACTGGACGGCGCTCGCCGCCGGGCTCTATCTCGCGACGCAGTGGCGGCCGCTCGCGCTGATCCTCTACTTCTGGGGCTTCGGCCTGTGCACGCAGGCGCTCGCGACGCCGGCGCTTGCCGAAGGTCCGGCCTCGCATGTCTTCTGGTACTTCTGGCTGAGTCACGGCATGATCGTCGGCACCGCCGCCTACGCCCTCGCCGCGCACGGTTACCGGCCGACGTGGCGCGACTGGCGCCTCGCCTGCGTCGCCGCGGCGGTGTATGCGGCGGCCGTGATTCCGGTCGATCTCGTCGTCGGCGCGAACTACGGCTTCCTCGGCCCGGGCAAGCCCGATCTCCCGACGATCGTCGATTTTCTCGGGCCGTGGCCCGCGCGCCTGCCGCTCATCTTCGCGCTGGTCGCAGGCGTGATGGCGCTATTGATGCTGCCCTGGCGGTTTGCCGGAACGAAGTGAAGCGGGAGATTGCCAGTGCCGCACTCGTCGCCGCCTTGATGGCCGGAGCCGCCCTCGCCGCCCCGCCGCTCGAGCCCGGCGTCTCGCGCGATCTCGCCCGCTGGCGGGCGGAGCGCTACGGCGACGTGCGGTACGGGCTCCAGCTCGCGATCACCGCGCCGGTGACGCGGCTCGAAGGGAAACTCGAGCTGCGTGTCGCGGCTCGGGGCAAGCCCGTCGACCTCGTGCTCGACTGGCGGCCGTCGCCGGGCGCGCTGCTCACCGCCGTGGAAGCGAACGGCGTCGCGATCGAGAAGCCGCGCATCGTGCGCGAGCATCTCGTCATTCCCGCGCGGCACGTGCTCACGGGCGAGAACGTGGTGCGGCTCGCGTTCGAATCGCCGATCGCGACCGCCGGCACCGCGGTCACGCTCTATCGCGACCGCGAGGACGGATCCGAGTACGTCTACTCGCTCTTCGTGCCGTCGGACGCGAGCACGGTGTTCCCTTGTTTCGATCAGCCGGACCTGAAGGCACGCTTCACGCTCGTGCTCGACGTGCCGCCGGCGTGGGAAGCGGTGTCGAACGCGCCCGCCGCCGAGACCGTTGCGCGCGGGGCGTCGAACCGCGTCCGCTTCCGCGCGACCGAGCCGATCAGCACCTATCTCTTCGCCTTCGCCGCCGGGCCGTTCGAGATCCTCGACGATCGCGAGGACGGCGTCGCGCCGCAGCCGGAGGCGCGGATGCTGGTGCGGAAGTCGCGCCTCAAGCAGGCGCGGTCCGCAGCCTCCGAGATGTTCATGCTGCACCGGCAGGCGGTCGACTGGTTCGCCTCGTACTTCGGCTTTCCGTTCCCGTTCCCGAAGCACGATCTCGTGCTCGTGCCGGAGTTTCCCTACGGCGGGATGGAGCATGCCGGCGCGACGTTTCTCCGGGAGGAGTCGGTGCTGTTCCCGTTCGAGCCGGCGGCCGCCGACCGCCTGCGCCGCGCGCAGCTCCTCTTCCACGAGACCTCCCACCAGTGGTTCGGCGATCTGGTGACGATGCGCTGGTTCGACGACCTGTGGCTGAAGGAGGGCTTCGCGAATCTGATGGCAGCGAAGGCCGCCGCAGCGATCGTCCCGGAATATCCCGCGTGGAACGCGTTCCACCAGCTCAAGGTGGCGGCCTACCGCACCGATGCAACGCAGGGCACCACGCCGATCTGGCAGCGCCTGCCGAACCTCTCGGCGGCGAAGTCCGCTTACGGCAGCATCGTGTACAGCAAGGCGCCGGCGGTGCTGCGGCAGGCGGAGTTCTACCTCGGCGCCGACACCTTCCAGCGCGCGGCGCAGGGTTTCGTGCACACGCATGCCTACGGCGCGGCGGACTGGAGCGACCTCGTGCGCGCGCTCGAAGGCGCGTCCGGGCGCAAGCTCGACGAGTGGGCGACAGCGTGGGTGAAGCGCCGCGGGATGCCAGTCGTGCGCGCGAGCTGGCGCACGGGTCGCGACGGCCGGATCGAGCGCGTCACGCTCTCCCAGACGCCCGCGCTGGGCGGCGACGCCGCCTGGCCGATGCGCACCGAGCTTCTCGTGGCCGGCGACGGCGGATTCCGCACGGTTCCGGTCACGCTCGACGGGCCGAGCGCGACGGTGCGCGAACTTGCCGGCGCGCCGCCGCCGCGCTACGTCTTCGCCAACCACGGGGACCACGCCTACGGCCGCTTCGTCCTCGACGACGCCAGCCGCACGGCGGTGCTCGCCGACGTTGGCACCGTCGCCGATCCGTTCCTGCGCGCCCTCCTCCTCGACACGTTGTGGGACGAGGTCCGCGACGCGCGGCTCGCGCCGCTCGCGTATATCGACGTCGCGCTCGCCCAGGCGCCGCGCGAGACGGACGAGCTGACGGTCGCGAGCCTGGTCGGGCGCACCCAGACGGCGCTGCGCTGGTATCTCTCCGACGCGCAGCGCGCGAAGGCGGCGCCGCGCGTCGAGGCGGGGCTCCTCGCCGGAATGACTGGGGCCACGGACAAGGGCCAGCGGATCACCTACTTCCGCGCCTTCGTCGGCGCGGCGACGACGGACGACGCGCGCGCGACGCTGAAGGCGCTGCTCGCGGGCACCCGGGAAGTGCCCGGCGTGGCGTTGAGCTCGCGCGACCGGTTCCGGATCACCGAGCGGCTGCTCGCGCTCGCCGACCCGGAGGCGGAGAGCCTGCTCGCCGCGCAGGCGCAGGCCGATCCGTCGGACAACGGGCGCCGGTACGCCTACGCCGCCGCCGCGGCGCGGCCGGATCCGGCAGCGAAGCGCCGCGAGTTCGACCGCTGGCGCGCGGACCCTGCCCTCGCCGAGAGCTGGATCGACGAGAGCCTCGCGCCGTTCAACACGATCGAGCACGCCGCGGCGACCGCGCCGCTCCTCGAAGCGGCGCTCCGCGAGCTGCCGAAGCTCAAGCGCGAGCGCAAGATCTTCTTCGTCAACAACTGGCTCGCCGCGTTCCTCGGCGGCCAGCAAAGCGCTCAATCGGTCGCGACGGTGAAGCGGTTTCTGCGCGAGGCGAAGCTCGACCCGGATCTGCGTCGGAAGGTGCTCGAGCAGCTGGACGGGCTCGAGCGCACCATACGGATCCGACGCAAGTACGGGTGACGCCGGCGCTCGCGCGGCCTGCGGCCGCTTGCGCCGCGCCGGGCGAGTTCATAATGCGGTCCGCATCTCCCCGGCTTCGGGGCGATCGCGCGGTCACCCGGCGAGGGGCACGATTTCACCGCAGCGGCAATCACGGGACGCGACGGCGGGGCAACCGCTGCCCGCGAAGCTCGCCCGGCCGTCCGCGAGCGGGCTCATCCCGCGCGAGCGCCTGTTCGCGCGGCTCGACCGGACGCCGGCGAGCCGGATCACCTGGGTCAGCGGGCCGGGCGGCGCAGGCAAGACCTCGTTCGTCTCCACGTACATCGAGACGCGCGGGCTCGACTGTCTCTGGTACCAGGTCGACGCGAGCGACGCGGACCTGGCGGTCACGACGCACTATCTGCGCCTGGCGGCCCGCGACCGGCCGGGCGAGCCGCTGCCGGGGTACACCGCTTCCGATCACGTGGCGTTCGAGGCGTTCGTACGCCGCTTCTTCGAGGCCTTCGCCAGCCGCTTCGCTACGCCGATCGTCATCGCCTTCGACAACTACCAGGACGTCGCTGCCGACGCCCGCTTCCACGATCTTATGGTCGCGCTGCTCGATCACCTGCCGGCGCACGCGCGCGTCATCGTGCTCAGCCGCGCCGAGCCGCCGCCGGCGCTGGCGAAGTGGAGCCTGCACCCCGGCTTCGCGACCATCGACTGGAGCGAGGTTCAGTTCCTCCAGGACGAGGGCGCAGCGCTCGCGCGGAACTGGGGGCTGGAGGGCGCCGAGCACGTCGACACGCTGCTCGCGGTGAGTCGCGGCTGGGCCGCGGGGATGGTGCTGATGCTGCGCGCGGCGCAGCGGGGCATCGATCTGCGCGAGGCGCAGCGCGAGCCGCCACGCCAGCTGTTCGGCTATTTCGCGAGCCAGGTCTGGTCGCGGATTCCGGCATCGACCCAGTCGTTCCTGTATCTCACGGCGTTCCTGCCGAACATGACCGCGGCCAGCGCCCAGGCGCTCACGGGGGAGGCGCGCGCCGGGCGCATCCTCGCCGACCTCAACGCCGACAACTTCTTCACCGATCGGCGCCCGGGCGCGGCACCCGTCTACGAATACCACCCGCTGTTTCGCGAGTTCCTCGCCGCGCGCGCCGCCGAGGCGCTCGACGCCGTCGCGCTCGCGGCCCTGAAGGTCCGGACCGCCGCGCTGCTCGAGGAGGCGGGCGAGCTGGCGGCGGCGGCAGACCTGCTGGTCGGCGCCGCCGACTGGGCAGGCCTCGCGGCATTCGTCGAGCGCCGCGCCAGGTGGATGATCGGACAGGCGCGGTTCCAGACGCTGCGCGCGTGGCTCGACGCGTTTCCCGCCGGCTACGTCGAAGCGCAACCCTGGTTGCTGCTGTCGTTGGGGCTGTGCAAGGCGGTGGCGCGCGAGGGCACGTTCCGGTCGGCGCTCGAGCGGTCGGCGGCGCTGTTCGACGCGGCCGGCAATCTCATCGGCTCGTGCGCCGCGCGCGGCTGGATGTCCCAGACCGCCGCGTCAGCGGCCGAGCTCGAGACCCTGCTCGCCGAGGTGCGCGGCGAGTACGCGCGCCACGGCCCGGTCCAGGATCCGCAGGTCGAGGCGCGGATCATCTCGAACTTCAACGCCGACTACCGCCTGCCGGCGCGGGACCCGCAATGGCTGGCGTGGGTCGAACGCGCGGACCGGCTGGCGCGCGAACTGGCGGAGCCCGCGGAGCGGCTGCGCATGGCGGCCTTCGCCGGCGTCGCGTACGCCTATGCCGGCGACATCGAGCGGCTGCGATCGGTGATCGGGGCCGCGGGATCAGACCTCGAGGGGCCGGGCGTTTCGGTTCGCGATCGCTACGTTTTCCTCAGCGTCCGTTCAACCGAGGCCTATTACCGCGGTGATCTCGCGGCGGCTCGCGACGAGATCGCGCCGCTGCGCGCCGAGCTCGCCGCGAGTCCCTTCGACCAGATGGGGCCGGTGCTCATCGACCTGCGGCACGCGCTCGTGACCGGCGACCGGGACGCGGTGGGCACGTGGCAGGCGCGCCTCGATCAGACGCCGACCATCGGCACGCGGCGGCGCGGCAGTCACCTGCAGTACAGCACGCTCGCGCGGCTCGCGCGCGGCGACCTGGAGGGCGCGTCGTCGAGCGCCGTCGAGCTCGCCGCGATCATGACGCCGCGCGCGGTGGGCTTTTCGATGTCGCTCGCCAACCTCGCCATCGTGCGGCTCGCACGCGGCGAGGACGAGGCCGCGCGGGCCGCGCTGGCAGAGGCGGTCGCGGCAGCGCGCGAGAACAACGGCCCGCTCGTGCTCTTCCCGGCGCTGCAGCTGCTCGCGGTGGCCGAGCAGCGCCTCGGCCGCAGCGGCGATGCCCTCGCGCACCTGCGCGAGGGCATGCGCCTCGCGCGCGAGACGCAGTGCGTGATCGGCCGGCCGCTGCTCAGCCGGCCGCTCTTCGTCGAGGTCGTGGAGCTCGCGCTCGAGCATGGGATCGAGGTCGAGCACGCGCGCGCGATGGTGACCCGGCTCGGGCTGCAGCCGCGCTCGCCGGCGATCCCGGGCTGGCCCTGGCCGCTCGCGATCCGCGCCCTCGGCCGCTTCGAGGTCGTGCGCGACGGCGCGCCGCTCGAAGTGCACGGCAAGGCCCAGAAGAAACCCCTCGAGCTGCTGAAAGCGCTGATCGCGCTCGGTGCGGAGCGCGTCGATGCCGCGCGCCTCGCCGGGCTGCTGTGGCCCGACGCCGAGGGCGATGCGGCGAAGCACTCGTTCGATACGACGCTCTACCGGCTGCGCAAGCTCCTCGGCCGCGACGATGCGCTCGTGCTCGCCGAGGGCAAGCTCTCGCTCGACCGCGCGCTGTGCTGGCTCGACGTACGGTCCTTCGAGCGCATCGCGAGCGAGGCCGATGCGCCGGGCGCCGATCCGGCCGGCGACGAAGTCGCGCGCCTCGGTCGCGCGGTCCTCGCGGCCTATCCGGGACACTTCCTCGCGGCGGAGGAGGATGCGCCCTGGGCGATCGAGCTGCGCGACAGGTTGCGCGCGAAACTCGCGCGCACGGTGCTCGGGCTGGGCCAGCGGCTGCAGGCGGCGGGCCGATGGACCGAGGCGGCGGCGCTCTACGAGCGCGCCCTGGAGCTCGACAACCTGGCCGAGGGGCTGTACCGCGGGCTCATGATCTGTCAGCGCGAGCTCGGGCAGCCGGCCGCGGCGCTTCAAGCCTACCGTCGCTGCCGCGAGCTGCTCTCGGTGGTGCTCGGGGTCGCGCCCTCGGCCGAGACCGAAGCGGTGCGGCGCTCGCTCGACGCGACGCCCTGACGGCGCGCTGCCCGGCGCGCCACCCGTGAGCACCGTGTGAGTCGGGTGTGAGTCCGCCGTGGGCGGGCGCTGGCGGGTGCACCGCCCAGCGTCGGCCTCATGCGGGGAAATCACTGCTTCGGCAAAAGGTTACGAACTTTGACGCGGCGCAGAGAAGACCTCTTTCGCGATCCGTGAGCGATCGTTGAGTCCCGCCCCTCCACACTGGCCTCGCGATCACGGGGGTCCCCGCCTCCGGATCCGGACCACGAGGAGACAAACATGAACGGATCGCACGCTCGCCCCATCTACAACACGTACCGCTTCGAAGCCGCCGTCCGCCGCGCCGCCTGGGGCAGGTTCGCCGAACGCATCGCAATGCTCGTCGCGCGCTACCGCGCCCGTCAGACCGTGCGCCAGCTCGCGGCCCTCAGCGACCAGGAACTGCGCGACATCGGGCTGCTCCGCGCCGAGATCGGCGAAGCCGCCGCGAAAAGCGCGACCGCGCGCTAGCGCCGCGCCCCCCGCCGCGCGTGAGCCGAAAAGTTTTCTCGTGGGCGGGGACGGGCGGGGCGGTCGTCAGTCGGCGGCCGCCCCGCTCGCGTACACCGCCTCGATCTCCGGCGCGAAGCGCTTAACCACGTCGTTCCGCTTCACCTTGAGCGTCGGCGTGAGCAGGCCGTTCTCGACCGTCCACGGCTCCGGGGTAGCGATCGCCCGCCGCACGCGCACGTAGCGCGGAAAGTGTACGAGCCGCTCGTTCGCGCGCCTGACCAGCTCCTTTTCGTCGTTCTGCTTCGCGACCGTCAAGAGCGTCAGGAACGGGCGCCCCTCGCCGACCAGCATGAGCTGCTCGAAGGTGCCGTCGCCGAGGATCGCGAGCTCGGCGTCCTGCGGCGGCAGCTTCTCGCCGTTCGAGAGCACGAGGACGTCCTTCAGCCGGCCGCGGATCACGATGTGGCCGCGGCGAAACTCGGCGACGTCACCGGTCTGCAGCCAGCCGTCGGGCTCGAGGACGCGCGCGGTCGCGGCCGGGTCGTTCCAGTAGCCGAGCATCACGTTCGGCCCGCGCACGACGAGCTCACCCGCATCGCCCAGCCGCACCTCGACGTTGTCGAGCGGCCGGCCGACGGTCTCGGGGTCGTTGTCGTCGAGCCGGTTGACCGATACCACCGGCGCGGCCTCGGTCAAGCCGTACCCCTGCAGGACGGGCAGGCCGAGGCCGATGAAGAGGCGCGATATCTCCGGGTCCATCGCGGCGCCGCCGATCACCGCGAGGCGCAGCCGTCCGCCGAGCCGCGCGAGAATCGGGCGCGCGACGAGCGCGCGCAGCACCGGGGCCACGAGCCGGTCGGTGAAGGTGGCGCCGCCCAGCTCCACGCGCGCGCCCGAGGCGACGCACCGGTCGAGGAGTCGCCGCTTCCATGGCGAGCCCGCGACCGCGTCCCGGATCCGCGCGGCAAACCGTTCGAACACCCGCGGCACCGCGAACATCGCGGTCGGCCGCTGGTTCGCGAGATCCTCGGGGAGCTGCGAGATGCCGCGCGCGTACGCGACCTTCGCGCCGATCGCGAGCGGCAGGTAGTAGCCGCCGGTGCGCTCGAACATGTGCGATAGGGGGAGGAAAGAGAGGAAGACGTCGTCCGAACGCGCCATGCCGGTGGCGCGGCAGCCCGCGACGTTGGCGAGAATGTTGCCATGAGAGAGCATCACGCCCTTCGGCCGGCCGGCGGTGCCGGAGGTGAAACAAATGGTGGCGAGCGTCTCGTCGGCCACCGGATCGACCGCGAACTCGCGATCGGCGGGTGACAGGAACGACTCGACGGTGCGGACGGCGCCGGGCTCGTCGCTGCGCGCGGCGAGGATCGCAGCCGCGGGTATGCCTGCATCGGCCAGCGCAGCCGCCATGCGATCCGTCTCGACCACGGTCAGCCGTACGCCCGCGGTCGTTGCGCAGTAGGCCTGGCTGTCCGGTCGGTCGTCGGCGTAGAGCGGCACGACGACCAGACGCATGGCGAGGGCGGCCTGATCCAGCGCGACCCAGGCGATGCCGTTCCGCATGCCGATGGCGATCCGGTCGCCGGGGCCATAGCCCTCGCGACGGAACGTCGCCTGCCAGCGCGCCGCGCTCCGAGCGATCTCCGCGACGGTGTAGTCGCGCCAGGCGCCGTCAGTGAACTGGCGGTACAGCACCCGGCCGGGCGTCGCGAGCTGTGCGCCGAGCAACTGGGCGATGTTCGCCATTTTCTCCCTCGATTTTCGCGCGATATGCTCCGCGTTTCCTGATGAGCCTGCAATCCTTCTTCGCCACCTGCCCGCGCGGCCTCGAAGCCGTGCTCGCGCGCGAGCTGGAGGCGTGCGGCGGACAGGCGGTGGTCGCTCTCGCCGGCGGGGTGAAGTTCGAAGGCAGCTTCGGGACGTGCTACCGCGCGAATCTCCGGTCGCGCATTGCTTCGCGCGTCCTGTGGCGGGTCGCGGAAGCGCCGTACGCCGACGAGCGCGACGTGTACGAGGCTGCGCTGCGCGCACCCTGGTCCGAGCACTTCGCGGTCGACCGCACGATCCGCGTCGACGTGAGCGCCATCCGCTCGCCGGTGAAGAGTCTCGACTTCGTGACCCTGCGCGTGAAGGATGCGGTGTGCGACCGGTTTCGGGTCGACGCCGGCGGGCGGCCCGACGTCGACACGCGCGCGCCGGACGTGCGCATCCATGCGTTTCTCGACGCGCGCTCGGTCACGTTGTATCTCGACACGTCCGGCGAGCCGTTGTGGAAGCGCGGGTGGCGCGGCGACACGGGTGAAGCGCCGCTGCGCGAGAACCTCGCCGCCGGCATCATCGCCCTCAGCGGCTGGAGCGGCGACGAGCCGTTCCTCGACCCGATGTGCGGCAGCGGCACGATCGTCATCGAGGCGGCGGCGCTCGCGCGGCGGCTCGCGCCGGGCAGCCGGCGGCACTTCGGCTTCGAAAAGCTGGCCGGGTTCGACGCGACGCTGCTGCGCGAAGTGCGCGAGGAGGCGCGCGCAGCGGAGCAGCCGAGCCGGCCCGTGGCGATCTTCGGCGCCGACAAGGCGGGAGCCGAGGTCGCGCGGGCGCGGGCCGCGATCGAGGCAGCCGGGCTCGCCGGCGCGATCCAGCTCAAGCAGGCCAACGTGCTCGAGCTCCGGCCGCCGGCGCCGCATGGTGTGCTGGTCGCGAACCCGCCCTACGGCGTCCGGGTCGGGCGCGAGGACGAGCTGGCGGGGCTTTACCCGAAGCTCGGCGATGCGCTGAAGGCACGCTACGCCGGGTGGCGCGCCTATTTTCTCACCGGTGACCTGCGGCTCGCCAAGCTGATCGGGCTGAAGCCCTCCAGGCGCATCCCGCTCTACAACGGCCCGCTCGAGTGCCGGCTGTTCGAGTTCAAGATCGTCGCCGGGAGCATGCGGTCGGCGCGGCCTGCCCGCTGAGGTTGCCGGAGGGCGCTGCGCGCGCTATAACACTCGTCCGACGAGAGGAGAAGACGATGGCTCACACGTACGAGGAGCTCAAGCACAAGACCGTCGCCGAGCTGCGCGCGATCGCGAAGGGGCTCGAGCACGAAGCGGTCAAGGGTTACACGCAGCTCAACAAGGACCATCTGCTGGTCGCGGTGTGCAAAGCGCTCGGCCTCGACATGCACGTCCATCACCATCACGAGGCGGGGGCGGAGCGCGGAAAGATCAAGGCCAAGATCAAGGTGCTGAAGCAGAAGCGCGACGAGATCCTCGCTTCACCGAGCCGCGACGGTCTCAACCCGGTGTTGCGCGAGATCCACGGCCTGAAGCATCGGCTGCGCCGGCCGGCGCTGTAGGCGCTGCGCGGAGCGTCCGCACCGCCCCCCCGCGCTACGCGCGGGTCACTTGACGATATCGAGGTGCCCGATGCCCTGGGTGATGTCGCGGTTCTTGGCTTCCTTCGAGTGCAGCTTGATCGCCAGCCGCAGGTCGTTGACCGAGTCGGCGTTCCGTAGCGCCTCCTCGTAGGAGATGATGCCGTTGTCGTACATCTCGAAGAGGTGCATGTCGAAGGTCTGCATGCCGAGCTCCCTCGACCGCTTCATGATCTCCTTGATCTCGTGCACGTCGCCCTTGAAGATCAGGTCCGCGATCAGCGGCGAGTTGAGCATGACCTCCACCGCCGCGACGCGCCCCTTTCCCTCGCGCCGCGGGATCAGGCGCTGCGAGATCATGCCCTTCAGGTTGAGCGAGAGGTCCATCAAGAGCTGCGGCCGCCGCTCCTCAGGGAAGAAGTTGATGATCCGGTCGAGCGCCTGGTTGGAGCTGTTCGCGTGCAGGGTCGCCATGCAGAGGTGCCCGGTCTCGGCGAACGCGATCGCGTAGTCCATCGTCTCGCGGTCGCGGATCTCGCCCATCAGGATGACGTCGGGCGCCTGCCGCAGGGTGTTCTTGAGCGCGTTCTCCCATGACTCGGTGTCGACCCCGACCTCGCGCTGCGTGAGAACGCAGTTCCGGTGCGGATGGACGTACTCGATCGGGTCCTCGATCGTGATGATGTGGCCGTAGGAGTTTTCGTTGCGGAAGCCGACCATCGCCGCGAGCGAGGTGGACTTGCCCGAGCCGGTCGCGCCGACCATGATCACGAGGCCGCGCTTGGTCATGCAGACGTCCTGCAGCACCGGCGGCAGCCCGAGCTCCTCGAACGTCGGGATCTTGGAGTTGATGGTCCGCAGCACCATGCCGATGTTGCCCTGCTGGACCAGCGCGCTCACGCGGAAACGGCCGATGCCGCCGGGCGAGATCGCGAACTGGCATTCCTTGGTCGCCTCGAACTCGGCCGCCTGTCGATCGTTCATGACCGAGCGCACGAGCTCCGCGGTGTGCTGCCCCGACAGCGGCTGCTGCGACACCGGGGTCACCCTGCCGTCGAGCTTGATGGCCGGCGGGAAGCCGGCGGTGATGAAAAGGTCGGACGCCTTCTTGCTCACCATCAGGCGCAAGAGGTCGTAGATGAACTTGGTTGCCTGGTCTCGTTCCATTGTGCCTCCCGTCTCGGCCGGCGATCCGGCCAGTTTTGCCCTCGCGGTTCGGGGGCTTCGGCCCGCGAAGTCGCGGTGACGACGCGACCCGAAGGCCGCCCTTCATCCCAATCCTGCGAGGTTCGGCAGCGGCGGGCGTCAACCCACGAAGTTGTCCTTGTTCGCCGCCTTCACCCGCGCCTCGGCGACCGTCACCACCCCCCGCTTCACCAGCTCCTGCAGATTCTGGTCGAGGGTCTGCATCCCGAACTGGTGGCCGGTCTGGATCGACGAGTACATCTGCGCGACCTTGTTCTCCCGGATCAGGTTCCGGATCGCCGGCGTGCCGATCATGATCTCGTGCGCCGCCACGCGGCCGGCGCCGTCCTTGGTCTTGAGCAGCGTCTGCGAGATCACCGCGCGCAGAGACTCCGACAGCATCGCGCGTACCATCTCCTTCTCCGCCGCCGGGAACACGTCGACGATCCGGTCGATCGTCTTCGCCGCGGAGCTCGTGTGCAGGGTCCCGAACACGAGGTGGCCGGTCTCGGCGCCGGTCAGCGCGAGACGGATGGTCTCGAGGTCGCGCATCTCGCCGACGAGTATCACGTCCGGGTCCTCGCGCAGCGCGCTCCTGAGCGCGTTCGCGAACGACAGCGTGTGCGGGCCGACCTCGCGCTGATTGATCAGGCACTTCTTCGATTCGTGCACGAACTCGATCGGGTCCTCGATCGTGAGCACGTGGCCGTGCTCGTTCTCGTTGACGTGGTTGATCATCGCCGCGAGCGTGGTCGACTTGCCCGAGCCGGTCGGCCCGGTCACCAGCACGATGCCGCGCGGCTGGTTCGAGATGTCGACGAGGATCTTCGGCGCGTTCAGCTCCTCGAGCGTCAGCACCTTGGTCGGAATCGTCCGCATCACCGCGGCGGCGCCGCGCTGCTGCACGAACGCGTTCACGCGGAAGCGCGCGAGGCCCGGGATCGCGAACGAGAAGTCGCACTCGAGCACCTCCTCGTAGGTCTTGCGTTGCGCGTCGTTCATGATGTCGTAGATCATCGAGTGCACGTCCTTGTGCTCGAGCGCCGGCAGATTGATGCGGCGCACGTCGCCGTGCACGCGGATCATCGGCGGGAGGCCGGCGGACAGGTGCAGGTCGGAGGCCTTGTTCTTGACGACGAACGCGAGGAGCTCGGAAATGTCCATATACTTTTCGTCCTGTTCTGGAGCTTGAGCGGCCAACCCATTGGCGCACCAGCGTAATCCAAACCATTATGGACACAATCGAAAAGCGCCTGCAAGCCGTAAAGTCCCGCATCGCGGCGGCGTGCGCGGCGGCCGGACGCGACCCCCGTGACATAGTTCTCGTTGCGGTCGGGAAGCACTTTCCCGCCGCGGACATCCGCGCCGCGCACGCCGCGGGCCAGCGGGACTTCGCCGAGAACCAGGTCCAGGAAGCGATCGGGAAGATCGAGCAGCTCCCGGGCCTCGATCTCGTCTGGCACTTCATCGGTCCGGTCCAGAGCAACAAGACGCGTCCCGTAGCGGAACGCTTCGACTGGGTGCATTCGATCGATCGCCTCAAGATCGCCGAGCGTCTCGCGGCGCAGCGGCCGGCGGCGCTGCCGCCGCTCCAGGTCTGTGTGCAGGTCAACGTCAGCGGCGAGGTCTCCAAGAGCGGCGTCCCGCCCGCGGAGACACCCGCGCTCGCGCACGCGGTGGCGCACCTCCCGCGGCTCCGGCTCCGCGGCCTGATGACCATCCCCGAGCCGACGACCGACATGGCGCTTGCCCGGCGGCGGTTCGAGACCGTGCGCGAGCTCCGGGCGCAGCTCGAGCGCGACGGCCTGCCGCTCGACACCCTGTCGATGGGCATGTCGGACGACCTCGAGGCGGCGATCGCGGCCGGAGCAACGATGGTCCGCGTCGGCAGCGCGATCTTCGGGGCGCGTCCAAAGACGATCGAGACCGCGGCGGAACGCAGATGAGCGCGAGACTGAACCGGGCGGGCGCCGCCCCGGCCGGGCTGGATGTCGCGGGCGCGCGAATACCCGATAATCAGCGCCTGTCTACGGTCACTCGTCTCTAGTGGACATCACCTTCATCGGCGGCGGGAACATGGCAACGGCCCTCGCGGGCGGACTCGCCGCGAAGGGATTTGCCGCGCGCGGCATGAAGGTCGTCGAGGCACTGCCCGACGCCCGCAAGCGCCTCGCCGATACGCTCGGCGTTGCAACCTTCGCCGAGCCCGCTCAGGCGACGCCGTACGGCGACATCGTGGTGTTCGCGGTGAAGCCGCAGCAGATGCGCGAGGCCGCGCACGCCGTCGCGCCGCATCTGAAGAGCGAGCTGGTGTTGTCGATCGCAGCCGGGATCCGGCTCGCCGATCTCGGCCGCTGGCTCGGCGGCTACAGTTGCCTCGCACGCTGCATGCCGAACACCCCGGCCCTCATCGGCCTCGGCGTCGCCGGGCTCTATGCCCGGCCGGCGGTCGCGCCGGCGCAACGGGCCCATGCGCAGGCCGTCCTCGAGGCCGTGGGGGAGGTGATCTGGGTCGACGACGAGTCGGCGCTCGATCCGGTGACGGCGGTCTCGGGGAGTGGACCGGCTTACGTGTTCTACCTGATCGAGGCGCTGGAGCGCGCGGCGTGCGACGTCGGGCTCGACGCCGCCGCCGCGCGCCGGCTCGCGCTCGCCACGTTCCGCGGCGCGGCCGAGCTCGCCGCGCGATCGAGCGAGGCCCCGGCCACGCTGCGTGAACGTGTCACCTCCAGGGGCGGCACGACCGAGCGGGCGCTCGCCTCGATGCGCAGCGACCGCGTCGACGAAGCGATCGCGCGGGCGGTCCGGGCGGCGAACGAGCGCGCGAAAGAGCTCGGCGACGAGCTGGGAAAGGACTAGCCGGCGATGGGCGGCCAGATCCTTCAGCTCCTCATCGAGACCACCTTCGGTCTGTTCATCTACGTGGTGCTGCTCAGGTTCTGGATGCAGGCGCTGCGCGCGCCGTTCCGCAATCCGATCGGCCAGTTCGTGATCGCGCTCACCGACTGGGCGGTGCTGCCGCTGCGGCGGATCGTGCCGTCGTTCCGGGGCTACGACCTGGCGAGCTTCGCCGTCGCGTGGATCACGCAGATCGTGATGATGATCCTGCTATATGCGGCGGTGGCAGGGGGCAGGTTCGCCACACCGGGGCTCGCGGTGCTGGGGCTGTCGCTCGTGGGGCTCCTGCGCGCGAGCCTGCACCTGCTGATCTTCGTCGTCATCGTGCAGGTCATCATGGGCTGGGTGAGTCCGTACAATGCCCTCTCGCCGGTGTTCGATGCCCTAACGCGGCCGTTCTACGGTTTCTTCCGCCGCTTCATCCCCCCGATCGGCACGATCGACCTGTCGCCGCTGTTCGTGGTCATCCTCGCCCAGGTCCTGCTGATCGTGCTCGACGGCATGCCGCGCGCGCTGCTCACGAGTGGCTGAGGGCACGCCCTGGGCGCGGCGGACCGCGAGGGGCTGGGCGCTCGCGCTGCACGTCCAGCCCGGGGCGAAGCGCTCGGAGGCGGCCGGCCTTCACGGCGAACGTCTCAAGCTACGCATCGCTGCCCCGGCCGTTGACGGGCGCGCCAACGACGCGCTGATCGCCTTCGTTGCCGAGCAGCTCGGCGTGCCGAAAGCCCGGGTCGCGGTCGCGAAAGGCGAGCGCTCGCGGGACAAGCTGGTGGTAGTGACCGGGGAATGCGCGCCTGGCCGCCTGACGGCGGCTTAGGTTTCCTTCTGGCTCTCGAACCGGACTTCACCCGCTACGAGCGTCCAGCGCACGACCCCCGGCAGCTCATAGCCGAGGAACGGCGTGTTCTTGCCCTGGCTGCGCAGGCCGCCCGGCGCGACGGTGAAGTAGGACTCCGGGTCGAAGATGCACACGTCGGCCGGCGCGCCGGCGCCCAGATGGCCGGCATCCACGCCGAGGATGCGCGCGGGTTCGCAGGTCGCCCGTGCGAGCGCCTGCACGAGCGGCAGGCGCATTTCCCGGCTCCACTTGAGGGTGAGCGGCAGCAGGAGCTCGAGCCCGGTCGCGCCCGGCTCGGACTCGCCGAACGGGAGCTGCTTCGCGTCCTCGTCGACCGGCGTGTGATCCGAGCAGACGGCGTCGATGGTTCCGTCGACAAGCCCCGCGCTCAAGCCTTCCCGGTCGCGCTGGCTCCGGAACGGCGGCACGACGTGGCAGTGCGAGTCGAAGTTGCCGAGGTCGAGCTCCGAGAGGTGCAGATGGTGCGCGCTCACGTCGCAGGTGACCGGCAGCCCGTCGCGCTTCGCAGCGCGGATCATCTCGACCGATTCGCGCGCCGAAAGCCGGCACACGTGCACGCGGGTACCCGTGACGCGCACGAGCTGGAGGATCGTGCCGAGCGCGATCGTCTCGGCGAACGCCGGGATGCCGGGCAGTCCGAGCCGCGTGGCGACCTCGCCGTCGTGGGCGACGCCGTTCTTCGCAAGCTGGGCATCCTGCGGCCGCAGCCAGACCGCGAGCCCGAACGTCGCGGCGTACTGCAGCGCGCGCCACAGCACCTGCGTGTCGGCGAGCGGCACCTCGGCCTGCGAGAATGCGATGCAGCCGTGGTCGCGCAGCTCCGCCATCTCGGTCAGCCGCTCGCCCTCGAGCTTCGCGGTAAGCGCGCCGATCGGGTAGACGCGCGCGAGGTTCAGGCTGGATGCGCGCCGCTTGAGCATCTCGACCAGCCCCGGCTCGTCGAGCGGCGGATCGGTATCCGGCGGGCACGCGAGGCTGGTGACGCCGCCCGCCACCGCGGCGAGCATCTCCGACTCGAGCGTCGCCTTGTACTCGAGGCCCGGCTCGCGCAGCCGCGCCGAGAGGTCGACGAGACCCGGCGCCACGACGAGACCGGTGGCGTCGACGACGCGATCGGGCATGAAGCCCTTGGGCGCGTTCGCGACGCCGGCGACGCGGCCTTCGGCGATATAGAGATCGGCCGGGCGATCGACGCCGTGCTTCGGGTCGACGAGCCGGCCGCCTTTGATGTGGATCTTCACTTCGGTCGTCGGGACACAGCGATGCTTCGCATCGGTCGCTAGCCGCCGCCCAGAATCGACATCACCGCCATCCGCACCGCGATGCCGAAGGTCACCTGCGGCAGGATCACCGAGTGCGGGCCGTCGGCCACCGCCGAATCGATCTCGATGCCGCGGTTCATCGGGCCGGGGTGCATCACGATCGCATCCGGCTTCGCGAGCGCGAGCTTCTCCGGCGTGAGGCCGTAGTACTTGAAGAACTCCTGCGCCGAAGGCAGGAGCGCGCCGCGCATGCGCTCGCTCTGCAGCCGCAGCATCACGACGACGTCGGCGCCGGCGATGCCCTTGCGCATGTCGGGGAAGACGCGCACGCCCAGGCTCTCGACGCCGGACGGAAGCAGCGTCTGCGGCGCGATCACGCGCACCTCCGGCGTGCCGAGGATGTTGAGGACGTGGATGATCGATCGCGCGACACGCGAGTGCAGGATGTCGCCGACGATCGCCACGGTCAGCGCGGAGAAGTCCCGCTTGTAGTGGCGGATCGTGTAGGCGTCGAGCAGCCCTTGCGTCGGATGAGCGTGGCGACCGTCGCCGGCGTTGATCACGTGCCGCTCCGGCCCGACGTGCCGCGCGATCATGTGCGCCGCCCCGCTCTGCGCGTGGCGTATCACGAACATGTCGGCGTGCATCGCGGCGAGGTTGTCCACCGTGTCGAGCAGCGTCTCGCCCTTCTGCGTCGAGGACGTGCCGACGTTGAGGTTGATCACGTCCGCCGACAGGCGCTTCGCCGCGATCTCGAACGTCGTGCGGGTCCGCGTCGAGTTCTCGAAGAAGACGTTGAACACGCTCATGCCGCGGAGCAGCGGCACCTTCTTCACCTCGCGCTCGGTGACGCCGAGAAACGACTCCGCGGTGTCGAGGATGCGGAGGATGATCTCCCGCGGCAGCCCCTCGAGCGTGAGGAGGTGCGCGAGCTCGCCCGCCGCATTGAGCTGCGGGTTACGCATCGTCGACCCGCAGGGAGAGTCGCCCCGCGTCGTTGCGATCCAGGCGCAGCATCGCGCCCTTCGGCACCGCCAGCATTGCGCCGCAGTACTGCGCGCAGATCGGCAACTGCCGCTCGCCGCGGTCGACGAGGACCACGAGCGCGATCGAGTCGGGGCGACCGTAGTCGAAGATCTCGTTCATCGCGGCGCGCACCGTGCGGCCCGTGTAGAGCACGTCGTCGACGAGCAGCAGCCTGCGGTCCGGAACGTCGAACGGGATCTGGCTCGCCTTCACCGATCGGTGGAGGCCCGACTTGCGGTAGTCGTCGCGGTAGAACGAGATGTCGAGCCGGCCGAGCGGCAGCGCGAGCCCGAGCTCGCGGTGCAGGCGCTCGGCGAGCCAGGCGCCGCCGGTGAGGATGCCGACCATTGCCGTCGCGGGGGTGACGGCCGGCCGGAGCTTCTTCACCAGCTCGGCGCACAGCGCTTCGGCGTCAGGCAGCTGCATTGCGGTCGAAATGGTCCTGCAGGATGACCTGTGCTGCCACCGGGTGGGCGAGGTCCTTGTGCTTGCGTCCGCCGCGCCCGATCGCGCGGAGCCGCGCCGCGGCCTCCGCCGACGAGAGCCGCTCGTCGATGAGCGTCACCGGCAGCCGAAACCGGCCTTCGAGCTGCCGCGCGAAGCGCTCCACGCGGGGCGTCAACTCGTGCCGCTCGCCGTCGGGGCCGAGCGGCACCCCCACGACCAGTCGCGCGGGTCGCCATTCCGCAACGAGCGCCGCGATCGCGTCGAACCGTGCCGTCGCGCCGCGCGCGCCGATCGCGGCGAGCGGATGCGCGACGCCCAACGCGTCCTCGCCGACCGCGACGCCGAGGTAGCGCTCGCCGTAGTCAAATGCCAGCACGGTGCCGGGGCGAATGCTCACGCATGCCCCGCCTCATCGGCGAGGGTGGCATACGACACGCCCAGCAGCTCCATCGCCGCGGGCAGGCGCTCCTCGGCGGGCACGTCGAAGATGATCGAATCCTGCGCCGCGACCGTGAGCCAGGCGTTCTGCTTGATCTCATGCTCGAGCTGCCCCGCCGCCCAGCCCGAATAGCCGAGCGTCAGCAGCATGCGCGCCGGCCCCGCACCGCGGGACACCGCCTCGAGGATGTCCCGCGAGGTCGTGAGGCCGAGGCGGTCGTGCACGGCGAGCGTCGAGCTCCATCCGCCGATCGGCGCGTGCAGCACGAACCCGCGGTCGGTCTGCACCGGCCCGCCGAAGTACACCGGGGTCTCGGCCAGCCCGCGCACCCCGGCCTCGAGATTGAGGCGCTCGAACAGCGCGGCGAGCGTCATGTCGATCGGGCGGTTGACGACCAGGCCGAGCGCGCCCTGGTCGGTGTGCTCGCAGATGAAGGTCAGCGTGCGGGAGAAGTAGGGATCGACCATGTTGGGCATGGCGATCAGGAAGTGGTCGGTGAGGTCCACCCTTGACACGGGCGCATTGTAGCGCCTGATCAGCAACGAAGCTCCGCCGACCCCTCCCCTTGCCCCTCTCGTCCGACATCCTGGGCTGATCCACTGCGGATGCCATGCTAGAGTCCGTCGCCGCATGCTCTCCCATCGCGATGCCGCGCTGGTGTGGTTCCGGCGCGATCTCCGCGACTACGACCACACCGCGCTCTACCGGGCGCTAAAAGCGCACCCGCGCGTCTATTGCGCGTTCTGCTTCGATACGGAAATCCTGCATGCGTTGCCGGCGCGCGCCGACCGGCGCGTCGAGTTCATCTGGCACGCCGTGGCGGAGCTGGATGCGAGCCTGCGCCGCCGCGGCGGCGGTCTCGCCGTGCTGCATGGCCGCGCACGCGAGGAGATCCCGCGACTCGCCCGCGCGCTCGACGTCGCCGCGGTCTTCGCGAATCGCGACTACGAGGCCGCCGCCAACGCTCGCGACGCGGAGGTGGGGCGCGCGCTAGCCGCGCAGCGCGTCGCGTTCCATACCTTCAAGGACCAGGTGATCTTCGAGCGCGACGAAGTGATGACCGGGGCGGGGCGGCCGTTCACCGTATTCACGCCGTACAGGAATGCGTGGCTGAGGAAGCTCGACGCCTCCTGCCTGGAGGCGTACCCGGTGGCGAAGCACGCCGGCCACCTCGCGCCGCCGCCAGCGGCGACGCTACCGTCCCTCGCATCGCTCGGCTTCGAGCCGACGAATCTGTGCCGCCTCGACGTTCCCGTCGGCATGTCCGGCGCACGACGCCTCTTCAAGGCGTTCCTGGACCGCATCCGCGTGTACCACGAGCGCCGCGACTTTCCCGCGCTCAAGGGTCCCTCGTACCTCTCGGTGCATCTGCGATTCGGCACGATTTCGATCCGCGAGCTCGCGCGAGCAGCGCGGTCGCTCGGCGGGCGCGGCGCCGAGACCTGGCTCTCGGAGCTCGTCTGGCGCGACTTCTACTTCGCGGTTCTCCACCACTTCCCGCACGTCGTCGGCCATGCCTTCCGGCCGGAGCTCGACGCGGTCGCCTTCACGAACGACGAGGCAAGGTGGCGCGCGTGGCGTGAGGGGAGGACCGGCTACCCGCTGGTCGACGCGGCGATGCGGCAGATCAACCAGACCGGCTACATGCACAACCGCCTGCGGATGGTCGCAGCATCGTTTCTGGTCAAGGACCTGCACGTCGACTGGCGCCTTGGCGAACGGTACTTCGCCGATCACCTCAACGACTTCGATCTCGCCGCCAACAACGGCGGCTGGCAGTGGGCGGCTTCGACCGGCTGCGACGCGCAGCCGTACTTCCGCATCTTCAACCCGGTTACGCAGTCGGAGAAGTTCGACCCCGACGGGAGGTTCATCCGCAGGTACGTGCCGGAGCTCGCGCGCCTGCCGGCGAAGCTCATCCACGCGCCGTGGCAGGCGGGCCGGGTCGACCAGGAGGCTGCGGGCTGCGTGATCGGACGCGACTATCCCGCGCCGATCGTCGACCACGCGCGCGCGCGCGAGGTCACGTTGGAGCTGTACGGAAAAGCCCGCAAGGGTCGAGAGGACTTGCCGCAGAGTCCGCAGCGAGCGCGGGGAGTGCGCCCTTGTTGATCTCTGCGTCCGTTGCGGCCGTTGCGTCGGGGTCTTCCTACGCGTGCGCGGGCTTCTGGACGAAGCTCGCGAGGTGGGCAAGCAGCTCTTCTTCCTGGTAGGGTTTGCCGAGATAGACGTTGACGCCGATCTGCCGCGCGTACGCGCGGTGCTTGTCCGCGGTGCGCGAGGTGATCATGATGATCGGGATGTGCTTCAGGCGCGAGTCGGCACGCACATTGCGCGTCAGGTCGAAGCCGTCCATCCGCGGCATCTCGATGTCGACCAGCATCACGTCCGGGGCCGCGTCGTGCAGCTGCTCCATCGCATCGACGCCGTCCTTCGCGGTGAGCACGGTGTAGCCCTCGCGCGCGAGCAGGCGCCCGGTGATCTTGCGCACCGTGAGCGAATCGTCGACGATCATCACCGTCGGGACGGCCGGCGCGGCGGCCGCGGGCGTCGCAACGGTTGCGGCCGCGGACGTCGTCGTCCGGGGCTGCGCCGCCGGCTCGCGGCCGGCGAGGATGACCGGGTTGATGATCAGCACGATCTCGCCGGTTCCGAGCACGGTCGCGCCGGTGATGCCGGCCACGCGGGCGAGCAAGGGCCCCGTGTTCTTCACGACGATTTCCTGGCTGCCGATCACTTCGTCCAGCTGGATCGCGGCCATGTTCGAGCCGGTGCGCACGAACATCACCGGCGTGACGCGGCGCGTCTCGGGCCGGAACTCGCTGTCGCCGAGGAGCCGCGGAAGATAGCGGAAGGGGTACCGGCGATTCTGCCACTGCGCCTCGCTGGAGGTCTGGAACGCCGCGAGCTCGTCCGCCTTGACCTGCCGCACCTGCTCGACCATCACCGCGGGGATCGCGAAGCTCATGCCCCCGGCTCGCACGATGACCGCCTGCGTCACGGCGAGGGTGAGCGGCAGGTAGATCGTGAACTTCGTGCCGCGGCCGGTCTCGCTCGCGAGCTCGACCCTGCCGCCGAGCGCCGCGATCTCGCTCTTCACCACGTCCATGCCGACACCGCGGCCGGCGAGCTGCGTCACCTGCTGCGCGGTCGAGAAGCCGGGATGGAAGATGAACTCGGCGACCTCGGCGTCGGAGGGCGTGTCGTGGGGCTGCAGCAGTCCGAGCGAGACCGCCTTCCCGCGGATGCCCTCGTAGTTGAGTCCGGCGCCGTCGTCGGTCACCGCGAGCACGATCTCGTTGCCCTCCTGGCGCACCTCGATCCTGATCTCCCCGAGCTCCGGCTTGCGCCTGGCGATCCGCTCGACGGTCGGCTCGACGCCGTGCACCACGGAGTTCCGCAGCATGTGCTCGAACGGCGCGGTGATCCGCTCGAGCACCGAGCGGTCGACCTCCACCTGGCCGCCCTTGATGTCGAGCACCGCGCGCTTCTCGGTCTCCTTCGCCGCCTGCCGCACGATCCGGAAGAGACGCTCCGAGATGCTTGCAAACGGGACCATGCGGATGCGCATGAGGTTCGACTGCAGCGCACGCGTGAGCCGGGCCTGTGCCGACAACGCGATCTCGCTCTCGCCGAGCGCCTTGAGGAGGTTCTGCTGCACGGTCGAGACGTCGTTGACGCTCTCGGCCATCATCCGGGCGATCTCCTGGAACCGGGTGAAGCGGTCGAACTCGAGCGGGTCGAACGCCTGGTCCTTCTCCTGCGCCTGGGCGACCCGCGACTGCATCTGCCCTTCGGCCTGGATCTCGATTTCGCGCAGCTGCGCCCGCAGTCGGTTCACGTTCTCGGTGAGGTCGAAGAGCGCGCTCTTGATCCCGCGCATGTCGCCTTCGATCCGGCTGCGCGCGATCGACACCTCCCCCGCCTCGTTGACCAGGCGGTCGATCAGGTCGGCGCGTACCCGCAGCATCGCGCGGTTCGCCGCAGCGAGCTCGGTCTCGGCGGTCTGCGCCGGGGCGGCGGGCTTCTGCGGTGCCGGGGCGGCCCGCTGCGCGACGGTCGGCGCCTCCGGCGCTGCGGGCGCCGGCACCGCTTCGAACGGGCGGGCAGCAGGATCGATCGGTTCAGGCGGCGGCTGCGCCCCGGCGGCCTGCGGGTTCACCAATCGGTCGTAGAGGAGCCCCATCCGGTCGTACGAGACCTCCAGCTCGTCGAACAGGGAGGGCGGCAGGTGCTTCAGGGTGAGCGCGTTCTCGACGCGGCTCTCCATGTGGTGCGTCAGCTCGCCGAGCGCCATCGCGCCGCACATGCGAGCGGAGCCCTTGAGCGTGTGCAGCGTGCGCTGGAGCGCGTTGCCGGCCGCTGCGTTGCCGGGACCCGAGCGCCAATCGCGCAATCCCTGGCCGACCGCAGGCACGAGCTCCTGCGCCTCCTCGAGGAAGATCGGCAGCAGCTCGGGGTCGATATCGTCGTCGAGCCGGCGCGTCCGGCGCTCGGCGGGAATCTCCTCGGCCTCGACCGCGGGCGGCTCGGAGGGCGGCGTCTCCTCGTGCGGCACCGGGAAGGCGACAACGTTGCTCGGCACCGCAGGCGCGGGCGTCACCGGCGGCGGCACGACGATCGCCGGCTCGCCTATCGGCGAGGCGCTCGGTGCGGCGGCGCCACCGAGGACGCGCAATCCCTGCGAGAAATCGAGCGACGGAAGCTCGGCTTCGTCGACCGGCACCGAGGCGTTGCCGACATCGCCGGTCGGCAGCGCGAAGTCGAGATCGCCCAGTTCGATCTCGCTGTTGGCGTCGGCCACGGGCGCCGGTGTGACCGTGTCGACGGCAGGGAACGAGAAATCGAGCGACCTCTCTTGCGTCGCAGCGGGCGCTTCGGCCGGGCCCGCGCCGTTCAGCCGCGCGACGAGGTCTCCGGCCGGCTCCGGCAGACTGCGCGCTTCAGTTACGGCGAGCATCCCGCGGAGCGTCTCGATCGCCGCGCCGATGAGCGTGCGCGTCCCGCCATCGGCGTCCTTGCCGACGAAACGCTCGAGCAGACCCTCCAGGCCATGCGCGAGCTCGCACATGGCGTCGAACTTCACCGTGCCCGCGATGCCGGCGAGCGTGTGCGCGGAGCGCTCGAAGTCCTCGGTGACCGGTTCGCCCTCGGCGAGCTTCGTCTGACCCGTCGCGAGCTGCGCGAGAAGTCCGCGGGCTTCCTCGAGGAAGGTCCCGTAGAGCGCGGGCGAAAGCTCCATCCCACCGACGGTGATGCGAGGTTGCTCCGGCGCCGCAGGCATGACGGGCTCGGACGCGGGAAGCGCAATCTCGATCGATGCCGCGGGCGCCGACACCGTCTCCGGCGCCGCCGGCGGCGTGACGGCGGCGACGTCGATCGCCGGGAACTCGATCGCGGGTTCCGGCACCGGCGTCGGCGCGGCTGCCGCCGGCGCGGCAATTTCGAGCGTCACCTCCTCGAGCGGGTCGCCGACCTTCACCTTCTGCGCGATCGCGACGATCCGCGACTCGTCGGGGCTTGCCCCGCCGGCCTTCAGGCTCGCGACCGCGTCCTCGAAGAACTGCCGCGCGGTCGCGACCAGCGTGAAGAGATCCGGGGTTGCGGCGCGCTCTTCCTCGAGCCAGTGGTTCATCACTTGCTCGACCGACCAGGCGGCCTCGCCAAGGCGCGTGAGCCCGACCATGCGGCCGCTGCCCTTCAGCGTGTGGAACCCGCGCCGGATGGTGCGCAGGACCTCCACGTTCTGCGGCACTTCGCGCGCCTGGCCGAGGCTCTCGTCGATCGTCGCGAGAACCTCGCCGGCTTCCTCGAGATAGACCGACAGGAGCTCCGCGTCGATCGTCTCGTCGCTCGCCGCAATCAGTTTCTGCGCCTGCGCGGACGGGGCCGGCGCGGCTGGCGTGGGCTGGATCGTGATAAGGGCCTGCGACATCTTCGGGTCGAACGGCTGCGCGTCCGCGGTCTCGAGGAGCTTCAGGATGTCGGCAGCCTGAGCCTCGGTCTTCGCGTCGGCGACGAGGCCCGCGTCCTTTTGCAGCGCAGCCGCCTTCGTCTGCAGCTCCGCCTTGAGCGTCGCGTCCTCCGGGCACTTCTGCCACGCCTCGGCCAGCGCCGAGAGCGCCTTCTTGCCCTGCTCGAGCTCTGCCTCGACCGTCGCCGTGGGTGCCGTCTCGGTCTCGGCCTCCTCGAACCCCTCGGCCTTCCTGGCCGAGATCGGCTTCATGCACTGCTCGAAGTCGGCCTTGCCGTGCTGAAGGGCGTCGACGTAGAAGCCGAGGCCGGACAGCGTTCCGGCCACGCGCTCGAAGTCCGCCTGCGCCGCGACGTATTCGCCCTTGGCGAAGCCCTGGATCTCGACCGCGCAGGTCGACAGGGCCGCTGCGGCGCGATCCTCGTTGAGCATCGTGAGGGCGCCGAGCACCTGGCGGATCGGCTTGTCGAGGGTCGCGAGATCCCCGCGCTTGGCGGCGTCGCGGAAAAACGCATCCAGCGCCTGCTCGATCGCGCGCAGGGAGGCCTGGATCTCGGAGACGACCTGCGCCATCAGGAGCCGCTCCTGGGCGCGGCGCGACATCTCGTCGAGCACCGGCACCGGCGCGGCATCCCGCAGCGTTTCGCCCTTCACCACCGCCTGCAGCCGCTGGTGCATGAGCGCCGCCTGCTGTGCGAACTCATCGCTCAGGTTGGCGTAGTTCTCGACCGCGTTCTCGATCAGGAGGAGCGTCGTGGCGACCTCCATCGCGACGCTGTCGGTGACCTTCTCCACGGCGTCGCCGATCCAGCCCCCGATGGCGACGACGTCGTGCGAGAGCAGCACCAAGTGCTGCTGCTTCAGCTCCGCCGCGCGGGCGCGCATCTGGGTCGTGAGGTCGCGGAAGTTGGCGAAGCTCGGCGGATGGCCGGAGGCCACCTTGTTCCAGGCGGTCTTCGCGCTTGCAACGAGCTCGCGGAGCGTGCGCAGGGCCGGATGCTGCGGCGCCCCTTCGCCCTTCAGCTCGAACGCCGCCGGGACGCTACCGGCGAGGCGGAACACCTCCTGGACGTTGCGGACATGCTCGGTCGCGGGCCGCGCACGCGCGACGGCGAACAGCGCCTCGCGCATCAGCCGCTCAGCCACCGTGGCCGACCCCTCCATCAGGCGTTTCAGCTGCTGCTCGACGCGGTTCGCCAGCCGCGAGACGAGCGGCGCGTCGGTGAGCGCCTTGGCGAAGAGCGCATCGAAGAAGCCAAGGGCGACCCACCAGAAAGTGCGGCTTGCGGGATTCGTCTGGGCCGCTTCCACGGCCGCGACCGCAGCCCGCATGTCCTCTACTCCGGACCCGTCCTTCTTGATCCATTTCAGGAGGCCCCGCTGGTAACGGCCGCGCTGTTCGCGATAGTAAGCGGCCGCTTCGCCGGCTCCCAGCTCGACCGGCGGCTTCTCCCGTCGCGGTGGCCGCTGCAGCAGGTCCGGGTAATACAGATCCACCGGGTCGGCCCGGTCGCGGCCGCGCGCCTTCAGGAGGTCCCCGTAGACGGCGAAGAGCCGGAGGGGCTGGTTCGGTTCCCCGCCCAGCAGCTGGTCGAGATACGCGGTGATGCCCCCGAACGCGCGCTCAGCGGCGGCAAGCTGCTCCGGTGTCGGCGCGCCCCCCGCCTTGGCGATGTCGCCGAGGAGCCCGTCGAGCTCCTCCGACAGGCGGGTGACGCCGTCGAGGCCCACGATCTGGAGCGCGCCGTGCGCCTGGTGAAAGTGGGTCTGCGAAAACCGGATCTGGTTCGAGTCGCCGGGGTTCGCCGCGTACGCACGCAGCCTGGCCAGCGATTTCTCGAGCGCCTGGTCGATCTCGGTCTTGACCCAGGTGAGTGGGCCGAGGTCGAAGTCGGCGGCCGTGCTCATCAATCTCCCCGCGCGATGTTGTGGAAGCGCGCCGCGCTTACGCGATCTTGAAGTTCGCTACCGATCCCTTGAGTTCCTGCGCCAGCTTCGCGATCTGGCCGACCGAGACCGCGGTCTGCTTGGTGCCTTCCGTTGTCTGCTTGGTGACCGACAGGATGTCCTGCATCGTGGTCGCGACGTGGCCCGCGGCCTGCGCCTGCGCCTGCGCGGTCACCGAGATCTCCTCGATCAGCTGCGCGAGACGGCGCGACACTTCGCCGATCTCGGACAGCGCCTGGCCCGCGGCGTCGGAGAGCTTCGCGCCCTCGACCACGCCGACGGTGCTCTTCTCCATCGCCGCCACCGCGTCGTGGGTGTCGGTTTGAATCGTCTTCACGATCGCCGCGATCTGCTTCGTCGCCTCGGCCGAGCGTTCCGCGAGCCGCTGCACCTCTTCGGCGACCACCGTGAAACCGCGGCCCGCCTCACCCGCGCTCGCCGCCTGGATCGCGGCATTCAGCGCCAGCACGTTCGTCTGCTCGGTGATGTCCGAGATCAGCTCGACGATTTCGCCGATCTCCTGCGAGGATTCGCCGAGGCGCTTGATCCGCTTCGAGGTTTCCTGGATCTGCCCGCGTATTTCGCCCATGCCCGTGATCGAGTTCGACACCGCCTCCTGGCCCTTCTGCGCGGCCGACAGCGACTGGCGGGCGACGCTCACCGACTTCGATGCGCTCGCCGACACCTCGTTGATCGCGCGCGCCATCTTCAGGACCGAAGCGCCCGCCTCCTGGATCTCCTTCGATTGCCGTTCGGCGGCCTGGAGGAGCTTCACCGAGGTCGCCTGCGCGGACTCGGTGGCGCTCGTCACCTGCGCCGCCGCGCTGTTGATCCGGCCGACCAGCACGCGGAGTTCTTCGATCGTGTAGTTCACCGAATCCGCGATCGCGCCCGTGATGTCCTCGGTGACCGTGGCCTGCACCGTGAGGTCGCCGTCCGCCAGGCTCCCCATCTCGTTCATCAGCCGGAGAATGGCCTCCTGATTCGCCTTGTTCTGCGCCTCGGCCTCGCTCCGCAGCCGTTCGGCTTCCTCCCGCAGGCGCACCTGCTCGGAGGTCCGTCGCTCGGTCTCGTCGCGGTAGGACTTCGCCATCAGCAACACCAGCAGGATCGCCAACGCCGCGGCAACCGCCATGGCCATGTAGTTCCAGCGCGTGCTCTCGAGTTCGCCCTCGTGCGCTGCGGCGAGCGCATCGCTCGCGGCAAGCAGGGCCTCGGAGTCGGCGACGATGTTGCGGCCGGCCGCCTTCGCATTCACGAGCGGCTGCAGACTGCCGAGAATCGAGTTGACCGACTGCCGGTACTCGCCATAGGCGGCATCGAGCTCCTTCAGCTTCTCGAGCGTTTCCGGGTCGCGCGCCGCCGCCACCCGCAGGGTGTCGCTGCCCTTGCCGAGGCCCTGCACGATGTCGCGGAAGGTGTTCGAGTCCTTCCCGAGGAGGAAGGTCACCTCGGGGTCGATGACGTCGGAGGCGAGGAGCGCGTTGGCGTTCTTCGCCATCCGCTGGGTCAGCATGACGAGCTGGCCGGCGAGCGAGATCTCGCGCGGCCCGGCCTGGGTCTGGAGCTTGAGCGCGGAAACCTGCTCGGCGAGGTCGAGGAGGACCGGGTTGTTGTTGTTGATTCCCTTCACGGCGTTCCCGAGCTGGACCAGGCTCTTCTGCTGCCCGAGCACGAGGGCCAGGTTCTTGTCCATCTTCTGCCAGACCTGGTTGACCCCGTCGAGCGCCGGCTTGACGGCATCGGCGCTCGCCGGCACCTGGGTGCCGCCGATCGAACCGCCGTTCGCGAGCGCGTCGACCAGCCCGGCGAACTCGTCGCGCGATTTCTTCAGCCGCGGGAAGGCGTCGCCCGAGCCTTGCAGACCTTGCTGCGACTCCTTCGCCAGGCGCTGCGACAGCATCCGCATCTGGCCCGCGGCGTCGATGTACGCGGTGCCGTTCACCGTGGTGCGGATCGCGTGCAGGCCGACGGCGGTGATCACCAATACCATGCCGCCGAGCGCGATCATCAGCACCTGCGTCCGGGCGCGGAACGACCTGCCGCCGAGCAGGGGCAAGGCCTTCTTGTCCCCGTCGAAGGTGGTCGTCGCCGCGGGCTGGCCCTTCTTCGCCGGCTTCTCTTTCGGCGCTGGCTTCGCGTCGGCCTTGCCCCTGCCGAGACCGATGTTCAACGCCTTGAGATTCATCGCCATAGCTGCCCCCAGACTCCGTGTCTCATTTACCATCCCCGGGCGGGATCTCTAGAGTCCCGCTTGCAGGAAATCGCCGTTGTAGACGAGCTCGTTCATGCCGAGCTCGCGCCAGAGCTGTCCGCCCTTGTCCTTGAAGCGCGCGCGCTCCCACGCGCGCTCCCCACCCGCCGCCTGCGCCTCGAACTGCTGCAGGTTGCGAAGCCCCAGCATGCGGTTGACGAGGAGGGCCGTGGACATGTTGTAACGGTCGGCCACGAGGAGGAGCCGCGCGTCCGGTGTCGCTGGCGTGGGCTCGCCCCCCTGGTAGGCCGAGAGATCGATGACGCTGAAGAGATTCCCGCGGATGTTCGCGAGGCCCCGGAACCAGGCTCGCGTCAGCGGCACGTTGGCCACCTGGGGAACCGGGATCACTTCGCCCGCCTCCTCGAGCCTGACCAGCCAGAGCTCGGTGCCGACCTGTACGCCGAGCCGCGTCGACGGCGCGTCGGACGCAGCCGCCTCGTTGAGCCGGCGGACGAGGTCCTGCTGGAACTCGCGCAGGCTGATCCGGCGTGCCATCCGCGCGGGCGTCCGCTCTCAGTTCGCGGCGCCGAGCTGCGCGATCTTCGCGAGCAGCGCGTGCGGGTCGACCGGCTTGACAAGGTAGTCGTTCGCGCCCTGGCGCAGACCCCAGATCTTGTCGGTGTCGGCGCCCTTGCTGGTGCATATGATCACCGGGATGTGCTTGGTGGCCTCATCGCGCGTGATCTGGCGCGTCGCCTGGTAGCCGTTCAGCCCGGGCATCACCACGTCCATCAGGATGAGGTCGGGCAACTCGGCTTTCGACTTGACGATCGCGTCCTCGCCGTTCTCGGCGGTGACGATCTGGAACCCCTTCTTCGACAGGGTCTCGATCAGGTACTGGCGATCCGTGGGCGAATCGTCGACGACCAGGATCTTCTTGACTGGCATGGCTAACCCCCCCTCTTCACACGCGGTTCAGCGCGTGCGCGCCGACCGTCTTGAGCAGACTGTCCTTGGTGAACGGCTTGGTCAGGTACTCGTCGGATCCCACCATGCGCCCGCGGGCGCGGTCGAACAGACCGTCCTTCGACGACAGCATGATGACCGGCGTCCCCGCGAACCGCGGGTTCTTCTTGATCAGGGCGCAGGTCTGGTATCCGTCCAGCCGGGGCATCATGATGTCGCAGAAGATAATGTCGGGCTGATGGTCGGTGATCTTGGAGAGCGCATCGAACCCGTCCTCCGCGAGGATGACTTGGCAGCCGGCCTGAGCCAGAAAGATTTCGGCGCTGCGGCGGATGGTGTTCGAATCGTCGATCACCATCACCTTGATCCCGGCGAGGGTTGCGGTCTCGCTCAACGTTTGGGTCCCCTTCGTCCGGACCCCGCGCGAGCGATGGATCGCGGCGGCAAGAGCGCGCCGCCGGCGTCAGGGCCAGGCGGCGATTCTAAGCCCGTCCCGCCGACGGAGGCTATGAGGAAATCATGGCTTCGGCCAACTATTTAACGCGGTTTCTGAAGTGTGAAAACCGCAATCGACCAAGCTTGCAAGACCGCCCTGGCGACCCCCAAAGCACAGTCACCGGGGGGATCTACAAGGGGGTTCCCCCTTGTTCCATCGTGGGCGATATACAAGGGGAGTCTCCCCTTGTTCTTACGAGAGTCCACGACGGTGGAGATCGCGCGGGGCAGTGCCCCGCGCTAAATCTCCACCATTTCGAAGTCTTCCTTCCGGGCGCCGCACTCCGGGCAGGTCCAGTTGATCGGCACGTCTTCCCAGCGCGTGCCCGGCGCGATGCCCTCGTCCGGTAGTCCGGCGGACTCGTCGTAGATGAAGCCGCAGATCAGGCACATCCAGGTCTTCGAGCTCTGCGCTGTTTCCGCCATGGAAAGAGGGGGTTGAGGCAAGGGATTGGACTAGAATGCGGGGCGATCTTACCGTGCGGACAAAGACGTTGCCAGCACGATCCGGCCACCGCTGCTCGAGCGAATCGTACGTGCCGCGCTCCCGATCCCTGCCGCCGATCGTGCTTGCGTTCGCCGGTTCCGACCCGAGCGGCGGCGCCGGTCTCCAGGGCGACCTTCTGACGCTCGCCGCGATGGGCTGTCATCCGCTTTCGGTCGTCACCGCGATCACCGCGCAGGACACGGTCGGTGTCGGGGCCGTGCAGCCAATCGGTGCCGACTGGGTCGCCGAACAGGCACGGCTCGTCCTGGCGGACATGCCGGTCGGCGCGTTCAAGATCGGGATGGTCGCAACGGTCGAGAACGCCGCGGCGATCGCCGCGGTGGTCCGCGCGCACCCAGCGGTACCCGTAGTGCTCGACCCGGTCCTCGCCTCGGGGCGCGGCGACCCCCTTGCGACCAGTGACGTGGCGGCTGCGCTTCCCGAGCTGCTCGTCCCGCTGGCCACGGTCGTGACGCCGAACAGCCTCGAGGCACGCCGCCTGGCTGCATTTCCGGGTGAGCGCGCCGATGCGCTGCCGCTCGAGCGCTGCGCGTTGCGCCTCGCGGGTCTCGGCGCGAAGTTCGTGCTCGTCACCGGCACCCATGAGCCGACTCCGGAGGTCGTAAACGCGCTCTATGATTCGCAAGGCGTCGTAAGCACCGACCGCTGGGATCGGCTGCCCGGTCAGTATCACGGCTCGGGGTGCACGCTGGCTTCCGCGATTGCCGCGGGACTCGCGCACGGGCTCGCCGTGGCGGAGGCGGTGCGGGCGGCGCAGCGCTTCACCTGGCAATCCTTGATGCGCGCCTTCCGCCCGGGCGCCGGCCAGGCGATTCCAGACCGTCTGTTCGACAAGCGCGAGGCGGTCGAGCCGGCCCACGAGTGATGACCGTCTTTCCGTCCGGGCTGTATGCGCTGACCCCCGAGGAGCCGGATACCCGCGCGCTCGTCGCCAAGGTGCGCGCGGCGATCGCCGGTGGGGCGGCGGCGATCCAGTATCGCAACAAGCAGGCCGACACGAGTCTGCGTGCCGGGCAGGCGCATGCGCTCGCGGCGGTATGTCGCACGGCCGGCGTGCCGCTCATCGTCAACGACGATCTCGAGCTCGCGCTCGGCATCGAGGCCGCCGGCGTGCATCTGGGGCGCGATGACGTCGAGCTCGCCGCGGCGCGCGGTCGCCTGGGGCCGCGCAGGCTCCTCGGCGCGTCTTGTTACGACCGATTCGAGCTCGCCGAGCGCGCCGTCGCGGCGGGGGCAGACTACGTCGCGTTCGGGTCGGTGTTCGACTCGCCGACGAAACCGGCGGCGGTGCGCGCCCCGCTCGCGCTCCTCGGCGCGGCGCGACGGCTCGGCGTGGCGGTGGTCGCGATCGGCGGCATCACGCTCGAGAACGCGCCGCAGGCGATCGCCGGCGGAGCCGACGCGATCGCCGTGATCACCGCGTTGTTCGACGCCGCCGATGTCGCGGCGCGCGCGCGCGCGTTCAACGACCTGTTCGCAGGAAAGGCCACCGCATGACCCGCAACGACGAGCTGTTCGAGCAGGCGCAAGCCGTCATCCCGGGCGGCGTGAACTCGCCGGTACGCGCGTTCCGCGCCGTCGGCGGCACGCCGCGCTTCTTCGCCCGCGGTGAGGGCGCGTACTTCTGGGACGCCGACGGCAAGCGCTACATCGACTATGTCGGGTCGTGGGGGCCGCTCATCCTCGGGCACGCTCACCCGAAGGTCGTAGGGGCAGTGCGCGAGACGGCGCTTCATGGGCTGTCGTTCGGCGCACCGACCGCGCTCGAAACCGAGCTCGCTCAGCTGCTTTGCAGGGCCCTGCCGAGCATGGCACTGGTGCGACTCGTATCCTCGGGCACCGAAGCGACGATGACGGCTCTCCGGCTTGCGCGCGGGTTCACCGGCCGACCGCGCATCGTCAAGTTCGAGGGGTGCTACCACGGTCACGCCGACCCGCTCCTCGTGAAGGCGGGGTCCGGAGCGCTGACTCTCGGAAACCC
The DNA here is from genome assembly GCA_963820965.1 of uncultured beta proteobacterium. Classification (GTDB taxonomy): domain Bacteria; phylum Pseudomonadota; class Gammaproteobacteria; order Burkholderiales; family SG8-39; genus DATEDA01. The sequence goes on along the minus strand of CAWGCC010000013.1, from coordinate 92,028 downwards.
GAGCTCGGCGGGGGTGACGCCCGAGACCGCCGGTCACACCACGGTCCTCGCATTCAACGACACGCAGCGGCTCGAGGACGCGTTCCGCAGGCATGGGGACGAGATCGCGGCGGTGATCGTGGAGCCGGTGGCGGGCAACATGAACCTCGTGCCGGGGACGCGCGAGTTCCTGCAGGCGATGCGCGCGCTCTGCACGCGGCACGGCGCAGTGCTCGTCTTCGACGAGGTGATGACCGGCTTTCGCGTGGGCCCGAGCGGCGCGCAGGGGCTCTACGGGATCACGCCCGATCTCACGACGCTCGGCAAGGTGATCGGCGGCGGGATGCCGGTCGGCGCGTTCGGCGGCCGGCGCGACATCATGGAGAAGATCGCGCCGCTCGGCCCCGTGTATCAGGCCGGGACGCTCTCCGGCAACCCGGTCGCCGTGGCGGCCGGCCTCGCGACCCTGAAGCTCGTGCTCGAGCCAGGGTTCTTCGACCGGCTTGCCGCGCGTACCGCGAGCCTCGTTGAAGGTCTGAACGGCGTGGCGAAGCGGCGCGGCGTGGCGTTCTCGGCCGCGCACGTCGGCGGGATGTTCGGTGTCTTCTTCCGCGCGACGCCGCCGGTATCGTATGCGGAGGTGATGCAGTCGGACAGGGAAGCCTTCAACCGCTTCTTTCACGCCATGCTCGGCGCAGGCGTGTATCTCGCGCCGTCCGCGTACGAGGCCGGATTCGTCTCGGCCGCCCACGGCGAAGCGGAGATCGCCGCCACCGTGCTGGCCGCGGACCAGGCGCTCGGGGGCGCCGCATGACCGCGCCCGCGTCCATCCCGGTCAAGCGACTCGCGGTGGCCGATCGGCCCGCCCTCCTGGCGCACTTCGTGGAGCTGGCCGACGAGGACCGGCGGCTGCGCTTCGGCACCGCGCGGACCGATGACTCGCTCGCCGATTACGTCGAATCCCTCGACTTCGACCGCGACGCGGTGTTCGGGGTGTTCGACGACGACCTGCGGCTCGCCGGCGTTGCCCACGTCGCGGTATCTCAGGACTCCGCCGAGTTGGGCGTGAGCGTGCTGCCGGCGGCGCGCCAGCACGGGATCGGCACCGCGCTCTTCGAGCGCGCGAACCTCTTCGCCCGCACCCATTACATCCCTACGATGTTCACGCATTGCCTGACCGAGAACCGCACGATGATGCGCATCGCAAGCAAGGCCGGCATGGTGATCGTGACCGAGGCGGGCGAGGCGGATGCCCGGCTCGAGCTGCCGCCGGCGGGGATGACGAGCATCACGCGCGAGATGATGGCCGACCGGGTGGCGCTGCTCGACTACGCGATGAAGGCGCAGCTCACCGCCGCGCGGCGCCTCGCCGCGAGCCTCCGCGGCGAGGACGCCAAGAAGGACTGACCCGGTTACTTCTTCTTCAGCGAATCGCGGATCTGGCGCAGCAGCTTCACTTCCTCGGGCGGCTCGGACGGTGCGGCCGGCGGTGCTTCCTTCTTCAGCCGGTTGATCCACTTCACCATCATGAAGATGATCCAGGCGAGGATGATGAAGTAGAGGACGATGGTGATGAAGTTGCCGTATGCGAACACTGGCACGCCTGCTTTCCGCACCGCGTCGAGCGTCATCGGCACGCCCTGCGGTACCTCTTTCAGCGGCAGGAAGAAGTTCGAGAAGTCCAGCCCGCCGGTGACCCGGCCGATGAGCGGCATGATGAGGTCGTTCACGACCGAGTCGACGATCTTGCCGAACGCTGCGCCGATGATCACGCCCACGGCGAGGTCCATCACGTTCCCCTTTACCGCGAACTCCTTGAACTCCTGAAGCATCGACATGGTCGCTTCCCTTTCGCATCGGTGGCCGCGCCGCCTCGCGGGCGCAAGTCTAGCAGCCGCGGGCGTCAGAGCAGAAACAGCGTCGCCAATCCGAGGAAGATGAAGAATCCGCCAGAGTCGGTGCAGGCGGTGATCAGGACCGACGACCCGAGCGCGGGATCGCGCCCGAGCTTCGCCATGGTGGTCGGGATCACGACCCCCATGATCGCGGCGAGCAGCAGGTTGAGGGTCATCGCCAGCGTCATCACGAGGCCGAGCTTCACGTTGTCGTAGAGCGCCCACGCGATCACGCCGAGGATCCCGCCCCAGACTGCCCCGTTCGCGAGCGCCACGCCGATCTCCTTCGCGAAGAGCTTGCGCGCCTGCTCGATCTGGATCTGGCCGAGCGCGAGCGCGCGCACGAGCATCGTGATCGTCTGGTTGCCGGAGTTGCCGCCGATGCCGGCGACGATCGGCATCAGCGCGGCGAGCGCGACCAGCTTCTCGATCGAGCCTTCGAACGCGCCGATCACCCGCGAGGCGATGAACGCGGTCACGAGGTTGATCGCGAGCCACGCCCAGCGGTTCTTCACCGACTCCCACACCGACGCGAACACGTCCTCGGTCTCGCGCAGGCCGCCCTTCGCGAGCGCCTCACTCTCGCTCCGCTCGCGGATGAAGTCCACCACCGCGTCGACGGTCACCCGCCCGACGAGCTTGCCGGCCTGGTCGATCACTGCCGCCGACACGAGGTCGTAGCGCTCGAACGCCTGCGCCGCGTCCTGCGCCTTGTCGTCGGGATAGAGCGTGACGAAGTCCTCCACCATCACCTCCGCAACCGGCGTCTCCAGATCGGTCACCACGAGCTTCGCGATCGGGAGGACGCCCTTCAGCCGCTGCTCGCGGTCGACGACGAAGAGCTGGTCGGTATGGTCGGGGAGCTCCTCGAAGCGCCGCAGGTACCGCGTCACGGTTTCGAGCGTCACGTCGTCGCGGACCGACACCACGTCGAAGTCCATGAGCACGCCGACCGCGTCATCCGGATAGGACATCGCGGCGCGGAGCTGCTCGCGCTCGGCGACGGGCAGCGACTGGAAGACGTCCTGGATGACCTCCTCCGGCAGATCGGGCGCGAGCTCCGCGATCTCGTCGGTATCGAGCGTCTCGACCGCCGCGATCAGCTCCTCGGAGTCCATGGTGCGGATGAGCGACTCGCGCACCGGCTCCGACAGCTCGAGCAGGATCTCGCCGTCGCGCTCCGCCTTGACGAGGTCCCAGACCGCCAGGCGCTCGTTGATCGGCAGCGCCTCGAGGATGTAGGCGATATCGGCGGCGTGCATCTGGTCGAGCTTCGAACGGAGCTCGGCGAGGTGCTGCTTGTGCACCAGCGATTCGATCAGCTCGTGCTTGCGCATCTGCTGGCGCTCAACGAGACTCTCGACGATGCGATGCCGGCGCAGCCGCTCCTGCACATCGTGCAGGTCCTGCTGCAGGTCCTCCAGCTCCTTCCGCTCGATCGTCTCCGGCATGCCGGTAGGATAGCGTCGGCCCGTGTGCTTGCGAAGACAGATGACCGAATCTCCGGCGCGTCCGCGCGCGGCTTCCGCACCGCTGCTCCAGCCGGGCGTGCGCCCGCGCGAGGTCGTCGCGTGGGCGATGTACGACTTCGCGAACTCCGGCTACACGACCGTCGTCATCACCGCCGTCTTCAACGCCTACTTCGTGACGGTCGTCGCAGGCAATGCGCCCTGGGCGACGCTCGCATGGACCGCCACGCTCGCGGTCTCGTATGCCGCGGTCATGTTCGCGGGCCCGCTGATCGGGGCCTACGCCGACCAGCGGGCGGCCAAGCGGCGCCTCCTCGTCGCGACCACGCTCGGGTGCGTCGGCTTCACCGCGGCGCTAGCGCTGGCCGGGCCGGGGCAGCTGGCGATCGCGTGCGTCCTCGTTGCACTCTCCAACTTCTTCTTCAGCACCGGGGAGAACCTGATCGCGGCGTTCCTGCCCGAGCTCGCCCGCGGTAAGGCGCTCGGCAAGATTTCCGGCTGGGGCTGGGGGCTCGGCTACCTCGGCGGCCTCGTCTCCCTCGGAGCGAGCCTCGCCTACGTGACCGCCGCCCAGGCGCGCGGGGAAACCGCGGCCGAGTTCGTGCCGGTAACGATGCTCATCACGGCGGCGATCTTCCTCACCGCGAGCCTGCCGACCCTCCTCTGGCTCCGTGAGCGTGCGGTCCCGCAGGCCGCGACGGGCGCGGGCCTCGCCCGCATGGCGTTCGCGCGGGTATGGGACACGGTGCGGCACGCCGCAGCCTTCACCGATCTCGCGCGTTTCCTCGGCTGCCTCGTGTGCTATCAGGCCGGGGTCCAAGCCGTCGTCGCCCTCGCCGCGATCTATGCCGAGCAGGCGATGGGGTTCACGACCCGGGACACGATCGTACTCATCCTCGCGGTGAACGTGACCGCGGCGATCGGTGCCGTCGCGTTCGGCCAGTTCCAGGACCGGCTCGGCCACGTCCGGACCATCGCGTTAACGCTCCTTGGCTGGATCGCGACCGTGATCGTCGCGTGGTGGGCAACCGACCGGACCACGTTCTGGGTCGCGGCGAACCTCGCCGGCTTGAGCCTCGGCGCGTCACAGTCCGCCGGGCGGGCGCTGGTCGGCTACCTCTCCCCGCGCGACCGCCGCGCCGAGTTCTTCGGGCTGTGGGGGCTCGCGGTGAAGTTCTCGTCGATCCTCGGACCGCTCACCTACGGCCTCGCCACCTGGCTCTCGCGCGGCGACCACCGGCTCGCGATGCTGATCACCGGCGTGTACTTCCTCGGCGGGCTGGCGGTGCTGGCGTCGATCGACGTGCGGCGGGGGCGCCGGGAGGCGTTGCGAGCGAGCCGTCTGGCGCGAAGCGCTCGCGCCGAGGACTGACGCAAAGAGGGCGTCGACCGCCCGTCCTGGCGCGGGCTACAGCCAGCGGCGCCACCTGAAGAACGCGATCAACGAGGCAACCACGCTCAGCATCGCCCCGAGCGAAATCCAGAAGCCCGCGGGCGAGTGCAACCCGGGAATGAAATCGAAGTTCATCCCGTAGATTCCGGTGATCAGGTTGAGCGGCATGAAGACCGCCGTGATCAGGGTGAGGAGCCGGATGATCTCGTTGGTGCGAGTGGTGGTCGCGGCGAAGTAGAGCTGGACGGCAGACTCCGCCTGCTGCTCGGTCAGGCGCGCGTGCTCCTTCACCCGCTCGATGTGCTCGATCAGGTCGGTGAAGCGCACCTGCAGACCCTCGCTCATGCTCGTGAGGCGGTCGTCGCGCCACTCGCTCACCGCGTCGATTTGCTCCTCGCAGAGATGCATCAACCGCCGGAGGTCGGTGCGCTGCTCGAGGAGGCGATACCACTCGCGGAAGGGTCGCCTCGGGTCGAGCAGCGCCCGCTGCCAGCGATCGAGGCGCTCGGTGAGCGCCTGCCGGAGGTCGAGGTAGCTGTCCACGATGGTCGACAGCAGTCGGTGCATCAGCTCGTCGGGATTCTGCGGGCATTTGCCGGGCACGCTCACATAGCGGGTCCTCACTTGCGCAACCGCTCGGCTGTCGGTCGGACCGACCGTAAGCAGCATTCGCTCGAAGTTGAACAGGAACAGCGGTCGCGTCTCGATCCGATCGCCCTTCGTGTCGGGCTTCAGCCCGCGGAAGATGACGAGCTCGTAATCCCGGGTGCTGTCGAACGACGACGGATGGGCGAGATTCTTGACGTCGTCGACGTGGTCTTCGTAAAGGCGCACGCCGGTGAGGCGCTGTACCTCCGCGCCGAGTTCGTCCGCCTCGTCGTAGACGGCGACGATCCACACGTAGCCGTCCGCGGGCATCGGCTCGCCGGCGGCGAGCGGACTCGCCGCCCGGCCGGCCACGATGTGCAGGCGTTCCATATCGTGGCCGGCCTAGGGCACCTGCGCGGAGGCCATGCGCGCGAGGATACGCTCGCTGTAGGTCGCGAGATACCGCGAGCCGCGGTTGCGGTCATAGAACCGCGGCCGCGGCAGCATCGCCGCGAGTCGCGCCGCCTGCGCGGGCGTGAGGCTCGCCGCGCTTGCGCCGAAGTAGTGCCGCGCCGCGGCCTCGGCGCCGAACACGCCCTCGCCCCACTCGGCGACGTTGAGATAGAGCTCGAGGATGCGGCGCTTGGTCATCACCGCCTCGAGCATGACGGTGACGATCGCCTCCTGCCCCTTGCGCACGTAGCTCCGCTCGCCGGAGAGAAACAGGTTCTTCGCGAGCTGCTGGCTGATCGTGGAGCCGCCGGCGACCACCTTGCCGCGTTGCTGGTTCTTCTCGAGCGCGCGCTGGATTCCCTCCCAGTCGAAGCCCTCGTGATCGATGAACTTCGCGTCCTCGGCGGCGATCACCGCGCGCTTGAGATGAGCCGAGATCCGACCGTAGTCGGTCCACCGGTGCTTGAGCTCCGCCTTGGGGCTCCCGGCGCGCAGCGCGGCGAGGCGCGCCTCCATGAGCTTCGTGGTCTCCGGGTTGAACCGATCCCACCACAGCACGTGCGCGAAGAACCATGCCTGCACCAAGACGACGGCAAGCAGGAGCGCGCCGAGAACGTACGCGAGCGCTTTGGCTATCCGCCTCACACCGCCGAACGGAGCATCGCGAGCACCGGCGCCGTATCCGGGCGCACGCCGCGCCAGATGAAGAACGATTCGGCCGCCTGCTCGACCAGCATGCCGAGCCCGTCGGCGACCCGCGCGACTCCGGCCTCGCGCGCGAGCGCGAGGAACGCCTCCGCGCCCTTGCCGTAAGTCATGTCGTATGCAAGCGCGCCCGGAGCGAAGGTGGTCCGCGACAGCGGCGGCAGCTCGCCGGCGTGGCCCGCCGAGGTCGCGTTGATGACGATGTCGAACGGCCGGCGCGGCAACGTGGCGAAACCCGCTGTCTGCACCCGCTCGCCGAACTGCGCCTCCAGCCGGACCGCGCGCTCGACCGTGCGGTTGACGACGACCACCGCCGCCGGGTCGGCATCGAGCAGCGCCGGGATCACGCTCCGCGACGCACCGCCGGCGCCGACGAGCAGCACGCGGCGGCCCTCGATGGCGACGCCCAGATTGATGCCGACGTCCCGGACGAGCCCGATGCCGTCGGTGGTATCGCCGAAGATCCGAGTGCCCGCGAAGCGCAGGGTGTTGACCGCCTCGGTGGCGCGCGCGCGATCCGAAAGCTCGGTCGCGAGCCGGTGCGCCTCGCCCTTGAACGGGAGCGTGACGTTGAGGCCGCGGCCGCCGGCCGCGCGGAACGCCGCGACCGACGCGGCGAAGCCGTCGGTCGGCGCTAGGATCCGCGTGTACTCGAGATCCTCGCCGGTGGCGCGCGCAAAGGCGGCGTGGATCTCCGGCGACTTCGAATGCGCGATCGGGTTGCCGATGACGGCGTAACGGTCGGTCACGACTGGCGAGCAGGTGGACGCGCGCAATCTCCGTCGCGCGGCACGCTAATTGTCGTACAACCGGTCGCCGGGGGCGAAAGTCCAGGTCCGGGTGATCACGAGCAGGTCGGTATCCTTGCGGATCTCCGCCGGGAACGGCGCAAACGGCGCGGAGAGCCGGACGATCCTGAGCGCCGCGTCGTTCAGAATCCTGTAGTCGGCCGGCCGGTCGATCTGCACGTCGTCGATGCTGCCGTCGGGCCTGATCGAGATGGTGAGCCGCAGGCTGCCGTAGATCCTGCCCCGCGCGCCGTCCGGGTAGTTGAGGTTGCCGACCCGCTCGATCTTCAGCCGCCAGTCCTCGACGTACTGCGCGAACCGCGACTCGGCCGCGCGCGCACCGACGAACTGCTTGCGCGGCCGCTTGTTGTACTCGTCGACCTGGCGCGCGATCTGCGCCTCGAGCCGCGCGAGCGCCAGCGCCGAGCTCACAAGATCCGCACCGGACACCGGCTTCGCGGGCTCGGGCGAGGGCTCGGGCCTGTCGCTCTGGCTCGTCGCAGCGGCCGGCGCCTCTAGCTGCGTCAGCAGCTGGCGCTGCTTGGCCTCGAGTTCCTGCACCCGCTGGCGGGCACGCTTCACGTCGTTGCCCCGCTCAACCATGCGCGTCGCCGGCAGTGGCGTCTTCGCGCGACGGTTCTCGTCGGTGTTGCCGCCGCCGTCGAGGTTCGCCTGCGCCAGCGCCTGCGGCTCGACGGGTCGCGTCGCCGATTTGCTGTTGACCAGGATGACGTCGAGCGTCTGCGGCGCGGTGCGCGGGCGGCTCGCGTCCAGAAACGCGAACCGGAGCGACAGCACCGCCGCGTGGATCAGGATCGAAGCGAGAATCGCGAACTGCAGCGCAGCCGTTAGCCGCGGCGGCTGGTTGAACCAGCGGCCGGCGCCGTAAGGGGAGGTGGCTACAACCTGCAAAGTGATCCCTGAAAATGATTTTATTCAATAAGTTGTCTACGTTTTCTCAAGCCACTTCTCGTTTGACTTGTGGCTTTTTATAGACGCAGCGCAGATGGGTGTCAATCAGATCGACCGCGGCGACCTCGACTTCGACCGGGGTCCCCGGCGGAAGCTCCGGCAGCGACGGGACCCGCACGTAGAGCGGGGCGCCGACGATCCGGACGAGATTCTCGCGCACGACCTCGGCGGAAGCGACTTCCATGCCTTCCTGGACGAGCCAGCGCAGGCACCAATAGTGCTCCATGTAACGCTGGAAGTCATCGTAGGCGGCGTACGCGGCCTCGAAGTCGCGCATCGCCGCTAGCAATACCTCCGAGCGCGGCGGGAACGGCGGCGGGGCGTCGCGCAACGCCGCGACGAGCTGCCACTGGTTCACGAGATCCACGTAGCGCCGGAGCGGCGAGCTCGACCAGGCGTAGTGCGACACGCCCAAGCCCTGGTGCTCGGCCGCGACCGTGGTCATGCGGACCTTGCCGTCGGGTGCCTGCGCGCGGTAGATCGCCGCCGCGCCGCGCATGTCCAGGAACTGACCCCACGAGCGGTTCACCAGGATCATCAGCTCGGCCACCAGCTTGTCGAGCGGCGAGCCCCGCTTCCGCTCTGCGATTGTCACCCGGTCACCGGCCACGTGGAAGCTGTACTCCGTGCGCTCTTGCTGCCCCCCGCTCTTGCCGCGCCCGGCCTCCAGCACGATGGCAAGCCGGTGGAGGAACTCGAGTTCGCCGGCGAACCGCACGTCCGGGTCGGCGTGCCCTTCGGCGAGCGTGCCGTTGAGGATGTCGACCTCGTGGTGCCGAAGGTTGGCGGCGATAGGTACGCGCTCGATGCGCGTCTCCTCGCCGCCGATCGCGAATGTCGCGGGATCGACGTCGAGATACAGCGACACCGCCACGCGGGGTGCGCCTTCGGTGAGCGAGAACCGGTCGATCACGGCCGGCGGCAGCATCGTGATCTTGTGGCCGGGCATGTATGCCGTCGACAGCCGCTCGCGCGCGATCGAATCGATCGCGGAGCCGGGGGCGAAACCCAGCGCCGGGGCGGCGATGTGCACGCCGACGCGCACCATGCCGTCGGGGCGGCGCGTGACCGAGAACGCGTCGTCGATCTCGGTCGTCGTCGCATCGTCGAGGCTGAACGCCGCCACGTCGGCTACCGGAAGATCGGCCGGGACCTCGGGCGTCGGGACATCCGGGAATCCGGCGCCGCGCGGGAAGTGCTCGAACAGGAACCGCCCCAGGTTGTAGTCGTGACTCGAGCCGAGCGCGCCGCAGCGCTCGGCGAGCCGCGCGGGGGAGAGCCCGAGCGACGTGCACGCCTGCTCGAACGCCTTGGTCTCGATGCGGTTCCGGTCGGGCTGGTAGAGGAGTTGCGGGAGGATCGCCCGCAGCGCGTCGGGCATCTCCGAGCGCTCGAGCGCCTCCACCCATCGCGCGATCTGCTCGCCCTGCTGGCGCTTGCGCTCGAGCCCGGCGAGCGCGGCCTTGAGCGTTTCGGCCGGCGCGGCCTTGAACCGTCCCTTGCCCTTGCGATGGAAGTAGACCGGCGCGGAATGGAGCCTGAGCAGAACGCTCGCCGCCTCCACCGGCATGGGCGAGCGGCCGTGATACTCGGCCGCGAGATCTGCAAAGCCGAACTCCGCCTCGCCGCACACCTCCCACAGGAAATCGATGTCGATCTCCGCCGCCGCGCGTTCGGCGCGCTCGAGGAAATCGGCGAGCCCCGGCTCGCCGAACCGCAGCAACACGTGCGCGCTCTTCACCTTGCTGCGCTTGCCGTGCGGCGCCTCGACCTGCAGTGACGCGTCGTGCTCCGCAAGCACCGCTCCGACCTTGAAGGTGCCGCTGTCCTCGTACAGGACGTTCATGGGAATCGCGCGCTCCGTGCGCGAGGGACGGCCGGGAGCGGCGATTATAGCGGCGCGAGCCCGGCGAGCTCGAGGATCGCCGGGAGGTGCTCGGGGAAGCTTTTCAGGGTGTGATCGCCGCCTTCGACCACGATCCGGCGCGCCCCGGAGTACTTGCGCAGCGCCTCGCGATGGTCGAGCACCTCGTCGCCGGTCTCGACGATGAGGAGATATCGCTCCGGATGTATCGCCGCGGTATCCAACGCACGCCATTCGGCGATGTGTTCGCGCGTCAGCTCGTACGCCTCGCCGGTGTAGAGGTTGCGCTGGATGCCGAGATAGCTCTCGAGATCGCGCTGCGGCATCACCGCGGGGTTGACGAGCGCGGCCCGCAGCCCATGCTTCTCGGCGAGATGCGTCGCGTAGAAGCCGCCGAGCGAGCTGCCGAGCAGCGTCACGGTACCGGCCGGGCGACGCGCGATCTCGCGTTCGGCGAGCGCGATCGCCTCGAACGGCCGGTGCGGGAGCTTCGGGCAGGCGAAGCGGTCGCCGAGGCCGCGCGCTTCCAGGTAGCGCTTCAGGACCTGCGCCTTGTGTGACTGCGGGGCGCTGTTGAAGCCGTGGAGATAGACGATCGTCACGCTTCAGGCGGCCGGGATGGTGCGCGTCGCCGCCGACTCGTCGCGCGCCTCCATGACGCCGATCAGGAGGCGGGACTTGAGGACGACGGCACGATCTCGCTGGTCGCTCACGCCGCCGCCTGACCGGGGAGCGCGGCGAGCAGCTTGCCGTGGACGCCGCCGAAGCCGCCGTTCGACATGACGACGACGTGATCGCCCGCGCGCGCCTCGCGCGCGATCGCGGCGACCAGCGCATCGAGTTCGCCGATCGCGCGGGCGCGGACGCCGAGCGGCGCGAGCGCCGCTTGCACGTCCCAGCCGAGATGCGCGGTGTAGCAGAAGACGACGTCGGCCGCGGCGAGGCTCGCTGCGAGCTCGCTCTGCATCCGTCCCAGCTTCATCGTGTTCGAGCGCGGCTCGAGCACGGCGAGGATGCGCGCGCCGCCGACCTTGCGCCGCAGTCCGTCGAGCGTCGTGCGGATCGCGGTCGGGTGATGCGCGAAATCGTCGTAGATGGCCACTCCGCCGACAACACCGCGCAGCTCCATCCGGCGCTTTACGCCGCGGAAAGCGTTGAGCGCGTCGACGGCTACCCGGGGTGCGACGCCGACGTCGCGCGCCGCGGCGACCGCCGCCAGCGCGTTGGCGCGGTTGTGGTCGCCGGTGAGCGACCAAGTGACGCGGCCCTGCGGCACGCCCTGCCAGAGCACGTCGAACGCGCCATCGTCGTGCGCGACGCTTGCCCACCCGTCGGCCGCCTCGAAGCGCTCCAGCCTCGACCAGCAGCCGCGCGCGAGTACCCGCTCGAGCGGCGCGTCCGCGCCGTTCGCGACGACCAGCGCCGAGCGCGGCAGCGTGCGCACGAAGTGGTGGAACTGCGTTTCTATCGCGGCGAGGTCGGCGAAGATGTCCGCGTGGTCGAACTCGAGGTTGTTGAGGACTGCGGTCCGCGCGCGATAGTGGATGAACTTCGACCGCTTGTCGAAGAACGCGCTGTCGTACTCGTCCGCCTCGAGCACGAAGAGCGGTGACGCCGACGCACGCGCCGACACGCCGAAATCCTCCGGCACGCCGCCGATGAGAAAGCCCGGGCTGCGCCGGGCGTGCTCGAGGATCGCGGCGAGCATCGAGGCGGTGGTCGTCTTCCCGTGCGTGCCCGCGATCGCAAGCACGTGCTTGCCCGCGAGCACGTGCTCCGCGAGCCATTGCGGGCCGGACACGAAGCGCGCGCCGCGATCGAGGATCTCCTCCACCAGCGCATTGCCGCGCGTCACCACGTTGCCGATTACCCACAGGTCGGGCCCGAGCGCAATCTGGCCGGCGTCGAACCCATCGACGATCTCGACGCCGAGGGCGGCGAGCTGGGTACTCATCGGCGGGTAGACATTCGCGTCGCAGCCGGTGACGCGGTGGCCGGCGGCGCGCGCAAGGGCCGCGATTCCGCCCATGAAAGTGCCGCAAATGCCCAAAATGTGGATATGCATCGGGCGGGGATTGTACGTGGTCGTGCGGCGCAGTCCTGTGAGGTAATATCGCCCGCGAGCCGCGGGACGACGAGGCGGGAACGCAACATGCCCCGGGACGGCAATCGGAAACAGTCGCAGATGCGCGCCAGGATCGCCGCTGTCGCGGCGCGCCTGATGGCCGAAGACGGCATCGACGACTTCGCCCTGGCAAAGCGCAAGGCCGCGCGCCAGCTCGGCGCCTCGGACACGCAGTCGCTGCCGGCGAACGACGAGATCGAAGCGGAGCTTCGCGCTTACCAGTCGCTGTACCAGGGCGAGGAGCAGCGCGACCGGATCCACGAGCTCCGGACCGTGGCGCTCGCGGCCATGCGTTCCTTCGCCGCCTTCAATCCCTATCTCGCCGGGCCGGTGCTCAAGGGCACCGCCGGCCGCTATGCGGACATCGACCTTCAGCTCTTCACGGACGATCTCAAGGCAGTCGAGCTCTTCCTGCTCAACCGGAATTTCGTCTACGCGGTGAGCGAGCAGCGCCACTACTGCGGCGACGAGCCGCGCGCGGTCCCGGTCCTGCGTCTCGACTGGGACGGAGTGCCTGTAAACCTCGCCGTCTACGCTGCCAAGGACGAACGCGCCGCGCTGAAGGCGACGGCCGCCGGCCGCCCGATCGAGCGGGCGAGCGCCGGCGCGGTTTCGGCCCTGCTCGCAACGGATGCCTAACGGCCCGGCCGTCGCCGCGACTGCGGGCGTGGCCGCGCTCGCGCTGATTGCGGGGCTCTACTTTGGCGCCGCGCAGCGCACCGAGCCTCCGGACAGTGCGGCTGTGTCAGTGCTTACTCACGTCGAGCTTCCCGATCTTGCTGGACAGCGGGCTACACTTGAGCAGTGGCGGGGCAGTGTGCTCGTGGTGAACTTCTGGGCCAGCTGGTGCCCCCCCTGCCGCGAAGAGATCCCCGGCTTGATCGAGATCCAACGGCGATTTGGGGCGAACGGCGTTCAAGTGGTTGGGATCGCCGTCGATTCAGTAGACAAAGCCCGGCAAGCTGCCAGCGAAATGGGGATCAGCTATCCCGTCCTCGTAGCGGAGGTGCAGATCATCGATGTGACGCGCCGCCTCGGCAATCGCGCTGGTGGGTTGCCGTACACCGTGATCCTCGACCGCGAAGGCCGCCTCGTCACCACCCATCTCGGGTTGATCAGCGAAGCCCAGCTCGAGCGCTTGATTGCGCCGTTGCTCGGCTAAGGGAACCCAACTTCGCCGAAATTGCGGCGAACGGTTGGACTCATACGCTGATCCGCGGCAAACTTGCAGGATGTCCCCGACGCGGGGATTGGCGTTCAACGTCGGCGAAGCTGCCGGCTTGGAGGCCGCAAGAACAACAACGACGGCGCCCCGCGCGTCGCAGCTGCGCGCCGGGGAAGCCCGCGGGTGTCGCGCAAGGGGATCACATGGACCTGCGAAAGCTCAAGAAGCTGATCGATCTCGTGCAGGAGTCCGGCATCGCCGAGCTCGAGATCACCGAGGGCGAGGAACGGGTCAGGATCGTCCGCAGCGGCCGCGCGTCGGCCCCGGAGGGCACGCCCGCCGGCACGGGCTACGCGCAGCCGCGCGCTGCACCGGCGGTGGCGGCCGCGCCCGCCACCGCGCCCGCCGCCGAGGGCCCTGCCGCGCCCGAGGGACACGTCGTCAAGTCGCCGATGGTCGGTACCTTCTATCGCGCCTCCGCGCCCGACGCAAAGCCCTTCGTCGAGGTCGGCGACACCGTCAAGGCCGGGCAGACGATCTGCATCATCGAAGCGATGAAGCTGATGAACGAGATCGAGTGCGACAAGGACGGCGTCGTGAAGACGATCCTGGTCGAGAACGCGCAGCCGGTGGAGTACGGCGAACCCCTATTCGTCATCGAGTGACCGCGGGTGTTCGACAAGATCCTGATCGCCAACCGCGGCGAGATCGCGCTGCGCATCCAGCGCGCCTGCCGCGAGATGGGCATCCGCACCGTCGTCGTCCACTCCGAGGCCGACCGCGAGGCGAAGTATGTCAAGCTCGCCGACGAGTCGGTCTGCATCGGACCGCCGCCCTCGTCCGCCTCGTATCTGAACGTTCCGGCGATCATCAGCGCCGCGGAGGTGACCGACGCCGAGGCGATCCACCCCGGCTACGGCTTCCTCGCCGAGAACGCCGACTTCGCCGAGAAGGTCGAGAAGAGCGGCTTCGTGTTCATCGGCCCGCGCCCGGAGAACATCCGGCTGATGGGCGACAAGGTGAGCGCCAAGCAGGCGATGCTCAAGGCGGGCGTGCCTTGCGTGCCGGGTTCCGATGGCGCGCTGCCCGAGGAGCCGGCCGAGATCGTCAAGCTCGCGCGCGCGACCCGGTACCCGGTGATCATCAAGGCGGCGGGCGGCGGCGGCGGCCGCGGCATGCGCGTCGTCCATACCGAGGCGGCCCTCCTGAACGCGGTGAGCCTCACGCGCACCGAGGCGCAGGCCGCCTTCGGGAACGCGAGCGTCTACATGGAGAAGTACCTCGAGAACCCGCGCCACATCGAGATCCAGGTGCTGGCCGACGAGCACCGCAACACCGTGTACCTCGGCGAGCGCGACTGCTCGATGCAGCGGCGCCATCAGAAGATCATCGAGGAGGCGCCTGCGCCCGAGATCACTGCGCGGCAGCGAGCGCGGATCGGTGAGCGCTGCGTCGAGGCGTGCCGCAGGATCCACTACCGCGGCGCGGGGACCTTCGAGTTCCTGTACCAGGACGAGGAGTTCTATTTCATCGAGATGAACACCCGGATCCAGGTCGAGCACCCGGTGACCGAGATGGTCACCGGCCTCGACATCGTCCAGTCGCAGATCCGTATCGCCGCCGGCGAAAAGCTCTCCATCCGTCAGCGCGACATCGAGGTGAAGGGGCACGCGATCGAATGCCGCATCAACGCCGAGGACCCGTTCCGGTTCACCCCCTCGCCCGGCCGGATCACCTCCTACCATCCGCCCGGCGGCCCGGGGATTCGCGTCGACTCGCACGCGTACCACGGCTACGTCGTGCCCCCGAACTACGACTCGATGATCGGTAAGGTGATCGCGTACGGCGCCACCCGCGACCAAGCGATCCGCCGGATGCGCATTGCGCTCTCGGAGATGGTCGTCGAGGGCATCCAGACGAACATCCCGCTGCACCAGGAGCTGCTCGTCGACACCCGCTTCCTGCGCGGCGGAACGAGCATCCACTACCTCGAGCAGAAGATCGCGCAGACCACGAAGCGCACCGCCAAAGGTTAGCCCGGGCGGCGGCGTGGGCTGGTTCGTGCTGATCGTCGAGATCGACGCCGCCGATGCGGACGCGCTGTCGGACGCGCTGCTCGCGCGCGGCGCGATGGCGGCCGATCTCCAGGACGCCCTCGCCGGCACGACGGCGGAGCGGCCGGTGTTCGATGAACCGGGCGCGGTCGGAGGCGGTTGGCGACGTGCCTGCATCCGGGCGCTCCTTCCGGCCGGGGTCAATGGAGCGCAGATCCTCGCTGCCGCGGCGGCGGACGCCGGTCTCGCAGCCGCGCCCGCTTACCTCGTCGAGCCTGTAGCCGACGCGGACTGGGTGCGCCGCACTCAGGCGCAGTTCGAGCCAATCCGGGTCTCCGGCCGCCTCTGGATCGTGCCCTCTTGGCATCGCGTCCCCGACGAGCGCGCGATCAACATCCGGCTCGATCCCGGGCTGGCGTTCGGCACCGGCAGCCACTCCACCACCCGGGCGTGTCTGCGCTGGCTGGAGCGCTACGTCACATCCGGCGCGCGGGTGCTCGATTACGGCAGCGGTTCGGGTATATTGGCCATCGCCGCGATGAAGCTCGGTGCGGGCGAGGCCATCGGCGTCGACATCGATCCGGACGCGGTCGCGGCGGCGCGGGTCAATGCCGCGCGCAACGATGCCGCGGCGCGGTTCCTCGACCCGCACGCACCGCTCGACTTCGTGGCCGATCTCGTCGTGGCCAATATCCTCGCCAGCCCGTTGCAGGTGCTCGCGCCAGTGCTGGCGGCGCACTGCCGCCCCGGCGGCCGCATCGCGCTCGCCGGCATCCTGGCGTCGCAGGCGGAGCGTGTCGCCGATGCGTATCACCCCTGGTTCGCGATGAGTGCGCTCGGCGAAGACGCGGGCTGGGTCGCGCTCGAAGGTACGCGGCGATGAGGATGGTCACCTGGTGCCCGGCGTGCGGGACCGCGTTCCGCGTGCAGGCCGAACAGCTGGCCGCGCGCGAAGGGCGTGTCCGCTGCGGCCAGTGCTCGACGGTGTTCGACGCGCAGGCGACGCTGGTGGCCGAGTCGGACCTCGGCAGGGAGGCGCCCGCGGCCGCCGCCGAGAAGCGCAGCAACGAGGTCCCCCGCGTCGAGGCGGCGGTCTCGCAACCGCCCGGGCGAACGCTTCATCCGCCGCCCGAGATCGCCCTTGCCGGCGACGCCGAGTTGGATTTCGGGCGCGGGGCCGGCAGCGGCTCGCGACTCCGGCTCGCGCTGTGGGGGCTCGCGAGCCTCGCGGCCGCGTTCGCCCTCGCCGGTCAGGCGGTCCATGCCTATCGCGGCGAGATCGCGGCGGTGTGGCCCGGATCGCGGCCGCTGCTCGCGGCAGCGTGCCGTGAGCCCCGCTGCACCATCCCGCTGCCGCAGCGCGCCGAGCTGATCAGCATCGAGTCCTCGGAGCTTGCCGCGGAGCGTGGCGCGAGCGGCGTGCTCACGCTCTCGGCCGTCCTGCGCAATCGCGCCGGGTTCGCGCAGGCGCTGCCCGCGCTCGAGCTCACGCTTACGGATGGCGCCGAGCGCGCGCTCGCGCGCCGCGTGCTGCAGCCGAAGGACTACCTCGGCGACCGCGCCGACCGCGAGCCGGTGCTCGCACCGGGCGGAGAAACCGCTTTCCGCCTGCACATCGACGCCTCCGGCCTCAACGCCGCGGGATACCGGCTGTTCGTGTTCCACCTGTGACGAAGCGACGGGCGTTCGCGCTTCAGCTATCCTTGCCCGCCCAGCGTCACCGCTTACCCGAGGAGAAATCGATGGCTACCGTCACCCTCGCCGGCAACCCGATCGAGGTCGCCGGCCAGTTCCCCAGGCCCGGCCAGACCGCGCCCGCGTTCGCCCTGGTCGGCAAGGACCTCAAGGACGTCTCCCTCAAGGACTTCGCCGGCAAGCGCAAGGTGCTGAACATCGTCCCCAGCCTCGACACGCCGGTGTGCGCAACCTCCACCCGGAAGTTCAACGAGCGCGCCGGCGCCATGAAGAACACGGCCGTGCTGGTGATCTCGGCCGATCTGCCGTTCGCGATGGGGCGCTTCTGCACCACCGAGAACCTCGCGAACGTCGTGCCGCTGTCGGTGATGCGCGGGCGCGAGTTCCTGCGCAACTACGGCGTCGAGATCGCGAGCGGGCCGCTCGCCGGCGTGGCCGCGCGCGCGGTCGTGGTGCTCGACGAGAACGACAAGGTCCTGCACGCCGAGCTCGTGCCGGAGATCAAGAACGAGCCGGACTACGAGTCGGCGATCAAGGCGCTGGCGACGTGACGCGGATTCTCGTCTGCGGGTCGATCGCCTATGACAACATCATGGTGTTCAGGGGGCGCTTCAAGGACCACATCCTCGCCGACCAGATCCACATCCTGAACGTCGCGTTCCTCGTCCCCGATCTGCGCCGCGAGTTCGGCGGCTGCGCGGGCAACATCGCCTACGGACTGAAGCTCCTGGGCGGCGTCCCGCTGGTGATGGGGACGGTGGGCGAGGACGCTGCACCGTATCTCGAGCGGCTCGATGCGCTCGGGCTCACGCGCGAGCACGTGCGCACGATCCCCGGAACGCTGACCGCGCAGGCCTTCATCACCACCGATCTCGACGACAACCAGATCACCGCGTTCCACCCCGGCGCGATGAACCACTCGGCGACGAACCGGATCGACGGCGCGCTCGACGTCGCGCTCGCGATCGTCGCGCCGGACGGTCGCGAGGGCATGGCGGCGCACGTGAACGACCTCGCCTCGGCGCGCATCCCGTTCATGTTCGATCCCGGCCAGCAGCTGCCGGCGTTCGCGGGCCCGGATCTCCTCGCGATGATCGATGCCGCGAGCTATGTCGCCGTGAACGACTACGAGGGGCGTCTCCTCGTGGAGAAGACCGGTCGCGGGCTGGAGGAACTTGCGCGCATGGTCGACGCGCTCATCGTGACGAAGGGCGCTGCGGGGTCCACGATTTATGCTGGAACTCAACGCCACGAGATCCCCATCGTCAAGCCGACGGAACTGGTCGATCCGACCGGCTGCGGCGACGCGTATCGCGCCGGCCTCCTGTACGGCATCGCAGCAGGGCGCGACTGGCCGGCCACCGGCCGGCTTGCGTCGTTGATGGGCGCGATCAAGATCGCGCAGCGCGGCGGCCAGAACTATCGCCCGACCCGCGACGAGATCGCATCGCTGTACGAGCGGCACTTCGGGGCGGTCATTTTCTGAAAAGCACAAGGTCAGGCGTGAGCGCCAGCGGGAGCCTTGGCGGCAACGGGCAGGTGCGCACCGGCAAATAGTCACACCGCCGCGCGGATCCGCGCGGCTGTCGCCTCGAGCTCTTCCCGCGGCGGGTTCTTAACCGGCCATACGAGCTTCATGCCGTCGCCCGCGCGGCGCGGCAGGACGTGGATATGGAAATGGAACACCGTCTGCTCGGCGACCGCGCCGTTCGCTTGAAAGAGGTTCACGCCCTCCGGCGCGATCGTGGCCTTGAGCGCACGCGCGACGCGCGCCGTGGTGCGCATCGCGGCCGCAGCGTGCGTGTCGTCGAGCCCGAACACGTTCTCGACGTGCGGCTGGACCGCGACCAGCATGTGGCCCGGGTTCACCGAGCCGATGTCCATGAACGCGATCGTGTGCTCGTCCCGGTACACGACGCTCGCCGGAATCTCGCCGGCGATGATCTTGCAGAATACGCAGGTTGCCATTGGTTCCCCCGCTAGAATGGCGGGCCATGCGCCGCCGCGCCGCCCTCGCCGACAGCCTGTTCCGCCTCGCGCGGCTCGGCGCGCATCTCGCGCGCGGGCTCTGGATCGTCGAGACGCGCTACGCCCGGCTCACCCCTGTCGAACAAGACCGCACGCTCGAGCGCTGGTCGCGCAGGCTCCTCGGCATTCTACGAGTACGGGTGGCGCCCCACAACGCGCCGACCGTGATCCCCGAGCGCTGCCTGCTCGTCTCGAACCATGTTTCGTGGCTCGACATCTTCGCGATCTACGCGGTCTGTCCGTCCCTCTTCGTGGCGAAGTCGGACATCCGCGGCTGGCCGCTCCTCGGCCGGCTGGTGGCGCGCGTGGGTACCCTCTTCATCGAGCGCGGCAGTCGCCGTCACGCGCGCGCAACGAACGAGCGCGTCGTGGCGGCGCTCGCGAGCGGTCGTCTGGTGTCGGTGTGCCCGGAAGGCACGACGACCGACGGTCGCACCGTGAAGCACTTTCACGCGGCGTTGCTGCAACCGGCGATCGACGCCGGCGCGGCAGTGCTGCCGGTCGCACTGCGCTACCGGGACCGCAATGGCGTCGAAACGGACGCTGCGGCCTACGTCGGCGACATGTCGCTCGTCGCGTCGATGTGGCACATCGCGCGCGAGCCCGGGCTCGAGATCGAGCTGCGGTTCGCGTCTACGATCGACGTTCAGGCGCTTCACCGGCGCGAGCTCGCGGCGCTGGCGCGCAGCGTCATCGCGCGCGAACTGGATCTGAGCCTTGCGCCACACGGCGCCTGGAACAGCCGGCGATCCTCGAGGCGAACCGCTGTCAGCGCACCACCCCACACACACCCCGTATCCAGCGCCAGCAGATCCGGCGTGAGGCGAAGCCCGAGCGACGACCAGTGGCCGCATACGACCGGCACGCCGCGGGTCTTGCGCGCGGGGACGTCGAACCATGGCATGAATCCCGCCGGCGCCTTGTCCAGCTCGCCCTTCATCCGGAAATCCATCACGCCGTCGGCCGTGCAGAACCGCATGCGCGTCATCGCGTTCACGATCACGCGCAGGCGATCCATGCCGCGCAGGCTGTCCTGCCAGGCGTCCGGCTTGGACCCATAGAGTTCGGCGAGGAAGAGCCTGTAACGCCTGGCGCGGAGCTCCGCCTCGACCTCGGCGGCGAGCTCCTCCGCCTTGGCGACCGACCAGGAGGGCAGCAGGCCGGCGTGCACCATCACGTATTCGCCCTCCACGTGCAGCATCGGCCGGAAGCGCAGCCACTCGAACAGCTCGTCGCCGTCCGGCGCGGCGAGCAGGTCGTCGAGCGTATCGTCGACCCGCCGTTTTGCATGGCCGGCGGCGAGCGCGAGGAGATGCAGATCGTGGTTGCCCTGGACGACGACCGCGCGCTCGCCGAGATCGCGCACGAACCGCACCACCGCCGCCGAATCCGGCCCGCGGTTCACCAGATCGCCGACGAACCACAGGCGATCCCGCGTGGGCGAATAGCCGATCTCGCCAAGCAGACGCTCGAGCGGCTCGAGGCAGCCCTGGACGTCGCCGATCGCGTAGGTCGCCATTGCGCCTCGAGTTTAACCGAGGCCTGTTACGGGACTTACTGCCGCGCGGTTCGTGTGCCGGCGGCCGGCGGCGACTCCCAATCGCTGCGAAACGGGTTGATATCGATGCCGCCCCGGCGCGTGAAGCGGGCGTAGACGGTGAGCCTCTCCGGGCGGCAGCGCCGGCGGATATCGACGAACATCCGCTCGACGCAATGCTCGTGGAATTCCGCGTGCCGGCGGAAGGAAACAAGGTAGCGCAGCAGCCCGGGGCGGTCGATCCGCGGACCTCGGTAGCGGATCTGGACACTGCCCCAGTCGGGTTGGCCGGTTACGGGACAGTTCGATTTGAAGAGGTGCGACACCAGCGCCTCATCGACGGCGCCGCCGGCGGCGGCGAGCAGCTCGGGAGATGGCGTGTACGCCTGGACCTCGACTGCGAGGTCGTCGATCACCTCGCCTTCAAGCTCACCCGTCCGGACGCGCGCGAAGTCGCAAGGCGCAATCAGCTCGACGCCGACTGCCGCGCCGAAGGCGCGGCCGAGATCATCGGCGATCGTCCGCTCCACTACCGGGGTCGACTCGAACGGAGTCTGGCTGAAGGCGTTGAAATAGAGCTTCAGGGATTTCGACTCCACGAGATTCGGCGACTCGGCCGGAACGGTGAGGAGCCCGATCGCAACCTCCGGCTTACCGCGCGGATCGAGCCAGGAGAGCTCGTAGGCGGTCCACAGGTCAGCGCCCGAGAAGGGCAGCGTCGTTTCCAGCCCGAGCGCCTCCCGCCGGGGCGCGCGCGGAAGGGTAAAGAGCAGCGCCGGGTCGTAACTCTCGGGACAGGCGACCGGCTTGCCGAGCGGCGATTGCGCGGGCGTCGTCATGCCCCCAGCTCCAGGCGCCGCCGGTAGCCGATCGCCTCCGCGACATGGACAGCTGCGATCGCCTCGGCACCCGCCAGATCGGCGATCGTGCGCGCGAGCTTCAGCACGCGGTGGTAGGCCCGCGCTGAAAGCCCCAACCGGGAGATCGCCTGCTTGAGCAGCGTCTCGCCGGCGCCGTCGGCGCGGCAGTGGCGCTCGACCTCCTTCGTCCCGAGCTCCACATTGGGCTTGCGCTGGCGCGCAAGCTGGCGCGCACGGCCGGCAGTCACCCGCTCCCGGACGGCGGCGCTCGTCTCGCCGACGCCCTGTGCCAGCAGCTCTTCCTGCGGGACGGCTGGCACCTCGATATGGATGTCGATACGGTCCAACATCTACTTAACTAGCTGATTTATCTGAACGAGCAATAACAAATGTTCGCCGATACCGCCGTAGATACCGTCAGAAAACCGGCGGAAGGGACGCAGAGAACTCTCACGGCAATCCTGGCACCCCACATAGTGAACTAATACAAGCTGCCCGTAACAAGTGCCAGCCGGGAAAGCGACGTTCCTGGAGGTCCGATGGCCAGACGTCGGCTTGCGGACCCGTTGCTGCGTATCTTGCTTTTCAGAAGCATCCCTCGGCGTACTTCGCGGCCCGGCCAAGAGTGGTCGTTCGTTACCGCCGCCCAGTTCACCGCCAGGCAGTCGTCAACTTGCGCGGACGCGGGGCCACGACGCGAGATCGCCTTGACGCAAGGATTAGGCTATCCGGCGGATTGCGTAAGGGAAGGGCTGCTCGCAGTCTTATCAGGGTAGGCCTGTGTCGCGGGCGAATCTCGCGCAGCGCTTGCGTTGGCGCGGGGTCGCGTGGCAGCGCCTGCCGCGCGACGTCATGCATCGATAGAGGCGCGGCGGGAGCGATTCCGCAAGGTTTGCGATGCTCGTGCCCATACAGGTAGCCCTGCCATGAAAGGAGGGCGCATAGCGATGAAGACGAATGGATGGCACTTGCCGCGCGCCGCCGCGCTGGTCCTGGCGGCGGCCTGCGCTCAGGCTGCGCCGCCGGCCGGCTGCGACGCGACGCCGGTTGCCGGCGGTGGGAAGAACGTGCAGGCCTACCGCCTGGTCGACCGTTCGGTCGCCGCGTACAGCGGCATGAACATCAACGTCGACGGTTATGCGCGCGCCTACCACCGGCGCAATCGCGACGCCGGCGCGGTGCTGCATCTGTGCGTCGGCGGCCGCGTCTGGCTGCCGAACGGCAGCTCGTATGAAGGCTCGGCCAGCAGCGCCACCTGCACCGGCCGCTTCATGGACGACCTAGCGCGCATCGAGGCCGCCGGCTGGGCTGACCCGACGGTGGGCGTTGTGGAGTGGTATGGCGTCCTCGCCGAGGGCGACGTGAGGATCGGGGGACGAACGATCAAAGGCGTCAAGCCAATGCTGCAGCGTGACGGATCGGGCTTCTACGTGTCGCCCACGACCCTGTTCGACAAATCCATTACCGACGGGGCCGACCAGCGGCGTTACGTCAACCCGCTGCGCGTGCCCGCAGCCGTTGTACCCGGCGCGCTAGCGAAATCCGGTATCGCGGTCGGAAGCTACGGAGTGGCCGTGCACGTCAAGAAGCAAATCGCGGTGCCCTTCGTGGTCGGCGACCTCGGGCCGCGCGTTGGCGAAGGCAGCCCGGCGCTGGCCCGCAGGGTGTCGGGGCTGCCGCCCTCGGCCACAATCGACCTGAAGAACCGCTACGCCGGGCAGGTCGACCCCGCGGAGGTGCTGTGGGTCTTCTTCGGCGGGCCGGCAGCGCCGTTCAGCCACGAGAAGGAGGCCGAGGCTGCGCAGCTTGCGAACACCGCATTCGAGAAATGGGGCGGGGAGGCGCGGCTGGCGTCATGCCGCGCAGCGCTGCCCAGACCGTAGCGCCCGCTCGCAAACTGCCTTTCACGCGCCCGCTTCGGAGAATCTCGAACTTCCGCTTCGGGTCGAGGCTGTGTAAAACCCCACTACTTCCATGGAGGCCACGATGAGCGACGCCGAACGACAGGACGGCCGGGGTTTTCCGAGCCCGGGCGCGGGCTGGGTCGACCGGCCCGAAAGCACTGAGGTGCTGCGAGCCCTCGCCGAGAAGATCGGCGAGCAGCAGCGGCGCGTGGCGGCGAGCCCCCACGCCCGCCTGCACGGCGAGATCGACCGCGGCCAGCACCAGAAGCGGCACCTCGGCGCCCGCGGCACGCTGCGCATCCTCGCCGATGTGCCGCCGCCGCTCAACGTCAGCCTTTTCGCCACGCCCGGTAGCTATGGCGTCGCCTGCCGCTTCTCGAACGGCCAGCCGTGCCCGTTCGCCGACCGAGATCCCGACGTGCGCGGTGTCGCCCTCAAGCTGTTCACCGCGGACGGGACCGAAACCGACTTCCTCATGACGAACGAGGGGGGACGCTCGCACGCGGCGAACGCAGTGCAGTTCATGGAGTTCGCCGACGTCCTCGTCGCCCAGGTGGAGGCCGGCGCGCCCGGCGCGCTGCGCGCTCTTACGCAGGAGGTGATGGCCGGCACGCTGGGCGTCGGAGAAGCCGCCCGCATCCTCGGCATCCTGGGGAAGGAAGTGCTCTTCCACTCGGTCGCGAGCCTCGCGACCGAGCGCTACTGGAGCTCCGTAGTCGCCCTCGGGACGGCCGCGGTCAAGCACTCGCTGCATCCTCATCCCAATACGCCGGCCGGAACGCAGGGGAACGGCAACGGCGACGACTACCTGCGCGACGACCTGCTGCTGCGCCTCGCGGCCGGTCCGGTGAGGTGGCGGCTCGGCCTGCAGGCGTTCGTCGACGAGACGCGCACGCCGGTCAACGACGCCTCGGTGGAGTGGGATGCGCCGCTCGTCATCGTGGGCGAACTCGAGATCGCGTCGGTCCCGTCCGCGGCGGACGAGACGCTGATCGACCAGATGGCGTTCAACCCCGGCAACGGCTTCGCGCCGCTCGGGATCACCCATGCGCGTAGGGCGGTCTACGCGGCGAGCGCGCGCAACCGCGCCGGCCGTGGACTGCTGTCGAGCGACGAGGCGCGGCGGTTCCTCGCGTGAGGGGTATGTCCGCTTTCGAATTCCGCGGATTGCAGCTTTGGGTCGCTATGTAAAGCTTTCCATAGCGACCCCTATGCATAGATAGATCTCAACTAGGGATAGTTCGTCCCAGCGCCCTGGCATGGATCCAGGGGTGATGCGGTCTCGCGCGGGGTATGCCGTCGAACTTCTAGGCATAGTTTCGGCGCCCGACTGCAGTGGCGGCCCCACTTCAGGAGACCGCCATGGGCAACGTCTGTTCGTCTCGATTCGATCGCACCGACTGGCTCGCCGGACACGAAGCTGCGGCGGTTCCGCGCGTCGGACTCGCTGATGCAGTTCTTGCAGACGCTGTAACTATGCATAGAACTCGCCGGCCCCTCGCGCCCGAGTCACAGGGGGCCGGCGCCATTCGTCGCGCGGCAACTATCTCTAGTTGAGATCTATGCATAGGGGTCGATAGTGCCGTCGAACGGCTTCCCGCGACAGGACGGTACAGCCGTTCTTGGTCCGAATCCCGTCCTCGGACGGGCAGCATTACGCGGGCTCCGGCTCGATCAGCTTCGCGTCATCGTTCTTCGGACTGTTGACCCGCCGATTGACGGGGTAAGCAATCCAACCCTCGGAGGGCGGCGGCGCGATGATGTCCGCAACGTCCTCGTTATCCGGATCGAGCCACCGCTGATAGTCCTTCGGTTGGACGATCACCGGCATCCGGTCATGGACCATTCCTGACACTTCGTTGGGGAAGGTCGTCAGGACGGTGAACGTGTAGAGGCGATCCTCTTCTCTGGCGTGCCACACGTCCCACATGCCGCCGATGAAGAACGGCGATTCGTCCTCCATCCGGATACAGTAGGGTCGCTTTCCGACCGGCATCTGCTTCCACTCGTAGTAGCAGTTAGCGGGGATCAGGCACCGGCGTTCTCGGATGAGCTTCTTGAACATCGGCTTTTCGTGCGCGGTCTCCGCTTTCGCGTTGACTGGCCTCACACCCTTCCTTGGGTCCTTCGACCAGTAGGGCACGAGGCCCCATAGATAGGAGTAGAGGGTGGGCTTTCCGTCCTTGGCGCGGACAACCCACGTGTTGACGCCCGGCGTGATGTTGTACAGGTCCGGGAAGTCATCGAGGCCCGAGGGCTCGATCCCGAGCAGTTCCTCGATCCGCTGTCTCCTACTCCAGCGTCCGTAACGGCCGCACATTGCTACTTGCTACGTGCCTCGACTTGGGTGGCGAGCTCGCGGAGCTTCTTCGCGACCTCGGCTCGCTACTCCGCCTTGCGGTGTAGCGTTACGCGCATTGCATTCGACCCGATGACGTCGTCGCTCTCTTCTACGTCGACGACGTTCGCCATCTCGGAAGCACCTTGGGCGTCGCGCTTCGGCCACTCCTTCCGGCGCGCCGTGTTGATCTGTTTCCACAGCGAATCGGCGGCCGCGGCAAGAGCCCTCATGCTCGCCATCGGCACGGGCCCACTCCGCTCGTTCCACTCCACGTCGTCCTCGCCCTTCGGGATGAACGGGCGCACGCGGTTCGCCCCCGTCCGGGTACGAGGTCCAGCAGGCGTGGATGATGTGGTTCCGCTCGTCGGCCAGCCCCTTAGCAGCCGCGACCAGCTCGAGGAACTTCGTTCGGTGCGGATCAGGCAACCTATCCTCGGTGGCGAGCGCTTCCACCTGTGTGCACAGGTTCGTGAACATCCGGCCCTTCTTCACGATCTCGGCTATCCCGACCTCGAAGCCTTCGCCCCGGAGGGTCTTGTAGCAGAGCATCAGCGCGTACTCGATCCGGCCGAACGCGATCACCACGTCCCCGATCGCGGCGCGAAGACCATCGGGGAAGTTGTCCTGAAACCGGAAGGTAGGTTTTCCCACGGTTGTTAGTCCTTGTTACTTGCTGCGCGCTTCGACCTGGGCAGCGAGCTCGCGGAGCTTCTTCGCGACCTCGGCGGCGTTTTCTCCGATTCGGACTTCGGCAACGCAATAGGCTTGCTTGCCAAACTTTAGGCGGATCTGAAATGGGCCGTGCTTCTCCGGCTGAGTAACGCCCACGGCCTCAAGCTGCATGATTGCTCACCTTGGCGCCGACGTCCCTGTCGTGGATCATGTGCAGACTCATGGGCAGACCCCTCCTTGCGGCGATCCTAGTCCTCGCTCTCGATAGCGCTCAGGCCGCCGGGTGGATCGTCGAGGGCCGCGTGGTTGGCGTCTCCGACGGCGACACGATCACGGTGCTCGACGGCGACAAGCGCCAGCACAAGATCCGCCTCTCGGGGATCGACGCGCCAGAGAAGGGCCAGGCGTTCGGCGAGCGGTCGAAGCAAAGCTTATCGACGCGCCGTTTCACGGAACAAGTCTAGTGCAGAAGGTTCAGACCGGGCCCGCGTGGTGGGCCACTGTGTGTGCTACGTTTACTTCGCCGCCGGAGACACTACTTGTGCGGGCGCGCGCGCCGCGCGCCGTCGACCAGGCAGCGCTACGTCAGTCGCGGTGCGACTCGACCAAGAGCAGGGCGACAAGCGCGATCGCGAGCGTGGCCGCGACCCCGATCGCGGCGAGCTGCCACGGGTGCTCATGTGCATAGCGGTCGACCTCCCGCGCGGCGCGCCGGCCGCTCCGCACGAGCTCTTGCTCGATGTCGGCCAGCCGATCGCGCGCCCGCGCGAGCCGCTCGCCGAACGCGCCGCGCGCCTCGCCGAGCTGCTCGCCGCCCGCCTCGAGCAGCCCTTCGGCATCCGCGACCACCCGTCGCAGCTCCCTGACGACCCGCTTCATGCGCATGTCCATGCTGGGCCTCCTGTGGTTTGCGTCGAGCTGCAATGATCGCAGCATTCCGCAGCCGCCGGTCTGGCGGTCGTGTCGCCACGGCAGTTAACGGTCCACAACCGGACCCTGAGAAGCCTTCTCGATAGCGGACCGTCGACAAGCATTTCCGGAGGAGCGGCCGGTCGAGGACGAACAGTTCGCTCAAGCGGTCACCGCCAAGCGGCCCCAATCTTGCTAGTGCAGTTCTCTCCACTTCCGCCGACTGCGCACTAGCAGGACCGCTGCGAGCGCTATGCCAACCGCGAGCAGAGCGGCGAACGCCCACCTCTCGATACGCGTCAGATCGCCAAGAAGCCAGGTCAGGGTGTCGCCAAGAGCGCGGTTAGTGCTGGGTATCGAACCTCAATCGGCCGCATAGAACGCTTCCCGGATGGGATTCGAGATCGCGCCGGAGCCAATAATCGCCGTCTGGGTCATGACTAGGCCGACGACGCGGTTTGTCGGATCGATCCAAAACTGCGTGCCATAGATGCCGCCCCACCCATAGCTGCCGGCCGGAAGACGGCTCTTGGCTGCGGCTGGATCGGTCACTATCCCAAAGCCCAGCGTGAAGCCCCAACCCGGCCCGCGAAGCGTCGGCATGTTGCCGGTCGCGTTCTGCGTCATCTGCCGGACCGTCTCCGCGCGGAGCACCCGCACGCCGTCAAGTTCGCCCTCGTTCAGCAGCATCTGCAGGAACCGCGCGTAGTCCCCGATAGTGCCGCTCATGCCGCCGCCGCCAGAGTTATAGGCAGTCGGAGAGAAGGCGCGGTTCGGGTTGAGATTGGCAGTGCCCTTGGTGAGAGGGAACGGCACAGCCTCAGGTCCCGCCACCGGAACGTAGCCCGTGCCGAGTGCGCCCGTGACCTGTGCGGGCCGTGTCACCTGCACGAAGCGTGAGCGGATGGTCTCAGGTGCGTTGAACACAAAGCTCTGGATGCGCAGGGGCTTTGCAATGCGCTCGGTTACAAAAGCTTCCAGGCTGGCTCCCGTCACCTTCTCGATGACGGCCCCGAGCACGTCAGTGGCGAGCGAGTATTCCCAGCCCGTACCAGGCTGATAGCCAAGCGGAACGGAGGCGAGACGCCGCATCGCTTCAGCCGTGGTTACCTCGGGCTGGTCTAGCCCGTCGGTCACGCGCGCGTCGCGGTATGCATCAACGAGCCGGGGATTATTGATAAAGTTATAGGAGAACCCGGCGGTATGGGTCAGCAGTTCGCGGATCGTCGGGGGCCTGCTCGCAGGACCCTCGGTGCCGTCGGGCCCACGCACCCGCAGCTTGGCGAACTCGGGGAGGAAACGGCTGACCGGATCGTCCGGTCGCGGTCGCGGTTGCGGTGAAGAGGGGGTTGATCTTGTCCATGTCAGGGGTCCTTCTGGTTGCGGGGAGGGGTTGCGAGCGCGCGACCCGGCAGGGGCGACGCGCGCCGTGCTAGTTTGCCGCATCTCCGCCCCCAAATGGCGTGCCGTCATGTCCGATTCCCCCGTACATCGCTATCCGGGCAAAGAGGCCGACGTCACCTGGGACTAGCGCCTGTGCATCCATGTCGGCGAATGCACGCGGGCCTTCGGCGATCTGATGCGGTGGGTTACGCCTTCGCTACTCAAAGACGATCGAGGCAGGAAAAAGGATGCGGTCGAGGGGTGGCCCAGTCGGGGGGGGTCGCGCCGGCCGTGACGAGCCCCTCGCGAACCGCGCGCACATGGTTGGCATTGATCTCGAGGCCTGCGACGGCCTCAGATCAAACTGAAGGCGTGATTCCCGAGCGTTTGCTCGGGTCGGATCGGGTCATGTCGGCTCACTACGCACATTGCGATTCGCGACGCTCACAAGCTTCGGCTTGCTCCCTCCGAGCATTTCGCTCCTGAGTCTGATCAAGCGTCCGCGCAGATCGGCGAGCCGCTCCAGATGCACCGCTTCACCTTGAGCGTCGGTGTGAGCAGCCCGTTCTCGCCGGTCCACGGCTCCGCGCTCACGATCGCGCGGCGCTTCGAGATCAAACGTTGAACGTCAGCTTTACTGATTTCCTCGTGTCCGCTTACCGCAGTCCCGCGCTTCCACTTTGGATCGCTATGGAGATGTGACGGTCCGTGTGTAGGGCAGCCCCCTCCGGACCCGCCGCAGCACCCGGGTCGACCTCCCTCCCGCGCACGTCATCACGCGAACCGAGGTCCGGGCTACGGCCGCCTCGGATGACTAATTGCGTCTGGTGGTGCGCTTACGCACATCCAGGATCAGCGTCGATCCATACAGTGCGGCTCAACACGCAGCGCGTTCTCGATACGACGAGTTGTGCGGAGCAAATAGAAACCGATCTTTCAAACTCTTTGGAAAGGACCGACCGATGAAACGCAACCTGATCATCCTCGCCATCGCCACCCTCGGCCTCGCGGGCAACGCCGCCTTCGCCGAGCCCAGCCTCGAGCTCCAGGGCTCACAGGACCGTGCGATGGTCAGCGTCCCCGAGACGACCTCGTACCAGGCGGACACCAAGCGCGTCAGCATCTTCGGCGAGGGCTACGAGCTCGCGCCGTTCAACCCGTAACTCGCCACGAACACGAAAGGAGCAACACCATGAAACGCATTCTCATCGCCCTCGCCCTCGCCCTCGGCGCCACCGCTGCGGTCGCGGAGCCCACGCTGGATCTGCAAAGCGCGCAGAGAGAGTCTGTCTGGAAGAACGCGCCGGAGCAGACGTCGTACCAAGCGGGCACCCAGCTGGTGGACGACAACGCTCCCGGCTACCCCTTCAATCCGTAATGCAATGCACGGCTCAGCCGGGGCCGGTGACGGTCCCGGCGCGCCAAGTGTATCACCATGGAATTCCGTCTCGTTCTCTACATTCTCGGCGTCGTGATGCTCGTCGCCGCATCGCTCACGGCGATGGCCGACCAGAGCGGCCGCCTCGTGGGCGTGCATGAGATCCCGCCGTTCGTCACGGAGCGGGTCGAAATCGTGCCGAAAGCCGACCATCCGGTGCTCGATGCGCCGGCGCAGGCCGGTGGCCCGGCCACGGTCGACTCGAACCTCGTGCGCAGGTAAGTTCAACCGCCGGCTAACTGGCCCGTGGTAGGTTCACGGCCTTCCTCGCCGCGGTCGCATCAGCGCTTCAATCAGCACGGACCAATGCGACCGCCTCGCCGATACCGAGGATGTGCGCAACGCGGTTGATCGTGAAGCGATGTAGAAGCTTCACAACTTTGGAAGCGGATTGACAGCCAGAATTTATCTCGCCTGGAGAAACGACGTCGTCGATCGGGAAAAATCGAAGAGGCCATTGTGCGACCGGGTGTCGAAGTAGGATTGGCGCCCGAGACTCCTCACCGGTTGTCTTATCACCGGCGACTAATACGGGGTCATTCCGAAGCGAACGAGTGCGGATCCCTGTACCGAGAACACTGCAGGAGAACGCGCCGGGCGCAGTTGTGCGTCCGCGCGATTTGACAAGACAGCCGTCCCGGCAAAGATAAACGAGAAATGCAAGCGTAACGCGTGAAGAACGTCAAGGCCTTGGACCCCTTCCTTTTCTTGTTTGTACACCGACGGACTTGCGCCCTTGGCACTTTCTCCCGTCGTCAATGTCGGTCCTGCACGGACTTCGCTGTACGGAGAGCATGGCTCTTCGCTGTCCCTTTCGACGCGCCCGAGCGTTTTCGGGCGCCGCGTCGGATCTCGATCGCTGCTTCGGAGTAACCGCGGTAGTACCGGTCGCGTAAGCGGCTGGCTCGCCCAGCGGGGAGTCCTGAACCGTGCGCATGCGCTCAGCCCGCGGCCTCGAGCCGTCGCCGGTAGCCGATCGCCTCCGCGACATGGACAGCTGCGATCGCCTCGGCACCCGCCAGATCGGCGATCGTGCGCGCGAGCTTCAGCACGCGGTGGTAGGCCCGCGCTGAAAGCCCCAACCGGGAGATCGCCTGCTTGAGCAGCGTCTCGCCGGCGCCGTCGGCGCGGCAGTGGCGCTCGACCTCCTTCGTCCCGAGCTCCACATTGGGCTTGCGCTGGCGCGCAAGCTGGCGCGCACGGGCGGCAGTCACCCGCTCCCGGACGGCGGCGCTCGTCTCGCCGACGCCCTGTGCCAGCAGCTCTTCCTGCGGGACGGCTGGCACCTCGATATGGATGTCGATGCGGTCCAGAAGCGGCCCGGAGAGCTTGCCGCGATAGCGCGCGACCTGGTCGGGCGTGCAGCGGCACCGCCCGCCGTAGTGTCCGAGATAGCCGCATGGGCATGGGTTCATCGCTGCGACGAGCTGAAAGCGCGCGGGAAAGTCGCTCTTGCGCGTCGCGCGCGAGATCGTGACCTTGCCCGATTCGAGCGGCTCGCGCAGGACCTCGAGTACGCGCCGGTCGAACTCCGGCAGCTCGTCCAGGAACAGCACGCCCCGGTGCGCAAGCGAGATCTCGCCGGGCCGCGGGTCGCCGCCGCCGCCCACGAGCGCGACTCCGGACGCCGAATGGTGGGGCGAGCGGAACGGCCGTTCGCGCCACTGCTCGATCTGAAAGTTAGTGCTCGCTAACGAACGAAGCGCCGCCGATTCGAGCGCCTCCTCGTCGGTCATCGGCGGCAACAGGCCCGGCAGACGGGACGCGAGCATCGACTTGCCCGTTCCCGGCGGTCCCGCGAGCAGCAGGCTGTGCGCCCCCGCAGCCGCGACTTCGAGCGCGCGCTTCGCATGTGCCTGTCCCTTGACGTCCGCGAGATCGGGATACATCGCGCGGGAAGCGACCGGATCGCTGGCTAGGGGCGCGATCGGGGCGGCGCCGGTCAGGTGGCCGCACACCTCGAGCAGGGTCGCGGCGGGATGGATCGCGGCGTCCCTGACCAGCGCGGCCTCGGCGGCGCTCGCCGCCGGCAGCACGAACGCCCGGCCCGATCGCGCCGCACGATAGGTCATCGCAAGGGCGCCACGGATTGCGCGTAGGTCGCCGGAGAGCGACAGCTCGCCCGCAAACTCCTGTGCCGCGAGCCCGCCGGCCGGGATCTGGCGCGAGGCGGCGAGGATGCCGAGCGCGATCGGCAGGTCGAAGCGGCCGCTCTCCTTCGGCAGCTCGGCAGGGGCGAGGTTGACGGTAATGCGGCGCGCCGGGAAGTCGAAACGGCAGTTGACGAGCGCGGCGCGCACCCGTTCGCGCGCCTCCTTCACCTCGGTGTCGGGCAGCCCGACGATGGTGAAGCTTGGCAGACCGTTCGCGAGATGGACCTCGACGGTGACGAGCGGCGCATCGAGCCCCGTGAGCGCACGGCTGTAGAGCACTGCGAGGGACATGGGAAGACAACGCTCGGCGACCGCAGTCGGAAGACTGGAGGGGGCCGCGACCGGCCGGCCGGCGTCGGTCTTTCAGTCGTTCGTCTTCAGTCTTCGCTCCAGCTCCGCCACCCGCGCCTCCAGCGCGACGAGTTGCTCGCGGGCACGGGCCAGCAGCTTGGCCTGGACGTCGAACTCCTCGCGTGGGACCAGGTCGAGGCGGCCCAGGGCCGAGGTGATGAGCGCCCGGAGGTTCTTCTCGATGTCGCGGGCCGGGTTTGCGGCGAACAGTTCCGACACCTTTGCGCTGACTTCTTCGACGAGCTTGGACCGTTGCATGAAAACCACACCTGGATGAACCAAGTCTAGCACGACGCGTCGCCGGAACCGCGTTTTGGCTGTTTGCGGCACCGGGAGAGTGCAATCTGCGAAACCGACGCACCGCGACGGTGCGTCACGCCGGCACATGCGCCCCAGCCAGACGACAACCTGCTGTTTTTGAACAACATTGCTTCTGGCATGTGAAATGCTCAACGCGCCTTGCTTTTCTTCTTTATCGAAACGAAAGGGGGCAATCCATGAAGAAGCATCTGCTCGCCTCGGTCGCGGCCGCGGCGTTTGCCAGCCAGCTGGCGCACGCGCAAGCGCCAGCACCGACGCCGGAGCACACCCTGACCGGGAACATGGCGATCGTCAGCGACTACCGGTTCCGCGGCATTTCCCAGACCTTCGGCGAAGGCTTCTTCACCGTCGGCCCGGCGATCCAGGGCGGGATCGACTACTCGCACTCGAGCGGGCTCTACCTCGGCAACTGGAACTCGAACGTGAGCGGCAACCAGTACCCGAACGGCTCGAGCATCGAGATGGACTTCTACGGCGGCTGGAAGCACGCCTGGGGCGACTTCGGCCTCGACGTCGGCACGATCTACTACGCCTACCCGGGCGGCACGAAGTTCCGACGTCGACTCGAACGGCAACACTCGACGTCAACAACTGGGAGGTCTACATCGGCGGCAGCTGGAAGTGGTTCTCGGCGAAGTACTTCTACTCGTTCACCGACTACTTCGGCCTGTCGCAGAACGTCGTGACGACGCTGTGCAACCCCTCGAACAGCGGGTGCACGCCGCTCGGCCCGAACGGCGACACCAAGGGCACCTCCGTACCTGATGGGCGCGTTCAACTACGAGATCATGCCCAAGCTGACCTTCACCGCGACTGCCGGGCTACACGTGGGTCAACCACTACAACAAGCTCGACTACTTCGACTACAAGGTCGGCGTCGACCTATGACCTCGACGGCTGGCTGCTGGGCGCGAGCATCATCGGCACCGACGCCGACAAGGACTACTGGTACGCGACCAACGGCACCGGCGAAGGTCCGGGAGATCGGCACCACCGGCCTCGTGCTCTCCATCGGCAAGACGTTCTAGGACCGCTAGCTGCGCCGCCGGGTCAGGGGCATTTCTCGCGGCCCGGCGGGCAGCTTCGTAAGGGGATTGTCATGAAACTAGTCACGGCCATCATCAAGCCGTTCAAGCTCGACGAGGTGCGTGAGGCGCTGTCCGCCATCGGCGTGCAGGGCATCACCGTCACCGAGGTCAAAGGCTTCGGGCGGCAGAAGGGCCACACCGAGCTCTACCGCGGCGCCGAGTACGTCGTCGATTTTCTGCCGAAGGTCAAGATCGAAGCCGCCGTCAAGACGGAGATGCTCGAGCAGGTGATCGAGGCGATCGAGAAGTCGGCGAACACCGGCAAGATCGGCGACGGGAAAATCTTCGTGTTCCCGCTCGAACAGGTTGTGCGCATCCGCACCGGCGAGACCGGCGCGGATGCGCTCTAAGGGAGTGAGATCCATGAAAAAGCTGATCGCGCTGCTCGCGTTCGTCGGCGCTGTTTCGTTCGGCGCCGCCGGCCCGGCGCTGGCGCAAGACAAGCCGGCGGCGCCGGCGGTTACGACGACGGTTACCGAGACCATCAAGGTCGATGCGAAAGCCGGCACCGTGACGGAGACGGTGAAGGTCGAGGAGAAGAAGGAGGCGAGTTCCGCCGCGCCGACGCCGAACAAGGGCGACGTCGCGTGGATGCTCGTGTGCACGGCGCTCGTGATCCTGATGAGCGTGCCGGCGCTTGCGCTGTTCTACGGCGGGATGGTGCGCGCGAAGAACATGCTGTCGGTGCTGATGCAGGTGTTCGTGACCTTCTCGATGATCGTCGTGCTGTGGTGCATCTACGGCTACAGCCTCGCGTTCACCGAAGGCAATGCGTTCTTCGGCAGCTTCGACCGCCTGTTTCTGGGCGGCGCGCTCGACCCCGGCAAGGGCGAGTTCGCCATGGCGGCGACGTTCAGCAAGGGCGTCGTGATTCCCGAGATCGTGTTCATCGCGTTCCAGGCGACGTTCGCCGCGATCACCTGCTGCCTGATCGTCGGCGCGTTCGCCGAGCGGATCAAGTTCTCGGCGGTGCTGATCTTCATGGTCATCTGGTTCACCTTCGCCTACGCGCCGATCGCGCACATGGTGTGGTTCTGGATGGGCCCCGACGCGTACACCGACCCGAAGGTCGTCGACGCGATGAACGCGAAGGCCGGCCTGATCTGGCAGTGGGGCGCGCTCGACTTCGCCGGCGGCACGGTGGTGCACATCAACGCCGGCGTCGCGGGGCTGGTGGGCGCCTATCTCGCCGGCAAGCGGATCGGCTTCGGCCGCGAGGCGATGTCGCCGCACAACCTGCCGCTTACGATGATCGGCGCGTCGCTGCTGTGGGTCGGCTGGTTCGGCTTCAACGCGGGCTCCGCGCTCGAGGCCGGCAACTCCGCTGCGCTTGCCTTCCTCAACACCTTCCTCGCGACTGCCTGCGCGGTGCTTTCCTGGTCGTTCGGCGAGTGGCTGTTCAAGGGCAAGCCGTCGATGCTCGGGGCCGCGTCCGGCGCGGTGGCCGGCCTGGTGGCGATCACCCCGGCCGCCGGCAACGTCGGCATCCCGGGCGCGTTCGTGATCGGCCTGGCGGCAGGTTTGGTCTGCCTGTGGGGCGTGAACGGGCTCAAGCGGATGCTCGGCGCGGACGACACGCTCGACGTGTTCGGCGTGCACGCGGTCGGCGGGATCCTGGGCGCGCTCCTGACCGGGGTGTTCAACGCGCCGGGGCTCGGCGGTCCGGGGTTCGTGACCGACTGGGTCACCGCCGCGACCGGCTTCAGCAGCATCGGCGAACAGTTGTGGGTGCAGGTCAAGGCGGTCGTCGTGACGATCATCTGGACCGGCGTGGTCGCCTTCATCGCCTTCAAGATCGCCGACATGATCGTGGGACTGCGCGTGTCCGAAGAGGAGGAGCGCGAGGGCCTGGACGTGAACTACCACGGCGAGGCCGCCTATCACACTTGACTCGCGCGCTTCGGAATCGTCTCTCCAGCAGGGGGCGAAGCCCGAGAGGGCGAGCCTTCGAGGGCGCCGCAAGGCGCCCTTTTTCTTGGCCCCCTGTCTGTGGACAGATGACACGCACGCCACCCCGTCTGGTGTGTGCCGCCGGCGCTGACCGCGCCGACACCGACACGGACGGTCTCCGCCGCGGCCGGCTGGACCCAGCAGCCGCCAGTCCTGCAGCCATCCCGGCGATCAAGCCGCTCAGGATCCGAGCCGGCGCAGCAGGCGGGAAAGCATCGCGCGCTCGGCTCGCGTCAACCGCGCTGCGATCCGCGCTTCGTGCTCGGTCACGCGGCGCTTCAGCCGGGCGAGCAGGCGCTTTCCCTCGCGCGTCAGCCACAAGCCGTTTGTGCGGCGGTCCGGGCCCGCCCGCCGCTCGACCAGCCGCCGGTCCTCGAGCTGATCGAGCACCGCGACCATCGTCGAGCGGTCGAGGCCCACCGCGTGCGCGAGCCGGCTCTGTGAGACGCCGGGGTTCGCTTCGACGAGGGCGAGGACGCCGAATCGTCCCGGGGAAACGCCGAGCGCACCCGCCGAGCGCTCGAAATCGCGGAACACCGCGAGCTGCGCGAGCCTCAGCTGGTAGCCGAGCAACCCGGGCAGCAGGCCGTGGTCGAGGTCGTCTTCGCCGCGCGCCCGGCGCGATTGTTTGGAGGCCAAACGAATTGACGCACGCGATGGTGCGCGGCTATCGTAGGCCAAGATCGACCCCCCCTGCAACCGGTGTGTCCAGAATGACGGCGCCGCTCAACGCCTCCGACGCGATCCTCGCGCGCGTCCGCGAACGGGGCCGTCGCGACCGTCCGGCGATCCTCCACCCCGGCGGTGCCGTGACGTGCGGCGAGCTCGACGCCGCCGTGTCGCGGGCGGCGCACGCCCTCGCAGCGCTCGGGCTGCAGCGCGGTGAGCGCGTGTGCCTGCTGATGGACGACTCGCCGCGGCTCTGCGCGGCATTTCTCGGCGCGCTCAAGGCTGGCGCGGTCGCCGTACCGCTCAACACCCGGCTGCCGGTCGCGGAGCTCGCATGGATCGTCGGCGACTGCGAGGCGCGCCTCGCGATCGCGGAGCCGGAGTACCTCACGACAGCCGGCGCGGCATGCCAGAGAACCGCGACGCGACTCGCTCCCGCGCGCGGGGCCGGCGACTCGCTCGACGCGGCGATGGCGGCGGCACGCTCCGAGTACGCGACTGCGGCGACCGCGCGCCGACGACCCGGCGTTCTGGCTGTACTCCTCGGGCACTACCGGCAAGCCGAAGGCGATCGTCCATAGCCACGCGAACTGCGCCCACGCCGGTAAGCTGCTGCGCGAAGTGGCCGGTGCGGGCGATGGGACGGTCGTGCTGGCGACCTCGAAGCTCTTCTTCGCGTACGCGCTCGACAACGGCTTCACCGGCCCGCTTTCCTGCGGCGCGACGATCGTGCTCGACGACGGCTGGCCCACGCCCGAAGCGATCGCGGCGCACGCGGCGCGTTACCGTCCGAACGTGCTATTCACCGTCCCGACGGTCATGCGCCGGCTGCTCGCGCTGCCGCGCGAGCAGCTCGCCGCTTTCGCCCCGATACCGCTCGTGTTCACCGCCGGCGAGCGGCTGCCGGACCCGATCGCGGCGAAGTGGCAGGAAACGGTCGGCACCCGGGTGCTCGAGGCGTACGGGATGTCCGAGACGTTCTGCAACGCATTCGCGAACTCTCCCGGCCGGCACCGGATCGGAACCTGCGGCCTGCCGCTCGCCGGCGTGGAAACGCAGCTCCTCGATGGGGCTGAGCACGAGGTTGTCGATGACGCAGCCGGCGTGCTCTGGGTCAGGCATCCGTCGCTTGCGCTACGCTACAAGAGCGACGAGGCGACCGCGCGCGCGTTCCGCGACGGGTGGTTCTGCACGGGCGATCTCTTCAGCCGCGACGCTGACGGCTTCTGGTCGCACCAGGGCCGCGCGGACGAGCTCTACAAGATCGCGGGACAATGGGTGAAGCCGGCCGAGCTCGAGGAAGCGGTGCTCGCCGACACCCGGATCCGCGAGGCTGCTTGTGTCGTCGTCCCGGACGCCGACGGCTTCGACCGGCTCGCGCTGTTCGTGGTTGGGGAGGGCGCGGCGGAGATCGCGACGGCGCGCCTCGACGAGCTGCCGCGGCACGCGCGGCCGAGGTGGATACGGCAGATCGCGGAGCTGCCGCGCACCGCAACCGGCAAGGTGCAGCGGTTTCGCCTGCGCGAGCGGCTCGTCGCCGAGCTGCAGGGCGAACGTTGACAGGAGGTTCGATGGCGAAAGTTGGGATGTGGCGGGTGGCGGCCTTGTGCCTAGCGACTGTCGCGGGATGCGCGAGTCCGCCCGGGCGCGAGTGCGCGCGCGTGTACACGATCGGCGAGCCCGAGGTCGCGGCGCCGATCGCGCGCGGGCAGACGGTGACCAAACCCGGTCCGCTGCCCGCGCACGTCGTGCCGCCGAGCGCGCCGCGCCCCGCGCTCGAGCCCGACGGCAGCTACGCGGGCGGCCGGGTGTTCTGCTCGGTCGCCGAGGCGCGCACCGCCGCGGCTGAGCTCGCGGCGAAGGGCGTGCTGCCGAAGGACCGGCCGTGGCGGGTCTACGAGGTCGCGGCGACCTGGGGGAAGGACGTCTACGAGAAGCGTCCGGGCGAGTACCGCCTCAAGCATGCGGCGCAGATGGTGCGCGTCGCGGATTGACCCCCGTCAGCACTGCTCCCAGGGCAGGCCCTCGAACCGCCAGCCGTTGGTCGTGTTGCGCTGGTGCTTGCTCGTCGAGGTCGCCCTCGAAGCCGTGCAGCACGTTGCAGACGTCGGTGAAGCCGGCCTTCTCGAGCGCCTCGCCGGCGTCGAGCGAGCGGTTGCCGCTGCGGCAGATGAGGACGATGGGCCGGTGCGCGTGGTTGGCGCCGGCGAGCTTCTTCACCTGGCCGACGAAGTGCGGGTTGACCTCCCAGTCGGGGCCGTCGTTCCACGCCACGTGGAGCGCACCGGTCGGATGACCGACGAAGAGATACTCCATCTCGCTGCGGCAATCGACGAACAGAGCGTTCGGCGTGCGCTTCAGGTAATCGTGGGCTTCCTTCGGGGTGAGGTGCTTCATGACCGTGCGGTCCCAGGACTGGACAGCGGCGGGGAAGTATAGACCCGGGGCGGCCGGAGGCACCCCGTTAAGCCGTTCATTGACAAGGACCTAGCGAGAAGCTAGCCTTTCGAGCGGCGCCGATTTGACGCTTCAGCTTGCGGGCGCCTCCGGGGGAAACGCCGGGTGAAAGAAATACGGCTAAAGCGAGGGAAACCCGTTTGGCCCGCAGGCTCAGCGGGTTTTTCGTTTCTGGCATGCGTCCGGACTGCACGCAACAACTCCGCACCCTCCTCGACCGCAGGATCCTGATCCTCGACGGCGCCATGGGCACCATGATCCAGGGCCACCGGCTCGCGGAGGCGGACTATCCGCGGCGAGCGCTTCGCCGACTGGCCGGCGGACCTCCAGGGCAACAACGATCTGCTCGTGCTCACGCAGCCGCGAGCTGATCCGCGCGATCCACCGCGCAGTACCTCGCCGCCGGCGCCGACATCATCGAGACCAACACCTTCAACTCGAACGCGCCGTCGCTCGCCGACTACGGCATGGAGGCGCTTCGCCTACGAGCTGAACCTCGCGGCGGCGAGGCTCGCGCGCGAGGCGGCCGACGAGTTCACCGCGAAGACGCCGGACCGGCCGCGCTTCGTCGCCGGCGTGCTCGGGCCGACGAGCAAGACCGCGTCGATCTCGCCCGACGTCAACGACCCGGGCTTCCGCAACGTCACGTTCGACGAGCTGGTCGCAGCCTACGCCGAAGCGCTCCGCGGGCCTCGTCGACGGCGGCGTCGATCTCCTCCTCGTCGAGACGATCTTCGACACGCTGAACGCCAAGGCGGCGCTCTTCGCGATCGAGAGCGTGTTCGAGGCGAGCGGGCAGCGGCTGCCGGTGATGATCTCGGGCACGATCACCGACCAGTCGGGCCGCACGCTCTCCGGCCAGACGCCGGAGGCGTTCTGGAACTCGGTGCGCCACGCGCGGCCGCTCGCCGTCGGGCTTGAACTGCGCGCTCGGCGCGAAGCTGATGCGGCCGTACATCGAGGAGCTCGCGACGGTCGCCGACACCTACGTCTGCTGCTATCCGAACGCCGGGCTGCCGAACCCGCTGTCGGAGACCGGCTACGACGAGACGCCGGAGCAGACCGCCTGCCTGCTCGAGGAGTTCGGCGAAGCGCGGCTTCCTCAACATCGTCGGCGGCTGCTGCGGCACGACGCCCGAGCACATCGGCGCGATCGCGGCGACGCGTGCGCGACGCTCGCGCCGCGCGCGATGCCGGCGATCGAGCAGGCGCCTGCGGCTCTGCGGGCCTCGAGCCGCTGAACATCGACGACGACTCGCTCTTCGTCAACGTCGGCGAGCGCACCAACGTCACCGGCTCGAAGGCGTTCGCGCGGCTCGATCCTCGCCGGCGACTACCGGCGGGCGCTCGCGGTCGCGCGCCAGCAGGTCGAGAACGGCGCGCAGGTGATCGACGTCAACATGGACGAGGCGATGCTCGACTCGCAGGCGGCGATGACGACGTTCCTGAACCTCGTCGCCGCCGAGCCCGACATCTCGCGCGTGCCGGTGATGATCGACAGCTCGAAGTGGTCGGTGATCGAGGCGGGCCTGAAGTGCGTGCAGGGCAAGCCGGTCGTCAACTCGATCTCGCTGAAGGAAGGCGAGGCGGAGTTCGTGCGCCAGGCGCGGCTCGCGCGCCGCTACGGCGCGGCGGTGGTCGTGATGGCGTTCGACGAGAAGGGCCAGGCCGACACGCTCGAGCGCCGCACCGAGATCTGCGGCGCTGCCTACGACATCCTGGTCGAACGCAGGTGGGCTTCCCGCGCCGAGGACATCATCTTCGACCCGAACATCTTCGCGGTCGCGACCGGGCTCGAGGAGCACGCGAACTACGGCGTCGACTTCATCGAGGCGACGCGCTGGATCCGGCAGAACCTGCCGCACGTCAAGATCTCGCGGCGGCGTGTCGAACCTGTCGTTCTCGTTCCGCGGCAACGACCCGGTGCGCGAGGCGATGCACACCGCGTTCCTCTACCACGCGATCCGGGCCGGCATGACGATGGGCATCGTCAACGCCGGGCAGCTCGGCGTCTACGAGGAGATCCCGAAGGACCTGCTCGAGCACGTCGAGGACGTGATCCTCAACCGGCGGCCGCGATGCGACCGAGCGGCTGGTGGAGTTCGCCGAGACGGTCAAGGCCGGCGGCAAGCGCGATCGAGGAGGACCTCGCCGTGGCGCAAGGGCACGGTCGAGGAGCGCCTCGCGCACGCGCTGGTGCAAGGGCATCTCGACCTGGATCGTCGAGGACACCGAGGAGGCGCGGCAGAAGGCCGAGCGGCCGATCCAGGTGATCGAGGGCCCGCTGATGGACGGCATGAACGTCGTCGGCGACCTCTTCGGCGCCGGCAAGATGTTCCTGCCGCAGGTCGTGAAGTCGGCGCGCGTGATGAAGCAGGCGGTCGCGCACCTCGTGCCGTTCATCGAGGCGGAGAAGGCGCAGTCCGGCGAAGCGAGGGCGAAGGGCAAGATCGTGATCGCCACCGTCAAGGGCGACGTGCACGACATCGGCAAGAACATCGTCGGCGTCGTGCTCCAGTGCAACAACTACGAGGTCGTCAACCTCGGCGTGATGGTGCCGGCGCAGAAGATCCTGGAGATCGCGCGCGACGAGAACGCCGACATCATCGGCCTCTCGGGCCTGATCACGCCGTCGCTCGAGGAGATGGCGCACGTCGCGCACGAGATGGAGCGCGAGGGCTTCCGGCTGCCGCTGCTGATCGGCGGCGCCACGACCTCGCGCGTGCACACCGCGGTCAAGATCGCGCCGAACTACGCATCGGCCCGTGGTCTACGTGCCGGACGCCTCGCGCGCGGTCGGCGTGTGCACCAACCTGCTCTCGGCCGAGCTGCGCGCCGAACGCTACGTCGCCGAGGTGAAGGCCGACTACGAGCGCATCCGGCGAGCAGCACGCGGCGAAGAAGGGCCAGGCGCCGCTCGTGCCGCTCGCCGAGGCGCGCGCGAACGCGTTCCCGACCGACTGGGCGAGCTACGCGCCGCCGCGGCCCGCGCTGCTCGGGCGGCAAGCTCTTCCGCGGCTACGACCTCGCCGAGATCGCCGAGCTACATCGACTGGGCGCCGTTCTTCCAGACCTGGGAGCTCGCCGGCCGCTACCCGAAGATCCTCGACGACCCGGTGGTCGGCGAGGCGGCGCGCAACGTCTTCCGCGACGCGCAGGCGATGCTCGAGCGCATCATCGCGGAGCAGTGGCTCACGGCGAACGGCGTGTTCGGCGCTCTACCCGGCGAACGCGGTGGGCGACGACATCGAGATCTACGCCGACGAGACGCGGCGCGAGGTCGCGATGACTGGCACAACCTGCGCCAGCAGACCAGGAAGGCGGCCGACCGCGCAACCTCTGCCTCGCCGACTTCGTCGCGCCGAAGGCGTCGGGCGTGCGCGACTAGCTCGGCGCGTTCGCGGTCACCGCCGGCATCGGCTGCGACGAGCGCGTGCGCGAGTTCGAGGCGGCGCACGACGACTACAGCGCGATCATGCTCAAGGTGCTCGCCGACCGGCTCGCCGAGGCGTTCGCCGAGCTGCTGCACCAGCGGGTGCGGCGCGAGTTCTGGGGCTACGCGCCGGACGAGGCGCTCGACGAAGCGGAGCTGATCGCGCGAGAAGTACCGCGGCATCCGTCCGGCGCCCGGCTATCCGGCCTGCCCGGACCACACCGAGAAGGGACCGCTCTTCGAGCTGCTCGACGCGCCGGCGGCGGGCATCACGCTCACCGAGAACTTCGCGATGTGGCCGGCGGCGGCGGTGAGCGGCTTCTACTTCGCCCATCCCGACGCGCAGTACTTCGCGGTCGGCAAGATCGACCGCGACCAGGTCGAGGACTACGCGCGCCGCAAGCAGTCCGATCTCGCGAAGACCGAGCGCTGGCTCGCGCCGGCGCTGCGTACGACGCCTGACGCGGGAACGCGCTGACGGCGCTCCGCGGCCGTTCACTCGTTCGGCGGGGCGCTGCCCGAAAGCCGGATCTCCTCGAGCGCGCGCGCGTCCCACCCGCCGCCGAGCGCCTTCACCAGGAGCACGCTCGCCACGAGGCGGCGACCCTGGACATTCACCGCCGCGCGCTCGTTGTTGAGCGCGATCGCCTGCGCGGCGATGACGTTCAGGTAGCTCACGATCCCCGCCTTGTACTGGTTGGTCGTGAGCTCGACCGACAGCTGCGCGCCCCGCGCGGCCTCGTTCTGGAACCGCGCCTCCTCCTCGAGGAAGCGCAGCTGCGCGAGGTTGTCCTCGACCTCCTGGAAGCCGGTGAGCACCGTCTGGCGATAGGCCGCGACCTGGCCGTCGTAGGCCGCGATCGCCTGGTCGGAGACCGCGCGCCGCAGGCCGCCGTCGAAGATCGACTGCGCGAGTACCGCGCCGAGCGACCAGAAGCGGCTCGGCGTGGTCAGCCAGTCGGCGAAGCTCGTGCTGCGGAACCCGCCGGCGGCGGACAGCGTGAGCGTCGGGTAGAACGCCGCCTGCGCGACGCCGATCTGCGCGTTGGCGGCCGCGACGCTCCGCTCCGCCGCGGCGATGTCCGGCCGGCGCTCGAGGAGCTCCGACGGCACGCCGACCGGAATGTCCGGCAGCTTCGCGGCGAGCGGCGCGCGCGCGATCGAGAACGTCGACGCCGGCTCGCCGACGAGCGTCGCGATCGCGTGCTCGAGCAGCGCGCGGTCGATGCCGTTGTCCACGAGCTGCGCCTGCGTGCTCTTGAGCTGCACCTCCGCCTGGACGACGTCGACCCTTGCCGCGACGCCGGCCGCGTAGCGGTTCTGCGTGAGCTCGAGCGTGCGCTGGTACGCCGCCACCGTCTCCTCGAGCACCCGCCGCTGCACGTCCGCGATGCGCAAGCGCGAGATAGTTCTGCGCGACCGCCGCCTGCGCGGACAGCCGCACCGACTCGAGGTCGGCCGCGCTCGCCTGCCAGTTCGCCTCGCCCGCCTCGATCCCGCGACGCACCTTGCCCCACAGGTCGAGCTCCCAGCTCGCGTTGAGGTTGAGGTTGAAGTTGTTCACCGCGCCGGTGGCGAACGACGGCTGGTTGGAGAGCGACGGCGACTTGCTCCGGATCGCCGAGGCGCCGGCGCCGACGGTCGGGAAGAGCCCCGCCCGCGCCTGCTCGGTGAGCGCCTGCGCCTGGCGGAAGTTCGCCTCGGCGACGCGGATGTTCTGGTTCGAGATGTCGACGCGCGCGGCGAGCGCGTCGAGCTCGCGGTCCCCGAACATCTCCCACCAGCGCCCGCGCGCGATCGC
Source organism: uncultured beta proteobacterium (assembly GCA_963820965.1). Taxonomy (GTDB): domain Bacteria; phylum Pseudomonadota; class Gammaproteobacteria; order Burkholderiales; family SG8-39; genus DATEDA01. Next base: position 47,588 of record CAWGCC010000013.1, on the reverse strand, counting down.
GTCGCGCGGCTCGGCGCGCTTCCAGCCCTCCATCTCCTTGTAGGCGGCCGGCACCGCGGTGCCGGGGCGGACGTAGTCGGGGCCGACCATGCACCCCGCGAGGAGCAGCGCGGCGAGCAAGCGGGGCAGGCAACGCGTCGGTTCATCGCGGCTCCAGTCCGGAAACGCGGCCGCGCCGGCGCCAGCGGCGCTGGCACCAGAGCCGGAAGCGGTCGAGATACAGGTAGACGACCGGGGTCGTGTACAGCGTCAGCAGCTGGCTCAGCAGCAGGCCGCCGACGATGGCGATGCCGAGCGGCTGGCGCAGCTCGGCGCCGTCGCCGGTGCGGAAGGCGAGCGGCAGCGCGCCGAGCATCGCCGCCGCCGTCGTCATCAGGATCGGCCGCAAGCGCAGGCTGCACGCCCGCAGGATCGCCTGCGCGGGCGCGAGGCCCTCGCGCCGCTCCGCGTCGAGCGCGAAGTCGACCATCATGATCGCGTTCTTCTTCACGATCCCGATCAGCAGGAACACCGCGATCAGCGCGATCACGCCGAACTCGATCTCGAACGCGAGCAGCGCGAGCAGCGCGCCGACGCCCGCCGACGGCAGGGTCGACAGGATCGTGATCGGGTGGACGGTGCTCTCGTAGAGCATGCCCGAGGACGAGGTACATCGCGACGATCGCCGCCAGGATCAGCCACGGCTGGCGCGCGAGCGTCGCCTGGAAGCCGCGCGCGGTGCCCTGGAAGCCGCCGTAGATCGACGCCGGCATCCCGATCCGCGCCATCGTCTCGTTGATCGCGGCGGTCGCGGCGGACAGCGACACGCCCTCCGGCAGGCTGAACGAGATCGTCGAGGCCGCGAACTGGCCCTGGTGGTTCACCGAGAGCGGCGTGTTGGTGAACTCGTAGCGCGCCACCGTCGAAAGCGGCACCTGCACGCCGCCCGGGCTCCGGACGTAGATGTCCTTCAGCGCCTCGGGCCCCTGCGCGTAGCGCGGATCGACCTCCATCACGACGCGGTACTGGTTGCGCTCGGTGTAGATCGTCGAGACCACCGCCTGCCCGAACGCGTTGCCGAGCGTGGTGTCGATCAGGTCCGGCGTGATGCCGAGCCGCGCGGCCGTCGGCCGGTCGATCACCACCGTCGTCTGCAGGCCGCGCGTCTCCTGGTCGGTGCTGACGTCGGCGAGTTGCGGCACGCCCTGCAGCGCGGCCTGCAGGCGCAAGGTCCAGGTGCGCAGCGCCTCGAGGTCGTCGCTCTGCAGGGTGTACTGGTACGATCCGGTTCCCTGCCGTCCGCCGATGCGCACGTCCTGGACCGGCACGAGCCAGAGGTTCACGCCGGGCTCCTTCAGCAGCCGCTCGCGCAGCCGCGCGACGATCTCGCCCGCCGATACGCCGCGCTCCTTGAGCGGCTTCAGCGAGACGAACATGCTGCCCGAGTTGCGCGACCCGCCGCCGGTCACCGCGGTCACCGTCTCGACCGCCGGATCCGCGCGCACGATCTCGACGAGCCGGGTCATCTTCTCCTGCATCGACTGGAACGAGCTCGACTGGTCGGCGCGGATCCAGCCGATCAGGCGGCCGGTGTCCTGCTGCGGGAAGAAGCCCTTCGGGATCTCGATGTACAGATAGACGTTGAGGCCGATCGTCGCGGCGAGGATCACGATCGTCAGCAACGAGTGGCGGAGCGCCCAGGCGAGGCTCGCCTCGTAGCCGCGCCGAATCGCGGCGAACACCCGCTCGCCGGCCAGATACAGCCGGCCGTGCCCGCCCGGCGGCGCAGGCCGAAGCAGCCGCGCGCACATCATCGGCGTCAACGTCAGCGAGACGGCGAGCGAGACGAGGATCGCGACCGAGAGCGTGATCGCGAACTCGCGGAAGAAGCGCCCGACGATGTCGCCCATGAACAGGATCGGAATGAACACCGCGACGAGCGACAGGCTCATCGACAGCACCGTGAAGCTCACCTCGCGCGCGCTCGCGAGCGCGGCCGCCATCGGGCTCATCCCCGCCTCGATGTGGCGCATCGCGTTCTCGAGCACCACGATGGCATCGTCGACGACGAACCCGGTCGCCACGATCAGCGCCATCAGCGAGAGGTTGTTCAGGCTGTAGCCGGCGAGATACATGAAGCCGAAAGTCGCGACGATCGACACCGGCACCGCCACGGCCGGAATGAGCGTCGCCGCGCACCCGGCGCAGGAACAGGAACACGACCAGGATCACCAGGCAGACGGCGATCGCAAGCGTCTTCTGGACCTCGGTGAGCGAGGCGCGGATCGTGGAGGTGCGCTCGAGCGCCACCTCGAGGTCGACCGCAGCCGGCAGCGACGCGCTGCAGCCACGGCATCAGGTCCCGCACGCGCTTTGCACGGTCTCGAGGATGTTGGCGTTCGGTTCCTTGTAGATCTGGAGCAGCACCGCCGGCCGGCCGTCCCGCGACCCGGAGTTGCGCACGTCCTGCACCGAGTCCACCACGTCGGCGACGTCGGCGAGCCGCACCGGGGCGCCGTTCCGCCAGGCGACGATCGAGCGGGCGGTACTCGGCGGCGGTCCGCGCCTGGTCGTTCGCGTAGATCCACCACTGGCGCTCGCCGCTCTCGACCAGTCCCTTCGGGCGGTTCGCGTTCGCCGCCGCCAGCGCGTTCCGCACGTCGGTGAGACCGATGCCGTAGGCGTTGAGCGCGGTCGGGTTCAGCTCGACGCGCACCGCCGGCAGCGAGCTGCCGCTGACGGTCACCTGCCCGACGCCTCGCACCTGCGAGAGCTTCTGCGCGACGACCGTCGCGGCGGCGTCGTACATCTGCCCCTGGGTCAGTGTGTCGGAGGTCAGCGTCAGCACCATGATCGGCGCGTCCGCGGGGTTCACCTTGCGGTAGGTCGGGTTGTTCGGCATCCCCGACGGCAGCTGGCTGCGCGCGGCGTTGATCGCCGCCTGCACCTCGGTCGCCGCCTCGTTGATGTCGCGGTTGAGGTCGAACTGCAGCACGACGCGCGTCGAACCGAGCGACGAGCTCGAGGTGATCTCGTGTCACGCCAGCGATCCGCCCGAGCTGGCGCTCGAGCGGCGTCGCGACGGTCGCCGCCATCGTGTCGGGGCTCGCGCCCGGCAGGCTCGCCGACACCACGATCGTCGGGTACTCGACCTGCGGCAGCGGCGCGACCGGCAGCTGGGTGTACGCGACCGCGCCGGCGAGCATGAGCCCGACCGCGAGCAGCGTCGTCGCGACCGGCCGCGCGATGAACGGCGCCGCGAGGCTCACGGTTGCGCCGCCCCGGAGGCCGCACCCGATCCGCCGCGCCGGTGCGTTTCGGCGAGCCGGTCGAAGGCGAGGTAGATCACCGGTGTCGTGAACAGCGTGAGCACCTGGCTCACGATCAGGCCGCCGACCATCGTGAGCCCGAGCGGGTGCCGCAGCTCGGAGCCCGACGCCGGTGCCGAGCATGAGCGGCAGCGCGGCGAAGAGCGCCGCGCAGCGTCGTCATTAGGATCGGCCGGAAGCGCAGCAGGCACGCCTGGCGGATCGCCTCCTGCGGGACTCTTCCCCTCGTTGCGCTCGGCATCGAGCGCGAAGTCGATCATCATGATCGCGTTCTTCTTCACGATGCCGATCAGCAGGATGATCCCGATGACGGCGACGATGCCGAGATCGGTGCGGGCGAGGAGCAGCGCGAGAAGCGCGCCGACCGCGGCCGACGGCAGCGTCGAAAGGATCGTCACCGGGTGGATGTAGCTCTCGTACAGCACGCCGAGCACGATGTACATCGTGACGACCGCGGCGAGCACGAGCAGCAGCGTGCTCGCGAGCGAGTCGCGGAACGAGGCCGCCGCGCCCTGGAACCCGGTCTGCACGCTTGCCGGCAGCCCGATCTCGCGCTCGACCGCCTGGATCGCGTCGACCGCCTCGCCGAGCGCGCGCCGCGCGCCAGGTTGAACGAGATCGTCGCCGCCGGAAACTGGCCGATGTGGTTGATCGCGAGCGGCGCGGTCCCGACGCTGACGCGCGGCGAGCGACGAGAGCGGCACCTGCGCGCCGGTCGACGAAGCGACGTAGATGTCCTTCAGCGCGTCCGGGCCGGCGCGGAACTCGGGCTTCACCTCGAGCACGACCCGGTACTGCGTCGCCTGCGTGAAGATCGTGGAGACGAGCCGCTGGCCGAAGGCGTTGTAGAGCGCGTTGTCGATCGCCGCGGGCGTGATGCCGAGCCGCCCGGCGGTGTCGCGGTCGATCTCGACGTACGCCTGCAGGCCCTGGTCCTGCAGGTCGCTCGCCACGTCGGTGAGCTGCGGCAGCCCGCGGAGGCGCTCCACCAGCCGCGGGCACCCATTCGCTCAGGAGCTTGCCGTCGGCAGCCTCGAGCGTGAACTGGTACTGGGTCCGGCTGATGCGGTCCTCGACCGTGAGATCCTGCACCGGCTGCATGTAGAGCGTGATGCCCGGCACCTTCGCGAGCTCGGGCTGCAGGCGGCGAATGACGTCCGAGGCGTGCGTCCGCCGCGACCGCGAGCGGCTTGAGGTTGATGAGCATCCGGCCGCTGTTCAGGTCGCGTTCGTGCCGTCCACGCCGATGAACGACGAGAGGCTCTCGACCGCCGGATCCTGCAGGATCACCTTCGCCGAGCGCCTGCTGGCGCTCGGCCATGGCGGCGAACGAGACGCTCTGTGGCGCCTCGGAGATCCCCTGGATCACGCCGGTGTCCTGCACCGGGAAGAAGCCCTTCGGCACGACGAGGTAGAGCACGACCGTCAGGGCGAGCGTGGCGACGGCGACGACGAGCGTCGCGGCCTGGCGGTCGAGCACCCAGTCGAGCACCGGCCGTAGCGCGCGATCACCGCCTCGAACAGCCGGCCGCTCGCGCGGTAGAAGCGGCCCTGCTCGGGCTCCGGCGCGTGCGGCGCAGGATCCGCGCGCACATCATCGGCGTCAGCGTCAGCGACACCGCCGCCGAGATGAGGATCGCGACCGCGAGCGTGACCGCGAACTCGCGGAACAGGCGCCCGACGACGTCGCCCATGAAGAGCAGCGGGATCAGCACCGCGACGAGCGAGAAGCGTGAGCGAGATGATCGTGAAGCCGATCTGCCGCGAGCCCTTGAGCGCCGCCTCGAGCGGCGACTCGCCGCGCTCGATGTAGCGCGCGATGTTCTCGATCATCACGATCGCGTCGTCGACCACGAAGCCGGTGGCGACGACGAGCGCCATCAGCGTCAGGTTGTTGATCGAGAAGCCGGCGAGGTACATGAAGCCGAACGTGCCGACGAGCGAGAGCGGCACCGCGACGCTCGGGATGAGCGTGGCCGGCAGGCTGCGCAGGAAGAGAAAGATCACCATCACCACCAGCGCGATGGCGATCATCAGCTCGAACTGCACGTCGCGCACCGAGGCGCGGATGGTGACCGTGCGGTCGGTCAGCACCGCGACGTCGACCGCCGCCGGCAGCGAGGCCTGCAGCTGCGGGAGCTGGCGCTTGATGCGGTCGACCACCTCGATCACGTTCGCGCCGGGCTGGCGCTGGATGTTGACGATGACCGCCGGGACGTCGTTCATCCACGCCGCGAGGCGGACGTTCTCCGCGTCCTCGACGACGTCGGCGACGTCGGAGAGATAGAGCGGCGCGCCGTTGCGGTAGGCGACGACGATCGCGCGGTACTCCGCGGCCGAGCGCAGCTGGTCGTTCGCGTCGATGGTGTACGCGCGGCTCGGGCCGTCGAAGCTGCCCTTCGCCTTCTTGACGTTGGCCGCGGCGATCGCGGTGCGCACGTCCTCGAGGCCGAGGCCGTTGGCGGCGAGCGCCTTCGGATTCGCCTGCACGCGCACCGCGGGCCGCTGCCCGCCGGAGAGCGTGACGAGGCCCGACGCCCGCGACCTGCGACAGCTTCTGCGCGAGACGCGTGTCGGCGAGGTTCTGGATCTCCGGCAGCGTGCAGCGTCTTCGACGCGAGGCCGAGCGTGAGGATCGGCGCGTCGGCGGGGTTCACCTTGCTGTAGACCGGCGGCGCCGGCAGGTCCTGCGGGATCAGGTTCGACGCGGCGTTGATCGCCGCCTGCACGCCCTGCTCGGCGACGTCGAGCGGCACCGCGAGATCGAACTGCAGCGTGATGACCGACGCGCCGCCGGAGCTCGTCGACGACATCTGCTTTGAGGCCCGGGATCTGGCCGAACTGGCGCTCGAGCGGCGCGGTGACCGACGAGGCCATCACCTCCGGGCTCGCGCCGGGATAGAAGGTGAAGACCTGGATCGTCGGGTAGTCGACCTGCGGCAGCGCCGAGACCGGCAGCTGCCGGTAGGCGACGAAGCCCGGCGAGCAGGATCGCGACCATCGCGAGCGTGGTCGCCACCGGGCGCAGGATGAACGGGCGCGACGGGTTCACGGCGCTCACTTCGGCGGCGCGTCCGCGCCTTCCGGCCGCGGCTTGCGTCGCATGCCCCTTGCCCGTCCGCGTGCCGCCGTCGGCCGGCGGCTTGAGCTCGGGCTGCGCTCGTCGACCTCGACCAGCGCGCCCTCGCGCAGGCGATCCATGCCGTCGATCACCACCATCTCGCCCGGCGCGAGCCCCTCGGTGATCGCCTGGCGCTGGCCGTCCACCGGCCCGAGCTTCACCGGGCGCAGCGTCACCGTCTGGTCCGGCTGGACGACGTACACGAACATCCCCTGCGCGCCGCGCTGGATCGCCGCGGCGGGGATCACCGTCGCGTCGCGCACGCGTGTCGAGCTTCATGCGCACGTTGACGAACTGGTTCGGGAAGAGCGCGTTGTCGTCGTTCGGCGAACTGCGCCTTGAGCTTGACCGTGCCGGTGGTGGGATCGACGAGGTTGTCGACCGAGGCGAGCGCGCCGCTCGCGAGCCGCGACCTTCAGCTCGCGATCCCACGCCTCGACCGGCAGCTTCTCGCCCGACTGCATGCGCTTCATCACCGCCGGCAGGTTGTCCTGCGGGACGGTGAACACCACCGCGATCGGCGCGAGCTGCGTGATCACGACGAGGCCGTTCGCGTCGCCGGCGCGCACGATGTTGCCGGGGTCGACCAGGCGCAGGCCGACGCGACCGCTGATCGGCGCGGTGATGCGGGCGTAGGTGAGCTGCAGCCGCGCGTTGTCGATCTGGCTCTGGTCGACCTTCACCGCGCCCTCGTACTGGCGCACGAGCGCGGCCTGCGTGTCCACCTGCTGTTTCGCGATCGAGTCCTGCTCGAAGAGCGTCGGTAGCGCTCGAGGTCGAGCCGGGCGTTCTCGAGCAGCGCGCGGTCGCGCGCCATCTGCCCTTCGGCCTGCGGCGAGCTGCACCTGGAACGGCCGCGGATCGATCTCGGCGAGGAGCTGGCCCTCGTTCACGAGCTGGCCTTCCTCGAACAGCACGCGCACGAGCTGGCCGTCGACGCGGCTTCGCACCGTGACCGTCCGAAGCGGGGTCACCGTGCCGAGCGCGTTGAGATAGACGTCGATGTCGGCGGTGCGCGCCGGAACGGCGACGACGGGTGTCGCGCGCGGCGGACCGCCGCCTGGCCTGCCGGGCTGGCCGGGCGCGCCCGTCGGCTCGGGGGCGGGCGCCGGCGCGAACTGCCGATAGGCGAGATACCCGCCGGCGGCGAACGCGGCGATGACGATCGGCCAGAGCCAGCGGCGGCGCGCGCGATCGGCGCGCGAGCGGGTGTCGCTGGGCTGCAACGACGGTTCGGTCGGGCGGTTCATCGGACGGAGTGCGCGGCGCTGGACCCCGCGATTAGAACAGAAGGCTCTTCGCGAACGGGTTATCCTGGCCGCAACGCGAACGCTGCGAGACAGTTGCCGGGGCCACGGGAGCGTGCGACGACCTCGTCAGGCTACGCCGCCACTGTCCAAGCAATCGGCGCGAATTGCGGAAAAAATGTGGCGCTAGGCCGAGGCGTCGGCGCTCCGGGGCGCCCGCGTAGAATCGCCGACCGCGCTCTGCGCCGCCTCAACGCGAACCACGGAGAAGCCTCGCATGAGCATCGTCAGACACAACCCGCACGGCGGCATCCTCGCCGACGCCGTCGAGCACGGCGGTCTCGTCTTCGTCGCCGGCACCGTCGCCGACGACCTGACGCCAGGACATCGCCGGGCAGACGAGGCAGGTGCTCGCGGCGATCGACGCCACGCTCGCCAAGGCGGGCTCGAGCAAGGCGAAGATCCTGTCGGCGAATGTCTGGGTGACCGACATCCGCAACCGCGAGGCGATGAACGGGGTGTGGAAGGCGTGGATCGACCCGAACAACCTCCCGGCGCGCGCCACCGTCGAGGCGAAGCTCGCCGACCCGCGGATGCTGGTCGAGATCGCCTGCATCGCGGCGAAGTGACGGAAGGCTCGCTCGCCGACCTCCTTGCGACACTGCCGCAGGCGGGCCGCGTCGCCTGGATCGGCGTGCGGCCCGCCCGACGCGCGAGCCTGACAGCCGTGGCCGCCGTCGAGGCGATCGCGGGTCAGGGGCTCGTTGGCGACCACTACGCGAACGACGGCAGGCGCCAGGTCACGCTGATCCAGGCCGAGCACCTCCCCGCCGTCGGGGCGCTTCTCGGCCGGGATGCGCCGGCCGCGGCCATCCTCCGGCGCAACATCGTCATCGCCGGGATCAATCTCGCTCGCGCTGAAGGGGCGGCGCTTTCGCATCGGCGCTGCGCTGCTCGAAGGCAGCGGCCCGTGCGAGCCGTGCTCGCGGATGGAGGAGGCCCTCGGCCCCGGTGGCTACAACGCCATGCGCGGTCATGGCGGCATTACCGCCCGCATCGTCGCGAGCGGGCGCATCCGGGTAGGTGATGCCGTCGTGGCGGATTAGCCTCGCGCTCGCCGGGGCGCTTGCCGTCGGTGCGTGCTACGCCGAGCTCGACTGGCGCGAGTTCGTCTCGCCCGAAGGCGGGTTCGCCGTGATGCTGCCGGGCAGACCCGCGAAGGAATCGCGCGTGGTGGCGATCGGCGGAACGCGCACTACCATGCAGATGGTCTCGGTGCAGGGTTCCGGGATGGCATTCGGGGTCGGTTACGCCGATCTGCCGCCGGACGTCGACGCCGCGCGCGTCGTGTCCGACGGACGGGCCGCACTCGTGAACAACATCGGCGGTCGCGTCCTGTCCGAACGTCCGCTCGCGTTGGGCGATGGGCCCGGCGTCGAGGTGGAGGCGGAAGGTACGGTAGACGGGCGGCCGATGCGCCTCGCCGCGCGCGTGCTGACCTCCGGGAGCCGCTTCTACCAGGTGGCGTTCATCGCGCGCGCCGAGCGCGCGGCGGAGGTCGACCGAGCGCTCTTCCCGGGCTCCTTCAGACTGCTGCGCTAGCGGCTCACTTGCGCCAGAACATCGGCGTGAAGATGACGAGCAACGTGAAGAGCTCGAGCCGCCCGAGGAGCATCGCCGCCGTGCACACCCAGGTCTGGAAATCGGTGAGCACCGCGTAGGTCGTCGCCGGCCCGACCTTGCCGAGACCCGGACCCATGTTGTTGATGCAGGCCACTACCGCCGAGAACGCGGTGATGAAGTCGAGCCCGGTCGCGGTCATCACGAGCGACATGCCGACGATCATCAGCGCCGTAGACGAGCATGAACGCGAGCACTGCGAAGATCACGTTGTTCTCGACCGGCTGGCCGCCGACCTTGAGCGGCACCTCGGCGCGCGGGTGGAGGATGCGGGTGAACTCCCGCGACCGCAGCTTTCAGCAGCACGAGCCCGCGGATCATCTTGATGCCGCCCCCGGTCGAGCCCGACGAGGTCGCGAAGCAGCGAGAGATAGAGCATCCACAGCGGCGCGAAGATCGGCCACACGTTGTAGTCGGTGTTGGCGAAGCCGGTAGTGCTCGCGACCGAGACGACGTTGAACGCCGCGAACCGCAGCGACGTCCAGAACTCGGGGTAATACCCGACCTGCCAGAGGTAGATCGCGATCAGCGCGACGCTCCCGAGCATCGTGAGCATCACCATCCGCGCCTCGGGGTCGCGGCGCGTAGGGCCGCAGGCTCCTGCGACGCCAGACGAGGAAATGGGTCGCGAAGTTCAGGCTGGCGATCAGCATGAAGACGATAGTCACCGCCTCGATCACCGGCGAGTCCCAGAAGCCGAAGCTCGCGTCGTGCGAAGAAAAGCCGCCGAGACCCATGGTCGAGAACGCATGGATCACCGCGTCGAGCCACGTCATGCCGGCGAGCTTGAGCGCGAGAATGCACGCGATCGTGATCGCGAAGTAGACGCCGTAGAGTCCCTTCGCGGTCTCGGTGATGCGCGGCGTGAGCTTCGTGTCCTTCATCGGCCCCGGGCGTCTCGGCCTTGAAGAGCTGCGCGCCGCCAACGCCGAGGAGCGGCAGGATCGCGACCGCGAGCACCACGACGCCCATGCCGCCCATCCAGACGAGCTGGCTGCGCCAGAGGTTGATCGACGGCGGCAGTTTGTCGAGGCCGTCGAGCACCGTCGCGCCGGTGGTGGTCAGTCCCGACACCGTCTCGAAGTAGGCGTCGGTGAACGACAGCTCCGGCAGATAGAGCATCAACGGCAGCGTCGCGAACGCCGGCAGCAGCGTCCACGCGAGCGCGACCAGGAGGAAGCCGTCGCGGATCTGGAGCTCACCCTCGACACGGCGCGCCGGCAGCCACAGCAGCGCGCCGACGCCGACGGTGAGCACGAGCGCCTCGTCGTAGGCAAGCTCGGCCCCGTCGCCGAGCAGGTGCGAGACCGCGAGCGGCGCGGCGATCGACAGGCCGAAGATCATCAGCATCAGCCCCAGCGTTTGCGCGAGCGGCGCGTAGCGCGCGAGCGCCGCCACCGGAGTCCGGGCTGCCGAGGCCATCGAACGTCCTACACGAAGCCGAAGCCGACCTGGAACAGCTTCTCGACCTTCGGGATCATCCGCTTGTTGGCGACGAACATGATCACGTGGTCGTCGGGCCGGATGACCGTGTCGTGGTGCGCCATGATGACCTCGGCGTCGCGCTGCTTCACGGTCACGTCCGACAGACGCTCGACCTCCGGCCGCGGGAGCTGGCGCACGACCGCCCCGATCGTGGCCCCACGCGGGAGCTGGATCTCCTCGACCTTCTTCCCGATCACCTTGCAGGTCTTCTCGTCGCCGTGGGCGATCAGCTCGAGCGCCTCGGCGGCGCCGCGGCGAAGCGCGTGCACCGCGACCACGTCGCCGCGGCGGATATGCTGCAGGAGCTTCCCGATCGTCGCCTGCGCGGGCGAGATCGCGATGTCGATCTGGCCGCCCTGCATCAGGTCGGCGTAGGAGCGGCGGTTGATCAGCGCCACCACCCGGCGCGCGCCGAGGCGCTTGGCGAGGAGCGCGCTCATGATGTTGTTCTCGTCGTCGTTGGTGAGCGACAGGAAGAGATCCATCTCGGCGATGTTCTCGTTCTCGAGCAGCTCCTCGTCGGTCGCGTCGCCGTGGAGCACCAGCGCCGAGCCGAGCTGGCTTGCGACCAGCTCGGCCCGCGCCTTCGAGAACTCGATGATCTTCACCTGGTAGTCCCGCTCCAGCGTGCGCGCGAGACGCAGGCCGATGTTGCCGCCGCCGGCGATCATCAGTCGCTTCACCGGCTTGTCCATCTTGCGCAGCTCGCGCATCACCTGGCGGATGTGCTGGCTGTCGGCGATGCAGAATACCTCGTCGCCCGCGCGAACCACCGTGTCGCCGTCGGGGATGATCGCCTGCTCGCCGCGGAAGATCGCGACGACGCGCGCGTCCACGCTGGACAGGTGCTGCCGCAGGTCTTTCAACGGGTGACCGACCAGCGGGCCGCCCTCGACCGCCCGCACCGCGACCATCGTGACCCGGCCGTCCGCGAACTGCAGCACCTGCAACGCCTCGGGGAATTCGATCAGCCGGGTGATGTACTCGGTAACGATGTCCTCGGGGCTGATGGCGTAGTCGACGGCGAAGCCGTCGTCGGCCAGGAGCTCCGGGCGCTCGACGATCGAACGGGAGCGGACGCGCGCGATCCGGGTCGGGGTGTTGAAGAGGTTCGCCGCGATCTTGCAGGCCACGAGATTGGTCTCGTCCGCCTGCGTCACCGCGATCAGCATGTCGGCGTCCTCGAGCCCCGCGTCGACGAGCGTCGACGGATGCGCGGCGTTGCCGACCACGGTCCGCAGGTCGAGCTTGTCCTGCATGTCCTTCAGGCGCGCCGGCTGGTGGTCGACGAGGGTGATGTCGTTCTGCTCGGAGACGAGGCTCTCGGCGAGCGTCGAGCCGACCTGGCCGGCGCCGAGGATGACGATTTTCACGACCGTTGCTCCCTATGAGGGCGCGGATTCTAGACCCATTTCCGCCCGGTCTGCGCCTTCAGTCCTCTTTTTTCGTCGGGCCCAGCCCGAGCTGCTTCAGCTTGCGGTAGAGGTGGGTCCGCTCGAGCCCGCTCTTCTCGGCGAGCCGGCTGATCGAGCTCTCGCGCGCGAGGTGGTGCTCGAAGTAGGCGCGCTCGAACGCCTCGCGCGCCTCCCGCAGCGGCAGGTCGAGCGGCAGCCCGGCGAAGGTCGGCTCGCCGCCCGCCGCCGGCAGCGCGCGGGCCACGTCCTCGGCGCCGATCTCCTCCTCGAGCGCGGTCAGCGCGGCCGTGCGGACGACCTGCTGCAGCTCCTCGAGGTTGCGCGGCCAGCCGAAGTTGCGCAGCGTGTTCAGCGCCGCGGTCGAGAACTCGCGCGGCGGACAGAACCGCGCCTCGACGAGCTGGGCGAGCAGCATCGCGGCGATCTCCGGGATGTCCTCGGCGTACTGGCGGAGCGCCGGCACGGCCAGCACGACCTGCGAGAGCTGCGCGAGGAGCTGCGCGTCGAGGCCGCGCTCGTCGGCGAGCCGCCGCGGGTCCTCGGCGGTGAAGCTGACGAGCCGCACCTTCTGGCGCTCGGCGCGGGAGGCGACGAACGCGAGGTTCTTCTGCTGCACGCGGGAGAGCGCGGCCAGCTCGTCGACGAAGAGGATCCCCCCGGCGGCCTGCTCGAGCAGCTCCTGCGGCCCGTCGGCGAGCGCGCCACCCGCGGCGACCCATGGCGTGCCGGAGTGCTGGAGCGCGCGCGCGAAGAGCTCGGGCATCACACCCGGCTCGCCGCGCAGCAGCAGCGGCGCCGCCACCTGCGCGAGCTGCGCGAGACGCTTGCGGAGATCGGCGATCACCGCCGAGCGGCCCAGGTTGCCGAGCGCGAGCCCCACCGCCGGCGGCGCCTCGCCCGAGCGCAGCGCGCGCTTGACCGTGGCGAGCAGCTTCTGCATCGCGATCGGCTTCTCGAGGAAATCGAGCGCGCCGATGCGGGTCGCCTCGACCGCGGTATCGATGGTGGCGTGGCCCGACATCATCACCACGGGCATGGTGAGCTGCCCGCCCGCCGCCCATTCCTTCAGGAGCGAGATGCCGTCGGTATCGGGCATCCAGATGTCGAGCAGGACGAGGTCCGGCCGCTCGCGCACCCGGGACTCGCGCGCGTTGGTCGCGTTCTCGGCCACGCGCACCGTGTGGCCTTCGTCGGCGAGGATCTCCGACAAAAGCTCGCGGATCCCGATTTCGTCGTCGACTACGAGGATGTTCGCCATGGGTCGTATCTAGGCCGCGAGTGGCAGCGCGATGGTAACCGCTGCGCCGCCGCGGCCGGCGGCGCCTGCGCGGTTCTCGATGCTGACCGTGCCGTGGTGCTCGTCGATGATCTTCTTCACGATCGCCAGGCCGAGGCCGGTGCCCTTCGGCTTGGTCGTGACATAGGGCTCGAACGCGCGCTTCATGATCGCCTCGGTGAAGCCGCCGCCGTTGTCGGTGACCGCGAGCCGCACGCGGTCGCCGTCGCGCTCGGTGCGCACCTCGATGCGCGGCTCGGCGTGCCCGGCGAGCGCGTCCTCGGCGTTCTGGAGCAGGTTGTGAATCACCTGCCTGAGCTGCGTCGGGTCGCCGCGCGCCGGCGGCAACGCCGGGTCGAGCCGGCTCGCGATCTTCGCATGCGCATGGCCGTACAGGGCGAGCACTTCGCCGACGAGCGCGTTGAGATCGAGCGTCCCGAGGCTCGGCGCGGGCATGCGCGCGTACTCGCGGAAATCGTCGACCATCGCCTTCATCGCCGCCACCTGGTTGATGATCGTCTCGGTGGCGCGCGCGAGCGTCTCCCGCTCCGGCGGGGCGAGGCGCTCGGCGAGCTTGGCCTGCATCCGCTCGGCGGAGAGCTGGATCGGCGTGAGCGGGTTCTTGATCTCGTGCGCGAGACGGCGCGCGACCTCGCCCCAGGCGGTCGCGCGCTGCGCGGCGATGAGCTGGCTCACGTCGTCGAACACCACGACGTAGCCAACGCCGCCGGGCAGCCGCGAGCCGCGCACGAGCAGGGTGAGGCCGCGATTGCCGAAGTCGAGCTGCCGCTGCCACGGCGCATCCGCAGGGCCGTCAGCGAAGCCTTCGCGGATCGCGTCGGCGAGCGTGTCGAGAGCGGGGGATCCGGCGAGCGGGCCACCGGCGCAACCGCCGGGATCCTCGCCCAGGATGCGGGCGGCCCCGGTATTGGCCACCTGCAGCCGGAAGGCCTCGTCGAACGTGAGCACGCCGGCCGAAAGATTCGCGAGGATACTCTGCAGATACGCGTTCGCGTTCTCGAGCTGCGACCGGTTCGCCTCGGCGGCGGCGCGCGCGTCGTCGAGCTGCCCGATCATGCTGTTGAACGAGCGCGTGAGCACACCCAGCTCGTCGCGGCTAGTGACCCGGGGCCGCCGCGAGAAGTCTCCGCGCGCCACTGCGAGCGTCGACTCCGCGAGCTCCGCGAGCGGCTCCGACAGCCGCCGGCTCAGGATGAACGCGAGCGCGATCGCCGAGAAGAGCGCGAGCAGCAGCGTAAGCGTCAGCGTGAGGAGGTAGATGCGCTTGAGCCCGGTCCGCAGCAACGACAGCTCCCGATAGTCGCGGTACACCGACTGCACGGTTTCAGCGGTCTCTGCGAGCGACGGCGGAACGGCGTGCACGAGCTGCAGGAGCCGGGTCTCCTCCGCGATCGCGCCGCCGGCGAGTGGCACGATGACCCGGAGGCGCAGGCCCCGCTCGCCCACGGTCTCGATCGCGGCGTAGTCGCGCGCCGCGCGCGCCTGGCGCAGCGCCGGCGCTGGCGGCGCGTCGGGCACGAGCCGGGTCGGTTCGCGGCTCGCGCTCGCCAGGATCGCGCCGTTCGGGGCGACGATCGAGGCCTCGTCCACGCCGGCCTGCTCGCGCATGCGGTCGAGCGCCTTCGGTTGCCCCACCGGCGGGAGATCCGACAGCTCGAGCACCATCACCCGCGCCTTGCCGCGGAGCTCGCCTAGCATGTTGTCGAGCGCGCTGCGGCCGAGCGAGAGGCCGCTCTCGAGCGCGCTATCGACGCGGACGTCGAACCACGACTCGATGCTCTTGGTGAGGAACTGGACGGAGACGGTGTAGACGAGCGCGCCCGGCACCACCGCGAGGACGGCGAAGAGAACGAGGAGGCGGAACGTGAGCCGGGACCCGAAGACCCGTCCCTTGAGCGCGCGCCGAAGGGTGACCAGCTGATAGCCGACGAGCCCCAGCAGCGCCGCCGCGATTACCGCGTTCAGAATCAGCAGCAGCGGGTAGTGGCTCGCGAAGATCGAGGTGTTCGCGCTCGCGGCCGCGAGCAGGAACAGCAGAATTCCTCCGAGGGCGGCGCTGGCGACCAGGAGATAAGTCATCTCGCCGCCTCGCTCAACGTGGTCGAGCCGTTCACTTCCCAGCGCTTCCACGGCGAGGCGAGCGTCCACTCGCGGTTGGCGAGCGCGCTCACCTGGAACGGCTTCGGCAGCTGCGCCGTGTCCAGGCGCATCCGCACGTAGGCGTGGTAGGTAGTGTCCGGCTTGAGCGCTCCGCGGGGGAGAACCAACCACTCGCGCACTCGCGAGAGCGCCTGCAACGCCTCGGCGAGCGTCGGATAGCTCTGATGCAACGTGCCGGAGGAGAGGCGGTAGGTGCGCGTCAGCGCGTGGAACGAGAGCCGCAGGTTCAGCGCGGCCGTGCCGATACGTTCGTCGAGCCAGTACCAGCGCGGCCGGTAGCACTCGAACTCGACCACGAAGTAGAGCGGCACGCCCTTCGCCAACGCGTCCTCGAGGCGCGAGGTGAGGTCCACCTCGAAGTCGCCGTTGAACACGACGCCTTCGTCGGTGGTCGCGAGGCTGGCGGCGCTAACTCCGATCTCGTCGGCGACGGCCGCCGCCGACCCGAGCAAGAGCCCCGCGACGACGAGCCTCAGCGCGCGCAGCATGCCTCAGTGTTTAGAGAAGGCCGCATAGAAAAAGCCGTCGTGCTCGCTGCCGGGCAGGAGCTGCCCGCCGCCGAGACCGGGAAGGGGCAGCCGGCATGCGTCGGGCCGACGGGCGAGGAAGGCGTCTACCACCGCCTCGTTCTCCTCGGCGAATACCGAGCAGGTGGCGTAGAGCAATTTACCATCGGGCGCGAGCACGCGCCAAAGCGCGTCCAGCAACCGCGCCTGTTGGCTCTCGAAACCGGCGAGGTCGCTCTCGCGCCGCAGCCACTTGATGTCCGGGTGGCGACGCACGACGCCCGACGCGCTGCACGGCGCATCAAGCAGGATGCGGTCGAATGGCCGGCCGTCCCACCACGCGTCCGGGTCCCCGGCATCGGCGACGCGGACGGTCCCGGCGAGGCCAAGACGCGCCAGATTGGCCTCGATGCGCGGCACGCGCGCCGCGTCGCGGTCGACGGCCAGGAGGTCGAGCGAAGCAAGCTCGGCGAGATGCCCGGTCTTGCCGCCGGGCGCGGCGCAGGCGTCGAGGACGTGCATGCCGTCGCGGACGTCGAGCAGCGGCGCAGCGCGCTGCGCACCCGCATCCTGCACGGAGACCTCGCCCTCGCGGAAGCCTGGGAGCTCGTCGACACCCCGCGGCCGCGCCAGCCGCACCGCCCAGTCGCCGACGCGAGTCGCGGCGATGCCTTGCGCATCGAGCCTTGCGAGGTACGCGTCGGCGTCGAGGCGACGGCGGTTCACGCGCAGCGTCATCGGCGGACGTCCGTTGCCCGCATCGAGGATCGCTTCCCAGTCGTGCGGCTGCGCGCGTCGCAGGCGGTCGATCCACCACTGCGGGTAGGCGAGGCGTCCGACCTCCGAGCTCCGCGCGTCGGCTTCGAGCGCTTCGCGCCGGCGCAGGTAGTTGCGCAGCAACGCGTTCACGAACCCGCGCGCGGCACCGTGGCCGAGCTTCGCGCAGGCGGTGACCGCCTCGTCGACGACGGTGTGCGTCGCGCGGCGCTCGTGCCGCAGCTCGTGGAGCGCGCAGAGCAGCAGTGCGCGGACGGCCCGGTCGGGGATGGCTTTTCGGGCGAGCGCGGCGAGCAGTGCCTGCGGCGCGCCGTAGTCGCGTAGCGTCGCATAGGCGAGATCCTGCACCGCCGGGCGGGAGGCAGCGAGCGCATCCTCGTCCAGCGCCGCATTGAGGCTCGCCCCCGCGAGCACGCGCGCGACGACCCGGCTCGCGCCGGCGAGAACCTCCGAAAGCGCTGGGGTAAGGGTCACGACGGCCGGGAGTGTATCGGCTCCCCGCCGTCCAATACGCGGATCTCGTTACGCCATCGCCAGCAGGCGAGCGATCCGCTCGTCGGTCGCCGGGTGAGTGCTGAACAGCCCCTTGATGCCGTCGCTGGAAAGCGGGTTGACGATCATCATCTGCGCGGTCGCCGGATGCGCCTCCGCGACCGGCAGCGGGATGCCGCGAGCGTAGGCGTCGATCTTGGCCAGCGCATCGGCGAGGGCACGCGGATCGCCGGAGATCTCCGCGCCGCCGCGGTCCGCGCCGAACTCGCGCGTGCGCGAGATCGCGAACTGGATCAGCATCGCCGCGATCGGCGCGAGGACGAGCACCAGGACCGCGAGGATCGGATTACCTCCGCCCTCCTCGTCGCTCCGGCTGCCAAAGAACATGCCAAAGTGCGCGAGGGTCGAGATCGCGCCAGCCACCGTCGCCGAAAGCGTCGAGATCAGGATGTCGCGATGCTTCACGTGCGCGAGTTCGTGCGCCATAACGCCGCGCAGCTCGCGCGGGCTGAGCAACCGCAGGATGCCGGTGGTCGCGGCGACCGCGGCGTGCTCCGGGTTGCGTCCGGTGGCGAAGGCATTCGGCTGCGCCTCGTCGATCAGGTACACGCGCGGCATAGGGAGCCCGGCCCGGGACGCGAGCTCCTTCACCATCCCGTAGAACTGCGGCGCCGTGGTCGCGTCGACCTCCCGTGCCCGGTACAGCGAGAGCACCATCCGGTCGGAAAACCAGTAGGCGAGGAAATTGAGCGCGCCGCCGACGACGAGCGCGACGAGCATGCCCTGCTGGCCGCCGATGACGGCGCCGATCGCGCCGAACAGCGCGACGATTCCCGCCATCAGGATGGCGGTCTTCAGCCAATTGCCGATCATTCTTGCTCCGTTAGGGAGAACTGAACGCGGAGTTAGATCGGGGTTGATCGTCGAAAATTCAATATGTTTCAGTTTGTTGCAACCGGCTGGAAGCGCTCGCCGACGGTCAACGGGAACCCGCGCAGGAACTCGGGCGCGGGCAGACGCTTGCCGCCCGCGCGCTGCAGTTCTTCCACGCGCAACGCACCGGTGCTGCAAGCGACTACAACGCCGCCGGGATCGATCGCCAGCACGACGCCCGGCTCACCCGTGCCGTCCACAACGCGCGCGCGCCAGAGCTTGAGCTCGGCGCCCCGCACCTGTGTCCCGGCGCCGGGGGAAGGATCGAACGCGCGGACCTGCCGCTCGATCTCGGCCGCGGTGCGCGTCCAGTCGACGCGCGCTTCATCCTTCCCGAGCTTCGCGGCGTAGGTCACGCCTTCGGCCGACTGCGGCGTGGCCGCGAGCGCGCCGCTCGCGAGGCCGCCGAGCGCGGCGATCAAAAGCCGGGCACCGAGCGCCGCAAGCTTGTCATGGAGCGCGCCCCCGGTGTCCTCGGGAAGAATCGGCACCCGTTCGCTAAGGAGTACCGGCCCGGTGTCGAGCCCTGCGTCCATCCGCATGATCGAAATCCCGGTTTCCGGGTCGCCCGCCAGCAGCGCGCGGTGAATCGGGGCCGCGCCGCGCCAGCGGGGGAGCAGCGAGGCGTGGATGTTGATTGCCCCAAATCGGGGAATGTCGAGGACGGCTTGCGGCAGGATGAGCCCATAGGCGGCAACGACGAGTACGTCGGGCCCGAGTTGTCGTATCTCATCCTGCGCCTCGGCTGTCTTGAGCGTCGGGGGCTGCAGCGTCGGGATTCCGAGGCGCACCGCGGCCCCCTTGACCGGGCTCGCCGCCGCGGCGAGCCCTCGACCGGCGGGCCGGTCCGGTCGGGTGATCACTGCAGCAACTTCGTGGCCAGCGGCTGCGATCGCCTCGAGCGCCGGGACGGCGAAATCGGGTGTTCCGGCGAACACGATGCGCATCGCGGCGAAACGCACCGAGCGGAGGAGGCGGCTCAGGCGGTCTGCCCGAGCCGCTTTTCCATTCTGGCCTTGATCCGGGAACGCTTGAGGCGGGACAGGTACTCGACGAAGACCTTGCCCTCGAGGTGATCGATCTCGTGCTGGATGCAGACCGCGAGCATGCCGTCGGCGGTGCGCTCGAACGCTATGCCATTGGCATCGAGGGCGCGTACTGTTACCTTCGCCGCCCGGTTCACCGTCTCGTAGACTCCAGGCACCGAGAGGCAGCCTTCCTCGCATTCCTGGATCTCCGCGCTCGCCCAGGCGATCTCCGGGTTGATCAGCACGAGCAGCTGGTCGCGGGTGTCCGAGGTATCGATGACGATGATCCGCTGGTGGTTGTCAACCTGCGTCGCGGCAAGCCCGATCCCCGGCGCGGCGTACATGGTTTCGGCCATGTCCCGGACGAGTCTTCGAACATCGTCGTCGACTCGTTCGACCGGCCTTGCCACCTTGTGCAGCCGGGGGTCCGGGTAGCGGAGGATGTTCAGAATCGCCATGAATTGCGTGCTGCGTGAAATAATTATGTGCAGAATCTAAACAAAATCCTTAGACTAGCCTTTATCAGGCCCAATAAATCAAACACTTACCCTTGCTTTAGATCGGTCCGAGGTGACTATGTTCAAGTCTAGCACGGCGCTTTTCCTCGCCCTCGCACTGGGCGCCGCTGTTGCGTGGGGCCAACACTCGCCCGCGCGCCAGAGCGGGAATGTGCTCGAGATCAAGACCGACGCGCCCGAGCAGTACGTCGTGCAGCGGGGCGACACTCTCTGGGGTATCGCTGCGAAGTTCCTGTCGGAGCCCTGGCGCTGGCCGGAAATATGGCGTCTCAACAAAGACCAGATCACGAATCCGCATCTGATCTTTCCCGGGAACGTCGTCCGTCTCGATCGTGCGGGCGGAACGCTGTCGATCGAGGCCGTGGAGCCACGGGTCCGGGTGGAGCCGCTCACGGCCGAAGCGATCCCGACCATCCCGCTCAAGGTTATCGAGCCGTTCCTTGCCCGGCCGCTCGTGATCGAGCGCGGCGGCCTGGACAATGCGCCGCAGATCGTGGCGGCGCAGGAAGGACGCTACAACATCGGCGCAGGCGCACGCGCGTACGTGGCCGGCGTCGCGGGCACCAAGGAAACGTTATGGCAAGTGTACCGGCCGGGAAGAGCGCTGATTGACCCGGACTCGAACGAGGCGCTCGGGTACGAGGCGATCTACCTCGGCACCGCACGGCTCACCCGGCTGGGTGGCAAGGGCGAGCCGGCGACCGTTCAGATCCTGTCCGCGGTCCAGGAGATCAGCGAGGGCGACCGACTCGTAGTCGCCCCGCAGCCGCAGCTCTTCTCGTTCGCGCCGCGCGCGCCAGAGAAGCCCGTGCGCGCCCGGATCATGTCGATCTACGATGGGCGCAACGACGCGCGTTTCGACTACTACGGCACTTCTCCGATGGTCCAAGGAGTGCTGATCGGAGAAACTACCGAGACGCAGCAGCAACAACGATACGGCGGCGAGACGGGGAGCCTGGCGGTCGTGAGCCTGAACAAGGGTGCCAAGGACGGCCTCGAGGCCGGCCACGTGCTCGCGCTGTACCGCGCGTCGACGATCTATAACGACCGCAGCACCGGTCCCTTTTACATGGGGGAGGCGAGGAAGCCGGACTTCCCGCTGCCCGAGGAGCGCTACGGTCTGCTCATGGTGTTCCGCGTGTTCGACAACCTCTCGTACGCGCTCACGCTTAACGTCGAGCGGCAGGTCGCCCCCGGAGACGTCGCCACCAAGCCCTGAACCGGCGCCCGCCCGCGGGCATGCCGGAAGCCGAGCTCAGCGGCTGGCTCCGGCTCACGCTGGTGCCGGGCCTCGGCGGCCAGGGACTGCGCAAGCTTCTTACCGAGTTCGGCCTGCCGTCACGGGTGCTGGCCGCAGGGCGCGCCGCGCTCGCGCGCAGCGTCGGCGACGCGCTCGCCGAGCGGATCCTGGCCGACGACAGCGCCGCGGCAGTCGACGCCGCGCTCCGTTGGGAGGAGGCGCCCGGCCACTCGATCGTCACGCTGGCCGATGCCGCGTACCCGCCGCAGCTGCTCGAGATCCCCGATCCGCCTGCGTTGCTCTACGTGCTGGGCGATGCCGGGCTGCTCGCGCGCCAGGGGCTCGCGATCGTGGGCAGTCGCAACGCCACGCCGCAAGGTGTTGCGAACGCGGAGCGCTTCGCGCGCGCGTTCAGCGACGCCGGGCTGACGATCGCGAGCGGCCTGGCGCTCGGCATCGACGCCGCCGCGCATCGGGGCGCGCTCGAGGGTGCTGGCTCGACGCTCGCGGTGCTCGGTTGCGGCATCGACGTCGTCTACCCGCAGCGGAACGCCGAGCTTTATCGCGACATCGCGGCGCGCGGCGCGATCGTCTCCGAGTTCGCGCTCGGCTTCCCGCCGCTCGCCGCCAACTTCCCGCGCCGCAATCGCCTGATCAGCGGGCTCGCGCGCGGCGTCCTCGTCGTTGAAGCGGCGCTTGCGAGCGGTTCGCTGATCACCGCCCGGCTCGCCGCAGAGCAGGGGCGCGAGGTGTTCGCGATCCCGGGGTCGATCCATTCGCCGCTCGCGAAAGGCTGCCACGCGCTGATCAAGGAAGGCGCGAAGCTCGTGGAGAGCGCGCAGGACGTGCTCGATGAGCTCGCGTTGCCGGCGCTTGCGCCCGCGCCTTCGCCCGCGCCAGCGGAAAAAGGGCACGCGCTGCTCGCGCACCTCGGTCACGACCCGTGCAATGTTGACACCTTGTGCCGGCGCAGCGGCTTGACGCCCGATACCGTATCGGCGATGCTGCTGGAGCTTGAGCTCGAGGGAAAGGTCGCGGCCCTGCCCGGCGGGCGATATCAGCGCCTCGCCTGACGGCGGGACCCACAGCCGATGTTCGAGATCCTCGTCTACCTGTTCGAAAACTTCTACCAGAACGAATCCTGGCCGGAGCAGGATGCGCTGGCGCAGAAGCTGACGGCGGCCGGGTTCGAGAACGGCGACATCAGCGACGCGCTCGACTGGCTCCGCGGACTCGCCAAGCTGCAGGCCGACGCCTTCCCGGAGGCGTTCGAGCTGGGCGACGGCTTCCGCGCTTTCACCGTGCCCGAACTCGAGAAGCTCTCGACCGAGTCGCGCGGTTTCATCGCCTTCCTCGAGAGCGCGCGCGTGCTCACCCCGTCCTTGCGCGAGCTGATCATCGACCGCGCGATGGCGGTCGAGGAAGAGCGGGTCGAACTCGACAAGCTGAAGGTGATCGTGCTGATGGTGCTGTGGACGCGCCGCGGCAACGTCGACACGCTGATCCTCGAGGAGCTGCTGCCCGAGGGCGGCCCGCGGCACATCCACTGACTCGTCTTGCCTCGGGCAGGACGAGCCCTTAGACTCCCCGCGCGCCCCGACCACGAACGAGTCGGCCGGGCGAGATTCCCTGCCGCATGACGAAGAAGCTCATCATCGCCGAGAAGCCCTCTGTCGCGAACGACGTCGCGCGCGCGCTCGGCGGTTTCACGCGGCACGGCGACTACTACGAGAGCGACGAGTACGTGCTGTCGTCGGCGATCGGGCACCTGCTGGAGCTCGCGGCGCCCGACGCGCTACGAGGTCAAGCGCGGCAAGTGGTCACTGGCGCACCTGCCGGTCATTCCGCCGCACTTCGATCTCAGGCCGATCGAGCGGAACGAGGAGCGGCTGAAGCTGCTCCTGCGGCTGATGAAGCGCAAGGACGTGACCGGGCTCGTGAACGCCTGCGACGCCGGGCGCGAGGGCGAGCTGATCTTCCGCTACATCGTCCGACACGCCGGGGCGAAGAAGCCGATCCAGCGGCTGTGGCTGCAGTCGATGACACCGGCGGCGATCCGCGACGGGTTCGAGGCCTTGCGCACAGATCGCGAACTGCAGCCGCTCGCGGACGCCGCGGTGTGCCGCTCCGAGTCCGACTGGCTGGTCGGCATCAACGGCACGCGCGCGATGACCGCGTTCAACTCCAAGGACGGCGGGTTCTACAAGACGACGGTCGGGCGGGTGCAGACGCCGACGCTCGCGATCCTCGTCGAGCGCGAGAGCCGCATCAAGCGCTTCGTCGCGCGCGACTACTGGGAAGTGCACGGCACCTTCGCCGGCAAAGGCGGGGAGTACGCCGGCCGTTGGTTCGACGAGCGCTTCGAGCGGCCGGACGACGACGCCGACGCGCGCGCGGAGCGGCTCTGGGATCAGGCTCGCGCGGAAGCGATCCGGGCGAAATGTCTCGGCAAGGCGGGCGTTGTCACCGAGGAATCCAAGCCGACCACCCAAGCCCCGCCGCTGCTCTATGACCTGACGAGCCTGCAGCGGGAGGCGAACGGGCGGTTCGGTTTCTCGGCGCGCGCGACGCTCTCGCTCGCGCAGGCGCTGTACGAGAAGCACAAGGTCCTCACCTATCCCCGCACCGACTCGCGCGCGCTGCCGGAGGACTATGTCGGCACCGTGAAAAAGACGCTCGACATGCTTCGCGCGAAGAGCGGGACCACGCGCGCCTACGCCTCGCTCGCCGACCGGATCCTTGACGAAGGGTGGGTCCGGCCGAACAAGCGCGTCTTCAACAACGAGAAGATCTCCGACCACTTCGCCATCATCCCGACGCTCCAGGCGCCCAAGCACCTGTCCGAGGCCGAGACGAAGCTCTACGATCTCGTGACAAAGCGGTTCCTGGCGGTGTTCTTCCCGTCCGCCGAGTTCCTGGTCACGACCCGGATCACGCGCGTCGAGGACGAGCCGTTCAAGAGCGAGGGCCGCGTGATGGTGAACGCCGGCTGGCTCGCGGTATACGGCAAGGAAGCCGAGGACCCCGAGACGCCGACGCTCGTGCCGGTGCCCGACGGACGCGCAACCGCGATCGCGATCGAGGTACAGGCGAACCAGACCAAACCCCCCGCACGCTACACCGAGGCGACGCTGCTCTCGGCGATGGAAGGCGCGGGCAAGCTGGTGGACGACGAAGAGCTGCGCGAAGCGATGCGGGAGAAGGGGCTCGGCACGCCTGCGACACGGGCCGCGATCATCGAAGGCTTGATCTTCGAGGACTACCTCCACCGCGTCGGGCGCGAGCTGCACCCCACGGCGAAGGCGTTCGACCTTCTCTACGCGCTCGACAAGTTCGGCATCGACGAGTTGCGCTCGCCCGAGCTCACCGGCACCTGGGAGTTCAAGCTGAAGCAGATGGAGCAGGGCCGGCTCCGGCGCGAGGAGTTCATGGAGCACATCGTCGAGACGACGCGCGACCTGGTCGAGCGGGTCAAGCGCGGGACGCTCGCCGACGACACGATCTCGACGCTGAACGTGAGGTGCCCGAAGGACGGGGGCGTCGTCAACGAGAACTACAAGAAGTTCCAGTGCGCGAGCTGCGACTTCGCGATCTGGAAGGTGATCGCCGGCCGCCGGATCGAGAATGAGGAGGTCGAGCAGCTGATCCGTGAGGGCTCGATCGGACCGTTGCAGGGCTTCCGCAGCCGTATGGGGCGGCCGTTCGCCGCGATGCTGAAGCTGCGCGATGACTTCACTGCCCAGCTCGACTTCGGCCAGGGCGGTCAGGACGAGCGCAACGCGGAGCCGGTGGACTTCTCGGGCAAGACTCCGCTCGGCCCGTGCCCGAAATGCGGCGCGCGGGTGTTCGATCACGAGCTCGCCTACCTGTGCGAGCGTTCGGTCGGTCCCGGGCGGACCTGCGACTTCCGCTCCGGAAAGATCATCCTGCAGCGGGCGATCGAGCCCGACCAGATGGTGAAGCTCCTAGCCACCGGCCGCACCGATCTGCTGCACCGGTTCATCTCGAAGAAGGGCCGGCCGTTCTCGGCGTTCCTCGTGCGCCGGCTCGACGGCAAGGTAGGCTTCGAGTTCGCGCCGCGCGCAGCCAAGAAGACCGCCGCACGTGAGGACAGGGCCGGAGCCGAACCTCCCGCGGCGCGGGCGGAGCCGGCAGCATCCCGCGCGCGCGACGCGGCCGTCGAGCGGAACGTCTACGAGCTGAAGCCTCCGACGCCGGTGCCGGCACCGGCGAAGACGCTCACCCGGGCTGCCGGCCCGCGCGCGCGCGTCGGCGCGAAGCGCGGCGCGCCAACGAAGAAAGCCGCTCGGAAGGTCACCACGCGGCGGAAGCCCGCCGCCAGGAAACGCGCGGCCTAGACATCCAGCCGCGCCACGAGCGCGTTCTGCTCGATGAAGTCGCGGCGCGGCTCGACCTCGTCGCCCATCAGCTTGATGAAGATCTCGTCGGCCGCGATCGCGTCCTCGATCTGCACCTTCAGCAACCGCCGGGACGCCGGATCCATCGTCGTCTCCCACAGCTGGCCCGGGTTCATCTCACCGAGTCCCTTGTAGCGCTGGACGGCGGCGTTGCGCTCGACCTCGGCGCGGAGCCAATGCACCGCCTCGCCGAAGTCGGCGACCGCCTGCTGGTGCTCTCCGCGTCGCACGTATGCACCCGCCCCGAGCAGGCCCTCGACCAGCGCTGCCGCCTCGACGATCTGACGGTAGTCGCCGGACACGAGGAAGTCGTCGTCGATCGCGCTCACGCGGACGTTGCCGTGGCGGTTGCGCTCGATCACCAGCCGGTGCCGCTCGTGCTTGTCATCGTAGCGCGCATAGATCTTCACGCCGTCGGCCTGCAGCATTGCCGACAGCCGCTCCGCGCTCGCGCGAGCCCGCTCGGCGTCCCCCAGGTCGATCTTGGCCCCGCGAAGGCACGCGTACAGCGCCTCGGCGTCGATCAGCCGGGCGAGACGGTGGATCACGGCCTCGGCAAGCAGATAGGAGCGGGCGAGCTGCGCGAGCGCGTCGCCCTCGATGGGTGAGGCGCCCTCCCGCGGGTGGAGCGCCGCGCCGACGAGCGCCTGCCGGAGCATGAACTGATCGCGCTCGTGGTCGTCCTTGAGATAGCGCTCCTCCCTGCCTACCTTCACCTTGTAGAGCGGCGGCTGCGCGATGTAGATGTGACCTCGCTCGATCAGCTCGGGCATCTGGCGGTAGAAGAACGTGAGCAGCAGCGTGCGGATGTGGGCGCCGTCCACGTCGGCATCAGTCATGATGATGATGCGGTGGTAGCGCAGCTTGTCGAGGTTGTAGTCGTCCTTGATCCCGGTACCGAGCGCCGTGATGAGCGTCGCGATCTCGGCGAACGAGATCAGCTTGTCGAAGCGCGCCCGCTCGACGTTGAGGATCTTGCCCTTGAGCGGCAGGATCGCCTGGAACTTGCGGTCGCGGCCCTGCTTCGCCGAGCCGCCCGCGGAGTCACCTTCGACCAGGTAGAGCTCGCAGAGGGTGGGATCCTTCTCCTGGCAATCGGCAAGCTTGCCGGGAAGCCCGAAACCGTCCAGCACGCCCTTCCGCCGCGTCATCTCACGCGCCTTGCGCGCCGCTTCCCGCGCCCGCGCCGCGTCGACGATTTTGCCGGTGATGATGCGGGCATCCTGCGGCCGTTCGAGGAGAAAGCTCATCAATCTCTCGGCCACGATCTCTTCCACCACCGGCCGGACTTCCGAGGAAACCAGCTTGTCCTTGGTCTGAGACGAGAACTTCGGCTCCGGCACCTTGATCGACAGCACGCAGGTGAGCCCCTCGCGCATGTCATCGCCGGTGCATTCGACCCTGGCCTTCTTCGCGACCTCGTGCTCGTCGATGTACTTTCCCAGCGTGCGCGTCACCGCCGCGCGTAGGCCCGTGAGGTGGGTTCCGCCGTCGCGCTGCGGGATATTGTTGGTGAAGAGGAGGACTTGCTCCTGGTAGGAGTCGTTCCATTGCATTGCCACCTCGACGAACATGCCTTCCTTCTGGCCGCTGGCATGGAAGATGTTCGGATGCAGCACTGTCTTGTTGCGGTTCATGTAGTCGACAAAGCCCCGCACGCCGCCCGCGAACGAGAACTCCTCTTCCTTGCCGGCGCGCTGGTCGACGAGAACGATGCGCACGCCATTGTTGAGGAACGACAGTTCGCGGAGCCGCTTGGCGAGGATGTCGTAGTGAAACTCGACGTGCCCGAAAGTCTCGGCGTCGGCGAGGAAGTGCACCTCGGTGCCGCGCCGTTCCGTCTTTCCGGTCACTCTCAGCGGCGCGATGCGCTCGCCGCGCCGAAACTCCATGAAATGCGCCTGACCGTCGCGGCGGACGGTGAGCCGGAGCCATTCCGACAGCGCGTTCACCACCGAGACACCGACCCCGTGCAGGCCGCCCGACACCTTGTACGAATTCGAGTCGAACTTCCCGCCGGCATGCAGTTCGGTCATCACGATCTCGGCGGCCGACCGCCCGCGTTCGTCCTCTCTGTGGATCTCGGTCGGGATGCCGCGGCCGTTATCGGCGACGCTGACGGAATTGTCGGTGTGGATCGTGACGATTATCTCATCACAGAAGCCTGCGAGGGCCTCGTCCACCGCGTTGTCGACCACCTCGAACACCATGTGATGCAGCCCGGTGCCGTCGGACGTGTCGCCGATGTACATGCCCGGACGCTTGCGGACCGCGTCGAGCCCCTTGAGCATCTTGATGCTCGAGGAGTCGTAGCTCTCCGGCGGGGTCTCCGTCCTTTTCGGCTCACCCGCGCCCCGCTGCTGCGGCTGGTTCTCTTCGCTCATGCGGCGTCAGATGCGCATCGGCATCACGACGTACTTGAAGTCGTCGCGGCCCGGCACGGTGATGAGGGCGCTTGAGTTGGCGTCGCCGAGGGCGACCTGGACCTCCTCGACAGCGAGGTTGCTGAGCACGTCGAGCAGATACTGGACGTTGAACCCGATGTCGAGCGCCTCGCCCTTGTAGCTGACGTCCAACTCCTCCTGGGCCTCTTCCTGCTCGGTGTTAGTGCACGAAATGCGCAAGCTTCCGTCGCCGAGGACCCAGCGGACGCCGCGGAACTTGTCGCTGGTGAGAATCGCCGCGCGCTGCAACGCCTGGCCGAGGAGCTGCCGGCTCATGCGCAGGTGCTTCGACTGCGCGGACGGGATGACGCGCTGGTAGTCGGGAAACTTGCCGTCCACGAGCTTCGAGGCGAGCAGCACACCGTCGAACCGGAACCGGGCCTGGCTCGCTGACAGCTCGATCGTCACCGGGTCGCTGGAGTCGCCGAGCAGCTTCGTCAGCTCGATGATCGTCTTGCGCGGCAGGATCACCTCCTGGCGCCCGACGTCCGGCGCCGCCACCTCCTTCGTCGCGACCGCGAGCCGGTGGCCGTCGGTGGCAACGACGCGCAGTTCCCCGGCATCGACAACCATCAATAGGCCGTTCAGGTAGTAGCGGATATCCTGCTGCGCCATCGCATATTGCACCAGCGCGAACAGTCCCTTCAGGTCCTTCTGCGACAGCTCGAGCAAGACGGTCGCGCCCTCGGGCGCAGCAAGCCGCGGGAAGTCCTCGGGCGGCAGGGTCTGGAGCTGAAAACGACTCTTTCCACTGCGCACCTGCAGCCGCTTGTCCGCCGCGGCGAGTGTCACCTCCGCACCCTCGGGCAGCGCGCGCAGGATGTCGAGTAGCTTCCGCGCGCCGACTGTCAGGCTCTTGCCCTCGACCGCTTGCGTCTCGGCTGCCGCCGCGGCACTGATCTCGATCTCGATGTCGGTCGCGACGAACGCGAGCCGCGTGCCGTCGCCAGCGAGCAGCACGTTGGAGAGGATCGGCAGCGTATGCCGTCGCTCGATGATGCCGGTGACGGCCTGTAGCGGCTTGAGAAGAATCTCACGGCTGGTCTTCAGTAGATTCATATCTATTTCCTGATGCTGATGATTAAGGCGCGCATTGCGGGGGACAAGCCCGAAGATGCGAGCCGGATCAGGCGCTTCGGCTGTGGAGAAGCTGTGTGCGGCGCTGTGGACAGGAGCATCATGCGAGCGTCAGCTCGCATCGCGCGCGCCGGCCGGCGTGAATTGCCCACAGTCTCCGCCAAGTTATACAGCACTTGCTCACCAGGCTATCCCTTCAAGGTCTGTTCGAGGACGTGGAAGTCGCGGTTAAGGTCGGTGTCCTTGGAGCGCAGCGCCGTGATCGTCCGGCACGCGTGCAGAACGGTCGTGTGGTCGCGGTTGCCGAAAGCGTCGCCGATCTCCGGGAGGCTCATCTCGGTCAGCTCTTTCGCCAGCGCCATCGCCATCTGTCGCGGGCGCGCGACGTTGCGGCTGCGCTTCTTCGCGTGCAGGTCGGCAACCTTGATCTTGTAGAACTCGGCTACGGTTCGCTGGATGTTCTCGATCGAGATCTGCCGGTTGTGCGCCGAGAGGAGGTCCTTCAGCGCTTCCCGCGCCACCTCGACGGTCAGGTCCTTGCCGTTGAACGTGGCGAACGCGAGCACGTTCTTGAGCGCGCCCTCCAGCTCGCGCACGTTGGAGCGAACGTGCTTCGCGATGAAGAACGCGATGTCCTCGCCGAGCTTGATGCCTACCGCTTCGGCCTTCTTAAGCACGATTGCGACGCGCATCTCCTGTTCCGGCGGCTCGACCGCCACCGTGAGCCCCCAGCTGAACCGCGTCTTGAGGCGGTCGTCGATGCCGGTGACGTCGCGCGGGTAGGTGTCGCAGGTGATCACGATCTGCTTGTGCCCCTCGACCAGGGCGTTGAACGCGTAGAAGAACTCCTCCTGAGTCCGATCCTTGCCGGTGAAGAACTGGATGTCGTCGATCAGGAGCAGGTCGAGCGAGTGGTAGTAGCGCTTGAACGCGTCGAACGACTTCTGCTGATAAGCGCGGACCACGTCGGTGATGTACTGGTTCGCGTGCAAGTAGCGCATCTTCGGCGTCGATTGATGCGCAGCGACGTGGTTGCCGATCGCGTGCAGGAGGTGGGTCTTCCCGAGCCCCGAGCCGCCGTAGACGAACAGCGGGTTGTAGGACGCACCGGGGTTCTCCGCCACCTGCACGGCGGCGGCGCGCGCGAGCTGGTTGGCCTTGCCCTGGACGAAGTTGTCGAACGTGAACTCGGCGCTCATCGTCGAGCGCTCGACGGACTTCCGCTCGGGCTGGGTGCGCGGCGCGGCCGACGTCGGCCGCGCGCGTGGCGGGGACGCTGGGCGCTCGGCCTCATCGCCCGCCGCGGGCAGCGCGAGCACAACGCGCATCGACTGGCCGGCCTGTTCTGCGAGCATCGTTTCGATCCGGCCGAGGAACCGGTCCTTCACCCACTGCAGGACGAACCGGTTTGGCGCGACCAGGCGCAGCTCGCCGAGTGATTCGTCACTCGAGGCCAGCGGCCGGATCCAGGTATTAAACTGTTGAGCAGGAAGCTCTTTTTCTAACTGCTTCAGGCAGGACTGCCAGAGGTTCTGCATGCTCGCTGCCGGCTCTGTTGGAAGAGTCTTGCACCACTGCGGCGCGCTTCGCGGAGCGCCCGGAATGATACCCGGAACCCCGGAAGTTATCCACAGGCATTAGCGATCCGTTGACAGCGTTCGCAACGCCTTGCTTTAATGCTGGGTTTTCTCTCTCTCAAGGAAAAAATCCATGAAGCGAACGTTCCAGCCTTCCGTTGTCCGCCGCAAGCGGACGCACGGCTTCCTCGTGCGTATGCGCACCCGTGGCGGACGGGCAGTGATCCGCGCCCGTCGCGCCAAGGGGCGCTCGCGGCTCGGCGTCTGACGCGCCCGTCGCGCGCCCGGCAGCGCCTACGCCGCGGCCAACGTCTCGGCGCCACCGCGGTCGCTGCGGCGCTAAAGGGTGGCAAAGTGATCCGTGCCGCCCGTTTTCACCTGTATCGTCTCCCCAGCCGGCTCGACTACCCGCGACTCGCGCTGGTCGTGCCGAAGCGTCTCGCGCCGCACGCCGTGACCCGTAACCGCATCCGCCGCCTGGTTCGCGAGGCGTTCCGGTTGCAGCAACCGCGGCTCGGCGCGCTCGACTGCGTCGTGCGTCTGGTGAAAGCGCCAGGAGATATGCCGGTCACGCTCGACGAGATCGAAGCACTCCTGCTTCGCACCACCAGTGGCTAAGACTGTCCTGACGAACGCGAGCGTCCGCCGATTGCCTGCCCGCGTGCTAATCGCGATCGTTACCGCATATCGCTATGCCCTGAGCCCGATGTTCGGCCACAGCTGCCGCTTCCATCCGTCCTGCTCCGCTTACGCGCGGGAGGCGCTGGAACGGCACGGGGCGCTGCGCGGCGTCTGGCTCGCGCTCAGGCGCATCGGCCGCTGTCACCCGTGGCACCCGGGGGGCTACGACCCGGTTCCCTGAGACGCGGAGGAAGAAGGGACCATACCCCCTTGCATATCGCCCAAGCCCGCGCCGCCCGCCCGAAGAAATCGCATGGATACCCAACGTCTCATCCTGTTCATCATTTTCTCCTTCTCGCTCCTGATGCTATGGGAGGCGTGGCAGAAGGAAACGCGCCCGCAGGTGCCGCCGCAGTCACAACAGCAGGCACGGGATGCGGAGATCCCGGCACCGGCCGCCGCCCCGGCGAAGCCGGGAGCACCAGCGGCCGTGCCCGGAGCGCCCGTGGTCGCGACGGTCCCTGCCTCCGGCGCTCCGACGGCGGCTTCGCGCGAGCTCGTCACGGTCGTCACCGATCTGTTGAAAGCGGAGATCGACCCCGTCGGCGGCGACATCGTCCGAGTCGAGCTGCTGCGCTATAACGACGGCATCGACCCGACGAAGAAGCTCGTGCTGCTCGGACCCGAGCATCGCTACACCGCACAGAGCGGACTGATCGGCAACGGCCTGCCGAATCACCGCACGCCGTTCACGCCGCGCGCGCGCGCGTACAAGCTCGCCGACGGGCAGGACGCGGTCGAGGTGAAGCTCGACGCGGCGACCCCAGAGGGCGTGCGCGTAGTGAAGACGCTGACATTCCGCCGGGGGAGCTACGTGGTCGAGATCGCGCAGGAGATCGCGAACGTCGCCGCCACGCCGCTCACCACCCAGGCGTACTTCCACCTCACGCGGGACGGGAAGCCGCCGGCCGACGACAAGGCGATGCTGTACACCTTCACCGGCCCGGCGGTTTACACCGAGCATGACAAGTTCGTGAAGGTGGCCTTCAGCGACATCGACAAGGGGAAGGCGCCGTACTCGAAGAACGCGGACAATGGCTGGATCGCGCTGGTCCAGCACTACTTCGTCTCGGCGCTCCTGCCGCCGGACAAGACGCCGCGCGAGTACTACACCGAGAGGCTCGGCGACGACTTCTACCGCGCCGGCGTGAAGATCCCGCTTGCGGAGATCGCCCCCGGCGGGACGGCGACGGTCGGGACGCGCCTGTATGCCGGGCCCCAGGAACAGGACAAGCTGAAGGCAGTGGCGCCCGGCCTCGATCTCGTCGTCGACTACGGCTGGCTGACGGTGCTCGCCGCCCCGCTCTTCTGGGTGCTCGAGACCTTTTACAGGTGGCTCGGCAACTGGGGACTCGCGATCATCGCCCTCACGGTTTCGATCAAGCTCGTGTTCTTCCCGCTCTCGGCGGCGAGCTACAAGTCGATGGCGCGGATGAAACAGGTGACACCGCGCCTGATGAAGCTGCGTGAAACGTACGGCGACGACCGGGCCAAGCTCAACCAGGCGATGATGGAGCTGTACAAGCAGGAGAAGATCAACCCGCTCGGCGGCTGCCTGCCGATCGTCGTGCAGATCCCGGTGTTCATCGCGCTCTACTGGGTGCTGCTCGCCTCGGTGGAACTGCGACAGGCGCCGTTCTTCGGCTGGATCAAGGATCTCTCCGCCATCGACCCGCTCTACATCCTGCCGGCGCTGATGATGGCCTCGATGATCGTCCAGACGCGCATGAGCCCGACGCCGCCCGACCCGGTGCAGGCGAAGGTGATGCAGATCATGCCGTTCGCGTTCGGCGTGATGTTCTTCTTCTTCCCCGCGGGCCTGGTGCTGTACTGGCTCGTCAACAACATCCTCTCGATCGCGCAGCAGTGGCAGATCACGCGCATGATCGAAGGGGGCGGGAAGAAGGCGGCCTCCCCCAAGAGCTGATGTGGCGCTCCCGCCCGCGCGCATGGCGGCGCCCGCCGATACCATCGCCGCAGTCGCCACGGCGCACGGGCGTGCCGGCATTGGGGTCGTCCGCGTCTCGGGGCCGTCGCTCGCCCGCTTCGCCAGCGAGCTGACCGGCGAAGTCCCGCCGGCGCGGCGCGCGACGCGTGCCGTCTTCCGCGACGCAAGCGGAGCCGCGATCGACGACGGGCTCGCGCTCTACTTTCCCGCGCCGCATTCGTATACCGGCCAGGACATACTAGAGCTCCAGGGCCACGGCGGCCCGCTCGTCCTCGCGATGCTGCTGCGCCGCTGTTTCGAGCTTGGAGCACGCCTCGCCGAGCCGGGCGAGTTCACGCGCCGCGCCTTCCTCAACGACAAGCTCGACCTCGCGCAGGCCGAGGCGGTCGCCGACTTGATCGATGCGGCGACCGAGATCGCAGCGCGGTGCGCGGTGAGGAGCTTGCGGGGAGAGTTCTCTAGCGCGGTCCGTTCGCTCGTCGATCAACTCGTCGAGCTGCGGATGCTCGCGGAAGCCACGCTCGATTTCCCGGAGGAGGAGGTCGATCCGCTGCACGGTGCGGATGCGCGCGGTCGGCTCGACCGGTTGCGCGCGGCGCTGGCGGACACGCTCACGCGCGCCCAACAGGGAAGCCTGCTGCGGTCCGGGCTGCACGTGGTGATCGCCGGCCAGCCGAATGTCGGCAAGTCGAGCCTCCTCAACCGGCTCGCCGGCGAGGAACTCGCGATCGTCACCCCGGTGCCCGGCACCACGCGCGACTCGGTGCGACAGGCAATCCAGGTCGAGGGCGTTCCGCTGAACGTGGTCGACACCGCGGGCCTGCGCGACACCGCCGACGAGGTGGAGCGCATCGGGATCGAGCGTACCTGGACCGAGATCGAGCGTGCCGATCTCGCGCTCCTCATCGTCGATGCGCGGAGCGGCGTCACACCGTCCGACAAGGCGATTGCGGCACGGTTGCCGGAGCGGCTCGCACGCCTCGTGGTGCACAACAAGATCGATCTCGTCGGCGTGGCACCGCGCGCGGAGGACACCGCCGTCTTCCTCTCCGCGAAGACGGGCGCCGGGATCGATCTCCTGCGCGCGCGCCTGCTCGCGCACGCCGGCTGGCACTCGGCCGAGGAGTCGGTGTTCATCGCGCGCGAGCGCCACCTCGTCGCACTACGTCGCGCGGCCGAGCGGCTCGAGGCCGCGGCCGGGCAGCTCGCCGCGGCCGAGCTGTTCGCCGAGGAGCTACGCCTCGCGCAGAACGAGCTCGGCGCGATCACCGGCGAGTTTACGGCGGACGATCTCCTGGGCGAAATCTTCGCCCGCTTCTGCATCGGCAAGTAGGCGGACGTAGAATGGCGGCCCGCGAGCATTTGGAGGAGGGTGCGATGCCGATCGCTGCGCGCAACGCCGTTCTGTTCTCCGCCGCACTCGCCTTCGCCGGTGTCGCCGCGGCGCAGCCCAGCCTGAAGATGATGATCCCGGCCAACCCCGGCGGGGGCTGGGACCAGACCGGTCGGCAGCTCGCGACCGCGATGCAGAGCGGCAAGCTCGTGAGCGGCGTGCAGTTCGACAACAAGGGCGGCGCCGCCGGCACGATCGGGCTCGCGCAGTTCGTCAACTCCGCCAAGGGCGACCCGAACGCGCTGATGATGGGCGGCATGGTAATGGTCGGCGGCATCATCCTCCAGCAGTCGCCGGTCAACCTCGGGATGGTGACCCCGGTCGCGCGCCTGACAAGCGAATGGGAGGTCATCGTGGTGCCCGCCTCGTCGCCGCACAAGTCGATGGCCGACCTCGTGAAGGCGTTGAAGGAGAATCCGGGCAAGGTGTCCTGGGGCGGCGGCTCCGCCGGCGGCACCGACCACATCCTCGTCGGGCTGATCGCGAAGGCCGTGGGCGCGGATCCAGCCAAGATCAACTACGTCGCCTTCAAGGGCGGCGGCGAGGCGCTGACCGGCATCATCGGCGGCCACGTGACCGCCGGCGTGTCGGGCCTCGGCGAGTTCGCGGAGCAGATCAAGGGCAAGCGGTTGCGCGCGCTCGCGGTTTCGGCGCCGAAGGCGGTCGACGGCATTCCGTCGCTCAAGGAGCAGGGCGTCGATGTGGAGCTCGGCAACTGGCGCGGGATCTTCGGCGCACCGGGCATCACGCCGCAGCAGCGCGACGCGCTCGTGAAGCTCGTGAAGGAGGCGACCGAGACGCCGGCCTGGAAACAGACGCTGGACAAGATGGGCTGGAGCCCGATGTTCCTCGGCGGCGAGCAGTTCAAGACGTTCCTCGACGAGGACACCAAGCGCATTACCAGCATCATCGACTCGCTGGGGATCAAGAAGAAGTAACGCCGGCCGCACGCGGCCAGGGAGTTCTGCATGCGGCGTTCGCCTGCCGAGATCGCGCTCTCCGTCGGCGTCCTCGCGCTCGGGATCGGCGTGGTGATCGGCACGGCGCTCCTGCCGTCGGAGGGCGGCCACTCGCGGATTGGCCCGAACTTCGTGCCCGGCGTCGTCGGAACCGGCCTCATCATCGTCGGCGTGTGGCTGCTCTACGAGGCGCTCGCTGGCGGCTGGCGCAACCGCCCCGACGACTCGCCCGAAGCGCGTGGCGAGCATCCGTTTCACGCGCCGGCGTTCCTCTGGGTGACCATCGGGCTCTTCGCCCACATGATCCTGATAGGTACGGCCGGGTTCGTCATCGCGGGCGCGGTGCTGCTCGCCTGCGTTGCGCGCGGCTTTGGCAGTCGCCGCTTCGTGCGCGATCTCGCGATCGGCTTCGTGCTCGCGCTCGCGGCGTTCCTGTTCTTCGTCAAGTTCCTCAACGTCAACCTGCCCGGCGGCTGGCTAACGCCGATCCTGGGCGCGGCGGGGACCTAGGCGGTGGACACGCTCGCCTCCCTCGCCACCGGGTTCAGCGTCGCGCTGACGCCGATCAACCTGCTGTGGGGATTCATCGGCGTCACCTTCGGCACGTTCGTCGGCGTGTTGCCAGGCGTCGGGCCGGCGCTGACGGTCGCGATGCTGTTGCCGCTCACGGTGAAGCTCGACCCCACCGGCGCGCTGATCATGTTCGCGGGCATCTACTACGGCGCGATGTTCGGCGGCTCCACGACCACGATCCTGCTGAATGCGCCGGGCGAGTCGGCATCGATCGCGACCGCGCTGGAAGGCAACCGCATGGCGAAGGCCGGGCGCGCCGGACCGGCCCTCGCCACCAGCGCGATCGGCTCGTTCGTCGCCGGCACGATTGCCACGATCCTGCTCACGCTGGTCGCCCCGCTCATCGTCGAGGCTGCACTCAAGTTCGGACCGGCCGAGTACTTCGCGTTGATGGTGTTCGCTTTCACCACCGTCTCCGCCGTGTTGGGCGCGTCGACCGTGCGCGGCCTCGCGGCGCTGTTCCTCGGCCTGTTCCTCGGGCTGATCGGCATCGACAGTCAGACGGGCCAGGCGCGATTCGCGTTCGGGGTGCCCGAGCTGCTCGACGGCGTGGACGTGGTAGTGCTCGCGGTCGGCTTGTTCGCAGTGGGCGAGGCGCTCTACGTCGCGTCGTACACGAGCCGCCTGCCGGAGACGCTCGAGAAGCTCAAGGGCTCGATCTGGATGTCGATTCGGGACTGGAAGCGCTCGGCACCGCCGTGGCTGCGCGCGACCTTCATCGGCTTCCCGTTCGGCTCGATCCCCGCCGGGGGAGCGGAGATCCCGACGTTCCTCTCGTACGCCCTCGAGAAGAAGCTCTCCAAGCATCCCGAGGAGTTCGGGAAGGGCGCGATCGAGGGTGTCGCCGGCCCCGAGGCCGCAAACAACGCGGCCGCAACCGGCGCGCTGGTGCCGCTGCTGTCGCTCGGCATCCCGACTTCCGCCACCGCGGCGATCCTGCTTAGCGCGTTCCAGAACTACGGCATCCAGCCCGGACCGCTGCTTTTCCAGACGCAACCCGAGCTCGTCTGGGGCCTGATCGCGAGCCTGTACGTCGGGAACGTGATATTGCTTATCCTCAACCTGCCGCTGATCGGCATCTGGGTCAAGGTGCTCGCGATCCCGCGTGAGCTGCTCTACGGCGGCATCCTCGTGTTCGCGACGCTCGGCGCGTACAGCCTGCACCAGTCGTGGGTCGATCTCCTCATGCTCTACGTGTTCGGCCTTCTCGGGTTCGCCATGCGGCGCTGGGACATCCCTGTGGCGCCGGCGATCATCGGACTGATCCTCGGGCCGCTCGCGGAGACCCAGTTCCGGCGCGCGCTCGCGATCAGCGAGGGAGACCCGAGCGTGTTCATCACCCAGCCGATCTCCGCGACGCTGCTCGCGCTCGCCGCCGCGGCGATCATCGGCCCCTGGATCTGGCGCCGGCTCAAGCGCGAGTGAGGCGGTTCGAGGGCCTGTGGCCCGCACTGCTCGCGCTCGCGGCGTGCACGGCGGGCGGGTCGATCTGCTTTCTGCTCCACACCCCGCTACCGTGGATGACGGGCTCGCTCGTTACCATGGCGGCGCTCAAGTTCTCCGGGCTTGCGGTCGCGGCGCCGCGCGGCGGGCGCGAGGTCGGTCAGACCCTGATCGCGACTGCGCTCGGGCTCTACTTCATACCGCCGGTTGCGCGTGAGGTGCTCGCGCGCTGGGAGCTCCTCGTTGCGGCCGCGGCGTTCGCGACAGTCCTCGCGTACGTCGGGGCGTGGATGCTCGCGCGCTGGACCGACACCGATCGTACGACCGCGCTCTTCGCGAGTGTCCCGGGGGGCGCGACCGAGATGATGCACCTCGGCGAACGCTTCGGCGCCAGGCCCGATCGGATCGCGGTCGCGCAGAGCCTGCGCATTCTCATAGTCGTGGTGGCCGTGCCGGTGGTGATGACGTGGTGGGGAGCGCACGGGACGGACGACTACGTCGTCGTCACCGTGCCGTTCGACGCGGCCGGTCTCGCCGTGCTCCTCGTCTGCACGGCCGCCGGCGGCCTCGCGCTGTGGTTCGTCGGGTCCCCGAACCCGTTCATGCTCGGCGCGCTCGTGGTCGCGATCGGCCTCACGGTGGCCGGGGTGGAGTGGTCGTCGGTCCCCACGCCGCTCGTCAACGCGGCACAGGTCCTGCTCGGCTGCAACCTCGGGTCGCGGTTCGAGCGCGCGTTCGTCCGTAACGCGCCGCGGTTCGTGTTCGTCGCTGCGATGACCATCGTCTCCGCGATCGCGGTCTCGGCAGTCTTCGCGGGAGCGCTCGCGTGGTGGAGCCGGCTGCCGGTAGCGACGATGGTTCTCGCGACGGCGCCCGGCGGCATCGCCGAGATGTGCATCACTGCCAAGGTGCTCCAGCTCGGCGTGCCCCTCGTCACAGCGGCCCATGTGACCCGGGTTATCATCCTCGTCACGACGACTGCGCCGCTGTTCCGGCTGCTGCGCTCGCTGCGCGGCCGATCGCGGCGTGTTTAGGGCGGCTCCTGCAAGGTAAGTCTCTGATCGTCAAAGATTGTGGCGTCGCAGCCCGCGACGAATCGCTTTCTGCTAAAGTCCCCCGCCACCGCCCGCCATCAGCATCCGGCGCCGCCCCGCCTTCCGATACGCCGACACAAAAGGCCCTGCCCGAGATGAACCAGCCCTATCACCCGCGCGCCGCGGCGCCCGACTGCGTGCGCCATGCGCGCGCGATCGAATGGGTCGCCAGGATCGCGGCGCTCACGAAGCCCGACCATGTCCACTGGTGCGACGGTTCGCAGGCCGAGTACGACCGCCTGTGCGAGGAGATGGTTCGTTCCGGGACGCTGATCAGGCTAGACCCCGAGCTGCGTCCGGGGAGCTTCCTGGCGCGCTCGGACCCGACCGACGTCGCGCGGATGGAAGACCGGACGTTCATCTGCTCGCGCACGAAGGACGACGCCGGCCCCACCAACAACTGGATCGATCCGGCGGAGATGCGTGCGACGCTTGGCCGCCTCTTCGACGGCTGCATGCGCGGACGCACGCTGTACGTCGTGCCGTTCTCGATGGGGCCGCTCGGCTCGCACATCTCGCAGATCGGTATCGAGCTCACCGATTCCCCGTACGTCGTCGTCAGCATGCGCATCATGACGCGCATGACGGCGAAGGTGTGGGACCTGCTCGCCACCGACGGCGACTTCGTGCCTTGCGTCCACTCGGTCGGCGCGCCGCTGGCGTCGGGCCAGAAGGACGTGGCCTGGCCGTGCAACAAGGACCACAAGTACATCGTGCATTTCCCGGAGACGCGCGAGATCTGGTCGTTCGGCTCCGGTTACGGCGGCAACGCGCTGCTCGGCAAGAAATGCTTCAGCCTCCGGATAGCCTCGGTGATGGGCCGCGACGAAGGCTGGCTCGCCGAGCACATGCTGATCCTCGGTCTGACTTCGCCTACGGGCGCGAAGAGCTACGTGAGCGCCGCGTTCCCGAGCGCCTGCGGCAAGACGAACTTCGCGATGCTCGTGCCGCCGGCGGCGTTCAAGGGCTGGAAGGTCACGACGATCGGCGAGGACATCGCCTGGATCAAGCCGGGGAAGGACGGCCGGCTGTATGCGATCAACCCCGAAGCGGGGCTGTTCGGCGTCGCCCCGGGCACCTCGGTGAAGACCAATCCGAACTGCATGGCGGCCATAGGCGCGGACACGATTTTCACCAACGTCGCGCTCACACCGGAGGGCGACGTGTGGTGGGAAGGCATGACCGAGACGGCGCCCGCGCAGCTCACCGACTGGCAGGGACAGGCGTGGACGGCGGGCTGCGGCCGCAAGGCCGCGCACCCGAACGCACGCTTCACGGTAGCCGCAACGCGTGTGCCATCGATCGATCCGGAATGGGAGAACCCGAACGGCGTGCCGATCACCGCGATGATTTTCGGCGGCCGGCGCTCGAGCACGGTGCCGCTCGTCGTCGAGGCGTCCGATTGGGAGGCCGGCGTCTACCTCGGTGCGACGATGGGTTCGGAAACAACGGCAGCCGCGACCGGGAAGGTCGGCGTCGTGCGCCGCGACCCGATGGCGATGATCCCGTTCGTCGGCTACAACATGGCCGACTATTTCGGCCACTGGCTGAAGGTCGGCGCCCAGCTCCCGCACCCGCCCCGCATGTTCCTCGTCAACTGGTTCCGGACCGACGCGAACGGTAAGTTCGTGTGGCCCGGCTTCGGGGAGAACATGCGCGTCCTCAAGTGGATCGTTGACCGCTGCCAAGGCCGGGCGAAAGGCGTCGAGACGCCGATCGGGCGCGTGCCGGCGTACGAGGATCTCGAATGGTCCGGACTCGAACGGTTCTCGCGCGAACAGTTCGCGACCGTCACCTCCATCCGGCCGGAAGAGTGGCGCGACGAGCTGGCGAGCCACGACCAGTTGTTCGCGACCATGCGCGACCGCCTCCCGCGTCGGCTCGCGACGCAACGCGAGGCGATTGGCAAGGCGATGCGTTAGAGGGCTCCAGCGAGCGCGACGACGGCCGCTTGCGCGGCCGTTTGCTTTTTTGGGCGGGTCTAGAATGTTGCTCCCCTCCCCGGCCGGCTCGCGCGATGACGCACGTCTTTCACCGCAATCCGAAGCACCAATACCCTACCGCCGTCGGCGGGGAGGGGCCCTATGTAATCGACTCGAGCGGCAAACGCTACCTCGACGGCTCCGGCGGCGCGGCAGTCTCCTGTCTCGGCCACAGCGATCCGGCCGTGCGCGCCGCAATCAAGGCGCAGGCCGACCGGCTCGCATTCGCGCATTCCTCGTTTTTCACCAACGAGCCGATGGAGGCGCTCGCCACCGAGCTGATCACGCACGCGCCGTCGGGGATGGCGCGCGTGTACTTCGTGAGCGGCGGGTCCGAAGCAATGGAGGCGGCGCTCAAGCTCGCGCGGCAATATTTCGTCGAGATCGGCGAGCCCGAGCGCCGGCACGTGATCGCGCGGCTCCAGAGCTATCACGGCAACACGCTCGGCGCGCTGTCGGCGGGCGGAAACATCTGGCGCCGCAAGCAGTTCGAACCGCTGCTGGTGGACGTGTCGCATGTGTCGCCTTGTTACGCCTATCGCGGCAAGCAGCCCGGCGAGAGCCACGACGCGTACGGGAGGCGTCTCGTCGCCGAGCTAGAGGCGGAAATCGCCCGCCTGGGGCCGCGGAACGTGATCGCTTTTATCGCGGAGACCGTGGTCGGCGCGACGCTCGGTGCCGTCCCGCCGGTGCCGGGCTACTTCCGCGGGATCCGCGAGGTGTGCGACCGCCACGGCATCCTGCTCATCCTGGACGAGGTGATGTGCGGCATGGGCCGCACCGGAACGCTCTACGCCTGCGAACAGGAAGGCATCGCACCGGATCTTCTCGCGATTGCCAAAGGGCTCGGCGCCGGCTATCAGCCGATTGGTGCGCTGCTCACCAGCGGCAAGGTATACGAGGCGGTGGTGAACGGCTCGGGCTTCTTCCAGCACGGTCATACCTATCTTGGCCATCCGGTCGCCTGCGCAGCCGCGCTAGCAGTGCAGAGCGCGTTCCGCGAGCGCAACCTGATGCCGCAGGTCCAACGACTTGGGCGCGCGCTGGAAACTCGCCTGCGGGCCCGGTTCGGTGATCACCCGCACGTCGGCGATATCCGGGGGAGGGGACTCTTCTGGGGCCTCGAGCTCGTCGCCGACCGGGCCACGAAAGCGCCCTTCGACCCCGGCCAGCGACTGAACGCGAAAGTGAAGCAGCGAGCCATGGACGACGGACTCCTCTGCTATCCGATGGGCGGAACGATCGACGGTGTCCGCGGGGACCACGTGCTCGTCGCTCCACCATTCATCGTTACCGAGGCCCATCTCGACGAGCTGGTCGACAAGCTCGGACGAGCCATCGACGTCGCGCTCGAGGCGAGCCGGCCCCTTCCTACCCCGGAGCCGATAGACTAGGCGGGCAACTCACCAGAGACGAGGAGACCGCATGCGTACGCAAGCTCTGATCGCCGCAGCGCTAGGCGCCGCATTCACGCTGCCGGCCGGCGTCGCCCAGGCGCAGCAGAAGTACATCACCATCGGCACCGGCGGCGTCACCGGCGTCTACTACGCGGCGGGCGGCGCGATCTGCCGGCTCGTGAACAAGGACCGCAAGGTGCACAACATCCGCTGCTCGGTCGAGTCGACCGGCGGCTCGGTGTTCAACATCAACACCATCAAGGCCGGCGAGCTCGACATGGGCGTTGCCCAGTCCGACGTGCAGTTCAACGCCGTGAAGGGTCTCGGGAAGTTCAAGGACGCGGGCGCGTACGGCGATTTGCGCGCGGTCTTCTCGCTCCACCCCGAGCCGTTCACCGTGCTGTCCCGCAAAGAGGCGAACATCAAGGGCTTCACCGACTTCAAGGGCAAGCGCTTCAACGTCGGTAACCCGGGCTCTGGCACGCGAGCTTCGATGGAGGAGTTGCTCGCCGCCATGAGCTGGAAGATGTCAGACTTCGCGCTCGCGTCCGAGCTCAAAGCCGACGAGCATGGCCCGGCGCTGTGCGACGGCAAGATCGACGGCTTCTTCTACGGCGTCGGGCACCCGTCGGCGAACATCCAGGACCCGACGACGACGTGCGGCGCGAAGCTGGTCTCGCTGACCGGGCCGGCCGTCGACAAGCTGGTGAAGGAGAAGCCGTACTACGCCTCCGCGAGCATCCCCGGCGGGCTTGTACCCGAACAATCCGCAGGAGACGAAGACCTACGGCGTGCTCGCGACGTTCGTTTCGTCGAGCAAGAGTGCCGCCGGAGCAGATCTATGCGGTCGTCAAGGCGGTGTTCGACAACTTCGACGAGTTCAAGAAGCTGCATCCCGCGCTCGCGCAACCTGAAGTCCGAGAACATGATCAAGGACGGGCTGTCCGGCACCGCTCCACGACGGCGCGGTCAAATACTACAAGGAGAAGGGCTGGTTAAAGTAAGCGCACGCTAACGCTACGGACCCAAAGGGGCGCAGGTTCGCGCCCCTTTCAGTTTGTCCCCTGAGGGCGGGGTCGGCTCTGGGGCAGGGCCAACCGGTGCTCAAGCGGGGCGCGCAGTCCGTACGGAGGGAGCGATGGCAGCGACCGCGGCGGGGCCTAGCCCCGACCTCGAGCAGCTCGTCAAGGAAGCGGACCTGGGCGGCCGCGAGCCGGCGGGGAAGGTCGGCGCCTGTCTTCGCGCTCGTCGCC
Organism: uncultured beta proteobacterium; assembly: GCA_963820965.1. Taxonomy (GTDB): domain Bacteria; phylum Pseudomonadota; class Gammaproteobacteria; order Burkholderiales; family SG8-39; genus DATEDA01. The sequence goes on along the minus strand of CAWGCC010000013.1, from coordinate 4,142 downwards.
GCCGCTTGGTCGGTCTTCCAGGTCTGGTACGCGTCGCCGTTGGCCGTTCGTCGTCGGCTTCGGGATCTTCAATGACACCGAGGCGCGCGCCATTCATCTCGCGTTCGCGGTGTTCCTCGCGTTCGCCGCATTCCCGGCCTTCAAGTCGTCGTCGCGCCAGATCGTCCCCTGGACTCGACTGGGTGCTCGCGCTGATCGGCGCGTTCTGCGCCGCCTATCTCTTCCTCTTCTACGAGCGAACTCGCCACCCGGCCGGGACAGCCGACGCGGTTCGATATGGCGGTCGGCCTGGTCGGCGTCGCGATCATGCTCGAGGCGACGCGCCGCGCGATGGGCATGGGGATGCTGGTGACGACCGGCTTCTTCATTCTCTTCGTCTTCGCGCGGGCCGTTCATGCCCGAAGTGATCCAGCACAAGGGGGCGTCCCTGCAGCGGTTCGTGTCGCACATGTGGCTCACGACCGAGGGCGTGTACGGCGTGGCGCTCGGCGTGTCGGTGCAGTTCATCTTCCTGTTCGTGCTGTTCGGGACGCTGCTCGACCTCGCCGGCGCCGGGAACTACATGATGCAGATCTCCTTCGCGCTGCTCGGCCACCTGCGCGGCGGTCCGGCGAAAGTGGCGGTCGTCTCTTCGGCCCTGAATGGCCTGGTCTCGGGTTCGTCGGTCTCGAACGTCGTTTCGGGCGGGATCTTCACCATCCCGCTCATGAAGCGCACCGGCTATTCGGGTGTGAAGGCCGGCGCGATCGAAGCGGCGTCGTCGATCAACGGCCAGATCATGCCGCCGGTGATGGGCGCGGCGGCGTTCCTGATGGTCGAGTACGTCGGCATCCCCTACACCGAGATCATCAAGCACGCCGCGCTGCCAGCGGTCATTTCGTACATCGCGCTTTTCTACATCGTGCACCTCGAGGCGCTGAAGTACGACCTCAAGCCGATCCGCGGACACGCGTCAGCGTAGCTTCTGCGCGCGCGCGATCGGCTGGGCGTTGGGGATCTCCGGAACGCTCGCCGCGTGTGCGGCGATCTACTACGTGATCACGTTCGTTCGTTGGGTGTTCGGCGATATCGCCGCATGGGCGCTAGCCGTCGTGACAGTGGTCGCTTACGTCGGGTTGATCGTCTTCTCGGCGCGCTTCCCGGACCTACCTCGGGACGATCCGAACGCGCCGGTCGTGCGCTTGCCCGAGCCATGGCCGACGACTCGCGCCGGACTGCATTTCTTCGTTCCGATCGTCGTGCTGCTCTGGTGTCTCATGGTCGAGGAGCTGTCGCCGGCGACCTCGGCGTTCTGGGCGACCGCCACTTCGATGGCGATGGTCGTGGCGACGCCGGCGTTGCTCGCAGCGTTCCGCCGCAAGGGCGCGATCGGCGCCGCGTGGCGCAAGGGCTTCACTGACCTCTGGAAAGGCCTCGTCCTGGGCGCCCGCAACATGATCGGCATCGCGGTCGCCTGCGCAAGCGCGGGTCTGATCGTCGGCGCTGTCACGCTGACCGGGATGGGGCTGATGATGACCGACTTCGTCGAGTACATCTCGGCCGGGAACGTGTTGGCTATGCTCGTGCTGACAGCGATGATCTGCCTGCTGCTTGGCGCCGGCGTTCCCACGACCGCGAACTACATCCTGGTCGCGACGCTGATGGCGCCAGTGATCGTTGAGCTCGGTGCGCGCGGCGATCTCGTGATCCCGCTGATCGGCGTGCACCTCTTCGTCTTCTACTTTGGCATCATGGCCGACGTGACGCCGCCGGTGGGCCTCGCCTCGTACGCCGCGGCGGCGATTTCAGGTGACGACCCCAACCAAACCGGGCTGCAGGCGACGTGGTACAGCATGCGCACCGCGCTGCTGCCGTTCGTGTTCATCTTCAACCCGCAGATTCTCTTCATCGGTGTCGGCAGCTGGTGGGAGGTGGTCGTCGTATGCTTTGCCGCCACGATCGCGTCGCTGCTTTTCGCCGCCGCGACGATGGGTTACTTCCGAGCGGGGTGCAGATGGTGGGAGATCGGTCTGCTGCTCGTTGCGACGTTCCTGTTCTTCCGACCGGACTGGGTGATCGATCAGTTCTATCCTAAGTACACTACTGCGTCGCCGAGCGAAATCTACAAAGCTGCCGACGGGCTCGAGAAGGATGAGTGGCTGGTGATGAGAATCCAGGGTACGAGCGTCGAAGGCGATGACATCGCCAAGACGGTGGCGCTGCCCATGGGTGAGGGCGCAGATGGGCGCGAGCGCATCCGCAATGCTGGCGTGACGATCGTTGGCGCGGAGGACGAGCTGCAAATCTCGAACGTGAAGTTCGGGAGCCGGGCGAAGAAGCTCGGCATCGAGCAGGGCTACAAGATTCTCGCGATCGAGTTGCCGAACCGGCAGCGCCCATCCCAGAACTGGGTTTTCATCCCTGCGGGATTGCTCGCCGCACTTATCTGGTTCATACAGGGCGGGCGGGATGCATCAGTTGATTCAGTCGCTTAACGCCCGATCTCTCGGCTTGTTCCACGTGGAACAATCGAGGTCATTTGGTTCCACGTGGAACATTCACGTATCATTCGCGCCCTGAGCGCCATGAATTCTCCCGCCCAGTTCGAAGTGATCGTCGTCGGCGGCGGCCACGCCGGGACCGAGGCCGCGCTCGCCGCCGCCCGGATGGGGTGCCGCACGCTCCTGCTGACCCACAGCATCGAGACGCTCGGGCAGATGTCCTGCAACCCGTCGATCGGCGGGATCGGCAAGGGCCACCTGGTGAAGGAAGTCGACGCGCTTGGCGGCGCGATGGCGCTCGCCACCGACGAAGCCGGGATCCAGTTCCGGACGCTGAACTCGAGCAAGGGGGCGGCCGTCCGCGCAACCCGGGCCCAGGCCGATCGGCTGCTCTACAAGCAGGCGATCCGCACGCCGACTGGAGAACCAGCCGAATCTGACGCTTTTCCAGCAGGCAGTCGACGATCTCGATCCTCGAGGGCGACCGCGTCGTCGGGGTCGTGACCCAGCTCGGGATCCGCTTCGACGGCGACGACGGTCGTTCTGACGACCGGGACCTTCCTGTCGGGGCTGATTCACGTCGGCTTGCAGAACTATCAGGCCGGCCGCGCCGGCGATCCCGCGTCCGATCAGCCTCGCGGCGCGGCTGCGCGAGCTGAAGCTGCCGGTTGGACGCTTGAAGACCGGCACGCCGCCGCGCCTGGACGGCAAGACCATCGATTTCTCGGTCATGGAGGTGCAACCGGGCGATCGACCCGAGCCGGTGTTCTCGTTCATCGGCCGGCGCGACATGCACCCGCGGCAGCTGCCGTGCTGGATCACGCACACGAACGAGCGCACCCACGAGATCATCCGCGGCGGCCTCGACCGCTCGCCGATGTACACCGGCGTGATCGAGGGGGTCGGGCCCGCGCTACTGCCCGTCGATCGAGGACAAGATCCATCGCTTCGCCGGCGAAGAACGAGCCATCAGATCTTCCTCGAGCCCGAAGGGCTGACGACCAGCGAGATCTATCCGAACGGCATTTCGACCAGCCTGCCGTTCGACGTGCAGCTCGAGCTGGTCCGCTCGATCAGCGGGCTCGAGAACGCGCACATCCTGCGTCCCGGGTACGCGATCGAGTACGACTACTTCGATCCGCGCGGCCTCAAGTCGTCGCTGGAGACGAAGGCGATCGCCGGGCTTGTTCTTCGCCGGCCAGATCAACGGCACCACCGGCTACGAGGAAGCCGCCGCACAGGGCCTGCTCGCCGGGCTCAATGCCGCGCTGCTTGTCGCGCGGCAAGACGCCCTGGTGCCCGCGCCGCGACGAGGCCTACCTCGGCGTGCTGGTCGACGACCTCGTCACGCGCGGGCGTCACCGAGCCCTACCGGATGTTCACCAGCCGCGCCGAGTACCGGCTGCTGCTGCGCGAGGACAACGCCGACCTGCGCCTCACCGAGACCGGCCGCAAGCTCGGCCTGGTCGACGACGCGCGCTGGGATGCGTTCGCGCGGAAGCGCGACGCGATCGCGCGCGAGACCGAGCGGTTGAAGTCCACGTGGGTCAATCCGCGCGTGCTGCCGCCGGAAGACGCAGCGCGCGCGCTCGGCAAGCCGCTCGAGCGCGATCACACGCTCATCGATCTGCTCAAGCGTCCCGACGTCACCTACGGCGCGCT